>NZ_JAWUXR010000016.1:0-158570 GCF_034111225.1 Flavobacterium sp. | reverse complement strand
AGTAGATTGTAAAAAATGTACAAACGAAGAACACGCTCAAAACAGACGTTCGGAATTCTTAATCGTGAAAAAATAAAAGTTAGTTAAATTAAGTGAATAAAAAAATCCCGACTCAAATTGAATCGGGATTTTTTTTTAATTATCAGAAGCAAACCATTCTGCAAATGAAGTTTCTGTTTCTTGAAGTCTAAGTGAAAATAAATTAATATTTTTTGGAAGACGCTTTACTATTTTGTCAGCGAAATCAATTACCATATTTTCACTGGTAGGTTGATAATCTACTAAAATCACATGATGGTCTCTATCTCTCAGCTCTTTTGCTAATTCTACATGAGGTGTATTTTGGTTAAATACAGTTGCATGATCAAAGTTGTCAACAATTTCTTCTTTAACAATTTTTTTCAAATCAGTAAAGTCTATAACCATTCCGTATTTTACATTTGAAGCATCTGTAATTGGTTTTCCTATTACAGTTACAGATAATTTATAACTATGACCATGAACATTTTTGCACTTTCCATCATATCCATATAATGCATGTCCTGTCTCAAAAGTAAATTGTTTTGTTATTCTTATATTACTCATATATGATATATTATAAATGCAAATTTACTAAATTAATGTCATTTATTTTATTTCCTAATTAACACTATATTTGTTCACTTTTAAATATGGAAGATTTACAGTTAAATACAAAATACGAAAAGATTATTGATGATCTTTTAAATCAACAGTACAGCATTGTTGACGATTTCTTTTTGGCAGAAGAAGTTGAAAACCTTCGTTCAAGTTTAATTGATAAATACGATGAAGAAGATTTTAAAAAAGCTGCAATAGGTAACCAATTTAATGAGTTAATTGCTAAGGCCATAAGAGGTGATTTTATTTTTTGGATAGATGAAAAACTCGCAAACAAAGAAGAGCAGGTGTTCTTTGATAAAATTGAGCATTTTACTAATTATTTGAATAGAACCTGTTTTTTAGGAATTCAAGAAAGAGAATTTCATTATGCTCTTTACCCTAAAGAAACTTTTTACAAAAGACATTTGGACACTTTCCAAAATGATGACAGTAGAAAATTATCATTAGTTTGTTATTTAAATGATGAAGATTGGTTGCCAGAATATGGAGGCGAATTAGTTATTTACAAGGAAGGCGAAGAGGATATTAAAATATATCCATTAAAAGGAAGAATGGTGGTTTTTGAAAGCCAAATCCTTGAACACGAAGTTAAACCTGTAAAAAAAGAACGTTTAAGTATTACAGGATGGTTAAAAACAAGAAAGCTGTAACATTTCTGTTACAGCTTTCTTTATTTTTTAAATTTAGTTAAAGCTTCTTTTGTAAATTCAGATAAAACTAGTTTTCCTGAGATTTCAGCTCTTTCATAAAGTAGAGTATCCCAATTTTCTGTTCCTTCCCAAATCACTTTTTTCATTTTATTAAGTGCTTCAGGGTTGTAGCTAGATAGATTTAAAGCAAAAATATTTAAAGAATTGTCTAATTCTTCAGCAGTATTAAATAGTTGAGTAAACAAGCCTTTATTTAAAGCCCACTCTGCATTTTTCCATTCGGTAGCTGCTAAAGTCATTTCTGTCATTGCAGTTTTTCCAATTTTTCTAGAAACCGCTGGCTCTATTACAAATGGACCAATACCTATAGCTAATTCTGACAATTTTGTAGAAGCATTATTAGTCGCAAAAACACAATCACAAGCAGAAATTATTCCCACTCCACCGCCAACAGCTTTTCCATGAACTCTCCCTATAATAATTTTGGAACAAGTGCGCATTGCATTAATTACATTGGCAAAGCCGGAAAAAAAGAGTTTACCCTCATCTAAGTTGCTAACTTCTAAAAGCTCATCGAAAGAAGCGCCAGCACAAAATGCGCCATTACCTTCACTTTTTAAAACAATTAAATTAATATTATTATTTACGCTCAAGGTATTTAATTCTTGAGTTAAATTATCAAGTAATAGGCTAGGAAAAGAATTACTAGCAGGGTGAAAAAAACTAACAGTTGCTATATTATTATCAATAGATGTTTTAATTACTCCGTCCATATTATCTAATTAAGCTAAAGTGTGATTTAAATTCTTTTCTAACGTTATTTTCAGTGTATTCAATTCTAAACCAATAATCTGTTGAAGGTAATAATTGACCATTAAGTGTACCATTCCAACCAGCTTCATTCGGGCTAATTTGTTTTAGTAATTTCCCATATCTATCATAAATATATATAATAGCAGCAAAACTATTGTCTAAGCCAAATACATTCCATGTATCATGATAGCCGTCTCCATTAGGAGTAAAAAAGTTAGGGTATGTTACTGCAAATAAATTAGAAACAGATAGCATATCACAACCTTGAAGATCTCTTACGTATGCTGTATAAGTCCCATTTGGTAAATTTGTAAAAGTTGGGCTAGATTGCCAATCAATTAAATTCAAACTGTATTCGTATACTCCATAACCACCTGTAGCAATGCATTCTATTGTTGTTAAGCCAGAAGAAAAAGCTGGAGTAACAACACTTGCAGTAAATGTAGCAGGTTCTGAAGAAAAAGTAGCCGTTATACTATCATTATAGTTTTGACAACCGGTATCAGTATTTGTTACAATTACAGAATATGTTCCGCCTTGGGTAATGTCAAATTGTGCACTTTCATTTCCTAATGCATCAACATTTGGGTTTGTAGGTGTCCAAGTATAAGAAAAATTTCCAGCACTACTAGGTGTTGCATCTACTATTTCAGAGCCTATTCCTGTAATAGGATCAATACAAAGAGTAAAATCAACTCCTAAATCAACTTCAGGTAAAGGGTTTACAATTAGTTGAAGTTCTTTAATTCCTTTACAACCACTATCAGTATTTAAACGACTATCAACTCTTGCCCAAATGGATTGAGTATTCGCTGTTATATTTCTATAATTTGTTGTATTTGGTATAGGGTTTGCAATTAATAAAGCGTCATTATAAGATTCATAATATGTAATTACAAGAAATGGTCTTTGGGCTGCAAGAAAAATATCTTTGAATAATTGTGTAAATGCGGTTTCAATATCAAAATTATCGAAACCATCATTATCTAAATTAGTTGCATCTACATAATCATCACACTCTTCTAATGGCGCAGGGTTAAATGATGCTGGAATTTGCGTAGTAGAAACGACTAAGTTTACTTTAGTTACCCTATAGCACCCTTTTGTAGTTTGACTTCTTGCCCAAACAATAGTTCCATCTGACGCAAAATAATTTAAATCATTAGCAACTAAATCAGTGCTGTTGTTTGCTCCTGATTGTGAGTTGTGATATGTAAATGTTAAGCTAGTGTCATTAGTAATAGAGCGATTAGCATCAGTTAAATTAAAATATGTTCTAGCATCAGTGTCATCATCACATTGTTTCAGAACAACTTCATTAAGAACAACTGGTTTTGGGTTAACAACCAAGTTAAAAGATGTTGTAGTGTAACAACGAGTAGTTGTATTTGTTAGGCGAACATATATTATTCTATTTCCAGTATGAATTGAAGTAATTGCATTTGTTCCTGCAGTTGCTTCAGTCGGTAAATTATGATAAGTAACATTAATTCCTGTTTGTCCGTTTAAAACATCACTATTTTTATTTGTTAATGTAAAAACTGTTTGTCCGTTTACGTCATCACTATCAACTAAAATGTTATCACATTCTTCATAATCAGCAATTGGAATAATTAATGGAGTTTGGTTTACAGTAATCGTTATAGTTGCAGAAACTCTATCGCAAACACCACTTGCTGGTATTGTGTAAGTATAATTTCCTGAAATATTAGTTGAAGGATCTAGATTACCATTTGGCATAGAAGTTCCATTGAATGTCCAGTTTCCGCCAGTAGTTACACCACTTCCTAATAAAGTAAACAAATCTATAACCGCATCTGTAGTACAAAATGATTGACTTGAACTAGTTCCTGCAAAAGGACCCGGTTGAATAGGTAAAACAGTTATTTTAACAGGAAAAGGGCTTGTTGTTCCATCACAGATTTTAGTAAAAGTATAAAAATAATCACCAGGAAGGTTTACTGCAGGGTCAAATAAATTTCCATTTAAATTTGGAGCGCCAGCTGGAACTGTCCAAATCCCACCGGGTTCTGGATTTCCAGGAATTTCTTCATATAAATTAACTATAGAATTAGAGCAAATGGTAGTTTCAGAGTCTCTAGGTAAAGCGCCAAAACCTGAAAAATAACCACCGTACCCAGCAGCTTGACCGTCTGTGCCAAATACACCAACTGCAAGTGCTCCAGTTGAAACAACACTAACGTCTCCATTTAAATTAGGAACGTTATAGGTTACCCAGTTAGCATTTCCAACTACGGAAAGAGGTGTTGTGGTAATAGGCAATCCATTTATTGTTACAGTTGAACCCGTTTCGGTTGCAATAATAATTCGACTGTCTGAATATGTAGTATTTCCAATTCTGTTGAATTGCGGTATTGCGTCAACACTTTTTTGCCAAAAGCAATTTAAAGGCGGTATAAAATAAAATCCCGTAGTAGCGTCACTTTGGCTACCTGCTACAATTTGATATAAAAAAACTGGTTTAGAGGTATTTATATACATGTTTTTGTTTGTGCCAACACCTTGAAAATTTGAATCGGGAATTAAAAAATAGTTTCCCGCATTTAATGTAGCAATCGGTGTTGTACTGCCATTAACAAAAACTTGAGTGTTGTCTTCGTGAGCAATAACAAGGGGTTTTTCAGATAACGAACTACCGTTTCCTCTCATGATAACATACTCATCACCTACTTGGTCTAATGGAACAATTTGATCTAGATTAAAATCTTGCCCATCTCCTGAACCAGACATTCCACCAGCTAAATTACCCGTGTTTACTACAATTGGCTTGTTTGAAGTTAATAATGCTCCTACAAAACCATCTAGATTTGCAGCAACATTTGTATAACCTGAGACCACTACACTTTGTCCTTTATTTAAATTGAAAGTTTGAGAAGTTGCACTTATAACGTTACTTCCTTGAATAAATTCAATGTTTGCATTGTAATTTGATAAGTTTACAACAGTATTGTCTTCAGTGGCCATAAAACTAGAAACAAAATTTCGAATACCTCCATAGTCTGACTGAGGCAAACTACCCAATCTAAAAATTGTACCCGCTCCTGTTAATCCTTTTGAAGATAAAAATTCAGCATGATTTCCAGATCTAACTCTAAAACTAGCATAAAAATCAAATGGGGCTTCTAAAATTAAACCTTTTCTAGAAACAACACTACCAACATTAATTCTGTCTAAAAACATTACCGAAGGCTGACTGTTTCCTATTAATATTCTTATAGGATTTCCTTGAGAAAGAGTGAAAGGAGAGCCGGCTATAGGGTTTTGGTCACCATCAGTAACCGTAACCTGAAAAGGGGTAGGTTCAGGTGTAGCTAAATATAAATAATGATCTGAAATTAGACCAGCTTGTGAGCTTTCATTTGCATGCAAAGGCGGAATCCAGTGTTTGTTACTTAATTGGGAAACAGCTAAGTTGCTAATAAACAATATTATAATAAGTAGAAAACGTTTCATTTGGGTTGTTTTTCATATAAAAATGTAAAATTAATTAGATTATTAGAATAATTCTAAATAATTAACTAAAAATATGCTCTTAATTGTATGTTTCCTATGTGAATAGTGTTACTTGTCTCAGATTTTCTTCCTTGATAGTTAATATTTACGTCTAAGTATTGCGTAATATTTTTTTGTAAAAGTAAGCGCCAAACTCCATTTTTCCCGTTTTGTAAGCCTTTTAACATTTGAAACCCTACTGGAGATGTTGCATTTCCACTAAAATTATTGTCATAAAAAGCATATTCTCCATTAATTGAAAATCCTTTTTCGCTATTAAATGTAAAGGATGATCCAAACTTATTTTGGGTTGCTTTTTCCATTAAATTTATGGTGTTTTCTTGATTTTTGAATTCGTAAAAAACATCTAAACTTGCATTTTTAGAAAATAAATAAGAGATTTTTGGAGCCAATTCATAGCTGTTGATGAAAAAATTTCGAGTTGCATAATTATCAGATAAACTTTCTGAGGTTCCTATTGAACTGTTCATTTGCAACAACCAACTTTTTTGCAACAAATGCATGTATTGGAATTGGTGTGAACGTAAGTTGTTTTCTTGCGAACCAATACTCAATAAGTTTTTTAATGAATTAGTTAGATATGAATAGGTAGTTGAATGTTTTTGTTTTCCTCTGTTGAAATACAAGTTGTTTCTAAAAGAATTATTTTGACCCAATATGCTTTCACTTGAACCATCAAAAGGATTGAGATTAAATTCATTTGAATCACGAATGTTTTTTCGTTCAACTAATAATGAAGTTTGGTTATAAAAATGAGACATAAATTTTTTGAATCCGTTTTCGTTTTGCCACACTACACCATTAAAAGCAATAGATTGCGAAAATTTATTTTTATTGGTTTTAACAAAAACTTGATTTGGCAAAAAGACTCTAACATATTTTGCTTGATCTACAAATGGAGCAATTTCAAACTCTTGAAGCTCCTGAATTCCGTTATTATTATAGTCATTCCACGCATAAACACCTTGACCTGGTTCTACTTCAAGATAAGTAAATTCTTGCTGTGCAATTGTTCCAGAAGTGGTTTCGTAAACGGTTGTAAACTGAATTAATTGTTCGAAAAAATGAGTGTTAAATAAAATTCTCGAATTTAAAGAAGGTTCATTTTCTCTATTGTCTTCATATTTTAAATTTCTGTAATTTATAAAAACATTTAGGTTGCTTTTTTCGTTTTTAATTAACTGAGATTTTAAATAATATGAATTAGACTGATTTACTCTTTTTAAAACTCCACTTTGTAAACTGTCATTTACTCTATTTAAATAACCTAATTCTACAAATACTTTGGTAGAATCTCCATGACCAATGAAACCTCCATATTCTGAAAACCGCTGACTTAAATTACTTAAATCATTCGTACTCATTAATGTTTCTTTATTGTTTTCATGTCTAAAACTTCCGCCAACCCAATTTTTTCCAAAATGATATTTTAATTGATTTTGAGTTCTAAAAAATTTAGACTTAGCATATGAACCATCACTTTTTAAAATACTTGTTTCGGTATTTAAAACACTTTTTTTATGTTTCAAAAGCCCTGATACACGATGTTTATTTCCAGAAAAGTTTTCGGAGAAATCTAATTTTTCAAATTGGTATTTTGCAAAGCCATTCTTTTTCAAATTAAAATTCAATCCGCTGGAAACTAAACTTTGGTTACCTAATGGGCTTGTTAAATTCCAATCTCTATTAAATTCAATAGTAAACAAACGTTCAATGCTTCTAAAATCTTTTTGAATAAATTGAACATTTGTAAAAGCATCAATGTCAATTTTCCCCGAATAAACTCTTTGATTAACCTCTAGTTTTCCTGCAATTCCTTTGTTGTCGTTATCATCAATACTTGAGTATAAATTTTTATCATTATTACTCACTGCAATTTCAAAATCGACATTAGTTTTTTCAGTAGGTGTATAGCTTCCTAAAACAGTTGCTATTTGAATTTTTGTTGGTGCAATTAACGGAATTGTAGGTTCAAAATTTCCTTGAGGAATTCCAGCTACAGGAGAGACGTATTCATAAATTTTTCCTACGGTATTATTGTTACTTAAAATGTAATTCCCAAGATTATTTCCTACGAAAGTAAATCGTACGTTGTATAATTCATCTGCTTCATTATTAGAAAAAACAAATGCTTCAACGGCACCAATAAACTCTTTTTTGTATAAAATTTTATTATCAGAATATGAATCTAAATAAGCAGAAGGAGCCGTCATAAGGGTGTTGTCATCACCAGCATCCTGTAAAATTCCAACTTGTTCAGCCGATAAATTTTGTTGTAGAGGCTGGTTTTTCACATCATTTTCAGAATAAACAAAACCGCCAATTTTAAACTTTTCTTGTTCGTGAGTTATGCCGCCATAAGTCACAAACCGAGTGAAATTTCTATCGGTATATTGATATTCTATATTAATTCGCATTTCAGAAGTTATAGGAAAAACGGAATTAAAAACTACTTCACCCGCATTATAATCAATAATATAATCGTTGTTTTCTCCGCGTTCTAATAAAATTCCGTTTACATAAACACGTTCCGAACCTGAAATAACTAAAACATATAGTTCTCCATTATTTCCTTTCAATTTATACGGACCTTGATTTCCTTCTTGACCTGTAAATGAACTTCTTGCATATTGCCCTCGAACTAATGCTGCAGACGCAAAAATATCGGTCTTTTTTTCGGGTGTCCCCAAAGTAAAATGCGTAGAAAGACCCTGTACTTTTTTATTGAAATTTAAAAATTGAGATTGTCTGTTTTCTAAAAATAAATCTCCAGCTCTTATGTTCCAATTGTCTGAAAACAATTCAATAAAAATTTGATCAAATTCGTCTAATTTTTGAGAATAACCTCCATCTTGTAAAGGAATATTACTGTCTTGAATAGAAGCTCTAAGACTTACTTTGTCAGAAATTTTTCCAGTGATTTGTAAATCTAAATTTGAGTTTACTACTGTATTTTGATTATTTCCAACAGTAATTCCTCGCGATATACTTCCAGAAGTTGTTAATCCGTCGAAAGGTTTGAAGATGCTTTTTTGTTCCTTATTAATAGTATAAAGTTTTCCGGCTTCGTTAGAAACTACTTTATCATCATCATAAATAGAATAGGTTTTGGTTAAAAAGTCAGGAAATTTTAAATAGCGAACAGTTAAAGAATCATTTGAAATAAAATTCTTTTTAAAGACTAATGTGCTTTTTTTAAAATCTACAGAATAATTTGTAGAATCAATGTTGTTGCCGTTTTTATCTAAAATTTTAAAAAAAGCTTTGTTTATGCTTACTTTTTCAATGAAAACTGTGTCATTAGAAACGGCAATTTTTTTAGATTTATAAGGCGTTTCTATTTCTTGGGCAAATATGCCAGAAACAAAAAATAGAAAAATCCATAAAATCCATCTATGTGCCATAAATACTATAACTCCTATTTTTCAAAAGTAGTATTTATAAGCCTAATTCTTTATGAATTAAACTAAATAAACGTATTTTACAGTAACAGTTCTATTCTTTTGTTACAATTTGCATCGTCTCTCTTGAGATTTGTTTTAATAAAACTGTTTTATTGTTTTCAACAATTTCAGCTACTTTTTCATCAAAATGTCTAATGGTATAAAGCGACACATTTTCGTTAAATGTTACTTTGAATTTTTTAGCTAAAACGTTTTTCACTTCATTAAAATTATTGAATTTATCTTCAATACAAACCGAAAAACTAATGGCCGAATTTTGAATAAGATTTACTTTTAATTTATGCTGGTGGAAAAGAGAAAATATTTCGCTAATGTGTTCTTCCATAATAAATGAAAAATCTATTGAAGAAAGCGAAAGTAATAATTGCCCTTTTTTAACAATATAACAAGGAATATGCGGTTCTAAATCAGCGCCGCGAGAAACACTTGTTCCAGGTAAAAGCGGATTAATAAACGATTTTACATATAAAGGAATTTCCTTTTTTTGAAGCGGTTGTAACGTTTTTGGATGAATAACGCTTGCTCCATAAAATGCTAATTCAATTGCTTCCCGATAGGAGATTTGGTTTAGTAAAATAGCATTTTCAAAATAACGAGGATCAGCATTTAAAACTCCAGGAACATCTTTCCAAATGGTAACACTTTCTGCGCCTAAACAATAGGCAAAAATAGCAGCGCTATAATCTGAACCTTCTCGTCCTAAAGTTGTTGTGAAATTATTTTCATCAGCACCTAGAAAACCTTGCGTAATGTTTAAAGTATTCTTTTTTATATTTTTTGTTATTTTATTTTGAGTTGCTTCCCAATCAACATTTGCGTCTCGGTAAGTGTTGTCTGTTTTTATAAGATTACGCACGTCAATCCAGTTATTAGTAATTCCTTTTTCATTAAAATAAGCACTAACAATTGTTGTTGATAAAAGTTCACCATAACTTACAATTTGGTCGTAAACAAAATTATAGTTTGGAGATTTGTTGCTTCTAATAAAATATTCCAAATCTTCAAAATGACTATTTACCGTATAAAAAGCATCGTGTTCTTCGTCATCAAATAAATCTAGTAAAATTTGATTATGGTATTTTTTCACTTCTTGTATAGATGATTGCAAAGCTGGAGATTTGTCGAAATAATTTTTAATTACTTCTTCAAAAGCATTGGTTGTTTTTCCCATTGCAGAAATAATAACCAAGACATTTTCATGTCCTACTTGCTCCATTACATTTAGAATGTTTTTTACACCATCAGCATCTTTTGCAGATGCACCTCCAAATTTGAATATTTTCATTTTTAATTAAGCTTTATTGTTTTTTACAAAAGATTCAATACCCGCTTCGTCCATTTGAACAACATACCAATCTTTTAATATTTTTGCGCCAGATTTTTTATAGAAATTAATAGCATTTGTATTCCAATCTAAAACATTCCATTCAATTCTACGCACATTGTCTTCTTTTCCTTGTTTTATGATTTCGCTATAAAGTGCAATTCCGGCTCCCGTTCCACGAGCAGATTCTTTAACTACTAAATCTTCTAAATGAATAGTTTTTCCTTTCCAAGTTGAGTATCGATAGTAATATAATGCTATTCCAATAATCTGACTGTCTCTTTCGGCTATAAAAGTATGAAAAAGTGGTTGTTCACAAAAACCATCGCGAATTAAATCTTCAACTGTAACAACAACAGCGTCTGGTTCTTTTTCAAATATTGCAAGTTCAATAATAAGATCTAAAACGGCTTGCATGTCTTTCGGCTCTCCTTTTCTAATAATCATTCTAGTGTAGATTTGTTTATAGAGTACAAAAATAAGATTCTGACAAACATATAGCGAAATAATTTACTCATTTCACAAAAAACACGATATTTGTAGCATAACACAACAACATTTATTACTAATGGAAGAAAGAAATACAACTTTAGGAGAATTTATTATTGAAAATCAAACGTCTTTTCAATATTCTACTGGAGAATTGTCAAGAATAATTAACTCTATACGTTTAGCTGCAAAAGTAGTTAACTACAAAGTTAATAAAGCAGGGTTGGTTGATATTGTTGGTGCTGCAGGAGAACAAAATATTCAAGGTGAAGATCAACAGAAGTTAGATGTTTACGCAAACGAAATTTTCATTCAAACTTTAATTAATCGAGAAATTGTTTGTGGAATTGCTTCCGAAGAAAATGATGACTTTATTACTGTTGCGGGTTCAGATAAAAGCCATAACAATAAATATGTTGTTTTAATGGATCCTTTAGACGGCTCGTCTAATATTGATGTAAATGTTTCTGTGGGAACAATTTTTTCTGTTTTTAGAAGAATTTCTCCAGTGGGAACGCCAGTTACTGAAGCTGATTTTTTACAAAAAGGAGTAAATCAAGTAGCTGCGGGTTATGTAATTTACGGAACATCTACTATGATTGTTTATACAACAGGTCATGGTGTTAACGGATTTACATTAAACCCTGCAATTGGAACGTTTTACTTATCGCATCCAAATATGCAGTTTTCAAAAGATGGAAACATATATTCTATCAACGAAGGAAATTACACTCATTTTCCTCAAGGTGTAAAAAATTATTTAAAATATTGTCAAGCAGAAGAAGGAGATAGACCTTATACTTCTAGATATATTGGAAGTTTGGTTTCTGACTTTCATCGTAATATGATTAAAGGCGGAATTTATATTTACCCAACAAGTTCTAAAGCACCAAAAGGTAAATTAAGATTGTTATATGAATGTAACCCAATGGCTTTTATTGCTGAACAAGCCGGCGGTAAGGCTTCAGATGGGCATGGAAGAATAATGGAAATTGAACCAACCGAACTGCATCAAAGAGTTCCGTTTTTCTGTGGAAGTTCTAACATGGTAGAAAAAGCTGAAGAATTCATGAAGAATTCATAATAATAAAAAAGCCCTTCATAGTTAAATGAAGGGCTTTTTTCTTTTATTTATTCATGTGTTGCATTTCATACATAAAAGTATCTAAATCTACATTTAGTACCAATAATGAAAGTGCTTTATCTACAATGTGATTAACGTTACTTGGCGTAAACCCTAATCCTAATGAAAAACGAGTTAAGATTTGTTTTTGTTTTGGTCCTAATATATGGTCAGCATAAACCATTCTAGCCAAATCATATAATCTTTCAAGCCTTTGTGTATATAAAACTGGAGGATTGATAGGGTATTTTGAAGGATTTTCTAAAATCTCTTCATATTCTGCTTGAGAAATTTCAAGTCTAGTCGCTAATTTGTCTAAAAATTCTCTTTCTTCTGAAGTTAATTCTCCATCCGATAAAGCAACTCTAACAATTGCAGAAAAATGACTTTTATTTCTGTTTTTAAATTCGTTATCAAATAAATCTGAAAATGACATAATTGTATATATTAATGTTATGCAAATATACTTTATATTTCATTTTTTAGAAAAAAAATACAAGGTTTTATTAAAGGGTTTAATAAATTATAAAATAAATTGTAAGTTTGAATAACCCAAATAAATATACCTATGTCACAATTTTGGCTTTATTTTAAATTAGGACTTGAGCACGTTTTAGATATTCATGCTTACGATCATATTATGTTTTTAGTCGCTTTAATGGTTCCTTATGCATTTAAAGACTGGAAACGCGTTTTTTTATTAGTTTCACTATTCACTTTAGGACATACATTATCATTATTATTATCTGTTTTTGGAACAGTTTCTATTGCTCCAAAATATGTGGAATTTTTAATTCCTATTACAATATTAGTAACTGCGATATTTCATTTGTTTACAGCAGGAAAATCATCTAGAAAAGAAAGTATTTCATTTGTTGCTGTAGTTACATTGTTTTTTGGCATAATTCATGGATTAGGGTTCTCAAATTATTTTAATTCTATTTTACCTGGAAGTGCAGCAGACAAATTATTACCATTATTAGAATTCGCATTAGGTATAGAAGCTTCACAAATAATTGTTGTATTTGTGGTGCTAGTAGTTAGCTATATTGCACAAACATTCTTTAGATTTTCAAAAAGAGACTGGGCATTAGTATTGTCAGCTTTTATAATTGGTGTAGTTTTGCCAATGTTAATTGAAAATGAAATTTGGAATAGATAATGTCAGAAAAAAGAGAAAAATACGATAAAGCATATTTGCGAATTGCCAAAGAATGGGGTCAATTGTCATATTGTAAAAGAAAACAAGTTGGCGCAATTATTGTAAAAGATAGAATGATTATTTCTGACGGGTACAATGGTACACCTTCAGGTTTTGAAAATTGCTGTGAAGATGATGATAATCTTACAAAATGGTATGTTTTGCACGCAGAAGCAAATGCAATTCTAAAAGTTGCTCGTTCAACACAGTCTTGCGAAAATGCTACATTATATATTACACTTTCTCCATGTAAAGATTGCAGTAAGTTAATTCATCAATCAGGAATAAAAAGAGTGGTTTATAATCAGGAATACAAAGATACTTCAGGTGTAGATTTCTTAAAGAAAGCAGGAGTAGAAGTAGAGTTATTGTCAGACTTAACTAAATAAGATGAAAGTTAATAAAATTTATTTTCCCATAATAATTGCAATGGCAGTAGCCTTTGGCTTGCTTTTGGGAAATAGATTAAATAACTCACCTGAACTTTCTGATAAAAACACTTATAAGAACAAACTAAATAAACTTATAGATTTTATTGAAAGAGAATATGTTGATGATATTAATACCGATTCTATAGTAGATTTAACTGTAAACGGTATTCTCGAAAATCTAGATCCACATTCTGTATACATTGCTAAAAATGAACTTGAATCTGTAAATGAAAGCATGAAAGGTGATTTCGTAGGCATCGGTGTAAATTTTTATATGTATAAAGATACATTAGCAGTTATAAGGCCAACACTAAATGGCCCTTCTGAAAAAGCTGGAATTTTAGCTGGAGATAGAATTTTATTTGCAGGTAAAACCCAATTGTTTGATAAAAATATTTCTAACGATACTTTATTAGCCAAATTAAAAGGAGAAGAAAATTCAAAAATAGAACTTTTAGTTTATAGAAAATCAGTTAATAAAAAATATAAATTCACTGTAACCAGAGGAGTTGTTCCAATAAAGAGTGTTGATATTTCTTTAATGGTAAAAAACAAAACAGGTTATATTAAAATAAACCGATTCTCAGAAACAACTTATACCGAATTCCACAAAGCACTCGTTGATTTAAAGAAACAAGGCATGAATGAACTAATTATCGATTTAAGAGATAATGGCGGTGGTTATCTAGAAATTGCAAATCAAATTGCTGATGAAATTTTAAAAGAGAATGTACTAATCGTTAAAACGAAAAACAAAAAAGGAAAAGTTGATGAAACTTTGGCTACCAAAAAAGGTGATTTCGAAAACGGGAAAGTTTATATTTTAATTAATGAAAACAGTGCTTCTGCAAGTGAAATTTTAGCAGGTGCAGTTCAGGACAATGATAGAGGAACAATTGTAGGGAGAAGATCTTTTGGAAAAGGATTAGTTCAACGTGAAATGTCTTTGGGCGATGGATCTGCAGTTCGATTAACGGTTGCAAGATATTACACACCTTCAGGGCGTTCAATTCAAAAACCTTATGCAGACAAAGGCGTACAGTATTTTAACGAATTTGAAAAGCGTTTTGAAAGCGGAGAATTATACGAAGCCGACACTATAAAAGTAGCCGACAGTTTAAAATTTAAAACCAAAAAAGGAAGAATTGTTTACGGCGGCGGCGGAATTTCACCAGATGTTTTTGTGCCTTTCCAGGCTAAAAATGGAGATGAGGTTACACTTTTGGTAATGCAATCAGGATTGTTGAGTTATTATGTTTTTGAACAAATAGACAATGATAGAAACTTCTTCAATAAATTAACAAAAGAACAATTAAGAGAAGAGTTGCTGAATAATGAAAAGTATTTATCAGACTTCAAAAAATACGTTGCACAAAGCGGATTTATTTTAAATTTCTCTTCGGAAAAAGAAAAAGTAAACAATTATTTATTTGCCGAATTTGTCAAACAACTGTTTGATGAAAAGGAATATTACCAAATCATTTTAAATGAAGATGATATGGTAAAGAAGGTGTTGGAAATTAAATAAGTTATTTATTCACAGCATCATGAACCTGAACAGGTTTTCCATCATTCCATATAGTTAAAATATCGGTTGCTGCACTTGCGCCACTTCCGGCTGCAATAGAAAGCTGGCTTCTGTGTCCTGCTAAAACGCCAATGGCATAAATGCCTTCATCAACAAGATGATCTTCATTTTTCAATTGAATTCTGTTTTTTTCAGTAGCTGCTTTTTTATGAGGAATGATATAGTTTTCTAATCCTTCTATTGTAAATGGATTTCCAGCGCCAATTCCGATAACGACAATTTTAGAAGTGTATTTTTTTTTGTTGGTTTCAATTAGAAAGGCAGAAGTTTGTTTTACAATTCGTAAAACTTTTTCGTCTTCAATTTGCTCAACATGAGGGTAAAGTTCTTTTAGTTGTTCAGTGGTTTCAATAAGTAATTCTGAGCCTAATTTCCCTTTTGAAACACCATACGCATTATTAAAAACTGCATTTTGTAAAGAAGATGCTTTTTGATGTGCAATGATTCCAATTTTCTTGTGCTCTGCAAAAGTTTTTTTACATGCAGAACCTAAAATTAGTGCACATGAAACAGAAGAAACACCTCCGCCAATAATTAAAGCATCAAACATAAACTATAAGTTTTTTGTTTTTTCTTCGATGGTTTTAGACATTTTTAAAATGACAATTAAAATAACTGCACACAAAGTGGCAACAACTCCTATTAAAGCAACCGATGAATTTCCTTCAAGCGGATTACTTGTGTCTATTTGTGAAACATTTAAGCCAATTAATAATACGGCTAAAACAATAACGATGTATGTAAATATTTTCATTTCAATCAAATTTTAGTATTAAATAAATAACCCTTTTACATTTGCTGCAAAAAGCTTTACTGATATAGCGAGCAATATTACGCCAAATATTTTACGAATTATCCCTAATCCGTTAACACCTAATATTTTTTCAATTTTACCAGACAATTTTAAAACTGCATAAACTACAATAACATTTATTATTATGGCAATGATAATATTTATTTTATCATATTCAGCTCTTAATGAAAGCAAAGTTGTCATTGTTCCGGCACCAGCAATTAATGGAAAAGCAATAGGAACTATAGAAGCTGTTGTTGGGTTGTCTTCTCTATATAAACGAATTCCTAAAATCATTTCGAGCGCTAAAAAGAACAAAACAAACGAACCGGCTACGGCAAAAGAATTTGCATCAATTCCTATTAACTTCAAAATTTCTTCACCCACAAACAAAAAAGCAATCATTATAATTGCAGCAACAATTGTCGCTTTTTCAGATTGAATGTGTCCAATTTTACTTCGTAAATCAACAATAATAGGAATACTTCCTACAATATCAATTACGGCAAAAAGAATCATGCTTATGGTAAAAATTTCTTTCCAGTCAAACATTTTCAAATTATTTATGCAAATATAAATATAAGTAATGAAAGCTAAATTCATTTTAACGTTACTTTATTAATTCTAATTTCTGAATTCTAATTTCTAATAAGTATCTTTGTAAACTAATTATTTTAAGATGTTTCAGCTAAATAAAACCATTATTTCCGAAGAAATTCTAGAAAAAGAATTCGTTTGCAATTTGTCTGCCTGTAAAGGAGCATGCTGTGTAGATGGAGATGCTGGTGCGCCTTTAGACGAAGCTGAAACTAAAATATTGGCTGAGATTTATCCAAAAATTAAACCTTTTCTTCGACCAGAAGGAATTGCAGCTATTGAAACACAAGGAACACATACTGTTTCTGAATTTGGAGAATTAGAAACACCTTTAATAGATGGTAAAGATTGTGCTTATGTAATTTTTGACAAAGACACCGCGCTTTGCGGAATTGAACAAGCCTATAATGAAGGATTAGTAGATTGGAAAAAACCAGTTTCTTGTCACCTTTATCCTATAAGAGTAAAAGAATATTCAGATTTTTCAGCAGTTAATTACCACAAATGGCACATTTGTTCAGATGCTTGCGAACTAGGTAAAGAACTAGGAGTTCCAGTTTATAAATTTGTCAAAGAAGCTTTGGTTAGAAAATTTGGAGAAGAGTGGTATTCTGAATTAGAAAAAATCGCTGCCGACTTTAAAAAATAACCCTTTTCACACATACTATAAAACGCTCTTTAACAGCAGGTTTAATCGCTGATAGGGGCAATTTTACTTCGTTTTTTGTTTTTCACAAATAGCTGGTATTCAACACAATACACCTTCGTTGAGTAGTAAGAATTTATTTACTCGTTGTTAAAAACTTGCACTAATTGTGAATAAGTTTGGCTTTCATTTGTCGTTTCAAATGACAAACTTTGTAAACCCCATTAGAAGTAAATAATATTCTTTTTAAAACAATAAAAATCAATTAACTATGTCAGTAGTCGAGCCAATATTACAAGAAAACAAAGACCGTTTTGTTATTTTCCCTATAAAACACCATGATATTTGGGAATGGTATAAGAAAATGGAAGCAAGTTTTTGGACTGCTGAAGAAATAGATTTACACCAAGATATTGCCGATTGGAACAATAAATTAAATGAAGATGAAAAATATTTTATAAAGCATATTTTAGCATTTTTTGCTGCTTCAGATGGGATTGTAAATGAAAATTTAGCAGAAAATTTCGTTAACGAAGTACAATATGCTGAAGCAAAATTCTTTTATGGATTTCAAATCATGATGGAAAATATTCATAGTGAAACGTATTCTCTTTTAATTGATACTTATGTAAAAGATGAGGTTGAAAAAGACAGATTATTTCACGCTCTTGATGTTTTTCCAGCGATTAAGAAAAAAGCAGACTGGGCTTTAAAATGGATTGAATCTGACTCATTTGCCGAAAGATTAATTGCTTTTGCAGCTGTAGAAGGAATTTTCTTTTCAGGAGCATTTTGTTCAATTTTCTGGCTAAAGAAACGTGGTTTAATGCCAGGATTAACTTTTTCTAACGAACTAATTTCTCGTGATGAAGGTGTTCATTGTGATTTTGCAGTGCATTTACATAATCATCATTTGATAAATAAAGTGCCAAAAGAAAGAATTAGAGAAATCTTAGTAGATGCTTTAACTATTGAAAGAGAATTTATTACCGAATCACTTCCTGCAAGTTTAATTGGTATGAATTCAACTTTAATGACACAATATTTAGAATTCGTTACTGATAGATTATTGGTTGAATTAGGTTGCGAAAGAGAATATAATTCTTCAAACCCGTTTGACTTCATGGACATGATTTCATTACAAGGAAAAACGAATTTCTTTGAAAAACGTGTTGCAGAGTATCAAAAGGCAGGAGTTATGAGTACCGACTCTGAATCTGGAAAAATCAGCTTCGACGCTGATTTTTAATTAAATTCAATGCTTTTAAGTAAGATAAAGTAAATACAAAAAATAATACTAAAACGAGTTTAGTATACATACAAGTAACCCAAAAATAGAGAAGGGATTTTCTGTTTTAAAAAATGTAAGATTATGTACGTAGTAAAAAGAGATGGTCATAAGGAACCAGTTAGTTTTGACAAAATCACCTATAGAATTAAAAAGCTATGTTATGGTTTAGATGATTTAGTAGATGCGGTAAAAGTTGCAATGCGAGTTATTGAAGGATTATACGATGGTGTAAGTACTTCAGAACTTGATAATCTTGCGGCAGAAACAGCTGCAGCTATGACAATTTCACATCCTGATTATGCGCAATTAGCAGCTAGAATAGCAGTTTCTAATTTACATAAAAATACAAATAAAAGTTTTTCTGAAACAATGACGGACATGTTTCATTACGTGAACCCTCGTACAGGAAAAAAAGCGCCTTTACTTTCTGATGAAGTGTATAAGGTAATAATTGATAACGCAGAGAAATTAGACTCTTCAATTTTATATAACCGAGATTTTAATTACGATTATTTCGGATTCAAAACACTAGAACGTTCTTATTTATTAAAAATAAATGGTAAAATTGTAGAGCGTCCACAACACATGTTAATGCGTGTTTCTATTGGAATTCATTTAGACGATATGGAATCGGTTATGGAGACATACGATTTAATGTCTAAAAAATTCTTCACGCATGCAACTCCTACATTATTTAATGCAGGAACACCAAAACCACAAATGTCTTCTTGTTTCTTATTAACAATGAAAGACGATAGTATTGATGGTATTTACGATACATTAAAACAAACCGCAAAAATTTCACAATCTGCTGGAGGAATTGGTTTAGCTATTCATAATGTAAGAGCAACAGGTTCTTATATTCGTGGAACTAACGGAACTTCAAACGGAATTGTCCCAATGTTACGTGTATTTAACGATACAGCTCGTTATGTAGATCAAGGTGGCGGAAAACGTAAAGGTAGTTTTGCTATTTATATTGAACCTTGGCATGCTGATATTTTTGATTTCTTAGACTTGAAAAAGAATACAGGAAAAGAAGAAATGCGTGCTAGAGATTTATTCTTTGCGATGTGGATGTGTGATTTGTTCATGAAACGTGTAGAAGAAGATACTACTTGGACGTTAATGTGTCCAAATGAATGCCCTGGTTTAGATAATGTTTACGGAGATGAATTTGATGCATTATATACATCTTATGAGCAAGCTGGAAAAGGTAGAAAAACAATCAGAGCACGTGAATTATGGGAAAAAATTCTTGAATCTCAAATTGAGACAGGAACACCATACATGTTGTATAAAGATGCAGCAAATAGAAAATCAAATCAAAAGAATCTAGGAACTATTCGTTCTTCAAATTTATGTACTGAAATTATTGAGTATACTTCACCAGATGAGGTTGCTGTTTGTAATTTAGCTTCTATTTCTTTACCAATGTTTGTGAAAGAAGGTAAGTTTGACCACAAATTTTTGTTTGATGTAACGAAGAGAATTACACGTAACTTAAACAAGGTAATTGATAGAAATTATTATCCTGTAAAAGAAGCAGAAAATTCTAATATACGTCATCGTCCTATTGGATTAGGCGTACAAGGTTTAGCAGATGCATTTATCATGTTAAGAATGCCTTTTACAAGTGATGAAGCAAAAAAATTAAACGAAGAAATTTTCGAAACTATTTACTTTGCAGCAGTTACTGCTTCAATGGAATTAGCAAAAGAAGAAGGTCCGTATTCAACATTTGAAGGTTCGCCAATTTCTAAAGGAGAGTTCCAATACAACATGTGGGGATTAAAAGACGAAGATTTATCTGGAAGATGGGATTGGAAATCTTTAAGAACAGAAGTAATGGCAAGCGGAGTGCGTAACTCATTATTATTAGCGCCAATGCCAACAGCTTCAACATCTCAAATTTTAGGAAATAACGAAGCATTCGAGCCATATACTTCAAATATTTATACGCGTAGAGTATTATCGGGAGAATTCATTGTAGTAAACAAGCATTTATTATACGATTTAGTTAAACTTGGTTTATGGAATGACAACTTAAAACAAGAAATAATGCGTAATAATGGTTCTATTCAAAATATAGATGTTATTCCTGCAGACATAAAAGAATTGTACAAAACAGTTTGGGAGTTAAGTATGAAAGACATTATTGATATGTCGCGTCAAAGAGGTTATTTTATTGATCAATCACAATCTTTAAACTTGTTTATGGAGGGTGCAACAATGGCAAAATTAACTTCTATGCATTTCTATGCTTGGAAAAGCGGCTTAAAAACAGGAATGTATTACTTAAGAACAAAAGCAGCTGTAGATGCTATTAAGTTTACCTTAAATAACGACAAAAAAGCAGAACCAATAGCTGTAGAAGCTACAACTGAAGCAGAAGCAATGACAGAAGATGAGTTCAAAGCAATGTTAGCACGTGCTAAAGATGCAGGACCAGAAGACTGTGATATGTGTGGTTCTTAATTAAGAAGAAATATAAATTTATAAAACAGCTGTCACTCGATGGCTGTTTTCTTTTATATAAAAATTGAGTTCCATTTCGTACATTTGAAAAAAATAATAAAAAGATCATGTCAAAAGATAAAAAAGGAGTTCATACAGGACTTATTGAGAAAGATGCAGATGGAAATTTCTTCTGTGGACCATATTTATTAGATTACAAACAAGTGGTTTCTACTTTTAAAATAGGGGATGAGATAAACATCAAAACAATAATTGAAAATCCAAGTGACATCAGTTACGATAAGTATCCAAAAAAATCAAAAGTATTCTTCTTAGCGAACAAAAAAGAGTAAATAAATGCTTAATCTAGTTAGAACAGATTCAAATAATGAGGACTTTAAAAAGTTAACGCAACTGTTTGATGAGTTTTTGGTAGAAATAGATGGCGACGAAAAAGATTTTTTTGCGCAATACAATCAAATTTATTTAAGTAATGTCTTGGTTTGTTATGAAAATGACATTCCTTTAGGTTGTGGTGCATTTAAAGAAACGGAGCCAAAAACAGCTGAGATTAAACGAATGTTTGTAGTTTCAGAAGGAAGAGGAAAAGGAATAGCTTCAAAAGTTTTAACTGAATTAGAAAATTGGGCTAAAGAATTAAATTGTACTTCTGCACAACTCGAAACATCTCAAAAATTAGAAAATGCAATTGCTTTATATCGAAAATTTGGATATAAAGATATTCCAAATTACGGTCAATATATTGGAGTTAAAAGCAGTATGTGCATGAAAAAGGCTATTTAATTTTATAAAATTCACATCCAATGATGCAATGGGAACAACTTTTGTCTTTAAAAAGACAAGGCGATACAAGTAAACGATTAAGAAAAGAGCAAGACGATACGCGTTTAGGTTTTGAAGTGGATTATGATCGAATTATATTTTCGGCGGCATTTCGCAGTTTACAAGATAAAACACAAGTTATTCCATTGTCAAAAACCGACTTCGTACACACTAGACTAACGCATAGTTTAGAGGTTTCAGTTGTGGGCCGTTCATTAGGGCGATTAGTTGGAAAACAAATTTTAGAAAAAAGACCTTATTTAGCTGAAATTCACGGTTTCCAAATGAACGATTTTGGAGCTATTGTTGCTGCGGCTTCATTGGCTCACGATATTGGAAATCCACCTTTCGGACATTCTGGTGAAAAAGCTATTGGCGAATATTTCACAAACGGAAACGGACAACAATATAAGGGACAAGTTTCTGATAAAGAATGGCAAGATTTAATTGATTTTGAAGGAAATGCAAATGGGTTTTCGGTACTTTCAACTTCTCGAGAAGGAATTGAAGGCGCTTTAAGAATTTCTTATGCAACGCTTGGAACATTTACAAAATATCCAAAAGAAAGTTTACCTAAAAAGCCAACCAAAAACATTTGCGATAAAAAATACGGTTTTTTTCAGCAAGACAAAGAATTCTTTACCGAAGTTGCAAAAGAATTGGGTTTAATTCCAAATAAATCTGGTAACGATATTGGTTTTGAACGTCATCCATTAGCTTATTTGGTAGAAGCTGCAGATGATATTTGCTATACGATTATCGATTTTGAAGACGGAATCAATTTAGGATTAATTCAAGAAGAATTTGCATTAGAATACTTAATCAAATTAGTTAAAAACGGAATCGATTCTAAAAAATACAACGAACTTACCACTAAAGAAGATAGAATAAGTTATTTGCGTGCTTTAGCAATTGGAAGTTTAATTCAAGACGCCGTAAAGATTTTTATAGCAAATGAAGAAGCAATTCTTTCAGGAGAATTTCCATATGCCATAATGGACAAAAGTCAGTACAAAGCACAAATGGATGATATTATAAAAATAAGCGTTAAAAAGGTGTATCAAAGCAAAGAGGTGATTGAAAAAGAAGTAATTGGTTATAAAGTAATCAATGTTCTTTTAGATGTTTTTTGTACGGCATACATTAATAAGTCAAATGATAATGCTTCGAATTACGATAATTTAGTCTTGAAATTATTACCTGAACGTTATCAACAAGATAAACAAACTTTATATGATAGATTGTTAAATATTTGTCATTTCGTCTCTATGCTTACTGATGGTAAAGCCTTACAATTGTTTAATATAATTCAATCTAACAAGAGTTAAACTAAAAATAAAAACTATTTTTTTTAAAATAATTAAAAAAAATAGTTTTTATTTGTATGTTAAATACCTAAAACATATATTTTTATGAAAAAAAATCTACTATTAACAATTGGGTTAATGTTGTTTTTATTTACGCAGGGGTTTTCTCAAGAGAAAAATAATGGAGAAAATACTTCAGCAAAAAAAGAAACAAAAGTTTCTACAAATTCAAAGCCGTCGAAAGAAGTTTTGGAATTAAGAAAGAAACATGCTGAACACTTAGCAAATAACAAGATTAACAAAACTTATTTTTCATCTAAGGCTGAGAATAAAGCAATGGGATTGTCTCCAGACAAATTTAACCAACAAGAATGGTTAATGTCTATGAACCCTGCTTTAGGAACACCAACCCCTGAGAATTTAGAGGTTATTCGTGAAAGATTAAGAAGCGCAAGAGCTGCTGCTCTAGCTAACGGAAGAGTTCCGGGAGACGCTTTAGATAACTTATGGTTAGAAAGAGGTCCAAATAACGTAGGAGGTAGAACAAGAGGAATTATCTTCGATCCAACTGACGGAACATTCAACACTTTAATTGCTGGTGGTGTTAGTGGAGGATTATGGAAGAATACTAATATTAGTAGTTCAGCTTCTACTTGGACAAGAATGACATTGCCTGAAAATTTAAACGTACAAAACATTACTGTTGATCCTAACAACTCAAGTATTTGGTATGTAGGAACAGGAGAATCTTGTGTTTTTGGAGATGTTAATGGTAATGGTTTGTGGAAAACAACTAATGCTGGTTCAACTTGGACAAGAGTATTAGGTGGAATAACAGGAAATGCTACTGCTCAAACGACAAATAATTTAACAATAAACGCACCTGTTAGTGTAGCTGGTGGATACCAGTCTATTGAAGCGGCCTTTGGACCTGGTATTACAACTACTATTTCAGCGCCAGTTGTTTTAGTTAACGATGGTACTGCTCCTACAGATGATGGATGTGAAGCTTCAGTTGCAGGGTCATTAGCGGGAAAAATAGTATTAATTAGAAGAGGTACTTGTGCTTTTGTAGATAAAGTTTCTTTTGCTTCAAATGCTGGTGCTTTAGCGGTTATTGTTATGAATAATGCTGCTGGTGCAGGATCAATTGTTATGGGTGGATTAGATCCAGGTATCACAATACCTTCTGTAATGATTTCAAAAGAGAATGGTGATTTATTAATTGCTAATCTTGCTGGAATGACAGCTACTTTAAGCCCAACTCCACCAGGAGAATTTACAGGAACTCTAGTTCCGGGAATTCAATTTATAAATGATGTTGCTGTCAAAAATAATGGAGGTACTTCTGAAATTTATGCAGCTGTTGGTGATGGATATTATTCAGAAGCTAGAAACAGTACTTACATGGGTTCTACAAACTACGGAATGTATAAATCTGTAAATGGTGGTTCAACTTGGACAAGATTAAACTTGCCAGTTTCTGCATCAGGAAATGAAACATGTCCTAATGATATTGAGTTAGGAACAGATGGTAAAATATGGGTAGCTTCTACAGATAGCTGGACTTTCGGTGACGGTGGAGGTAAAGTATTTATGTCTTCAGATAATGGAGCAACATTTACGCTTAAGCATACTGTAACAGGATATTCTTCAGGAAATAATGGAACTGGAGGTCGAGGTTCTAGAGTTGAATTAGAAGCTTCTAATACCAATCCTAATACTTTTTATGTTTTAACACAATTAGATGGAGTTACGCCAGGAACAACTGGAATTGAAATCGAAATAAAACTTGAAAAAACAACAGATGCTTTTGCTACAGCTCCAGCAGTATTACCTTTACCTGCAGGAAATGAAACTAGAGAAACTACTTATGGTTTTACTGGTGCACAAGCTTTTTATGATTTAATGATAGAGTCTGATCCAGCTAATGATGCTATTTTATATGTAGGAGGTATCGATTTATATCGTTCTGCAAATTCAGGATCAACTTGGACAACAATATCAAACTGGACGACAAATGTACATTCAGATCAACATGCAATGACATTTAAACCAGGAAATTCAAATATCGCGGTATTTGGAAACGATGGTGGAGTTTATTATTCAGGTAGTTTATCTACTACTGGTACTGCTGCTACAGCTAGAGTTAGTGGATTTAACGTAACTCAATTTGTTGGTGTTGCTGTTTTACCTACTGGTATTACTGGTATGTCTGGTGATTTCTTTGTTGCAGGAGCTCAAGATAATGGATCTAATTATTTTCCATCATCAGCAAGTACTACTACAGGAGCTTCAACAGCTGTTAATGGAAGTGTCGAAGTACAAGGTGGAGACGGTGGTAAACCATTATTCAAACAAAATGCAACTTCTAGTGCTAATTCATACTATGTTACAAACTATGTATATAATGACAACGTAGTAGTAAGAAACATGAATGGTTCAACTAAAAAAATAATTAGTAGTGGTACTAATTTAGGGTTGTTTTACCCTGCTTTTGAATTAGATTCAAGTAATGATCTTGTTTATTCTGATGCTACAGATGCAGCTGCAACACCACCTTATCAAGTTAGAAGATATGGTAATATTTTAGCAGGAGGTCCAGTTCAAAGATTATTCTTAAATAATACTACATTATTAACTTCTTATCCATCTGCATTAAAAGTTGGAAAAACAACTCCTTCTACATTATATATTGGTACAATGAATAGTAAGTTGTTGAAAGTGGTTAATGCAAGCACAACAACAGGTACTTGGACTGATATTTCAGGACCTTCTTTTGTAGGAAGTATCTCTGATGTAGAATTTGGAGCTAATGATAACCAGATTTTTGTTACAATGCATAATTATGGTGTTGTTAATATCTGGTATTCTAGCAATGCAGGAGTAACGTGGAGTAGTATTGAAGGAAATCTTCCAGATTTACCAGTAAAAGCTATTGTTCAAAACCCATTAAATACTAATGAGTTAATTATTGGAACTGAATTAGGAGTTTGGTATACTAATGGATTTAATCCAGCAGGAACAGGTGCTCAGGCTTTACAGTGGAATCAAGCTTATAATGGTATGAGTAATGTTAAAGTTACTGATATAGATTTACAGCCAAATTCTCCAACTGCACCAACTGCTTATAATGTTTTTGCTTCTACATACGGAAGAGGAGTTTTCTCTGGTCCATTAAATAATGCAACGCTTTCAAATGAAGACGTAGCGCTATCAAAAGGGATTAAAGTGTATCCTAATCCAGCAAATGGAATTGTAAATATTGCAATTGCTAACTATATTGGAGATTTATCAATTGAATTATATGATATTAATGGAAGAAAAGTTGCTGAATCAACGGGTGATTTTACAGGTGAAAAAGCGTTAAACTTAAATGGTTTACAATTTGGAGTTTATGCTGTAAAAATCGAAGGAAATGATTTTTCTTATTCTACAAAAATTATTAAAAATTAATTTTTAATATAATATAAATTTAAAAGCCTCGCATTGCGAGGCTTTTTTTTTAAAATGTATAAGCTAATCCAATCCCCAATATTTGCTTCAATTGAACTTTAGGTCCTTTTGTAACTTGAACACCAGCGACATCTTCTTTGGTTTTAATATCATCGTCATAAATTAAATGAGTGCTAATATTTGCTTTGACATATTTATTAACGGTCATTTCTAATTGCAATTGCCAGTCTACGTCAATATTTCCGAAATTGTTTAAATAGTCAGAATAGAAAGTTACTCTGTTTTCCATATCAATGTTCTCAAAAATTGTTCTCCCCCATTTTCCAGAGATTAGGGCACCAATTTCTGTTCTAATATTTTTTCCTTTTCGAATTAAATTTCCGAATGCATCATATTCTGCTTTAGTAACACCATATGCCCCTTGATTTGCTAATCTTTCATCTAAAACTAATGTCGTTTTTTGCGTTAAGGGAGACATATAGATATCTAAATTTAAATCATCTCTTGTGTGATTCGCTCCAATTCCTAAAAACACATAAGCTGGCGCAAACGGCTTTGAAATTGCTAAATCGGTATTGGGATAAGCGTATCCGTTAGCAAATTGAGTGTTAAATGAAAATTTAGCGCCATAAAACCAATTTGAGATTGTGTCTGTTCGATACCCAAATGTAGAATTTAATAAAAGTTGATCATCTGTTTTTCTAGCATCTTGTCCTTCTTGTTTGTTGATGCCATAACGAATAACTAATTCATTGTTCCACATTAAATTGCCTTCTAAATATTTTCGAGTAAAGTTGCCTTTTGCTAGTCCAGAAACAGAAGTGTTACCTCCAGCGTTCCAATTTAGAAATGTTATTTGAGTAATATCTAAACCAACTTTGTTTTTTTTCACCCAATTACTTGTTGTGTCTGTCAATTTAGTTCTTACAATTTGTGCGTAATTATTTTCTGCTAAACAAAATAGCAGCACTAATAAAATAATTTTTTTCATGATGTTTAAATAGTAATTATAGTTTGATAAATATGGTTAGAATCTAATTCGCAAATATGTTGCAACTCAGAGACGCTTCCATGTTCAACAAAATTGTCTGGAATGCCTAGATTAACAACTTTGTTTTTAAGTTCATTTTGTAATGTAAAAGTATTAATGATACTCCCAAATCCGCCTTTTAAAACTCCGTCCTCAATTGTTATAATTTTGTGGTGATCCTTAAAAATTGAAATCAATTCCTTTTCATTTATTGGTTTTATAGTGGGGAAATGATAATGCGAAATCATTTTATTAGGCTCTAGCTTAGTAATTGCTTTTTCTACATTTGTAGCAATTGTTCCAGTAGATAACACGGCAATATCTTTTCCTTTCGTTAAACATTTCACTTCGTTTAAACGTAGTTTTTGAAAAGGTTGTTGCCAATTTATATTTTTTCCTCTGCCTCTTGGGTAGCGAATTGCAATTGGTTGTTTTAAACCTAAGGAAGCGGTGTACATAATATTGCGTAATTCTATTTCGTCTTTTGGAGCGCAAATAATCATATTTGGTATGCAATTTAAATATGAAATATCAAATACTCCATGATGTGTAGCTCCATCTTCTCCAACAAGACCTGCTCTATCTAAACAAAAAATAACAGGTAAATTTTGCAATGCAACGTCATGAATAATTTGGTCGTAAGCTCTCTGTAAAAAAGTAGAATAGATATTGCAAAATACAATCATTCCTTGCGTTGCCATTCCTGCAGATAATGTTACTGCATGTTGTTCAGCAATGCCTACGTCAAAAGCTCTTTTTGGAAAGGCTTGCATCATGAATTTCATTGAACTTCCTGTTGGCATAGCAGGTGTTATGCCGATAATTTTTTCATTTTCTTGCGCTAACTCTACTAATGTTAACCCAAATACATCTTGAAATTTTGGAGGTAAATTGTCTTCATCCTTGGGGTGAATTTTCCCTGTTTTTGCCTCAAATTTACCGGGAGCATGATATTTAACCTGATCTTCTTCAGCTAACTGAAGCCCTTTTCCTTTGGTTGTAATAACATGTAAAAACTTTGGTCCTTTAACTGATTTTAATCTTGTTAACTCTGATAGTAAAGCTTTAAAATCATGACCATCAATTGGCCCTGAATAGTCAAAATTTAACGATTTTATAATGTTATTTTGTCTTGGATTTTTCCCTTCTTTAACAGCAGTTAAATAATCTTTTAGAGCACCAACACTAGGATCAATCCCAATCGCGTTATCATTTAAAATTACTAATAAATTAGCGTCTGTAACTCCAGCATGATTTAATCCTTCAAAAGCCATTCCGCTTGCAATTGAAGCATCCCCAATAACCGCAATATGTTGTTTATTGTTTTCTCCTTTCAATTGAGAAGCAATTGCCATTCCTAAAGCTGCCGAAATAGAAGTTGATGAATGACCAACTCCAAAAGTATCGTATAAACTTTCACTTCGTTTTGGAAAACCAGAAATTCCGTGTAACTCTCTATTTGTATGAAAAATATCTTTTCTTTCGGTTAAAATTTTGTGTCCATAAGCTTGATGGCCAACGTCCCAAACCAACTGGTCTTCAGGTGTATTAAACACATAATGCAAAGCTATTGTTAGTTCAATTACACCTAAACTAGCGCCTAAATGTCCTTCTTTTTCAGAAACAATATCAATAATAAACTCTCTTAACTCTTGAGCAAGTTGAGGCAATTGATTTTTAGATAATTTCTTTAAATCAACAGGATTGAATATTTGAGAAAGTAAATTTTCTTTCATGCAACAAAAGTACTAATTGGAAGTTGTATTTTTGTACTTATGGAAAATATTTTTACAGATGAATATTTTATGAGAAAGGCTTTGGTTGAAGCTGAAGCTGCTTTTGAAAACGGAGAAATTCCAGTGGGAGCAATTATCGTTGTTAATGATAAAGTAATTGCACGTAGTCATAATTTAACCGAATTATTAAATGACGTTACAGCTCATGCAGAAATGCAAGCCATAACAAGTGCTGCAAATTTCTTAGGAGGAAAGTATTTAAAAAACTGTACGCTTTATGTTACTTTAGAGCCTTGTCAAATGTGTGCTGGAGCTTTGTATTGGAGTCAGATTTCTAAAATTGTATATGGTGCAACAGACGAAAGCAGAGGATTTGTTGAAATGGGGACACAATTACATCCTAAAACAAATGTTGTAAATGGAGTTTTGGAAAAAGAGTGTGGTGACTTAATGAAGCGTTTTTTTCAATCAAAGAGAAAGTAAAAAAATCAATCAGCTAGAGTCACAGTAAGATTAGAATAAAATATAAGTTATTAAAATAAAAAAAACCGCTAATCAATTAAGAATAGCGGTTTTGTTTTTTACTTGAGTTGTTCCCCTTTTTCATTAAAAAAGTGGTATTCAAGATACGTGTAAGCATCACGAGGTATAATTTTCACCCATTTTTTATGTTCAAAAAACCATTTTGAACGTATCGATGGAAAACCTTTTTCAAGGTAAGCTGCCACAAATGGATGTGTGTTTAACACAACTTTTTTATGGCCTTTAATAATTTTTTCTAGGTCAAACGCAATTTTATCAATAATTAAGATTGGAGCTTCTATTTCCCCATTTTCATTAGGATCTTCTTCTCTTGTCTTAATATTTACTTCTGGTCTAACTCTTTGTCTAGTAATTTGAATTAATCCAAACTTACTAGGAGGCAAGATTTTATGCTTGGCCTTATCGTCACTCATTTCTTCTCTTAAGAAATCATACAACTCTTTTCTGTTTTCGGCGCTTTGCATGTCAATAAAATCGACAACAATAATTCCACCCATATCTCTAAGACGTAATTGACGCGCAATTTCTGCAGCGGCAATCATATTTACTTCTAGGGCTGTGCCTTCTTGAGATAGTGCTTTATTTGAACGATTCCCACTGTTAACATCTACAACATGTAGCGCTTCAGTGTGTTCAATAATCAAATAGGCACCTTTACTCATCGAAACAGTTTTACCGAAAGAAGTTTTAATTTGTCTTTCAATATTGTATTTTTCAAAAAGCGGTAATTCTTTTGATTGATAGTGTTTTACGATAGACACTTTATCAGGAGCTATTTCTTGCAAATAGTCCTTTGTTTGTAAATACAGATCTTCATCATCTATTTGAATACTTGTAAAAGTATCGTTAAACACATCTCTTAATATTGAAGAAGCTTTGTTTACTTCTCCCAATACTTTTGATGGATGATGAGCTGTTTGTAATTTTTTACACATTACAGACCATTTATCTACTAATGTTTGTAAATCTTTGTCTAATTCAGCTACTTTTTTGCCTTCGGCTACTGTTCTCACAATAACCCCAAACCCTTTTGGTTTAATAGATTTTACAAGTCGTTTTAAGCGTTCTTTTTCTTCTTTAGATTCTATTTTTTGAGAAATAGAAACCCTTTCAGAAAAAGGAACCAGAACTACATATCTACCTGCTAAGGAAATTTCAGAACTAATTCTGGGTCCTTTTGTAGATATAGGTTCTTTGACAACTTGAACTAATACAGATTGGTTAGCACTTAATACGTCAGTGATAACGCCATCTTTATTAATTTCTGCTTCAAATGGGTGGTTTTTGAGTGAATAATCTTTTAGTTTACCTGCGCTTACAAGTTTAATGAACTTCATCACAGAAGGAAGATTAGGGCCTAAATCATGATAATGCAAAAAAGCATCTTTTTCATAACCTACGTTTACAAAGGCTGCATTTAATCCTGCAACCGGCTTTCTTATTTTGGCAATAAAAATATCACCTACTTGAAAGTCGCCTCCTTTTTCTTCTTCTTTGTGTAATTCAATTAGTTTTCCATCTTTCAATAAGGCAAAATCTACAGCTTCAGAACTTGATCGAATAATTAATTCTTTGTTCATGCAGTACATTTTTATCCTGACTATCTAGTTTGCAATTTACAACTTAGAGTTTACAACTCGTAGCTCATAATTCATAACTGAATCGCAAGGATGGATTAACAATTTTTTACAGGTTTTTACCCGATAACCAGTTTTTGCTGATTAATTTCAATGAACTTTTTAAAACAGAAAAAAAAGTAGTGTTAAACTACTTTTTCTTCTTGTGACGGTTAGCTCTTGCTCTCTTCTTACGTTTGTGAGTCGCTACCTTATGTCTTTTTCTCTTTTTACCACTTGGCATAACTTGTAGTTTTTTTGATTAATAAATAATTTATACTGTTACTTCTGTTTTTGTTTTTACGCTTTCAACAAATATTTTTGCTGGCTTAAATGCTGGAATATTGTGCGCAGGAATTTTAATAGTAGTATTTTTTGAAATATTTCTACCTGTTTTTTCTGCTCTAGTTTTAACAATAAAACTACCAAACCCTCTTAAGTAAACATTGTCTCCTGTTTCTAATGAGTTTTTTACTTCTTCCATAAAAGACTCTACTGTTGCTTGAACATCTCCCTTGTCAAGACCTAATTTTTCAGAAATTTTTGCTACGATGTCTGCTTTCGTCATTTTCTTTACGTATTATATGTTTTGTGTACTTTTTTTGAGGTTGCAAATATACAAATTAAAAAAAGAATAAATCAATCATAAATTAATTAAATTTTAAGGTATTAGTTTTAATTTTGCGATTAACTATTAAAACATGCAATTTTCTAACGTCTTAATTAATTGGTATTTACAAAACAAACGTAATCTCCCATGGAGAGAAACGAAAAACCCATACTATATTTGGCTGTCTGAGATCATTTTACAACAAACGCGTGTAGCACAAGGTTTGCCTTATTATGAGACTTTTTTAATTGAATTTCCCAATGTAAAAGTGCTGGCTAATGCAAATGAAGAACAAGTTTTAAAACTTTGGCAGGGGTTAGGTTATTATTCACGTGCAAGAAATTTACATTTTACCGCAAAATATGTTACAAGTGAACTAAATGGCGAGTTTCCAAAAGACTACAAAGGTTTATTGAAACTTAGAGGAATTGGTGAGTATACAGCTGCAGCAATTGCTTCTTTCTCATATAATGAACCTGTTGCAGTATTAGATGGAAATGTATTTAGGGTTTTGTCTCGTTATTTTGGAGTTGATTTAGATATTTCACAACCAAAAACCAAAATAGAATTTCAAAAATTAGCACAAAGCTTGCTTCCTGTAAATAATGCTGCCGAATTTAACCAGGCAATAATGGAATTTGGTGCTTTGCAATGTGTACCAAAAAGCCCAAATTGTTACGATTGTATTTTCAACACAAGTTGTTATGCTTTACAAAAAAACGAAGTTTCAAACCTACCTTTTAAGTCTAAAAAAACAAAAGTCACAAAACGTTTTTTAAATTATTTAATCCTTCAAGATTCTAATAAAAAAATTATAGTAGAAAAAAGAGTTGGGAAAGGAATTTGGAGAAACTTATTTCAATTTCCACTTATAGAAGAATTTGAGGAAAAAAGCAGTGATACTTCTATGGAGTTAATTAAGGCCTTTAGGTTTAATGATATTAAGCCAATAGAAATACTTATGCTTAATGAAAATTATATAAAACATAAACTTTCACATCAAGATTTACATATTCGCTTTTTCAAACTGAGTTTTAACGGCGAATTAAAAGGTGCAGAAAGTATTGAAAAGATAAAAGAGTATCCATTCCCAATTGTATTGCATAATTTTATAGAAACAAACTTTTTATAATACATTCAAATGCATTATATTTGATTAAATTAAACAATATACGCCATGAACGGGACTTTAAATAAAGTGTTATTAATAGGACATTTAGGAGACGAAGTAAAAATGCATTATTTCGATGGAGGAAATTGCATAGGAAGATTTCCATTAGCTACAAATGAGGTTTACATCAATAAATCTACGGGAGAAAAAATAACTTCGACAGAGTGGCATAATATTGTTGTGAGAAACAAAGCAGCTGAAATCTGCGAAAAATACCTGACAAAAGGAGATAAGATTTATATTGAAGGGCGCATAAAGTCACGTCAATGGCAAGCTGAAGATGGAACAACGAAATATACAAATGAAATTCAAGTAATGGAATTTACTTTTTTGACGACCAAAAAAGAAACAGAGTCATCTAATAAGCAAAATTTCAAATCTGATAACACCGAGTCAGGAAAAATGACTAATTTTGACGACAATAAAGAAAAAGGCGAAAACGACGATTTACCTTTTTAATGTTTAATTAATACTTTTTTAATTGGATACAGATCCTTCCAGTTTACTTTCGACTATAGATGTTGAATTAACATACAGTATAATTGCTGTTGTGTTTTTACTTATTTGTTCTGCTTTTATTTCAGGTTCTGAAGTAGCTTTATTTTCTTTAACTCAAACTGATTTAGACGAACTTGGGGAAAATGACTATAATAAAAGTAACATAATTGAAAAACTTTTAAAAACTCCAAAAAAATTATTAGCAACAATATTGGTTACTAATAATTTTATAAATATTGCAGTTGTAATATTATTTTCTTCTTTAAGTGAAAAATTATTTCGTTCTGTTCCTGAAGGGATTTTACGATTTGTTTTAGAAGTGGTTATTGTTACTTTTCTAATATTGTTGTTTGGGGAAGTCCTTCCTAAAATTTATGCAAGTAGAAATAATTTAAGTTTTTCTAAAATGGTTTCAATGCCACTGTATATAATGGACAAATTATTGACGCCAGTAACAATACCTATGCGTAATATAACGGTCTATATTGAAAAAAAATTCAGTGTTAAGTCAAATTTTTCTATAAATCAGTTGTCACAAGCATTAGAATTAACAAACCAATCAGAAACCACAAAGGAAGAGCAAAAAATATTAGAAGGAATTGTAACTTTTGGTAATACAGAAGTACGCCAAATTATGTCACCTAGAATTGATCTTTTTACTTTAGATATTGAAGAGAAATTTGAAGACATTATGGTCAAAATTGTTGAAAAAGGATATTCTAGAATACCTGTTTACAAAGATAATATTGATCAAATTGAAGGTGTTTTGTTTGTTAAAGATTTGATTCTTCATATTGATGATAAAGATTTTGAATGGCAAAGTCTAATAAGAGATCCTTTTTTTGTTCCTGAAAATAAAAAATTAGACAACTTGTTAAAAGAATTTCAAGGCATGAAAAATCACCTTGCTATTGTAGTAGATGAATATGGAGGGACATGTGGTTTAGTGTCTCTAGAAGACATATTAGAAGAAATAGTTGGTGACATAAGCGATGAGTTTGACGATGAAAATATAATTTACTCTAAGATAGATGATAATAATTTTCTATTTGAGGGTAAAATCAGTTTAAAAGATTTTTATAGAATTGTCGATGTTGTAGAAGAAGATTTTGAGCAATCAAAAGGTGAAGCAGAAACTTTGGCTGGGTTTATTTTGGAAATTTCACGTAGTTTCCCAAAGAAAAACCAAAAAATTATTTTTAGAAACTGCACTTTTACAATTGAAAATTTAGACCATAAGAGAATAAAACAAATTAAAGTTACGTTAGCATAAGATGAAATTTAATTATTTACATAAATTATTATTAGTTCCTTTTTCATTTTTGTTATGTTCTTGCGGAGACGAACCTATTCCAAAACCCAATTGCCAACTAAGTTTAGAATATCCTAGCGCTTCTTACGATAAGTTGGCTTCAAAATGTAATTTTGAATTTGATGTAAATACACTTTCTGAAGTTTCTTTTAAAGAAAATTGTGCATTAGAGGTGAATTATTCAAAAATGAAAGCCACTCTTTATTTAACCTATAAGCCTGTAGATAATAATATCGAAAAGTTATTACGTGACGCTCAAAAGTTAACATACGAACACGTTATTAAAGCAGACGACATAATTGAGCAGCCTTTTGTGAATTCAGACACGAAAGTTTATGGAATGTTTTATGAAGTAGGAGGAAATGCAGCAACAAACATTCAGTTTTATGTTACAGATAGTACTAAGAACTTTATAACGGGTAGTTTGTATTTCTATTCAAAACCAAACTTCGATTCTATACTTCCAGCTGCAAATTATATCAAAGCAGATGTTAGAAAAATTATGGAAACAATGAAATGGAAATAAAAAAAATCCCGCTTTTTGGCGGGATTTTTTTTATCTAATAAGTTTAAGAACTAAATATTTTCTTTAGTTACTTTGTAAGTACCTCCGCCAGCAACAGCTTCGACTGTTTTAATAAGAGAGTTTTTGTTTTGTTTCGTTTCGTCAAAAGAAACTGTAGCTTTTTTGTTTTCAAAATCTACCTTAGCTTCTTTAACTCCTTCTAAGTTTGCTAATTTGCTTTCAATTGTTTTTGCACAACCCATTTCACAAGTCATTCCTTCAATAGTGAAACTTTCTGTTTTAAGGCTTGCTGTGCTTTCAGGTGCAGCTATTGTGTCTGTTGTGGTTTCTGTCGGTGTAATTTCGTTGTTGTCAATCGCTTCGTCCTTACAGCTTAATAACAGTATTGATGCAAAAACGACAAACATAAAGTTTTTTAAATTTTTCATCTTATTTTTCATTTAAATTGAGGTCTGTTAAATTATTAGTGCAAAATTACTAAAAAAAGGGCGTGTTATTTAAAAATAAAGTGTGAATTTTGGCTTCATAAACGATCAAAATGGAAAGTAAAAACACAAAATGGTATTTATTATTTTTTCTAGGAGCTGTGTGGGGGAGTTCATTTTTACTTATGAAGTTAGGTTTAAGAGGAATGAATTCTATTCAAATGGGAAGTTTGAGAATTTTATTTGCTGCTGTATTTTTAATTATTATTGGACATAAACATTTGCCTAAAATTCCATTGCATAAGTGGAAATATATTGCTATCACTTCTTTATTTGGAACATTCTTGCCAGTTTATTTATTCGCAATTGCTTTGTCTAAAATTGATAGTTCTGTAAGTTCTATTTTAAACTCTCTAACTCCTTTAATGACTTTGATCATGGGAATGTTGTTTTTTAAAATTGATACTCAAAGAAGACAAATATTTGGTGTTTTAATTGGGTTTGTTGGCTGTGTGTTATTGGTGTTGTTTGGAGATGGTGGCAACACAACCGAAAATTATTATTATGCTTTTTTAATTGTTTTAGCCTCTTTGTTTTATGGTATTAATGTGAATCTAATTAAAAAATATCTGTCAGATTTAAAACCACTAACCATTAGTACAGGTAATTTTACCATTATGGCAATTCCAGCATTGATTGTTTTGTTTTTTTCAGGATTTTTTGAAATTGCAGACCAAACTATTGTGCAAAACTCACTGATTTATATTGCTATTTTAGGAGTTGTAGGAACAGGGCTTTCAAATATTCTGTTTTTTAAATTAATTCAAATTTCGTCACCTGTTTTTGCGTCATCTGTTACGTACATAATTCCTATTGTTGCCATTATTTTAGGCTATTTTGTAATGAATGAAACGCTTAATTCTATTCAAGGAATTGGGGCTTTAATTGTTCTAATTGGTGTTTATTTTTCGAGTAAAAAATAAAAAAAGCGCTCAATTTCTTGAGCGCTTTTAAAAAGTTATATGTTTTTATTATTTGAAATCAGCATCTGTAACTCCTTCGTTAATTTTAACTTCAGAAGTAATTAATTCTAATTCAATACCTACATTCATTTTAGTGATGTAAGGGAATTTAATTCCTTTAACATCTTTATAATCTTCATAGTAAGTTGTTTGAGTCATTTTTTGACCCCCTTGCTCTAGTTCTTTAGATTCAGCAACTTTTAACCCGCTAACAAGATCATAGAAATAAGTTGTTTTACCGCTCTTAATTGCATAAGCATCTTTGCCATTCATAGTTTCAATTCCAGACAAAGTAACTTCTTTGCTTGTAAGTAACTTTAATTCCTTAAAAGTCCCTGTAGCATCTTGCATCTCTTTTAAATCATCGCCAGTAAAGTCTTTTCTTTGACCTTGTTGAACCATGTAAGCTTCTTTTTCATTAACTACTTGTTTCATCATTGTCATTCCCATAGCTTTCATTTCTACAGATAATTTGTTAGATGATGTTTTAAGCGTCATTTCTAATGGTGTTCCTTGAACTTCTCCATTTGAAAAGACAGCAATTGTTTTTACGCTTTTTAATGCTTTTTCACCACCAATAGCATCAATGTGCTTTTTGATAACTGATTGAGCTGTTACGCCAGCAGGAATTTCTTTCTTAACTTCAGGTTTTTGAGTAGAGTTACCAAATTTATCAAAATAGAAAATTGGCAGTTTTTTGTCTTTACTTAATTGTTCTAAACCTGGAAGTACATCTGCAGCTTTACCAACAATAACTACTCTAGTATTGCTGTCTAAAAAGTATTTTTTTGCAGCATTTTGAATGTCTTGAGCGGTAACAGCATTAATGTTTTTAATGTAGTTTTCGTAAAAATCAGCAGGTAATCCTTGAGTTTCTTTGTTTAAAGCATAACGAGCAACTGTTTCTGGTTTTTCAATTTGCATAACAAAGTTCCCGATGTATTTTGATTTTGCGTTTTGTAAATCTTCTGCAGAAACTAATTCAGTTCTAATTTTCTTTAATTCATTGAAAATTTCAACAACAGCACTATCTGTAACTGTGTTTCTTACTGAAGCACTTGATTTAAATTTTCCAATATATTTTCCTGAAGCTAATGAAGAATATGAACCGTATGTCCAACCGTGTTTTTCACGTAAGTTTAAAAACAATCTTCCTTCACCACCACCACCAAGGATTTGATTTGCTAAAATTGCAGCAAAGTAATCTTTGTCAGTCATTTTTAACTTAGAAAGGTTTACTAATGAAACTTCAGATTGCACAGCATTTGATGCATCAATAAAATTAATTCTACTGTATTGAACGTCTAAAGGATCTGAGTAACTTAATTGTGGAGCAGTTGCTTTTTTCCAGCTTCCAAATAAGTCTTCAACTTCTTTCTTAATTGTTTTAAAGTTTACATCACCAACAATTACTAAATAAGCATTTCCAGGAACGTAATAAGTATTGTAGTTTAACTGAACATCAGCTAGACTTACGTTTTTTAACGTTTCTTCTGATGTGTATTCACCATTATAATGACTCTTTCCATATGTTAAAATGCTTTCAACTCTACTAGCAATAGCTGTAACACTCTTTTCATTAGATTTTATTCCTTCAATGATTTGCGCTTTTGCTTTGTCGAATTCTTCTTGACTAAACGTAGGGTTAATAACTCCGTCAGACATTAATTCTAATATTCTCTTCGAATATCTAGATAAACCAGAAGCATAAGCTCCACTTGCAGAATAATTAATACGTGCTCCTAAAAAGTCTACTTCTTCATTGAAATCATCTTTTGATATTTTTTCAGTTCCACTACCTAATAAAGAACTTAATAAATCAGAAACACCTTTTTTATCTCCTTCAGCATATGGAGGATTATCAAGTGTTAAACTATAAGTTATTCTAGGAAGTTTTGAATTTTCTACAACTAAAACTTTAAGTCCGTTTTTCAAGGTAAAACTTTGAGGTTTTTTAATGTTAACCGTTGGAGAAGGTCCTGATTTTGGTTGCTTTCTATCTTGTGCTTGCATCGTTATTGTTAAAAATAAACAGGCTGCTATATAAACTATTTTTTTCATAATAAATTTCTTAGTTTTTCGCTTTTTCTGCAGTTGGTACATAATCTAAAATCATTCTTTGGTTTGAATTTAAATATTTGTTTGCTACTTCTTTAATTTCTTCTCTTGTAATTGAACGGTAAATTTCAATTTCAGTATTAATTAAATTAATATCGCCATAAAGTAAGTAGTATGTTGCTAAATTATCAGCGATACCTTCAACATTTGCGTTGTTGTTTACATATTGACTTTCAAATTTATTTTGCAGCTTTTGATAATCTTTTTCAGAAATTAATTCTGTTTGCATTTTTAAAATTTCTGCGTCAATTTCTTTTAGCATATCTGCTGTTGTATTTGTTCCCATTGGTAAACCATAAATGAAATACAAACTGTGGTCTTCTTGGCTGTAGTTGAAAGCTCCAATTTGTAAAGCCATTTTCTTTTCGTCAACCATATTTTTGTAAAGTTTTGAACTTTTTCCGTCTGATAAATAAGAAGAAACCATGTCTAAAACTCTAGCATCTCTTGTTTTCATTGATGGAGTTCTGTATGAAGCAACAAGCATTGGGATTTGAATGTTTGGATCTTCCCATGAAGCTTTAAATTCTTTTGTAATTGGTTCTTCTTCCGCTTTTGTTCTAGTTACCGGAGTTCCTTTTGGAATAGCGCCAAAATATTTCTTAATCCATTCTTTAGCTTGTGCTTTATCGAACTGACCTGCTAAAACTAAAACTGCATTATTAGGAATGTAGAATTTTTTATTAAATGCTGTAAACTCTTCTAAAGTTGCAGCGTCTAAATGTTCCATTTCACCAATGGTTGTCCATCTGTATGGATGGTTTTTAAACATATTTTGTTTAACCGCCTTAATTAGGTTTCCGTATGGTTGATTGTCAACACGTAATCTTTTTTCTTCTTTTACAACTTCGTTTTGAGTATCAACTCCAATTTGATTTATTACAGGGTGCATTAGTCTTTCAGACTCCATCCACAATGCTAATTCAAGATTGTTTGATGGAAATATCTCATAATAATACGTTCTGTCATCTGTAGTGTTTGCATTGTTTTGACCGCCATTAGCAGTTACAATTTTAAACCACTCACCGCGTTCAATGTTTTTTGTTCCTTCGAATAATAAATGTTCGAAAAAGTGAGCAAAGCCTGTTCTGTTTGGTTGTTCGTCTTTTGCACCTACATGATACATTACCGATGTAATTACAACTGGGGCTGAATTATCTTGATGTAAAACAACATGAAGTCCATTGTCTAAATCAAACTCTTCAAATTCCACTTTTTGTGCATTAGCAGAAGCGCTAATAAATAGAGCTGTACTTAAAGCCATTAAAGATTTTTTCATAAATTAATTATTGTTTAATATTCTTCTATAGATAAATAAGACGTAAATTTAAGATATTGTTACATGTTTGCTTTACTTTTTTTAGATTTAAAAATATTTATAAGGATATAATTGTTTGATATAATTATTGTTGTATATTTGCAAACTTGAAAAATTAACTAAATACACATTTGTTATGTATGCAATCGTAGAGATAGCAGGGCAACAATTTAAAGTAAGCAAAGACCTTAAGGTTTATGTGCACCGTTTAGCTGAACAAGAAGGAGACAAAGTTTCTTTCGACAAAGTTCTTATGTTAGACGACAATGGCACTGTAACTATAGGCGCCCCAGCTATAGATGGAGCTTCAGTTGAAGCAAAAATCTTAAAACACTTAAAAGGAGACAAAGTAATTGTCTTCAAAAAGAAAAGAAGAAAAGGTTACAAAGTTAAGAATGGTCACAGACAGTCTTTAACTCAAATTGTAATTGAAGGAATTCAATCTTCTGGAGCAACTAAAAAAGCTGCCCCTAAGAAAGAAGCTGCTCCTAAAAAAGCTGCAACTGAAGAAGTAGAAGCTCCTAAGAAAAAAGCTGCCCCTAAAAAAGCTGCCGCTAAAGCTGCAACTGATGAAGTAGAAGCTCCTAAGAAAAAAGCTGTAAAAGCTAAAAAAGAAGATACTCAAGAATAATAACTTAAAAACTTAAACATCATGGCTCACAAAAAAGGTGTCGGTAGTTCGAAGAATGGTAGAGAATCAGAATCGAAACGTTTAGGCGTAAAGATTTATGGTGGCCAAGCAGCAATTGCTGGAAATATCATTGTAAGACAAAGAGGTTCTAAGCATAATCCAGGTGAAAATGTTTACATGGGTAAGGATCATACTTTGCATGCAAAAGTTGATGGAGTTGTACAATTCCAAAAGAAAAAAGATAATAAATCTTTTGTTTCTATTACTCCATTTGAGGCGTAATATTGACTTATGTATATAAAAAATGCCTCTCAATTTATTGAGAGGCATTTTTATTTTTAATGAAGCAAAAAAACTTTATTAAAAAGCAAATAAATATTTTATAATAGCTAACTATTATATATATTTGCAGTCTCAAAATCATATCAGCGGGTATGGTGAAATTGGTAGACACGCCAGACTTAGGATCTGGTGCCGCAAGGTGTGAAGGTTCGAGTCCTTTTACCCGCACTTAATTAAACGCAATTACTTAATTTATAGGTAGTTGCGTTTTTCTTTATAACACATTTGCCCAACCATTGCCCCACGATTAAGAAAACACCCCTTTTATTGGTCTAAAAACAGTCTTTTTTTATTGATTTAAAAACAGTGCTCTTTTTATTGATTTAAAGACTTCCTTTTTATTGATTCGAAAACAGTCTTTGTTCTAAACAATAAAATCGAAACTATACGCGCGCGTAGTTGTTAGATAACCTCAACTCTTGCGTATGCGCGTAATGGTCGGATAAAAGTTATGTTCAAACACGTGAATAGATAGGGATATAATTTGATTATTCAAGTTTGAATAAAGTTTGATTAATCAATAGAATACAATAATTGATTTTATTACAATATTTTTCAACAGTAAGTTAAAATAAATATATGCGGAATTTTGTTTAAAGTGTTTACTTGTTTTAAGATTTGAAAATTTTAAATAAAATAATTTTTATTTTGTAATTCCATTTTCAATAAGTTTTTCTAAATATTTTTCAGCAGATAGTGGACAATTAACCAAGTCAACAAAATCATTTTTAGAAATTTGACATTGTTTAGCCATTTGGATTATTAGGTAATTATCAATTTCTTTTTTACTTCCGTGACTTAATTTAGTATAGGCGATAAGTTTACCGTTGTGGTGATATTCCAAGTATTTATGGTCAACACTTCTATTTGTATTGTCTGTAAAACCTTTTTTAATTAAGTTTTTTAGTATTTTTTTCTTATCTAATGTCATTTATTTAACTTCTTTTACAAAACTATTAATGAAGTTTTTAATTCTTACGAATTTTTCTGATAACTCATTGTCATTTAGGTTATTTAATCTTTGGTATAGAAAATCAAACTCTTCGTTAAAATTTATTTCAGCCTCATCTTGAGTTTCTCCAGTTCCAATTAAATCTAAAATTTCATTTTCTATTAGATAATAATTTTCAATTTTCTCAAACAAACATCTTAAAGGGTGGTGTAAAATGTATTGTTTGTTGTTTACGTTAATGATTTCAGGCGAATATGAAAGTGAGTGATGATTAGGTAAAATAACTTCTTTAATCTTATTTGTTATTTTTTCCCCTCTCTTTATGATACTTATTGTTGCAAATGCATTTTTTTCTTCTTTTTCTATTTCAGAATTAATTTTATTTACTTCAACAATTAAATTTTTCTTTACTGATGGTTTGAAAGGTTTAGGTTTGAAGGATTTATTCTCAAAATCATCTTTTTCAAAAATACTTACAGGGGAATTTTTAAAACTTGTTGTGAACCCGTATAAACTTTCCACGATATCATTTCGTCTAGCATATTCGGGATATAAATCTTTCAAATCATAGTAAGTACCTTTGTCTGAAACGTTTAGTAAAATATTTAGTTTTTTTGAAACTTCTTTACGTTGTTCACTATAATCTGAATTGATTAATGTTTGAACTCTTTGAGTTAATGCAAAAGTTGGTATTGCGCTACCTTTTTGAAAATCTGTCAATTCTAATTTAAAGTTGTTTAAATCAATACTTTCATTTACAGGCAGGTCATTTTTGGCAATAGTTAAAATTAATTCTTGTAAAGTTTCGGCGATTTTAATAAGTGAGTCAATCGACAATGTTTGGTATCTACCTAACTCTCCTTCTATTTTTAAACTTATACCTTTATTTAAGTCAATTTCCATAGTCCAAATGTAATCAAATTTATGATTATGATTCAAATATTTTGATGAATTTAACCAAACTTTAATCAAATAGGTTTGTTAAAGTCTGTAACCCTGTTTTGATTATTAAAAGCAATATTACGCCCCATATTAACAAACTAAATAGTTTTAATATAAATGTTGGTATAAATCTTAATTTAGGGTGTGTGTATTCTAGTTCTTCTTCTAGTTCTTCGTACAAGTTTAAAGGTGTTTTTTTGATTTTGTGCAATAGTAATTTAATCATAATTCAAAAATACTATAAGTTGAAATACGATAATAAATTTATTTGTTGAGGTTGATAAATTTTTATTTGTTTAGTTTTTCCGTTGCTCTTTTTGTTTCTAATATTGTGCGCAATTTCTTTTATTTGAGTTTCAAAATCTGAATTAAACCAACGTTTAGATAAGTAATTTCTTTTGATTTGTTTGTAAATCTTTTTATCTGTTTTGTAGTAGTACTTTAAACCAGTATGCGACAACAAAATACTATTGTCTTTTTGCATTGATATATTAACCTTTGTAACCTTGCAAATATTATTGTTTATTGTGTTTGTGGTTTGATTGTGGGGTGTATGAATTGACTTTATATATAAAGTGTCAAAACTTGCACCCTCTTGACTTAAAAAGGTAATTTTATTTCTCATTATTTCGGTTATTTGACTTTGTACTTTGTCCGAATTATTAGAGGTTAAATCTTTTAATATTCCTTTGTGTTTATAGTAGTTAGTTTTTGAATTACTTTCGATCAATTTGCACCAGTATAAAGGGTTTTTGTAGTTGTTTATTCTGTTGCTATTTGAAACAATTGTATTGTCATAAAATAAAACGTTTTCCCATTCAGTTATAAGTTCTTTTTCAAAGTATTTAAACCCCATTTTTGCAATATCGTTTAAGTTGAAAACCCCTAATTTATTAAGGCGTTCCATTTTAGTATATTTAATTTCAAAACGTAATATTTCGGTATTGATTTTAAACCCTTTTGATTTATAATGTAGCGCCTTATTGTAGATTTTTATAATATATTGCGAGTGTTGGCATTGTTTATATTTTCCCTCATCTGAATTAATTCTATATTCAAAGTTTCTTGTTTTGTGTAGGAAACAATACTCTAATATTTGGTTTGTTGGTTTTGGAGGTGTTATGTTTATTCCTATTTCTAAACACCTTAAAATACAATTGTTTAAGTCTATGCTAAACTTTTGTTTTAAGTCGTTTAAAACGCCTAAAAATGCACTAAAATTAAAGTCATTGTAGTTGTGTGCGCCCGAATTATTGTATTTGTGTAAACTTCCATTTATTGTGATAGTTCCATTCTCAAATATTTTAAATTCTAAACTATTATAAAAGGCGTTTTTATATGGTGTTATCTTTTGCCCTTTGTGGTTTGTTGTTTTGATTTCTCCAGTACTTAAATTGATGTTGTCGTAAAAATCCAATAGGGGATTTGCCTCTAAAATAGAGGGGTGTAAATCCTTAACTAATATTTTTATGAAGTCAATCAAAAGTGTATATTTGTAAATAGTTTTTGTATGCCTATGAAAACGAACATTGAACAAATAGGGGAACGTGAACAATTCCCCTTTTTTTGTCCTTTAATGTTAGTTTAATAGTTTAAAATAATGTTTTGAAGTATTCCGTTGTGTTTCGGATAAAAACCCCTATAAAAGTCAATTATTAGGGTTTTACGGTCTTTTGAAAACTGAAATACTAAAAGGTGTTTTGTATTTACTTTGTTTTCTTTTTTTGTTATTCTATCCCCGTAAAATAAACCCTCTTTTTGTGTTGGTCTTAATCCTGTAATTTTATCGGATTTGCTCCAGCTCGTTGCGGTTCTTAAACGTAAATATTCTTTTATGTTTGTTGCGTTTGATTTTCCGTTAAAAATTTCAATTCTTAACGTTTCGGTTAATTGGTTGGTTTTGTCAACCTCAACTAAATCATAAATAGAATAACTTTTTAATTCTTTACTTACTTTGTAAGTGTGTCGAATAAACTCGGGTGTGTTTTTAGTGCCTACGAACATAACATTAAACGTTTAAAGGTTGTAAACTTTGTTCAATGTCCGAGCGCAAAAAGTAAACTCTTGCACCAAGTCCGAGCGGTTTTAATTTACCACTTTTGCACCAGTTGTGAATTGTAGAAATATCTACATTAAACATTTTTGCAACCTCTTGACGTGTTAAATACTCGTTTGGTTGTTTAGGTTTAAAATGTTTTAAAAACCCTTCTAATTGTTTTTGAATACCCTCGTTAATTTGATTTTGTAAATCTTGCGGGGTCGTCTGAATAAATTGAATTGTACTCATATCGAAATATTTTGTTGTTAATACTTCGGCAAAGATTTCAATTCGGTTGTACTGCTGTAAGTACGAGTTTGTACTTTTTGCGGTACAAAGTTATTTTTGTGTTTTAAACCAGTCTAATGCATTTGAATAATGTTTAAGTCTGTCGGGGTTTTCAATTTGATAAGTTTGTTTGATTTGTCCTAAATCTTCATTATCATAGTTATTAAAAAACCATTCTTTAAAACGCTCGGGGCGTTGGTGTATATATTGTGGTGTATTGTTGTGCATCGACCAATAAAAAAAATGAATATCACTTAAACGCCCTCTTTTTGTTTTTACATATTCTTTTAAAATATGTTCAAATAAAACAAAACCATTATTTGAAAATATGTTTTCGTGTTTTTGTGCATTACTATTTATACTTAATAAATCATTTAAAAAATTTATTTTTTTTGATTTTGAATTAATGAAAATATCTTTTATATCGTTGTTCCAAATAGTATTGTTTTCATTTAAACTATAATAATGATTAATCAATTCAATTTCATTTTTTACAAAATCATTTCTCTCACAATCTATATATTTTAAATTGTAATTTTTAAATCTTTGTTCAAAATTATCTACATAGGTTTTAAAACTACAATACTCAAAATGAATTGAATTTTCAAAACTAAAAGTATATAGTTTATTAAATCTATAATTACATAAATTAATAATCATTGGTGTAAAATCTTTATCAAATTCTCTATTTGAAATTGAATTGTTTACTTCTGCAGAAAGTGAATACAACTCACGTAAACAATCTTCAAATATTTCAATAGTAAGATTTTCATAATCTAATTTCGGTCTATTAATTGCCATTTCTTACCAATTTTAAAGTTGGTTCTTTGTCTTTGTTTATTTGCTCGTAAAACTGCATAAAAAGGTCTGCATTTGCGTCTTTGTCCTCGCGTCTGTTTATGTATTTTAAAAACATACTTTCTTTACTATGCCCCGTTGTATTTATTAAAATTGGGGTTGGTATAATTTTATAATAATTTGATGCAAAAGAACGTCTAAAAGAGTGTGATGCAATTAACTCAAATTTTGGATAAAATCCTAAAACCATTCTATTTGTTTCGGGGTTTAATTTTTTGCCTTTTACAACCTCATCAATTCCCGAAAGTTTACAAATTATTTTTACATAGTTGTTTAGTTTTTGATGAGGTATTTTAATTGGGAATTGATTTTTAATTATGTCAATTGCAAAGGGTTCAATCACTCCAATTGTAACATCTTTATTTGTTTTTTCTTGTATAACATCTAAATAAATACTTTCGCCTTTATATCGAATATTATCTTCTGTTATTTTAAGTAAATCCCCGCCACGTTGCCCAATTTCACAACCTAACAAAATCCAATTTCTTGCGTTAATCAATTCCTTTGGTGCTATTAAAATATCTTTTGTTAGTTTAGGATTTTCTTTTTTAAATTTTTCAAGTTTTTTAACATCTGTAAAATCGTAATTTTTTATTTGCTCCAGCTCTTTAAATGATAATGTTTGTATATATCGTTCGTTATCACTTTCTCTAAAATGCTGAATGTTTTTTGAATATGTAGAAACTTTGATTTCGTTTTTTTCCGCATCAATACAAATGGTTTTTAACATTTCTAATTGTTTGCCCGCGTAATTGGTTGAATAGTTTTTTGCATTGATTAACCAATTTGTATATCTATCTACAAAGGGTTTTGTGATTTCTACAAAATGGATTTGTTTTTTTATTTTTATTTGATATTCTAAAATGATGTTTTTGAAAATATTGTAGTTTTTAATTGTGTTCTTACTTAAACCAATTTTATAACCTCCATTGGTTTTGACTTTGCGAGTGTTTGCGTTGTCTATGATATATTGAATGTGGTTAATTAAGACGTTGTTGTCGGTTGTTTCTACCCTATCAAAACACGATTTAATTTTGTCCTCTAACCAATATTTATCAATAAGTACATTGTTTGCTAAATCCTCGTTTAGATTGTCTAAAATATAACTGTCTAACTTCTTTAAGTTACTACTTAAAAGTTTGTTTGTTGGGTTGTTTTGTTTGGGTAAGTTGTTTGATTCGCTCCAGTCGTTTGGATTTATAGAAAACCCTGTATTTTGTTCGAGGGATAAACTTCGACCATTGGAAACACGAATTTTTATTGATACGTTTTTATTTGCCTTACTACGTATTCTATACTGAATTGATGCCATTTTGTATGATTTGAACATTGAACATAACAAAAATAATGTTTTTTTTATTGTGTTTTACATATTTGCCCAACTATTGCCCAACAATTTTACTGTTTCATTCTATTTCATTCTATTTTATTCTATTGTTATAATTTTATGTATGTTTGTGTAAGTATCGAATTTAAAAGAGTTATTTGATATTTTTATAGTGTTTAGATTGATTATAAAGAAACTTAAAATTGTACTGCATAGAGTGAAGGTTCGAGTCCTTTTACCCGCACAGAAAGAACCTCTAACTATTGTAGTTAGAGGTTTTTTATTTTTATTCCTTCTTGTGTTTTAAAAAATACGTAAATACTATATTTGTTAAAATAACGTTATGAGTTTTAATTAGTGAAGTTTTACTATTTTACACATTAGTAATTAAATAATGCCACAAGGGATTAATAGTGTCCTAATCTAATAAAAAATATGAAAAAAATATTATTTATGATTCTAACTTTTTTATTAATTTCTTGCTTTAATAACAAGGAGGATTTAAAAAAAGACTTGTCAAACAATAATGAAGATGACTTAAAAGTAGTTTTATTGACTAATGAAGTTGTTTGTATTAAAGATATAAATGATTATGATGTGTATCATACTAATTTATATGATAGTTTATCAAAAAACGTATTAAATTATAAATTAATTAATAATTCAAATAAAAAGTATTTTGTTGTTTTAAATGAAAACTTTGTAGATGTAATGGAAAATATGTTCTTATCTCATAAAATTATTAAAAACAGAATTGACTCAAGTACAAGGAGTGGAATTTCATTTAATCTTTATAGAAATGATTCTTTAATGAATGGTGCAACCACTTTAACAACTGGTGGAGGTTATGAAACTGATTTAGAATATTATAAATCAAAACGATATAAGGAAATCTATATGGATTCAGTTTTTATTGATAATGTAACTAAAAGAAAATTGTATAGAACAAAGTACCCTTCACTTTTTTTTAGAGATGTTCTAAATAATTCATTTATAATTTATCCTGGAGAAACTAAATATTTTACTTCTATAGTTAATTTACCTTTAAGAAAAGATAATGTGAATTGGATTACTGATATGGGAGAAACTCACCCAAATTTAGCTTCATTTACATTGGTAAATATTTCCAAAAAAACAGAATCAATGTTAAGTGAAAATCAAATAAAAGAAATAGAAGAAAATGGCTATACAATTTTTGATGGAGTAATTGAGTCTAACAAAGTGCCTGTAAAAATGATAACAATGCCAAACAAATAATTTTTTACATCGCTCTCAAAGTATTGCTAAATGTTATTTTATAAGTTGCTACATCTTTTTCATAGTCTTTCCTTAAATAAATGAACTTGTATTTTGTAGCTTTTTTAGGTTCAATTACAACTTCTTGTTTAGAGAAATTATCTGTAATTATTAATATTTTACTGTTTTCAAAACTAAAATAATCAGCTAAATGCGTTTTCAGATTTGTAATAGGGTATTTTGAGTAAACCGTTTTGCTTTCTTGTGTAGCCATTATCTTTTCACCTTTGTATCCTTTGGTTAAAATCAAGACACTTTTAGAGTCTGAAGTTCCGTTTACTTCTTTTAAGAAGACCTTTTTTTGTTGTTCAGAACTGCTTCTAAAATCGTCTCTAACTTCAGTTTTAATAGGACTACACATTATGAATAAACTGGCTAATGCTCCTAAAATAATCTTTTTCATATTTCTTTTTTAAGTGTTCTCTGTATTTAAACGGAATACAATAGAATCTATTATATCTTTGTAAATATAATTCAATTAATATAATTCAATTAATATGATTCAATCTTTTGGGCATCGCGGAGCAAAAGGCTATGTAAGTGAAAATACATTGGCTTCATTTCAAAAAGCATTAGATTTAAATGTTAATGGAATTGAACTTGATGTGCATGTTTGTGCTTCAGGTGAATTAGTAGTCTTTCATGATTTTACTTTAGATAGAATAACCAATGGAAGTGGAGAAATCCATAATTTCTCTTTAGTAGAGTTAAAAAAGCTAAAGGTTGATGGTGTATTTGAAATTTCAACCTTAGAAGAAGTTTTAAATTTGATAAACAAAAAATGTCAGGTTAATATTGAATTGAAAGGGCACGATACAGCAAAGCCAGCAGTGCAAACAATTGAAAAATATATTCAAGAATACAATTGGAAAATGGAAAATTTCATTGTTTCTAGTTTCCAAAGAGACGAACTTTACAAAGTAAGTCAGTTGAATTCAAATATTCCATTAGCGATTTTAACACAAGCAAGTGTGGAACAAGCCGTGGAATGGGCGGAAGAGTTTTCAGCAAAATACATTCATCCTCATTTTTCGTTGTTAACAGAAGACAATTGTAAAATGGCAACCGAAAAAGGATTTAAAATCAATACTTGGACCGTTAATGATGTTGTAGATATTGAACGAATTAAGAATTATAATATAAACGGAATTATTTCCGATTTTCCAGATAGAATATGAACACAAATTTTGATATAATTATTGTAGGTGGTGGTGCGGCTGGTTTTTTTACGGCTATAAATATTGCTGAAAAGAACAAGCATTTAAAAGTTGCCATTTTAGAACGTGGTAAAGAAGTTTTGTCGAAAGTGCGTATTTCTGGTGGTGGAAGATGTAATGTTACGCATGCATGTTTTGTACCAAATGATTTAGTGAAGTTTTATCCACGAGGCGAAAAAGAACTACGTGGACCTTTTCATCATTTTTGTTCTGGAGATACAATTGAGTGGTTCGAAAATCATGGTGTTCCATTAAAAATTGAAGAAGACGGAAGAATGTTTCCTGAATCTAATTCTTCACAAACTATTATTGATTGTTTTACGGATAATGTTCATAAATTAGGCATTCAAGTTTTAACAGGTCAAAGCGTTCAGTCGTTGTTTAAAACCGAAGAGTTTTGGAAAGTAGAAACCAATAAAGAGACGTTTGCATGTAAAAAATTAATTATTTCAGCTGGAAGTAATCCTAAAGTTTGGGAAATGCTTTCAGAACTAGGTCACTCTATAATTCCACCCGTTCCATCGTTGTTTACATTCAACATCAAAGATCCTAGAATTAAAGATTTAATGGGTTTGTCGGCTTTTGCTTCGGTAAAAGTGAAAGGTTCAAAGTTAAGCGCAAGCGGACCTTTGTTAATTACGCATTGGGGAATGAGCGGACCAGGTATTTTAAGGCTTTCTGCATGGGGAGCACGAGAATTAGCCGATAAAAATTACCAATTTGCCCTTTTGGTTAATTGGTTAAACGATGTTGATTTGGAAGAAGCTGTTGATGTTTTGAAAAACCTGAAAGAAGAGCATACAAAAAAGACAATTGTTAAAAAATCGCCTTTTGAATTCCCAAATCGTTTGTGGGAAAGTTTGGTTTTGGCTTCTGGAATTACTCAAGAAACAAAATGGGCGGATTTATCTAAAAAACAACTTACCCAATTAGCAGAACAACTTACAAATGGAGTTTTTCAGGTAAATGGAAAAAGCACCTTTAAAGAAGAATTTGTAACTGCAGGTGGAGTTGATTTAAAAGAAATTAACTTTAAAACGATGGAAAGTAAATTGTTGCCAAACCTGTATTTAGCTGGTGAAGTGTTGAATATTGATGCCATTACTGGCGGGTTTAACTTTCAAAATGCTTGGACAGGCGGCTTTATAATTTCAGAAGCAATTTAATTACCAATTCAATATTAAAATACTAACGGTTAAAATCGTAGCAAAACTTACCCAAACCATATAAGGAATTAATAACATTGCTGCTTTTTTGTCTATTTTTTTGAAAATTAAATACGTTTCAAAAATAACCAATAGTAAAATAACGATTTCAATAGAAGCTAATAAAACATTACTTAGTCCAAAAAATAAATACGACCATAAGGCGTTTAAAGCCAGTTGTACTGTAAAAAACAACAATCCTTTTTTGACTAATTCTCTTTGCTCTGTAATTTTATCCCAAATTAATCCTGCAGAAACTCCCATCATAATGAAAAGTAGTGTCCAAACAGGTGCAAAAACCCAATTTGGCGGATTAAAAACCGGTTTTTCTAAGGTTGGATACCAAGTGGCAATTGAAGATTGAGTAACCAAACTTGAAAGGAAACCAACAGCTAAGCAGATAGCTACTAAATAAGTTATTTTTAAATACTTGTTCATGAAATACTAATTTTGATACAAATTAACGATTATTCCCATAAAAAAATTAATCTAAAATGGTATTTTTGCATAAAATAAACGATTATGTTAACTGAAAAGGATTTTATTGCAACTGATTTTTCTTCTGTTGAAAAAGCAAATTTTAAATGGAGCGCTCCAAGTAATATTGCATTGGTAAAATATTGGGGTAAAAAAGAAAACCAGATTCCTGCAAATCCTTCTATCAGTTTTACGTTGAACAATTGTAAAACGATTACTTCTTTAGCAGTAACTAAGAAAACAGACAATTCTGAAATTACATTCGATTTGTTTTTTGAAGGCAAACCCAAAGAAGATTTTAAACCTAAAATTTTAAAATTCTTTCAAAGAATAGAACAATATTGTCCTTATATAAAAGAATATCATTTTGTAATTGATACCGAGAACACATTTCCACACAGTTCAGGAATTGCGTCTTCCGCTTCTGGAATGGCTGCAATAGCAATGAATATAATGAGTTTGGAAAAGGAAATAAATTCAACAATGACAGATGATTATTTTCATCAAAAAGCTTCTTTTTTAGCCAGACTTGGTTCGGGTAGTGCGTGTAGAAGTGTAAAAGGCGAAGTGGTTATTTGGGGAAAACATGCGGAAACTGAAAATTCTTCAAACTTATTTGGCATTCCTTTTGAAAACTTACACGCTAATTTCAAGAACTATCAAGACACAATTTTGTTAGTCGATAAAGGAGAAAAACAAGTTTCTAGTACTGTAGGTCATGATTTAATGAACGGGCATCCATTTGCTGAACAAAGATTTGAACAAGCACACACTAACTTATCAAAAGTAAAGAGTATTTTGTCTTCTGGAAATATAGAAGAGTTTATTAAAATTATAGAAAGTGAAGCTTTAACTTTACATGCTATGATGATGACTTCGATGCCTTATTTTATTTTGATGAAACCAAATACTTTAGAAATTATTAATAAAATTTGGAGCTTTAGGAATTCAACTCAAGTTCCTGTTTGTTTTACTTTGGACGCTGGTGCAAATGTGCACGTTTTGTATCCGGAGAATGTAAAAGACAAAGTTTTGCAATTTATTAACAATGAATTAGTTGGCTATTGTCAAAACGAGCAGTACATTTGTGACTATATTGGCAGTGGCGCAAAATCAATTTAATTTTGTACATTTACTTTAACTGAATACTAAAGATTATGAAAGGACCATTATTTTATTCTAAAATATTACTTTTTGGTGAATATGGAATTATAGAAGATTCAAAAGGATTATCTATTCCTTATAATTTTTACAAAGGAACTTTAAAGGTTTCTGAAAACCCTTCAAAAGAGGCTATTAAATCTAACGAAAGTTTATCGAGATTTGCATCTTATTTAAGTCAATTGCAAAAAGATAAGCCAGAATTGGTTTCTTTTGATTTAGTTGCTTTAAAAAGCGATGTTGCAAGCGGAATGTATTTTGATTCAAGTATTCCACAAGGATATGGAGTAGGAAGTAGTGGTGCTTTAGTTGCAGCTATGTATGATAAATATGCAACAGATAAAATTACTGTTTTAGAAAATTTAACTAGAGAGAAATTATTAAAATTAAAAACAATTTTTTCTAACATGGAATCTTTTTTCCACGGAAAAAGTTCTGGTTTAGATCCTTTAAATAGTTATCTAAGTTTACCTATATTAATTAATTCAAAAGATAATATTGAGCCAACAGGTATTCCTTCTCAGAGTTTAGATGGAAAAGGAGCTGTTTTCTTAATAGATTCAGGAATTGTTGGCGAAACTGCACCAATGGTTACTCTTTTTATGGAAAGCTTGAAGGACAATGGTTTTCGTAAAATGTTAAAATCACAATTCATAAAATATACAGATAGCTGTGTAGATGATTTTCTACATGGTGATGTTAAATCACTTTTTGCAAATACAAAAAAATTATCTAAAGTTGTTTTAAGTCATTTTAAACCTATGATTCCAGAGCAATTTCACCAAATATGGCAAAAAGGGATTGATACAAACGATTACTATCTTAAACTTTGCGGTTCTGGTGGAGGCGGATATATTTTAGGATTTACACAAGATATTGACAAAGCAAAAGAGTCACTTAAAGACTATAAGTTAGAAGTAGTCTACCAATTTTAGTTTAAATGCTTTCAAGAGAATCTAAATTACTTTTAACTAAAATTTTTAGTTTATTCTCTGTCGTTAGAGGCTATAACGTTTCGGTTGTTGCACTGGCACAATATTTATCGGCAATATTTATTTTAGCAACTAATAGGCGCGCTTTAGACGTTTTATTAGATGTTAAGTTGTTTTTAATAGTAATGGCATCCTCTTTAACTATTGCTTCGGGTTATATTATTAATAATTTTTACGACAGTAAAAAAGATTTAATAAACCGTCCCAGAAAAGCAATGTTGGATAGATTGGTTAGCCAGAGCACCAAATTAAAAGTTTATTTTTCCATAAATTTATTTGTCACTTTTTTGGCAAGTTTTATTTCGTGGAGAGCAGTTTTGTTTTTTTCGACTTATATTTTTATCATTTGGTATTATTCTCACAAATTGAAAAAGTTTCCTTTTATTGGGAATCTTGTGGCAGCTCTTTTAGCAGTTTTGCCCTTTTTCGGAGTGTTAATGTACTATAAGAATTTTTACAGTGTTGTTTTTGCTCATGCAACATTTCTATTTCTGCTTATTCTAATAAGAGAGTTTGTAAAAGATTTAGAGAATATTGAAGGAGATTTAGTTGCTAATTATAAAACTATTCCGGTGCTTTTTGGAGAAGAAGTAGCAAAATATACAATTACATTTTTAACACTTTTGTCTATTGTTCCTGTTTATTTTTTAATAGATGTTTTTGATGTTGGCTACATGGATATTTATTTCTATATAAGTTATTTGGTTCTCATTTTTTTCTTGTTAAAATTATGGAAATCTAAAACAAAACAAGAATTTTTAAAACTTCATTTTCTAATTAAATTTATTATTGTTGCAGGTGTATTTTGTATAGTTTTAATAGAGCCAGAAGTTTTGTTGCACGGAAAAAAATTGATATCCACATATTAGTTATATCTTTGCAAAAAATATACTAAGAAAATGACTCGTCATCAAGGAGATAACAGTAAGAAAAAAGGAACCTCAGCTAGACAAGGTGGAGCTAAAAAACCAAGTACAGCTAGAGGAAATGCGCCGATAAGAAAAACGGCATCAAAATTTGCAACCAAACCAGGAGAGCAAAAAGAATCAAAATCATCTAAATTTGCTACTAAATCAGGTGAGCAAAAAGCACCAAAGGCACCAAAAGAGCCTAAAAATCCAGATGAAATAAGATTAAATAAATACATTTCTAACTCGGGTATGTGTAGCCGTAGAGATGCAGATATTTATATTCAAAGCGGCAATGTTAAGGTAAATGGAGTGTCGGTTACTGAGATGGGCTATAAAGTAAAATTGACTGATGTAGTTCAATTTGATGGTTCTACAGTTACACCTGAAAAGAAAGAATATCTTCTTTTGAATAAACCTAAGAATTTTTCAACAGTAAATGATGACAATAGAGGTGATTCAAATGTATTGGAATTAGTAAAGGGAGCTTCAAAATCTTTTTTACAACCTGTAGGAAGAATGGATAAAACAACAACAGGTTTGTTATTGTTTACTAATGACACAGATATTATTACCAAATTTACTACACCAAACCAAAGATCATCAAAACTATACCAAGTCACTTTAGATAAAAATCTTAAGTATGACGATTTGGAAAAAATTTCAAATGGTTTAACAATTGATGAATTTAGAGTTTACGTTGAAGAAGTTACTTATATTGAAGATCAGCCTAAAAGCGAAATCGGTATAAAAATGAAAACGGCAAATGTTAAGATTGTTCGTAAAATATTTGAACACTTAAAATACAACGTAATTAAATTAGATCGTGTAACTTTTGCAGGGTTAACAAAAAAGAATCTGCCAAGAGGAAATTGGAGATTTTTAACAGAACAAGAAGTTATCAATTTAAAAAATAGTTAAAAAAAAAGACCGAGTTTTTACTCGGTCTTTTTTTATCTTATTAATGAAAAATGTGCTCTAAATATTTTCTCATTATTTTCATAAATATAATTCACGTTAAACCAATAATCGGTTGAAGGAAGCTTTTTGTTATTATAGGTTCCATCCCAACCAGTTCCTGTAGGTGATATTTGTTTGATTAATTTTCCATATCTATCAAAAATTGAAATTATAGATTCAGGATGATCAATTGCCAGATCAAATATATTCCAAGTTTCATTTACCCCATCTCCATTTGGAGTAAAGTATTTAGGGTATTTAATGATTGTTGCTGTTAAAATAAAATCTCCACAATATCCAAAAATATCTCTAACCGTTATTGTGTGTTCCCCAGAACTAACATCGTAGAACTGATTACTGCTTTGGAACTCACCATTGTCTAACTGATAAATATAATTCCCAAATCCAACATCAATATTTACAGTAATGACCGCAACATTTTCAAAGGGCTCACTGATGCTTACAGTCGCAATTGCAGAACTCGATTGTTCTACTAAAACAGTAGTAGGGTTGTAATTGCAATCTGGTGGATTTTCTGCTAAAACTTTTATTGTAACAACATCATAAGTTCCAGCGGTGGTTGCTAAGTAAGTTGGTCCAGTTCCCATAAGCGTTCCGTTTAAATGCCATTCAACAGTAAAATCAGCAGGGCTTAATCCTGAATTTAACAACAAAGGTTGTTCGGTTACACCAGTTACGGCATTTACACAAATAATACCTCCAGGAATAACCAAATCAAGTAAAGGATATATTGTAATTTGAAAATATTCTTCATCATTACAATTAATATTTTCTATTGAAGTAGCATAAACATAAACATCGTATGTGCCTGGTGTATTAAAGGTGTAGTTTGAAGAACTTATCATTCCAACTCCTCCAGTTTGTGTATAATAATTTACATTGAAATTTCCAACGGGCAAAGCAGGTAACGTGTAAGTTCCACAACGTACAATGTTTGAATAACTTGTTAAAGTTGGTGTTTCTGAAACGGTAATAATAAAACTGTCTTCTTGATTGCAAATAATACGATTCCCATTTGTTGCATAAACATAAATAGTAGTTTGTGTATTTGGGGTGTTAAAAACAGTTCCGTTTGGGACAGGATTAACCCCGTTTGGGCTATAATAGTACCCTATGGAATAGTTAAAAGGAGTAGGCGCTTGGTGCGTTAATACGGGTAATGTATAGTTTTCAAATTCACATACAAATACATCTTGATAATCTGGAAGATTATTTCCGCTATAGGTAACTGTAAAAGGCCTGTCTATCTCACAGCCTGTAGAGTTGTCAATATTGTAAATATAAAAAGTATGAGTATAATTAAACGTGTCAGATGGTTGAACTACAACCCCACTTCCATTAGGTCCCCCACTTTCAGTATAAATAGTTCCGTTTGTAGGTGTTGTAATTGAATAAGGATCACACTCTGTTCGACTTAGTACTCCGTCAATAGGAGGGAAGGCATTTAGATTAATTGTAAAATTACTCTCGTTAGTACATGTATTGGCATCAGGCCCATTGAATATGTAATAAGTACCAGGCGGTAAGTTAATTCCAGAAAGGTCTATAACATTGCCTGCGTTTAACATCACTTGTCCGGGTGTTGATGATCCGCCTGGAAGTGTATAATACGTTCCGTTACTAAGAACAGGTAAAATAAATTCTCCACAATAAACTCCACTTGTAATAGTGTCAACTAAAGGAAGTGGATTTATAGTAATATTATAGTTTAGGTTGTCGGTACAATTTGGTAACACAGAAGTTGTTGTGTAATAATAAACCACTTGTGAGGTAGTTATAGGAATTGATGGGTCAATAGGGATTCCTTGTCCGCTAGGTTGATCGAAGTACCCTCCAAATGTAATTGCAGGTAGAGTATAGCTGCCACAAGATGAAATAGAAGTAAATAATGTGGTGTCAACAATATTTACATCAAAAGTGTTTTCGATGCTACAATTTGGATTAGAATTAAAAACAAAAAGCGTTTGAGTTGTTGTAATAACATCACCTGCGAAAAGTTGAGTTCCACTTGCTCCACTACCAGTAAAGTAAAAACCATTTGTTAAAGCAGGTAAAGTAAAGGAATTACAATGTGTTTCGTCCACAGGGTCGTCAATTAAAGGTATAGGGTGGATGTTTATATCAAATTGTTCATCACGACAAGGAAGGCCATTTACTTCAGCATAAAAATAAACAGTTTGTATAATTGTAGCTTGTGTATTATTTGTAAAAGTAGTTCCAATGGGAATTAATGTGCCTGTACCTGTCGGTCCTCCAAAATCAGTATAAAAAGCTCCAATGCCATAAGGAGGGTCTGGGATGATAAACTCTCCACAATTGTCAATTGTTGGTGTGTATTCGTCAACAAAATACAATTGGAAAATGCTTTCATTAGTACAGCCATTTGCGTCTGGTCCCGAAAAAATATAATAGGTGCCGCCAAGGTCAATTAGATCTCCAGCATTATATTGAACTTGCCCTGGAGTAGTCGGTCCCCCAGGTAATAAATAATAAGTCCCATTAGTTATTACAGGTAATGTAAATGAACTACATTCTTGTACATCTGGTATTGTATCAACTATTGGTAAAGGGTTTATTGTAATGTCTATACTTGTAACATCAAAACATGATGAATTGGTTGAATCTTGTATATTTACCCAGTATGTAATGTTGTTTACACCTGTCGGTATTGTTACATTTGGGTTAATTGGATTTGATAAAGATTGCGCTTCTGCTTGTGAATTATAGTAAGTTATGGTGTATGTTCCGGTTTGTCCATTGATTACTTCAACATCATGAATACTTAAGTCATAATTTAAATTATCCTCACAAACAGTTCCAGTAATATTTGTTCCCGCAACAACAGAAGTGGTTACAGTTAAATCAAAATCATAAACAGCGTCACAATAATTACCTGTTGTAGTATTTAAAATTTTTATATAAATAGTTTGCCCTCCGGTACTAGAAAAGTTATTTGGAGTAGTTATAGGAGAGTTACTTGCAATGTCAGCTAAAGATTCAAAATATTCAATGTCATAAATAGCATTGTCAATTCCAAGTAAATTTTCATCATTAATTGTTAAATCATAAAAATATGAAGCGCTTCCGGTATCGCAAGTTGCTAAGTCGATGGGGTTGTTTACAAAAAGATCATTGAAGATAATAGTATCTGTAATAAAACAAGTTCCTTTTCTTATTTCAACTGTATATGTGCCAGGCTGAGTTACATCATAAGATGAATTTGTTTCTCCAGGTATAGGTGTACCATTTAATAGCCATTCATAAGTATAAGTGTTGTCTAGATTTGTGTCTAATGTATAACTATCTCCTGCGCATATAATTTGATCTAGACCTAAATCAAGTGTGGTTTCAAAACTTCCTGCTGCTAAAAATACTGCAGAATCAAAATCCGAGTCATTATAGTCTCCAATAACTAGTCGTATGCGATATGATATGTTTGGAGTTACAGCTGAAGAAGCATTCATTACAACTGTATGACCTCGCATATTTAAAGTTGAAGCAGCTGGATTATTAACATTATATACACCAAAAAAACTTGGGTTTGAAGATAAGCAAGTTTCACCAGGAAAATTATAAATCTGATTTCGTATGTCTTTTACGGTTACCGGTGTTGATGTTCCGGGTATGACAGCAAGATTTGTAGAAGTTCCAGCTGCTATGTCAATTAATTCAAAAGCAAATACATCACTAAAACCACATTGGTATTGTCCATATTCATTTGACGCAAAAAGAAAGTTAAAGCTAAAATTGTTTGACAATGGAATAAAATCAAATTCTAAAAAAGCAACATCTGTAATTCCTGCTGTTTGTCCACTATTATTACTAATAGTCTGTAAAAAAGCATCTCCATTTGTGTTTATTTGAGAACTCAGATTAGTGTTGGTATATAATCCTTGTGTAAAAGATGCTCGACCATTTCTTATTATAATACCCTCTGCAATAGGAAAAGCAGATCCGTTTTGATTGAAATATGCAACAGATTGTGTTGAAGAAACATTGATATTACTCACTTCTGTACACGAGTTTCCTAATAGTAAAGCAACTAAATCTGTAGGAGTGCGACCTGTGTCATCAACTGTAATTGTTTGGGAAAATAGTGTTGATGAGAGTAGTATAATTAAATAGTATATCTTTTTCATAGTAGGATCTTTTCCGCAGGATTCAGTTCTAATTAAAATTAAGAAAATATCTTAAATAAGAAAGAATTATAAAGTAAAAAAGTTTAAAAATTATGACATCTTTAAACTTTTTAATGATTTGTTAAATATTATTTAGTCGTTTAGTTTTAAAACGGCCATAAATGCTTCTTGTGGAATTTCTACATTACCAACAAGTCGCATACGTTTTTTACCTTTTTTCTGTTTTTCTAATAATTTACGCTTACGAGAAATGTCTCCACCGTAACATTTTGCAGTAACATCTTTACGTAATGCTTTTATAGTTTCACGAGCAATAATTTTTGCTCCAATTGCTGCCTGAATAGGAATATCAAATTGTTGTCTTGGAATTAACTCTTTTAGCTTTTCGCACATTTTTTTACCTATATGGAAAGCACTACTTTCGTGAATTAATGCAGAAAGAGCATCTACTGAAGCAGCATTTAATAAAACATCAAGTTTTACTAATTTAGATTCGCGCATTCCAATTGGTGAATAGTCAAAAGAAGCATATCCTTTAGAAACTGTTTTTAATCTATCGTAAAAATCAAATACAATTTCTGCTAATGGCATGTCAAAATTTAATTCAACACGTTCAGTTGTAAGATAGGTTTGATTTGTAATTACACCTCGTTTTTCAATACACAAACTCATTACATTTCCTACGAAATCAGATTTTGTAATAATAGTTGCTTTAATATAAGGCTCTTCAACTCTGTCAAGTCTTGAAGGTTCTGGTAAATCAGTAGGGTTATTTACAATTAAAATAGTATCGGGTTCTTTTTTAGTATACGCATGGTAAGATACATTGGGAACTGTAGTAATTACAGTCATATCAAACTCACGCTCTAAACGTTCTTGAATGATTTCCATGTGTAACATTCCTAAGAATCCACAACGAAAACCAAAACCTAAGGCTGCAGAGCTTTCTGGAGCAAATACTAAAGAAGCATCGTTTAACTGTAGTTTTTCCATTGAGGCACGTAAGTCTTCAAAATCATCAGTATCTACCGGATAAATACCAGCAAATACCATTGGTTTTACGTCTTCAAAACCTTTAATCATATTGGTTGTTGGTGTTTTTGCATCTGTCACAGTATCACCAACTTTTACTTCTTTAGCTTCTTTAATTCCAGAAATTAAATACCCAACATCACCTGTCGAAATTTTATCTTTTGGAACCTGATTCAATTTCAATGTTCCTACTTCATCAGCAAAATATTCATTTCCTGTTGCCATAAATTTAATCTTCTGCCCTTTTTTAATTTCACCGTTTTTAACACGGAAAATTACTTCAATTCCTCTAAAAGGATTGTAATGAGAATCAAATATTAAGGCTTGTAAAGGTTCTTCTACATTTCCTTTTGGCGGTGGAATTTTTTCTATAATTGCAGCTAAAATATTTTCAACACCGAAACCAGTTTTTCCTGAAGCGTGAATAATGTCTTCAAGTTTACAACCTAATAAGTCAATAATATCATCACTAACTTCTTCTGGGTTGGCACTTGGTAAATCTACTTTATTTAAAACTGGAATAATTTCCAAGTCGTTTTCTAAGGCTAAATATAAATTTGAAATAGTCTGCGCTTGAATGCTTTGTGCTGCATCTACAATAAGTAAAGCGCCTTCACAAGCAGCAATAGAACGAGAAACTTCATATGAAAAATCCACGTGTCCCGGAGTGTCAATTAAATTTAAAATATAATCTTCTCCTTTGTATTTATATTCCATTTGTATGGCGTGACTCTTAATGGTAATTCCACGTTCACGCTCTAAGTCCATACTGTCAAGCAACTGTGCTTTTTCTTCACGAGCAGTAACGGTTTGAGTAGCACCTAACAATCTGTCAGCTAACGTACTTTTTCCGTGGTCAATATGTGCAATAATACAAAAGTTTCTAATATTCTTCATCCTACATTTTATTTGGGCGTTACCTCCTCTTCGTTACGGTCAGGCTTTTCGCTATATCTTTTGTTTCATTTCTTTACACAAAAGGATATCACTTCAATCCTTAACGCTTTCACTATGGTAACATATAATCTGCAAATATAATCCAAAACTTTGGATTCTTATAGTAAGATACTGGTTTCTTGAGGCTAGAATATACATAAATCAACATTCATAAATCAACATTTAAAAATCTTGTTGTATTTTTGCAAAAAATTATAGTTAATGCCGAAAATTGGAAACATAATATTGCCAGATTTTCCCTTGCTTTTAGCGCCTATGGAAGACGTGAGTGATCCGCCATTTCGTAGACTTTGTAAAATGCATGGAGCAGATTTAATGTATTCTGAATTTATTTCTTCAGAAGGATTAATTCGTGATGCTATGAAAAGCAAAATGAAATTGGATATTTTTGATTACGAGCGACCTGTTGGAATCCAAATTTTTGGAGGAGATGAAGAGGCAATGGAAATGTCAGCTAGAATTGTAGACACTGTTCAGCCCGATTTAGTAGATATTAACTTTGGGTGTCCTGTTAAAAAAGTAGTGTGTAAAGGGGCAGGAGCAGGTGTTTTAAAAGATGTTGATTTAATGATACGTTTAACAAAGGCTGTTATTAAAGGAACAAGTCTTCCTGTTACAGTAAAAACACGTTTAGGGTGGGATGATGCGTCTATAAACATTGATGAGGTTGCAGAGCGCCTTCAGGATATTGGCGTTCAGGCTTTGACTGTTCATGCAAGAACTAGAGCTCAAATGTATAAAGGTCATTCAGACTGGTCACATATTGCACGTGTAAAAAACAATCCAAGAATTACTATGCCTATTTTTGGTAATGGAGATATTGATTCGCCAGAAAAAGCATTAGAATATAAAAACAAATACGGCTTAGACGGGATGATGATTGGTCGTGCTGCGATTGGTTATCCTTGGATATTTAACGAAATAAAGCACTTTTTTAATACCGGTGATATTCTTGCTCCGCCATCAATGACAGATAGGATTGAAGCTGCAAAAAATCATTTAATTTGGTCGGTTGAATGGAAGAATGAGCGAGTAGGTATTGTTGAAATGCGAAGACATTATACAAACTACTTCAAGGGAATTCACAGTTTTAAAGAATACAAACAACGATTGGTTACTACTGATGATTTGGAAGGATTATTTAATATTTTTGATGAAATAGCAGATGTGTATTCCAATTATGAGTTTGATGTAAAATAAAAAAACCCAGCTTTTGCTGGGTTTTTTTTTGGTAATCAAAACTTTTATTAGTCTTCGATAACTTCTACTTGTCCAGCAACGATACCTTTTCTTCCTTCTTCTTCTTCGAATTGTACTTTGTCACCTTCGTTTAAAGAATCAACTCTTAAACCTGATGCGTGTACGAAAATATCTTTACCTGTTTCGTCATTAGTAATAAATCCAAAACCTTTTTCTTCATTGAAGAATTTAACTGTGCCTGTTGCCATTTTTTGTAATATAAAATAATTAATAATGTGCCAAAGATATACTTATTTTCTAAAAAGACATAACTGAAATGATATTTTCTTTTGAAAATTATTGATTTTCAATGTTTTCGTCTTCTTTTTGTAAAGATTTAAACATATAATCTTTAACATTTTTGGATTTATACCTATGGTAAATAAATATCGGCATTAAAACTAAAGCCATAATCAAAATCCCTAGTCCTACCCACTTATCTCCTTCAATATTACCTTGGTTTTTATGAAAATATCCATAAGAAACAAAGCAAATAACTATAAGAACAAGTAATCTGATTATATATTTCATTGTTATTTTTTTAAATTCAATTGAATGTGTAACTCTTCCAATTGTTTATTATCAATTCTTGAAGGAGCATCAATCATTACATCTCTTCCTGAATTGTTTTTTGGGAAAGCAATAAAATCACGAATGGTTTCTTGTCCGCCTAAAATAGCAACTAATCTATCTAATCCAAAAGCTAAACCACCATGAGGAGGCGCTCCATATTGGAATGCATTTAATAAGAAACCAAATTGAGCTTCAGCCTCTTCTTTGCTAAATCCTAATAAATCAAACATTCTTGACTGTAGTTCTCTATCGTGAATGCGTATAGAACCTCCACCAATTTCATTTCCGTTTAAAACCATATCATAAGCATTTGCTCTTACTTTTCCTGGTTCTGTTTCAATCAATTTAATGTCTTCTGGTTTTGGAGAAGTAAACGGGTGGTGCATTGCGTGGTAACGAGCACTATCTTCATCCCATTCTAATAAAGGAAAATCTACAACCCATAAAGGCGCAAATTCATCCGATTTTCTTAATCCTAAACGTGTAGCTAATTCCATACGAAGTGCAGAAAGTTGAGCACGTGTTTTATCAGCTGGTCCGGAAAGGACTAAAATTAAATCACCCGCTTTTGCATTGGTAACTTCAGCCCACTTTTTTAAATCTTCTTGGTCGTAGAATTTATCTACCGATGATTTAAAAGTTCCGTCTGCTTCGCATTTTACGTAAACCATTCCTAAAGCACCAACTTGAGGGCGTTTTACCCAGTCAATTAATGCATCAATTTCTTTTCTAGAGTAAGATGCACAACCTGGAGCTGCAATACCAACTACTAATTCAGCTGCATTGAAAACAGGGAATTCTTTATGTTGCGAAACAGCATTTAATTCACCAAACTTCATTTCAAAACGAATGTCTGGCTTGTCATTACCGTATGTTTTCATAGCATAATCGTAAGTAATTCTTGGGAATTTATTTACTTCTACACCTTTAATTTCTTTTAATAAATGACGTGTTAAGTTTTCAAAAATATTTAAAATGTCTTCTTGCTCCACAAATGCCATTTCACAGTCAATTTGTGTAAATTCTGGCTGTCTGTCGGCACGTAAATCTTCATCTCGGAAACATTTTACAATTTGAAAATACTTATCCATTCCACCAATCATTAATAATTGTTTGAACGTTTGTGGAGATTGAGGAAGTGCATAAAACTGACCTTCATTCATTCTGCTTGGCACTACAAAGTCACGAGCACCTTCTGGCGTAGATTTAATTAAGTAAGGCGTTTCAATTTCGCAAAAACCTTCGTCTGAAAGAAATTTACGAACTTCCATACTTACTTTATGACGGAAAATTAAATTGTTTTTTACTGGATTTCTACGAATATCTAAGTAGCGATATTTCATACGAATGTCTTCACCGCCATCAGTTTCATCTTCAATAGTAAAAGGAGGAAGAAGCGCTTCGTTTAAAATATTAAGTTCAGAAACTAAAATTTCAATTTCGCCGGTAGGCATGTTAGGGTTTTTAGACTCCCTTTCGATAACTGTTCCTTTAACCTGAATTACAAATTCTCTTCCTAATGATTTTGCCTTTTCAATAACTGCTTTATCAGTTCTTTGTTCGTCAAAAATTAACTGAGTTACTCCATAGCGATCTCTTAAGTCGACCCATATCATGAATCCTTTATCACGTGATTTTTGAACCCAACCTGCAAGGGTTACTTCTGTATTGATGTGTGAAGCGTTTAAAGCTCCGCATGAATGACTTCTGTACATTGGAAAAATATTTCTGCAAAAGTACTAACAAAATTTAATTTTAATAGTTTAATCCTAACATTATACCTTAAAGATTAACTTTTTTTTAATTTTAATTTCAAAAAAATAAATAACTTTACGAAAAATACATTTATATCATGAAGAAAATAATTTTATTAGTTTTAGTAATTGCTTTTTCATCATTTACTTTTTTAGGTAAAGATGAGGTAAGTTTTACAGCAAAAATTAAAAATAGAAACAGCGATAGCCTTATAATTAGAGGGGGAAATAATTTTTCTAAAACTTTAGTAGTAAATAAAAATGGCGAATTCAATGGTGTTTTTAAAATCGAAGAAGGTTTTTATCAAATGTTTGACGGTAAAGAGTATGCTCAATTATATTTGAAAAATGGTTTTGATTTGACCTTAAATATGAATGCAGCTAAATTTGATGAATCAATAGTTTTTAAAGGTAAAGGTGCCAATGAAAACAACTTTTTGGTAAAATCAGCAGTAGAATCTCAAGCATATGATTATGACACTTTATTAGGTTCTGATGAAGAAGTTTTTAAGAAATTATTAGAAGAGAGAAAGTCCAAGGTGATGACTTCTTTAGAAGGCGTTAAATTAGATGCTGGTTTTGTTTCGAAATATAAAGAAGATTACGAAAAAAGCATGAAAGGTCTAGCGGAATATTACCAAAAAGGATTAGAAGTAAGAAAAATGAATGGCGCTAAAGCTCCCACTTTTGACTATGAAAACCATAAAGGCGGAAAAACATCGTTAGAGAGTTTAAAAGGTAAATATGTTTATATTGATGTTTGGGCAACATGGTGCGGACCATGTAGAGCTGAGATTCCTCACTTAAAGAGGGTAGAAGAAGCTTATCATGCTAAAAACATTGAATTTGTAAGTATTTCTATTGATAGAGCTAAAGACCATGATAAGTGGAAACAATTTGTTGTTGATAAAGAACTTGGAGGAATTCAATTATTTGCTGATAACGATTGGAATTCACAATTTGTAAAAGATTTTCAAATTAACGGAATTCCAAGGTTTATTCTAGTTGGTCCAAATGGAGAAATTGTAAGTGCAGATGCTCCAAGACCTTCGTCACCAGAATTGGTTGAGTTGTTTGAAAGCCTTTTGAATAAGTAATTTTTAAGAACTTTAAAAAGCATGAACAAAATAATTTTATTAATTTTAGTAACCATTTTTTCATCGTTTACTTTTTTACGAGACGATGAAGTAACATTTACAGCAAAAATTGAAAATAGAAACAGCGATACTTTAATGTTTAAAGGAGGAAATCAATTTTCTAAAATTATAATTGCTGATAAAAAAGGGGTTTTTAAAAGCACTTTTAAAATTGAAGAAGGGTTTTATCAAATGTATGATGGTAAGATGTATGTGCAATTATATTTAAAAAACGGTTATGACCTTGTTTTGAATATGGATGCAAAAAAAGAATATCAATCAATTACTTATAAAGGTAAAGGAGCAGATGAAAATAATTTTTGGATAAAATCTTTGATAGACTCTCAAAATTATGATTACAAGACTTTATTAAGTTCTGAGGAGAAAGTGTTTAGTAAGTTGTTTGAAGAAAGAAAAGTGGAAGTATTAGCTTCCTTAAAAGGTAAGTCACTAGATAAAATATTTGCTGATAATTATTCTAAAGAGACTGAACAATCTTTAAATGGTTTAAAAGCGTATTATATGCAAACTTTAGAAGCTAAAAAGTTAAGTGGTAGTATGTCGCCAGATTTTAATTTTGAAAATTTAAAAGGAGGTACAACTTCATTAGCCGATTTGAAAGGGAAATACATCTATATTGATGTATGGGCAACTTGGTGTGGCCCTTGTATTGCTGAAATTCCGTTCTTAAAAGAGGTAGAAAAAAAGTATGAAGGAAAAAATATTTTGTTTGTGAGTTTATCTATTGATAGAGTTTCTGACAGAGAAAAATGGTCTAAATTTATCACAGAAAAAGAATTAAGCGGTATTCAATTGTTAGCAGAGGCTGATTGGAAATCTAAGTTTGTTCAAGATTATAAAATTAACGGAATTCCAAGATTTATTCTTGTTGGACCAAACGGAGAAATTGTTAATGCTGATGCACCAAGACCTTCTTCTCCATCTTTAATTGAATTGTTTGACAATATATTAAAGTAATTCTGTAAAATTAGATAGGAAAGCCAATGTAAAAAACATTGGCTTTTTTGTTTTAAAAAATCCAATGTTACCAAATTGTTAAGAAAAAGTTTGGTTAGTGTAAATTATTTTTTATATTTGTTATTATAATATTAATTAAAACATAAAAGAAAATATGAAAAAGATAATTTTAATAGTTGCGTTATTGGTTTCAGGAATGTTTTTTGCACAAGAAGTTAAACCAAAATTCGAAATAGTAGATAATATGGTAAAAGCAACATATTATCATGATAATGGTCAAATAAAACAAGAAGGTTTTTATTTAGAAGGAAAGTTACATGGTAAATGGACTTCATATACTGAAGTTGGTGCTAAACAAACAATTGGTGAATATGAAAATGGAGCCAAAGTTGGAAAATGGTTCTTTTGGAATGATAAATCTTTAAGTGAAGTTGATTTTTCTAAAAGTAAAATTGATGCTGTTAAAAAATGGTCTCAAGATGCATTAGTAAACAACTAAAAAAAATAATTAAGCATAAAAAAAGCTCCTAAATTATTTAGGAGCTTTTTTTATGCTTAATTATTTAATAATTATTCTTGAATCGTTTTTAACTTTCTTGTCTTTAACCATATTTTAAATAGATTAACTAAGTAAAATAATACAGGGACTACTACTAGAGTTAGGAATGTAGCGAAGATTAATCCAAAGATTACAGTCCAAGCTAAAGGTCCCCAGAAGATAACATTATCTCCACCCATATAAATATGAGGATTACCTGTAGCAAATAAGCTAAAGAAATCAATATTAAAACCAATTGCTAATGGAATTAAGCCTAATACCGTTGTAATTGCTGTTAACAATACAGGTCTTAAACGCGCTTTTCCACCAGTAACAATAGCATTAAAAACCTCTTCTTTTTCTAACTGAGCATCATTAGGAAGGTTTAACTCTTCTTTTCTTCTAGCAATTAATAAATCGGTATAATCGAGTAGTACTACTCCGTTGTTTACTACAATTCCGGCTAATGATATAATCCCCATCATGGTCATCATAATTACAAACGGCCAGCCCGTGATCATTAATCCTAAGAATACACCAATAAAACTCAAGAATACAGCAACCATAATAATGGCTGGTCTTGAAACCGAGTTGAATTGGAAAATTAAGATTAAGAAAATTAAGAATAAACCTGTAAATAAAGCACCCATTAAGAAAGCCATTTGTTTTCCTTGCTCTTCTAGCTGTCCCGTATAATCAATCTCAATTGATTTAGAAACATTAAAATCAGCTTCCATTTCTGCTTTAATTTGAGCTACAGCTGCACCAGCATCTGTAAATCCAGGAGCTAATGCTGAATACAAAACAACAACTCTTTTCGTTTGTTTATGCTTAATAGCACTAAATGATGAAGTGTTCTTTTGTGAGGCTACAGTAGAAACCGGAATTTCTTTTATTTGACCAGAAGCCATATCTCTAAAAGTAATGTTTTGATTAAAAAGAGCGCTTTTATTGTATCTGTTTTCTTCGTTAAAACGAACATAGATGTCATAATCTTCACCATCTTTTTTGTAAATCCCTGCTTTTTCTCCAAAGATTGATCGACGTAATTGATTACCAACTTGTCCGGCAGAAACTCCCATTTCACCAGCTTTTTCTCTGTCAACCACTACTTTCATAGCTGGTTTTCCTTTGTTTACATCAATTTTTAATTCATCAACACCCGGAATGTTTTTAGAATCTAAGAAGTCTTTCATTTTTTCTGCAGTATTTATTAATTCTGCATAATCTTCACCTTTTATTTCAATATTAATTGGATAACCTGCTGGCGGACCAACGGCATCTTTTTCAACCGAAATAGAAACTCCAGGATAGATGTCTTTTAAAGATTCTTGTACTTTTTTACGAAGATCTTCAGAATCTAAACCATTTCTAAATTTATATTCTCTCATTGAAACCGTGATCTTCCCTTTATGAGGCATTTCAGCTGAAGAACCACCATCTGTTTGAGGATTACCAGCACCTTCGCCCACTTGAGCAACAGCACTTTCTACTAAATAATTTGTATTATCTTCTGTATTTATAAATTCTGCAGAATTTACAACTGCATAAACACGTTTTTCAATAGATTCAGTAATTTCATTTGTTTTTGCAATGTCAGTTCCTTGTGGATATTCTACATAAACAATAATTTGATTAGGTGTATTGTCTGGGAAAAACTCAACTTTAGTTCTTCCGCTTCCAACGCTCCAGCCAAAATATAATCCTAGAATTACAAAGAACATCAATGCCATTCCACCAACAACAAGAAACGGTTTTCTGCCAGATAAGAAGAATTTTAACCCGCTTTCATACCAGTTTTCCCATTTTGTAAGTACATTATTTTGGAATGAAAGTGTCCATCCTTTTACAACGTACTTATAAATCCAGAACATAATTACAGTAAAGATCATTACTGAACCTAATGCTCTCATCGCTCCTCCAAAAATTAAGATGAAAAGACCCAATCCGCCAAGAATAAATGTCAATTTAATTAAGGCTTTTTTAGATAATATTTTCTCGTTGATATCCATAAATTGTGATACCATTACCGAGTTGAAAAATATAGCTACAAATAATGATGAACCTAAAACAACTGATAAGGTTATTGGGAAATAAATCATGAATTGCCCCATTGTTCCTGGCCACATTCCAAGTGGAACGAAAGCAGCTACCGTTGTTGCTGTTGAAATAATAATAGGCAATGCAATTTCTCCAATACCTTTTTTAGCAGCTTCAATTCTACTCATGCCTTCGTCTTCCATTAATCGGTAAACGTTTTCAACGACTACAATTCCGTTATCAACAAGCATTCCAAGTCCCATAATTAATCCGAAAAGAATCATGGTGTTCATAGTATATCCAAGCCCATTTAATATCATAAACGACATGAACATAGACATTGGAATTGCAAACCCAACGAAAAGTGCATTTCTAAACCCTAAGAAAAACATTAAAACACCAACAACTAAAATAATACCAAAAATGATATTGTTTACTAAGTCATCAACTTGATTTAAAGTTCTTGAAGATTGATCATTTGCTACTGTTACTTTTAAGTCTTTTGGAAATGCGTTTTCTTGTGCATCTTTAATTATTATTTTAATTTTTTCTGCAGCTTCAATCATGTTTTTACCAGCACGTTTTTTAACGTCTAGCATAACAACTCTTTTGCCAAATTCTCTTGCGTAAGTAGTTTTGTCTACATCTTTAAAAGTAACCTTTGCTATATCTTTTAAGTAAATTGCTCCACCTTGAGTTTTAACTACAAAATTTTCTAATTCTGAAGGGTTTTCTACTTCTCCTAAAATTCTAATGGTTCTTCTTTGTCCGTTAGAGATAAGATTTCCTGCTGACATGGTTACGTTACCATTTCTAACCGCATTGATTACATCGTCAAAACTTACTCTAGAAGCCATCATTTTATAGATGTCAACCGCAATTTCTACTTCTTTTTCTTGTGCTCCACGAATATCAACTTGCTTAATTTCGTCTAAAGCTTCAATTTTATCCTCTAAATATTCGCCAAATAATTTTAATTTATCAGTTGGATAATCTCCTTTAATATTGATGTTTACAATAGGAACTTCTTCAGACATGTTAAGGTCAAAAACACTAGGTTCCACTTTAGCACCATTAAATGTTGGCCAGTCTTCACCGCTTGTTTTTGCATCAATTTTGTCTTTTATTTTTTGTTTTGCAGACTCTACCGTTATTTTTTCGTCAAATTCTACCGTAATAATTCCATAATCTTCTTGCGAAGTTGATAGAACTTTTACCACGTTACTTACGTTTCTAAGTTCTTCTTCTAATGGATCTACAATAAGACGCTCAATATCTTCTGCAGTGTTTCCGGGATAAACCGTACTGATGTATATTTTAGTTTCTTTAATTTCAGGAAAATCTTCTCTTGGCATGCCGTAATATGCTGACAATCCTAAAAACAAGAACATAACCATCGTTACATAAATGGTCATCTTGTTTTCGATGGCCCAAGACGATAATTTAAATTCTTTTTCTGTTTTATTAGTACTCATAATTTAGTTCTGTTATTTAATTATAGATACTTTTTGTCCGTCTTTTACACTACGAGCACCTTCATTTATAATTTGATCACCATCTTTAATTCCTTCAGTAATTTCTACTAAACCATTTTGAGATTGACCAGTTTTGATGATTATTTTTTTAGCAATAGCACTTCCGTCTTTGTCAAGATTATCAGCTATATAAAGATATTGCTCTCCTTCAGCATTTTCAGAAATAATGCTAATAGGAACTGTTATTGCTTTTGGATTTGAATAATCTTTAATTTGAATTTTTGAAGTCAAATTAGGTTTTATTTTTCCATTTTTATTAGGAACTGCAATCTGAATATTAAACGAACGATTTTCGGGATTAATATAATTGCTTACTTGAGTAACTTTAGTATTTAATGATTCTCCTAATACAGGGAAGTTTACAATTACTTCTGACCCTTTTTTAACAGAACTGATGTTTTTCTCAGGCACTTCTGCTTCTAAATACATATTTGTAAGACTTACAATTCTCATGATTGGAGTTCCAGGACCTACTACGCTTCCTCTTTCTGTCACAATATTGTCAATAGTTCCTGTAAAAGGAGCTCTAATGGTTGTTTTAGTTAACTGAGACTTTATTTGAGCTACTGCTTTTAGTTGAGCATTATAGTTTGTTTTAGCCTGTAAATATTGAATTTCAGAACCAATTTTTTGATTCCATAAATTTTGTTGTCTTTCAAAAGTGGTTTTTGCTAATAATGCTTGAGTTTCAATTTGTGCTAATTGAGAACCCAATCCACCATCGTCAATTTTACCTAAAGTTTGTCCCTTAGTCACACTTTGACCTTCAGTAACATAAACTTGTTGTAATATTCCGCCCATTTCAGCATTCAAAACAATGTTTTCTTTGGTTTGAACATTTGCTTGTAACTCTAAATAGTGGTTAAAAACAGTATCTTTTGCGGAAATAACCGTAATTAAAGTTAGTTTATGATTATCATCTTTTTCACCAATTGCATCATCTATAAGTGCTAATTCTTTGTTTAAAGCATCTGCTTGTTGAATTAATTCGGTTCTTTTAGCTCTTAATTGCTCTAGAGTTCCGTTTTCAATTACAGAAGTTGTTGAATTTTTTTTATCGCCACCACATGATAATATAATAAGTGATGCTATTAGTATTGTAAATATATTCTTCATTGTTGTATTGATTATTGGTTGTTTAATTTGTCTAATGTTGTTTTTTTATTGATTACATCAATCATAGATTGAAGGTAATTTTGTTGAGCTGAATAAAGTTGTCTTTGGGCTTCTGTAAATTCAAAACTTGTTGATAAACCTTCCTTAAATTTGATTTGTTGTTTGTTTTCAATTCGTTCAGCTAATTTTAAATTTGATTTTGAAGTAACATATTGTTCAATGCTATATTCATAATTACTTTTTGCTGAATCATATTGAAGTTTAAGCATTTGTTCAGCTTCAGTTAATTGTGTTTGAGCTTGCTCAAATGCAATTTTTGCTTGTTGTGTTTTTGCTCTTTTACCAAAACTACTAAAGATTGGCACATTTAAACTGACACCAAGATTAGAAAAATTATTCCATTGTTGGTTTTGATTTAAAAACGAAAAGTTATTACTAAAAGCATTATAACCAAAGTTAACATTAGCTGCTAATGAAGGTAAATAACTAGCTTTTTGAGTTTTGTATTCTAGTCTTCTTTGTTCTTTAAAATTTTCTGCAATTTGATAATCGACATTTCCATTTACATTAAATGACTGATTAGTAGTAGTTAGATCTACATTTTTAATGGTTAAGTCATCTAGTTTTTCTGTTAAAATTAACTCATCATCAATATCAAGTCCTAATGTGATTTTCAGCATTTTATTTGATATATCAACTAATCTTGATGCATTGTTTAAACTACTATTTATTGACGCAAGCGTTATTTGAATCTGCTCTACAGTTTCTTCTTCAATTAACCCGTTTTTATACGTTTCTTTTGCCTCAAACAAGTTCTTTTCTAACGTTGCTTTGTTTTTTTCAAGAATTGAAATATTTTCTTCTGCTAGTAAGACATTTCCATAATAATTCGTAACCATTTCGCGAATATCATTATCTGTTTTTGTTTTGGCGTTTTGAAAATATTGCAAATATGTTTTTGAAGCTTGTAGTGCAACAATATAGGAACCATCAAAAATAAGTTGACTCAAACTTGCTCTAGCGTTCATGCTGTTTTTTGTTCCAAAGGCAATTGTAGATACCGCATTTGGATCGCCACCTGGATTAAAAGCATTGCCAGAAATTCCTTGTTGTGTAAACACAAAGTTTTTACTATAATCTAATCCTGCATTAATTTGAGGCAATCCCGCAGCTGTTGTTTCCCATTTTTTTTGTTTTGCCGATTCAATGTCTTTTCCAGCATTAATTGCGGCATAATTGTTTTTTAAACCATATTCAATTGCTTGATCAAGCGAAAAAGAAAAACTTTCTTTTTTCTCCTGAGCATTTGAAAGACTTATGAACAGCAATAAAGTAACTATTATACTATGTTTCATTTTTTAACTATTTGTTTTTAATAATTGTTCTAGTTTGTTTAATCCCTTTGTGGTACATATACCTCTTAAATGGTATTCTAAATAATGGCTTTGTAATTCTTTTACATCAAACATAGTTGCCGGAAATAAATCAACATCTTTTATGGAAGTCATTCCAGCAAAATAAAATCTGCCAATTGCATCAACTCTAATTTCTTTTCTATAAAGTCCTAAACGAATTCCTTGGTTTAAATTTTTAATTACACAATCGTCCATCTTTTCAAATTGCTTTTTCTTTAATGTAGCGTGAATTTTAGGATAGTATTTTTGTAATTGATAAATTGATGATACGCTTTCGTTTTTCAAATGATGCGAAACAATTTTTTTAATTTCGAACAACTCTTCGATTGGGTCTTTTTTCAATTCTCTTATTGAGTCAATGTCACAAGAAATAGATTCAAACAATTCTAAAGTGGCTTGTTTAACAAGATCTGGTTTTGTTGAGAAATGTTGGTAAATTGTCTTTTTAGAAATACCCATTTCCGAAGCAATATCATCCATAGTCACGCTTTTAAAACCTAAGGTCAAAAACATTTCTGTAGCTTTAGTTAATATTGGACATTTCATTTTTATAAATTTTATGGTGCAAAAATATGTAGAAAACTTTTAAAACAAAAAAAGTTTCCAAAGTTTTACATTTATTTAACATTGTTAAATATGTATTTTGATGTTTCTTATTTCATTTTTTTTTGACTTAATTTGTATTTCATTTTCTAATTCTTTGTTTTTTATGCATTCAATTGCTCAATATCAAGAAATTGTTTCTACGCATTTCAAGTCTCTTTCTACCCCAAATGAGCCTAAGGGTCTATATGATCCAATAACTTATATTTTATCGTTAGGAGGAAAAAGGTTGCGCCCTGTTTTAACCCTTATGACTACAGAAATTTTTGATGTTGATTACAATAAAGCAATAAATGCAGCTACTGCAATTGAGGTGTTTCATAATTTTTCCTTAATTCATGATGATATAATGGACGATGCCCCATTAAGAAGAGGTAAAGAAACGGTTCACGAGAAATGGGATTTAAATACCGGAATTCTTTCGGGAGATGCAATGCTAATTTTAGCTTATCAATATTTTGAAGAGTATGAACCAATTGTTTTTCACCAATTAGCAAAGTTGTTTAGTAAAACAGCTCTTGAAGTTTGTGAAGGTCAACAATATGATGTGGATTTTGAAACTCGTGATGATGTAACTATTGCAGAGTATTTAAAAATGATTGAGTATAAAACAGCGGTTTTGGTTGGTGCAGCCATGAAAATGGGAGCAATTGTTGCCGAGACTTCTGAAGAAAATGCCAATTTAATTTATGATTTTGGAATTAACCTTGGAATTGCATTTCAGTTACAAGACGATTATTTAGATGCTTTTGGAAACCCTGAAACTTTTGGAAAACAAATAGGAGGCGATATTATTGAAAATAAAAAAACATACCTTTACTTAAAAGCAATGGAGTTCTCAACACCAGAAAATAAAGAAATGTTATCGCATTTGTTTTCTGTACAGCCTTCAGATAATAGCGACAAAATAGCTTCAGTAAAAACAATTTTTGACGAGTCTGGAGCAAGTGCAACGACACAAGATGCAATTTTAAACTATACTCAAAAATCTTTCGAAATACTTTCTAAAATTGATATTTCTGAAGATAAAAAGAAAATTTTGAGAAAATTTGGAGAACAACTTATGAATAGAAATGTTTAACAATTTTAAAAAGCAAGTACAGTTTCAAAAATTAAATTAAAACTGCACTTAAAAAATTATGTTTGAATTTCCAAAAAATATAGATTCTTTAATTTCTCAAGCAGAAGAAGAACACTTGTATTTTAAGCTTATTGAGCAAACGAATAAAGATTTTGCTCTAGCGAATGAAGCTATTGATGTTCCGTTAGATGTTTTTCCATTACATTTTAAAGAATGTGTTCAAGAAAAAATATATAAACTGATTCAAAACAAATTTGCTGAATATTTAAACCTCCTTTACATTATCGATGTATCTGAAGAACAAATAAAAAAGTTAGATGGTTCTGATATTTCTGAGCTTTCCGAGCAAGTTACTTTCTTGATTTTAAAAAGAGAATGGCAAAAAGTGTGGTTTAGAAATAAATATTAGTTTTTTTCTAAAATTAAATTTAACACACCAAAAATCAAAGCGTTTCCAAAATCATTAGTGCCATTTGGATTAAATGAATTTATCCTGTTTAATTCTAATATGTTTATTGTTGAGAAAGATTTTATATTACTTTGAAAATAATTTTCACCAACTTTTGTATATGTATTATTAATGCCAGTAGTAGAGTTGTAAAAAGTGAGATTGTTTTTTTGGTTTGTAAAAGAAGCTTTACATTCGAATGGTTCAAATGAAATTTCTTTATCGAAGCTATAGCTTTGTAAGCTTTTTGAAAGAGCGGGATTTTGTGAAAAACTGAAATGACATCCAAAAAGAATTAAAAATAAAACATTTTTCATATTCGTTAAAAATAAATTCTAATAAAAGGCATTAAAGCGTCTACATACACATTGTTTCTGTCTTTGTGTAAAACATTATAGCGAAGACCAATAGTAATATTTTCAGCTCTGTAACCTGCTCCAATAAATAAAGCAGTATTCCAAAAGCCATCTTTAATACTTCCTCCACCTGTTAGATAGGAATTATTAACTTTTAATTGTTCTAGTTCTGCCGAAAGTTGAATTTGTTCAATTGGATTAATAAGTCCAATAATACTTCCTCCATAAATATTAGATTTGTAAAACCCTTTTTGGTTTACATAACTGTACTGTGTTCCTATACCTAAAGAAACTTTTTCATTAAAATTATAAATCGCACTTGGCGCAATTGTAATATTTGTATATCCACTGCCAAAACCTAATCCTAGACCACCTCCAAACTGTACATGATTCCAAAAATCACTTTTTGATTTGTTTTCATTTAAACCTTGGGCAGTAATGTTAAATACATTGCAAATTGAAAACACAAAAAGCAATAAAAATGTTAAATTTGTTAAGGAATTCTTTTTCATAAATCGATTTCTAAAAAATTAATGATATAAAAGTATAAAAATCTTTAAAAGATTATCACAAATGTTTTATTTTTGCATAGATTTTTTAACCAAAACGTCGTTTTAGACAACAAATATGGATAGGTTTTCTTTTTTAAATGCCGCACACACTGCGTTTTTTGCAGATTTATACGAACAATATTTACAAAACCCAGATAGCGTAGAACCAAGTTGGAGGAGTTTTTTCCAAGGATTTGACTTTGGGCAAGCTAGCTATGGTTCTGATGAGGTAGGTCAACAAGTTGCAAATATTGCGTCTGGAGGCTCTTCAAACGGACAATTTTCTGAAAAAACTCAAAAAGAATTTGATGTGCTCCGATTAATTGAGGGCTACAGAACTCGCGGACATTTGTTTACCAAAACAAATCCAGTTAGAGACAGAAGAACATATTCTCCTACTTTAGCGTTAGAGAATTTCGGATTAGCTTCATCAGATTTAAATACTGTTTTTGACGCTGCCAAAATAATAAACATGCCTCCAAGTACTTTGGCAGATATTATTAAGCATTTAGAACGTGTTTATTGCCAGTCTATAGGTGTTGAATACATGTATATTCGTAACCCTAAAACACAAGATTGGATTAAGAATAGACTGGATTTAAATGATAACCAGCCAAATTTTAATGCAGACCAAAAGAAAAATATTTTAAAGAAGCTAAATGAGGCTGTTTCTTTTGAAACATTCCTTCATGCAAAATACGTAGGACAAAAACGTTTTTCATTAGAAGGGTGTGAGTCAGCTATTCCTGCTTTAGATGCATTAATTGAAGCCGCAGCTGAAAAAGGTGTTGAGCAGTTTGTTATGGGAATGGCACACCGTGGTCGTTTAAATGTTTTAGCTAATATATTTGGAAAAAACACACAAAACATATTCTCTGAATTTGACGGAAAAGATTATGATGATGATATGCATTTTGATGGTGATGTTAAGTATCATTTGGGTCTTACATCTGATAGAGTAACAAGTTCAGGAAAGAAAATAAATTTAAATTTAGCGCCAAATCCTTCGCATCTTGAAACAGTAGGTGCAGTAATTGAAGGTATTGCTAGAGCAAAACAAGATAGAAATCATCCAAATGATATTTCAAAAGTATTGCCAATTGCCGTTCACGGTGATGCAGCTATTGCTGGTCAAGGTATAGTTTATGAAATTATTCAAATGGCAAATTTAGATGGTTATAAAACAGGTGGAACAATCCATCTTGTAATTAACAATCAAGTTGGTTTTACAACAAATTATTTAGACGCTCGTTCATCTACTTATTGTACAGATATTGCAAAAGTAACTTTATCACCAGTATTACATGTTAATGCAGATGATCCAGAAGCAGTTGTACACGCAATGTTATTTGCATTAGATTATAGAATGGAGTTTGGTGGAGATGTATTTATTGACTTATTAGGTTATAGAAAATACGGTCATAACGAAGGAGACGAACCTCGCTTTACACAACCAAAACTTTACAAGTTAATTTCAAAACATAAAAATCCACGCGATATTTATGCGGAAAAATTAAAAGAAAGCGGCGTTATTGACGCTGGTTATGTAAAAGAATTAGAATTAAAATACAAAGCTAAATTAGATGAAAACCTTGAAGAATCTCGTAAAAAAGATTTAACGGTTATTTCTCCTTTTATGCAAAAGGTTTGGAAGGATTTTGACAAAGTTTCTGATGAGGGAATGCTTAAAAAAATCGATACAACTTTTGATAAAAAAGAATTAACAGCAATTGCAAAAACAATTTGCGAATTGCCTTCAGATAAAAAATTCATTAGTAAGATTACTAAAATTATCAAGGACAGAAATAACATGTATTTCGAAAATGATAATTTAGACTGGGCAATGGGTGAATTATTAGCATATGGTTCTTTGTTAAAAGAAGGATATGACGTTCGTATTTCAGGTCAAGATGTTGAAAGAGGTACATTCTCTCACCGACATGCTGTTGTTAAAGTTGAAGAGTCTGAAGAAGAGGTTGTTTTACTAAACGAGATAAAAGATAAAAAAGGCAACTTTTATATTTACAATTCACACTTGTCGGAATATGGCGTTGTAGGTTTTGAATATGGTTATGCATTAGCATCTCCAAATACATTAACAATCTGGGAGGCACAATTTGGAGATTTTTCAAATGGAGCTCAAATTATGATTGACCAATACATTTCTGCAGGAGAAGATAAATGGAATAATCAAAACGGATTAGTATTCTTATTGCCTCATGGATACGAAAACCAAGGAGCAGAGCATTCATCAGCACGTATGGAGCGTTATTTACAAATGTGTGCAAAACACAATATGTATATTGCAGATTGTACTACGCCTGCAAACTTCTTCCATTTGTTAAGAAGACAAATGAAATCAACCTTTCGTAAACCATTAATTGTGTTTACTCCAAAAAGTTTATTACGTCATCCATTAGCCGTTTCAAAAATTGAAGATTTAACAAATGGTGAGTTCCAAGAAATATTAGACGACCCAAATGTTACAGATAAAAAAGCAATAAAAACACTAGTTTTCTGTACGGGTAAAGTATATTACGATATTATTGCAAAAAGAGGAGAATTAGAAAGAAACGATGTTGCAGTGGTGCGTTTAGAGCAAATATTTCCTTTGGCAATAGAGCAAATTAAAGAAGTTATAGCGAGTTACCCGAATGTAAATGATTATGTTTGGGCGCAAGAAGAGCCTAAAAACATGGGGGCATATAGTTTTATGTTAATGAATTTTGATTTGGTGAAATTACGTTTAGCTTCGCCAAAAGCTTATAGTGCACCGGCATCAGGAAGTTATGAGCGTTCAAAAAGACGTCAAGCTAATGCAATAGCAATGATTTTTGATAAAACATTATTTCAATAAAACAACTACTTTAGAGTAGCAACACACAAATAGATAAGTCCTTAAAAGATTAAAATTATTAAGATATGATTTTAGAAATGAAAGTCCCTTCACCGGGTGAATCAATTACAGAAGTAGAAATCGCAACTTGGTTAGTTCAAGATGGAGATTATGTAGAAAAAGATCAAGCTATTGCTGAAGTAGATTCAGACAAAGCTACATTAGAATTACCAGCTGAAGAAAGTGGAATTATTACACTTAAAGCAGAAGAAGGTGATGCTGTAAATGTAGGAGCAGTTGTTTGTCTAATTGACACAAGTGCAGCAAGACCTGAAGGAAACGCACCGGCTAAAACAGAAGCAAAAGTTGAAGAGAAAAAAGAAGCTCCTAAAGCTGCGCCAGTTGCAGAAAAAACATATGCTTCTCAAACTCCTTCTCCAGCTGCTCGTAAAATTTTAGACGAAAAAAACATTCAACCTTCTGATATTGTAGGAACAGGTAAAGATGGAAGAATCACTAAAGACGACGCAGTAAATGCAGTGCCGTCAATGGGAACTCCAACAGGAGGAAGCCGTGGTTCTGAAAGATCTAAGCTTTCAATGTTGCGTAGAAAAGTAGCTGAACGTTTAGTTGCGGCTAAAAACGAAACAGCTATGTTAACTACTTTTAATGAAGTTAACATGACGCCTATTAATACTATTCGTAACCAATATAAAGACGAATTCAAAGCAAAACACAATGGTGTAGGTTTAGGATATATGTCATTCTTTACAAAAGCAGTTACAAGAGCTTTACAATTATATCCAGATGTGAATTCAATGATGGACGGTGATTATAAAGTGGCTTATAATTTTGTTGATATTTCAATTGCAGTTTCAGGACCAAAAGGATTAATGGTTCCTGTTGTTCGTAATGCTGAAAACTTAACATTTAGAGGTGTGGAAGCTGAAATTAAAAGATTAGCTATTAGAGCTCGTGACGGTCAAATTACGGTTGATGATATGACAGGTGGAACATTCACTATTACAAATGGTGGTGTTTTTGGAAGTATGTTGTCTACTCCAATTATCAATCCTCCACAATCTGGAATTTTAGGAATGCACAACATTATTGAGCGTCCAATTGCAGTAAACGGTAAGGTTGAAATTCACCCAATGATGTATGTAGCGCTTTCTTACGACCATAGAATTATTGATGGTCGTGAATCAGTTGGTTTCTTAGTTGCGGTTAAAGAAGCTTTAGAAAACCCTATGGAGTTATTATTAGATAACAATCCTAAGAAAGCATTAGAATTATAGTATTTCAAAATAAATAAATAGAAAAATCCCAATCTAATGATTGGGATTTTTTATTTGTGAACTTTTTGGTCAAACTTATTTTAAATATAAATAATGATTGTAATAATCAATAATTGCTTTTCCATTTAATAAAATATCAGCACCAATAATGCCGTCAACAGGTTTAGTTTTGTAACTTTTCAACGCTTCGTTTACGTGACTCATGTCAAAAACCACTAAATTTAAAGTTTCCGATTTCCATCTGCTCAATTGTAAAATATTGCTTTTAGAAATTTGTGTTTCCATGCCAGTTGCCCCAGCTCCAGCAGCTTTTGTTTCTGAAGCTTCTGCAAATAATTGAAACTTTTCAATTCCTTCAATTCCCACACAACTGTTACTTGCGCCAGTGTCAAGTATAAAGTTTCCACTAAAAGAATTAATTTTAGCTTTAATCATTAAATGTTGGGTTTTTAAAACAGTAAACTTAATTTTCTTGTATTTTTTACCTTTTAAAAAGTCTTGTAAGTCTTCCATAATCCAAAAGTAATTTAATCTTTGTAAATTTGCACTTTGAAAAACAAATTAATGATACTAACAGACACGCATACTCATTTATATTCGGAAGAATTTGATGGAGATAGAAACGATATGATGGAACGAGCAATTCAAAAAGGAGTTTCTCGCTTTTTTGTTCCCTCAATTGATTCTTCTTATACACAAAAGATGTATGATTTAGAAAAACAATTTCCTGAAAATGTTTTTTTAATGATGGGCTTGCATCCTACTTATGTTAAAGAAAACTATTTAGACGAATTGGCTCATGTTGAAAAGGAATTAGAAAAGAGAAAGTTTCAAGCAATTGGCGAAATAGGAATTGATTTATTTTGGGACAAAACTTTTTTAAAACAACAGCAACATGCTTTCCAACATCAAATTCAATTAGCTAAGAAGTATAAATTAGCAATTAATATTCATTGTCGCGATGCTTTTGATGAGGTTTTCGAAGTTTTGGAGAGTGAAAAAGCAGAAGATTTATTCGGAATTTTTCATTGCTTTACGGGTGATTTGGGTCAAGCCCAAAGAGCAATATCGTTAGGAATGAAATTAGGAATTGGTGGAGTAGCTACTTTTAAAAATGGAAAAATCGACCAATTTTTAAATGAAATTGACCTTCAGGAAATAGTTTTAGAAACCGATTCCCCTTATTTAGCACCAGTTCCATATAGAGGTAAGCGAAATGAAAGTTCATATACTTATTTAGTTGCAGAAAAATTAGCAAGTATTTATGATGTTGCTGTTGAGGAAATTGCTCATATAACTACTGAAAATTCAAAGAAAATTTTCGGAATTTAACGTAGAAAAAGCATTCGTTTCCCAAAAATTTTGTTCATTTGTAGATTGACTTTTTAAAACCAATATGCCAAAATTCGATAATATTCGTCCCTATTATGATTCTGAAGTAAACGAAGCGCTTTGTGCCTCGTTGAATCATCCTATGATGAAAGCTATGATGAGCTTTACTTTTCCTGAAGATGAAGAGGAAACTTGGAAAGAGCAATTAAAAAAAACACATTCTATACGTGACTTTCAAATTAACTTTGTTTACAAGTCTATACAGAAAATATTAGAAAATAGTTCAGAAGGATTAACTACTTCTGGTTTTGAAAAACTAGAACCTAATTCTTCTTACTTGTTTATTTCAAACCATAGAGATATTATTTTAGATACTTCACTATTGAATGTTTCTTTATATGATCATGGATTGATTATGACTGCTTCTGCAATTGGAGATAACTTGGTGCAAAAAGAATTTGTTCTAAAGCTTTCTAAGTTAAATCGAAATTTCTTAGTTCAAAGAGGTTTGTCGCCAAGAGAATTGTTGCAAAGTTCTAAATTAATGGCGGAATATATGTATCACCTTCTTTCGAAAGAAAATCGTTCAGTTTGGATTGCCCAAAGGGAAGGAAGAACTAAAGATGGAAATGATGCAACTCATCCAGGTGTTTTGAAAATGGTTGCAATGGCTTCAGATGAAAAAAATTGTATTGATTATTTTAAGAAAATTAAAATCGTTCCGGTTTCTATTTCCTATGAATACGATCCAACCGATGCTTTAAAAATGCCTCAGTTATTGGCTCAGGCAAAAGATGAGGTATATATTAAGGACAAAAATGAGGATTTCATCACTTTGTTAAGTGGAATTATTGGTCAGAAGAAGCGAATTCATATTCATGTTGGAGATGTTTTAGATAAAGAATTAGACGATATAGTCCTTGAAAATAACAATACAAATAAACAAATTCAAGCAGTTGCACAGTTAATAGATGATTCTATTTTGCAATCTTATAAATTGTGGCCAACAAATTATATTGCTTACGACATTTTAAACAACACCGATAAATTCTCAAATTTATATTCTGAAAAAGAAAAACAACTTTTTGAAAGACGTTTAGAGCTTAAAATAAATTCAGGGAACGACACTTTAAAAGAAGGTTTTTTGGCAATGTATGCTAATCCTGTAGTTAATAAATTAAAATATTCAAATGCAATCAGTTAAGCCAACAATTTTGTTGATTTATACTGGTGGTACAATTGGTATGATTAAAGATTCGTTAACTGGAGCTTTAAAATCGTTTGACTTTAAAGAGTTATTAAGTAATATTCCGGAAATAAATCTTTTAGATTGTAATGTTGCAACGGTCTCGTTTAAAACTCCAATAGATTCTTCTAATATGAATATTGAGCATTGGAAAAGCATTGCTATTCTAATCGAAGAAAATTATACATCTTATGACGGATTTGTAGTGCTTCATGGTTCAGATACAATGTCATACAGTGCCTCTGCATTAAGTTTTATGCTGGAAAATCTTGGAAAACCAGTTGTTTTTACAGGTTCTCAATTACCAATAGGCGATTTAAGAACCGATGCAAAAGAGAATTTAATTACCGCAATTCAAGTTGCTTCACTGCAAAAAAAAGGAAAGCCCACAATACAAGAGGTGTGTCTGTATTTTGAATATAAATTGTATCGTGGAAATCGAACAACTAAAATCTCTGCAGAACATTTCAATGCATTTATGTCCCCAAACTTTCCTGAGCTAGCAGAGTCTGGCGTGCATCTAAGGGTTAACGAAGGAGTTATTCTTAGGCAGCAGCCTAATAAAAAATTAATCGTAAATAAAAAATTAGACAATAATGTTTTTATTTTGAAGTTGTTTCCAGGCATCAATAAAAATGTCTTAGATGCAATAATTAATATTAAAAATATAAAAGGAATTGTTTTAGAAACCTATGGAGCGGGAAATGCTTTAAGCGAAAAATGGTTTGTAGATGTATTGCAAGAGGCAATAAATAAAAATATCCACGTTGTTAATGTAACTCAATGCAGCGGAGGTACAGTTTCTATGGGTCAGTATGAAACAAGTACAAAGCTAAAAAGCATAGGTGTTATTTCAGGATTTAATATAACTACAGAGGCAGCAATAACAAAATTAATGTATTTGCTTGGACAAAATGTATCTAGTTCTGTCTTTAAAACTATTTTTGAGACTTCATTACGTGGAGAAATGCATTAAAAAGACACTTTAAAACTTTCATACATCATTTTTTTTATGTTATTTAGCACACTGAATTTGGATTTAGATTTACAGCAAATAAGTGTTATAAATGAGCTTGTTTTAAAGCTTACTAGTTTTTTTGAATAAAAGGAATTATACAAAAAGACATATTATTTTTTAGATGTAGATATTATTTTTAAGTTTTACAATTATTTTTATACCTTTAACCCAATTAACTAATTAAAATTAAGAACAAAAGCAATGAAAAGATTATTTTCTATTTTAGCAATCACTGGGCTTATGACTTTCGGAAGTGTTCAAGCACAAGATTCTACTCAAACTGAGGAAGTAGCAACAGAACAAGTACAAGAAACTGCTGCTGACGAAACAGCTGCTGTAGCTACGGAAGAAGCTGCTGCGGAACCAACTTTTACACAAAAAATGAAAACTCGTTTCATTGAAGGTGGACCAGCATTTATGGGAATTGTATTAATCTGTTTAATTTTAGGATTAGCAATTGCTATCGAAAGAATTATTTATTTAAATCTTTCTACAACAAATACAAAAAAATTAATCTCTGAAGTGGAAGATGCTTTAAAATCTGGAGGTGTTGATGCAGCTAAAGAACTTTGTAGAAATACAGCTGGACCTGTAGCGTCAATCTTTTACCAAGGTTTAGATAGGCATTCACATGGTATCGAATCTGCTGAAAAGGCGGTTATTGCTTACGGTGGTGTTCAAATGGGACAATTAGAGAAAAACGTTTCTTGGATTTCTTTATTTATTGCATTAGCTCCGATGTTAGGATTCATGGGAACTGTAATCGGTATGATTGAGGCGTTTGACCAAATTCAATCTGCGGGTTCTATGGAGCCATCATTAGTTGCTGGAGGTATTAAAGTTGCCTTATTAACTACTGTATTCGGTCTTATTGTTGCAATTATTTTACAAGTTTTTTACAACTATATCATTGCTAAAATCGATTCTATCGTTAATGATATGGAAGACGCTTCAATTAGCTTAATTGATGTATTGTCTGATTACAAAAAATAATAACTCATAAATAATAGTAACTATTATGAACTTACATAAGTTAACAAAAATAGCTGCTATTGTCATTTCAGTTATAAGTATTGTGTTTTTAGCAGGACTTATGACATCTAGTGATGATGCAGATAACAGTTGGATTTCTCCAATGATATATATGTCGTACTTTGTACTGTTTGCATCTATAGCAATAGTTTTAGTATACGTATTTAAAAACCTATTTTCTAATAAAGAAAACTTAAAGAAAACAATGATTTCTATAGGTTTGTTTTTAGGAGTAGTTCTTATTTCTTTTATATTAGCCGATGGTTCTGATGTAAAAGTAGGAGACGAAAATGTTTCAGGAATGACTTCTAAACTAGTTAGTACAGGTCTTAACATGTTTTATTTCTTAGCTCTTATTTCTATGGTAACCATGGGATGGACAGGGTTTAATAAACTTAAAAAATAATTATGGCAAAAAGAGATGTGCCAGAGGTAAATGCCGGCTCTATGGCGGATATTGCTTTCCTGCTTTTGATATTCTTTTTGGTTACTACTACCATAGGAGTTGATCAGGGAATTAATAGACTTTTGCCTAGGTATGAAGAGAATCCTCCAGTCCCGCCTATTAATAAAAGAAATATTTTACCTGTACTAGTTAACAAAGACAATCAATTGTTGGTTAATGAAAAGGTGATTAATATTAAAGAATTAAGACAAACAGCTATTGATTTCTTAGAAAACAATGGTGAGGGGAATTGTAATTACTGTTTTACAGGAAAAAAGGACCCAAGTTCTTCTGATCATCCAGACAAAGCTGTTATATCATTGTCAAATGACGGTTTAACAACTTATGGAATGTATATAGCTGTTCAAAACGAATTAGTTGCAGCTTATACTTTTTTAAGAGATAGAGAATGTAAAAGAAGATATAACATGTCTTTTTCTGAAATGGAATATATTTACAATGATCCTGCTTCAAAAGCAACTGAAGGTCTAATCGAAGATTTAGAGCCTAAGGTTAAATTGATTCAAGAAATGTTTCCTATGAGACTTTCTGAAGCAGAGCCTAAAAAGAACTTTTAACCTTTAAATTTTAGAAACTATGTCTAAGTTTAAAAAGAAAAAATCAGGTAAACTTCCTGAAATTTCTACAGCATCTTTACCGGATATTGTATTTATGCTATTGTTTTTCTTTATGACCGCTACTACAATGAAAGATAGCGAACTTAAGATTGAGAATAAGCTTCCAAAAGCTAACCAGACTGCAAAATTGCATAAAAAACAATATGTAATGTATATCTATGCTGGTAAGCCAAGTGAACGTTATAGAAACTCTTTAGGAGGGTCTGATCGTGTTCAAATGGCAGATAAAATAGCGCCAGTTTCGGAGGTTAGAAATTTTGTTATTAACGAAAGAGCATCTCGTAATTCTGAAGATGAGAAATATTTAACTGCTTCCCTAAAAATTGACAAAAATGTTAAAATGGGATTGGTTCAAGATATTAAACAAGAATTAAGAAAAGTTGATCAATTAAAAGTGAATTATACTACCTCTCAAGGAAACCCTGTAGAGTAGTCACTTTTTTTAAGTATATTTAAAAGGTACGCAATTGCGTGCCTTTTTTTATTATTTTTATAAAAAATTATAATGAAGTCTTTTTTTATTTTAACAACATTGTTTTTTTGCAGTATCATTTTTGCTCAAGATGTTACTGTAAATAAAGTTTCTGATTCTTTATATAGAGAAGACCAGTTTTATGCTTCTTTGAATTATAATCTATTACAAAATAGACCTTCAGGCTACAATCAGTATTCTTTCTCAACCGGATTGTCATTAGGTTTTATTAGGGATTTTCCTATTACAAAAAACAGACATTGGGCAATAGGGACTGGCATTGGCTATTCTTACAATAATATTAAGCACAATTTAATTATTGAAAATAGTGAACCTGAAAACATTTATAGTGTGAACGGCAATTACGACAAGAATAAGTTGGTTTTACATTATGTTGAATTTCCATTAGAAATTAGATGGAGAAATTCAACAGTTGATTCACACAAATTTTGGCGAATTTATACTGGGTTTAAAGTGAGTTATTTGTTTGGAAATAAATCGGTTTATAAGTTCAATGGCCTTAGTGAAATAAGCCGTAATAATACAGATTTAAATAAAATTCAATACGGTCCATACCTTAGCTGGGGTTATAATACTATTAATTTTTATGCTTATTATGGGTTAAGCCCTCTTTTTAAAGACACTAAATTATCAAATGGAGAAACATTAGATTTGAATAATTTTAATGTTGGTTTTATCTTTTATATTCTATAGCCAAAAATACCATAAACTCATTTGAGAAAGTATTCCAATTAGTAAGCCTACTAATAATTCTATATTAGTATGTGATTTCATGTATAGTCTCGATGAAGCAACTAATCCTATGCAAATAATAGAAAGCGCTACGCTATTTGCTAAAGGCAATTCATACAACGTTGCTAAACCATAAATAAAGGTTGCTAAAGAGCTAATTCCAATCATGTGAAGACTTGCCTTAAATTTTAATAAAACTGAAGTTAAAGCAAGTAAGCTGCTTAAAAAAGCGCCAAGGAAAAAGTAATACAGTTCAGGTAATTCATCTAAAGAAACGCTGAATTTTAACAGAAAAAATAAGAGAAATGCTTGAATGGTTATTGGAATCCTTCTTTCTTTTAAACTAGCTTCTGTAAATGATGAAATTACGCCTAAGGAAACAAATAAAAAATATAAAGAGAGTGGAAGTAAAAGCGTTAGTATTACTACTTGTATTAAAATTAAATAGATTCTATTTAACGGAATGTAATCATAACTAGGCGAAACCAAAAAGTAGAATAATGTACCATATATCGATATAAATATAGGATGATAAATATAGGAAAATAGTGGAAGTACTTTCTTTAAGGCAGACATACTATATTTTTTTTCGTAAACGAGCTACAGGAATATCTAACTGTTCTCTATATTTTGCAATTGTTCTTCTTGCAATAGGGTAGCCTTTTTCTTTTAATTCTTCAGCTAATTTATCGTCAGGAAATGGTTTGCGTTTGTCTTCAGTTTTTATTATTTTTTGTAGAATATTCTTTATTTCAATTGTTGAAACATCTTCACCTTGATCATTTTTCATTGATTCACTAAAAAACTCCTTAATCAATTTTGTTCCGTAAGGTGTATCGACGTATTTACTATTTGCAACACGAGAAACAGTAGATATATCTAAGCCAACTAAATCTGCAATGTCTTTTAAAATCATTGGTTTTAGTTTAGCTTCATCGCCTTCTAAGAAATATTCCATTTGATAATGCAAAATGGCATTCATAGTTACAAATAAGGTTTCTTGACGTTGTTTGATTGCGTCTATAAACCATTTTGCAGCATCAAGTTTTTGTTTTATAAATTGAACGGCATCTTTTTGAGAATTACTTTTTTCACTGGTATCCTTATAACTTTTCAACATTTCCTGATAATCTTTCGAAATATGAAGTTCAGGTGCGTTTCTTCCGTTTAAAAGTAATTCTAATTCGTCTTCAATAATTCGTATCGTAAAATCAGGTATAACGTGCTCAATAGGCTTTAGATTTCCATCAAAAGCGCCACCTGGTTTCGGATTTAATTTTTCAATTTCTTCAATTCCTTTTCTCAACTGTTCTTTAGAAATATCATATTTTTGAATCAGTTTTTCATAATGCTTTTTGGTAAATGCATCAAACTGATTTTCAATAATATCAACAGCCAGTTCAACAGCTTCTGAAGGAGTTTTGTGTTTTAATTGAAGCAATAAGCATTCTTGTAAATCTCTAGCGCCTACGCCAGCTGGCTCAAGTTCTTGTACAATTTGCAAAATTCTTTCTACTGTTTCATTGTCTGAATAAAGACCTTGAGTAAATGCTAAATCGTCAACAATATCTTGAACAGATCTTCTAATATAGCCCATATCGTCAATACTACCTACTAAAAACTCGGCAATAACTCGTTCTTCATCATCTAAAATAAAAGTATTTAATTGATTAAGAAGATCTTGATGAAAACTGACAATTGCAGCATGAGGCATTGATTTTTCCTCGTCGTCATCGCTGTAATTATTAGATTGGTATTTATAATCTGGGGTTTCGTCGTTGCTTAAATATTCGTCAATATTAATGTCTTCAGTGTCAATTCTTTCGTTATCATCATTGTCATAATCATCGTTGTCATTATAATCATCTAATTCTTCAGTTTCTTCTTTACCGCTTTCTAATGCAGGATTTTCAACTAATTCTTCCTGAAGACGTTGTTCAAAAGCTTGCGTAGGCAGTTGAATTAACTTCATCAACTGAATTTGTTGAGGAGATAATTTTTGAGATAATTTAAATTGTAAACTGTGTTTTAACATGATAACATATAAATACTAATCGTTTAATTGATTAAACAAATATACGATTAAACGATTAAAGTATTATATTAAAATTCGGCGTTTTGTGGCTTTCTTGGGAAAGGAATTACATCACGGATGTTTGACATTCCCGTTACGAATAAAACCAATCTTTCAAATCCTAATCCAAATCCTGAATGCACTGCCGAACCAAATCTTCTAGTATCTAAATACCACCAAAGTTCTTCTTCGTCAATTCCAATTGCTTTCATTTTTTCAATTAAAACATCATAACGCTCTTCTCTTTGTGAGCCACCTACAATTTCTCCAATTCCTGGAAAAAGAATATCCATTGCCGCTACTGTTTTTTGATCTTCATTCATGCGCATGTAAAATGATTTGATATTTGCTGGATAATCATATACAATTACTGGACATTTAAAATGTTTTTCAACTAAATAACGCTCGTGTTCACTTTGTAAATCTGCACCCCATTCGTTAATTATGTAGTTGAATTTTTTCTTTTTATTTGGAGTTGAATCTCTTAAAATATCTATAGCTTCGGTGTAAGAAACGCGTTTAAAGTTGTTTTCTAAAACGAAATTTAATTTATCTAACAAAGCTAATTCGCTTCGGTCTGCTTGTGGTTTTGATTTTTCTTCTTCTAATAAACGATTTTCTAAAAACTTTAAATCATCTTCACATTTATTCATCGTATATTTAATTACGTATTGAATAAAATCTTCTGCCAAATCCATATTATCATGCAAATCATTAAATGCAACCTCTGGCTCAATCATCCAGAATTCTGCCAAGTGACGAGACGTATTTGAATTTTCAGCTCTAAAAGTAGGTCCAAAAGTGTAAATTTGACCTAATGCCATTGCAAAAGTTTCACCTTCTAATTGTCCAGAAACAGTTAGGTTTGTTTGTTTTCCGAAGAAATCTTTTTTGTAATCGATATCTCCTTCTTCATTTTTTGGTAAATTCTCTAATGGTAATGAAGTTACTTGGAACATTTCTCCTGCACCTTCAGCATCAGCACCTGTAATAACCGGCGTGTTTACATATACAAATCCTTTTTCTTGAAAATATTGATGAACTGCAAATGATAATACAGAACGCACTCTCATAATTGCTCCAAAAGCATTTGTTCTTACACGTAAATGTGCATTTTCTCTTAAAAATTCTAAAGAGTGTTTTTTAGGCTGCATAGGAAATTTTTCGGCATCACTATCTCCTAAAATTTCAATTTGCGAAACTTGGATTTCTACAGATTGTCCTTTTCCTTGACTTTCTTGTAATGTTCCTTTTACACAAATTGCAGCTCCAGTTGTAATTCTTTTTAAAGTTTCTTCAGGTGTATTTTCAAAATCAACAACACACTGAATGTTATTAATGGTAGAGCCATCATTTAACGCAATAAATTGATTGTTTCTAAATGTTCTAACCCAACCTTTTGCTATTACTTCTTGTAGTGTTTTTGTGTTACTTAAAAGGTCTTTAACTTTAATATGTTTCATCTTTTCTTTTTATTTTTTTAATTTGATGTTCTCAAATCGTACTGTGTAACAAATGTAAATATAATTATTAATTTGTAGAGATTTCATCATCTGAATCATCTACTAAAATATCTATAGTTGGTTCTAAAAATTCTTCTTTATTGGCAATTGTTTTTTCTAACGAAAGTAACAAAGCCGGTAATAATATTAAATTAGAAAGCATTGCAAAAAGTAATGTTGCTGCTACTAAACCTCCTAAGGCTACGGTTCCTCCAAAGCTAGAAAGTGTAAATACTGAAAACCCAAAAAACAATACTACTGAAGTATAAAACATACTTACACCAGCTTCTTTCATTGTGCTGAAAACCGAACGTTTAATTTTCCAGTCGTTTGCAATCAATTCTTGACGGTATTTTGCCAAAAAGTGAATCGTATCATCTACCGAAATACCAAATGCGATACTAAACACTAATATTGTTGATGGTTTAATTGGAACTCCTAAAAACCCCATTAAGCCTGCTGTGATGATTAAAGGCAATAAATTAGGAAGTAATGAAATGACTATCATTTTAAACGATCTAAATAAATAAGCCATTAAAAGTGATATCAATATAATTGCAAACAATAACGAAAGCACTAAATTTTTAACCAAATAGTGTGTTCCTTTTTCAAAAACATAAGCTTTACCAGTCATGGTAACTGTATAACGCTCGCTCGGAAAAAGTTTATCTATCTTTTCTTGTAGACGTTCTTCAATTTTTTTCATTTTATCAGTACCAATGTCCCTCATGAAAGTAGTGACTCTTGCGTATTGACCTGTACTGTCTACATAACTTTTCATCATATTTTGATTACCGTTTGTAGAGTTTTTAATATAAGACAAAATAAACGCCTCTTCCTGCTTTGTTGGTAATTCATAATACTCTGGGTTGCCATTGTAATAAGCTTGCTTTGAATATTTTACTAAATTAACAATAGAAACAGGTTTAGATAATTCGGGAATTTCTTCAATAGTTTCTTGTAGTTCGTTTATCCTTTTTAAAGTTACTGATTTTAATGCGCCTTTTTTTCTCTTGGTATCAATCATTATCTCAAGAGGCATTACTCCATCAAATTCGTTTTCGTAAAACAAAATGTCATCGTAAAAACCTGTTTTCTTAGGCATGTCTTCAATAATACTCCCAGATATTTTTATTTGGTAGATACCAATGATGCCTAATGCCAATAATATAATAGCTGTGCTAAATATTTTTACAGTATGGTTTCTTACCGTGTTTTCTGTCCAATCTACAAAAGATTTAATGTAGTTTTTTCCTAAATGAGCCAAATGCTTTTCTTTAGGAAGAGGCATATAACTATAAATAATTGGGATTATAATTAAGCAAAGGAAAAATAAAAAGATAATATTTAATGAAGCAACAATACCAAATTCAGTAAGCAGCTCACTATCGGTCGCCATGAATGTTGCAAAACCAGCAGCAGTAGTTAAGTTGGTCATTAAAGTAGCGTTTCCAACTTTAGAAATTACTCTTTGTAATGATTTGGCTTTATTACCGTGTTTTTTAATTTCTTGCTGGTACTTGTTGATCAAGAAAATGCAATTTGGAATTCCAATTACAATAATTAAAGGCGGAATAATTGCTGTTAAAACAGTTATTTCATAATTCAATAAACCAAGTGTTCCAAAAGACCACATTACACCTATAATTACAATACACATCGAAATTAAAGTGGCTCTAAAGCTTCTAAAGAAAAAGAAAAATAATAATGACGTTATGAATAAAGCAGCGAAAACAAACAAGCCAATTTCGCTTATTATACTTTGAGAATTTAAAGTTCGAATGTAAGGCATACCTGAAATTTTCAGGTCAATGCCACTTTCTTTTTCAAATTTGGCAACTTTTTCTTTGCTTAGATACTTTAAAATAAAATCTTTACGAGCAGCAGTGTTTACAATTTCTTTGTTCATGTAAATTGCAAATCGCACTGAACCAGTTTCTTTATTAAACAACATTCCTTCATAGAAAGGAAGATTGTTGTAAAACTCGTTTTCTTTCTCTTTTAGATATTTAGGGCTAAACTCCGATTTGTTTATAAAAGGAACCAGTACTAATTTTTGATTTAAAGTGTCTTTTTTTAGGACTTTTAAATCTTCAATAGATAAGGTAAAGTCTACAGCTTTATCTTTTTTAATTTCAGAAATGAAGCTTTCCCAAAGCAAAATATTTTTTTCAGTAAAGAATGTAGAATCTTTAAAGCCTATAACCACAAGGTTTCCTTCTTCTCCAAACTTGTCTAGAAATGAATTGTATTCTTGATTTATTATATGATCATCAGGTAATAAATTGGCTTCGGTATACGTAAATCTCATGTTTTTCCACTGGAAAGCCATGAAAACAGTAAATAGCACTAAGGTGATTAGTAATATTATTCTATTTCTTAAAATAAACCGTGCAATAAAATCCCAAAAACTAGTGCTTAACCACTTTAACATGTTGAAAATTTTTAGAGCGCAAAGGTAAGGAATATTGCTTAATTAGCTAAATTTCAAGCTAAAGAAAGAGCGGTTTAAAAACCTAAATCTATGAAATATGAGATTTTAATTGATAAATTATCATCGAATCGAGCTAATTGGTTAGGTCCGTATCTGTAAAAAGCAGTTAAACCAAGGCCTTTAAAAATTTTATTTGCTTCAATTCCACTTTCAAAAAAACCTTTTTCAAGCGATTTAAAATTTAAGCCAAGATGTTGATTTTCTTTATTTATTTCTCCCCACGCCATTCTAGTAACGACTGAGAATTCAGGCGCTATCTTATAGCCTAAATCAATTTTATTAAAAGTATGTTTAAATTGTAATGAAGCATATTTATTTGAGAAAAACTCATTATAGTACATGGTTTCAAAACTATTCTTTCCTGCAAATGTCAATCTCTGTAAAATAGCATCTTTGTTAATATTATTTGGAGCAACACTATACAAATGAGTTAGCGGAACATCTCCAAATGCTATTCCTCCTTGGAATAAAACAGAACTTTTTTGCCCAGATAAATAAGGTACTTCATAGAATGTTTTGAAATCAATTTTTGAAAAAGTAAAATCATTTCCTAAAACATCTGGAAGTGTTTGTGTGTATTGAAGTGAAAATTTTGGATGACGTTTTTCAATTTCAATTACTCCTAAAGGCGTATTCATGTAATTACTAAAAGGATTCCATTGTAAGCCCAGTAACACAGATGAAATAGAATATTCCGTATAGTTTTTGCCGTTATTCACAAATGTATAATCAAACAAAGGTTGAATTTCATTTTGTGAAACAGAAAAGTAACTGTTTAATTTTGGCAAAATCTTACTTTCTAATATTATAGCCGCTGTTTTAATATTGTAAAAGGTTGAAATATTAATAGGTCTTGGGTCATATAATCTGAATTTTCTAGAATCGGTAACAAAGTTAGTTTGGGCCAACTCACTTACATCATCTGAATAAGATGCACTTACCCAAGTTTCACTATTTTTATTTAGTAAATATGATGGTGTAATTCCATATTTAAATTCGGCGTCTTTTAATCCAAAAGCACTATAAAATCCAAGTTTGTATTTTTCTGATAATTTAGAATTTGTTACGCCGCCTAGTCCAATCCTAAAACCTTCGTAGTTATTATATTTAATTAGAGTTCTCAAGTCTACATCTAAAATACTAATTGGGATATATCCATTGAATATTTTTTTACCTAAAAAAAGTTTGTGTTCAATTCTGTTAGCAGTTGACAAACTGTCTAATGAAACATATGTTTTTAATTTTCTTTTATCAATTGGATCTTTTGTAAAGTTTGCCCAATATTTTTCATCTTTATTGAAACTGCTTCTAGGTAAGTCAATTTTAATTTTTGGATCGTTTATTTGTTGATAGTTTCCAATTTCTAAATCGAAAGGTGTTGATTCTATTGTTAAATACGCTCTGTCACTTGCGTTTTTACTAATTTTTTCTTCAGAACTAGAGTTAAATTTTATAGTATTTCCTAAAATTTTTAAATCTTGATTATTCGTTCCTTTTTTTACAAAAAACATTCTTTTTTTAGGGAACCAAATACTATGCTCTTTTAAGTAATCAAAGGTATAAGTTGCTTCAATATTCACAATTCCATAAATTCTAAATTGTGCTTTTGAGATTGCAAAACTTTCTGCATCAATATGTAAAAGTCCTCTTAGCCTGTTTGAACGAATTTTTTTCGGTTGAAAATATATGCGATATGTTTTTCTCCCTTGGTGTTGAATACTATCAATTAAATTATAAACATATAGTCTTCTTCCAATATTTGAAATTGGGTTTTGTAAAGGCGTTTCAAGTATTTCAAAAGGGTTCTCATAAACAGAATAAGACAATAATTTTAATCCTAAATATTCGTAAATCGGTTCTTTAAAACCTGCCATTCTTGTAGCAAGAATAGTTTCTTTTTGCGTGCTTTTATTTTGTTGAATTAAATTTACCTTTTCAGTTTGATAGATGTGGTTCTTCTCAACTAATTTTTTGAATTTGTAATTTGATGAGTCTAATTTTATTTTATGTCTTCCAAAAATAGTTCTCTTATGAATTGTATCAATTTTTCCTGAAATACTATCCGGATTAGCGCTAATGTGAAGGTATTCGTAATTTTTATATTGAAAGTTTGAAAGTGCTTTTTCAGGGTCGTTTTTACTTTGGTTTTCATAAACCTTTTTAATGATAAGGTTTACTTTTTGGTCAGAATAAATTTCGTTATTTTTAATATTGATATTAGTTATCATTTTTACAATGAATAGCTTCCCATTGTTTACTGGATATGAAGATTTTTCATAGTAGCCTTTATATGTGACATAAACAGGTTTTTTAAAGTCAGAAACTTCTATTGAGAATTTGCCTTCCCAATCAGTCATAAAGGTTTTGCTTTCGTAGGTTATTTTAGCAAAAGCAACTGGTATAGTTGTATCAAAATCAATAACTTGACCGTTAATTTTGGTTTGAGCTTCCGAAAAATAACTAAGAAAAAAAATTACTAATAATAGAATCTGTCTCATTCAATGAATTTGAACTGCTAAAGTACAGTTTTTAAATAAAAAAATCCCGATATATTCGGGATTTTAATTAAGTTATACTTTCATTATTTCTGCTTCTTTTACAGAAAGAATTTCGTCTATTTTTCTGTTATAAAAATCTGTTAGTTTTTGAATTTCATCTTCTGCTGATTTACAAATATCTTCAGAAGTACCATTTTTCTCTTCTTTTTTAATGTCGTCATTAGCATCTTTACGAGCGCTTCTAACACCAATTTTTGCGTCTTCAGCTTCGCTTTTAGCTTGTTTAGCCAAGTCTCTTCTTCTCTCTTCTGTTAATGGCGGAATGTTTATAATAATGTTGTCGCCATTATTCATTGGGTTTAAGCCTAAATTTGCAATCATGATTGCTTTTTCAATAGGTTGTAACATTGGTTTTTCCCACGGAGTAACTGTCAATGTTCTTGCATCTGCGGCATTAATAGTAGCAATTTGCGACAATGGAGTTTGTGAGCCATAATAGTCTACAAAAACCCCGCCTAGCATTTGAGGAGATGCTTTCCCTGCTCTAATGTTTAATAACTCTTTTTCTAAGTGAGAAATAGAACCGTTCATTGATTCTTTTGCTCCGTCTAGTATAAAATTAATTTCTTCTGTCATTTTATTTAGATTTTCAGATATAATGTCTTTTACTTAATTTTCCCTTTTGTTTCTCTTTTGTACTTATATTGTAACTGTAGTTCCTATGTTTTGTCCTTCACAAACCTTTAATAAGTTTCCTTCTTTATTCATGTCAAATATAATAATAGGTAATTTGTTTTCTTGACTTAATGTAAAAGCTGTTGTGTCCATTACATTTAATCCTTTAGCTAAAACATCTTCGAATGAAATGAAATCAAATTTCACAGCTGTTTTATCTTTTTCAGGATCTGCATTGTAAACACCGTCAACTCTTGTTCCTTTTAAAATAACATCAGCACCAACCTCAACTCCTCTTAAAACTGCAGCAGTGTCAGTTGTAAAATAAGGGTTTCCTGTTCCAGCACCAAAAATTACAATTCTGCCTTTTTCTAAATGTCGAGTTGCTTTTCTTTTAATGTAAGGTTCAGCTATAGCTTCAATTTTTAAGGCAGTTTGAAGCCTAGTTTGCATTCCTGCTTCTTCAAGCGCTCCTTGCAAAGCCATTCCGTTAATTACAGTTGCTAACATTCCCATGTAATCTCCTTGAACTCTGTCCATTCCATTACTTGCGCCAGCAACTCCTCTGAAAATATTTCCTCCTCCTATAACAATAGCAATCTCTATACCTTTTTCATGAATTTGCTTTATTTCTTGCGCATATTCAGCTAATCTCATAGGGTCAATTCCATATTGTCTATCGCCCATTAAAGCCTCACCACTAAGTTTAAGAAGAATTCTTTTATATTTCATTTTATTCTGAATTTATTTTTGAATCCTATAATTAGGATTCAAAATTATGATGCAAATATAAATATATATCTATTGCAAAAAAAATGTAGTTTAAATTATACGTTTAATTCTTCAAATGATTTTTTTGCCTCTTCATAACCAATGTTAAAAATAGCATCCATTTTTATTTTATTGGTTTCAAACGTACTGTATTTTGAAAGCTCTTTTGGTTCTATAACCAAATCACATAAGCTAAACTTTTGATAATTACCTTGAGCAGAAAGTAGGTCGAAAGCTCTAGTTGTTACTGCTTTAATTGAATTCAAATCTTTTTCTACAATATCTTGAATTGGACTTACATAAACACCTATTATGCTATCACACCTTCCTTGGATTAAATCAGTGGGGAAGTGGTTTAAAATTCCGCCATCACTATACAAGCTTTTGTTTATTTTATAAGGTGAAATTATACCTGGAAATGCAGATGAAGCTAATACAGCATCTGATAATTTAGTTTCGGGTCTAAATATTTTCAATTTTCCTTTTACCATATCCGTTGCGGTAATTATAATTGGAAGTTCAAGGTCTCCAATTTTTGTTTCTCCAAAAATTTTATCGAAATAATCTTTAAATGATTCTGAATCTACAATTCCTGCTTTTTTTAATGTAAAATGGCTCCAATGAAAAAAGTAAATTGATTTAAAAAAATCAAGAATTTCATTTGGAGTTTTCCCAAAAGCATAGAGCGCTGCAATAATTGCACCTGCACTAGTTCCGCTAATTATTGAGGGTTTTATTTTTTTTTCTTCCAAAAATTTAATTACTCCTGCATGAGCAATCCCTTTTGAACCACCACCTGAAAGTACTAATCCAATATTTTTAGAATTTAAATCCATGGTTGATTTTTAAGTTATGTAATAAAGCTTACATTCTATTTTCAAAATTAAGATTATTTTTGCCAAGTAAATATTGTAAATATGAAAAATATCATACAAAAATCTTTAAAAAGCAGTTTTTCTTACAAAACGTATAGAGAATATGTTTCAAAATTAATTGAGGAGGGTAAATCTACAGGTCATACTCAAACAGAAGATTTGTTGCATTATTCAGAATTAAACGAAACAAGGTTAAAACGCCTTGACAAAAACATTAAAGTGGTTCCGGAAATTGAAAAACAATTAGGTAATTTATCTAAAAAACTTACTTGGTTGGTTATTTCTGAAGGTTGGTGTGGTGATGCAGCTCAAATTCTACCTATAATTAATAAAATGGCTGAAGTGTCAAATTTTATTGATTTACAAATTGTTTTAAGAGATGATAATGATGTATTAATGAATAAATTTTTAACAAATGGTGGAAAAGCAATTCCAAAATTAATCATTCTTGATGCAGATTCTAATGAAATATTAGCTGATTGGGGACCTAGACCTGAACCTGCCCGAAAACTTATTGCTGATTATAAAGCTGCAAATGGAGTAGTGGATGAAGAAGCTAAAATTGAATTACAAAAATGGTATTTACATGACAAAGGAATTTCTACTCAAAACGAAATTATGGCTTTAATGCCAAAGGAAGTTTTAGTCTAAAGTTCCAATAACTTTTAGTTTGTTTGAATTGGAAATTCCGCCAGGGTTACAGCCTAATTGACCTTCTGGGACTTCCATTTCTAATTTGTCGTAATATTCTTGCCATACTTCAAAATAAGCATCAGAATTTGGCGCCTTAAATGTCATAGGCTGTAACTCAAAAAAAGGTTCGCCGTAAGCGTCTAAAAAGGCATCATAAATTAATTCAGAGCAATAATAACTTCCATTATTATACAAATAAGCATTATCATAAGGAACCCCTATTTGCTCCAATGAAAAAGTAATTGCACTCGGTATGTGCTTCCTGTATTTTCTTTTCAATCTCCCTACAAACATAGTTTCGTTTGTATAAGATTTAAATTTTTTAAGTGGAGTCAATTGAACTGCACTTCCGGCAGCTTCAATAATGTAAATAGAATCATTTTGGATATAAACCAAGCCAAGATGACTAAAATCATTTCCTTTATAACCTTCAGTAACCTGATTAATAGCCTCACATAAAGGTCCGCAATTCATAGATTGAAAAATAATATCGCCAGTTTTTAGTTTTATATTTTGCGAAAAACTAAACTGTATGATGATTATAAAAATTAAAAATTTAAATTTCATCTAACATGTTCTTTTCAAAAACTTCAGGAGTAACTGCATTTTCAACAGCATAGTCACCAATTTTTGTTCGTCTTAAAGAAGTTAAATGTCCACCAGATTGCAGTGCCAATCCAAAATCATATGCAATAGAACGAATGTAAGTTCCTTTGCTGCATTTTATTCTAAAGTCAATTTCAGGTAATGCAATTCGAGTAATTTCAAACTCGTACATTGTAGTTTTTCGTGCTTTAATTTCAACTTCTTCGCCAGCACGAGCATGTTCATACAAACGTTTTCCGTCTTTTTTGATAGCAGAATAGACGGGGGGTTTTTGGTCTATCTCACCAAGAAATTTATTTATGGTTTCCTTGATTAAAGCTTCTGTAATGTGGTCTGTTGGAAAAGTTGCGTCAATCTCTGTTTCTAAATCATAAGAAGGTGTTGTTGCGCCAACAGTTATCGTTCCGGTATATTCTTTGGCTTGTGCCTGAATTTCGGTAATTATTTTAGTAAATTTTCCTGTACAAATAATCAATAAACCATTTGCTAATGGATCTAAAGTACCTGCATGACCAATTTTAAACTTTTTAGGTAAGTCAAAATGTCTTTTTAAAGCATATTTTAATTTATTAACCGCTTGAAAAGACGACCAAGTCAAAGGCTTGTCAATTAATAAAACTTGACCGTTTAAAATATCTTCTTTAGTCATTAAATAATGGATAATTTTTGCACAAAAAAGTGAATGAATAAAATTGCAACACCAGCTACAATTCTATAATAACCAAACATTTTAAAACCGTGTTTAGTTAAGTAGCCAATGAATGATTTTATAGCGATAAGTGCTACTAAAAAACCAACAACGTTACCAATAATAAGTAAGTTGAATTGATGATCTGTTATTTCAAAACCAGCTTTATAGTAATCGTATAATTTTTTTACAGTTGCACCTAACATTGTAGGAATAGCTAAGAAAAATGAAAATTCAGCTGCTGAAGTTCGAGATAATTTCTGACTCATTCCTCCTACAATACTTGCTCCACTTCTAGAGACACCAGGAATCATGGCTAAGCATTGGAAAAAACCAATTTTTAAAGCTGTTAAGTATGATATTTCAGTGTTATCAGAATTTCCAAACCATTCATCTACTTTTAAAAGCAAAACTCCACCAATAATAAGTGAAATAGCAACAACAATTGGGCTTTCTAATAAACTATCAATAAAATCATTTAAAAGTAAACCAAACACAACTGCCGGAATAAAGGCTACAAATAACTTAAAGTAAAAATCTAAACTTTGGAAAAAACGTTTGAAGTACAAAACAACAACTGAAAGTATTGTTCCAAGTTGAATGACAATCGTAAAAAGTTTGGTAAAATCATCACCTGCAATTCCAAAGAAGGAAGAAGCAATAATCATATGTCCTGTTGAAGAAACAGGTAAAAACTCAGTAATTCCTTCAATAATGGCAAGAATAATAGCTTGAAAAATATTCATTATTTATTTCTTCTCTTTCTTAAAAATAGAATAAATCACAACACCAAAACCTCCAAGAACAACAGTTGGTGCTAAGCGAATACGTCTAAAACTAAAAACATCTTCATTAAAAACATTTGGATCGTCACTTCCGCCTCCACTCATTAAAATGAAACCTAGCGCAATTACACCAAGGCCAATTAAAAGAAACTTATAATTAACTTTTTCAAATAAAAATTGAGGTTTGCTATTTTCGTTTTTCATATTTGTTTTTTTAATGCTGAAATCTTCAATTAATAAAGATCATCTGTTTTTAGGTTTAAAAAGCGTTGAGTAGCAAAGTAAGTACTTATCCAAGTAATCACAATTCCTACAACTAACACGCCTATAATTACAATTCCTATAGAAACATAATCTTTAGCTATGCCAATGTTCGGAAAAATTCCGTCAACATAATAAACCACTCCTAAAATCGCAATAATAGCTAAACTAGAACCTAAAAGGCCAAGTTTAATGCTTCTCCAAATGAAAGGCTTTCTAATAAACGACTTAGTTGCTCCAACCATTTGCATCGTTTTTATGGTAAAACGGTGAGAATAAATTGATAATCGTAATGAACTATTAATTAACAACATTGCAATCACAGCGAAAAAGCCGCTGATTATTAAAATCCAAAAGCTTATTTTCTTAATGTTATCGTTAACTAAATCAACTAATTGTTTGTCGTAAATAATTTCAGAAACCATTTCGTTTTTCTTAATATCGGTCTCAATGTTTTTAATGCTATCAGTAACTACATAATCACCTTTTAAGTTAATGTCAAAAGAGTTTTGCAAAGGATTGAATCCTAAAAATTCCATGAAATCTTTACCTACAATATCTACATTTTTTTTAGCAGCACTGTCTTTATGTACAAAAACGTATTCTTTAATAAAACGAGAATTTTTCAATTCAGTATCAAAAGCAGTTAAAGCACTATCTTTTGCCTCGTTTTTAAAGAAAACAGTCATGGGAATATTTTCCTTAAAATCATTCGTTATTTTTTTAGAATTAATTACAAATAATCCTAAAGTTCCTAACAAAAATAAAACCAAAAATATACTTAAAACTACAGAGAAATAAGAAGAAATTAACCTTCTCTTGTTGTAATTTTCGAATGATGAAGCCATAGTGTACTATAAATTAAGGTGTAAAAATAAAAAAGAAATTCCGTATATATAGAATATAACGTCTAAAGTTTTGACTTTCGTACAATAAACGTAAATTTGTGGCTGATTTTTAAGAATTAAATGTTTTAAAGAAACATGAATTTTTTATAATGACTTGAGCTTGCAAAAGCATGACTCCAATAAAAAAACAATATTAAAGCGGAATGACTTAAGCTTGCGACAGCATGAGTCCCTTGGTGAAATAATAAAGACGAATGAAATACAATCCAAACGAAATCGAAGCAAAATGGCAACAATATTGGTCAAAAAACCAAACCTTTGCTGCAACAAATCATTCAGAAAAACCTAAATATTATGTGTTAGACATGTTTCCTTATCCATCTGGAGCAGGATTACACGTTGGTCATCCATTAGGTTATATTGCTTCCGATATTGTCGCGCGTTACAAGCGTCACAAAGGATTTAACGTGTTGCATCCACAAGGGTATGATTCATTTGGTTTGCCTGCGGAACAATACGCGATTCAAACAGGACAACACCCAGATAAAACTACTAAAGAAAATATTGCTCGTTACCGTGAACAATTAGATAAAATTGGATTTTCATTTGATTGGAGTAGAGAAGTGCGTACTTCAAATGCCGATTATTACAAGCATACACAATGGATTTTTATTCAATTATTTGAATCTTGGTACAATAACGATTCAAACAAGGCGGAAAGCATTTGTACGTTAATTCAAATTTTAGCAAAAGACGGAAATGCAAATGTAAATGCAGTTTGCGATGATAATATTGCTCCATTTTCAGCAGATGAGTGGAACGCATTTTCATCAGACGAACAACAAAAAATATTACTACAATATAGATTAACTTATTTAGCAGAAACTGAAGTAAACTGGTGTCCAGGATTAGGAACAGTTTTAGCCAATGACGAAATCGTAAACGGCGTTTCAGAACGTGGTGGTCATCCTGTCATTCGTAAAAAAATGACACAATGGTCGATGCGAATTTCTGCTTATGCAGAACGTTTGTTGCAAGGTTTGAACGATATCGATTGGACAGAATCTTTAAAAGAATCGCAACGTAACTGGATTGGAAAATCAGTTGGAGCTTCTGTAGAATTTAGAATTCAGAATTCAGAATTCAGAATTTCTGTATTTACAACAAGACCGGATACCATTTTCGGAGTAACCTTCATGACTTTAGCACCAGAACACGATTTGGTAGCTAAAATCACAACACCTGAACAAAAAGAAGCCGTTGCATCTTACATAGAAGCAACAGCAAAACGTAGTGAAAGAGAGAGAATGGCCGATGTTAAAACCATTTCTGGAGTATTCACAGGTGCTTATGCCGAACATCCTTTTACGAAAGAACCAGTTCCAGTTTGGATTGGAGATTACGTTTTAGCAGGTTACGGAACAGGTGCAGTTATGGCAGTTCCTTGTGGGGACGAACGTGATTATGCTTTCGCGAATTTCTTTAAAGGAACAAACGGAATGCCAGTAATTAAGAACATTTTCGACCAAGATATTTCGGAAGAAGCTTTTGGAGCGAAAGAAGGTTTTAAATTAGTAAATTCTGATTTCTTAAACGGTTTAGGCTATAAAGAAGGAACAAAAAAAGCGATTGAAGCTTTAGAAAACATAAAACAAGGTAACGGAAAAACCAATTACCGTTTGCGCGATGCTGTTTTTTCACGTCAAAGATATTGGGGAGAACCTTTTCCTGTTTATTACGTGAACGGTTTACCGCAAATGATTGACAAAAAACATTTACCAATTGCTTTACCAGAAGTAGAAAAGTATTTGCCAACAGAAGATGGGCAACCACCTTTAGGTAATGCAACTGTTTGGGCTTGGGATAGTGAAGCAAACCAAGTAGTAAGTAATGAAAAAATAAATAACACAAGTGTGTTTCCTTTAGAATTGAACACGATGCCGGGTTGGGCTGGTTCTTCTTGGTACTGGATGCGTTATATGGATGCGCACAATGAAGAAGATTTTGCAAGTAAAGAAGCTTTAGAGTATTGGCAAAATGTAGATTTATACATTGGTGGAAGCGAACACGCAACCGGACATTTATTATACGCTCGTTTTTGGAACAAATTCTTAAAAGACAGAGGTTTTGCTCCAACAGAAGAACCATTCAAAAAGTTGATCAATCAAGGAATGATTTTGGGCGAAAGTGCTTTTGTTTTTGTTTTACAAACAAAGCTAGGAGATAAAAATACTAATATTCAAGTTATAATAAATCAAGATACATATAAAAACTACTTGAATGGAGGAAACATAAATTTACTTCCGGAAAATCTTTTCAAATTTTTAGATAAAAAAATCTCTTTATTTGAAAGTTTAAATGCTCAGTTGTCAGGTTTGGAAAGGAATTTTGTATGTTTTAAATCTGCTGTCGATGTGACTTATGTTAATTTAAAAAACGAAATTGATTTAGTTGAACTTTCAAATGATGAAAGATATAAGCTTTTGCAAAATGCATCTTATTTTGATGGAAATGAGATTAAAGAAACAAAAGACATTACTGTTATTCGCGAAGTAGAAAAAATGTCGAAGTCAAAATACAACGTAGTTAATCCAGATGAAATTTGTAATGAATATGGAGCGGATACCTTACGTTTGTATGAAATGTTTTTGGGTCCATTAGAACAAGCAAAACCATGGAACACTGCAGGAATTACTGGTGTTTTTGGTTTCCTAAAAAAACTATGGCGTTTGTATTTTGATGATAACGGTTCAATTGTAACCAATGACGAACCAACGGCAGAGATGTACAAATCGTTACATAAAACTATTAAAAAAGTGACTGAAGACATTGAGAATTTTTCATTCAACACTTCGGTTTCCCAATTCATGATTTGTGTAAACGAATTACAACAATTAAAATGCCATCACAGAGCCATATTAGAACCATTAGCAATTGTAATGTCGCCTTATGCGCCGCATATTGCAGAAGAATTATGGAAACAATTAGGTCACGAAGGTTCAATTGCAACGGTTGAATTTCCAATATTTGAAGCTAAATATTTAGTAGAATCTGAAAAAGAATATCCAGTTTCGTTTAACGGAAAAATGCGTTTTACAATGAAATTACCTTTGGACTTAACCAAAGAAGAAATTGAAAAAATCGTTATGGCCGACGAAAGAACAATTACTCAATTAGCAGGAAATGCTCCTAAAAAAGTAATTATTGTTCCAGGTAAAATCATCAATTTAGTAGGATAAAAATGGAATTAGAAATACAAAATAAAACCAAAAATGTAAAGTTTTTTTCTAAAAAAACTATTGGGATTGCTACTTTTTTTGGCGGACCATTAGCGGCGGGTTATTTAATAAGAGAGAATTACCTTTCATTGAACAAACCAGATGAAGGTAAAAATGCGTTGATGATAGCTATTGCAGCTACAATTATAATATTTACAGGTATTTTCATGATTCCGGAAAATATTATAGATAAAGTTCCAAACCAAATTTTACCAATAATTTACACAGCGATTATTTATTATATTGTTGAAAAAACGCAAGGAGATGTTTTAAAACTGCACGAAGAAAACGGAAACAGTTTTTATTCAGGTTGGAAAGCTGCTGGTGTTGGTTTGGTAAGTTTAATTCTAATTTTTATAATATCTTTTGGAGCAATTTATTCTACTTCTAATGATGAAAATCTAGATTTGTACGATGCAAAAATGGAGGTTTTTTATAAAAATGAAACTGAATCTATTGAATTCTATAATCATTTAGATACAAAATCAAATTTTGCTCTTATAAAGGAGTTAGATGAAATGGTAATTCCAAAATGGGAACAAAATATTCAAATTGTCGAGAATGTTTCTAAAATTTCAGATTTACCCGATGAGGTTAAAACAATGAATGAAGAATTGGGAAAATATTCAAAATTAAGAATAAAAGCATTCCAACTCTTTAAGAAAGCAATCGAAGAAGATACAGATGTTTATGCAAATGAATTAGAAACAATTCACAACGAAATAGACGTTCAATTAAATGTTCTCGGAAATTAATTTTATACTTAAGGTTGTTACATGTAGAATTGTAAATTTAGTATATAGTTGACTTTCGCTTAAAATTCAAAATCCTGACAGAAATGTCGGGATTTTTTGGTTTAAATCAAAATTTACTTACACCATTACCTACATGTGTGTTAAAATTTTATATTTCATTCAAACAAATTAGGATTTACGTTTTTATATTTCATATATTTAAGAATTATGCAATTTATTTGATATAGTTGTAAGAATAGCTCTACTAGTTTTATTAATCCCCAAATCGATAAGCTATGAATAGAAGATTAATCACGTCCGTTTTAGTATTGGTTTTTTTGTGCGGTAATTTTATGAATTCGCAAGCACAAGAATTGAATCAAGTTTCTGCTTCTAAACAGGAATTAATGAAGAATTTTTCAATTATGATGAAAAAATCTTTACCCTATAAAAATTATAAGGTAATTGATCAAAATCAAATTGTGAATTTTCAATCAGATTTAGGGAATTATTTAAGGAAAGAAGGAGTGGTTCAAAAGAAGATTTTAAATCAGTTGGAAGCAAAAAATAATACTATACTTGCATTGCAAAATAAAATATCAGAACTTCAAAATACCAATTCGTCTTTGTTAGGAGATGTTAAAAGCATGAGTTTTTTAGGAATGTCAATTAATAAAACGGTATTTACTTCTGTAATGTGGATTTTGTTTTTAGGCGCTATTCTGTTCTCAGGAATTTTATTTTTAAAATTTAAAAGAGCTAATAATATAGCAAGCAGTTCAAAATCAGTTTTGCGAGAATTGGAAGATGAGTACGAGGTATTTCGTCGAGTTTGTATTCAGCGTGAACAAAATTTAAAACGAAAACTTTTTGATGAAATCAAGAAAACTGATAGTTTAAGAAATGTTTCTTAGATCATTAAAACCTTCTTTAAGAAGGTTTTTTTATGTTTTGATTTTAAATGTGTAACTTTTTTCAAATTTTACGTATAATAATAATAGTAAAGATAATAAGTGCATGCATTACCTGTAAAATCTGGTTTTAAGATTAGGAAAGAAACATTAGCTAAAGATGTGGAGCAGTTTTTAAACAAAAAAGTAAGTGAAGGTTTTGAAGTTGTAAACGTTTCATCGATCAATGGTATTAATAGCATTTATTACATTAAGTAGGTAAAAAAACGTCAAATTGTCATTTCTAAAAATTGGAACACAATTTGATGATTATTTTGTAACTTTAAATTCAAAATTTAAAAAAAATGATAGGATATTATATTTTACTTGGCGCGATAGCTCTTGTTAGTTGGATAGTAAGTTCTAGGCTTAAAAGCAAATTTGCAGAATACTCTAAGGTACATTTACGCAACGGATTGTCTGGAGCTGAAATCGCAGAAAAAATGTTAGCGGATAATGGAATTTACGATGTAAAAGTTATTTCTACTCCGGGTAGGTTAACAGATCACTATAATCCGGCAGATAAAACAGTAAATCTTTCTGAAGCAGTTTACAACCAAAGAAATGCTGCGGCTGCGGCTGTTGCGGCTCACGAATGTGGACATGCGGTGCAACATGCAACTGCATACAACATGTTAGAAGTACGTTCTAAATTAGTACCTATTGTTAGTGTAACTTCTGGAATGTCACAATGGGTTGTTCTAGGTGGTTTGTTATTAGGAGCTGCTGCTGGAGTTGGCTTTGGTTATTATGTTGCAATTGCGGGTTTAGTGATGATGGCTTTTGCTACGCTTTTTAGTTTTATTACTCTGCCTGTAGAGTATGATGCAAGTAATAGAGCTTTGGCATGGTTAAAAGGGAAAAATATGCTAGGTCAGCAAGAATATGAAGGCGCTGAAGATGCATTAAAATGGGCAGCTAGAACGTATTTTGTTGCTGCAATAGGAGCATTAGCATCATTAGTATATTGGGCATTTCAAGTTTTTGGTTCAAGAGATTAAATTTTAAGATAAATATTATAAAAAAATCCGCAATCGCGGATTTTTTTATTTCTGAACTTTTTTCAGAAGCTATATCTGTATTTGGCGGTCAATTTGCTGATCTAGCGAGATAAACGTTTCGGTTCTTGAAACGCCATTTATAGCTTGAATTTTTTTGTTTAGTAACTGCATTAAATGCTCGTTGTCTTTACAGATAATCTTAATAAATATGCTCCAGTTTCCTGTAGTATAATGACATTCTAATACTTCTGGTATTTTTTTCAATTCTCTAACTGCTTCAGGATTGCTCATGGCTTTGTCTAAATAAACGCCCACAAATGCCATTGTAGAATAACCAAGCACTTTTACATCAACCACAAATTTTGAACCCGAAATCACACCAGCTTGTTCTAATTTTTTTAGACGTTGATGAATTGCTGCTCCCGAAACCCCAATTTTTTTAGCAATTTGTAATATGGGTTTACGAGCATCTTGCATTAAGTGGCGTAAGATTTCTTTATCGATGCCGTCTATTTCAATTTGAAACTGATTTAATTTCATGGGTTTTAATTTGAAATCAAATGTAAGTTATTTGTTGAAATTATACCAATAAAAAAGCCCAACGGTTAGTTTGGGCTTTTAAAAATATTAGACTCTAAAATAATTCTAGTAACTTATATTGTCTGGATTATATCCTAAATAAGGCGTTTCATATTCGCTAAAAATTACACCGTAATCTTCTAGTTCTTTTAATATTGGACTATAAACCTCTTTTGAAATAGGTATTTGTACTCCAGGAGTTTTAATTTCTCCATTTAGTATTTTTAAAGTTGCAATTGCAACGGGTAAACCAACTGTTTTTGCCATCGAAGTATAAGTTTGGTCGTCTCCTTTGCAAACCATCGTAGCGTCAATTTGTTTGTTCTCACCATTTAAAGTGTACCCAAATTTATGGTACATTACAATCATATCTTTATCGTCTTCTTTTAGAACCCATTTTTCTGCTAATATTTTTTCTAAAATTTGAGCAGGAGTGGCTTTTGTAAGTTCTACTTTTTTGTTAGGATTAAACAAATCTAATTCAACTAACTTGTCCCAAATAACATCATCTTGATCAATTTTTTGGGCATGACGTAATTTAATTTCTACAATATCAGTTGGGTGATAAGGTAAAAATGAGTTTGTGAAATCACGATAAGACATTTCTTCAGAATTGTCAATAGTATATGAATCATCTGTCATTCCTAATTGTACTAAAATGTCCCAAGCTCTAGAAAATCCAACTTTTCTAATTGTTCCTCGGTAAACTGTTAATGCATTGTCTAAGCCATAAACACTTCTGTATTTTAAAGAATCTCTATTAGCGTAAGCTTCAAACCTACCGTATCCTTCTACGTCTAAAAACTCAGTACGTCTAAATAATTTATTATATGGGATGTATTTGTAGGTTCCTTCTTGGATGAATTTTGCAGCACCACCTTGACCAGCTAAAACTACATTTCTTGGGTTCCAAGTAAATTTATAATTCCATAAGTTAGTGTCGCTTTCAGGTGCAACTAAGCCGCCACAAAAAGACTCAAACAAAATAATTTCTCCTCCTTTTTCACGAATTTCATCAATCACTTTCATTGCACTCATGTGGTCAATCCCAGGGTCAAGGCCAATTTCGTTCATGAAAATTACTCCGTTTTCTTTTGCAACTTTATCAAGTTCTTGCATTGCGGGACTTATGTACGATGCAGTTACCATGTGTTTTTTGTAAACAACACAGTCTTTGGCAACTTCTATGTGTAAGTGGGCAGGAAGCATTGAGATAACAATATCTGCTTTTTCAATTTCCTTTTTACGTTGTTCTGCATCAAAAATATCAAATGCAATTGCTGTTGCATTCGGATGGTTGTTGGTTTTCTTTTTTGCCAGTTCAACAGATAGGTCAGCAATAACAATTTTTAGATTTTCTTCTGTTGATTTGTCAAGTAGGTATTTTATTAAAGAAGAAGCAGATCTACCTGCTCCTATTACTAATATGTTTCTCATTATGATAGGGTATAAATATAACACGAAGGTAATGAATTGTTATATTTATTAAAAGCAATTTTAAATCTATTATGGTTTTTAACATAAAAAGAAATTGGTATATTTGTTGTATAAACCAGATAAATGGAAAAAAAATTGATTCTATCGGCTGCTATAATAGGTGCAGTTGCAATTGTTTTAGGTGCTTTTGGAGCTCATGCTTTAAAAAAAATTCTTACTGACTCTCAGCTTAATACCTTTGAAGTGGGGGTTAGGTATCAAATGTATCATGCTTTTTTTTTATTAATTGTTGCCAATTTAAATTTCATTACTCTTAAGGATAAAACAATAATCATGTGGTTGGTTATTGTTGGAATATTGCTCTTTTCAGGATCTATTTATTTACTTTCTACAAATACAATTACAAAAATAAAAACAACTTTTTTAGGTCCATTAACTCCTGTTGGAGGACTGTTTTTAATTGCATCTTGGTTGTATTTGTTTTATATTGCACTTGTAAAAAACACTAATTAACAATGCTTTCTAAAATTTAATTTATAATTTTGCGTTTTATTATACATAAACAACATAACTAAAAAACAGTATGAATAATCACACTCAAACAACGAATATTATATCGTTAGAGAAATATGGAATTAAAGATGTTGCTGAAGTAATTTACAATCCTTCATATGACTTTCTTTATAATGAAGAGTTGAGTTCAAATTTACAAGGTTTTGAAAGAGGTCAATTGACTGAACTTGGTGCCGTGAATGTAATGACTGGTATTTATACAGGTCGTTCTCCTAAAGATAAATATATTGTTGAAGATGATGTTACTAAAGATACAATTTGGTGGACTTCAGATAAAGCAGTAAATGATAATAAGCCAATTTCAACTGAAACTTGGAAGGCTTTAAAAGCAACAACTGTTAATCAGTTATCGGGTAAGAGATTGTTTGTAATTGATGCTTTTTGTGGTGCAAATGAAAATACAAGGTTAAAAGTACGTTTTATAATGGAGGTTGCTTGGCAAGCTCATTTTGTAAAAAACATGTTCATTCAGCCTACAGCCGCTGAGTTAGTAAAGTTTGGAGAGCCTGATTTTGTTGTGATGAATGGTTCAAAAACATCATTTAAAGATTTCGAAAAGCATAATTTAAATTCAGAAGTATATGTTGCTTTTAACTTAACTGAAAAAGTTCAGTTAATAGGTGGTTCTTGGTATGGTGGTGAAATGAAGAAAGGTTTGTTTTCAATGATGAACTATTATTTGCCATTACAAGGAATTGCTTCTATGCATTGTTCTGCAAATAAAGGAAAAGATGGCGATGTTGCTGTTTTCTTTGGTTTATCTGGAACTGGAAAAACTACTTTATCTACTGATCCAAAGCGTGAATTGATTGGAGATGACGAACACGGTTGGGACAATGATGGTGTATTCAATTTTGAAGGAGGTTGTTATGCTAAAACAATTGATTTAAGTAAAGAAAACGAACCAGATATTTATGGAGCTATAAAAAAAGATGCTTTATTAGAAAATGTTTCTGTTGATGCAAATGGCAAAATTGATTTTACTGATGGTTCTGCAACTCAAAACACAAGAGTTTCATATCCAATTAATCATATTGAAAATATTGTTAGGCCGGTTTCAAAAGCAGGTCATGCAACAAAAGTAATATTCTTAACCGCAGATGCTTTTGGGGTGATGCCTCCAGTGTCTAAGTTAACACCTGAGCAAACTAAATATTATTTCTTATCTGGATTTACTGCTAAATTAGCGGGTACAGAAAGAGGAGTAACTGAACCGCAGCCAACTTTCTCTGCTTGTTTTGGAAAAGCATTCTTATCGCTTCACCCTACAAAATACGGTGAAGAATTAGTTAAGAAAATGGAACAAAATAATGCTACTGCTTATATGGTTAATACAGGCTGGAATGGAACTGGAAAGCGTATTTCGATAAAAGACACTAGAGCTATTATTGATAGAATCTTAGATGGTTCTATTGAAAAAGCTGAAACTAAAATTATTCCAGTATTTAACTTTGAAGTTCCTACTTCATTAAGTGAAGTGAATTCTCAAATTTTAGATCCAAGAGATACTTATACTGATTCTACTGAATGGGAAGTAAAAGCAAAAGATTTAGCTAACCGTTTTGTTGCTAATTTTGAGCAATACACAGACAATGAAGAAGGGAAAAGTTTAGTAAAGGCAGGTCCAAGTTCATAAAACAATAAATTGAATAAATAAAAAAGCTCTGCAATTGCAGAGCTTTTTTATTTATAATTATTCAGGAATTTTACTTCCCTTTGTTTGCTTCTAAGATGTATTTTTCTAATGCGCCTGTCATTGATGGCGTTCCGGGTGATGGAGCCATGATATCTACTCTTAATCCACTATCTAAAGCTTCTTTTTGAGTTGTAGTTCCAAACACTGCAATTCTAGTGGTGTTTTGCTCGAAGTTAGGAAAGTTTTTCAATAAAGATTTAATACCTGATGGGCTGAAAAAAGCTAAAATATCATAATAAACATCTTTTAAATCAGATAGGTCGCTAACTACAGTCTTGTAGAAAACGCCTTCTGTCCAGTTTATTTTCAAGTCGTTCAAAGTTAATGGAACGTCTGCATTTAATTGATCTGATGCTACTAATAAAAAAGCTTCGTCTTTATATTTTTTAATAAGTGGAGCTAAATCAATAAAATCTTTTTGACCCACATAAATTTTTCTTTTTCTGTAAACAACATAACGTTGTAAATAAAAAGCTACTGCTTCAGATTGACAAAAATACTTTAAATCTTCAGGAATTTTATATCTCATTTCTTCAGCAACTCTAAAAAAATGGTCTACTGAATTTCTACTTGTTAAAATTATTGCGGAAAATTTACTTAAGTCTATTTTTTGTGCTCTTATTTCTTTTGCAGAAATACCTTCTACATGAATAAAAGTTCTAAAGTCAACTTTAACCTTCAGTTTGTTTTGAAGCTCAAAATAAGGAGAATTTTCTACTTTAGGCTCTGGTTGTGAAACTAAAATTGTTTTCACTTTCAAATTTGACATATTCTTCCTTTAGTTTTTTATAATCCATTTGTACATGAAATAATACGGTGCTATTTCAAGAGTGCAAAGATACAAAATAAAATAAAATATCTTGCCTAGAATTACATTTTGATATAATTTTAATGTAATAAAATAAGTTATCACATTTATTGCTATTAAAATCAGTAGTAATGACAGGTAAATCCAATTTTCATTGAAAGAATTGTAATATAAAATGATGCTTATAGGTAATAGGAGAACCCCAAAATAAGTTCTATAACTTACTTTCAGTAAATTAAATTGGTCAACAAACTCCTCAATTTTAAAAGTAGTGGCGATAATTTTTTCAATTAAGTACTTTGAAAGTATAAAAACACCTAGAAACGTGATGATTTGAATAAATACAATAAAATTTTCCTTTGTAGAGTATTTGTAATGACTTAAGGTCAATAAAATGAAAAAAGAGAATGATATTAATTGTACTAAAAACATTGACATGGTAAAGCCACTGTTCATATTACTACTGTCCTTGTAAATTTTAGTGTATTTGTCAGAAACGCCTAAGCGCATGAATTCAATAAACCTGATTTGAAAAACAGATCTATTCAATGCTATGATGAAAACACTTATGACAAACAATAAAGTTGCCCAATCAGTATAATTTAAAATTCTTTCTTGGTAATTTATTTCCATAATAATGCTGTAAAATTACAAAAAATCTATTCATAACTATTATTATAATTTTATTAAGATATAAACCACCTAAAAAGTTTATTTTTGTAGCTCTTAAATGTAAAAAAATGTCAAAAGGGATAGTTATAATTCCAACATATAATGAAATTGAAAATATAGAAGAGATAATTAATGCTGTCTTTTCTTTAAAGACTGAATTTCATGTACTTATAGTTGATGACAATTCTCCTGACGGTACAGCATTAAAAGTGAAAGAGCTGCAAGAACAATTTGGAGATAAGTTGTTTTTAGAAGTGCGTCAGAAAAAATCAGGATTAGGAACTGCTTACGTTTATGGTTTTAGATGGGCATTTGAAAGAGAATATGTATATGTTTTCGAAATGTATGCAGATTTTTCTCATAACCCTAAGGATTTAGTAAAATTGTTCAAGGCCTGTGAAAAGGGTGCTGATGTTGCAATCGGCTCGAGGTATTCAACAGGTGTAAATGTTGTAAACTGGCCATTGAGTAGGGTTTTATTGTCTTATTTTGCTTCAGTTTATGTGAAATTTATCACAGGAATGAAGATTCATGATGCAACTGCTGGTTTCATTTGCTACAGAAGAGAAGTTTTAGAAACTATTAAATTAGATAGAATAAAATTCATCGGATATGCGTTTCAAATAGAAATGAAATACAGAGCATTTGTTCAAAAATTTAATATTGTTGAAGTTCCTATTGTTTTTACAGACAGAACAAAAGGACAATCAAAAATGAGTGGTTCGATAATTAGAGAGGCAGTATTTGGGGTAATACTATTAAGGATAAAAAAAATATTTAATACATTATAATGGGTAAGTTTTTAATAAAGAATGCGAAAATTGTAAATGAAGGGGTGATTTTTGAAGGCGATGTATTAATTGAGAATGATTATATTAAAGAGATTGCTGAATCAATAAGTCTAAAATCATCTGATTGTACTATAATTGATGCTGAAGGAAATTACCTTATTCCAGGTGTAATTGATGATCAAGTTCACTTTAGAGAGCCAGGTTTAACACATAAAGGAACTATTGAATCAGAGAGTAGAGCTGCGGTTGCAGGTGGTATTACAAGTTTTATTGAACAACCTAATACAGTTCCAAATGCAGTAACTCAAGAATTGTTAGAAGATAAATATGTTATCGCTAGCAAAACTTCCTATGCTAATTATTCTTTCATGATGGGAGGGACAAATGACAACTTAGAGGAGGTTTTAAAGACAAATCCGCGAAATGTTGCGGGTATAAAATTATTTTTAGGTTCATCTACAGGTAATATGCTTGTTGATAATCAAGAAGTTTTAGAAAAAATATTTTCATCTACAAAAATGCTAATTGCAGTTCACTGTGAAGATGAAGGAACAATAAAAGCTAATTTAGAAAAATACCAAAAAGAATTTGGTGATGATATTCCTATGAATAAACATCATTTGATTAGAAGTACAGAAGCGTGTTATATTTCTTCTTCAAAAGCTATAGAGTTGGCAAAGAAAACAGGGGCAAGATTGCATGTTTTTCATTTATCAACTGCAAAAGAAATGGATTTGTTTACCAATAAAATTCCGCTTGAAAAGAAACAAATTACTGCGGAAGTATGCGTTCATCACCTTTTGTTTACAGATAAAGATTATGATACAAAAGGCGCTTTTATTAAATGGAATCCTGCTGTAAAAACTGAGGCTGATAAAAATGCTCTTTGGGAAGCTTTGCTTAATGATAAAATTGATGTTATTGCAACTGACCATGCGCCACATACTCTAGAAGAAAAGAAAAACTCTTATTTAAACTGCCCTTCTGGCGGGCCATTAGTTCAACATGCTTTAGTAGCGATGTTTGAAGCGCATTTAAACGGTAAAATTTCAGTTGAAAAACTAGTAGAAAAAATGTGTCATAACCCTGCTAAAATTTTCAAAATTGAAAAAAGAGGGTTTTTAAAAGAAGGTTATTTTGCTGATTTAGTTATTGTAAACACACATCAGCCTTGGGTTGTAAATAAAGATAATATTCTATACAAATGTGGATGGTCGCCTTTTGAAGGAACAAATTTTAAATCGAGAGTAATGCATACTTTTGTGAATGGAAATTTGGTTTATACAAATGGAAAAGTTAAAAGTGTAAAAGCTGGAAAAAGATTACTTTTCGAAAGAGAATAATTATGAAAAAAATACTTTATACAATAATTTTATTTGCATTATTTGCATGTAATGATAATCCTGTTCAAACTCCAAAGAACTTGTTGGATGAAGAGGTGATGGTTGATATCTTATATGATATTGCATTATTACAAGCAGCCGATGGTTATGTCCCTGAAAAGTTAACAGCTAACAATATTAAAATCAATAGTTTTATTTATAGTAAGTATAAAATAGATAGTGTTACCTATTATCAAAATCATAAATACTATGCAGGGAATGTTAGAAAGTATAAAAAAATGTATAAAGAAGTAATCAGTAGAATTGACTTTAAAACCAAAGAGTTACAGGATGCTACTTCTGGAATTAAAGATAGTTCTTCAGGCTCTAAAACTGTTTATATTCCAATAAAAGATTAATTAAATATTCTTCCATATTAATAAAATTGTAGTTTAAGTGATTTACAATTTTAGTATTTTCATAAACATCAACACTGTGAGAAGAAATTGCAGTAGCTCTTGTAAAACTCCTTTTCTTAAATGTAATTGTAGTAAAAAACCAGTCTAATCGCCATGCTAAGCTTGTTAAGTATTTAGGTGCATAAAACTTAGGTTTTTTTACTTTTAAGCCTTTTGCTATAATAAATAAAACGTCATTTAAGTTTATGTTTTCGGCAACTAAACAAAATTTCTTTCCATTTATAGAACTGTTCATTAATTGTGTCATGCAGTTTACAACATCTTCAACAGCAATGATACCTATTTTACCTTTTGTGTAAAATAAAAGTCCATTTTTCACTTTATTAATTAAAATGCTACTGCCTTGATTTGGAAAACCACCACCAAAAATAACCCCAGGGTTTACAATAACAATTTCAAGTCCTTCTTGATGTGCTCTCCAAACTTCAATTTCGGCTCCATATTTTGAGATTGCATAGTCGCCATGAAGTTTTTCTGGGTTCCATTCTGTTTCTTCAGTGATAATGGATTCTGTTTCTTTAGGGTCGCCTAAAGCAGCGGTTGAACTTACGTGACAAAGCTTTTTTACATTAAAATCTATGCAGCAATTTACAATATTTGCAGTGCCTTCAATGTTTGTTTTTCTAAGCAGTTCTTCGTCGTTTGGATCAAACGAAATTAAAGCAGCGCAATGATAAACATGTGTAACGTTTTCAAAAGCATTGTTTAAAGAAGGAATATCGGTAATATCTCCTTTTATCCAAATAATTTTTTCAAATAAATGAATTGCATCCTTATTCTTAAAAACATTTTTTAAAGCTTCAATATTTTTCTCATTTCTGTACAATGCTTTTACTTCCTTTGCTTCTTGAAGTAAATTTATAAGCAAATGCGAACCTACTAAACCTGTTGCTCCTGTAACTAATATCATTTTGTAAAGATAAATAATCTTTCACTTATTTTTTAAAATTGACATTGAATTTGCTTATTGCCATTGCTATTGTATTTCTTATCTTTGTCAAAATTTAATAATAGAAATGAAAAATTTAATTGAAGAATTACAATGGAGAGGACTTGTGCATGATATTATGCCAGGTACAGAAGAACAACTATTAAAAGAGCCAACAGCTGTTTATATAGGTTTTGATCCAACTTCAGACTCATTACATATTGGTAGTTTAGTGCCAATTATATTATTAAAACATATTAGAAATTACGGACACAGACCAATCGCTTTAGTTGGTGGTGCAACTGGTATGATTGGAGATCCTTCTGGAAAATCTAATGAAAGAAACTTACTAGATGAAGATACTCTTAACTATAATGTAGATGGAATTAAAGGTGTGCTTTCTAAATTTTTAGATTTTGAAGCTACAGATGCTACATCGCCAGTTTTAGTAAACAATTACGATTGGATGAAGAAATTTTCATTCATTGATTTTGCTCGCGAAGTAGGTAAGCGAATTACCGTTAACTACATGATGGCAAAAGATTCTGTGAAGAAACGTTTAAGTGGAGAAGAAGGTGGCGAAGGAATGAGTTTTACCGAATTTACCTACCAGTTAATTCAAGGATACGATTTTTACCATTTAAACAAAGAATACAACTGTTTGCTTCAAATGGGAGGTAGTGACCAATGGGGAAACATCACAACAGGTACAGAATTAGTTCGTAGAATGAATGTAGATAATGAAGAACGTTCTAAAGCTTATGCAATGACTTGTCCATTGATTACAAAAGCAGATGGTTCTAAATTCGGAAAATCTGAAGGTGGAAATGTATGGCTTAGTGCTGATAAAACTACTCCTTATGCATTTTACCAATTTTGGATCAATACTACAGATGAAGATGCTGAAAAATACATTAAAATATTTACGTTTTTAGACAAAGCAACAATTGACACTTTAATTGCTGAACATGATGAAGATAGAGGAGCTAAGATTTTACAAAAACGTTTAGCACAAGAGTTAATGATATTAGTTCACTCTCAAGAAGATTTAGATAGAGCTATTTTTTCATCAGCTGCATTTTTTAGTAAAGACATGACTAATTTAAAAACGTTATCTGTTAAAGAATTAGAAGCTGTTTTTGAAGGAATTCCTGTTGCTGAAGTTTCAAAGTTTGACATTGAAGCAGGAGTTGAAATTATTGCCTTCCTAAATGAAAAAACAGGGTTTTTAGCTTCAAATGGCGAGGCACGTAGAGCTTTAAAAGAAAATTCTATTTCTATCAATAAAGAGAAAATAGCTGAAGAATATATTGTTTCGACTAAAGATTTAGTAAGTGATGAATTTATTCTTTTACAAAGAGGGAAGAAAAATTATTTTGTGGTAAGAGTAAAGTAACTTACAGAACCATAAGGTTACAGCCACGAATATCTGAATTATCAAAACGTCCCAATACTTCAAAAGAGTGATTGGGATTTTTTTTGCCTAAATCTTGCGTAGCTATAAAAGAACATGAATTGATGTTGGCTAAATCAATTACGTTTATTCCGCCTGTTTTTCCTTCTTTTACGTAAGACAAAGCATCTTCAGTGTCACGAACAAGGATTTGCATCCAAGGCGGGCATTCAAATACTCCATTCCCTAAAGAATAAGCTTGCGATAGTAATTCTGTCATTCCATATTCTGAATGAATAACAGAGATGCCAAAACCCATACATAATTCTTCATGAAGCTCTTCGCGAATCATTTCTTTTCGCCTTCCTTTCATTCCACCAGTTTCCATTATAATTGTGTTTTTTAATTGGAATTTTTGCATTTCAATTAAATCAAGTAATGCGTAAGTGACACCTATTAATATTACGTTTTGCCCTGAATTATCAAGTTCGATTAATTTTGAAATTAATTCATTGTAGTTATTTAGGTAGAACCCAGAATCAGGATGATTGCTGCTTTTAATTAAATCTTCAGCCATATAGATTAAAGAGGAGCCTTCACGTTCTAAATAAGATGGTAAAAGCGCTAAAACACAATAATTTTCAATGTTTCCATAAAATTCAGAAAACCCATTTCGATAACTCTCTTCATATATTGAAATATCGGTTACTAAGTGTTTACTTGTTGTTAAGCCTGTAGTTCCACTGCTTGTAAATGTTTGTTGAACGGCTTCAGAAGAACTTAGTATATTGTGTGTTTTAAAGAATTGTATAGGCAAAAAAGGAATGTCTAAAATACATTTTACATTGGATTTATTTTTTTTCAAATGCGAGCAAAAATCTTGATATACTTTATTGTTATCATATTGGTGACGAAAAACTTTTAGGGTTATTTTTTCGAATTCTTTTTTTGAAGAAATTGTAAATATGTCTTGTGAAGTAATCAATTTTTTTTACAAAGCTATAAAATAAAAAAGCACCAACTATACGTTGGTGCTTTCTTTGTGTTTATTTTTTTCAAAAATTATCTAACAACTAATTTTCTAGTAGCTGTTTTTCCTTCTTCAGTAATCTTAACAATGTAAATACCTTGGTTTAAACTTGAGATATTTAAAGCGTTGTTCAATACTTTAGAATTGATAACTTGTTTTCCTAACATGTCATATACTTGAATGTCTAATTCAGCATTTACAGCAGTTGTGAAATATAATGTATTTCCATTAGATGGATTTGGATACATGTTTAAGCCGTCAATTGCATCAAAAGAAATTGTTCCTAAGAAAGTTGTAGAAGCTGTTGAGATTTTTAACTCATCAATTTGTGTAGTTGGAGTACTAGTGTTTCCAGATTGTCTTATCATAAACCCTCCTATTTCTGCAATAGTTGAAGTAGCACTTAGTTGTTGAGGTGTAGCTGCATTAAAAGTTGCTAAATTTGGATTCAACCATGCTTTTAATGTAGTTGTTGCAAAATCGTAGCCCATAATAACATAAACTACGTCACCAACATTTCTTAAGGTAGCATCGTAATTTGTAGTTGATGAACCTCCTATGAAATCAAACCCAATTTGATATTGAGTTCCAACTCTTTTAGTGAATAATTTTGCTCTAAAGTTTTTATTTGCATCCGTTAAAATTGCAAAATAATCTTCAAATCCATCAGTAACATTAGTTAAATCAGAAATTCTCATCATAAAACCAGCGTAAATTGTTCCAGTAGTTGTAGCTGTAAAAGGAGTAAAAGGGTCTTTTCCATCTCCGCTAAATTCAACTGAGTTACCAGTACCAGTTGTTGAGCCATATGTTAAATTTCCTGCTATTATATTTACATCATCACCAGAATTTACGTTAGTCCATCTTTGTTGACTTCCTAAAGTTTGAGCTGCCGTATAGTTGAAAGTTTCTAGGTAAGGTAAAGTATTGATTGGTTTACATTCAGGACTATTCCCATTTACATCAAAATTACAAGTACCTCCGCTAATGTTGATTGTGTAATTCGTTCCTTCTGTAACTGTAACTATTATATTTCCAGCTGCAGTTGTAGTTGGGTTATTTCCACTTACAGTTCCTCCAGTAATTGTATAAGTTGCATTAGCAGCCCCTGTATATGGAATTGTTATTGTATAAGGGTCTAATGATAATGTTGATGCAGTACATGCAACAACTGGTGTTCCTAAATTTAATGTACAAGATGCAGAAACGTTTATTATTTTAATATCATCAAGTCTCATTTGAGCAGTTGCTGGTTGAGTAAAACGTAATGATAAGGTTGTTGATGATGGAATTTGTCCGCCACCTATAGTAACTAAGGTCCAGGTGTTGCTTGTGGTATTTTGTGCAAATGTAATTGGCGTCCATATTGTACCATCAGTACTCTTTTCTAAAACAAGTTGAGGAGCAGCTACCGAATTTGTTAAATAACCGAAAGATAATTCGATATTTGCTGCGGTATAAGCAGATGTGTTAATACCGTCTATTCGTAAATTTTTATTAATAGTTGAAGTTAAAAAAACGTTTCCGCTTCCAGAGGCCCCTGAATATCCTGTTGAAGCTGCAGATGTTCTTACATCGCCATCTCCAGTATAAACAATAGGACTAGTGTTTTGCCAACCTGTGTATGCGGAAATTAGCGTTGTTGAAGATGGAGATCCCATGTTTTCAGTGTATATTGTTTGCGAATTTGCAGATAACATACCTGTTAGTGTAAATAATAAAAAGTAAAGTTTTTTCATTTTTTATGAATTTAAATTTCGAATACAAAGATAATAATTATTCATTATGCATGCACAATGAAATGTTATTTAAAGGTTAATTTTGAATAGGGGGTAATGTGTTATTTAGTTGACAATCAGCTTTCTTGTGGCTGAGTTGTCTCCCTCTTTAATTTTTATAATGTAAATACCAGCGGTAAGATTAGAAATGTTTACTTCTTTGTTAGAAGTTACTGTTTCTAAAACCTTTTTACCTAGTACATCAAAAATTTCTACTTTCTTATCTAATGAAGATTTAGAGGTAATATAAATTTTCCCAGAATTCACAGGATTTGGATAAATTGTCAATCCTTCAATAGTAGGTTCCTGCGATCTATTTACTTGTGAATATCCTTCAAAAGTAAATAAAACTGAAAAAATTAAGATAATATAAAAGTATTTTTTTATCATTCGCATAATTATATAGTGTAAAGATAAGAATTTTTTAAATACAAATACAAAAATGATACCAATAAAAAAACCCTAACGAATTAGGGTTTTTTTTAACTATACAGATTGGTTTTTATAAACCTGTTGTCCAACCCAATGCCCAAGTAGGAACTCCTGTCCCATTCCCTGCGCCAGTAGCTGTTGTAGTTTCTGTGTAAGAATTTGAAACATCTACAGTTGCACCTGCAGTATTTTTACCTTTTGAAAGGTTTGTGATATTACTAAAAGTTACATTCGTTACTTTTAAATCTGTAGGGATAAATGCAATTGTTTGATCGTGCTCAATGTTTAAACCCGTAACAAAATTATCTAAAACAACGTTTGACATTATTGATCTTGTCCCTCTTCTTAATTTAATAGCATCTGGCTCACTTCCTTGATTTCCAAGTCCAATTAAACTCATGTTATTAATTGTTGGGTTTGCAATAGGTGTTGCGTCAAAATTAGCTTCTAAGTTATCTGCCTCAATTCCTCTATTTCCAATATTGTTTCCTAATTTACCATACCAGTAATTATTTGTTCCAGACCATCCTTCAGTCCAGTCAAATTGATCATCTTCATTATAAGTAGATACAATGTAAGAAGTATTAACTGTTCCTCCAAAAAATTCTACTCCATCATCTGAACTTCTGTAAAATTGAACGTATTCTATTGTTGTTCCAGAACCTACTCCAAATAATGAGAGTGCATTAAATTCTTTATTTGCATTGTAAATTGCTCCTGAATATTCAATTCTTAAATACCTGATTGTACCAGAATTGTCATTAGCAATTGTTCCACCATAAGTTAAACCTGACACTTCAGCAGATGCAGAAACTGCACTATTTATAGGTGCTTTTCCACAGATCACTAATCCACCCCAGTCTCCAGGTGCTGGACTTGAGTTAGCACTTGTCATAACTACTGGTTCAGTTGAAGTTCCATTTACATAAATTTTTCCACCTTGTGCAACTACAATATAAGCCGAAGTTCCACCTGTAGCTTCAATTCTTGTTCCTGCAGGAATAGTTAAACTTGCACCTTCTTGGATCGTTAAGGGCCCAGTTAATTTGTAAATTGTGTTTGCTTGTAAAGAAACATTTGTAAAGATGTTTCCTTGAAAATCGTTAGGGTCAATTGTACTTGTGTTCCCCCCATTTCCAGAAACATTATCTCCTTCTTCTATGTTAATACAACTCGTAGCAATTAGCGATGTCATTACAACTAAGCTAAATAATTTTACAATTTTTTTCATTTTTAGTTATTTTTTGTTGTGTTATTATTAAAATTTGTAGTTAAGCGATAAACTTGTGTTTATACCTTTTTTAAAGGATTGAATTGTTATATCGGTATTTGGATTTTCCTGAACCATTTTAAAGTCAGGATTTAATAAGTTTTTAGCAGACAATCCTATTCCAAGGTTTTTTGTTAGTTTAGATTTTAAGATAAAATCAAGAGAACCAATTGATTTTTCAACGATGTTTCCTCTTCCTTGTGTTCCAATAGCATAAATTTTATCTGAATAAGTAGAATATGCAATTGTAGCCATCATGTTAGTTTCAGTTTTTTTCCATTCTTTAAGGAAGGTAACATCAGCATTTATTAATAAATCAGAAGCTCCAGAGAATGATGCATTTTTATCAGTAAAAGTTGTGTTAAATGCAGTTTCGTTTGCTACTTTATCATTATCTAATTCTTGATTAGTATACATATAAGAAACATTTAATCCAGCAGAAATGTTATTGTTGATTGATTCATTACTTCTGTTGAATAATATTTTTTTACCTTCAAACTCAATACCTGCTGCATAACCCCAATCTCCTGTATTTACATAAGAAATGTCATTACTTGATGATGCAATTGTAACTTCATTCATTGGATTTTGAATGTATTTACCAAAACCAGTTACCGCAAATACTTCTTCACTTTTTGGAAAATACTCCCATTTTAAATCAAAGTTGTAGTCGTCTGAAGGATATAAATCTTTATTACCAATTTTTTGTTGGTTTATCTCTTCATAGATAAATGGTGCAGTTTCTTTGAACTGTGGTAAAGTGTAGGTTTTACTTGCTCCAAATCTTAAGTTTTGCTTTTCATTAAGTTCATATTTGGCAGTAACGTTTGGTAATACTCCTACTTTAGTGAAGTAATTTTTATCACCAATTGGGTCTACTTGAGTTTGCCATTTTACTCTTTGGTAAACTTGGTCTGAACGAAGCCCAACTACAGCAAAGAATTTTTTTGAAAATTGGTATTCAACCGATGTAAAAGCACTACTTATAATTTGAAGACCAGAGTATGTTTGTGGGTCTAAAGCATTTGGACTATTTAGTCCACCATTATAAGTATTGATTGTAAAATATCCGTTACTAAAATTGTTTTGATTGAAGTAAGCATCAATATTATTTGGATCAATTATTGTTGTTGTAGCTCCTGGAGCTAAAGCGTTAATTTTAAAGTTAAATTGTGTTGCTTCAAAATCTCTAGATTTATATTTTCCATTGTAACCAATAGTAACTTTACCTTTAAACTCATCTTCTTTTTTGGCAAATTTATAATCTCCAGAAAGACTTACGGCATATTCGTCTTCAGTTAATTTTTGGTAATATCTTTGGTTATCTGAAGCAGAGTTATTAGCAATTACAAAATCATTTGTACTGTTTCTTTTAAGTGTATTTGTGGTTCTATCTGGCATGTCTCCTTTTACTTGATTGTATGAGAATCCCCAGTTTGCGGCATACCTTTCTTTGTATTTATGCTCACCAAGCAATTGATTGATAAAAATAGAATTTTTAACATATTCGTTTCTTCTTATAAAACCATCCTCTTGAGTAACATCGGCAATAAAACCATTGTATTCTTTTAATGATTGATTTGATGAATTGATAAATACGCTATTGTATTTAATTTTATGATCATTATTAATCTTAAACCCAAGATTAAATAAACCTGTAGTGTTTGTATTGTATCCAAAAGACTCATACTTATTAAAATCTTTTGTTGCAACTCCTTCAGCATTTACAGATCTTGCTATTCCGTTTTTGATTGCCGTATATTCGTTATCAAATGAAACAGAAGCAAATAAACTTAATCTACTAACTTCTCCTATGTTGAATCTTTTTCCACCTGTTAGGCTTAATCCTGAAGCCCATGGAGACTCTTTATGTGGATTTAAACTGTTGTTAAAATTATAACTAGATAATACATTTGAAGGAACGCTTGAATTGTGAAAGCCTAAGAAAGATGGCCCATCTTGTAATCTAAAGTTTTTGTTTGAAACTGCATTTGTGTTTACAGCTGATTTTAAACCAAATGCTAAAAAGCCTGAACCGTTATAGTCTTTAGAAATAATATCAATATTTCCTCCTGCAAAGTCTCCATACATTCTACTATTGTATACTTTATCAATTGAAACATATTCAACGATATCTGTAGAGAAAATACCTAAATCAATATTCTTTTTTTCAGGGTCGTTAGATGGAACTGGTAATCCATTCATAGAAGTAGAGTTATATCTGTCTCCTAAACCTCTTACATATATGCTTCCAGAACCTTCTTGTTTTGATATTCCTGTTGTCTTTGTTACTGCTGACGCTACGTCGCCAATACCTTTTTTTGACAATTCTTCTGCACCAATACTTTGCTTTATTTCAATAGATTTTTTTTGCTCATTTAATAATGCCGATTCGCTTTCCTTTGTTATTGTTTGAATAACAACTACAGCTTGTAATTGAACCCCACTTGCTTCAAGTGTGTGATTTATTGTTACAGTTTGGTTTGCTTTAACGGTAAATGGAAACTCTTTTGTTTCATAACCAAGATAATTTACAACTAGAGTATAGCTTCCGGGCTTTAGAGAGATTGAATATTTTCCAAAATCGTCAGTTGAAGTACCTGTTGTTGTTCCTTTTATAAGGATATTAGCAAAAACTAAAGGTTCATTGTCATATTCTTTGTCTAAAATAGTTCCAGAAACTCTCCCGTTTTGTGAAAAACCTACAAGACTAAATAATAAAAATAATAGTAACGAATTAAATTTCATATTGTGTGTTCTAATTTTGATGCAAAGAAACCTCGGTTAAATTAATAGATTGTTAACGCCATGTTATGCTTGTACGTTAAGTGTGTTATCAAAATGTTACCACATTAAATAATTGTTAAGTGAATTATATAGTTATAATTTGTTTTATCTTTACTAACTAAAATTTTAATTTAAAGAAATGAATAATCAGGAGATTACTATTTTATTAGTTGATGACGAACCGGATATCTTAGAAATTGTAGGTTATAATTTATCACAAGAAGGATATAGAATTATTAAAGCTAATAACGGTAAAGAGGCTGTTTTAAAAGCAAAACAAGAAATCCCTCAATTGATAATTATGGATGTAATGATGCCTGAAATGGATGGTATTGAAGCATGTGAGAAAATCAGACAATTTCCAGAATTACAAAATACAATTATTACTTTTTTAACTGCTCGATCAGAAGACTATTCACAAATGGCTGGTTTTGATGCAGGTGCAGACGATTACATACCAAAGCCTATTAAACCAAGAATTTTAGTAAGTAAGGTGAAGGCTTTGTTAAGACGAATAAAAGAAAATATTGAAGTTTCAGACACTTTAAATGTAGGAGGAATTGAAATTAATAGAGAAGAATATAAAATTGTTAAAGAGGGTGAAGAAATATTTTTGCCAAGAAAAGAATTTGAATTATTTTATTTATTAGCTTCTAAACCAGGTAAAGTATTTACTAGGGAAGAAATTTTAGATAAAGTTTGGGGTAATGAAGTTATTGTTGGAGGTAGAACTATCGATGTCCATATTAGAAAATTAAGAGAAAAAATAGGAGATGAGTTTTTTAAGACCATTAAAGGAGTTGGTTATAAAATTGAATTTTAATGAGTTTTAATTTTAAAAAATCATATAAGTTTGCGGTAAAATCCTCTATTTACATTACGCTCTTTGTTGCGGTTTTGTTGTTTTTATTTAATTACTTTTTAATTCAAACCAATTATCTTTACATTGTTATAATTGTATTTTTGGTTTTATTATTTTCGTTTCTTGTATTGCAGTTTAGAGTTGAGAAATTTATTTACAGAAGAGTAAAAAAAATATACGATGATGTTTCCTTGCTTGAAAACAGCTCTTTTAAAAACGAACCAATTACTACTGATTTTAAGACACTAAGCCAAGAAGTTCAAAAGTTTGCAAGAGATAAAAAACTTGAAATTGAAACTTTAAAAATCAGAGAAGAATACAGAAGAGAATTTTTGGGAAATGTTTCTCATGAATTAAAAACCCCATTATTTACAGTTCAAGGATATTTATCAACATTGTTAGATGGGGCGATGAATGATAAAGAAATTCGAGAAAAATATTTACAAAGAGCTGAAAAGGGTGTTGAGAGATTAATTTATATTGTTAAAGATTTAGATTTAATTACTAAGTTAGAAATAGGTGAAATTAATCTTGAAAAAACCGAATTCGATATTGTAACTTTAATTCAAAATGTTTTTGAATTATTAGAAATGAAAGCAGCTAAAAAAGACATTTCCTTAACCTTTGACGGAAAATATTCAGAGCCAATAATTGTTTTTGCAGACCAAGAGAAAATACAACAAGTAGTAACTAATTTAGTTGTAAATTCCATTAAGTATGGAAAAAAAAGAGGGACTACTGAAGTAGGTATTGAAAACTTAGTAAACAATAAAATTATTGTAAGAATAACAGATAATGGAGAAGGAATAGAGAAGAAACATATCTCTAGGCTTTTTGAACGTTTTTATAGAGTAGATAAAAGTGGGGCTAGAAGCGAAGGTGGTTCAGGTTTAGGATTAGCAATAGTAAAACACATTATTGAAGGTCATAATGAAAAAATTTACATTGAAAGTGAGTTTGGAGTTGGTTCTGAGTTTTCGTTTACTTTAGAAAAGATCAAATAATTCTTTCCAACTAATTTCTTCTGTATAGTTTAAAAATCCTGAATAAGATTCTACTTCATTTAACATTTCAATTTTAAAAATTTCTTGCTCACAAAATGGAATAATACCTTCATATTTAAATTTATTTGCTAAATATTTTTGTTCATATTGTCCTGGTGTGGGTATAAAAAAAGCTTTCTTATTCAGTTTGGCTAAATCCATAATAGTTGTGTAGCCAGAACGGCAAAGTATAAAGTTGCTTTCATTAAATGCATCTTCTAATTCATCACTATTCATATAGTTATAGTAGGTTACATTGTCTATTTGTTCTTTAACTTGTTTGTTTTGAACAACCCCTTTTATAAAAATAACTTTTTTAGGATAATATTCTAATTCCAAAATTATTTTTTCTTCTAAAATAGTACGTTGAGGTTCTGGTCCAGACAATAATACCATTAAGTCATATACAATAGGTTTTGCCTTTTTAGAAAGCCTGCTTAGCGGCCCAATGTATTTCGCGTTTTTAATGGCCTCTACAGGATGTCCTAATTTACCTGATAAATTAGGGCTACTTTCAACATCAGGAACCCAACATTCATTAAACTTTTGAATATATCTTTTGTGTAATTTTGTAGTTAACCATGATGTACTTCCCGTTAAGACATTCAGTTGATGTGTAATAAATACCGAAGGTGTTTCTTTAGAGTAAACGCCTAATCGATTGTCAGAGATTATTCCGTCAAAATGATAGGTATTTAAGATTTTAGTTGTCTCTTTTTGCTCTTTTTGAACTGCAGAAATAATTTTTGGTATTTGGGCAAACATTTTCCATTTAAAATTTCTTCCTTTCTCAGCATATTGAATGTCATAAGAAGGTAGTTCAAGCGAAATAAGTTTTGGAAATTCCTTTTTTAACAGTTCTAAAGCGTCTCCATCAGATGCAATTACAGGTTCAAAACCATTGTCGATTAATCCATTAATAATAGGGATACATCTTGTGGCATGGCCTAAACCCCAATTTAAAGGAGCTACTAATATTTTCTTTTTCTGATTGTTCAAAAAGCGTTGTTGTTTACAGCAAAGTTAGGTTATTTAAAAAAAATATTCTACTTCTTTTATATTTCCTTAATTTTACCAAAAATTTATAAAACAAGTGGGAAGTAAGAATAAATTAAAGCGTTTTCAAGAAAATGAAACATTTGCAAATGTTTTTCAACCAAGCAGAGAAGAAGTAGTAGGTGGCGAATTTCCTTTAAAAGGAAAATGGAATACAGATTTTTTTAAAAATGACAATCCGGTTGTTTTGGAATTAGGCTGTGGTAAAGGAGAATATTCGGTTGGATTAGCAAAATTAAATCCAAACAAAAATTTTATAGGTATCGATATTAAAGGTGCTCGTTTTTGGCGTGGTGCTAAAACCGCTATCGAAGATAATATGGGTAATGTTGCTTTTGTACGTACCCAAATTGAACTTATTGAACATTGTTTTGCAAAAGATGAGGTTGATGAAATTTGGATTACTTTTCCAGATCCGCAAATAAAATACAAGCGTACAAAACATAGAATGACAAATGCTACTTTTTTAGAAAATTATAAAAAAGTATTAAAGCCAAATGGGTTAATGCATTTAAAAACAGATAGTGAATTTATGCACGGTTATACTCTTGGTTTGTTGCACGGAGCCGGTCATGAAGTTATTTATGCAAATCACAATGTATATAAAAACGAAGGTGCTCCTGAAGAGGTAACAAGTATTCAAACTTTCTATGAAGGACAATATTTAGAGATTAATAAGGCTATCACATACATTCAATTCCGTATTAAGTAATATGGGTTACGTATTAAAAACTTTGAGAAAGATAAATTTGTAATAAAAACGAAATGGGATTAATTGTAGATTTTATAGCCGGATATTTAGTTGCCATTGTTGGGTTTGTTGCTCCAGGAATGTTAAATGTTTTGGCAGCTAAAATTAGTATTACCGAAAGTAAAAGAGCTGCAATGTTGTTTATTTTTGGAACGCTAACCATCGTTTTGTTGCAAGCTTTTACAGGAGTTTACTTTGCTAAATTTTTAGACAATCATCCAGGTGTAAGTGAAACTCTTAAACAATTTGGAACTGTAATTTTCGTATTGCTAACAATTGCCTTTTTGTTTAAAGGATTTCAAGTAAAAAAACCACAAAAAGAGGTAGAAATTAAGTCGAAACGCAATCGATATGTTTACGGTTTAATGATGGCGAGTTTCAATATGTTTGCTATTCCTTTTTTTGCTATATCAAGTTTAACCTTAGCTTCAAAAGAACTTTTTGATTTTTCTCTGACTTCTATAATTGTATTTTCAATTGCAGCTGCATTTGGAACTTTTACTATCTTTTATAGTTATGCTGTTTTCTTTAAAAAAATAGAAGACAAGGCCGAGGTGCTGATAAATAACATCTATTTTATTTTAGCTGCATTTACAGGATTTGTTGCTGCTTTTTCTATTTATAAAATGATATTTGCTTAGCTTTTGATAAATAAGAACCCAAATAATGAAAATTTCTTCGAGCGTGTTTACGAAATTGCACGTCAAATTCCTTACGGAAAAGTAACATCTTATGGAGCAATTGCAAAAGCATTAGGCGCTGTTCGTTCTGCAAGAATGGTGGGTTGGGCAATGAACGCTTCGCATAATAGGGATGACGTTCCTGCGCACAGAGTGGTAAATCGTCTTGGTTTACTTTCAGGAAAGCATCATTTTGACGGAACAAATTTAATGCAACAACTATTAGAATCTGAAGGTGTTGAAGTGGTTGATAACCAAATTGTCAATTTTCAAAAATATTATTGGGAGCCAAGCGTTAGTAGTGAATAATGTTTCAATTATGAAAAAGTTTTTTTTAATTCTAGTTATTCAATTTTTTGTTTTTTGCACTTCAAAAAATGAACACGAATACCCAAGACTAATTGTACCAAAATCTAACAAGATTGTTGAGGTTAATACTGCACATATGTTGCAAAGTCAACCAGTTTATTTAGGAATTAATTTTAATAAAGACACTGTTATTAATACTAATATACTTAAGGCAAATACCTCTCAAGTAGAATTTAAATATGATACAATTTTACCCAAATATGATTTTAAAATAATTATTGATACAAGTTATGGTTTCCATTGTAAAAATTTTGAATATGAATGGTTAGATTTAAGAAAAAAAATAGATAGTTTAATTAAATTAAATTACACAAATAGAGAAATAGAGCCAGATTTGATTACGAAAGTTTATTTTGATAAGTTAACAAAAACGCGAAAAAAACCAGTAACAGCTTATCCGTTACTAATTTATAATAATGAATTGAAAGATGTTTTCATTTATGATGCGTTGAGTGGTTTTCAATTAATTCAGGAAGCAAAAGATATTGATGGTAAATGGAAACCTATTGAATATTTAAATAATTTAAGTTCGGATATGATAAGTCCATTTTTCCACAAATTAAAACCCAAAAAATATATTGCAATTTCTATAATAAAATATCACGGTAACTTTAAAACGAAAATAAGAGTTAAAATAAGATTAAACAATCATTATTATTATTCAAATGAAATTGAAGGTTTTATCAATCAGCCTCAATTTAATGATGATTTTTTGAATCTTGATTTTTATAAAATTTTTGACCCATATTTAGATGATGAATGGTTTTTAGTAAAAAAGAATAATAGTTTGTTAAAGAGTGATTTATGATTATTTACTTTTCGAATAACTACAAAAGCCTTCTATAAATTCAACTCGTTAACTTTCACAAAACTTTACAACTTGTAACTTTATTAGATTACAACTATATTCTTTATCTTTGCAATCTTAAATCAGTTTAAATAAAGTTAACACAACTTTCAAGTTTATACAAATGAAGTTAGATAGAAAAGAAATATTGAAAGCATTAGAAACTATTTCTGTTGCTGGAGAAGGTAAAAATATGGTTGAAAGTGGTGCGGTTCAAAACGTAATCACATTTGGAGATGAAGTATTAGTAGATCTTACTTTATCTACGCCGGCTTTACATATTAAAAAAAGAGCAGAAGTTGACATCATAAAAGTAATACACGATAAAGTGTATGAAAAAGCAAAAGTAAAAGTAAATATAAAGGTTGAAGCTCCAGAGAAACCAGAAAATCCAAACCAAATAAAAGGGAAGGCTATTCCAGGAATCAGTAATATTATTGCAGTTTCTTCAGGTAAAGGAGGAGTTGGTAAATCTACAATTACTGCAAATTTAGCAGTAACTTTAGCTAAAATGGGTTTTAAAGTAGGTGTTTTAGATGCGGATATTTACGGACCATCAATGCCAATTATGTTCGATGTTGAACAAGCAAAACCAACATCAGTTGAAATTGACGGAAAATCAAAAATGCAACCAGTTCAAAGTTATGGTGTAGAAATTCTTTCTATCGGATTTTTTACAAAACCAGATCAAGCAGTAATTTGGCGTGGACCAATGGCTGCAAAAGCATTAAACCAAATGATTTTTGATGCCAACTGGGGAGAAATCGATTTCATGTTAATTGATTTACCGCCAGGAACAGGAGATATTCACCTTTCAATTATGCAATCTTTACCTATTACAGGAGCTGTTGTTGTTAGTACGCCTCAGGCTGTAGCTTTAGCCGATGCTAAAAAAGGTGTTGCCATGTTTGCTAACGAAAGTATCAATGTTCCAGTTTTAGGAATTATTGAAAACATGTCTTATTTTACACCAGAAGAATTACCAAATAACAAATACTACATTTTTGGAAAAGAAGGAGCTCGTAACTTAGCACAAGATTTAAATGTGCCATTTTTAGGAGAAATTCCATTAGTGCAAAGCATACGTGAAGCAGGAGATTATGGTCGTCCAGCAGCATTACAAACGGGTTCTCCATTAGAAACTGCTTTTGAAGAATTAGCAAGAAGTGTTGTTGCTGAAACGGTAAGTAGAAATGAAACATTACCAGCTTCTGAGGCAATAAAAATAACAACAATGGCAGGTTGTTCTGCTGTTAAAGGAAAGTAAGATGAACAAAGAAGAAATCATAATTGGTATTGAGAAAGCTTTAGATGAAATTCGTCCTTTTTTAAACTCAGACGGTGGAGATATCTCATTGGTTGAGGTTTTAGACGGCAAGCACGTTAAGGTTCGTTTAGAGGGCGCTTGTACAAGTTGTAGTTTAAGCATTAGTACTATGAAAGCTGGAGTTGAAACAACAATTAAAAAGTTTGTTCCTCAAATCGAAACCGTAGAGAATATTGCTTAATTAGAAAACGACAAACTGATAAAAGTCATTCTATTTTGCTTTTGTATTTAGTTACTTTGTAGTCTATAAAAATTAAAAATGATTGAAACTGATATATTAATAATTGGAGCTGGTCCAACAGGTCTTTTTACTGTTTTTGAAGCAGGATTATTAAAATTAAAATGCCATATTATTGATGCTTTGCCACAACCAGGTGGGCAATTAGCAGAATTGTATCCTAAAAAACCAATATTTGATATTCCAGGCTACCCTGAAGTTTTAGCGGGTGATTTGGTAACTAATTTAATGGAACAAATTAAACAATTTGAGCCAGGATTTACATTAGGAGAAACGGCAAATACAATTGAAAAATTAGAAGATGAAACTTTTTTAGTTACAACTAAAGAAGGTACGCAACATAAAGCAAAAGCGATTGCTATTGCGGGAGGTTTGGGTACTTTTGAACCTAGAAAACCAGTTTTAAAGGATATTGATTTTTATGAGAAGGAAGATCGGGGAGTTGATTATTTTGTAAAAGATCCGGAAAAATACCGTGGAAAAAATATTATAATTGCTGGTGGTGGAGATTCTGCTTTAGATTGGAGTGTTTTCTTATCAAATGTTGCCAGTTCAGTTACTTTGGTACACCGAAGAAATGAATTTAGAGGAGCTTTAGATTCTGTAGAGAAAGTACAAGAATTAAAATCTGCAGGAAAAATAAAATTAATTACAGAAGCTGAAGTTGTTGGTTTCAAAGGAAGCGAACGAATAGAGTCGTTAGATATTGAAATCAATGGAGCTCGTATGAATATTGAAACCGATTATTTTATTCCGCTTTTCGGGTTAACGCCTAAATTAGGACCAATTGCAAATTGGGGATTAGAAATTGAAAAAAACGCTATTAAAGTGAATAACGCTTTAGATTATCAAACTAATATTGATGGAATCTACGCTATTGGCGATGTGAATACATATCCAGGTAAATTAAAATTGATTTTATGTGGTTTTCATGAGGCAACTTTAATGTGTCAAAGTGTTTATAATAGACTGAATCCAGGAAAACGCTATGTGTTAAAATACACAACAGTTTCTGGAGTAGATGGTTTTGACGGAACTAGAAAAGAAGCTGAAAAAGCAGTTGTAAAATCAATAGACTAATGACTGACGTTACCATAAAAATTACCGATAGAAATGGTGTAAAACATGAAGTTCTTGCGCCAACAGACATGAATATGAATGTCATGGAGCTTATTCGATCTTATGAATTAGCAGAAGAAGGTACAATTGGTATTTGTGGCGGAATGGCAATGTGTGCATCTTGTCAATGTTATGTTTTGAATGATGCTTTAAAAACAGAACGAAATGATGATGAAGAGGCTATGCTTTGTGATGCTTATCATGTAAAAGAGAATAGTAGACTAGGTTGTCAAATTCATATTTCAGAAGATCTTGAAGGTTTAGAAATTGAAATTGCACCTGAACAATAAAAAAAGCGAGATTATTAAATCTCGCTTTTTTTTAATGCACTAATTCCTTTTTACATATTTGCTCTTCAATTGCATTCCATAATAATATTCTTTTTTCTAATGCTAAGGCAGAAACTATTTCAGCTTCTTGCCATTTTTTATCGTCATCTCCGCATAGTTCATCTATCATTTTCATAGCCATTGGTCCGTGTTCATCAGCGTCTAATTCAATGTGTCTTTCAAAATAATAAATTAGTTTAGACAAATCCACATCAGGAAAGTTTGCTTGAAATTTTTTCAATATTGCTGTAAACATTTCCGGAATTAAATCTTCTCGACCAAAAGTAAATGCAGCTGCAATTTGATGTGTTTCTCCTTCTTCAATAACTCTGAAAGTAAAGTCTAAAAATTCTTTCACATTAGAATGCAATTCACTTTGCTTAATAGAAACAAAAATGTTTTTGGTAGCCTCCACATCTAACAAGAAATTTTCAATAGAGGTTGTGTTTGCTCCACATGCTTTCATTGCATCTATATACAATTCGTAATGACTTTTTCGGTTTCCGTCTAAATCAATGTCGGTTTCCTCGGCAACAACTATCTCGTTAATTAAATAGCGAATTTCTGGATTTCCAACAGGAACCCATGGGGTAGTAGTGCATGTAAGTTTGCTTTGTAAAGCTTTTAAGAGCGACATAAAATCCCATACGGCAAATACATGGTTTTCCAAGAAATAATGTAGGTCGTCAATCGTTTTTATTTCATTATATAAAGAATGATTTAATAATTCATCTTTATATTTTTGAATGCTGTGGTTAATAGTTTGGGTTTTCATGACAGTATGTTTTAATATATTTACGAAATCTATTTAATTATGGATTTGCAAATAGTGTTCCAAAAATAAAAATGCTTCGTTAAATAACGAAGCATTTTGTATAAATTTTATCTATTGTTTAATTACTTGAATGCAGGAAAACCTGTTACATCCATACCTGTAATTAGCAAGTGAATGTCATGAGTTCCTTCATATGTGATTACAGATTCTAAGTTCATCATATGACGCATGATTGAATATTCTCCAGTAATTCCCATTCCGCCAAGCATTTGTCTCGCTTCACGAGCAATATGAATTGCCATATCAACATTGTTTCTTTTTGCCATAGAAATTTGAGGAGAAGTTGCTCTACCTTCATTTCTTAAAACACCAAGTCTCCAAGTTAATAATTGTGCTTTAGTGATTTCAGTAATCATTTCAGCTAATTTTTTTTGTTGTAATTGTGTAGCTCCAATTGGTTTGTCAAATTGAATACGCTCTTTTGAATATCTTAATGCAGTATCATAACAATCCATCGCTGCTCCAATTGCTCCCCAGGCAATGCCATAACGTGCAGAATCTAAACATCCAAGAGGCGCTCCTAATCCAGATTTGTTTGGCAATAAATTTTCTTTAGGAACTTTCACATTATCAAAAATTAATTCCCCAGTTGCTGAAGCACGAAGTGACCATTTATTATGTGTTTCAGGAGTTGTGAACCCTTCCATTCCTCTTTCTACTATAAGACCGTGAATTCTTCCTTCTTCATTTTTAGCCCAAACTATAGCAATGTCTGCAAAAGGCGCATTTGAAATCCACATTTTTGCACCATTTAAAAGATAATGGTCACCCATATCTTTAAAATTTGTAGTCATTCCGCTTGGATTAGATCCATGGTCTGGTTCTGTTAAACCAAAACAACCAATGAATTCTCCAGTAGCTAATTTAGGTAAATATTTCATTCTTTGTTCTTCGTTACCATATTTCCAAATAGGATACATAACTAAAGAAGACTGTACAGATGAAGTTGAACGAACTCCAGAATCACCTCTTTCAATTTCTTGCATGATTAAACCATAAGAAATTTGGTCTAAACCAGCTCCTCCGTATTCAACAGGGATGTATGGTCCAAAACCACCAATTTCACCTAAACCTTTTACAATTTGTTTTGGAAATTCAGCTCTCTGAGCATATTCTTCAATAATAGGAGATACTTCTTTTTTAACCCATGCGCGTGCTGCGTCACGAACTAATTTATGTTCATCAGACAATAAGTCGTCTAAAAGGTAATAATCAGGTGATTGAAATAAATCTGGTCTCATTTTTTTATCATTATGATTGTAACGCAGTTATGTGTTACAATCGGTTTTTCGTAGAACAAAAGTAAGTAAACATTTTTAACAAATCAATGAACAGATGTTATATTTTATAAGCGTAATTCAAAAATATTTACATCTTTAAATAAAAATCTTTTGTCAATTCAATATAATCTGCAGTGTATTGATGTCTTGTAATTTCAATAACCAATTCATCAATTATATTAATTTGTTCGTCCCATTTAAAAGCCAATAAGCTTCTTTTTATTTCAGAAGTTTCTGTTCCTTTTATTCGTGTTGTTTTAAATGGTTGAAGGTGAAATTTCGCGGCTATTTGAGTAAATCGTTCTTCTTCTTTAAAAGGGATAATTACAGAGAATATCCCAAATTCACTCAATAAATTCGCTGCACTTTCTATAAGTTCGTCAAAAGGTAAGGCGTCTTCAAATCGAGCTAAATTTCTTTTTTCTGTATTAGATTTATATTCATCTGTATAAAATGGAGGATTTGAAATAATTAAATCATAAGATTCATCTTCCATTTCTTCAAGAAATTCATCTAAGCCTGCATGGTAGCAAAATAAACGATCGCTCCAATTGCTGTTTTCAAAATTATCAACGCATTCTTCATACGCATCTTCATCAATCTCAATGGCGTCGATTTGTTCGGCATTACTGCGTTGAGCCAACATTAAAGACAAAACGCCTGTTCCAGTGCCAATATCTAAAACACTAAATATGTTTTTTGGAATTGGAGTCCAAGCACCTAGTAAAACAGCATCGGTGCCAATTTTCATTGCGCAACGTTCTTGTTCTATGGTAAATTGTTTGAATTTAAAAGACATTTTTTAAAATTATCTTAAATACAAATCAACTAGTCCTACTGGTGTATTAAGGTGGATGATTTTGTTTTCTCTGTCAATTTCAACAATGAAATGATCTATTAAAGGAACTAGTATTTCCGTTTTTCCTTTTAATATTTCAAAAAGAGGCTGTGCATTACTGTCGTTAATGCGTTGAATAACACCAATATCGCCTAAGCGAGTGTCTTCAACTTTAAAGCCTTCAATTTCATGATAGTAAAACTTATTACCTTCAAGTTTAGGTAAGAATGAGAGAGGCAAGTACAGATGGCAATTCATAATTGCATCTGCATCTTCTTCACAAGTAAAGTCTTCAAATTTAATTCTTAGAAATTTACTTTTGTGAATATGACTTTTTATAATAAAAAATGGAACCAGTGTTTTGTTTAATTCAACAAAAACTGATTCCAAATTTTCATAAATTTCGGGTTCGTCAGTATCTAGGAATGCTAGTACTTCTCCCTTGAAACTAAATTTCTTTGCAATTTTGCCTAAATAGAAACATTCATCTTTATGCATCAATCACAATTTTTAAATTAAGCTTCTGTTTCTTCGTTGTTTTCTTCAACTGCTGGAGCTTCTTCTGTAGCTGTTTCAACAACTTCTTCAGTAACTTCTTCTACAGTTTCTTCAACTTTTAAAGCTTCAGCTTGTGCAGCACTACGTTTGTCGTTTGCTACTTGCTCTGCTTTTAAAGCTTTAGTTCTTGCGTCAGCTTGCGCTTTGCTTAAACCGTCTTTTTTAGAGTCAACTTTTCCAGCTTTTTCTTCAACCCATTTAGCAAATTTAGCATCTGCTTGATCTTGTGTTAAAGCTCCTTTTCTTACTCCACCATCTAAATGATGTTTTAATAAAGCACCTTTGTAAGAAAGAATAGCTTTAGCTGTATCAGTTGGTTGAGCACCATTGTGTAACCATTGAACAGCGCTATCAACATTTAAGTCAATAGTTGCAGGGTTTGTGTTTGGATTATAAGTTCCTATTTTGTCTAGAAATTTACCATCTCTTTTTGAACGCGCATCAGCTGCTACGATCCAGTAAAAAGGTTTTCCTTTTTTACCGTGTCTTTGTAATCTAATTTTTACTGACATAATCTAATGATTAAATTTTGAGGTTCACGACCTCAGTTAATTAAGGCCGCAAAGATACAATATTTATATTTACTTTATAAAAGTATTTTTAAAATATTTTTCATCTAATTGTATTGTATTTAGTTTAAAAAAATTATTTTTGTTAATTGAATTTAAGAAAACTAAAAAAAATGAAAAATATAATTTATTTGTTCCTTACAGGATTAATCTTTTCAGCTTGTACAAACGATGTACAAACTAATAATCCAGCATTTCAAGCAAAATTCAACGATGCTACTTGGAGGGCCTTGGATGCCAGAGTTTCTTTAGATGATCAAGGAAGGTTTGTCATTACAGCATATACTCAATATGAAACTGTTGTGCTGAGAACTTCTTCTGCAAATCCAGGAACTTATGTTTTAGGAACTACTAATCAAGATAATTATGTTTCTTATGATTTTGATGGGCAAGGAATTTTTTCAAGTCATGACACTTCTCTTTATGAAGGTCCAGCTTATAAAATTTCTAATATTGTGAATTCAGGAACTGGTTATTCTAATTCAAATAATTCTCAAACAACTCCTGTTACTGGTTCAGGATCAGGTTTGAAACTTGCAATTTTAACAAATGCTACTAGTGGAAATATAACTAGTGTTTCTATAGTTTCACGAGGAGATGGTTATGTTGCTGGCGATATAGTTAGTGTTGTTGGAGGTAATAATAATGCAACAGTTAGAATTTTAAATACTCAACAAAGTAATGGAGAAATCGTTATTGAAGAGGTTGAGAATGGAAAATACACAGGTTCGTTTAAGTTTAACGCTGTAAGTAGTTCAGGGGAAGTTATTACTTTTTCTAGTGGAGTTTTTTACAAATTGAGCGAAGCAGGTTTATAGTTAAAAAAAAATTTTTAAAAAGCCGTTTTGATTTTTTCAAAACGGCTTTTTTGTTTTCTGTTGATAACTAAAATTGTGCTTCATTTTTTTATAATGTATTTTTGTTTTGTTGAAATTTTCAACTCTTTTATTGCTTAACGCTTAATAATCAATTCAATGTATTTAATTTTTGATACCGAAACAACCGGATTGCCTCGTAGTTGGTCAGCTCCTATAACGGATACAGACAATTGGCCTCGTTGTATTCAAATTGCATGGCAGTTACATGACGACATGGGTAACCTTATCGAGCATCAAGATTATTTGGTTAAGCCAGAAGGTTTTAATATTCCGTATGATGCCGAGCGTATTCACGGCATTTCTACTGAATTAGCAATGGAGCAAGGAATTTCTTTAAGCGAAGTTCTTGAAAAATTCAATATAGCTTTATCTAAGACGAAGTTCATTGTTGGTCAAAATTTAGGTTTTGATGTCAATATTATAGGCTGTGAATTTCATAGGATGAATGTAGGTTCTACAATGTCAAAAATGCCGGTTTTAGATACGTGTACAGAAGTTACCGCTTCTTTACTGAAACTTCCAGGTGGTAGAGGAGGAAAATTTAAACTTCCAACATTAACAGAATTACACCAGTATTTATTTAATGTCCCTTTTTCGGAAGCGCATAATGCAACTGCCGATGTAGAGGCTACAACTCGTTGTTTCTTGGAATTAATCAATCGTGAAGTCTTTACAAAAGAAGAGCTTGCTGCCTCTTCAGATTATTTTACACGATTTAAAGAGCATAATCCAAAAGGAATTCAACTTATAGGTTTAAAACATATCAACTTAAAAGCTGCTTCTGAGCAAATTAGAAAACAGTTGCAAAAGGTTGAGCAAGATAATGTTCAAACTACCATCTCAGATGCCGATAAAAAGGGTTTAAATAAAGCAAAGTTTGCGCATTTGCATAATCACACACAATTTTCAGTACTTCAATCTACCATTGGAATTTCTGATTTAGTTTCAGCTACAGCCAAAAATAATATGAATGCGGTTGCAATGACTGATACTGCAAACATGATGGGAGCTTTCCATTTCGTGAGTGCAGTAATGAATTACAATAAAACAGCAAAAGCGAAAATGGAAGCTGCAGTGGAAAATGGGGAAGAACCAACTGAAACTGAAATAAAACCTATTGTTGGATGTGAATATAATATTTGTGAAAATCATTTAGATAAGACCAAAAAAGACAACGGTTATCAAGTTGTTTTATTGGCAAAAAATAAAAAAGGCTATCATAATTTAGCTAAAATGTCTTCTATTGCCTTTACAAAAGGTTTTTACTATGTACCTAGAATTGATAGAGATGTCGTTGAAAAGTATAAAGAAAATATTATGGTTTTGTCTGGAAATTTATACGGAGAGATTCCAAGTAAAATTCTAAATTTAGGGGAAAACCAAGCAGAGGAAGCTTTAGTTTGGTGGAAAGAGCAATTTGGAGATGATTTTTATCTCGAAATTATGCGACACAATCAAGAAGATGAAAACCGTGTCAATAAAACCTTAATTGAATTTTCTCAAAAACACAATGTAAAATTAGTTGCTACTAATAATACGTACTATGTAAATAAAGAAGACGCTAATGCACATGATATTTTATTATGTGTAAAAGATGGTGAAAAACAAGCTACACCAATAGGTAGAGGTAGAGGATATCGTTATGGATTGCCAAATCAAGAATATTTTTTCAAATCGCAAGAAGACATGAAAAAACTTTTTTCTGATTTACCCGATGCAATAACGAACATTCAAGAAATTGTTGATAAAGTCGAAATTTATTCTCTTTACAGGGATGTTTTACTTCCTAAATATGAAATTCCTGAAGAGTTTTTGAATCCTGAAGATGAAAATGATAGCGGAGTAAGAGGAGAGAATGCGTATTTAAAACATTTAACTTACGAAGGAGCAAAATTACGATACGGTGAAATAACGCCAGAAATTCAAGAACGAGTTGACTTTGAATTGTTAACCATTTCCAATTCAGGTTATCCAGGATACTTCCTAATTGTACAAGATTTCATTGCCGAAGCTCGAAAAATGGACGTTTCTGTTGGGCCAGGTCGTGGTTCTGCAGCAGGTTCTGTAGTAGCGTATTGCTTAAAAATCACCAATATTGATCCTATTAAGTATGACTTGCTTTTTGAGCGTTTCTTAAATCCAGACCGTGTTTCCATGCCCGATATCGACATCGATTTTGATGATGAAGGTCGTGGTCGTGTTATGGATTATGTAATTAATAAGTATGGTGCTAATCAAGTGGCGCAAATTATTACTTATGGTAAAATGGCAACTAAATCGGCTATTCGAGATACAGCGCGTGTATTAGATTTACCTTTATTTGAAGCAGATAGAATTGCGAAGTTAATTCCGGCTATGATGCCATCGAAATGGAATTTAGCTCGTTTTATTGCAGAAGATGAAGTGACAATTAAAAAAGCATTGCGTTCAGAAGAATTTGAAAAAGTACAAGAATTAATTGCAATTGCAAATGGCGAAGATTTAGCAGGAGAAACTATTCAACAAGCGAAAATATTAGAAGGTTCGTTGCGAAACACGGGTGTTCATGCCTGTGGTGTAATTATTACGCCTTCAGATATTACCAATTTCGTTCCGGTTACAACCGCAAAAGATTCTGACTTATACCTTACTCAATTTGACAATTCAGTTGCTGAAAGTGCAGGTTTATTGAAAATGGACTTCTTAGGTCTTAAAACATTAACCTTAATTAAAGACACAGTTAAGCTAGTTAAGTACAGAAATAATATTGATTTAGATCCAGATACTTTTCCTATTGATGATGCTAAAACGTATGAGTTATTCCAAAGAGGAGAAACGGTTGGTATTTTTCAATACGAATCACCAGGAATGCAGAAATATTTAAAAGATTTAAAACCAACGGTTTTTGGCGATTTAATTGCAATGAATGCCTTATATCGACCAGGGCCAATAGAATATATACCTTCATTTGTAAAACGTAAAAATGGAGAAGAAGAAATAAAATACGATTTAGACGCTTGTGAGGAATATTTAGGAGAAACCTACGGAATTACAGTTTACCAAGAGCAAGTGATGCTTTTGTCTCAATCATTAGCTGATTTTTCTAAAGGTGATGCCGATGTTTTGCGTAAAGCAATGGGTAAAAAACAGAAAGACGTTCTAGATAAAATGAAGCCTAAGTTTATTGAGCAAGCTGAAGCAAAAGGGCATGACGCAGTTATCTTAGAGAAAATTTGGAAAGATTGGGAAGCCTTTGCGAGTTACGCCTTTAATAAGTCACATTCTACTTGTTATGCTTGGATTGCATATCAAACGGCTTATTTAAAAGCGCATTTTCCCGCCGAATATATGGCCGCAGTGCTTTCTAATAACATGAACGATATTAAACAAGTTTCGTTCTTTATGGAAGAATGTAAGCGAATGGGATTACAGGTTCTTGGACCAGATGTAAATGAGTCGTACTATAAGTTTACGGTTAATGATGAGTATGCGGTTCGTTTTGGGATGGGAGCAATTAAAGGCGTTGGAGCCAATGCGGTTGATACTATTGTAGAGAATAGAAAAGAAGGAAAATACAAATCTATTTTTGATGTTGCCAAAAAGATTGACTTACGTGCAGCCAATAAAAAAGCTTTTGAAAGTTTGGCTTTGGCAGGAGGATTTGATGGTTTTGGTGAAACACATAGAGCGCAATATTTCCATGATGAAGGAGATGGAATTACTTTCTTAGAAAAAGCAGTTAAGTACGGAGCTAAGTTTCAAGAAAACGAAAATTCGTCACAAGTAAGTTTGTTTGGAGACGCTTCCGAAGTGCAAATCCCAGAACCAATTGTTCCGCCTTGTGAAGAGTGGAACACTATGGAAAAATTAGCCAAGGAAAAAGAAGTAGTAGGTATTTATATTTCGGGACATCCATTAGATGATTATAAATATGAAATGAAATATTTCTGCGGTACTAAGCTAGAATATCTAAAAGACTTAAATACTTTAGTCGGTAAGAATGTGAGTATTGGTGGAATCATTACAAAAATAGAGCACAGGGTTTCTAAAAACGGTAAAGGTTGGGCAATGTTTACTTTAGAAGGTTATGATGAGAGTTACGATTTTAGAATATTTGGAGAAGAGTATTTGAAATTCCGACATTTTCTTATTCAAAATAATTTCACTTTTATAAAATTAGTTGTAAAAGAAGGTTGGACAAATGCTGAAGGTAAAAAGGGAGACCCTAGAATGCAGTTTCTTGCAGTGCAGTATTTGCAAGATGTGCTAACCACTTTTGCTAAAAAATTAATACTACAATTTAACATAGCCGATTTAAATGATAATTTAATTCACGCACTTCAAGATTTATTTTCTAGAGCAAAAGGAGATAATCAAGTTACTATGGAAGTAATGGAACTTCAAAAAGTAAAAAGAATGGTTGCAACTGAAGTGGTTGTAGAAAGCGAAGAAGATGAAGCTTCAATCAATGAAGACGAATCTACTGAAACCGCAGTTGTTGAAACTGAAGTAGAAGAAATACAAGTAGTAACGAAACTGGTAATGCCAAGCAGAAAGTTGAAAATTAAAATTTCAAATGAATTACTTCAAGAGTTAGAAAGCATGCAAATTAACTTTAAGTTGAATTAATGTAATGTAGCTAACAATCTGTTGTGGCTTAATTATTGAACTTTGTATCAAATAAAATAAACAAACATGAAAAATATTTTTAAAATCGTAATCTTTTTATTTTCTGCTGTTTCATTTGCGCAAATAGCAGATAAAGCAGAAAATGTAAGTCCGTTATTAATTGGAGAAAAAATTCCAAATGTCATTTTACATGATGCAAATGGAAAAGAAGTAAAAACAAAAGACATTCTTGATAAAAAAACAGTTCTTGTTGTGTATCGTGGTGGTTGGTGTCCTTATTGTAATTCGCAATTAGCCGATATGCAAGAAATTGAGAAAGACATTATTGCATTAGGCTATCAAGTTATTGCAATTAGCCCAGATGCACCAAGTTTCTTAAAACAGACTTTGGATAAAAAAGAATTAAAATATAAGTTATATTCAGATAGCGAAGGAGTTTTTGCTCAAGCTATTGGAATTGCATTTGAAAAAGAAAAACCAAAATTAGATAAATATTCAGAAGGTAAAAATCCAGGATTTCTTCCTGTCCCTACTGTTTATGTGTTAAATAACAATCGTGAAATAGAATTCATGTACATCAATCCAAATTACGGGACGCGTTTAAAAGGAGATGTTTTATTAGCTGTTTTAAAATCGCTTTAATATCATTTTTTAAAATAGAGCTATAAGCAAAAGCAATTCTTGTATTAAGGTTTCTAAAAAATATTTAGTTACTTTTGTTATCAGAAATTAATAAAATTAAAACATAAAAAATATGGCATTAGCAATAACAGATGCTACTTTTGAAGAAGTAGTGTTAAAATCAGATAAACCAGTAGTAGTAGATTTTTGGGCAGCTTGGTGTGGACCATGTAGAATGGTTGGGCCGGTTATCGATGAGGTTTCTGCAGATTACGAAGGAAAAGCAGTAGTAGGAAAAGTAGACGTAGATGCAAACCAAGAATTTGCTGCAAAATACGGCGTAAGAAACATTCCTACAGTATTAATTTTCCAAAACGGAGAAGTAGTAGGTCGTCAAGTTGGAGTTGCTCCAAAGAAAACATATACAGATGCTATCGACGCATTATTGTAATAAAGCATCAAATTGAAAAAGAAAATGAAGCCCAGCGAAAGTTGGGCTTTTTTTATGAAGCGAAAGTTTTAGTATTTCTTGTAAGCGTAATTCCTGCTTTCGCTATTATCTTGTTTCGCTTTACTTCACAAGGATAAGCGCTCTATCAGGGCTGTTGGGAAAAACATTTGTCTATTGTCTAAAAATCTAAAAATCCAATTTTTTTTTAATACATTTGAGAGATGAAGATTGAAAATCAATTAGAAAAAATATCCAGTTTCAAGCATCTTGAGCTCTTGGCGAAGCAAGTAGTTGAGGGTTTTATTTCGGGAATGCATAAAAGTCCGTTTCATGGTTTCTCTGCTGAGTTTGCTGAACATAAAATTTACAATCCAGGCGAAAGCACCAAGCATATTGATTGGAAATTATTTGCAAAAACAGACCGACTTTATACAAAGCGCTATGAGGAAGAAACTAATATGCGTTGTCATTTAATTATCGACAACTCTTCTTCGATGCATTATCCTGTTTTAAAGTCAAATCAAGGCTTTTACGAAAGCAAAATAGGGTTTTCGGTGTTGGCTTCTGCAGTTTTAATGAATTTGCTTAAAAAACAACGTGACGCTGTTGGTCTAAGTGTTTATTCCGACGAATATGAATATTATGCACCCGAAAAAGGAAGCGAACGTCATCATCGTATGCTTTTAGACAAGCTAGAGTCGGTTTTAGAGGACACAAAACAATCAAAAAATACAGATACGGTTGCTTATTTGCATGAAATTGCCGAAAAAATGCATCGTCGTTCTATGGTAGTTTTGTTTACAGATATGTTTCAAAACACAAATGAAGAGGAAATTTTTAAAGCATTACAGCATTTAAAGCACAACAAACATAAAGTAATTGTATTTCATGTTTATGATGAAAAATCAGAGCTTAAATTAGAATACGATGGCACTCCTAGAAAGTTTATTGATCTAGAAACCGGAGAAACAATAAATCTGTATACAGAGCAAACCAAAGAAAATTATGAAAAAGAAGTAGACTCTTTCTTCAAGAAAATAGAAAACAACTGCATGCAATATAAAATTCAGTACGTTCCTGTTGCGGTTGGAGAAAATTTTCAAAAAATTATGACCACATATTTAGTTGAAAAACAAAGGTTTGGCTAATTAGCTAAAAAAAAGATGAAATTTTTTTAAGAAAAGGTTTGGAATATTAAAATTCCGTCCTATATTTGCACTCGCAATCAAGCAACGGTCTGGTAGTTCAGCTGGTTAGAATACCTGCCTGTCACGCAGGGGGTCGCGGGTTCGAGTCCCGTCCAGACCGCAAGATTGGGGAAAGCACTTCAGAAATGAGGTGCTTTTTTGCCCCATAAAAGTATCAAAAACAGTTGTGTTGTTTACGCTGCGACTTTGTAACTCGTAGCAGGTTTAGTAGTTAGACCAATGAAAAGCTTTCCAAATATTCTGAATTATCAGGATTTGGATGGCTTTTTTGATTTTATACACTTTTCAAAAAATAAATATTTCTATTTACAACTCTTTTTTACATTTCTATCTTATTTTTGTTTTTAAGAATACAATATAAATTATGACAAATAAATTAGCGCTTTTATTTTTTTTAATAACACTTACTTCTTTTGCTCAACAAAAAGAGATAGATTCTGTTGACATAGAATTTAAGGCAAAATTACTAACAGTAAGTAGATATGGAGTTTCTGCAAAAGAATTAATAAGTAATGATGTCGAAAATCAAAAAATCATATATCTTAAATCAGAATATAAAAATTTTATTTTTCTTAAAATAACTTTTGAACAACCATACAGATTTGATGATGATTCTGAAAAAATTTCATTCGGTCATTGTAATTATTATTTGTCATATAATAAAAAAAATAAGATATTTTATCGTCTTGCTGGTTTTGATTATCTAGATATTGATGAGTTTTTTCAAGATTTGAAGAAAATTGAGGTTACTGATTTTATTGGATACTCTGAAGTCATTGGAGAAATAGATATAAATTGTTTATATAAGTTTTATAAAATGAACTCAAGAAAGAGAAGTAAGAATAAATCATTGTGTTTCCCAAATTGCAATGAGCAAATAATTATCTTAGGTGGAAAGAATTGGTGATTATAAGATACTATTCTTAAAACCAAACATTCCAATTTTCCCAAACCAAACTTATAAACAAGCCTAAATACGCAAAGCAAACCACAAGTTTTATAAAAGTTCCGGCGAGGAATCCTAAAAACGAACCCGTTGCGGCTTTTAGAGCTCTGTTTTGGTCTTTCTTGTCGTAAATAAGTTCTCCTATAAGTGCGCCAACAAAAGCTCCAATAATAAATCCTATTGGCGGAAAAAACAAACCTATTATTAAACCAATATTGGTTCCCCAAATACCGTATGTACTTCCGCCAAATCGTTTTGTGCCTTTGGCAGGAATAATATAATCTAAAACGGCTACAAACAATGCTATAAAAAGTGTTATGCCTAAAACCCAATAATTTATTTCTATTCCTTTTGTAAGGTATAAAAGTAATAACCCAACCCAACTGATAGGCGGTCCCGGTAAAACAGGTAAAAAACTACCAAGTATGCCAATAATCATAAAGCAAAAACCGGTTATTAATAAAAAGTATTCCATAAATTATTTCTATTTTTGGCAATGAATGTTTACAAATTTAATTGTTATTCAAAATTAAATGTATAAAAAGCTAAGTTTATTTTTTGTTTTTCTTGTGGTTTCTTGTCAATATTTTGATGCGCAAGCACCAGATGAAAATGTATTGTTACAAGAAGAATTGAATAAAATCAATTGGTCTGAAGTAGATCAATATCCAAGTATTTTTAAATGCGACACTATTCAAGATAAAGATTTTCAAAAACAATGTTTTTTTGAAAATTTAGTTCAAATTATTCAAGAACGAATAGGAATTGATACTATTCAAATGATGTACCCAAAAGCAGATACTATTGATGTTAAAGTTACTATTAATGCCGATTCGACACTTAAATTTGAAGCCCAACAACCAAAAGACAGCATTACATACGATTTTGTAAAAATTGACAGTATTCTAAAGAATAGATTAGCTGATTTTCCACGTGTTGAGCCAGCAATTAAAAGAGGAATTAAAGTAAAAACACAATTTATAGTTCCTGTAATAATTAAAGTTACGGAGTAATTTATTTATTGAACGTTCTGTCTTTCCATTCATACTTTCCAAAAAGTGAATACAAAGCAACTGAAGAACTAAAAATAGGATACAAAAACGAACTTGCTAATATCCAACTCAGTTTGGTTTTAAAAAAGTGAGCCGTTTTTTGAAGAAGTATCAAATCAATCAAAAATTTACTTCCTATAAAAAGCATAAAATAGTTTTGGTCTAGTTTTCCAATGAGCCAAAGCGTAAAAACAAGAATCCAACATAAATTTGTAGCAAAAACAAGTAAGGCAAGTGCTTTTCCAAAAACAGAAGTATAACCTGTGCTTTTTGCAGCCCAACGGACGCGTTGCATAAAAAGTTCTTTCCAAGTGTTTACAGTTTGTGTTGCAACTATACTTTTAGAATCATATAAAAACCCAACCGACTTTGGTGCTTTTAAAACCGCTTTTTGTAATAAGAAAACATCGTCGCCACTTGCTATGTTTTCATTTCCATTAAAACCATTTAATTCTTGGAAAAATGATTTCGAATAAGCAAAATTTGCTCCATTACACATAAACGGTTTTCCAATTCCAAAACTCCCAACAGTTGCGCCTTGTAAACTCATAAAGTCTACGGTTTGAAAAGCATGTAAAAAGCCATTTTTGGGTAAATAAGTTACGCCAGCCGCAATCATTTTCACATTTGCATTTTGAATATAATTGTCAATAGAAAGCAACCAGTTTTTTTGAACTAAACAATCGGCATCAGTAGTGATTATCCAATCATTTTCAGCAACTTTAATTGCAGTTTCAATCGCGTCTTTTTTTGGCGAATTGCTTTTACGAATATTTTTTATAACCTGAATCCTGAATTCTAAATTCTGAATTCTGAATTCTTCATACGATTCATCATCCACTAAAATAACTTCAAAAAGGGCTCTAGGATAATTCAATTGTGAAATAGAATGCAATAATTTGGGTAAATTTTCTGCTTCATTTCGAAAAGGAACTACAATAGAAAAAGTAGTTTTAGGCTTTAAGGCATTTGCTTCATTTTTAGTTTTTTTGCTAAAACCAAAAATGAGTGCACTTATAAAAAGCACATAAATTATTAAGATTGTGAATAGAATTACAATCATGGTTTTTGAGGTTTAAAGCGTAAAACAAAATAACTTCCAACTAAAACAGGTAGCACCAAATTATAAAGCCACATTAAAGAAGTAATTGCAATTATTTTCCAACTTTCAACACCTAGAAGGCTAAATAGATATACAGCAACACTTCCTTTTATAGCAACGTCCATTAAGTGAATACTTGGAACAATCGATGCTAATAAATACATTGTAAAAATAGTTCCAAAAGCGATTTCAAGTGCAATTTCAATGTCAAAAGTCAATAGTAAAAAGAAGAATTGACAAGAGAAAACCAAATAACGCATTATTGAAAACCAAATATTTTTTCTGTGAAATGCAAATGAGAAGGAAGCAATTTTTTGGACTAATTTTTGAATGGAAAACCCGTAGATTTCAACCTTCTTAAAAAGGAAAAGAATCAAAAATGCAGCTATAAAAAATCCAAAAATAACCCAATTTGAAACTTGAAAGTTCAGCCCAATTAATGAAACTCCAATAACTCCAAAAAACGTTGTAACAAGCATTTGACTGCTGTTTCCAATGAAATTTAGTAAAACAACCTGCTTTCTGTTTTCCTTTGGAAAATATAAAACTTTAGCGCCATATTCGCCAATTCGATTAGGCGTAAAAATAGAAGCAGTCAGCGAACCTAAACTTTGTTTAGTAGCTTCAAAAAAAGAAATTTCTTTAAAGTAAGAAACTAAATGTTTCCATTTAAAAATCTCTAATACCCAATTTACAGCTGAAAATCCAATTAAAATGATGGCCGATTGTACTGATAAATAACTCGAAATAATACTCCAATTGATTTTTTTATCGCCTTGTAGTTGATGGTAAATATAAAACAAAGCAATACTTACAATCAAAAGTTTGATTATAAGTAACAGGAATTGTTTAGCTTTGTGAGGAATCGAAATCATTACTACAAAGAAAAGAAAATTTGGCAAACGAACGCATCATATTAGGAATAGATCCAGGAACAACCATAATGGGTTTTGGTTTGATAAAAGTCGTGAATAAAAAAATGGAGTTTATTCAGCTAAATGAACTGCAGTTAAATAAACTCGACAATCATTATCAAAAATTAAAACATATTTTTGAACGCACAATTGAACTCATCGATACGCATCATCCAGATGAAATTGCTATTGAAGCACCTTTTTTTGGCAAAAATGTACAATCGATGTTGAAGTTAGGAAGGGCGCAAGGAGTTGCTATGGCTGCAGGATTGTCTAGAGATATTCCTATTACAGAATACGAACCTAAGAAAATAAAAATGGCCATTACCGGAAACGGAAATGCCAGTAAAGAGCAAGTTGCCAAAATGCTTCAACAATTATTAGGATTGAAAACATTGCCCAAAAATCTTGATTCAACTGACGGATTAGCGGCAGCAGTTTGTCATTTCTTCAACTCAGGAAAAGTGGTTGGCGAAAAAAGCTATTCGGGTTGGGATGCTTTCGTAAAAAACAATGAATCACGAGTAAAAAAATAGTTTTGTCAGGAATCTACATTCACATACCGTTTTGTAAACAAGCATGTCATTATTGCGACTTTCATTTCTCTACTTCCTTAAAGAAGAAAGACGAAATGGTTTTGGCTTTGGCCAAAGAAATTAGCTTGCGTAAAAGTGAATCTCAAAATGAAGAAGTAGAAACTATTTATTTTGGTGGTGGAACGCCAAGTATCTTATCAACTGAAGATTTAAGGTTTTTGATTGATGAAGTATATAAAAATTATAAAGTTGTAGAAAATCCAGAAATTACAGTAGAAGCAAACCCTGATGATTTGACCGAAGAACGAATCATTGAATTATCAAAGAGCAAAGTAAACCGACTTTCAATTGGTATTCAATCTTTTTTTGAAGACGATTTGAAGATGATGAATCGTGCACACAATTCAGAAGAAGCTTTAAATTGCTTGGAAATTGCCACACAATATTTCGATAATATTTCTTTGGATTTAATCTACGGAATTCCAGGTTCGAGTAACGAGAAATGGAAACAAAATATAGATAAAGCACTTTCTTTTGGAATCAATCACATTTCCAGTTATGCACTTACAGTCGAGCCAAAAACAGCTTTAGATAAATTCATTAAAAAAGGAATTATCAAACAACCTGATGATGAAGTAACTCAAGAGCAATTTCATATTTTAGTTGATTCTTTACAAGAAAACGGATTTGTACATTACGAATTATCAAACTTTGGAAAACCTGAATATTTTTCGAAAAACAATTCGGCTTATTGGTTGGGTAAAAAATACATAGGAATTGGACCTTCAGCACACAGTTACGATGGCATAAATAGAGGTTGGAATATTTCTAATAATTCACTTTATATTAAGTCTATTCAAGAAAATAAAGTTCCAATTGAAACTGAAAAACTTACGATTACAGACCGTTATAACGAATATATTATGACTGGTTTGCGAACCATTTGGGGCGTTTCGTTAGAAAGAATAGAAAATGAATTTGGAGAGTTCTATCTAAATCATTCTCTTAAAGAAGCAAAGCGTTTTTTAGAAGACGAGCTACTTATTATTGAAGAAAATGTGCTTCGAGCAACCAAAAAAGGAAAGTTTCTTTGTGATGGAATTGCATCAGACTTATTTTTAGTAAATTTGGATTAAAATCAATCCAATTGAAAACTGCAATTCAACATAACAATATAACTTTTGAATTAGATTTATCTAAACCTTTAGATATTTCAATTCCATTAACTAATAATGAGCAAAACCCAATTGCTTGGTATCAAAGTACACCAATTATAGAACCTGTAAAAGAGGGTGATTGGATAGGAAAAGTTTCAGAAGGAAAGTCTTCCACTAATTTTAATAATATTTTCTTCAATCCGCATGCACACGGAACACATACTGAATGTTTAGGCCATATTACTAAAGATTTTTACAGCATCAATCAATGTTTAAAACAGTTTTTCTTTACTGCTGAAGTTATTTCGGTTGAACCAAAAACGATTGGAGAAGACTTAGTCATTACAAAAGAACAAATTGAATCTTTTTTTGTCATTTCGACGGAGGAGAAATCACACAATCAAAATCATTATCCTGAAGCTATTATTATTAGAACTTTACCTAATTTAGAAAAGAAAAAACACATAAATTATTCGCATACAAATCCGCCATATCTAGATATAGCAGCGGCAGCTTATATAAGGGAAATCGGTGTGCAACATTTATTAATTGACTTGCCAAGTGTAGATAAAGAGCACGATGGAGGTTTTTTATTGGCACACAAAGCATTTTGGAATGTAAAAAATGTAAACGTATTAAATGCAGATGCTCGAATGAATTGTACCATTACTGAAATGATTTATGTAAACGATACAATTCTTGACGGAAGTTATTTCTTAAACTTACAAATTGCTTCATTTGAAAATGATGCGAGTCCAAGTAAACCAGTTTTGTATAAGATAAAATAATTACAATAAATAATGAATATTCAACAGCTTTACGAATTTTGCCATTCCAAAAAAGGAGTAACCGAGCATTTTCCGTTTGATGAAGATACATTGGTTTTTAAAGTTGGCGGAAAAATGTTTTGTTTAGCTTCTTTGAAAAAATTTGAAGAAGGAAATCCATTTTTAAATTTAAAATGTAATCCCGAAAGAGCAATTGAACTTCGAGAACAATATGAAGCTATAAAACCAGGTTATCATATGAGTAAAACACATTGGAATAGCGTTTATCTAAACGAAGAACTTCCGAGTAAAATGATAACTGACTTAATTAATGATTCTTATGGGTTGGTTTTTAGTTCTTTAAGTAAAAAAATTAAAGAATCTTTGTAAGCACAAGTATTTATTAATAATTAAATGTTAATTTATCTTAATAGATGTTATTTATTTCATTAAAAATGAAAAATAAATACGGTTTTTGCAATTATATAACAAAAATAATTAATAATCAATAGGTAGTTAGTGAATTTTTTTGAAAAAACATTAAAATTTTCGCCATAGTATTGCTGTATCAAAAAACTATAACTACTTTATTTATGAAAAAACTTATTTTATCAGCATTCACGTTAGCAATGCTTTTTTCTTGTAGTAACGACGAATCGACGTCAGCAGCAACTCAAAATTCTGGAGCACATAGAGGTTGTGCTTCTCATGAAGTTTTGGAGAGACAATTATCAGATGATCCTAAATTAGCAGAAAGAATGGCTAATTTTGAAATTGAAGCTGAGAAATTCATACAACAGGGTAGGATTGTAAACGGAGTTTTGGAAATTCCAGTTGTATTTAATGTGTTATATAGAACAAGTGCAGAAAATATTACTCAAGCACAATTACAATCACAAATAGATGTTTTAAATAAAGATTTTACAGCAACAAATTCTGATTATAATTCAAGTAATCCATACAATAGTGTAAGAGGAGGTTTAAATATTAGATTTGTTTTAGATGCTATTTATAGAAAATCAACAACTAAAACATCATGGGGAACTACAGATGCTATGAAGAAATCTACTCAAGGGGGTATTAATCCTACTTCACCAACAACAAAATTAAACTATTGGGTTTGTACAATAGGTGGTGGAATATTAGGATATGCTCAATTTCCTGGAGGTGCTTCTGCAACAGATGGTGTAGCAATTGATTCAAAGTATACTGGTACAACAGGAACTGTTGTTTATCCTTTTAACTTAGGTAGAACAGCAACACATGAAGTTGGTCACTGGATGAATTTACGTCATATTTGGGGTGATGCTACTTGTGGAAATGATTTAGTTACTGATACGCCTTCTCATAATGCAGCTAATTATGGTGTACCTGCAGTAGGTCATAGAAGTACTTGTTCAGGGACTCCATTAGAAATGTATATGAACTATATGGATTATACGGATGATAGAGGAATGTACATGTTCTCTAGCGGTCAAGCATCAAGAATGGCAGCCGTTTTTGGTTCAACAGGGCCAAGAGCTTCATTTAGATAATTATTATAAAAAACACTTTAAGCCGTTTAATTTATTAAACGGCTTTTTCTATTAAAAAAAGTAGCTAACTTATCAATTTTGATAGTACTTTTGTAAAAGAAATAAATGTTAATCATGCTTGAAAATTTAAAAAATATTTTAAACGAAGACCAAGATCCAAAAGCAATAGAAAAAATTGCTTCAAAATTGGAAAACTTAATAATGTCTAATGAAGAAGTAGGTTATATTGCGGTTCAAAAAAAACCCGCTGTAACCATTTTTCCTGATAGTGTAGTGGTTACCAACAAAAGAATTATTCTTTGTAAGCCTAAAAATTTAGGTTTTTCAATGGAATTTGTAGATTATGATTGGGACGATATTGCAGGTTCTTTTGTGAAAGAAGGAATTTTAGGTTCAGATTTTACTTTTTCTACTAAAACTGACCTAACGCATACAATAGATTATTTGCCAAAAAATCAAGCAAGAAAGTTATATACTTTTGCAAAAGAACAATTGGATTTGTTGAAAAATCCATTGCAATCTATTCCAGTAGTAGATGCAGTTGTTCCATTAAATATTACTGATGAATCAGTAGAAATCATTGAATCAGTAGAAGAGATGGTTGCTGAAGAAATTACAAATTTTGCAGAAATTGCACCTGTAAATTCTGAAGTTGAGAAATTAGGCAACAATCTTTCACAAGAAGAGTTGTTTGAAAAGCTTCAAAATTACAAGAAACTATTAGACAACGGACTTATTTTACAAGCAGAATATGATGCTTTGAAAAAAGAAGTTTTAAGTAGAATGTAATTTCATTTAAATATAAAAAAAGCGATAAGGTAAACTTATCGCTTTTTTTGTTTACAATGAATTCTTTTGTTTTTCTACAAAGCCATCAGCTTGAAGTTCCAGCAATTCAATGGTGCGTTTCTTTTTATAATTATAAAGTTCTTTATCGTCTTTTATGTCTGCATATACTTTGTCGTAAATTTCCGCATCGGTTTTCCGCTGCAATTCACTTTGGTATTTGTTTTGGGTAAGCATATTTAAAACGGACATTTCCGCATCTTCTTGTTTGAAATCAAACTCTCCTTTCGGAGATAATAATTTAGCAATAATAGGAGAAGTTTCAATAGCTAAAAACAGCAGCATTATAAATAAAGAAGGAAGTAATGGTAATTTATTTAAAGCGTTAATACGAGCCATTAAACCGTCAAATCCGTCGATTATTGGCTGTGTTTCTGTAATTTTTTTGTCTAAATCAGTTTGTAGTGATTTAGCTTTCGTTTCCAATTCGGCAATTTTAGCTTGATTAATAGTTTTTAACAAGGCTAAATCTTGTAAACTGGCATCATGTTTTTCTCTTTTTTCTTTGTAAACCGGACCTTTTCCTAGTTTTTTAGTTCCTGCTGTCCCTTCGGCTTCGGTGATATAAACCGAATATAAGTCGTTTACTTCTTTTTCTTTTTTGGTAATATCCGATTTTAAACTGTCAATTTGTGTTTTGTTTTTATCAACATCCGATTGAAAGTAATTGGCAATTTCTTTTTTGTTGTTCAAAGCCATTTGGTTTTTCTCTTTCAATAATACCGTATTGATTTCTTTTTCGAAGATTTTAATTTCCAATGGTTTTGAAATTACGATTGCAATAATAACTGCTAAGAGAATTCGAGGAGTTGCTTGTTTAAACTCACTCCAAAAAGAATCTCTTTTTTTAATGGTAGAAACAATAAATCGGTCTAAATTAAAAATAAGTAAACCCCAAACGAGTCCGAATGCCATTGCTATATAAGCATTGTCAAAAACCGTAAAAAGAGCATAACTAGCGGCAATAAATGCCATTACGGCGGTAAAGAAAACGGTTGCGCCAATACCAGCGTACTTATTTTGTTCGCCATTGGAACAAGAATTGATGAGATTCTTATCTGCTCCAGAACAAAGAATGAAGAATTTTTTTAACATGATGATTGATTTTGATATGTACAAATTTAACGTGAAATGTTTTAATTTGTTGTTAAAATATTGGTAATTAAAATTTTAAGCATAAAAAAACCCTTGCAATTTCTGCAAGGGTTTTGGTATTCTAATTTCTGAATTATAACTTCAGACTAGTATCTGTAATATTCTGGTTTGAATGGACCTTCAACTGGAACGCCAATATATTTCGCTTGGTCGTCACGTAAAACTTCTAATTCAACTCCTAATTTAGCTAAGTGTAAAGCAGCTACTTTTTCATCTAAATGTTTTGGTAACATATACACTTCGTTTCCGTATGCTTTTGCATTGTTCCAAAGTTCCATTTGCGCCAAAGTCTGGTTTGTAAATGAGTTAGACATTACAAAACTTGGATGCCCCGTTGCACAACCTAGATTTACCAAACGTCCTTCTGCTAATAAGATAATATCTTTTCCGTTGATATTATATTTATCTACTTGTGGCTTGATTTCAACTTTTTCGCTGGTTGCATTTAAATAAGGAACATCAATTTCATTATCAAAGTGACCAATATTGGCAACAATTACTTTGTCTTTCATTGCTTTAAAATGCTCTCCACGCACAATATCTTTATTTCCTGTTGTAGTAATAATAATATCTGAGTTTGCAACAACAGTCTCTAATTTCTTAACTTCAAAACCATCCATTGCAGCTTGCAATGC
>NZ_JAWUXR010000015.1:0-14856 GCF_034111225.1 Flavobacterium sp. | reverse complement strand
TGTACTTACTTAACACAAGAAGTAATGGTAATTGATTATCCTCATTATTTTACACCAAACGGAGATGGATATAACGACTACTGGAATATTATTGGATTAGAAAATCAGCCAGGAGCGAAGTTATATATCTTTGATAGATATGGTAAACTAATCAAGCAGATTAGTACAACAGGTCAAGGATGGGATGGAACGTTTAATGGACAACAATTACCATCTACAGATTACTGGTTTACAATTGAGTTTGATGAAGGAGGACAACAAAGAGTATTTAGAGCTCACTTCTCATTAATTAGATAAAACAAATAGTTATACAAAACAAAAAAGCAGTACCATTTGGTACTGCTTTTTTTATTATTGAAAATTCATTTTATTTTGAAAATTGCTTGTATGCTTTTAAAGCTTCTTTTAAAATTTCAACAGAGCGTATTAAATCATCTTTCTTTAAAACGTATGCAATACGTACTTCATCTAAACCTACATTTGGAGAAGAGTAAAACCCAGCAGCAGGAGCAACCATAACTGTTTCGCCATTTAGATCATATGATTCTAGCAACCATTGCGCAAAATCATTTGCACTTGTTATAGGAAGTTTTGCGATGCAGTAAAATGCTCCTTTTGGAGTAGCAACTTGAACCCCTTCAATTTTTTCTAACTCAGAAATTAAAACGTCTCTTCTTTCTTGATACTCAGTAATAACTTCATCAAAGTAACTTTGTGGAGTATCTAATGCGGCTTCACTAGCAATTTGAGCATATGTAGGCGGACTCAATCTTGCTTGAGCAAACTTCATAGCAGCTGCCATCAAATCTTTATTTTTAGAAACAATACATCCAATTCGAGCCCCACACATACTGAATCTTTTAGAAACAGAATCAATCATAATTGCATGGTTTTCTAAACCAGGTACATTCATAACTGAAAAGTGTTTATAACCATCATATGTAAATTCTCTATATACTTCGTCAGCAATCAAGAATAAATCATGCTTCTTTACAATTTCAGCTAATTGATTTATTTCAGCTTCAGAATATAAGTAACCTGTTGGATTACCAGGATTACATATTAATATTGCTTTTGTTCTAGGAGTAATTAGTTTTTCAAAATCTTCAATAGGAGGTAAAGCAAAACCTGTTTCAATAGTAGAAATTACAGGTACAACTTTAACACCAGATGCAACTGAAAAACCGTTATAATTAGCGTAAAAAGGTTCTGGAATGATAATTTCATCATTAACATCCATAGTGCTTCCAAGAGCAAATAATAAAGCTTCAGAACCACCAGTAGTAATGATGATGTTTTGAGAATCTATAGGTAAGTTTTGGTTCTTGTAATATTGAGAAAGTTTTTCTCTATAACTTTCAAAACCTGCAGAGTGAGAATACTCTAAAACTTCTAAATTTGCATTTTTAACTGCATCCAAAGCAACCTGAGGTGTTTTAATATCAGGCTGACCAATGTTTAAATGATATACTTTATTTCCTTTCTTTTTAGCAATTTCAGCATAAGGAACCAATTTTCTAATTGGTGATTCAGGCATTTGGATACCTTTTTGAGATATTTTTGGCATTTTGTTTGTTTTGGTAAGCAAAATTGCAATTATTTTTAGAATTCTAAAAGCTAAATCATATTAATTCACATTTCATTTTATTTAGTTTAATTATTTTCTTACATTTATATAAAGGATAAATATGAAGTATCGAATTTTAAATATTATTTTATTTATACTTTTTTCATTTAATTCAACCTATTCTCAAGTTGAATGGAATTCGAAAAGAGACAAGATTGTTATTCCTTTTGAGTTGTCTAATAATTTAATAATTATTGATGTTGAAATTAATGATGTAAAATTATCAATGTTGTTAGATACTGGTTCAGATAAAAATTTATTATTTAGTTTTCCTGAAAATGACACTATTGAATTCTTTAATACTAAAAAAATTAAGATTAACGGTTTTGGTAAAGGAGATTTAATAGAAGGTCTTGTTTCAAGTAATAACCAATTAAAAGTAAATGGTTATGTTGATCCAAATTTTGAGTTGCTGCTGATTACAGATGAGAATATTAGTATTATTAATAAACTAGGTATTCCTATTAATGGGATAATTGGTTATAGTTTCTTTAAAGATTATATTGTTGAACTTAATTACCAAAGGAAAAGAGTGGTCTTATATAAGTCTCTTCAATCAATATCTCAAAGAAAAATTAAAAGATATAACTCAGAAAAACTAAGTTTAATTGATCAAAAACCATATATAAAACTACAAACAAATATAGGTGATCAAAATCATGAAGTTACATTGTTAATGGATTCTGGTCTTGGAGATGGTCTTTGGCTTTTTGAAAATGATTCTCTAAAATGTTCTGGAAAAATTATAAGGGATGTTCTAGGTAGGGGTTTAGGAGGTGATGTTGTTGGAAAAAAATCAAGAGTAAAAAAATTATTGGTTTCAACATTTATTTTAGATGATGCATTGGTTTCTTTTCCAGATGAAGCTTCTTATGGTCAATTAAATATTATTGAAGGTAGAAATGGTTCGTTAGGTGGAGAAGTAATAAAAAGATTTAATTGGTTTATTGATTATAAAAATGAGCTGGCTTATTTTAAACCTAATAAATATTTTAATGAAGCGTTTAATTATAACATGTCAGGCATTGAAGTTCAACATAAAGGAATTCAGTGGATTAAAGAGGAAATTAGGTCAAATAGTACTTCGACTACTATTAATGCTAATGAATTTATTTTTAATGATTCCAATGCAAAATTTAATTATAGATATAAATTAAAGCCTGTATTCGAGATTTATTCAGTTAGAAATAACTCACCGGCTATGAGAGCTGGACTTAAAGAAGGAGATAAAATTTTAAGCATAAACGGCAAAAAAGATTACGCATATACAATTCAAAAAATAACCGATTTATTCCAATCGGAAGATGGTAAAAATATAACAATAGAAGTTGAAAGGGAAGGGCAAGTTTTAAAGTTTAAATTCCAACTTGAAAAAATATTATAAAAAATAAAAAATCCCGATTTAATCGGGATTTTTTATTTTTTATAATTGAGGAAAACTTTTCTTTTTCTCAAGTGGGCTAACCACTTCTTTCACAATCACAGTACCTTTAATTCTCAATGGCACAACACCATTAGGCTTATTTACTGCGTTACTTTCTACAGTTATAGTTTTAGAAATTGGTCCAGGGTTCATATTGTATTTAACCGTAATCTTGTCTGATTTCCCAGGTTCAATAGGCGTTTTTGGCCATTCTGGTACTGTACAACCACAACTCGATTTCACATTCGTTAACAACAAAGGGGCATCACCTGTATTTGTAAATTCAAATACACGAATTCCGTCGTCTACTCCTTTTACCACTTCACCATAATTAATGGTTTCTTCTTTAAATTCTATTTTTGCGCCAGTTTGAGCATATGAACTTAATCCAACAACTAAAACAGTAATCAATCCAAGTAATTTTTTCATCATTTTTAAAATTAATAGGTTTCTGTAAATTTAATCACTTTCTCGCAAAGAACAAATATATAAAGCTTTTTTATTTTAGCTTATATCGTTACTTTTGCAATATATAAAGTGCAAAAACAATACCAAACTTTATTTTTTAGTAATAATAATCGAATAAATATATACAATAATGTCAATTCCAGCGCAGTTTAATCCTCACGAAGTAGAACAGAAATGGTACGATTACTGGATGAAAAATAATTATTTTCATTCTACTCCAGATGAACGTACACCTTATACAATTGTAATTCCACCACCAAACGTGACTGGAGTGCTGCACATGGGGCATATGTTGAATAATACTATTCAGGATGTTTTAATTCGTCGTGCTCGTTTAAAGGGATTCAATGCTTGTTGGGTTCCCGGAACAGATCATGCTTCTATTGCTACAGAAGCAAAAGTGGTTGCAAAACTAAAATCAGAAGGAATTAATAAAGCGGATTTGACGCGTGAAGAGTTTTTAAAACATGCTTACGATTGGACTGACAAATACGGGGGAACTATTTTAGAGCAACTAAAACAGTTAGGATGCTCTTGCGATTGGGACAGAACGAAGTTCACAATGGATGAAGATATGTCCGCTTCTGTAATCAAGTCTTTTGTGGATTTATACAACAAAGGGATGATTTACCGTGGTTACCGAATGGTAAACTGGGATCCAGAAGCAAAAACAACGTTGTCAGACGAAGAAGTAATTCATGAAGAACGTCAAGGAAAATTATACTACATCAACTATAAAATTGAAGGAAGTAACGAAATATTAACAATTGCAACAACGCGTCCAGAAACTATTTTTGGAGATACTGCAATTTGTATCAACCCTAACGATGAGCGTTTTACTCATTTAAAAGGGAAGAAAGCAATTGTGCCAATTTGTAATAGAGTTATTCCAATTATCGAAGATGAGTATGTTGATGTTGAATTTGGAACAGGATGTTTAAAAGTTACTCCAGCGCATGATGTTAACGACAAAGAATTAGGAAATAAACATAATTTAGAAATTATCGATATTTTCAATGAAGATGCTTCTTTAAACAGTTTTGGTTTACATTATCAAGGAAAAGACCGTTTTGTAGCTCGTGAAGAAGTTGCAAAAGAATTAGAAACGAGTGGTGTTTTGGTGAAAACTGAAATTCACATGAATAAAGTAGGGACGTCTGAGCGTACAAAAGCGGTAATCGAACCTCGTTTGTCTGATCAATGGTTTCTTAAGATGGAAGACTTGGTTAAACCAGCTATAAAAGCTGTTTTAGAAACTGAAGAGGTGAAGTTGTACCCAAGTAAATTTAACAATACATATCGTCATTGGTTAGAAAATATTAGAGATTGGAATATTTCGCGTCAGTTATGGTGGGGACAACAAATTCCTGCCTATTTCTATGGCGATGGAAAAGAAGATTTTGTAGTTGCAGAAAACATTGACGATGCTTTAGTTTTAGCTAAAGAAAGAACAGGAAATACAGCCTTAACAATTGCTGATTTGAATCAAGATGCAGATGCGTTAGATACTTGGTTCTCGTCTTGGTTATGGCCAATGGCAGTTTTTGGAGGAATAATGGATCCAGAAAGTGAAGATTTTAAATATTATTATCCTACAAATGATTTAGTTACGGGACCAGATATTTTATTCTTTTGGGTTGCTCGTATGATTATTGCAGGTTATGAATACACAGGCCAAAAACCATTTAACAACGTATATTTAACAGGATTAGTTCGTGATAAACAACGTCGTAAGATGTCAAAATCATTAGGAAATTCACCTGATCCATTAGACCTAATCAAAAAATTTGGTGCTGATGGAGTTAGAGTAGGGTTGTTGTTGAGTGCTTCTGCAGGAAACGACATCATGTTCGACGAAGAATTATGTAATAATGGTAAAGCTTTTTCTAATAAAATTTGGAATGCCTTTAGATTAATTAAAGGATGGGAAGTAGCAGATATTGCACAACCAGAAGCTTCTAAAATAGCGATTGATTGGTACGAGGCAAAATTGCAACAAACGTTAGTTGAAATCGAAGATAACTTTGAAAAATACAGGTTATCCGATGCTTTAATGAGTATTTACAAATTGGTTTGGGACGATTTCTGTTCGTGGTTATTAGAAATCATTAAACCAGGTTACCAACAACCAATTGATAGAGCAACATTTGACAAAGCAATTGAATTGTTAGAAGCTAACTTGAAATTATTACATCCATTTATGCCTTTCTTAACGGAAGAAATTTGGCAATACATTGCAGAAAGAACACCAGAAGAAGCATTAATCGTTTCGACTTGGCCAACAATGAAAGATACAAATGCAGATTTAATTGCAGAATTTGATTTTGCTGCTGAAGTTATTGCTGGAATTAGAACTATTCGTAAAGAGAAAAATATTTCGTTTAAAGACGTTATCGATTTAAAAGTAATCAACAACGAAAAAGTAGCTTCTACTTTTGATGCAGTTATTCTTAAATTAGGAAATGTTGAAAGTTTAGAATACGTTACCGAAGCTGTTGATGGGACATTGACCTACAGGGTAAAATCGAACGAATATTTTATTCCAATTGCTGGAAATATAGATGTAGCTGCTGAAATTGAAAAACTTGATGCAGAATTAAAATATACGCAAGGTTTCTTAAAATCGGTACGAGGTAAGTTAAATAATGAAAAATTTGTTGCTGGCGCGCCAGAACAAGTTATTGCAAACGAAAGAAACAAAGAAGCAGATGCTTTGGCAAAAATTGCTACAATTGAGCAAAGTTTAGCTAGTTTAAAATAATATTGAATCTATTTTTCAAGATCTATAAAAAAAGGACAATCTTAAGATTGTCCTTTTTTTTGATAGTATTTTTATTTATTAAGCTTTTTGTACTCTCGTAATAACGTTTTAAGTTCTCGGTTTGAAGTAACATCAATATCTTTATTTGATAACAAATGATTGAATTTAAAATTTACAGCAAATTTATTTTTAGTCAATTCCTTAGTCAACGTTTCAAGTTCTATTCTTAAAGCACGTTTTTCCATTTCCATAATATTAAAACTCACAAATTTATCTTTGAAGTCTCTTCTAAAAGTTGTGGTGTTGAATGGAATAGAATGAAGAATTCGCATTTGCTGCATCGACCTTAAATCTAATTTAGCGATAATTTTATCTGCAATGTTTTGAATTTCTTTTAAATGTAAGTTGCTAATATCATCTGTAAGGAATGTATCTTGTTTTATGTTGTCTTTAGGAATACTTTTTTTGTTTTTCGCAGCTGCTGGAGCTGATTTTGTATTCATGTAACCACTACCAAAACACTTTTCGCATTTTGAATTTAGACCTTCGCAAGAACAAATTTGAACTGTCATAATTAATTGTTTTCTTTAGTTTTCTGAATCGGCATTAAGCGGGTTCATAACAACCTTCTAAATACAGTTCGTAATTTGAAGCAAAGATACAAAAGCAAATATAGTGTGATAGAGGTTTTATAAAAAAAACGGACAACTAATTTTAGTTGTCCGTTTTTTCTTTACTGTATTTATAATGTAGCAACTTTTTCTACACGAGCAGCATTATCAAGTTTTGAAAGTGATAAGCGAACTACACTATCTTCTAGTGCTGTTAAATCGTGAGGAATGTTCTCTTTTAAAGATATAATTGCTCCTTTTTGTAGTTTTTTGATTTCTCCTAAAACTCCAAAATCTATTTTACCTTCTAAAACATGAACTATTATTGGAAAAGGCGCTTTGTGCTCTTTCATAATTTGTCCACGCTTTAATAGAATTCTAATCTCTTTTGAAAAGGAAGTTTCTAAAATTACCTTTGTTGTAATTTTATCTTCAAAAAATACATCATCATTAAATGATTCTATATTCATTTTTTATTGTTATTAGTGCGCTCTCATTTTTTCTAGCGTATTATCTAGAGAACGTTTTATTTTAACAATGCCCTCACTAAAAGCTTTTTCAATGCTGTCCGCATGTGTTGTAACTGCAATTGGACTTTTACCTTCAACTCTAACTTCAATAAGGCAACGTTTATCGTTTTTGCCAAATTTATCTCCGTTTTCATCTCCTAAATGCACTTCTGCTCGGGTAACTTTATTATCGAAACGAGCTAATTCTTTTTTGATTTCTCCAGAGAAAAATTCGTTCATTCTGCTGTAGCCTTCAATGTTTTTATCGGTGTTAATTTGTACAATCATATATTTTTGGGTGTTTAATTAATAATTACTTCAATTTACGAATTTTCATTCAAATGAACAAGTTTTAATTAGGGATTAACTTTAATTTATGAACTGAAGCTAAATCAATAAAAAAAACCGAGAATTTCTCGGTTTTTTTTATTACAATTTTATTAAAATTAGTTTTTAACGGGTATTGTAAATTTATGATTTTTAAGTTTTTTGTTTCTTCCTGTTGGATAATTGAACGTAACTGAATATTGATTAATGAAAACATTTTATTCATCGACCGTTATAGAAATTACAAAATAATTTTTGCCTTGCTCTCCTGTTAAGCAAATTCCTTTGCCAATTATTGATGATTTTTTTAAATCAATATTTTCTACAGAAACTTTAATTTCAGTAGGTTGGTTCATTACCAAATACTTTTTTTGAGTTTCCAATTCGAGTTTTATGACTTGATCATTATCTTTAAACACAAAACGATCTTCCTGGAAACTTGTTGTAAATGATGAAAAAATAATAAGTACTAAAACCGAAATAAAGGCTTTCATAGTTGTTTGATTTATGAAGTAAAATTAGAATATTTTAGAAAATAATTAACGAATTATTCAGAAAAATATATTTCATAGTATATTGAAAAATTAGGGTCTTTCTCTTGAATACGGAACCATTTAGAATTTGGTTTTGACTTTAAGTATGATATTAAATTTTTCTTTGAGATAGATAAGACCTCAGTTGTACTAACTTTATTCTTATCAATTAGTTCAAAGCCGATGATGTATTTGTTTTTTGGGTTTAAATATATATTGAATTTTTCTAAATTAATATTGAGCTCTTCACTGTCTTTATTAATTGAAATTGTATTTGCAGTTTCTAAAATTGGTTCCCAGTTATTGTTGACTAATTTATATAAGAGAGGTCTAATTTTTATATTTTCATCAGTAACTTTAAAGTAAAAACTTATAGAATTAATTTTCTTTTTTCCTTTTTCGTTAAAGTAAAACTCGGAAGCAATTGAACCTCCAGTGCTTATATGACTTGAAAAATATTTTTTCTTACTTTCAATCTTAAAAGAGTTTAGCTTTTTATATTTTTGGTTCTTAGATGTAACTATAACTTCTTTGAGTTGTGTTATTTTTGGTTTTAATTCTATTGTACTAGATTTTCCTTTTATTTCTTTAATGGTAAAATACGTTTCATAAAAAGTAGGGATAATTACTTTGAAACTATCAATTTCAGACAAGTATTCTATTTTAGTAACACCAATACTATCTGAGTAATAAAATTTATTATTACTTACGTTTAAAATAATTGCATTTTCAATTGGATCATTTGAATCAGAAACTACTTTTAGTTCAAATTTGCTTTGACCAAATATGGAATAAATGAATGATAAGTTTAAAAACAAACCGTATAATAGTAACTTTTTCATATTTTTTTATAATTTCCTATGTTGCTTTTATACAACATAGGATTTTGATTTAACATTTTGTTCCTGTTAAGTTTGTTTCAGTTCCAACATTTATCCAAAAAACATAAGTTGTAGTTGTTGCATAAGTGCATCTACATTCACCGCAAGCTTCAGTATGTGTAGTTGTTGAGCTTCCAATAAAAGGCCTGCTAGTTGATGAATCTGTCATAGACATTAAACTTAAAGAAAGCATAATTGCAGCTACGAAACCAAATGATTTTAAAGTTAGTTTCTTCATTTTTTTACAAATTTTAATTTTATAATTACATCGCTAAATTATGTAGGATTCTATTTACACATATGCAATATAAATGTAAAAAAAGTTAAAATTTTAATACGCTATTCTTCCTCAAATTCTAAAATATCACCAGGTTGACATTCCATTACTTAACAAATGGCTTCCAGTGTACTGAATCGTATAGCTTTTGCTTTTCCGGTTTTTAAAAGGAAAGATTGGATAATGTAAGTTCTACTTTTTCTGAAAGTTCATTTAACGACATTTTTCGTTTTGCCATCATTACATCTAAGTTTACAACAATTGGCATAGGGCTTATATTGTTAATTCGTTTTCAGTTTGTAGTTTAATTCCTTTCTTAAAAATAGTTGTAATTATATATATTACAGCGCTATTAAAATTATATTGTACAAACATTAATAAAAGTTTATTGAATGTCAATAAAAATTTACTTTAAATCAATTTTTCCATTTTAATATTGGCTCTTTCGTACAAACCAGATTCCAATTCAATTTCTGTAAAGCCATATTTTTTATATAAATGAATAGCAGAAGCTAATTTAGTATTGGAATACAGAACAAGTTTTTCAATATTCTTTTCTTTAGCAACAGTAATAGAATGTTCTAGTAATATTTTGCCGATTCCTATACCTTGTGCTTTTTTGGTAACAGCCATTTTTCCTAATTCAAAAATGGTGTCTGATTTTTTTAGAAGCGAAACCGTTCCTATAATTTCAGCATTCCTTTTGGCAAAATAAATAAAACCACCTTTGTCTATTATTTCTGTTTGTGGATTTGAAAGGGAAATGACATCGCCTTTTTCTACTTTAAAATACTTTTCTAACCATTCGTAATTAAGTGTTTTTACAACGTCACTTAATTCGATAGAAAACGGAATTATTTCAATAGAATATTGCGTATTCATAGGTTTTAAGAAGTAGATTTATTTAAATCTCTTTTAATTCTATCTTCTGTAGGATGAATAGTAATGAGGTACAGAATTAAAAGAATACCAAATAGAATAAACTCTTTTTTTAAGATTAGCAAAACTAAAGCTGCACCTTCTAATATTACCCAACGAATAATAGAAGCAGTTTGGTAAACGGGTAAATTTTCTTCTAAAGTTAACTTTGGGTTGGCGTTTTTTAATTGCATTTTAAACAATAAGTTACTTACTGAAAATGCAGCAAATGGGATTATTAAGTAAATTATAGCATCGTTATCTATTGTAGGAAGTTTCAATGCATCTAAAGATGTTATTTGCCCTAAAATAACATAAGCTAGTAGTACACCGGAGCAAATGGCAAGGTGAATGATTTTAAGTGTTTTTAGTTTTTGTTGCATGTTTTGTTTTAACGTTTTACTTCTTTGAGATGGTGTGTGGTTCGTAACCTTTCAATTTCTGGCTTTGCAGAAAATTGATTCGAAACGGTAATTCCACTAAGTTACATACTAACTCAAAACAGCTTTTGGCAGTAGTTTTTTATTTTTTCGGATTTATTTCTGGAATTTCTACGTTTCCAACTTTAATTATTAAACTATTTTTATCTTTTTTCAGTACTTTAAAAAATTCATCTATTTCATTTTCATAAGCTCTTTCACTCACAGAAAACAGTAATAAACCTTTCGTTTTTTCAGTTTCTACATTCGTATATCTATAAATATTTCTCTCAACAATCAATAATTTTTTTCCGTCTTTTGAACTTACGCTCATTAAAAAATCAATTATTGTTTCTCCTCCTTTTTCTAAAACTGTATAATTTATTATTGGATTAGATTTTTTCGCATTTTCAAGTTCTTGAATCTTTTGGTTTACTAAATCTTTTACTTTAAAATCTCCTTTCAGAAAGTCGATTGTGACCATTAATTTGAATTTCTCAAGAGTTTGTTCTTTTGTTAAATATTCTTGTTTATAATAAACTTCATTAGGGTGAGTGCTCCACACTAAATCATAATTCTTATTGTCAAATTTAATTATCGCTTCCGTTTCAAGATAATTTTCAACATTTTGAGAATTCACAACAATTGATAAAAAAAGCAAAAATGTTGTAATAATTAATTTATTCATATTTTCTATATTATTTTTTTTGTTTCAGATTTCAGATTTTTTACAATTATTACTAACGTGTTGCCGCTTGTGTCAGTTGCGTAAATTTAAGACAAATGATTACAAGCACAAAATTACTCATAGAATTTTCGGAGAAAATCCCGAACTCAACCCATGCCTAGTAATTGCAACAAACAGATGTTGTTTGCTGTTTTTTTTATTTTCTTTCTATATAAAACCAAGGTATATTAAAAAGCCCCTCTTTTAAATCGATTTTAATATGTTCACCTACATACATTTCTTCATAGCGTGAGCTTCCAACACTAATTTCTTCCTTGTCGTAATGATGTCCCCAAGGCGCAACTTTTATATAATATGTTTTTCTACCTTTACTTCTTTTCTGTATTCTTTTTTCCAAAATTTTAGTTTCAAATACGATTGGTTCAGAATAATCATAAGTGCAATTTGCAGCGTAAGTTCCAGCGTAACTATATAGTGAAACATTGAATATTAATGAAGAATAAATCCACCATTTGTTTCTAGTTGTGTTTGCAATTAATTTATGCGTCACGAAAAGAATAGTTAAAATGATTGTAAATGCAATTGTTCCAGGAATAATTAAGCTGTAAAAACTTTCGAATTCGTAATCTATGAATGCTCTTATCAAAATTGCGTATGCAGCAATGTCAATAAAATCTGCTACATCATATTTGTCATTTCCATCCTTATCTGCACTTATTTCAACAAGTGTTGCCATACTTGGCTTATGTAAACCATTTAAAATTAAGCCAAATATTGGAATTATAAGTAGTGTGCCGAGAAGTATTTCGTAAGGCTTTGGATATAAAACAAACCAAATAGCCAAACCAATAGTAATCCATTCAAGCCAATCGAGTTTGTGAAGTGTTAATTTTTTAAATGTAACACTATTAGATTTTTTATTCATTCGTTTTTTTTTAAAAAGCACACAAACGTGTCGCTGCTTTGAGATGGCTGGAAGTTCGTAACCGCTCAATTTTCGGCTTAACGAAAACTTGATGCGAAACGGTAATTCCACTAAATTCCAGCTAGCTCAAAACAGCTGTTGGCATACGTTTATTTCTTTTTCGCGATTTCTCTTACTTCAGGATTAACAAATTTAGAATCTATTTCATCAGTTTTTTTTATGTATTTTACTAAACTATCTTTTTGCATTAAATAAGCATACGAACTTGCTAATTGACCAAATGCTCTTCCATTTTTGGGTTCAATTTTTATTGCTTTTTTTAAGTTCTCAATTGTTAGGTTTAAGTATTTAATATCTTTTGTTTTGAAAAATATTTGTCCGTAACTCGTTGACATACATTCGTAAACTTTAGCGTTGTTTGGTTCTAATTCGATTGATTTCTGCAAGTATTTGACCGATTTTTCGAATTCATTTTTTTTACCTAAAAGGTTTCCAAAACCCCAATAGACTTGTGGATTTGTTTTGTCTAAAAGCCAAGCCTGATTAAATCGTTTCATAGATGTATCATTATCATCTTTATAGAAATATTCCCAACCTTTTGACACATAGTATTCAGATGCTTTTTTTCTGTCTTTGAATTGTTTTTCAGATTCTATAATAAATTCGTTATCCAATTCAATTTGTTGTTCACATTTTTTTACTTCTCCATACATTGGCAGTAAATTTATTCCTTCTGGACAATCTGTTTGTGATTTGCAACTCAGTTGGCTTAAGATAATTAAAAATAATATTTTCTTCATTCTATTTTAGATATTGATTTCTCCTTCTGTTTTTTTAAATGTATGCCAACGTTTTGCAGCTAAAAGAAGTGGCGACGAGCCAAAACCAAGCCAAAACAAATATAACGCAAACTTTTGAATTTTCGGAGAAAATTCGGAAGTATGCCCTTGCCTAAGCCATTACTTTTAACTGCTGTTAGCGGTTCGGTTTTATTTATAATTTTCTGTTGGCAGAAATTGCAATTCGGTTTTTTTTCCAGTTTCACAATTGTTTTTAATAACTCTGAACTTCTTAATATTTTCGATTGGTGTCATTAACCATTTTCTATTGTCAAACTCCCACAAAACAATTCCATTTTTAGAGTCTATAATGCTAGCTTTTACTTCAAATCTAATTTTGTTTTCAACATCTATAGCATCAAGTCTAAAAGCTTTATTTCCGATAAGTCTTGTGAATTTGTCGTATTCAAATATTTGTTCTTTTTCAATTCTCCAATTAATAATTAGATTTCCTTTTTCAAACTTTATTCTTTCTGGTAAGCCATCACATGGTTCATAAATTAAGTAGCCATCTTTATCTTTCTCTACTTTTATCCATTCTTTTTGAATTGATTTTCTGTTTTTCCAAGTATCAGGAATTTCTTTGTTATGTTCTTCGGGATAAGTTGTAGTTAAATTTAGCTCGTTTTCTTTACTTTCTATTTTCTCAATTTGATAATTTTTATTGTCTTTATTAAAAACGTACTTAATGGATAATCCAAGTAAGATTGACAACATAATTATCCCGCCAAATATGAATTGAAGTTTTTTGCTCATTAAATTGTTTTATTATCATTTTCAATTCTGCTAAACTGACCGCTAACTCGTTTATATACGCTATAAACAAACGGTTATACGTATTTGTTTTCGTTTGTACTTATTTACAAATTCAAATGTAAGAAAAAACCCCGTATGAAAACGAGGTTTGTAAATTGTATTCTATTTAGTTTTCAACAACTAATGTATAACCAAATCGTATTTTTCCAACAAACCTTTTAAGCCATCAGCGGAGAACTGTGCTTTTTTTAGTTTGTTTTGTTCTGGGTCTATGGTGTAGTTATAACTGGTAGAAAAGTCAGTTTTATTAGCAATGGTTTTTATAAAAACCGTGCGGCGTAAATCGCAATTGTCAAAAATGGCTTCGGTAAGGTCGCTTTCCATAAAATCGGCAGCTACTAAGCTACAACCTGTAAAAAGCATTTTTTTAAGCTTTAGTTTGTAAAATTTAGCGTAGTCAAGTGTGCAATTGGTAAAGCTAAAGTCGTAAATAACTTGGTCGGTCATTGCGAAGTTAACATTGGTAAAATCACACTTTTTAAATTGTACACCACGTAGTGAAACATAGTTTACTTTGGTATCGTTAAAATTACATTCTATAAAAACACAATCAAAAAAATACACACCTTGAAAAGTACAAGCTCTAAAATCGCAGTTGGTAAACGTGCAGTTTTCAAACTCCTTGTATTTAATATCTTCTTCGGTAAATATTTTTCCGTTGTATTGTTCGTCTTGTAGGTAATCTGACATTTTGTTTTATTTTTGCTAACAGCTAACAGCTAACAGCTAACAGCTAACAGCTAACAGCTAACAGCTAACAGCTAACAGCTAACAGCTAACAGCTAACAGCTAACAGCTAACAGCTAACAGCTAACAGCTAACAGATAACAGTTA
>NZ_JAWUXR010000014.1:0-85106 GCF_034111225.1 Flavobacterium sp. | reverse complement strand
AGTAGATTGTAAAAAATGTACAAACGAAGAACACGCTCAAAACAGACGTTCGGAATTCTTAATCGTGAAAAAATAAAAGTTAGTTAAATTAAGTGAATAAAAAAATCCCGACTCAAATTGAATCGGGATTTTTTTTTAATTGTTTGTATATATTACTAAAACCTATTGTCGCCATCTAAAAGATTCCCTAATCCACCAAGTAGGCTTCCTTCTCCTCTATCTTTTCCGCCCATTTGTGGCGCAGACTGAATGATTCTATCAGCTAAACGGCTAAACGGTAACGATTGTATATAAGCAATTCCTGGGCCACGAAGTGTTGCAAAGAATACACCTTCACCACCAAATAAAGTGTTTTTAATTCCACCTACAAATTCGATATCGTATTGTACGTCTTTTGTAAAACCAACGATACAACCTGTATCTACTTTTAAAACTTCGCCTGCTTGTAATTCTCTTCTTGCTAATGTTCCACCCGCATGAACGAAAGCCATTCCATCTCCTTCTAATTTTTGCATAATGAAGCCTTCACCTCCAAACAATCCTCTTCCTAGTTTTCTAGAAAAATCAATTCCAACGGCAACACCTTTGGCTGCACATAAGAACGCATCTTTTTGACAAACAAATTTACCTCCATATTTCTGTAAATCTATGGGTACAATTTTTCCAGGATAAGGCGAAGCAAACGAAACTTTTTTCTTACCAAATTCAATGTTTTGGTATGCTGTCATAAACAAACTCTCGCCTGTTAAAACACGCTTTCCTGCAGATAATAACTTCCCGAAAATTCCACCTTCTTGCTGGCTTCCGTCACCAAAAATAGTTTCCATTTTTATACCGTTATCCATCATCATAAAACTTCCAGCTTCAGCAACAACTACTTCTTGTGGATCTAGTTCTATTTCTACATATTGCATTTCTTCTCCAAAAATTTGGTAATCTATTTCATGTGCTTGCATTATTGTTTTTATTTATTGGTCGGAAATTTTAAAAAAATGTTACGCTTTTTGTGAGCATAAAAAAGTCCCGCTAATTGCGAGACTTTAGTTAATACTTATTTTATTAATTCAGAAAGCTTTAGTGTTTTTCCACACATATCTTTCGTGATTTTAAAGACTACATCTCCTTTTTTTCCACTTTCTGCCCAGCGAACTTCTTTTCCTACATTGCAACCGATACTTGTTTTTGATCCTTTATTTAAAGAAACAAAACCAGTTCCTGTATGAATTGATACTTTATCCTTTGTGTCATTGATAAGAGAAAAACTTTCTCCAATATTTATTTCAATTGAAGACTTACCTATTTCTTTTGTAGTAAATGAAATTAATCCTAAACTTAAAACTGCTAAAATGACAATTACTTTTTTCATAAGATTTTATTTATAGTTAATTTTAAAACTGTTGGATTTTAATGATAGATTAAAAATATTTTATTTTAATAATCAAGTTTAACGTATCCAATATATTTACTAATTTTTGCTTTTCGCTTGTTGATATAAGAAGATGAGTTTATTGCTTTATATCTTCTTGGATTTGGCAAAATTGCAGCTATACCAGCCGCTTCATATTTTGTTAAATTTTTCGCATCTTTTTTATACCAATGTTTGGCTGCAGATTGCGCTCCATAAACTCCATCGCCCATCTCAATACTATTTAAATATACTTCCATAATGCGCTCTTTACCCCAAATTAATTCAATAAGAACTGTGAAATAAGCTTCCAACCCTTTTCTTAAATAACTTCTTCCTTGCCAAAGAAAAACATTCTTTGCTGTTTGCTGAGAAATAGTGCTTCCACCTTTCAATTTTTTACCTTTTTGGTTACTTTCAAACGCTTTTTGCATAGACTTAAAATCAAAGCCACTGTGTTCTAAAAAATTACCATCTTCACTGGCAATAACCGCTTTTTGAAGGTTTGGAGAAATTTCTTCAAGAGAAACCCAATCATGAGAACAAATCATTTCTTTATTTTCAGAATTATGTTCAACAGCTCTGAATGCCATTAATGGTGTAAAAGGAACTGGTACAAATTTGAATAAAATCACAAAGAACAAACTGACCCCAAAAAACCATAAAAATAGTTTGAACAGGAAAAACAAGGCTCTTTTCCCAGGGCTTCTTTTAGTGTTTTTTGGAGGACTTTTTTTCTTTGTTTTTTTTGCTACTGCCATATTATACTAAATCTGCTAATTCTTTTCCTATTAAACTTCCTATTGCAACGCCCATACCACCTAACCTCACTCCGCAATATACATTGTTTGAAAGTTGTTCTAAAATGGGTTTTTTGTGATTTCCAACACCCATTATTCCGCTCCAGCGGTGTTCAATTTCAAATTTATGATTGGGTAAAATTACTGTTTTTAGCAATTCCTCCAACTTATCTTGAATAATTTTTGATTGCGCTAAATTGGTTGTGGTTTCTCCTTCAAAATCAAGATTTCTTCCGCCACCAAAAAGGATTCTGTTTCCAATGTTTCTAAAGTAATAATACCCTTTATCTAAATGGAAAGTTCCTTTTATATCTAAGTTTTCAATAGGCTTTGTAATTAAAACTTGAGCTCTTGCAGGTTGAACTTGATTCTTAGTTAATTGAGAAGCAAAACCATTTGTAGCAAATAATAATTTATTGGTAACAAAAGAAGTTTCATTGGTAACAACCTCAACTTTATCGTTTAAATCTTGAAAAGAAATAACATTTTGTTGGTTTAAAATCAAAATATCTTTTGATATAGCTTCTTTTAACAAAGCTTGCATCATATTTCCGGTATCAATTTGGCCTTCGAACGGATTGAAAATTAAATTTTCGTAAATATCTTTAAAATTGAATCGATCTATTTCTTTTGCAAAAACATCTGTTTTAAACAAAGGTCTTAAAACATCATTTATAAAAGGTAATTTCTGAACGCATTCATCGTAAAAAACTTCGTCGCTTTTCAAAAATAATTCGTAACCACCGTAAGGTTTGAAATCTATAACTTCATCTCCTAAACGATTTCGAAGTAATTTTAATCCTTGAATTCTTTTTTGAACCAATTGAATTACTTCTTCTTCAGTATGTGTTTTTAAATCGTCAATTATTTCTGAAATGCTTCCAAAACAAGCAAATCCTGCGTTTTTTGTACTTGCTCCTTGCGGTAAAATGCCTTTTTCGAGAATTAAAATTTTTGCTTTTGGGAAACGTTCACGTAAAGCCAAAGCCGTATGCAAACCAACAATTCCACTGCCAACAATAGCGAAATCTACATTAGTAAACCAGTTTTTTAATTCCCAATAACTCAACTGCATTATTCTTCTTTTTTAAGTATATTTTTTTTCTTGAAATAATTCAATACTAAAGGAAAGGTAGTAATTGCAATTAGTATAAGTATAATGGTTTCAATATGCTTTTTTAAATCAATATTAAACTGATCTAAAAATAAACCGTAAAGGTAATGTCCTGCAAAAACCAATGTAAAAGACCAAAGTAAAGAACTAAGAATATTATATAACATGAATTTACTTTTTTTCATGTGAACAATCCCTGCTATTATGGGAACAAAAGTTCTAATTATAGGTAAAAAGCGTGCAAAAACAATTGCTTTTCCGCCATGTTTTTCAAAAAACACTTGAGATTCTATTAAGTATTTTTTCTTAAAAAAGAAACTATCTTCCTTTGCAAATAAATACTGTCCGCTTCTTGAACCAAACCAATAGCCAAAAACATTTCCTAATGTTGCTGCAGTTGCAATAAGTAAAGATAGAATGGTAACGTTAGACAAATCACTTGGTATAAAGAAAAAAGTTTCAACCAATTCTCTAGTATAAATTCCAGATAAAAACAACAAACTATCACCTGGTAAAAAGAATCCTGCAAACAAACCCGTTTCGGCAAATACAATGAATAAAACCATGTAAATTCCGATAGGAATTCCATTTATTTCCATCGTTATATAAAACTCTGGGTTAAATAATTTTGTCCAATGAAAGTTATCCATTATTTATTGGTTTTGTTTCCCATTTATCAATTACTGCTGTTGCTAAAGAGTTACCTAATACATTTGTCATACTTCTTGCCATGTCACAAAAATGATCGATGGGTAATATTAAAGCTATACCTTCTGGTGGAATTCCAAACATTGCACATGTAGCAACAATTACAATCAATGACGCTCGTGGCACTCCTGCGACTCCTTTACTAGTTAACATTAATACCAGCAACATCGTTAACTGTTCGCCTAAAGACATATCTATACCGTACACTTGTGCAATAAAAATACTTGCAAAAGTCATATACATCATACTTCCGTCTAGGTTAAACGAATACCCTAATGGTAAAGTAAAGGAAACTATTTTATTTTGACAACCAAAACGTTCTAATTCTTCTACTAGTTTTGGAAAAACAGCTTCAGAACTTGTTGTAGAAAATGCAATAAGTAAAGGGTTTTTTATTCTTTGTAATAAAACAAATAATCTTTTTCCCAAAAAAAGATATCCAACTACTAATAGAATTATCCACAAAACAATAATTCCTACTGAAAACGCAATTAAATAATTTGCATAAAGCGAAAAAATACCAAATCCATGCTTTGAAACTGCTGCTGCAACAGAACCGAAAACACCAAAAGGAGCAACCCACATAATATAAGTGACCATTTTTAAAATTACGTGAGATAGAGTGTCTAATGATGATATAATCAACTTCCCTTTCCTCCCTAAAGAAGCGAGTGCAATACCAAATAAAATTGAAAAAATTACTATTTGTAAAATTTCATTAGTAGCCATAGCTTCAAATATGCTTTTTGGAACCAAATGTTTTACAAATTCTTCAACGGAAAAATTTTGTGTTTTTTCTAAAATATCAGAAGCACCGTCTAGTTGTTCTAATGAGATATTCGTTTTTTTTCCTGGTTCTAATGTGTTCACTAAAACTAAACCTAACAACAAGGAAATCAAAGAAGCGATTATAAACCAAGCCATGGCTTTACTTCCAACTCTACCTACCATTTTTAAATCGCCCATTTTAGCAATACCTACAACTAATGTAGAAAACACCAAAGGAGCAATAATCATCTGAACCATTCTAATAAAAATAGTTCCTAATAATTTTACATTTTTTGAAAATTCTTCTTGAAAAGAAGGGAAATAATAATGGTTAATTGCACCAGCAATTATACCCATAATTAAAGCTAAAATAATAGCAACGAAAAGTTTGTTGTTTTTCACTTAATTGAGTAATTTTTTAAGTAAATGTATACAAAAAAGGTAATTAGTTATTCTAGTTTATCCACAGATTTAGCAACAACCATAGAAACGGCAGCGTCACCTGTAACATTTACCATTGTTCTACACATATCTAAAGGCCTATCAATTGCAAAAATAAGTGCTAATCCTGCTTCAGGAATTCCGGCTTGTGCTAATACAATTACCAGCATAACCATGCCTGCTCCCGGAACAGCCGCACTTCCTATCGAAGCTAATGTTGCAGTTGCAATAATTCCTAGTTGGACTCCAAAACTTAAATCCATTCCAAACGCTTGAGCAATAAAAACTGCCGCAACCGCTTGATACAAACTTGTACCGTCCATATTAATTGTTGCGCCAATTGGTAAAACAAAACTTGCCACTTCATCATCAACACCTAAATTATCAACTACTCTTTCCATAGTTACAGGTAAAGTTGCCGCACTAGAACTCGTTGAAAATGCTAATAATTGGGCTGGAGCAATTCCATTAAGGAAAAATTTCGGGCTTCTATTTGTAAAAACCTTAACAATTAAAAGGTATACACAAATCATAATAAACAACCCTAAAACAACTGTAAAACCATACATTCCAAGTGCTTTAAATAAATCTAAACTTGGTGATTCAGCCACTAAAGATGCTAATAATGCGAAAACACCAAAAGGCGCTGCTAACATTATTAAGTCAATCATTTTTAATATAGCTTCGTTAAAACCGTCAAAAAAGGCTTTAACAGGTGTAGCCTGTTCTGCTGGAATTAATATTAGTGCTATTCCAAAGAAAACTGCAAAGAAAATAACTTGTAACATATTCCCATTATCTGCCGCTGCTCCTACAATATTACTTGGCACAATATCTTCTAATGCTTGTAATGGCCCTGCTTCTTTTTGATTTTCAGCAGCTGCAATTTTTGAATTAGCATCATTAGAATAATTTCCTACCAATTCAGTTCTCGTTTCTTCAGAAATAAAACTTCCTGGTTTAATAATATTAACGACTACTAAACCAATAGAAACTGCAAAAACAGTTGTAAGTATATACAAACCGATAGTTCTTCCTCCCATTTGAGAAAGTTTTGAAATATCTTTTAAATCAGAAACTCCTTTAATTAATGAAGCTAAAATTAACGGAACTGCAATAAGCTTTAATAAGTTAATAAAAATATTCCCAAAAGGCTTTATCCAATCAACAATGAATTGTTTTCCCCAATCAAATTGTATTAAAAGAAAAGCAAACAATACTCCTAATAACATTCCTAGTAATATTTGCCAATGCAGTGCTAATTTCTTCATATGAGATAATTTCTATTTTAAAACGTGAAAATAGGTATATTTTTCAAAAAATCAGTAATTTTAGCCTAGATATTAAATTTCACATAATGAAAAAATATATAATTTTAATTTTAAGCATGACTAGTTTAACAGCAGCAGCACAAGAAGTAATGACTCCAGAATTATTATGGAAACTAGGTAGAGTTTCTCCACTTGGAATTTCTAAAGATGGAAAAAACATTATATACAAAGTAAGTACTCCTTCTGTAGAAGAAAACAAATCCAATTCAAAATACTACAGCATCCCTGTTTCTGGAGAGAAAGCAGTTGAATTAAAAGAGCATAAAGGCTTGGTTAGTGATAAAAACAGTTCTCCCGATGGAAAATGGACTCTTTCTCACAAAGAAGTAAAAATTAACAAAGTTGAAGGAAAAGATTTTTATCCAGAATTAGAAAAAAGTGATGTTAAAATTTATGATGCACTAGATTACCGTCATTGGGATACTTATAATGAAGGAAAACATAACCATGTATTGCTTACAAACACAAAGGGTGAAGAAATTGACATCATGAAAAACGAACCATTTGACTCTCCTCAAAAGGCTTTTGGGGGAGATGAAGATTATATTTGGTCTTTAGATGGATCAAAAGTAATTTATGTTTCGAAAAAGAAAGTTGGAACTGCATATGCAACAAGTACAAATACAGACCTGTATGAATATGATTTAGCTTCTAAAACAACCAAAAATTTAACGGAAAAGAATTTAGGTTATGATGTTGCACCACAATTCTCTCCAAACGGAGATTTATCTTGGTTACAAATGAAGCGTGATGGTTTTGAAGCCGATAAAAACGATATTATTGTTCGTCACAAAGGTCTGGACATTAACTTAACATCTGGTTGGGACGGAACTGTGGATAGTTTTACATGGAGTAATGATGGGGAAAAAGTTTATTTCATAGCTCCTATTGATGGAACTAAGCAATTATTTGAAGTTAATTTTCCAGGTTTAACTAAAATTGCTGTTCGTGTAAATCAAATTACAGAAGGACAATTTGATGTGAACCAAATTATTGGCTTTCATGCAAATTCTGTTTTGGTTACGCGAAGCAATATGAATCATGCGAATGAAATATTTAACTACGATTTAAAAAAGAAAACTTGGAGACAAATTACGAATGTTAATACTGAAATATATTCAAAATTAGCTTTACCAAAGGTTGAAAAACGAATGGTAAAAACAACCGATGGAAAAGACATGCTAGTTTGGGTAATTTTACCTCCAAACTTTGATGCTAAAAAGAAATATCCTACGCTTTTATATTGTCAAGGTGGGCCACAAGGAGCATTATCTCAATTTTATTCGTTTAGATGGAACTTTCAAGTAATGGCGTCACAAGATTATATTATTATTGCTCCAAATAGACGAGGAATGCCTGGTCATGGTGTGGAATGGAACGAACAAATTAGTAAAGACTGGGGCGGACAAGCAATTGACGATTATTTAAGTGCTATTGATGATATTGCGAAAGAACCATATGTTGACAAAGAAAGACTGGGTGCGGTTGGTGCTAGTTATGGAGGCTATTCCGTGTTTTATTTAGCTGGGATTCACAAAAACCGATTCAAAACATTTATTGCTCATGCTGGGATTTTTAATACTCAAAGTATGTATGGAACAACAGAGGAAGTGTTTTTTACAAACTGGGACATGGGTGGTGCTTATTGGGAAAAAGAAAATGCTGAAGCTCAAAAAGCATATAATGAATTCAATCCTATTAACTTTGTAAACAATTGGAACACACCTATTTTTATTATTCAAGGTGCTATAGATTACAGAGTTCCTGTTGGACAAAGTCAAGAAGCTTTTCAAGCAGCACAACTAAAAGGAATTAAAAGTCGCTTTATGTTGTTCCCAGAAGAAAATCATTGGATTTTAAAGCCGCAAAACGGATTGGTTTGGCAACGTGAATTTTTTAAATGGTTGAAAGAAACGCTTTAACAACAAAATATTGAAACAAAAAAGGTCCTGCAAATGCAGGACCTTTTTGTTTCTATATTTTGAATACTAATAACCCAATTTAGTTCGAACACGTTGCAAAACACCATTAGCAACTATACGAGCTTTTTCAGCTCCTTTTAACAACAAAGCGTCTACTTCTTCTAAATTGTTGATGTAGTAATTATACTTTTCTCTTTCGGTAGCAAATTTTTCAACAATAAGTTCGAACAACTCTTGTTTTGCGTGTCCGTAGCCATAATTCCCCCCTTCATAATTAGCTCTCATTATTTCTATTTGAGCTGGTGATGCTAATAATTTATATAAAGCAAAACAATTACAAGTATCCGGATTTTTAGGTTCTTCAAGCGAAGTACTATCTGTTTCGATAGTCATTATTTGTTTTCGTAACTGTTTATCATCTAAAAATATATTGATGAAATTATTACGAGATTTACTCATTTTTTGTCCGTCAGTTCCCGGAATAATCATTGTACTTTCGTCAATCTTAGCTTCTGGTAAAACAAATGTTTCTCCCATTTGATGATTGAATCTTGCAGCTACGTCACGAGTGATTTCTAGGTGCTGTAACTGATCTTTTCCTACTGGGACTAATTCTGCGTCGTATAATAGAATATCTGCCGCCATAAGCATTGGATATGTAAATAAGCCTGCATTAACATCTTCTAATCTATCTGCTTTATCCTTGAACGAATGTGCTAAGGTTAAACGTTGAAACGGGAAAAAACAACTTAAATACCAAGACAATTCGGCTGTTTGAGGAACATCTGATTGTCGGTAAAAAACCACTTTATTCACATCTAAACCACAAGCCAACCAAGCAGCAGCTGTGCTATAGGTGTTCTCTCTAAGAGTTTTACCGTCTTTAACTTGAGTAATTGAATGCAAATCGGCAATAAATAAAAACGGTTGATTCTTAGGGTCGTTCGCCATTTCAATAGCTGGAATAATTGCGCCTAATAAATTTCCTAAATGTGGTGTTCCTGTACTTTGAACTCCAGTTAATATTTTTGCCATTTCTATATATTTTGCACAAAAATAGGGTTTTTACCCAAATGGTAAAAGAGTAATGCTAAAAGGTTAAGGAATATTGTTATTTTTGGAACCAATTAAAAAATCATAGTAAATGAAAATTCTTAAAATAGTTTTTTGGATCCTTTGGCGCATTTGGTTTTATGTATTGATAATGGTTCCTATAATTGTTTTATTTCCTATTCTATTTGTTTTAGTTATTTATGATAAAACATATCCTTTATTTTATAGAGTTGCTCGTTTCTGGGGAAAAATTATATTATTTGGAATGGGGTTCTATTATAAAATTGATTTTGAACAGCCTCTAGAAAAAGGAAAAAGTTATATGTTAGTTGCCAATCATACTTCAATGACAGATGTTATGCTAATGCTTGCTGTTGTAAAAGACAATCCTTTTGTTTTTGTAGGGAAGAAAGAATTGGTAAAAATTCCTGTTTTTGGATTTTTTTACAAACGCATTTGTATAATGGTAGATAGAAGTAGTAGTAAAAGTAGATTTAAAGTTTTTGAATTGGCTGAAAAAAGACTCCACCAAGGATTAAGTATTTGTATTTTTCCTGAAGGTGGAGTTCCTGAAGATGAGGGTTTAATTTTAGATACTTTTAAAGATGGTGCTTTTAGATTGGCAATTGAACATAAGATTCCGATTATCCCTATGACATTTGCCGACAATAAAAAACGTTTTTCATTTACTTTTTTAAGCGGAAGTGTTGGTAAAATGAGGGTAAAAGTTCATCAACCTATAGATACTCAAAATCTTGTCACTGAAGATAAATCAAAAGTTAAAGAAAAAATAAGAAACATCATTTTAGATCAATTGAATGTTTTTAATAGTTAACTAAAAAAGCCTCGCAAATTTGCGAGGCTTTTAAGTTTCAAAAGTATGAGAATTGAAACAAACTTAACTTAAGCTTAACCAACAAAAGCTTAAAAACTAAAACTTATACCAGAATACAAACCAACAAAATAAGGTTTAAAATTTCCGGAATCATTACTAAATGTATTGATCTGGTATTTAAACATAGGTTGAAAATTTGCTTGAAAAGATTTCCAAAAAGTATACTTAAAACCCAAACCGACATTACTACTAAAATGTATATTGTTTAAATTATTTGCTTCTCCAATATTTATTTCTGAACCATTAGAAGAAACTAAGGACACATTGTTCTCGTTTAAAAACAAAGTACTCATTCCTCCTATTATATTAATTCCGAATTTTTTATCTATCAATTTATAACTTAACTCTAAAGGAACCTCTACGTATCCCATTTTTTGGTTGATTTGACCATCAAATTTTTGAACAAGAGTTCCTGAAACATTTATTGAACTTTGAGACGTAGCATTTTTACTTTGAACTGTTAACATTGAGCCGGTTTGTGTTGGCGTAATGTGTTCCATCATTCTAGCATTTACATCTTGAAAAAACACTACATCATTAGTATTGTAATCTAAAGACAATGTATTAATTCCGGCTTTAATGCTCCATTTTTTTGAAACTGCATATTCAAGGCCCACACCAAAACTTAAACTACTTACATAATCTTTAGTGTTATTTTCAAGCTTAGAATCTAACGAAGAACCATTGGATACAGAATTAAAATAAACAGGCGAAGCAACAGTGCTTACCGCCCATTTATTTCTTTTCTCTTTTTCTTTTTCATCAACATTCTTCCCTTCCAATTTTTCTTTAAGCAATTTCTCCAATGGGTTTTCCTCAGTTTCAACCGAGGCCAAAAGGATACTGTCTTCAATCGCATTCGCGATTATATTTTCATTCTCTATTAATAGAGTATCTGTTTTTTTTATACCTGAAGAATTCTCAGAAATAACAACCTCATTATTAAGACCATTATTTGAATTTAACAACTCTAGTTTAGACTTATCAATTAATGCCTTTTTTTCTTCTGTATCATTTAAAACCAAGTGATTACCTATAGAAGAGTTACTGTTTTGATTAGTAAATAATTCTTTACTATTGTCAATATTCAAATTGTTATTAGTTACTAAACCTTGATTAATATCTTGGTCAACTAACAACTCTTTTACGTTTTTACTATTTGATTTATTTTGAGTCTTATTATTAACCGCTAAACCTTGATTAGTGTCTTGGTCAACTAACAAATTTTTTCCGTTCTTACTATTTGTCTTATTTTGAGTCTTATTCTTAACTGCTAAACCTTGATTGTTAAATCTCTCATTGCTGTTGACAGAAGGTTTATTTGTTTTTTGTTTTTTAATTGAAACTACTCTTTTGTTAAAGCTGTTGTTTTTATTATTAATACTATTTTGAGTAGATTTATCATTTTGATTAATAATATTATTTTCTAAAACAAGATCTTCATCATCATTTAAAAATAACTCTTCATCTAATAGATTATCATTCTTAATTGTGTTTTCTTCATTTGATTTAGTTTGAAAAGTATTGTTTTCAGGCTCAACCTCTACATTTGACACAGGATTACTATTTATAATCTTTGAGTCATTCTTTATCAAATTAGAATCACTTCCTTTATTCATTAAAAGAAAAAAGGCTATTGCTAAAGAAGCAGCAATTCCTGTTGATTTAAACCAAAATGGAATAATCCTTCTTTTCTTTTCTTTTTTATTTAAACGTGCTTCAATATTGTTCCAGGATTCTAAAGGAGGTGTTGCTTCAAAATCTTTAAACTTCTCTTGAAAAAGACGTTCTATGCTTTTAATTTCTTTCATTTTACTTTTGGAATTGACATCTTCGAATTCAACTCTATTTTTTCTTTCAATATCGTTTTAGCTCTCGCTAAATTTGATTTAGATGTTCCAGAGTTAATGTTTAACATTTCTGAAATCTCTTTATGTGAATACCCATCTAAAACATATAAATTAAAAACTAACCTATACCTATCGGGCAATTCTTGTATTATCCTTGTTAAAAAATCTAACGAAACATTCTCGTCGTCAATTTCAATATCATTATTATCAGGAATGTTTTCAGAAACTATCTCAAAAACATTTTGATTTCTATATTGTTGTAATACGTAATTTATAACAACCCTTTTACACCATCCTTCAAAAGAACCTTTAAAATTGTATTTGTCAATTTTTTCAAAAATCAATAAGAATCCTTCTTGTAAATTATCTTGAGCTTCTTCATAACTTCTCGAATACTTAAGGCATACTGAAAAAATTTTCGGACTTAACGTCTTATAAATTTGCTCCTGTGCATTAGTATTTCCTTTCTTACAATCATTTATGATTTGTTCAAGTATCAATCCTTTTTTGTTAATTTACTTCTACATCATATTCTAAATATTCTTCAACTCCATCTATATTCGTTCCTGTCCAAAATTTAAAATGATAAATTTCTAATTCGGTTGGCTTAAACCTAAAAATCACCTCGTAAGGGCCTTCATCCTCCGCATTTTGACAGTTATTTTCGTTTAATTTTATTGCATTTATAGCCAAAATACGCGTCAATCCATCTGCTTGATAATAAAAACCATCATACAAATGACACGTTGTTGGTCTTCTATATTTAATTAATATTTCATGTTCTATGTTTAATTCCATTATTTGAGGAATTATTACTGATTCTATAGGCAGAGTAACTTCTACAGAACGAGGTTCGTCATCCAAGTTACATGAAACTAAAAATAACGAAAAAAACATTAATAAAACGGAAAATTTTTTCATGCTTAAGTTTATATTATACTTATTAGATGCAAAACCATTTAAAAGGTTGCGTTTAAAAACAAAAAATCACGCTTTTCAACGTGATTTTTATATTTAACTATTTTTCTCTTTTAATAATTCTTTAATTTTCAACTCTAATTCATCCATTAGTTCTGGATTATCTTTAATCAAAGCTTTAACAGCGTCTCGTCCTTGTCCAAGTTTTGTTTCTCCGTAACTGAACCAAGAACCGCTTTTCTTAACAATTTCAAATTCTACAGCTAAATCTAAAACCTCTCCTACTTTAGAAATTCCTTCACCATACATAATGTCAAACTCTGCTGTTCTAAATGGCGGTGCAACTTTGTTTTTTACAATTTTAACTCTGGTTCTATTTCCAATAACGCTATCGCCGTCTTTAATTTGAGTAGATCTTCTAATATCAACTCTAACAGATGCGTAAAATTTCAAAGCGTTACCTCCAGTTGTTGTTTCTGGACTTCCAAACATTACTCCAATTTTATCACGTAATTGATTAATGAAGAAAACTGTACATTTCGTTTTATGAATAGTCCCAGTTAATTTTCTTAATGCTTGAGACATTAAACGAGCATGTAAACCCATTTTAGAATCTCCCATGTCTCCTTCAATTTCACTCTTTGGCGTCAAAGCAGCAACCGAGTCAATTACAACAATATCAATAGCTCCTGAACGAATTAAGTTTTCTGCTATTTCTAATGCTTGCTCACCATTATCTGGTTGAGACATGATTAAATTATCAATATCAACACCTAATTTTTGAGCATAAAAACGATCAAAAGCATGTTCCGCATCAATAAAAGCAGCAATTCCGCCAGCTTTTTGAGCTTCTGCAATAGCATGTAATGTTAACGTTGTTTTTCCAGAAGATTCTGGACCATATACCTCAATAATTCTACCTCTTGGATATCCATTTACACCTAAAGCAATGTCAATTCCAAGCGAACCAGAAGAAATTGTTTCTATTTCTTCAACAGCTGAATCTCCTAATTTCATTACGGTTCCTTTACCATAAGTTTTATCAAGCTTATCTAATGTAAGTTGTAATGCTTTTAATTTAGCGTCTTTTTCTGAACTCATCTTCTCTTTATTTTTTGTAAAAATACTGCTTTTTTTTAGGCAAACAAATATTGTTAATATGTTTCCTTTTAACTCTATATTTTGTCTAATTTATAAAAAATCATACCTTTGTAAAAATATTTTTCTCACTTAAACTGTTTATAGCATGCAACTGTACAACACCTTAAGCGCAGAAGAAAGAGCTCAACTTATTGATGAAGCTGGTGAGCAACGTCTTACACTATCTTTCTATGCGTATGCCAAAATTGAAGATCCTAAAAAATTTCGCGACGAATTATTTATAGCTTGGAACGCACTTGATGCGCTAGGTCGTATTTACGTAGCTCATGAAGGAATTAATGCTCAAATGAGTATTCCTGCAGATAATTTTGAAGCTTTTAAAGAAACTCTAGAAGCCTATGAATTCATGCAAGGCATTCGACTAAATGTTGCAGTGGATCAAGACGACCATTCTTTTTTAAAACTTACCATAAAAGTCCGTCATAAAATTGTTGCCGACGGTTTAAACGACGATACTTTTGATGTAACCAACAAAGGAATTCATTTAAAAGCGCAAGAATTCAATAATTTACTAGAAGACCCAAATACTATTGTTGTTGATTTTAGAAATCACTACGAAAGTGAAGTAGGTCACTTTAAAGGCGCTATAACTCCAGATGTGGAAACCTTTAGAGAAAGTTTACCTATCATCAACAAACAATTACAAAATCATAAAGAAGATAAAAATCTTTTAATGTATTGTACAGGTGGAATTCGTTGTGAAAAAGCCAGTGCTTATTTTAAACACCAAGGTTTTAAAAACGTATATCAACTGGAAGGTGGAATTATTGAATACACACGTCAAATAAAAGAAGATAAAATTGAAAGCAAATTTTTAGGTAAGAACTTCGTGTTTGACCATAGATTAGGCGAACGAATTACAGACGATATCGTTTCGCAATGTCATCAATGTGGAAAACCTTGTGATAATCACACCAATTGTTTTAATGACGGTTGTCATTTGTTATTCATACAATGTGACGAATGTCAAGCTGCTATGGAAAACTGTTGCTCTACAGAATGTTTAGAAACAACACATTTACCACTAGCGGAACAAGTAAAGCTAAGAAAAGGAGCGCAAGTTGGAAATAAAGTTTTCCGAAAAGGAAAATCCGAAGCTTTGAAATTTAAAAACTCAGGCGAATTACCTAACAAACCATTAGCAAAAGCTACTTCAAAAAATATTCGCCAAAAAATTACCATCAAAAAAGTATTGGTTGGAAAAGCGGAACATTATTTTACGAAATCTAAAGTTGCACAGTTTTTAATTGAAAATAAAGAACTTACTATTGGTGATAAAATCCTTATTTCTGGACCTACAACGGGCGAGCAAGAATTAACAATCACTAATCTTTTCGTAGATGGAAAATCTTCTGAAACAGCAAAAAAAGGAGATCAAATCACTTTTGAAATTCCTTTTAGAATTCGTTTATCGGATAAATTATATAAGATTTTGAACTAATACAAAGTGAATAAATCGTTTTAAAGTCTGTTTCTCTATAAAAGAAACAGACTTTGTATTTTATATCGTTTATTAAAAGTCGAAAAATATACTATCTTTACGAACAAATACGTTTTAAAGAAAAGTAGTTCTGATTTAAACAGAACAATCACTATATATTCAAAATTATGGCATGTACAAACTGTTCTACGGGGACCGATGGTGGCGCTCCAAAAGGATGTAAAAATAATGGGACTTGCGGCACCGATAGCTGCAACAAATTAACTGTTTTCGATTGGCTTTCAAACATGAGCTTACCACAAGGCCAAGAGCCTTTTGATTGTGTTGAAGTGCGTTTCAAAAATGGACGTAAAGAGTTTTATAGAAACACAGAAAAGCTACCCTTGTCTATTGGTGATATTGTAGCTACTGAATCTTCCCCAGGGCATGACATTGGTATTATAAGCCTTTCAGGAGAATTAGTTAAAATTCAAATGAAAAAAAAGCATGTTGATCCAAAAGGTGAAGTCCCTAAGGTTTACAGGAAAGCTTCTCAAAAAGACATTGATATCTGGAGTGACTCTCGTGCAAAAGAAGAAAAAGTAAAAGTAAAAGCACGTGAATTAGCCATTTCTCTAAAATTAGAAATGAAAATTTCTGATATTGAATTTCAAGGAGATGCTTCTAAAGCTACATTTTACTATACTGCAAACGATAGAGTAGATTTCAGACAACTTATTAAAGAATTTGCACAAGAATTCAAAATAAGAATAGAAATGAAGCAAGTTGGGTTTCGTCAAGAAGCAGCGCGTCTTGGAGGAATTGGTTCATGCGGAAGAGAATTATGTTGTTCTACATGGTTAACCGACTTTAGAAGTGTAAACACTGCTGCTGCACGTTACCAACAACTTTCTTTAAATCCTCAAAAGCTTGCGGGACAATGTGGAAAACTTAAATGTTGTTTAAATTACGAGTTAGACACATATTTAGATGCTTTAAAAAGCATTCCAGATATGGACACTAAGCTTTATACAGAAAAAGGAACTGCTGTTTGTCAGAAAATAGATATTTTTAAAGAATTGATGTGGTTTTCTTATGAAAATCAATCTTCGCAATGGCATATTTTATCGGTAAAACAGGTAAAAGAAATTATTGAATCTAACAAAGAAAAGAAAAAAGTTTTAGCTATTGAAGATTTTGTAATTGAGCAACCAAAAGCAAATGCAGAAAACTATCAGAACGTTGTAGGACAAGACAGTTTAACTCGTTTTGACAAACCAAAAAAGAAAAGCACTAAAAATAAAAAAAGAACTAAACCAACTATTAGCAAAAATGTTATTAAGAAAAAATAAGTTTGTTTTTATACTATTAGTTGCCCTAACTTTCATTTCTTGTGACGAAGACAGGGTGTTTGACAAATATGAAAATATTAATGGTTCATGGAAAAAAACAGATACCATTAATTTTTCATTTGAACAGAATGACACTATTAATCCTTTTAATTTATTCTTGAACGTAAGAAGTAATAATGATTACCCTTACAATAATTTATATTTAATTGTATCATTAAAACAACCTGATAATTTGGTTAAGACCGATACTCTAGAATATTTAATGGCCAACCCAGATGGCTCATTAATGGGAGAAGGCTTTTCTGATGTTAAAGAAAGTAAGCTTTGGTATCAAGAAGGATTTGTTTTTAAAAAAAACGGAAAATATAATATCTCTATTTCACAAGCCGTAAGAGAAACCGGTGAAGTTAAAGGTGTTGAGAACTTAAAAGGAATTATAGACCTTGGGTTTAGAATAGAAAAAATCAAATAAATTATGGCAAAGAATCAAACTAATAAACAAGACTTTTCAAAATATATTAAAACCTTTTGGAAGTTGTTTTTATGTGGTGTAATAGGTGTAATTTTATTATTCTTATTTGCTTCATGGGGATTCTTTGGTGAAATGCCAAGTTTTGAAAAATTAGAAAATCCAGATTCAAATGTTGCAACCGAAATTATTTCATCAGACGGTGAGGTAATTGGGAAGTTTTATTTAGAAAATAGAGTGCCCGTAAAATATACCGACTTACCTAAACACCTTGTAGATGCATTAGTTGCTACTGAAGATGAGCGTTTTTACGAACATTCAGGAATTGATGCTAAAGGAACATTTAGAGCAGCACTTACATTAGGTAGCAGTGGTGGTGCAAGTACAATTACACAACAGTTAGCTAAAAACCTGTTTCATGGTGCTGATGGATCAAAAAATATTGTTTTAAGAGTTCTCCAAAAAATAAAAGAATGGGTTATTGCTGTACGTTTAGAGCGTCAATATGCAAAAAAAGAAATTCTTGCAATGTATCTAAATGAAGTAGATTTCGTAAACGGAGCAGTAGGAATTCGTTCTGCTTCTAAAATTTATTTTAATAAAGAACCTAAAGATTTAACAATAAATGAAGCAGCCGTATTCGTTGGAATGCTAAAAAACCCATCTCTTTATAACCCAAATAGAGAAAAAAGAATTCAAAGAGTAACAGACAGAAGAAATACCGTTTTAGGTCAAATGGTAAAAAACGACTTGCTTTCAAAAGAAGAAAAAGAAAAATTAGAAAAAGAACCTATTGTTTTAGATTTCAAACCAGAAAGTCATAGTGAAGGAAGCGCCACTTATTTTAGAGAATATTTGCGTGACTATATGAAAAAATGGGTAAAAGACCATCCTAAAGAAGATGGTACTGAATATGATATCTATAGAGATGGTTTAAAAATATATACAACTATTGACTCCCGAATGCAAAAATATGCTGAAGAAGCGGTTGCAGAACACCTTCCGAATCTTCAAGCTGAATTTTTTAAAAATGCTAAAGGTAAAAAGAATGCGCCTTTCGTAAACATTTCCGACGATCAAACAAATAGTATTTTAAAAAATGCTATGAAATCTTCTGAAAGATGGAGGTTACTTAAAGGTGATGGCAAAACTGAAGATGAAATTATTAAATCGTTTGATGTAAAAACAAAAATGAAAATATTTTCTTGGGCAGGCGAAAGAGATACTATAATGACTCCTAAAGATTCTATTTTATACTACAAGCATATTTTACAAACGGGTATGATGGCAATGGAGCCACAAACCGGACATATTAAAGCATGGGTTGGCGGAATAGACTATAAGCATTTTCAATACGACCATGTAGGGCAAGGTGCAAGACAAGTTGGGTCAACATTTAAGCCTTTTGTTTATGCAACTGCAATTGAACAATTAGGCATGTCTCCTTGTGATTCTATTATAGACACACCATTTACAATGCCAAAAGGAAAATGGGGAATTGACGAAGCTTGGTCTCCACAAAATTCTGATGGAAAATTTAGAGGACTTATTACTTTGAAGAGTGCTTTAGCAAATTCTGTAAATACAATTTCAGCAAAATTAATGGATAGAATTGGGCCAAAAACAGTTGTTGATATGGTTCATGAATTAGGAGTAACTTCTGAAATTCCAGAAAGACCAGCTATTGCATTAGGTGCTGTAGAAATTACTGTAGAAGAAATGGTAGCCGCATATAGTACATTTGCAAACCAAGGAGTTTATGTAAAGCCTACATTTGTAACTAAAATTGCTGATAAGAACGATGTGGTTATTGACCAAATTGTACCTGTAAGCAAAGATGTAGTAAATACAGATGTTGCCTATGCTATTTTAAAGTTATTAGAAGGTGTTACCGAAGATGGTTCTGGTAAGAGACTTCGTTGGGGTGGTGCAGGTTTTAGAAATTATGACTATAGTTTTTCAAATCCAATTGCTGGTAAAACAGGAACTACTCAGAACAATAGTGATGGATGGTTCGTAGGAATGGTTCCCAATTTAGCTGCTGGAGTATGGGTTGGAAACGACGATCGTTCGGCTCACTTTAGATCAACTTTTTACGGTCAAGGTGCAACTATGGCATTACCTATTTGGGGTTTATTTATGAAAAAATGTTATAAAGATCCTGATTTAAATGTATCAAAAGCGGAGTTTGATAGACCTGCAAAATTATCCATAAAAGTAGATTGTTGGAAAAAACCACAAGTCGATTCAACTAAAATTGATGAACCAGACATGGACGAATTTGGATTATAATATATTAAAAAGAAAAAAATGATAAGCAGAAAAGTTAATAATGTTCAGGAAGCTTTAGAAGGTATTCAAGACAAAATGACTATCATGTTAGGTGGTTTTGGCCTTTGTGGAATTCCAGAAAATAGTATCGCACAATTAGTAAAACTAAATACTAAAGAGCTTACTTGTATTTCAAATAATGCAGGTGTAGATGATTTTGGATTAGGTTTATTATTACAAAAGAAACAAATTAAAAAGATGATTTCTTCATATGTTGGAGAAAACGCAGAATTTGAACGTCAAATGCTTTCAGGAGAACTAGATGTAGAATTAACTCCTCAAGGTACATTAGCAGAAAAATGCCGTGCTGCTCAAGCAGGTATTCCAGCATTTTTTACACCAGCAGGTTATGGAACTGAAGTTGCTGAAGGAAAAGAAGTAAGAGAATTTGATGGTAAAAAACATATTTTAGAATTAGCTTACAAAGCTGATTTCTCTATTGTTAAAGCATGGAAAGGTGACGAAGCTGGAAATTTAATTTTCAAAGGAACAGCACGTAACTTCAATGCTTGCATGGCTGGAGCTGCTAAAATTACTATTGCAGAAGTAGAAGAATTAGTACCTGCAGGAACTTTAGATCCAAATGAAATTCATATTCCAGGAATCATGGTAAACAGAATTTTCCAAGGAGAAAAGTTTGAAAAAAGAATTGAGCAACGTACCACAAGAAAAAAAGAATAAAATGGCTTTAGATAAAAATCAAATTGCGCAGCGAATAGCAAAAGAAGTAAAAGATGGTTATTATGTAAACCTTGGAATAGGAATACCAACTTTAGTCGCAAATTATGTTCGAACTGATATTTCTGTAGAATTTCAAAGTGAAAATGGTGTTCTAGGAATGGGGCCTTTCCCTTTTGAAGGAGAAGAAGATGCCGATATTATAAATGCAGGAAAACAAACCATAACAACATTACCGGGAGCAAGTTTTTTTGACTCTGCTTTTAGTTTTGGAATGATAAGAAGCCAAAAAGTTGATTTAACAATTCTTGGCGCAATGGAAGTTTCAGAAAATGGTGATATTGCCAACTGGAAAATTCCTGGAAAAATGGTAAAAGGTATGGGTGGCGCTATGGACCTGGTAGCTTCTGCTGAAAACATTATTGTAGCTATGATGCACGTGAATAAAGCAGGTGAATCTAAATTACTTAAAAAATGTAGCTTACCATTAACTGGTGTTGGTTGTGTAAAAAAAGTAGTAACGGAATTAGCAGTATTAGAAATCACTGACAAAGGGTTTAAGCTTTTAGAAAGAGCTCCTGGTGTTAGTGTTGAAGAAATTAAAAAAGCAACAGAAGGAACTTTAATTATTGAAGGTAATATACCTGAAATGAGTTTCTAACTTACTTATAAAGTGAAAATTAAAAACCCTGCAATATTGCAGGGTTTTTTGTTTAGTAATTTTTATTATTTATTAAATTTTAACATTTTTTATGATTATTCTGTAAATTTTTACCAACTAGTGTAGATATATTTGAAATTCAAACCAATTTTAACATTAACTACTAATTATGGGAAAAAATTTACACAAGAAAATTGCCTTGTTTACAGCATTTTCATTGTTTTCTTGCGCAACCTTTGCACAAGAAGCAGACAAAAACATTAAGCTTAAAAAAACAGATGCTTTTGGGCAAATAAGTTATTTGTCGTTTAATGAAAGTTCAGTTTATAAGTCTAATGACTTTGAAAAAGTATTTAAAGAACAATTTAAAATTCAGGACGGAACTCAATTTTTAAAAATATATACCGAAACTGATAAATTAGGTTTTAAACATGATAAATACCAAATCTATCAAAATGGGGTTAAAGTTGAATTTGCTACTTATACTTTACATTCAAAAAATGGTAAAATAACCGCTATGAACGGCGAAATGTATAAAACTAATTCAGTTTCACTTGTTCCAGAAATCACTGCTCAAGATGCATTACAAAAAGCAACACAACATCTTAATGCAACACAATATCTTTGGGACAATGCTTCAGAAGCTGCAAAATTAGATAATTACAAAAAACCTCAAGGAGAACTAGTTTTATTACCGATTTTTAATGATAATTCACAAAAGTTATCAGATGCCTCAAATTTAAAACTAGCTTATAAATTTGATATTTATGCAACACAACCTTTAAGCAGAGGCGATGTTTATGTAGATGCTCAAACTGGAGATGTTTTGTTTTATAATGCTACTATAAAGCACGCAACTCATTTTGGTTATTCTTCTTCACTATTTAATAAAGGTACTAAATGTGACAATTTATTAACTCAAGAAGAAACCAGTAAAATAGTAACCGGCTTTGATGCCTTAGTGTCTGGAACAGCGGCAACTCGTTATAGTGGTTCAAGAACTATTCAAACAACTCTTTCTGGCTCTAGTTATGTTTTAAAAGACGCTACGCGTGGTAGTGGGGTGAATACTTATGACTTAAATACGGGGACTAATTATAATTCAGCTGTGAACTTTACAGATAATGACAACAACTGGACAACATCAGAACATTCGGCTAATAAAGACAATGGTGCTTTAGATGCACATTGGGGAGCAGAAATGACTTACGATTATTTAATGACAAAACACAATCGCAATAGTTATAATAATTCTGGAGCGGCAATTAATAGTTATGTTCATTATAGTTCGAATTATGACAATGCATTTTGGGATGGTTCTCGAATGACTTATGGTGATGGAAGTGGCACTTATTTTGATATTCTTACATCATTAGACGTTGCTGCACATGAAATAGGGCATGCAGTTTGTACTTACACAGCTAATTTAGCATACCAAAGAGAATCTGGCGCTATGAATGAAGGTTTTTCAGATATTTGGGGAGCTGCTGTTGAATATTATGCAGCGCCTACAAAAAGCACTTGGTTAATTGGCGAAGATATTGAAAGACGTTCTGGACATTTGGCTTTACGTTCAATGAGCAATCCGAAAAGTGAAGGACAACCTGATACTTACGGAGGTACTTATTGGCAAAACCCAAATTGTGGAACTCCTACACAAAGTAATGATTACTGCGGGGTACATACAAATTCAGGAGTGTTAAACCACTGGTTTTATATTTTAGTTCAAGGGAAATCAGGAACAAATGACATAGGAAGTTCTTATAGTGTAACGGGAATAGGGATGGACAAAGCTGCTAATATTGCTTATCGTTTAGAAAGTGTTTATTTATCTGCTAACTCTACTTTTGCCAATGCAAGAACCTATGGAATTCAAGCTGCTACTGATTTATACGGTGCAACTTCTGCCGAAACAATTGCTACTACAAATGCATTTTATGCTGTAGGAATTGGTAGTGCTTACCAAGGCGCTACAGATACACAAGCGCCAACAGCGCCAACAAGCTTAGTTGCTAGTGGAACTACAAGTACTACTACTACTTTAAACTGGACAGCATCAACTGACAATGTTGGTGTTGTTGGTTATGATGTATACAGAGGAACTACAAATCTTGGAACAGTTACAACAACTTCAGCAAACATAACTGGTTTAACTGCAAGTACTACTTATGCTTTTACGGTTAAAGCAAAAGATGTTGCTGGAAATGTTTCCGCTTCAAGTAATAGTGTAAGCGTAACTACAACTGGCTCTTCTTCTGGATGTACTGGAGCTATTTCAACATTCCCATACTCTGAAGGATTTGAAAACACTTTAGGAGCATGGACACAAGATTCAGCAGATGATTTTGACTGGATTGTAGATGCAAACGGAACTCCGTCAAGTAACACAGGTCCATCTTCAGCAGCACAAGGAACATATTATGTATATGTGGAAGCTTCAAGCCCTAACTATTCTAACAAAAAAACTATTTTAAAATCACCTTGTTTCAATTTAACAAATGCTCCATCTGCAGTATTTAATTTCAAATACCACATGTATGGCGCATCAACTATGGGAGCATTAAAATTAGAAGCTAGTACAAATAATGGAACTACTTGGACTGAAATTTGGAGCAAATCGGGTAACCAAGGAAACAGTTGGTTAACAGCAAATGTAAGTTTAACAAGTTACAGCGGAAACACAGTTCAATTGCGTTTCGTAGGGACAACAGCTACAACTTGGCAAGGAGATATTGCTGTAGATGACGTTTCGTTAACTACTACTTCTACTCCAGTTTGTACTAACGTAAATATTAACATGACATTTGACAACTACCCAGAAGAAACAAGTTGGGAAATTTTAAATGCGAGTAATCAAGTTGTTTTCTCAGGAGGAACATACGGAAGTCAAGCTGACGGATCTTCGTTAACAGTGACAAAATGTTTAGATGCTGGTTGTTATACTTTTAAAATTAAAGATTCTTATGGAGACGGAATGTGTTGTTCTTATGGAAATGGTAGTTATACTGTAACTTCAAACGGAACAACTTTTGCAAGTGGCGGAACTTTTGGAGCAAGTGAATCAACAAGTTTCTGTGTTGGAACAACTTCATTAATTTCAAATGTATCAACCACAACGGAAACACAAAATGAAATTGCATTCTCAATTTATCCAAATCCTGTTAAAGGAGCTATTTTAAATGTTCAAATTGGTAAAGATTTAGAAGATTATAAAATCTATAACATTATGGGACAACTTGTTTTACAAGGAAAAATAAGAAATGGCCAAATTAATGTTAGTTCTTTAAGTACTGGATTTTTCATAATTGAAACGAATACTTATAAAGAAAAAATAGCTAAAAAATTCATTAAAGAATAAGTTTACTTTAGTTAAGTAAATGAAAAGGCTGCTCTAGTTATCTAGGCAGCCTTTTTTAATTATATGTGTTTATTCATTACAAATTCGCAAAAAAATCATTCCCTTTATCATCGGTAATAATAAACGCTGGAAAGTCTTTAACTGTAATTTTACGAATCGCTGCCATTCCTAATTCTTCAAAATCTACAACCTCTACTTTTAAGATATTGTCTTTTGCTAAAATGGCAGCCGGCCCTCCTATTGAACCTAAATAGAAACCACCGTGTTTTGCACAAGCAATATAACGAATCATGATAACTGTTCCACTTAATTTTAAACGTTTTTAAATTGGATATTTTGTCAATTCCGCTAAAGCCTCAGCCATTAGTCTGTTCAAAACAATTTCTACAGCTGGTGCTAATTGCGTTACAACTTCTAGTAAAAAATGTAGAATTTTATTTATATTTGAATTTTATAAAAAAATTTACATTAAATAAGGGTTAATCATGATGGAAAAGAATAAAAATAGCCAAATAATTCATTTTTGTTTACTTATTTTTACTATTCTTCTTTTAAGCTGTAGTAAAGATGAGGATATAAACAATCCGGAAAACAACAATCCTGCTGATCAGGTAACTACAGTTATGTCAGTTTCTAAAAACAATATAACATTTGATTACCTTGAGAACACAAATTCGTTTTTAATAAAAAACTTAGGCAATACTTCATTTGATTGGAATTGGGCTGAAACAAACCCAAGTACTTTTATATCTGCAAGTCCAAATTCAGGAACTTTACAGCCTGGGGCTTCAATCGAAGTTACTTTAACTTTAGATAGGTCAAATATGATCACACAAATCTATAATTTGACAACAAAAGTAAATAATAATATGGGGCAATCATATTCTCAAATTATTCAAATAAATAATTACACAGAAGATAAATGGTTTATTGAAGGTAATGTTTTAGATGCAGAGTATGATAGAGTAAATGATGTATTGATTATTGTTTCGGAAAACCCAAATCAAATTAGAAGATTTAATATAACTAATAACACAGAAGAATCATTATCATTAAATAATATACCTAAATGTGTTTCTATTGGTCAAGGAGGGAACCATGCCGTTGTTGGACATAATGGTAGTTTCAGCTATGTAAATTTAAATTCAATGACCCTTGAAAACAATTACCCTGTATCAACGGATATTTTTGATATTGTTCTTGCGCCTAATAATTGGGTATACATCACCTCTAATGTTTCAAATCAAAAATTGAGAAGTGTGAATTTATCAAATGGACAAGAAACACTTAGTCAAACTAATTCAGCACCTAATTACCCTAACCATGTAAAAGCTAAACTTCACCCTTCAGGAAATTATATTTATACAACTAATGAAGTAATACCATCTGATATTTATAAATATGATATAACAAATGGTACAGCACAATATCTTTATGACTCATATTATCATGGAAATTATGATTTTGGTAAAAATTTTTGGTTTTCTGAAAATGGAAATAAAATATTTGCAAATAGTAAAAATGTTTTTAGTAGTTCCGTAATTCAAAATAATGACTTAGTTTATTTATCTAGTTTTGAGGAATTAGTAGGAGATGATAATAAGGTTATAGATATTATGGATATTAATTCTGTTTCAAATAGAATCTGTGCTCTTTTTACATATAACCCAGATTATTATGCTTTTGTACGTAGTAATAAAATTAGAATTTTCAACACTCAACTTTTAAATTTAAGCGAAATTGAAATTCCAAAACACAGGACCATTAATTCAAACGGTGAAGTTTCTTTTAGATCATCTTATGGTTATTTTGGGTTTTTTAATTCAAATGGAACAAAGTTTTTTGTATTAGTTAAATATATTGACACAAACCAATCTCAATGGGCAATTGCAACAATAAATATTTCTTAAAATTTAAATAAAAGCAGATAAGTTAAATATTTTTTTTAAAAAAAATTTTTTTCAATAACTTATTTTTTGAACGTTTGATAAGAAGGTGTTTTATTAAAACAAAAAAACTACTAGCTTTCGCTAACAGTTTTTCATAATTTTCTTTTCTCTATTTTTATTAAAAATTACTTCAAATTCGCAAAGAAATCATTTCCTTTATCATCGGTAATGATAAAAGCTGGGAAATCTTTAACTGTAATCTTACGAACAGCTTCCATTCCTAATTCTTCAAAATCTACAACCTCAACTTTAAGAATATTATCTTTTGCTAAAATCGCAGCCGGTCCTCCAATGGAACCTAAATAAAAACCGCCGTGTTGTGCACAAGCATCTGTAACTTGTTGCGAACGGTTTCCTTTTGCCAACATAATCATACTTCCACCTGCAGCTTGGAACTCATCTACATAAGGGTCCATTCTCCCAGCAGTTGTTGGTCCGAAACTTCCTGAAGCCATTCCTTCTGGTGTTTTAGCAGGTCCAGCATAATATACTGGGTGGTTTTTAAAATATTCTGGCATTGGTTTACCGGCATCTAACAGTTCTTTAATTTTTGCATGTGCAATATCACGAGCTACAATTACAGTTCCGCTTAATTTTAAACGTGTTTTAATTGGATACTTAGTCAATTCCGCTAAAATTTCAGCCATTGGTCTGTTCAAATCAATTTCTACAGCTGGAGCTAAATGTGGCGCAACTTCTGGTAAAAATTGAGCAGGATTTGTTTCTAATTGCTCTACAAAAATTCCATCTTTGGTAATTTTACCTTTAATGTTTCTATCGGCAGAACAAGAAACTCCTAGACCAACCGGACAAGAAGCAGCATGTCGTGGCAAACGAATTACACGAACATCATGTGTAAAATATTTTCCACCAAATTGTGCTCCAATTGCACTTTCTTGGCAAATTTCTTGTACTCTTTTTTCCCATTCTAAATCACGAAAAGCCTGACCAGCCATATTTCCTGAAGTTGGTAATTCGTCAAAATAACCAGCAGATGCTTTTTTAACTGTTGCTAAATTAGCTTCAGCAGAAGTTCCTCCAATTACCAAAGCTAAATGATAAGGCGGACAAGCTGATGTTCCTAAATCTTTGATTTTTTCACGAACAAACTCTTCCATTCCTTTCTCATTCAATAATGATTTTGTTTTTTGATATAAGAATGTTTTATTAGCAGAACCTCCTCCTTTTGCTAAAAATAAAAACTCATAAGAACTTCCTTTTTTAGCATAAATATCTATTTGTGCAGGTAAGTTTGAACCCGAATTCTTTTCTTCAAACATGCTGATTGGCACAATTTGAGAATAACGAAGGTTTTTCTTTTCGTAGGTATTGAAAATCCCTCTAGAAAGCCATTCTGCATCATTAACACCTGTAAATACGTTTTCTCCTTTTTTAGCCATTACAATAGCCGTTCCGGTATCTTGACAAGAAGGCAATTCTCCTTCAATAGCTACGGAAGCATTTTGCAACAAATTATACGCCACAAAACGATCGTTATCCGTCGCTTCAGGGTCATCTAAAATATTGGCTAAACTTTTTAAATGCTTAGTACGTAACATAAACGAAACATCGCTCATTGCAACTTCTGATAATAACTCTAATCCTTTTGGGTCAATAGTCAAAATTTCTCTGTCGCCTAGCTTTTTAACTTTTACAAATTCAGATGAAATTTTTTTGTATTGTGTATCGTCTTTTAAAATGGGATACGGGTCTTGGTATATAAAATCCATGTGTGTTGTTTTTAAAAACGTAAAGTTAAGGATAATTGAAGTATTTGTGAAATTCTAGTTTATCAAATACACTATAAAAAGAATTAGCAAAATAAAGACTGCGAAACCAACTCTTGTATTCCAATTTTCTTTTCTAATTTGGCTAATTGGTCTCTTGCCTAAATAAAAAATCCATTTTATAACTGTGCCAATGAATTTTATAGCCTTATATAAAACTTCTTGAAAAAATGTTGCAATTAATTCTTCATAAAAACTCATTAATTTACAGGGTTTATCAAATATTTGTTTAAAAGTGGCTTTTCATTATTCTCATTTGTAAACATTAAATATTCAATACAATTTTTATTTTCGTATTTAACATTAATTGATATTTTGTATTCAATTAATGTAGAATTATTCTTTTCAATACTTTTAGTATTAACACTGCTAATATTAAACTCAGTAATCTTACCAAAATCTTTATAATTGCTTACTATTAAATCAATAAACTCTTTTTCATCAATAGTTTTATCGAGGTTTTTAATCACGGATAAAGTATCTTTTGAAATTATTTCATTATAAAAATCATTTGTTACAATTTTTGCTTCTTTTAAATCAATTTCATCATTCTCTTTAGTAACAATTTTATTACAAGAAAATGCAAGTAATATTGAAAGTATTAAAATATTATTTTTCATTTATAAAATCATTTGAAATTTAAAAAAACCAACTCGCCACAAAAATTGCAGTAATTACACAAATTAAGTCTACTAAAAGCATCGTAGTTAAAGCATATCGTGTATTTTTTATATTCACAGAACCAAAATAAACCGCAATTACATAAAAAGTGCTTTCGGCACTACATTGAAAAATACTACTCAATCTTCCAGTTAAAGAATCGGCTCCAAAAGTATTCATCGAATCAATCAAAAACCCTCTTGAACCTGCAGAACTAAAAGGTCGCAATAAAGCAACCGGTAAGGAATCGATAATTTGTTTATTCACACCAATAGTTGAAAAAACATACGCTAGACTATTACTTATAATATCAAACAATCCACTATTTCTAAATAATGAAATGGCAGCTAACATTCCTAAAACATATGGAAAAATAGTAACACCAGTTTTTACACCGTTATTTGCTCCTTTTACAAAAGCATCAAAAACGGTTGTACTCGCTTCGGCAAATAACTTTTCTTTTTTGAATGCATAAAGCAAGGTAAAACCAATTATTGCTAATAATATTAATCCCGAAAGATTAGATGTAAAATAATTTTTTCCAATAATATCCAAATGATTTACATACATCAACAAGCCAATAATTGCCCCAATTAATGTAATTAATCCAATTGCTAATGAAGCACTTTTGAAATTAATTTTTTGTTTAATTCCAACAATTAAAAAAGCCGCAATTGTACCAATAAACGAAGTGATGATACAAGGCAACATCACATCTGCAGGGTTACTAGAACCAGCTGCTGCTCTATATCCAATAATTGAAGTTGCAATTAAAGTTAAACCCGAAGCATGCAAACACATAAACATAATTTGCGAATCACTGGCTCTATCTTTATCTTCATTGAGCTCTTGCAAACTTTCCATAGCTTTTAAACCAAAAGGTGTTGCAGCCGAATCTAATCCTAAAAAGTTTGCCGCAAAATTTAACGTCATATAGGAAATAGAAGGATGATTTTTAGGAATACTTGGAAATACTTTTACAAAAACTGGACTCAAAACTTTGGCTAATTTTCCGGAAACTCCAGATATGATTAACAATTCCATCAATCCACAAAAGAAAGCTAAATAAGCAATAAGCGGAATTATTATATCAACTAAACTGCTTTTACAGGTTGCCAACAATCCATCAGATTTTTGAACACCGCTGTAAATTTGCACCGTTTGATTTTTGTAAACATACGTCGTATCAGGATCTGATACATTACGATTAACAATCATTGTTTTGTCGTCTTTCAGTTGGATACTATCTTTTATAAAAGCAGGAACTTGATCTATATATTTTTCAGAAATTAATATAGGGTTACCTCTTTCGCCATTCAATACATAATCGATGGTATATGTTGTGCCAGAAAACAAACTGATTACCACAAAGGCAATTGACGAAATAAAAATTGCTAACCAAAATCTGCTTAATACCATAATTCTAATTTTTGTAAATGTACTATTTAAGCCATTTAATAAAAAAATAATCTTTCACTTTTTTAAGAATACTTATAAATAAAAAATATGTTTTTTATTTCAAAAAAAAGAATATTTTTGTTTCTGCCAAACCTTAACAAACTGAACTAATGAAATTTAAAAAAATTACACTTACCCTGTTTTTTATTTTTTCAATTTTTTCATACGGACAAGATAAATCTGATGTAGAAAAAATTGTGAAGCAATATGATGTAGAAAAAATCCAAGAAAAAATTGAAAAATTTAAAGTATTGGAAAAAATTGAAAAAAAGAAAGCAATTGAGGCTGCAACAAAAAATGGTTGGCCACTAACTATTAAAGGTGCTGACGGTTCTTATCAAGAGCTTATGAAATTAACGCCAGATGGTTTTCCGGTGTATTATTCAACTACTAATGCTAATGCAGCAAAATCGACAAGAGCAAACCACTTAAACACAGGAGGAAATTTAGGATTAAATCTAAATGGACAAGGGATGGTGGCAAGAGTTTGGGATGGAGGAACAGTTAGAAGAACACATAATTTATTTTCTAATAGAGTTACAACTGTTGATGATCCTTCAGGAACTACATATGCTGCACACGCAACTCACGTAACAGGAACTATAATGGCATCTGACGCATCTGCTAGTGCTAAAGGGATGGCGTATCAAGCTACAGCAAGAGCCTTTGAATGGACAGATGACGAATCAGAGGCACTTTCAGAAGTACTAGGCGGAATGTTGATTTCTAACCATTCATATGGAGTGCCAATTACTAGTAATGGAACATCTTTACCGGCATGGTACATTGGAGCCTATACTAATGATGCAGCAAACTGGGATGAAATTGCTTATTTATCTCCATATTATTTACCCGTAATGTCTGCTGGAAATGATGGAGGAAATAATAACAATACAAATCCTATAGCAACAGGGTTTGATAAACTTACAGGAAATAAAACTTCTAAAAACTCATTAATAGTTGCAAATGCAAATGATGCAAACGTAGCAGCAGACGGCACATTGATTAGCGTTACAATAAATACCTCAAGCAGCCAAGGGCCTACAGATGATTTAAGAATAAAACCGGACATTACAGGTAACGGAACTTCTTTAACTTCTACAACTAGTACAAGTAATACCGCTACTACAACTATGACGGGTACATCAATGTCTAGTCCTAATGTAGCGGGAACATTATTGCTTTTACAACAGCACAATAAAAATTTAACCAATAGTTTTATGAAAGCTGCTACCTTAAAAGGTTTGGCTTGCCATACTGCAGATGATGCTGGAAATGTTGGTCCAGATGCTAAATTTGGTTGGGGATTATTAAATGCGAAAAAGGCAGCAGAAACTTTAACTAACAATGGTTTAACTTCTTGGGTTTCTGAAGAAAAACTAGTACAAGGTCAAACTTACAACATGAGCGTTAATGCTATTGGTGGATCTACGAACCCTTTAATTGCTTCAATTACTTGGACTGATTTACCTGGAGTTATAAATAACGGAAACTTACCGGCAAATGATCCGACTCCAGCGTTAGTAAACGATTTAGATATTAGAGTTACTAAAGATGGCACCACTACCTATTATCCTTGGAAGCTTCAATCTAACCCAAACAGTTTAGCTATAAGAACTGGAGATAATAATGTAGATAATGTAGAAGTAATTAAAATTGATGTACCTGTAGCTGGAATTTACGATGTCGCAATTACTCATAAAGGCACATTGATTAATGGTTCTCAAAGATTTTCACTAGTAATTACAGGGATAACTTCTAATTTTGCTCTTACTTCAAAATCTGATGATTTAATAGTTTGTACAAATCAAAATGCAGTTTATACGTTTGATTACAAGCAAATTGGTTCAATGACTACAAACTTTACTGCTGTTGGTCTTCCTTCAGGAGCTACAGCTTCTTTTAGCCCTACAAGCTTAGGTGTAAATGGAACTGTTACAATGACTGTTTTGAACTTATCTTCGGTTCAACCAGGAGATTATAGTGTTGGTATTAAAGGAGATAATGGCACAGAAACTGAAACAAGATTAAAAGGGTTAAAAGTATACTCTAGTACATTCCAAAACACTACTTTAAACACTCCTGTTAATGGACAAAACACTGTTCCAACAACCGTTTCATTAAAATGGAATTCAGATATTAATGTAGAATCTTATAATTTACAGGTTTCAACTTCTCCTGTATTTGCAACTTTTTATACGAACATAAATACTATTCAAACTAGTTATTCTATTTCTGGTTTAAGTGAAGAAACTAAATATTATTGGAGAGTAGTCCCATCAAATAGATGTGGAAATGGAATTCCTGGAAACGCAACAGTTCAAAACTTTGAAACTGGGAAATTAACATGTGGAAGTGCATTTACTGCTACAGATTTTTCAAATGCAACTATAGGTACAACTGCAAACAGTATTGCAACAGTGCCCATTAATGTGACTGGAGGCTTGTTAATAGGTGATCTTAATGTTACACTTAACATTTCTCATACTTACATTCAAGATATGAAATACTATCTAGAAGGGCCTGCAGCTATAGGAAGTCCTATTGTTATCTTATTTAGTGAACCATGTGGTGATAATGATGATATTGCTTGTACTCTTGATGATGCTGGGGTTGCTTTTACTTGTGGAGCAGGTGTACCTTCTATAACTGGAATAGTTAAGCCTTTCGAAAATTTAAGTAATTTCAACAGTTTATCTGCAGATGGTACTTGGATATTAAGAGTTGTCGATGCGTATAATGGTGATGGTGGTGCAATTAATGCAGTTACCTTATCATTTTGTAATATTCAACAATCTTTGAGTTCTCCATCAAATGCTTTATCTAATTTAGTTATATACCCTAATCCTTCAAAAGGAATTGTAAACATTAACTTAAATGGAGCGGTTTCTGGTGAAACAACTTATACATTATATGATGTTCAAGGAAGAAAAGTATTAGATAAAAAATCTAGTACTACTTCTGAAACATTAAATATTGAGAAATTAAATGATGGAATTTATTTATTATCAGTTAAAAATGGTGACTTAGAAAGCACTCATAAAATTGTGGTAAAAAAATAAATAACTTTTATTCTTAAAATAAAAACTGCCAACATAAATATGTTGGCAGTTTTTTTATACGTGAATTATTTCATCCTCAATTAAAAGCTCTTCTCTTCTAAATCTAAGAAATACTTGTGCAACCGCAATAACGTCTTTTTCGCAATAGGTAATAATTCTATCAATATCGTTTTCAATATAGAAAACACGTGCTACTTCACTCCCATCGATATCGTCTTTTGGAGAAGGTACGCCTAAAATTTTAGTCAGTAATTTTAGTGAAGTAAAATGTTTATAATCGCCAAATTTCCACAATTCTAAAGTATCTAAATGTGGTACTTCCCAAGGTTTTTTGCCAAATAAATTCAACTTATCTGGTAATGCTACTGAATTGATTATCATTCTACGTGCAATAAAAGGAATGTCAAATTCTTTTGCATTATGACCGCATAAAACATGTTGTGCACCATTATAATGTTCGTTCAATAAATTAGAAAAATCTTGCAGAATTTTCTTTTCTTCTCCCCAAAAACTAGTAACTCTAAAGTTTCTAACATCCGCTTTGTTGGTAAAATAACCAACCGAAATGGTAATAATTTTTCCAAACTCTGCCCAAATACCTGCACGTTCATAAAAATCTTCGACAGTTACTTCGTCGCGGCGTTGGTATTGTGTTTTATTTTCCCAAAGTTTTTTGGTTTCTTCATCCATTCCTAAATAAGAATCATATTGAGGAACCGTTTCAATATCTAAAAATAGAATATTGTTAAGATTAATTTTTTCGATCATGGTTTATTAATAGTGAGTTGTTATTTATTTCTTTTTTCTAACATTTTATACGCTTCTTCAACATAAACATATAAATCATTACTATGTGGGTCTGTTTTCGTTTGTAATCCCTTTAAATGCCCTAATCGTACAATTATTAAATTATCTTGAGGAATTACAATAACAAACTGCCCTAAATGTCCACGCATATAAAATAATTGTTTCCCGTTTATGTTATGCAACCACCAACCGTAACCATATTGTGGGCTTTCAGGAAAACGTTGTGTAATGCATTTTTTAATAAAGGTTGAATCAAGAATTTGTTGTCCGTTCCAGCTTCCATTATTTAAATATAGTTTTCCAAAACGAGCAAAATCACGAGCATTACTTGCAATACAACAATAGGCTTTTTCAATTCCATCTTCTTCGTGGTCTAATTGCCAAAGTGCTTCGTTTTCTGCGCCCATTGGTTGCCAAAAGTTTTTAGACACATAATCTGAAACATATTCGCCCGTTGCTTTTTCAATACACATGGCAAGCAATTGTGTGGCACCACTTAAATATTTGAACGATTCTCCAGGTTTTTCATTGATTTCTAAACCTAGCATAACTTTTTTTAAATCATCATCAAAATAAGCACGCGTAACTATAGATAACGGACTGTAATATTTTTCATCCCAATTCAAACCTGAAGCCATGGATGATAAATCGCCAACAGTAACTTCTTTTGCAAATTCGCCTTTTAATTCAGGAATAAAATCAATTACTTTTTGATCTAAACTTTTAATTTTCCCCTCCATAATGGCTTTACCAAGCGCCATTGTAATAACACTTTTTGCCATTGAAAAAGAGTTAGACTTTGAATCTTTAGAATAACCATCAAAATAACTCTCGTGAAAAATACTATCGTTTTGAATAATCAAAAAAGCAGCTGTTTGTAATGCAGCATGCGTTTTTTCTAAAACTGGTGTCACATCTATTCTGTTATAATCTTTTGCAATTGTCCAAGGTTGAGCTGTTCCTTTTTTTATTTCTCTATTTGGGAAGTCTTTGTAATCTTCTAAAAAAGCAGTTGTATATCCTTTGAAATAAATTGTTTTTACAGCACGAAGTAAGTAATCAATATCAAAAATGTACATTAAAACAATAATGGAAACCAAAAGTATAGCAAACCACTTGAAGAATTTTTTAAGGAATTTCATGAATTATATTTATAATGTGGAATAAAAATAATAAAAAGAAGTTTTCAAAAGTGTTAATTTAAAAAAGACTTTGTTGCTTAACTGGATTTTCATGATCAATGAGCCATTTTTTACGCCAAAGTCCGCCAGCATAACCTGTAAGTGAGCCATCTGAACCAATTACTCTATGGCAAGGAACAACTATCCAAAGAGGGTTTTTGCCATTTGCAGATGCAACTGCTCTTATCGCTTTTACATCGCCTACTTGTTTAGATAAGTCGAGATATGAAACTGTTTTTCCATAAGGTATTTCTAAAAGTGATTTCCAAACTTTCTTTTGAAAATCAGTTCCATTTGGATTCATTAAAAATGTAAAATGTGTTCGTTTACCTTTAAAATATTCGTTTATTTCTTTAACTGCAGACTTTAACTCTAAAGGAATTGTTTTAGAAATTTCACCTTCTTGAAGTATTGAAATAAGGCATATGCCATTTTCATCTCCTTTTATTTTGGCTGTACCTAGTGGCGTATTTATAAAAACTGTTTCCATTTTATAAATATAAAAAAAACCACTCATAAATGAGTGGTTTTCTAACCTTAAGATGTAATAGTTGAATTAATATATTTTATTTTACTGAACCTTTTATTATTAATGTTTTTGGAGCAGCTCCTTCTTCATTAGTTGTTACAGTAATTGTTTTATGAAAATCTCCTGGTGCAGCAGCATTATACGTTGCTTCAACAACACCTTTTTCTCCTGGTTTAATTGGAGTTTTTGTATAATTTGCAGCCGTACAACCACAAGATGGTTTTACATTAGTAAGTAAAATTGTTTCTTTTGTAGTATTAGTAAAAGTAAATTCATAAGTTACAGGCTTACCTTTTTCAAGATCTCCAAAATCATGCGTTTCATTTTGCCATTTCATTCCTGAAGCTACTTCCGTTTTAACAGCCTGTGTAGCAATAGAAGTTTTAGCTTCTTGATTTGGTGCTAGTTGAGCAACAGAAATTGCTGATATGAATAAAGTTGCAATTGTTAATTTTAATGTTTTCATACTATAATTTTTTATTTTTTATAATTTTGATATACAAATCTAATAACTAAATAGTAGATTTGTTGTTAAGCATTCATTAATAGTTGTTAATGACATGTTAACACTAATTCCAAATGAAACTAAACAGGTTAAATGTAGTCATTATTATAGGGTTCCTTGCAATTATAGGCACAATGATAATGCAGTTGTTTTTATTGAATCAAGCTTATTTGTTTGAAAAAAGGGAAACTGAAGATAAGATCCATTCTTCTTTATTAAAGGTAGTTTCACGTATTTATGCTGACAATAATAACGATATACCACACGTAGACTTCATTAAAAAAACATCTTCTAATTATTATATTGTTAATGTACAAAATGTTTTTGAAAATGTAATATTAGAACATTATTTAAAAACTGAATTCACCAAAGTAAAACTAGATCTTGATTTTGAATATGCAATATATGACTGTGGAACTAACAAAATGGTATATGGTAATTATATCTCTACAAATGGCAAATCGAGTAATAAGTGTGAAGATTGTTTTACAAAAAACGAGGATTTAATTTATTATTTTGCCTTAAGATTTCCTGGTTTAAGTGAAAACCTATTTAGTAGTTTGTATAAATATTGGGCGTATAGTTTTGTGCTTTTCATTGTGCTAATTATATATGTGTATTCTGTTCTTTTACTATTAAAGCAAAAACAATATACCGAATTGCAAAACGATTTTATTAATAATATGACGCATGAATTTAAAACACCATTGTCATCAATATTAATTGCTTCAAACTATGCAAAAAGTCAACAAGAAATAATTGAAAACCCTAAATTGTCGAAATATGTTGAGATTATCATTAACCAAAGTGCTAAACTTAACGAACATATTGAGAACATTTTAACTGTTGCAAAATCAAGTAATAACTCTATTGAGCTCCAAAAAAGTAAAGTCGATATTATTAAAAATTTAGATTTAATCAAAGAGAATGTTGAACTTAAGCATCAAAAAGAAGTGGTTTTTAATCTTTTATTTCAAAATAAATATTTCATAAATGCTGATGAATTTCATTTTTATAATTTATTATTTAACCTTTTAGAAAATGCTGTAAAATACTCAATTAACGAACCCGTCATTGAAATTAATCTAGTAGAAACAGAAAAAAATTATAACTTAACTATTAGTGATAATGGTTCTGGAATTCCAGAAAAAGACTTGCCTTTTGTTTTTGATAAATTTTATAGAGTAGCTAGGCAAAATAACAAGGACATTGAAGGCTTCGGAATTGGACTTGCTTATGTTAAAAAAATATGTGAATTCCATAACTGGAAAATAAAGTTATCTAACAAAACAGATAACACTGGCTTGTTGGTTGCCATAGAAATTCCAAAAAAAGACATCTATGAATAAGAAAAAGATTTTATATGTTGAAGACGATGAAACACTAGCTTTTTTAACGGCCGATAATTTAGAACAACATTTTGATGTTACTCATTCAAACAATGGAAAAGAGGCATTTGACTTATTTTGTAATTCAGAGTTTGACTTATGCGTTTTAGACATTATGTTGCCAGATATGGATGGTTTTGAAATTGTAACCGCAATTAGAAAAAGAAACGAAGAAGTCCCAATTATCTTTTTATCAGCAAAAACATTAAAAGAAGACCGAATTAACGGTTTAAAACTTGGTGCAGATGATTACTTGATAAAGCCTTATTCTATTGAAGAGCTTATTTTAAAAATAGAAGTATTCTTAAATAGAAGTCAAAAAAACAACATTGGAACTAATCAAAATTACAATATAGGTTCATATATATTTGAGCCGGGAAATTTTGTGCTAAAAACAAATTCCAAAAAAATAACATTAACCGAAAGAGAAACAACGCTACTAAAATTGTTTTTAGACAATGTAAATAGCGTTTTAAAAAGAGAGAAGATTTTAAATGCTCTTTGGGGAAATGACGATTACTTTTCTGGTAGAAGTTTGGATGTTTTTATTTCTAGATTGAGAAAAATATTCAAGGACGAAAAAAATGTTCGCATTGAAAATATTCCACGTGTTGGGTTCAAATTAACTATAGACTAATTAAAACTGTTGATATATAATTTTATAGATTCTAATTCTTCATCAGTCATGTTTTTTGTAATTGTAAAATTTGCTTTCATAATTTCATACTGAGACGCATCAACAATTGGTTCACCTTTCCCTTTTAAAAAAGCAACTAAGTCACCTTTTTTCTCTTTATAAATAGAGGCAATTTCAATAATACTTGGGCCAATTATTTTTGTGTCTGGATTGTGACAAGCAACACAAGTTCCTTTTCCTTCAAATAATGTTTTTCCCAATTCAGCCGAAACTAACACAACAGTAGCTGAAGTTCCAAAATCTTCTTTTTCTGTTTTTTTTCCACAACTCATCATGCTGAAAACAGCGACAACAACGATAAACAAATTGTTTTTTTTCATTTACTAAGTATTAATATTCAAAGATAATTACATTTTCAATTCAAAAATATGACAATTATCAGAATCAAGAAATACAATCAAAATAATTGTTAATAATTTTTGTTAATAAAATTTTGTGATTACCCTTGTTTAATTAACTTTGCTCTATGATAATAGAAAAACACATAGCAGCATTATTGTATAGATTTCAATGTGTTACTTTACCAGGTTTTGGCGCTTTTATTAGCGAAATACAGTCTGCTAAAGTTGCTGGAAGTGCTAGTACATTTAATCCGCCAAGAAAAATTACAACCTTTAATCCAAACGTTAAAAATAACGATGGTTTATTAGCTAATCATATAGCTTTACAAGAAAACATTAGTTTTGAGAAAGCTACTGAAGTTATTGCTTTTGAAGTATCAAAATGGATTACTTCTTTAGAACAAAGAGATAAAGTAGTATTAAAAAATATAGGTGAAATTTCTACAAACGCTGATTTCAATTGGGTTTTCGAGCCTTATGAAGAAATAAATTATTTAACTTCATCTTTTGGACTCTCAGGTTTTATTTCTCCTCAAGTTACAAGAGAAGATCTTAAAACTCAAGTAGAACAACTTGAAGAAAAAGCACCAATTATCTTTACTCCAGAAAGAAAAAAGAATTATAGTTACATAAAATACGCTGCTTCTGTTTTATTATTCTTGAGTGCAGGAACATTTGGTTATGTATTATATAACAACCAACAAGTTGCTAATCAAACTTTATTTGTAGAAAAGCAAGTGCAAGAAAAAGTAAACCACAAGATTCAAGAGGCAACTTTTTTTATAAGCAATCCGCTTAAAGCTGTTGAATTACCTGTAAAAGAAGAGCTAAAGCCTTATCATATTATTGCTGGAGCTTTTAGAAATGAAGAAAATGCTCAAACGGCTTTAAACAACTTAAAAGAAAAAGGTTTTACTGCACGACTTTTAGAAAAAAATAAATCGGGCTTAATTCCTGTTGCTTACGAAAGTTTTTCTTCTTTAGTGGAGGCACAACTTGCCAAACAAAAAATTCAAACAGAACAAAACACCGAAGCTTGGCTTTTAATAGAATAACAAAAAAATCCCAAAATTTGGGATTTTTTTATGCCTTGTTTTTTCTATGCTTATTATCTTTGTAAAAAAAACAAATGGAAGCAAAATTCTCTTCTGATTCTCTTACTACTTTAACTGATTTAGTTTTACCTGGCGAAACCAATCCATTAAATAATTTATTTGGTGGTGAATTGTTAGCTCGTATGGATAGAGCTGCAAGTATTACTGCTCGTCGTCATTCTAGAAGAATTTGTGTAACGGCATCTGTAAATCATGTTGCTTTTAACAGAGCAATTCCTTTAGGAAGCGTTGTAACTGTTGAATCGAAAGTGTCTAGAACTTTTAATTCGTCAATGGAAATTTACATTGATGTTTGGATTGAAGACCGTGAATCTGGAATTAAAAACAAAGCAAACGAAGGCATTTATACTTTTGTTGCTGTTGATGAAACCGGAAGACCAGTTCCTGTTCCAGCAGTTATTCCTGAAACCGACCTTGAAAAAGAACGCTTTGATGCTGCTTTACGAAGAAAGCAACTAAGTTTAGTATTGGCTGGAAAAATGAAAGCTAGTGAAGCAACAGAATTAAAAGCGTTATTTGCATAATTGAATATAAGAGAGTTTTCCTATTTTTGTAAAAAATTAAACTATGTCAACATTCTATAAACTCGCAGTTAAGGAAGTTAGAAGAGAAACTACAAGTGCAGTTTCTATTCTTTTTAATATTCCTGAAGAGTTACAACCAAACTACAACTTTATTGCAGGACAATATGTTACTTTAAAACTAACTTTAGACGGACAAGAAGTTCGTAGGGCTTATTCTATTTGCTCTTCTCCAAAAAGTGGCGAATTGCGAATTGCGGTAAAAGCAGTTAAAAATGGTTTCTTTTCAACTTTTGCTAACGAAAAATTAGCCGTTGGAAATATTATCGAAGTAGGAACACCAGAAGGAAAATTTACTTTTGAACCTAATTTTGAAAAACAAAAAAACTATGTTGCATTTGTTGCGGGAAGTGGAATTACTCCTGTTTTATCTATCATAAAAACGGTTTTAGAAGAAGAGCCAAAAAGTACTTTTGTTTTAGTTTATGGTAATAAATATACTGAAGAAACTATCTTTCATGAAGAGTTACGCCAATTACATTTACAAAATGTAGCGCGTTTCTTTGTGCATTATGTATACAGTAAAACAAATGTAGAAGGTGAATTGTTTGGTAGAATAGATAAATCAGCCGTAAATTTTGTGCTTAAAAACAAGCATAGTGAAAAGTCTTTCGATAAACATTATTTATGTGGACCAGAAGAAATGATCAACTTAGTAGCAGAGGTTTTAAAAGAAAACAATGTTGCTGAAAAAGATGTGAAGTTTGAATTATTTACTGCTTCTACTGCTGAAAACAAAGATGCAAATACTTTAGACGGACATACTAAAATTACGGTTTTAGTGGATGATGAAGAGTCAACTTTTGAAATGAGTCAGAAACAAACCTTATTAGAAGCTGCTTTAAAACAAGGTTTAGACGCTCCGTATTCTTGTCAAGGTGGAATTTGTTCGAGTTGTATTTGTAGAGTCACAGAAGGGTCTGCAGTGATGAAAAAGAATTCTATTTTAACCGATTCTGAAATTGCGGAAGGTTTGGTTTTAGCTTGTCAAGCAGTACCAACATCTGATGTGATAAAAATTGATTTTGACGATGTTTAGAATTATCATTTTATAATAAAAAAGGAGCTAATTAGCTCCTTTTTTAAAGTCTGTAGGTGTAATCCCGGTATTCCTTTTAAATGTTGCATTAAATCCTGATTTAGAATTAAATCCTGATAAATTTCCTATTGCTTCAATAGTATAGTTAGAATGTTGTTCATCCAAAAGCAATTTTTTTGAATGTTCAATTCTATAATTGTTTATGAAGTTTGAAAAGTTAACATTGTGCTTTTTATTTATTAATTGAGATAAATATTTCTCATTTGTTTCAATTTCTTTTGCAAGTGATTTTAAATTTAGATTAGAATTAGTGAATACTTTTTCCTTTTCCATTTTAAAAGTTAATTTTTCATCTATTTCAGAAAACAATCCATAAATAGAGTCAGATTCAGAATTATTTTTTGCATTAATAATCCTTTTTGCTTTCCATAAAACAAAAAGAGATATTATAAAGTAAATAATATAATACGGCTTTAATGCTACTTTAATACTTGTATTTGTTATGATGTAATTTTGAAAAAACCAAATTAAAATATACAAATCAAAAAACAATACAAAAAGAGCTAAGTAAAATTTTTCGGGAGCATTAAATAAAAGTTGTTTCTTAGGAAATGCACCTATAATTTGAAAAGATTTATAGCTGAAATAAATGGTAGAAATAGGAAAAACAAATAGTATAGCTATATAATTTGTGTAAGTCATTACATTTTCCACTACTTCATACGTAAACACCTTTTCATCTTTTTGAATAGAAAAATAAATTAAAGAAAAAATATTTGTAAAAAATATAATGAATGAAATGTAGTAGTGTTTTAAGTCTATACTACCTCCTTCTAAATTATTGTGAACAATGCTATATAATAAAGGTGCTAGTAAAATTAGCCAGACAAAAAACAATAAAGAAAAACCGTTAATTATACTTTCTGTAAATACTTCTTTATAATCAGTTGATATAACTAAACTCGTAAACAAAAGCACCCAAACAAAGTAAAAAACAACCTCAATAGCGCTACTTTTCTTTTTCAAATATTGAAAAAGAGAAATAAAAAATATAAATGTAGAAATAGTTATTAATACTAATTCCATTTGATTTGTAAGGTTTTGAAGGACAAAAATAAGGAAAAAAGTCCTGTTTCCGTAATATTAGACTCTTTTAAAAAACTTGTTATATTAAACTTCAATAGTTTTGGATCAAATTATAAATCATGGAAAAATTATTTTTTATTGTATTGTTGTTGATTTCTAACATCATTATTGGACAAGTAGGTATAAATACGACTTCGCCATCTGCAATGTTACATGTTTATGGAACTACAGTTCCAGGAACTACTGGCGGGACAAGTAACTTAATAAATCAAGATTTTACAACATATACTATTACTCAAAATCACACAACTGATGCAGATTGTACTGGTAATGCAACTCAAGGTTGGGTGGTGGGAGCAGGAAATGCAAACGTTAATTGTACTTCGTGTACAGGAAACAGATTATACATTTCATCTGACGCATTAAGTTGTGGATTAAATTCAACAGCAATTATGAATTTTACAACCGCGCCTTCAGCTACAAGTATATCTATTGGTTTTGCGTATAGATATAATAATTTCGGTGCTGCTCCAGATTCATTTAGAGCTTATTTATATAACAATACAACATCTACCCAAGTTGGTGCTAATTTTTTTAATCTAACTACAGATGCCAATACTACATATTCAGGAACTGCGACTGTTATTGCCGGAAATAGTTATTCATTACGATTTGAATACCAAGGAAACTATGATTATGGAGCTTCCGTAGATAATGTATTAGTAACAGAAACCTCGGTAGCTTCACCTGGAACCTACTCTTTTAGATTAGAAGATGGTACTCAAGCAGCTGGAAAAGTTTTAACTTCAGATATTAACGGAAATGGATATTGGCAAACTCCAACAAGTGGTGGGAGTGGCACAGATAGTCAAACATTAAGTATTTCTGGAAATAATTTAAGTATTTCTAATGGGAATACAGTTATCTTACCTTCTGGTAGCGGTAGTGTTGCGGCAGAAAACGGATTAAACCTTTCAGCTGGAACCGTAAGATTAGGTGGCGCTTTAACGCAAAACACATTTATAGACCTAAATACAAGAGGTTTATGGTTTGAAGGAACAAGTACTGGTGATATTACTTTCGAAGGTAATAGCGGAAGCCCTGTTATGGAAACTAATTTTGGGGATGATTATGTGAATTTTGGTGCTGGTGGCGCTTTTATAGATAGCGATGAAGGTCAAACATTTTCGGATACATATAGTGGCGGTCCATATACAAAGAAATTTGTTGCAGGATTTTACAAAGGGTCTTCAGGAGGTACTGCAATAGCTTTAGGTTCTATAGAATATATAGTTGACGGTACAAATGAATTGTTTTATGAAGGTAGTGGTTTTAGTCCAATGTCTGACTTTGGAGCAGATTTAGGGGCCTCTCCTTTTTCTGGCGTAACAAGACGATGGGACGATGTTTATGCAGACGATTTTATTACTCCAACAGCTACTTATTCTAGAAATAGTGTTAGAAATACAGCTCTGAAAAATAAAGGTCTTAAAATTTTAATGCAATTAAAACCAATCTCTTACAAAGAAAATACACCATTAAATGGTAAAAAAGAAGTCCCTGAAAACTTAAAAGCAGATAAATTAGGTTTTGATGCTGTAGAACTAGGTATTTTAATTCCAGAAGCTGTAAAAACATCGGATTGGGTAAGTTTAGATGAAAGTGGAAATAGAACTTATGTTACTTATGACAAACCCGTAGGTGTTATGCCTTATCAAATAATACCGGTTACTGTTAAAGCTATACAAGAACAACAAGTTCAAATTGAAGAACTAAAAGCAGAAATCGCACTTTTAAAAGAAGCAATAAATTTGTTGAAAAACAAATAAAAATATTAAGATGTTAGATTGGTTTAAGGGTCGATGTTTTTACGTCGGCCTTTTTACTTTTTCCACAATTGTATTTGGTAAAATTGTTCGCATAACATCATGATAACCCTCTACATTTTTATTTCCATAAACAGAAGTAGGTAATAATGGATATTGTTTTCTATCAGATGTAATACAGTTTTCTAATGGTTGATTAAATGGTTTAAAACCCGCATAAGGGTGTGTGGTTCCCCAAAGTGTAATTACTTTTACACCTAGCATTGCCGCTATGTGCGCGTTTCCGCTATCCATGGATAACATTATATCTAAATTTGATATAAGTTCTAACTCTTGCTTCAATTTTATTTTACCTGCAATAACAATTACATTTGAATGGTTTGATTTTAACTGATTCAGTTTTTGTACTTCTTCATTTCCGCCGCCAAAAAGAAGAATTTTATATTTTTCTTCCTTAGCCAATTCATCAATTACACTTTGCATTAAATCTAAAGGATATACTTTAGATTTATATTGTGCAAAAGGCGCAATTCCAATTAATTTTTGGTAATTAGAACCAATTATCTCAACAATTTCATTAGATAAGTTCGCTTTTTTTGGAAAAGTTGGATTTGATAAATCTACCGAAAAACCTAACTTTTCAAATGTTTCTACATGACGCTCAAACATCGATTTTACGGGTTCAAAAACCTTATTTTCTGCTCTTGTTAACGCTTTTTTATCTGCTCTTCCTTTATTTGTAGCCGCAACTTTTTTTCCTGATAATTTAAAAAAAGTTCGAACAACTTGTGAACGAAGCACATTGTGTAAATCAGCAACAGCAGTAATTTTTAACTTTCGTAAATCTAAAAACAAACGCCACAAACCTAAAAACCCTTTATGTCTTTGTTTTAAATCAATTGGGAAAAAAGTAAGATTTGAAATATCGTTAAAAAAAGGCTCAAAGAACGATCTTGAAACAACTGTGATTTTTACATCAGGATGGTGAACAGAAAAAGCCCTCAACACTGGAACTGTCATTGCGACATCACCCATAGCTGAGAGCCTTATAACTAATATATGTTTTGGTTTAGGCATCAAATGATGACTATTTTTTGTTTTGATATAAAACAGGATTTAAATCATCATCGTTATACATTTTCATTTGTTTGTATACTTTCATGAATTTATCGCCATTTTCAAAATCGATAATCAATTGACTAATAGAAATAAACATATCGTTTTTTTGATCTAAAAGTACATTTAACTTTTCTTGACATTTTGCTTTGTGTTCAGCTGAAGCAGAAGTACGAGTCGCTTCTTCATTCATATGGTAAATTTTTAAGGCTAAAATTGATAACCTATCAATTGCCCATGCCGGACTTTCGGTATTAATTTTAGCATTTGGTTTTACTTGAACATCTTTATATTTGTCTAAAAAATAACTATCAATATATTCAACCATATCCGTACGAACTTGGTTTGAAGCATCAATTTTACGCTTTAAAACCAAAGCTGCAACAGGGTCAATATTCGGGTCACGAATAATGTCTTCATAATGCCATTGTACTGTGTCAACCCAGTTTTTAGCAAATAATAAATGTTCTATTGAACCTTTATCATAAGGGTTTTGACTAGGCTGATACGCATCATCAATTACATGATATAGTTTTATACTCTCTTCAAAAATAGGGAAGGCTAATTCTGCAAACATGATTAAATGGTTTTAATTTCTACAAAAATAAGGATTTTTTGTACTTTTATCCTGAAAAATTAAACTTTATTCAAATGCAAATTCACTATATCTCTGAGCAGAACAGTATCTTAAATCATTTTTTAACTCAAATAAGAGATGTAAACATCCAAAAAGACAGCATGCGTTTTAGAAAAAACATAGAACGTATAGGTGAAATTATGGCTTATGAATTAAGTAAAAATTTAGAATACAAAGAAATTAGTGTACAAACACCATTAGGCATAAAACACACTACAACCATTGCAGACAATGTCGTTTTATGCTCCATTTTAAGAGCAGGTTTAGCCCTTCATACTGGTTTTATGAATTTTTTCGATGATGCCGAAAACGGTTTTGTTTCTGCTTATAGACATCATTATAATAACGACGATAAGTTTGAAATTTTAGTAGAATACCAAGCTGCTCCTTCTTTTCAAGATAAAAACTTAATTCTTATTGACCCTATGTTGGCAACAGGTCAATCATTAGTTGCTGTTTTAAATAAATTGCATTTAGAACAAAAACCAAAAGAAATTCACATTGCAGTTGTTATTGCTGCTCCAGAAGGAATAAAGTTTCTAGAAGAAAATTTGCCTGAAAATTGTCATTTATGGGTTGCTGCTTTAGACGAAAAATTAAATGAAAAAAATTACATCATTCCTGGTCTAGGCGATGCTGGTGATTTAGCTTATGGTGACAAACTATAATTGAGTTATAAAAAAGAAAACACCTAGAAAAAAGAAAATATACAACGTTGTTTCTTTTACCCAATTTGTTTTTAAATCTTCCAAAAAGTTTGCTCCAATAATAGCTAACGGGGCAAGGCTAAATGCCAAATACCCATTGTTTTTATTTGCAGAAAGAATGTATATTCCAACACCTAAAACAAAAGAAAAAAGTATTTTTTTGTAAGAGGTTTGCATGTTCAACATTTTCTTGTTTATTCCCGTTATAAAACTAACAAATAATAATAATGATATTGAGGTGAAAATGGCAAGTGCCAAATTTTGGTATACATTTTCAAAATAAGAAAAATTAAACCCAATGTATGTTTTGTTTAACAATCTCTCATATAGTGAATTATCTAAAATTTCATTGAAAAGAAAAAATAAAATAATTACTGTAAATAAAGCAATAAAAGGAATTAACCAGTTTTTGAAATCTCTTGAAACGTCAAGTATAATTGAAATAAATACTAATATAATATAAAAAACGCTCCAGAAATGGAATAGAGCTGATAAGAAAATCCAAAAAGAGGCATCAAATATTTTTTCTTTTGTGCTGATCATGGATTTTAAAGAAATCAACCTTCTTAAAGCTAACAATAATAAAAAGTTAGAAATAAGAATGTTTTTATTTTCAAAGATTGACGGGAAAAACAACATGAAAGTAAAAAACAAAAACGCTGCATAGGTGTTGTTTTTAGTTAAATCATTCTTTAACGATATAAAATTTACTAAAACCGTTGAGGCAATAATTAAACCTAAAAACAATGATTGATTAATCACATTTAACCAATCTAAATTGAATTTTTCTTTGCTTATAATATAAGCAATAAAAGAAATAACTATAAAAAATCCAATTAATAAATAATTAATTGGTCTTGTTTTACTAAAAACGCTTGCTATCATAAAGATATTTTATACTTTTGTGATGTAAATATAACATTTTATATAATGAAATCATTTTTTGAAGCTATAGGTAGTCTTTTTACAGACTTTTTATTTTTACCGTTTAACGCATTAAGAGATTTGGAATTAACTAATTGGTGGGCTGCAAACTTCATCAACTGGTTCTTTATTCTTATTTGTTGTGGAGCTATGGTTTATTGGATTAAACAATTGAACCTTTTCAAAGCAAACAATGAAGATGACCAGGACACAACTGCACATTCTTTTTTAAATAAATAAAAAACTCCTCTTAAAACAGAGGAGCTTATATATTATAAATCAAATCCGATGTCTTTTCGGTAATTCATCTTATCAAAATGTAACTTGTTTATATTTTGATAAGATTTTTTTATGGCTTCTTCAAAGGTATTGCCATATGAAGTTATTGCTAAAACTCGCCCTCCGTTAGTTAGTACCTTTCCGTTTTCTAATTTAGTTCCTGCATGAAAAACTAAAGAGTCTTCAATTGTATCTAGACCGGTAATTTCTTTACCTTTTTCATAATCTTCTGGATATCCTCCAGAAACAATCATAATTGTAGTTGCACTTCTTTCGTCAATCTCAAGTTGAATTTTATCTAATTCTTGTTTTGCCATCGCATTGAAAACTTCAACTAAATCAGACTTTAATCTTGGCATTACCACTTCAGTTTCAGGATCACCCATTCTTACGTTATACTCAATAACAATTGGTTCGCCTTTCACATTAATAAGGCCTATGAACACAAAGCCTTTGTATTCAATATTGTCTTTTTGCAAACCTTCGATTGTAGGCTTTACAATTCGGGTTTCAATTTTTTCAAGTAAAACAGCGTCAGCGAAAGGAACTGGAGAAACTGCTCCCATTCCACCTGTATTTAAGCCCGTGTCGCCTTCGCCAATTCTTTTATAATCTTTAGCCGTTGGAAGAATTTTATAGTTTTTCCCATCAGTTAAAACAAAACAACTTAATTCAATTCCGTCTAAAAATTCTTCGATAACCACTTTTGAACTGGCATCGCCAAATTTCGCATCCAATAACATGTTTCTAAGTTCTGCTTTAGCTTCCTCTAAATCATTAAGTATTAAAACTCCCTTACCCGCTGCTAAACCATCTGCTTTTAAAACATAAGGCGCTTGTAAAGTTTCTAAAAACCTACAACCTGCCTCAACGGTATCTTTAGTAAAGCTATCGTAAGCAGCTGTTGGAATATTATGTTTTACTAAAAATTCTTTTGCAAACTCCTTACTTCCCTCTAATTGTGCTCCAACTTTAGACGGACCAATTACTGGAATTGCATTTAATTCTGAATCGTTTTTAAAGAAATCGTAGATTCCATTTACCAACGGATCTTCTGGACCTACAACCACCATTTGAATGTTTTCACTTAGAACCAATTTTTTAACCGCTCCGAAATCGTTTGGATCTAAAGAAACGTTAGTTGCTATAGACGCAGTTCCTGCGTTTCCTGGCGCTACAAAAAGTTTAGTACATTGATCGCTTTGTAACATTTTCCAAGCTAAAGCATGTTCTCTTCCGCCAGAACCTAAAAGTAAAATAGTCATGTTGTGTGTTGTTTGTTGCTGCAAAAATACTTTGTTTTATTTTTAAAAAAAAGTTTGAAGTTAATAGTTTAAGGATTTTGGTTTTTTTATTTTTGATTCAAATAACTTTCAATGTTTAATCTATTTCATCTTTCTTTAAAACTAAATGGTTTTCCAATTAAGAAAGCGCAAGCTAACTTTAATGAAATATTGAATGTTTCTGAAGGAGATTACTCTAAATTTATTGAACTTAAAAGGAAAGAAATTGTTGAATTTCATTTGAAAAATAATTTATTTTATAATAAGATAGTTGGAACAAATATTTTGGAAAATTGGAACGAACTTCCTGTTTTAACTAAAAAAGATTTACAACAACCACTTAAAGAAAGAATTTCAAATGGTTATTCAGAAAAATCGGTGTTTGTAAATAAAACTTCTGGATCTAGTGGCGATCCATTTGTTTTTGCAAAAGATAAAGAAGCACATGCTATAACTTGGGCCTCCATTATTTATCGATTTGGTTGGTACGGAGTTAATTTTAATAAATCATATCAAGCTCGGTTTTACGGAATTCCATTAGACTTTATGGGTTATCATAAAGAACGTTTGAAAGATTTTTTAAGTAAACGTTATCGATTTCCAATTTTTGATTTATCTGACAAAAAATTAGAAGAGGTTTTAAAACATTTCAAAGCAAAAAAATTTGATTATATAAACGGCTATACTAGCTCCATTGTATTATTTGGAAAATATCTAAAAAGTCAAAATATTATTTTAAAAGATGTTTGTCCAACTTTAAAGGTATGTATGGTTACTTCTGAAATGTTATTTGAAGAAGATAAAATTTTGTTAGAAAAACACTTAGGGATTCCTATTGTAAATGAATATGGGGCTTCAGAACTAGATTTAATTGCTTTTCAAAATCCAAAAGGAGAATGGCAAGTAAACTCTGAAACTTTATTTGTAGAAATTTTAGATGAAAACAACCAATCTGTTCCAAATGGAATGGAAGGAAAAATCGTTATTACTTCATTATACAATAAAGCACATCCATTTATTAGATATGAAATTGGCGATATAGGTGTTTTAGATGAAAATAGTACCGCAAAAAAACCAATTTTAAAAAAGTTAATTGGAAGGACAAGTGATTTAGCAATTTTACCAAGCGGAAAAAAATCTCCTGGACTAACGTTTTATTATGTTACCAAAAGTATTATTGAAGATGATGGTAATGTAAAAGAATTTATCATTCGCCAAACGAAAATAGATAGTTTTGAAGTAGATTATGTAAGTGAAACAGAATTAAATTCTAAGCAAATAGCAGAAATTGAAAAAGCAATTGCCAAATATTTAGAAACTGGGTTGCATTTTACTTATCATCGAAAAAATGTGCTTGAACGAACTAAACGAGGTAAATTAAAGCAATTTCAGTCTTTACTTTAATTGCGATATTTCATAAAACCTCTATACATCCACTGAGCCATATAATAAGTAGATTTAATAATTGATAATTTTTCTACTTGTCTATAAAATTCCCATTGATACTTTAATAAATCTGTCTTTTTTCTAGACAAAGAGTTTTCGCGGATTCTATAAATTGCTTGAGGTTCTTGAATTCCAAAAGCAAATGGTATTTCTTTTAAATATTGCAGCCACAAGCCCATATCTTGTCGTTTTCTAATTTTTGGCATGTATTTCTTTCCAAGAATTTTTATGTCTAGAAACGCTGTTAAACAACTTATTGAATTAGATTTTAAAATATCAGTATAAGTTACTTTTTGAGGCACAATAAAATCAGAAAAAACAAATTCTAAATCTTCGTTTGAACGTTTATAGGATGAAAATACAAAAGACACTTTTTTGGTTTGAATTGTTTGGATGCTTTTTTCAATAAAAGTTGAAAACCAAATATCATCTGCATCAATAAAAGTCATGTAATCACCCAATGCATTTTCAATTCCAACATTTCGAGCAACGCCACTTCCCGAATTTTGAGTTAATTTAAAAAAACGAATTCTTTTATCTGTTGATTGAAATTGATTAATAACTTGCTCCGTGTTGTCTGATGAAGCGTCATCTACAATAAGCATTTCCCAATTTGTGTAAGTCTGACTTTGTACTGATTCTATTGTTTCTGCAATATATTTTGCAGAATTATAACTTGGTGTTATTATAGAAACTAAGTTGTTCATTAATATGCTTTTTTTTCACCTCTAATTGCATTGAAAATAGTGTTAATTACAATTTTAAAGTCAAGTAAAATAGACCAATTCTCAATATAGAAAATATCATATTTAACCCTGTTAATTATATCCTTATCCGATTCTACTTCTCCTCGATAGCCGTTTGTTTGGGCCAAACCAGTGATTCCGGGTTTAATAAAATGTCTAACCATAAATTTATCAACGCTTTTCGCATACATTTCTGTATGACTTACCATATGAGGCCTTGGACCAACTACAGACATTTCTCCCAAAAAAACATTAAAAAACTGGGGTAATTCATCAATACTTGTTTTCCTAATAAACTTGCCGATTTTTGTGATTCTTGGATCGTTTTTTTGGACTTGCTCTATATCTGCAATAGGGTTTAAATGCATAGAGCGAAATTTATAACAATAAAACTCTTCATAATTCAATCCGTTTCGCTTTTGTTTAAAAAATATTGGTCCTTTTGATTCTATTAAAATCAATAGAGCAATTACAGGGGTTAACCACGAAAGAAGGCAAATAATGATTAATATAGAAAAAACGATGTCAAAAACTCTTTTTAAGCGTTTGTTTATTTCTTTATCTAAAGGAATGGTTCTTAATGCAATAATTGGAATATACCCATAATATTCAACTGCTAAATTCCGTAAAAAAGTATTTTTACTATCAGGTAAAAATTTAATTGTTTTTAAATTGTTGTCAGCAAAATGAATTAAGTCGTCAATTTCTTTATTAGTTAAAGAGTTAATAGAGGCATATATTTCGTCTATTTTATTATCAATAACATATTTATTGCATTCATTAATTTCTAATTTTTTATTAACTTTTAAATCAAATATTTTGGTTAAATTATATCCATAATCGGGATTTTTTGTAAAAAAAAACTTTAATTCATCAACACTTTTTCCGTTTCCTAAAATGATAACTCTTCTGAAATTTCCACCATAAAATAACCGGTACTTTTTTAAAAAATAAAAAACTGCAAATTTTAAAAACGCTACCGTTATAAATGAGTAAAACACATAAAGTCCTATTTCTTTAGTGGTTACATATTTGTATTTAAATCCTACGTATGCAAAAGTAATTAAACTTATAAATAAAAATTGTTTAAATAATTTACCTGAAATTTCAATTCCTTTCGTAAATCGATACACCTCATAATAGCCAGAGTAATAAGAAATAACTAGCCAAAAAATCGACAATATACTATGATACCCAAAATTACTCATTGCAGAACGCAAACACAATAATACCATTAGATTTATAATTAGTAAATCTAAAAATATTAATGTAGGTCTAATATAACCAGAATATCTTCCTGTTTTAGTTGACAATTAGTAAATGTATTTAGTAAAATCTTTATGTTCTTCTTTTGCTAATTCCTCTGCAGATAATGATTTGAAATAGTCATAAGTTATTTTCATCCCTTCTTCTCTACCAATCTTTGGTTCCCATCCTAAAATCTCTCTTGCTTTTGTAATATCAGGTTGACGCTGCAAAGGGTCGTTCATAGGAAGGTCTTTATAAATAATCTTTTGAGTTGTTCCCGTTAGCTTAATTATCTCTTCGGCAAAATCTCTAATCGTAATTTCGTCAGGGTTTCCAATATTTACTGGCATATGATAATCAGAATGCAATAATCTCCAAATTCCTTCAACTTGATCATCAACATAGCAAAAAGAACGTGTTTGACCACCGTCTCCAAAAACAGTTAAATCTTCTCCACGTAATGCTTGTCCAATAAATGCTGGTATAACACGACCATCGTTTAATCGCATTCTAGGGCCATAAGTGTTAAATATTCTTAATATGCGTGTCTCAACCCCGTGAAAAGTATGATACGCCATTGTAATTGACTCTTGAAAACGTTTTGCCTCATCATAAACACCCCTTGGACCAATAGTATTTACATTACCATAGTATTCTTCCGTTTGAGGGTGGACTAATGGATCTCCGTATATTTCTGAAGTTGAAGCAATTAAAATTCTTGCTTTTTTAACACGCGCTAGTCCTAATAAATTATGAGTGCCGAGTGATCCAACTTTTAAAGTTTGAATTGGAATTTTTAAATAATCAATTGGACTTGCTGGAGATGCAAAATGCAAAATATAATCTAATTCTCCTGGAACATGAACAAATTTAGTGATATCATGATGGTAAAATTCGAAGTTCTTTTCTTTGAATAAATGTTCAATATTTTTTAAATCCCCAGTAATAAGGTTATCCATTCCTATAACAAAATATCCTTCTGCTAAAAAACGATCACATAAATGTGATCCTAAAAATCCTGCCGCTCCTGTAATTAATATTCTTTTCATTTTGTTTTTTTATTAAAAAAAAATAAATCATTATTAAAATTAAAAATACAATAAAACAGAGTAAAAAAGACAACTCCTCTTTGCCTATATAAAAATGATTCCGTCAAAAATAAACTTATCATTAGAATAGCAAAAGTAATATGTATAAAATTTTTATTTTTAAATGCATTTTTAATGTTAATAATCAAAAGGAGAATTAAAATTAAAAAGCCCACAAAACCCAAATCGGCGAAATTTTGAAAATATTGATTATGAAAATTAAATGTACCATAACCTTCATGAAGATTGTATTTTTTCTCTTTTTCTAATAATTTTTTATAAGAAGCGTTTAATCCAAGTCCTTTAAGGAAAATTGGCTCTTCTTTTAATAGTTCAAAAAACATCCTAGCTTGATAAACTCTAAATGCTGTTCCAGGGAAATAATCTGATGGGTGAAACTCTTCTTTACACCAAGCGTCAGCAATACTAATATTGTTTATGCCTTTATTTTGATCAATTGAAACATTATGACTTAAACTTTTACCTGTATTAGTTTGAAATTCAATTAAAAATCTATTTTTAATATTCGAAAAAGAAAGCATGAACCCAATTAAAAAAATAATTATTGTAATGTTTCTTAACCTTAATTTATTAGCAATTTTAGAGTAAAATAATATCTGAACTAGAATTAAAATAATAAAAACCAAAATAATGTTTTTAGAAGACAGAAGCAGTGTAAATACAAATAGCAAAAGAGAAAACACATAATCTCTTTTAGATTTAATCTCTTTTTGAAAAAAATAAAAAAAAGCTAAAACAACATAAACCGAAACATGTATTGCATTTAAACTTTTCGGAACTAAACCGTAATCATTATCATACTCGCCATGATAAAAAAAAGATCGCTTATCTCCTGAGAGAATAAACCTTAGTAATGCTCTGATTAAAAATAAAGTCGCTAAAATTACAATAGAATAGCTGTATAACTTAATAATTTTCTTTGTTTGACCATTGCTGAATCTTGGTATTAACATAAATGCCAAAGGGACTAATAATAAGATTAATCCTTTTGATATTGACCCTAAAGTCCTATCTTGATCAACGCTCCAAAAAAAAGAAAGTGATGACCAAATAAAAAGTAAAATCGGTATTAATAAAAAGTAAGAGGCCTTAACCTCTATTTTTTTAAAATATAAAAACAGCGTTGTTAAAAAAAAAATTAAAGCAATATTGTTAACTCCTAATGGAAATGGAATAGTAACAAGAAGTAATGTAAAAGGGAGTACAAAAGAGTTTTCTTTATTTAAATTTTTAGCATTATTGTAAACATTTTTGAAAAAATTGTAAATATTGTTCATTTATTTTATCCCAATTAAAATCAGATTGAATCGCTTCTAGGTTATTCTTTATAAACTGCAAGTTATCACTTTTTTTTGTAGTTAATAAAATATTTTTTACATCTATAGAGTTTGAAAAATAAAAAGCATTCTCTTTTAGCACTCCTTTATTGAAATCATTATCATGAGCAACAATTAATGCTTGAGATGACATTGCCTCTAAAAGAGATGGGTTTGTACCTCCTACCGTATGACCGTGAAAATAAACAGAAGAAAAAAACCTCAAATTATTTAAATGTTCTAAGTTATAGATTGCGCCTAAAAATTTGATATTTAAATAACTTTTAAATTTTTCTTTTAAAAAACAACCGTATTTAGTGTTATAGTTACCAATTACAATTGTTGGTGTTGTAGTTTTTGAAAGCACAACCCCGTCTAAAACCATCTCAATATTGTTTTCAGGCTCAAAACGAGCCATAATCATATTAAAATCATCTTTGATTAATTCATATTCAGACAATATATTTATATCTGGCTTCTTAAATACGTTTGCTCCATAAGCTATATATTGTGACTCTTTTTTATATTTATTAGAAATGTACTTTTGTATGCCTAATGAATCCGAAATTAAAAAGTTGCTTTTTTTAACAGCTCTTTTCTCGGCAAGTAACAATGCCTTTCTAACAAGTTTTGAGTATTTAGTTCTTTTCCACTCTAGACCATCCATGTTTGTTATCACAACTGTATCTTTAGGGTGTAAAGAATACCAAACAGAACTACTTGTGTAGCCTAATTGAAGTATAATGTCGAACTTTCTTTTATTAGAATCTTTTATACAGTTATAATCATATACAAATTGGCCAATTGTACCAATTTTATATTCTGGATCAAAACAATGAATGATTTTCACTCCATTAAACTCCTTTTCTTGACAAGGGTGATTGTGAGAATTGTATACAGATACTTCATGTCCATTTTTTGCAAGAAATACAGAAAAAAATTCGGCAAACTGTTCAAATCCTCCGTAATAATTTGGTATCCCTCTTGTTCCAAGTATCCCTATCCTCATTTTATTAATTTATCTTTAACAAAAATAAAAACTAAATAATGAATTCAAACGATTTAAGTTTATTTTATTCCTAAATCAGTTATTATTGTTTTTAATATTATTAAATTTGTTTTCTCTTGAAATAGAAAATTACTATGATTAACTTTAACTACTTAGAACAAAACCTAAATCAACTAAGGTCTCAATATTTATCCGCACAACCTTTTCCATATTTAGTAATAGATGATTTTTGTGACGTTACTAAACTAACTAGAGCACATAATGCTATTCCAGAATTAGAAAATAAAAGTCGTGATTATGCTTTTGCAAATAATAAATTTGAAAAGTCTAACTACAAAGTTATTGCACCTGAGTTAGAAGAACTATATAATGATTTGTCTTCAGAAAGGTTTAATGCAATTCTATCCTTCATTACTGCAAAGAAAATTTTTGTTGATCCTAAAAATCATGGCGGAGGCTTACATCAAGGTAAGAAGAATAGTTTTCTAGACATGCATTTAGACTTTAATTACCATCCAATTAATAAAAACTGGTATAGAGAACTTAATTTATTGCTATACTTAAATAAAGAATGGAAACCTGAATATAAAGGCGGTTTAAAAATTAAAGATTTAAGAACTAACGAAGAAAATGAAATTGACGTTCCGTTCAATAGAATGGTAATTCAACAATGTGCCCCTTATACATTACATGGGTATGACATGACTAATTTTCCTGAAGGGAAGTTTAGGACGTCAATTGCAACTTATGCTTATCAAATTCATAACAGGATTTTAGAAGCTCCAAGAACTACAGATTGGTTTCCAAAAGATGATGCTTCTTTTTTTAAAAAACAGTTGGCAAAAAATTATAATTTTTTAGTTCAAACTAAAAACAAACTTTTTGGAAGTGGTACTGCTAAAAATCAATAATTAAATCATGAAAAATGTCTTAATTATTAATCAATCTGCTGAATTGTATGGTGCTGATAAAGTAATCTTAGAATTAATTGAAAACTTTCCAAAAGATTACAATCCGATTGTTGTTCTTCACGAGGAAGGTCCTTTGAAAGAGTTGCTTGAAAAAAAAAACATTCAAGTAATTAAAAGTTCTGTTATTAAAGTAAAAAGAGGTATATTAAAACCTTCCTTTTTACTAAACCTTCCGTTTGAAATTTTTTCTTCAATAAGAAATATTCAAAAACAGCTAAATGGGCAAAAAATAAGTGTTATTCATTCAAATGCTACCTCGGTTTTTATTGGAGCATTTTATGCGTTTTTCTTTAGGATACCGCACTTATGGCATGTACATGAGATAATAGAGAAGCCAAAAAGAATAGCCTTAGTTTATCCTAAAGTTATAAGTTTTTTTGCTAATAGAATTGTTTTTAATTCAATGGCAACAGAAAAGCATTTTACATCTATTAAACCAAATATAAGTCCTAAATCCATTCTTATTTACAATGGACAAGAAAGAACTTCGCAAAAGACATCATTTGAAAAAATAAAGTTAATTAGACAGTCAATTACTAAGGACGAAAAAATTATCATTGGACTGGTTGGCAGAATAAGTGAAATAAAAGGGCAAGATCTTATGATTAAGGCTTTTTCTGTTTTATTGAAAAAGCATAAAAACATTCATTTAGTATTTATAGGATCAACCGTTTTGGGAAAAGAAAGTTTTTTAAAAAAAATCAACGCTTTGATTAATAAAGAATCATTACAAAATCACATTACATTTATTGATTTTAAAGAAGATATTTGGCCTTATTATGATTCAATTGACATTTCTGTAGTTCCATCAAAGGAAAAAGAATCATTTGGTTTAGTGGCAACTGAATCAATGCTTTCTGCAAAACCTGTTGTTGCAGCAAATCACGGAGGCCTTTCTGAAATCGTTGTTCATAATCATACCGGTTTTCTTTTTGAACCAAATAACATTGACGACTTAGCTCAAAAACTAGATGAGCTTATCCAATCTGAAGAAAAAAGAGGAATATTTGGTGAAAATGGTTACTTGAGAGTTGTTGAAAAGTTTAATACTGGAAAATTTATTGAAGGAATAAAATCTGAATACGACAAACTTACTAAGTAATTTTATTTTCATTAAAAAACAAAAAACCTCCCAATATAAATATTATAGCATCTGCTGGTATAAAAATACCTGTTATAATTAACGTGCTAAATATATAAAACAAACCTATTGAGGAAATGAATTTTTTTGTAAACACAATTTTTGGAGCTTGAAAGTTTGATACATATACTTTAATGTATAAATTAACCAAAAAAATAAGTAATAATAGTAGTCCAAAAAAACCAGTCTTGTAAAAAGTAAAAACATACCCATTATGCAACCTTGAAATGTACTTCATTCCGTTTTCTCCTAAGGGGGCTTTAAATTTTAAATTAACCATAGAGCCAAAACCTGTTCCTGTTAAATAGCTCACAGGTTTTTCGTTTAAAAGAGCTAAAGCTCTTTTAGCCTCATACCCTCTCCAATGATCCCATAAGTCTTTATGGTCATCTCTGTTGATTTTTGTTTTAAAAATTTCTTCGGGAGATATTTTAATTTTATACAAAAAACCTTCAAGTCCCGGAGAATTTCTGTCAATTTTCATTGTATGTAGGTACGCGAAAAATAACCCAAATAAAATAATCATAACGCCAATTATTTTCATCGTATTTTTAGTGATTTTTGCATATCCAAACATGGAAAAACCAACTAAAGCAAATGTAACCAACATTGTTCTAGAAAAATACAATATAATAGAAGATAACAATATAAAAATTATCGTATTTCTATACGTTCTATTTTCTATCAAATTAACTTTTAAAATTTTTTTATAAAAAATTAATATATATAATGAAAATATCTCTATGAAGTTATCAAAGCCGAAATCTCCTCTTATAGAATTAATAGAGTTATTAATAAAGTCACCAACAACAAAAACACCAGTTAAATGTATAAAAGCTGTAAAAACACCTAAATACAAGACGTTTTTTAAAAAAAATTCGAAATCATTAATTTTTCTTACTAAAAAATAACTAGCAAGTAATGCAATTATTGGTTTTAAAAAGTAAGTAATATCTTTTAATATATTTGAAACAGTATACTTATTAAAAATTAAACTTATAAAGCCTATCCCAAAAATTAAAAACAATGGAGTTATGAGTTTTAACGTTTTAACTGAAATAATTGGCTTAGAGTTAAGGAGTAATAAAATGAGCGTTAAGCCTTGGATACCAAAATTTAATTTATATGAAGGTAAATATATCTCACATAAAATAATAATTGAAAAAATACAGGAATAAAAATGTTTTTTGGAAATCAAAACTACTTATTTAACTATCAAATATAGCCCAAAAATAGTAATATATTCTTCATTAAATTATTCTTTTACTTTTAAAAAGATATATTTGTATTTATTTCTTAAAAAGATTGCAATGAAAAAAGCTTTAATAACAGGTATTAATGGACAAGATGGGTCATATTTAGCTGAATTATTAGTTGAAAAAGGATATGAGGTTCATGGAATAATAAGAAGGAGCTCAACCTTTAATACTGAGCGTATAGAACATTTGTATATAGATTCTCTGTTACAAGATTTACATATTGATAAAAAGATAAAATTACATTATGGTGATATGACTGACTCAACGAATTTAATTCGTTTAGTACAGCAAATAAAACCAGAAGAGATTTATAATTTAGCAGCTCAATCGCATGTAAAAGTTTCGTTTGATATGCCTGAATATACTGCCGAAACTGATGCAGTGGGAACATTGCGTTTGCTAGAAGCCATTCGTATATGTGGTTTAGAAAAAACTACACGAATTTATCAAGCCTCTACATCAGAATTATATGGTAAAGTGCAAGAAGTGCCTCAAAAAGAGACTACGCCTTTTTACCCAAGATCTCCTTATGGTGTGGCAAAATTATATGCGTATTGGATAACGAAAAATTACCGTGAATCATATGACATGTATGCTGTAAATGGAATTCTATTCAATCATGAATCTGAAAGAAGAGGTGAAACTTTCGTTACTCGAAAAATCACACTTTCTGCTTCACGTATCAAACACGGTATTCAAGATAAATTATATTTAGGAAACCTAGATTCTTTACGCGACTGGGGTTATGCAAAAGATTATGTAGAATGTATGTGGTTGATGTTGCAACAAGATACTCCAGAAGATTATGTAATAGGAACAGGTGTTCAGTATTCTGTTCGCTATTTTTGTGAATTAGCATTTAGAGAAGCTGGAATTGAATTAGAATGGCAAGGAAGTGCAGAAAATGAAAAAGGAATTTGCAAAGCCACTGGTAAAATACTTATTGAAGTAGATGAAAACTATTATCGCCCAGCAGAAGTAGAAAGTTTATTAGGTGACCCAACGAAAGCAAGAACACAATTAGGCTGGGATCCAAGTCGTACTTCTATCGAAAAATTAGTTTCTATTATGATGGAACACGATTTAAAATATGTAGTTCGTTTTAAAGATCGTGACTCTGTAAGATTGTATGAGTAAAATGAAGATTTTAATTACCGGTGGTAACGGAATGGTGGGTAAAAATATTTTGGAACATCCAGAAGCTAGTCAGCACATTTTATTAGCGCCTTCTAGTAAAGAATTAAATTTACGCGATTATAATACTGTAAATGCGTATATCCAAAAACACCAACCCGATTGCATTATTCATGCTGCGGGTTTGGTAGGCGGAATTCAAGCAAATATGGCACGCCCGGTTGATTTTCTAGTCTATAATTTAGATATGGGCAGAAACATTATTATGGCCGCAAAAGAAAATGGTGTCAAACAGTTTATGAACATGGCAAGTTCTTGTATGTACCCTAGAGCAGCGCAAAATCCGTTACAAGAAGAATTGATATTAAAAGGAGAATTAGAGCCTACAAACGAAGGATATGCTATTGCAAAAGTGGTTGCTACTCGTTTGTGTGAATATATAGTAAAAGAAAATCCAGTACTTCAATACAAAACGGTAATTCCATGTAATTTATATGGAAAATATGATAAGTTTTCGCCTGAACATTCACACATGGTTCCAGCCGTAATTAAAAAAATAGTGGAAGCTAAAGAAAAAAATGCCGCTTCTATTGATATTTGGGGTGATGGTTTAGCCAGACGTGAGTTTATGTATACAGGTGATTTAGCCGATTTTGTTTTTTATGCGTTGAATCATTTTGAAACTATGCCGCAAAATATAAATGTAGGTTTAGGTTTTGATTATACCATTAATGAATATTATGAAACCATTGCAAAAGTGATTGGTTTTGAAGGTACATTTATTCACGATTTAAGCAAGCCTATAGGCATGAAACAAAAGTTGATTGATGACTCTAAGTTAAAGAAATTTGGCTGGCAACATCAAACCTCTTTAGAAGAAGGAATTAAAAAAACGGTCGAATATTTTAAAAACGTTGTTTTACATGATTAAATATCCATTAGCATCCTCAACTTGGGATGAAAAAGAAATAGAAGCCATTAATGGCGTTATTGCAAAAGACATGTACACTATGGGTGAAGGTGTCAAGCAATTTGAAGACAATTTTGCGAAATTTGTTGGTTCAAAATATGCTGTAATGGTCAATTCAGGTTCTTCTGCAAATTTAATTGCAGTTGCTGCTTTGTTTTACACAAAAAATCCAAAGTTAAAACGCGGTGACGAGGTTATTGTTCCTGCAGTTTCTTGGTCAACTACTTATTACCCTTTATATCAATATGGCTTAAAACTAAAATTTGTTGATGTAGATTTACATACGTTAAATTTTGACTTAGACCAATTAAAAGCAGCCGTTACTGAAGATACTAAAATGATTTTAGCAGTGAATTTATTGGGGAATCCAAATGATTTTGATGCTATTAATAACATTATTGGTTCGCGTGATATTATTTTAATGGAAGATAATTGCGAATCGATGGGTGCTGAATTTAAAGGAAAGCAAACGGGAACTTTTGGTTTAGTAGGTTCATATTCTACCTTCTTCTCCCATCATATGGCGACAATGGAAGGTGGTTTAATTGTCACTGACGATGAAGAAATGTACCACGTTATGGTATGTTTACGTGCACATGGCTGGACAAGACATTTACCAAAAGTAAATTTTGTTTCAAACAAAAGTGATAATAATTTTGAGGAATCATTCCGCTTTTTATTGCCCGGATATAATGTTAGACCTATTGAAATGAGTGGCGTAATTGGTGTTGAGCAATTAATCAAATTACCTTCATTTTTAGACCAAAGAAGAAAAAATGCTGAGTTATTCGTTTCGTTATTTAAAAATAATGACAATTTCTTCATTCAAAAAGATATTGACAATAGCAGTTGGTTTGGGTTTAGTTTTATCATTAAACCAACATCTAAATTAAAAAGAGAAGCAATTGTAAAAGCATTAGAAGAAAATCATATCGATTGTAGACCTATTGTAACTGGGGATTTTACTAAAAACGAAGTGTTGAAGTATTTTGACTATGAAATTTTTGGGGAAATGAAAAATGCACAATATCTAGATAAAAATGGTTTCTTCGTAGGGAATCACCAAGTCAATTTAACTGAAGAAATTTATCATTTACATAAAGTTCTAACTTCATTATAATTTTATATTTCAAACCTATGAAACCATTTACTTTGGTTAAAACCAACTACAAAAACCATGTTTCTATGGATTTGTATCATGAGTTTGAAAAAAGCATTGCCAAAAAGCCCAATTGGAACATCAAAAATGGTGTGAACTCTTTTTGGGCTATTTGTATTCGTCAATTTTTAAAGGTGTTTCCTCCATTACTTTTTCCAATTACAAAAAAGGAAACTTACGTTGTAATTGGTTACCAAAAAGAGAAATTCTTTCCTTATTTCCATTATCACTCTCGATTAAAGGTTCTTTGGATGTATGATGCTTGGGAGCCATTATTTGATGAAATTGAAAAAACCATTAGACAGTATAAAATAAACATAGTTTTTACTGCTAGTAAGCAATCTTCAGAATATTTTAATGCGTTAAATATTCCTAATTTCAAATCACATTGGATTCCTGAAGCAGTAGATTACTCTCAGTATAAGTTTGTAAACTACAATAATAGAACAACTGATGTACTGCAATTAGGAAGAAAGTGGAATGAGTTTCATGAGAGAATTTTACCTATTGAAGAGAATTTTACTTATAAATATGAAAAGGTAAGAGGGCAAATTATTTTTAAAACAAGAGAAGACTTTTTATGGGGGTTGGCAAACTCTAAAATATCAATTTGTGTTCCTTCAAACATTACTCATCCCGAAATTTCAGGAAACATTTCAACTATTACAAATAGGTATTTACAATCTATGGCTTCAAAATGCTTAATTTTAGGTAAATTACCTTCAGACATGTTGGCGGTTTTTGATTATAATCCTATTATTGAAATAGATGAGGCTGACCCAATAAAGCAAATAGAAGAAATATTAAATAACTTTGAAAACTATGTCCCTTTAATAGAAAAAAATTATCAAACTGTAAAAGAGTTTCATAATTGGGATAATAGGGTGACTCAAATGGAAAAATTTATTTTAAATTATAAATTATAATTGGTGCAAAAATCAAAAATAGTATTCAATTCTATAATGGCAATTGCACAAGTGGTAATTGTGGGGGTTGTATATTTAGTTTTGTACAAATACCTTTTAAATACTATTGGAATAGAATTGTTAGGTGTGTGGTCTCTTATAATTGCTTCAACTTCATTAGCGTTAATAGCAAATTTTGGTATAAGTACTAGTATAATCAAATTTGTAGCAACTTATCACGCTCGTTCCGATATTGAAAGCTTAAAAAAATTATTGTTCACATCATCAGTCTTTATAATTCTTACTTATTCTTTTATTTCAATCGTTTTATTGTTTTTAGGGAATTCCATTCTACCTTATTTTATTGAGCCTAAGTATTTATCCATAGCCTTAGAAATATTGCCTTTTTCATTAATCAGCTTAATAATAAATGCCTTGGGTGGTGTTATTAGTAGTAGTTTAGATGGAATTCAAAAAAATTATATTAAAAGTTATATTTTAAGTTTTACAGCTGTTTTATTATTCCTATTAAGCGTTCTGTTGACTCCTAATTATGGACTTAAAGGCTTAGTTTTTGCACAAATTGCACAAGGTATTGTTGTATTAATAGCTTCATTATTTTTCTTAAATAATTATTTACAAGGCGTAGTTTCATTACGTTGGAATTGGTCAAAAAAATTATTTAAAGAAATTATTAATTATGGTTTAAAAATGCAAGCATTATCAATTATGCAAATGTCTTTTGAGCCTATTACAAAAGGATTGCTAAGTAAATTTGGTGGATTAAGTATGGTTGGGTATTATGAAATGGCTAGCAGGTTAGTAACTCAATTAAGAAGTTTAATTGTTAGTGCAAATCAAGTAGTAATTCCTGTTGTTGCTGGTGCAAAAGAGACTAATGAAGGTTATGTCAAAGAACTTTACATTAAGTCTTTTTCAATAGTTTTATTTTTTGATATTCTTTTAATTACTGGGGTTATAATTTTTGCCCCATTAGTTTCCTACTTGTGGATTGGTAAATTAATTCCATTTTTTGTATTTGTAGTAATATTAAATAGTGTTGTAGTTTTTATCAACATATTAAGCAATCCTGCTTATTTTAGTTATTTAGGCGAAGGGAAATTAAACTGGCTTATTTACTCTTATTTTGCAATAAGTATTTTAAATCCATTATTGGGTTTTTTATTAGGGAGTGTATATAATGGTTATGGTGTTGTAATTGCTTGGAATGTGTCTTTTTTGGTAAGTTCTATAATTATACTACAATCATATCATAAACTTAATTCAATAGCCTTAAAGACGGTTTTAGGGAAGCAAGATTTTGTTTTTATTTGTGTCGCCTCACCTTTAGCCTCTTTCGGATGTCTTTCTTTATATCGATATCTATTAAATTATACAGTTGATTTTATATTTATTACTATTTTTACTCTTTGTTTTATTGTATTTGTGGCTCTTTTAATAAAAAATAAGAATTTCAAAACCTTATTACAACACGCGAAACAAATAGTAGCCCGAAAATGATGAATCAAGAAAAACCTTTTTTTAGTATTATAACCGCTTCTTTCAACAGTGAAAAAACCATATATAAAACAATTGAATCAATATTAAATTTAGATTTTACCGAAAAACCATTTGAATACATAATAATTGATGGAAACTCATCAGATAAGACATTAGAAATAATAAAATCCTTTGAATCAAAGTTTTTGGAAAAAAATATTACTTTCTCTTATATTTCTGAACCTGATAAAGGTATTTATGATGCCTGGAATAAAGGTGTTAAATTAAGTAAAGGTAATTGGATAAGTTTCATAGGTTCTGATGATATGTATTTACCGTTTGCACTAACTAAATATTATAATTCTATTTTAAATTGTCCAGTTAATGTTAATTATATTTCTTCAAAAGTTGAAATTATTGACTCTAATTACAATCCCATAAGAGTTATTGGAAGCCTATATGTTTGGGGGGAAATGATTCGCGGAATGAACATTGCCCAAGTAGGCTCATTCCATAAAGATGAATTGTTTGAAAAGAATGGTTTTTTTAGTACTGAATATAAAATTGTAGGTGATTTAGATTTTTACATTCGATCAAAAAGCATTATAATTCCAGAATTTTTTGAAAGCATAACTGCTAAAATGCAAAATGGAGGCGTAAGTAATCAGATTTTTAAAGCCCTAAAAGAGGCAATGGTTGTTAAGTTAAAATATAAGTATACGGCTAAAGCCTTAATTTATTACGACTTTTTAATGTCGTTGACTAAGTGCTATATAAAAATAATTATAAAAAAATAAGGAGCTATAGCTCCTTATTTTTTTATAATTATAGTTTTATTATTTAACTACTGTCTGAGTTAATTTAACTATTTGAGCAGATAAAGCTTGTTCTGACGGGTAAAATGATGGCGGAACGTAATTTTTTCCTTCTTTAACTATTGGAGTTATTAACGATGTTGTTTTATCAACTGTTACAGTGTTAACGTCTGGTCCAAAATAGTCAAAAAACAAATTTCCTTTTGCTTCAAAAATATTGTCAAAATATTTCATTTTGAAATTTTTAATTTCCATTTGACCTTGATCTCTATTAGTACCAAAATCAATTCTTAATTGTGTTGGTATAACATCTTCTTCAAATTCAAAAACTACTTCTTGACTGTTCTCGTTACCTTTAACGTCAACCCAAAGAGATCCTTCTTCAGGGAAATTAATTGTACCATCTTCGGAAAAATACAAATGGAATCTATCATCTTTTTTTGCAACCACTTCAAATATAACTTTAAAAGTTGCAGGGTTTTCTTTAATTTCTTCTTGTTGAACCTCTGTTGATGTTTCGTCAACTTTTGTTTCTTGTTTACAAGAAATAAAAGCAAATGAAGAAAATAAAACTGTAAATAATATTCTTGTTTTCATTTTAATTATAATTTTCAACAAAAATATGTAATTTTTCAAATTATTAACACAAAAAACTAAAAAATTTAATATCTGATAATCAGTTGTTTATAAGTAAGCATTATTGTTTTAACACAATTTTAGGAATAAAGATTCTAGATTTTTTGTTTAATTATTATTTTAATAAATAATTCTACCCGTAAAAACCTCTTCAACATCAACAATAGGAGGAACATTTTTTAAAATCACATCTCCTGTAGCATAAATTGTACCTTCTATTTTTTGAACAGGATATACAAACATATCATTTGAACCTCTTTGAAAAATTTTAATTACTTCGACTTCTAAATTTTCTCCGTAAAAACGACCATTACCAAAATAGAAATTCAATAACATCTCATTTGCATGACCATTTATGTAGAAATTAGAAACATTATTGCTTTCAACCACTAATTGACCATTATCAACCTCAATATTAAAATCTCCTGTTCCCGCCCCATCTGATACATCAATTGAAAATAACCGAATAATTGGAGAGTGAAGCGTGCCTTCACTTTGAATTTTCTGGTCCGTTTTACTGTGTATCTCTAGTTCTTGAATTAGTATAGTAGAGTTTTCATCTGGTACTGTAACATAAACTATAGTTTGACCATAATCTCTGGCAATATTACAAGTTGAATTGTCTTTTACGACTAACATACCATCTTGTAAATAAACTTCTAAATTGTCAATAATATTGTCAGATGTTTCAACCTTAACCTCATAATTTGGACCTTCTTTAATAACAAGTCCAACACCATCATAAACTTTAATTTTTGTAAAATTTTCTAAAGGAAATGTTTGTGTTATTCTGCTACCGTTTCCTTTAAAACAGTCTTCAGAAATACCACAGCTTATCGTTATTAAAAACGAAAGGGTAAGAACTATTTTAATTAACTTCTTCATAATTATTATAATCTAATACCTATTGAAGCTTCTATTGCTTCTGCTCTTCCGCCATGAGTTTTTAAACCAACTCCCGTAAATATATTTTTGTAAATATAATATTTTACTCCTAATCGTTGATAAATGTCTATCTCATAATCAAATGGTTTATAAACATAATAACCAAATTGTGTTTCAATAGATAGTTTATTAATGAACAATTCATGTCCTACGAACAAGCCTATTCTTTTATAATCAGTATTAGGGTCAACTGGAGGTTTATCAGGAAAAGCCACTGATGAAAACTCAATGTAATCTTTTAAATATCTAGAAAAGAAGACATCAGTACCCAATTGTAAGGCGCTTTTTCGACCTATTCTTTTATCGGCATATAAGCCAATATGATAAAACTGACGCTGTCCCAAACCCGGAACTGGTCCTTCAGAAATACCTGTTCTAAAAGCTATATTGTATTTTATTTTTTCTTTGTAAAATTGTTTTGGAGGTAATGAATCAATTATAAATTCTTTTGTTTCACTAAAATTATAATTTAACCCAACATTTAAAGCAATTGTATTGATTCCACTATTAGGAGCTTTAAATCTCCCGTTTGAAAAATGAGTCAACATAAATCCTGCTTGAAAACCTATTTTATCAATAATATTTTCCTTTTTATACTGTAATAAAAAGTAATTATTGTCCATTATTTTTGTTCCAAAAGCGTTGTTTTTATTATTTGTTTCTTTATTATAAGGGCTAGATGTCATCCCTATACCTTGCGAAATTCTAAAGATTAAATGACGGTTTAAAAAGTAAAAGTTGTAATGAACACCTAGTGCTACATTATGACCTAAATATTGGTTTTTAAAATCTAAATAATGAAAAGAAACTCCATAATCTGGATAGTTATATACTTGTTCCCATTCTTTTTTCCCATGGGTTTTCCAGTTATAACTCAACATAAAACCATCTGGGTGACCAGTTATCAAATGTCCAATATCATTTGTGTGCTTATATACATTTCCCCTAAAAAATTGTGCGTCTATATATGACTGATTTCCGTTTTCTTGAGCTAGAATAGGAACTGTTGCAAGGAGTAAAAAGAATAGACAGACTTTCTTCATTTTTATTTTATAGCAATTGGGTACACTCTTTTAAACTTTCTTTCCACTTTTTTATTGGAATTCCAAATGTAGTTGTAATCTTTGTTTTATCCAAAACACTGTATTTTGGTCTTTTGGCAGGAGTTGGATAGTCCTCAGTTGGGATTCCTTTCATGTTAAGTTTAATATTGTTTAATGTCAAAATTTCACTAGCAAAATCAAACCAAGAACACTTTCCTTCGTTGCTGAAATTATAAATTCCAAAAGTGTTGGATAAAGTATTATTCGTTATTGGTGAAAGTATTATTTGAATTAAAACTTCAGCTAAATCAACTGCATAGGTTGGTGTTCCTATTTGATCATTTACCACAGAAAGTGAATCTTTTTCTGAGCCTAAACGTATTATGGTTTTCATAAAGTTATTCCCAAATTGAGAATAAACCCAGGATGTTCTAATAATAAAGTGCTTTCCCCAAGTGTTTTGAATGGCAATTTCACCATCAAGTTTTGTTTTTCCGTAAACACCTGATGGATTTGGAATATCGGTCTCGGTATAAGGTTTCTTAGAATTACCGTCAAAAATAAAATCAGTTGAAATATGCAGTAAAATTGTGTTGTTGTTTTTACAAACCTCAGCTATATTTTTTGCACCAATTATATTAATTAGTTTTGCTTTTTCTGGTTCTATTTCGGCTTTATCAACAGCTGTATAAGCGGCTGTATTAATGCAAAAATTAGGCTTGTATTGTTTGAAGATAGCTTCACAATTCACTAAATTGGTAATATCCAATTCTGAAGAATTACAAAAAACAAAATCAATTGAAGGTTGATTTCCGACAATCGATTGTATAGCTTGTCCTAACTGACCTTTAGCTCCAGTGACTAATACTACCATACTTTTTTTGCATTTTCTAATGTTGGTAACACTTGGTCTTTTTCTGAAATAATTAATTCATCTATAGGAAAGTTCCAATCTATATTTACTTTTTTATCATTATACATAAGTCCGCCTTCGCTTTCTTTATTATAAAAATTATCACATTTATAGAAGAAAGTAGCAGTGTCACTTAATACTAAAAAACCATGTGCAAAACCTCTTGGTACAAAAAATTGTTTTTTATTTTCTGCTGACAAAAGAATTGAAACATGTTGACCATAGGTTTCAGATTCTGGTCTTATATCAACCGCAACATCTAAAACTTCTCCTTGTAAAACACGAACTAGTTTTGCTTGTGCATACTCGCCACATTGATAATGTAAACCACGCAAAACGCCTTTTGTTGAAAATGATTGATTGTCTTGTACAAAATGAACTTTCTGTCCTATACCGTTTGCAAACGCATTTTCATTAAAACTTTCCATAAAATAACCTCTTTCATCAGAAATTATTTTTGGCTCAATAATGAAACAATCTTGTAATTTAGTTGTAATAAAATTCATTCTTATTTTTTAATCAAACTCATTAAGTGAGTTCCGTAACCACTTTTTAGTAAGGGTTCGGCTAATTTTTGTAATTGTGCTGCATCAATAAAGCCCATCTTATATGCAGCTTCTTCAATAGCGCCAATTTTTAAACCTTGTCGTTCTTCTATTACTTCTACAAATTGACCCGCTTGCATTAACGATTGAAACGTTCCTGTATCTAACCAAGCTGTTCCTCTGTCCAGAATACTTACTTGTAACTTTCCTTGTTTTAAATATTCTTTATTTACATCGGTAATTTCTAATTCACCTCTATGACTCGGTTTAATGTTTGCGGCTACTTCAAGTACAGAGTTGTCGTAGAAATAAATTCCTGGAACTGCATAATTTGACTTGGGGTGAGTTGGTTTCTCATCTATTGATAAAACTTTTCCATTCACATCAAAATCTACAACACCATAACGTTCTGGATCATTTACATGATAAGCATAAACAATTCCTCCTTCTGGGTCATTATTTGTTTGTAATAATTCTGCTAAACCAGTTCCGTAGAAAATATTGTCTCCTAAAATTAAAGCAACTTTATCATTTCCAACAAATTCTTTTCCAATAATAAAAGCTTCGGCTAAACCGTTTGGGTTTTCTTGAACTGCATATTCAAAACGACAACCTAAATTACTTCCGTCTCCTAATAATTTTTCAAATAAAGGTAAATCTTGAGGAGTCGATATTATTAAAATTTCTCTTATTCCAGCCCACATTAAAGTTGATAAAGGGTAATAAATCATTGGTTTATCATAAATAGGCATTAATTGCTTACTTACTGCTAATGTTAAGGGGTGCAAACGTGTTCCTGAACCTCCAGCTAAAATAATTCCTTTCATATTCTTTATTTTATAATTTAAATAGCCTTAAGCTTGAAATTTTTCTAAGTACCACGTAATCGTTTTACGAATACCTGTTTCAAAATTTTCATTTGCTTTCCAACCTAATTCTGTTTCAATTTTTGTAGCATCAATAGCATAACGCATATCATGCCCTGGTCTATCTTTTACAAAAATTATTAAATCTTGGTATTTCCCTTCTTTACGAGGAACTACAGAATTCAAAATTTCACAAATTGTATCCACTATCTGTAAATTATTTCTTTCGTTTCTTCCGCCAATATTATAAGTTTCACCAGATTTACCAGTCTTAAATGCTAATTCAATTCCTTTACAATGATCTAGAACATATAGCCAGTCTCTAACATTTGTTCCATCTCCATAAATAGGAATGTTTTCACCTGCAATAGCTTTTCGAATAATTGTTGGAATTAATTTCTCATTATGTTGTTTTGGACCATAATTATTAGAACAGTTTGTAGTAACTACATTCATTCCATAAGTATGGAAATAACTACGCACAATCATATCTGAACCTGCCTTTGAAGCAGAATACGGGCTATTTGGCGCATAAGGCGTTGTTTCTTCAAACAAACCTGTCTCTCCTAACGTTCCGTATACCTCATCAGTAGAAACGTGATGAAAACGTGCGTTTTTGAAGTTATCTTTATAGTCATTTGGACCATTCATCCAAAGTTTTCTTGCTGAATCTAATAAATTAAATGTCCCTAATACATTTGTTTTAATAAATGCTTCTGGACCTGAAATAGAATTGTCAACATGGCTTTCGGCAGCAAAATGAATGACATCATGAAATTGATATTTTATAAACAGTTCTTTTATAAACTCGCCATCACAAATATCTCCTTGAATAAAAGCATACCTATCGTGGTTTTCAATTTCTTTTAAATTATTTAAATCTCCAGCGTAAGTCAATAAATCTAAATTAACTAGATTATAATCTTGATTATTCTCAATAAAATAGGGGATAAAATTTGCGCCTATAAAACCTGCACCACCTGTTATTAAAATATTCTTCATTTTAAACTAAAGTCTTTTTGTTAATTGAGCTATATAAAAGAGCTTAAATAAATAGAAAATAAAAAACAATCCAATAAAAAGTATTGGGAATACTAATTTCATTTTCCCATTTAAACCTTTTGTGTTTTTTAAATTAATTGTAGTACTAAGTGATTTTACTATTTTATCATTATTAACTAAACTCATTCTTAATGAACCCTGCTCTGAAATTAAACCATCTTTCGTTTTTAAAATATCATTTACTTGGTTGTTTTCGTTATTATAAACTAAGTTTTCGCTTTTTTGGCTACTCGCAATACTACTTGAATACCCATCCAAAAGCTTATCTATTTGAGCAATAGCGCTATCATTTGCCTTCATTTTAATATAAATATTGTTTACAAATTCTTTCTGAAAATTAGAGTAATATTCTGATTGATTTAGAAACGATATTATTGGTTGCGTTGTGTTATCTTCTGATGATTGTTCGTTTGTGGTAATCTTTATTATATGATATGGATAATTTTTACTTGTAGTCTCCTCTTTAATGATTTTTTCAAGATCACCGTCTTCTGCTAACAATTTAATGAATTCGAAATTTGTATTATTTTGACCTATAAATGAATAAATATTAACTATTGGGTCAATTTCAATTGAATTCAAATTTTTTACATTTTTAATGCCTAAAGAATTTAAAAAAGTAGTGTCGTTTTCATTTTTTTTTGACTTTAATAATTCAACTTTAGAATACAAATAGTCTACGCTTGCAAAATTAGGAGTCACAATAATTTCATGAGTATAAGACTTGTTGTTTTTGTCTAAAAAATAACCTAAAACTATTCCAGAGATTAACAAAATCATTAGTATTAAAAAATTTCTTTTAAGAAATAAAAATAAATCAAAAATAGAATCTATTCCTTTTTGAAACAGATTTCCTATTTTATTAAAAACTTGACCTAAGTCTATTTCTTGATCTTGAGGGTTTGAGCTCATAGTTATTATTTTACGTTGAAAATTTGTTCTAATATTTTAATTGTAATTAAATAGGTAGGTTTTACTCCTGTTGTTCCTAAGCCTCCAGACGCTAAAGTGCTTCCTGTTTCTAAAGGATTATCTGAAGCATAATAAGCATAACGCACCTTTACGTTAGGGTTGATGCTTTTTCTAATCTTAGATGCTGATTGGATGGCTTTTTGATAATATGCGCCTTCCATCTCTAAGCCTATTGCTTTCCATGTAGATTCATGAAAGAACTTTAATAAATCTCTATTTTGTAATGACGTTCCAAGAACCGTAACCATCGGTCCTGCAAAAACAGGCATGTCATTTCCTTTAAACATTTCAGCTGTTAGTTCGTTTTCAAAAGGGTAATTGTCTGCTGTTCCTTCATTAATATGTGCGTTTGGAATCATGATGTCTCCTTTTCCTCCTTGAAGAATTCCTGCTTTACCCATTATTGAAACTGACTCTACATTAATAAATGTTTTCTCTTTTCCTTTTTTATAAGGTTTTAATAGCTCGTCAATCGTTTCATAAGCTTGTTCTCCAAAAGCATAATCCATTACAATTAAAACTGGTTTTTCACCATTAATTTGCGCTGTAGGAAATGCTGAATTTTTTAAATCAATTTTAGCAGTATCAAAAATTTGAACATCAATGTTTGTTCCTGATGTATCAGGTAAAAAAACCATTCCTTGTTGCATTGCAACAGTTTCTACTTTTTTACGTAAATCATTATTTGAAGAGCTGCTTAAGTCTTCAAAAATAACATAATCTGATTTTCCTTTGTACTTTGATTCTAAAACCGGTTTAGCAAAAATAGAATTCATTACACTGTGCATGTTTGCACTAATAACATGAATAGGTCTTTGCAATAAATCATTTTTTTCTAAAACTTCTTTTATGTTGTTAGCCCATATTTCTCCATAAATATGGTGACCTAAACGTTCTCTAAGTATAGGACTAAAAGTAATTGTTCTTTTATTGTTGTCTACAACTTCTTCAATAGCAAGTTTTCCTAGCCAATAAACAATATGTAAAAATCGTTCAGGCGCATCTGCAGTAGCGAAATCTTGATAAATGTTTTGTACTTCCGCAAATGTTCGCCCTAAAATATTAGCTGCATGAGAAATGGCTTTTTCTCTTTCAATTAAAGTTAATTTTTTAGTGTTTAAAACCGTTTCTTCAAGTTTTTGCCAATCGCGAGATACTTTTCCTTCTTCATCAATTAAAACGCGGTCTTTTATTTTATGTGATTCTATAAAAATAAAAGTCAAATGGGTTAAAATATCATAGATATCTGAACGACCACGAGTAATTTCAATATTCATTTGTTCGTCATCTATTCGATAACAGTTTCTTCTTCTTTTTGGAGGAACAATCGCTTTAAAATGAGAATTAGAATATCCCTCATCTGAAGTTAAATTAATGTATCTGCATTGCTCAATACCAATTGGTAATCGTTCAATTACATACAATAATCCGCTTAACTCAACCTTTTCTTCAGCAATACTTCCGTAAATTTCTGGTCGAAGCGATAATAAAGCTTCTCTTAAGGTTTCTCCTGAAATACCCATTGGTTTATAAAAACCTCTGTTAAATAAATGCCTCATTGTAATGTACAGTCGTTCAATAGCTGCTGACGACTCTTGCGCTCTAGAGCGCGAAATGTTTTTGATTTCTTTCATTTATATTTATTATGTCTAACCAACAAAGGTAAGATTTTTTATTATTAGTTAGTAAGGATTAGATTTATAGCAGGTTCATTAATACTTAACTGCTCTAATGGGTTCTCATTGTTTTTAAGTTTATTCCATTTTCCTCCCGAAAAAACGAAATAAAAATCACGATCTACATTGTTGTATAAAACATAGGGTTGATACCCTTTTGGTGTTCTATTATCAGAGATTAATAGTTTTTCATAGGCTACGAATAGTCCACTTGTTGGCATGGTTAAATTGAACTCTGAAACATCAAATTTGTGTTTTATCACTCCTTTTTTTATAGTGACTATAAAATCTCTATTTAGTAATTCATAACCTGGATTCCCTAATGAATCGACACTAAAAAAACGAATTTTTATAGAAGCGCTATCAATTCTACAATCGGTATGAATGGTAACTTTTTTAATAAATTTTAGTTTCTTGTATTTTGAGTCATACGGAAAATACTTCGCTTCAACTTTTGGACCGTTATCAAAAGCTTGCATAATGGTGTGATCTACGTTTCCAATTTCCAAATATTTTGATTGCCTTTTCATTAAAACAACCACATCATTAAGTTCATAAAGTTTTGGCGTAAGCTCAATATTCATGAATTCGGCTTGTTTTAAGGTCTGAGTTTCATAACCTAAAACAGAAATAATTATGCTTTTATCTTTTCCGTTTATCTTGATGTTAAAAGAGCCGTCTATTTCTGTAGTAGTTCCGATGTTTTCATTTTCTACCCAAATGTTTACAAATGGAATAGGTTCTCCGCTAACGTTATCTTTAACGATTCCTTTTACTTGTGCAGAAAGGGAAATCGTGGTAATGAATAAGAGTGAAAGATATTTCATTTTAGTTTGTTAATGTTAACTGAATGTCTAATTCGCCATATTTTTTTTTATTATTTTTACTTTTTGACCTCTCTTCTTCTTTTATAAACCAATCTCCTTTTTTAAATTCCCAAATCAATTGCTCCTCTGAATAAAAAAACCCTAATAGAGGTTGATATAGTTTTTCATTTAATAAAGGTGTATTTGAATCGTTATTGTTTGTATAATAAAATTTATTTTTATCAATTATCATCCATTCAAACGCTATAAATAACCCTTCTTCTGGGATTTTTATATTATACTTTTCAATATTTACTACATTATTATTTCTTCCTATCTTAACCTCAACAATTAGGTTTTCAACTAAAATATCATCGCCAGGTTTACCGTTAGGATTAATTTTAAAAAACCTCAAATTTATCTTTGCATTTTCAATTTCAGATAAACTTATAAAGCTAATTTCTTTTAAAAAAGGATGTTCAGAAATTTCATTATTAGATTCTATTTTTTTTGCGAAAATTTTAGGTCTAATTCCTCCTCCATAAAAACTTTTAATTTTGGAATTACTGTATTTTCCAACTTTTAATTTTTTTTCTTCTTTTTTATTTTCTACTACATTTTCATTTAATTGAAGAGGCTTTTTCGTAAGAAAAAATGTAAAGTCATTAGACGATTTAATAGTTTTGGTATCATAACCAAGAGCAGAAAAAACCAATACTTTTTCTTCTTTTATATCCAATGAAAATGTGCCGTTTTCTTCTGTGGTAGTTCCAATGTTTTCATTTTCTACCCAAATATTTACAAACGGAATAGGTTTTCCGGTAACGTTATCTTTTACAATACCTTTTACTTGTGCAGAAAGGGAAATCGTGGTAATGAATAAGAGTAAACTCAAAAATCTTTTTTCTATCATCTTTCTTCTATGCTCTTATTAATTTATCAGCAATAGCTCTATTGTCACTTAATCTTGGTAATTTATTTTGTCCACCTAGTTTACCTATAGATTTCATGTATTCTTGAAAACCATTTTTAACTACTTTAGTAATAACAAGTGTTCTTAAAACTTTACCCACAATTAAATCGTCATAATAAATATTTTGTTTGCGCATGGCTGCATCGATTTGTAACGCAAAATCTTCTAAATTATTGGGTTCGTTTTCAAATTCAATAAACCATTCATGAAAAGGTAATCCAGAAGTTGGATTAATTTGTGGTGCAACCGTGAATTCGTTTATTCGAACATCTGTGCTTTCTGTTGCTTCTTGTAAAGCGCCTTCCACTTCCTTGGCAATAACATGTTCGCCAAAAGCAGAGATAAAATGTTTTATTCGACCTGAAACAATTACTCTATAAGGTTTTAGTGAAGTAAATTGAACTGTATCACCAATGTTATAAGCCCAAAGTCCTGCATTAGTAGAAATGATTAAAACATAATTTACATTAAGTTCTACTTCTCCAATGGTAAGTCGTTTTGGGTTTTCAGTGTAGAATTCATCTGCTTTAATGAATTCGTAGAAAATACCCGAATTCAACAGCAACAACATTCCTTTTTCTTTTTGGGAATCTTGGTAAGCGAAAAACCCTTCTGAAGCTGGAAACAATTCGATAGCATCTACTTTTCTTCCTAATAAGTTTTCAAATTTAGCTCTGTATGGTTCGAAATTTACGCCTCCGTAGATGAATAAATTGAAGTTTTTAAAAATTTCGCCCACAGGCTTATTGGCTTTTTCTTTTAACTTTTCGAAATACATTTGCACCCAAGATGGAATTCCTGAAATAACAGACATATCTTCATTTATCGTTTCTTCCACAATTGCATTTACTTTGGTTTCCCAATCTTCAATACAATTGGTTTCCCAGCTTGGCATTCTATTTTTTTGAAGGTATTTTGGAACAAAGTGTGCTACAATTCCTGAAAGTCGGCCTAACTGAATTCCGTTTTTTTCTTCCAAAACTGGACTTCCTTGTAAAAAAATCATTTTCCCATCGACAAAATCGGCTTTCCCTGTTTCATGCACATAACTCAAAATAGCATTTCGAGCTGCTTGAATATGAAAAGGCATTGATTCTTTTGTAAGCGGAATGTATTTAGCGCCAGAAGTAGTTCCAGAAGTTTTTGCAAAATAAAGGGGTTTTCCTTTCCAAAGTATGTTTTCTTCACCTTTAACAACTCTGTCAACATAAGGTTTCAATTGTTCATAATCGCGAACAGGAACTTGTTTTGCAAATTCTTGAAACGTTTTAATGTTATTAAAATTATGGTCTTTACCAAATTGTGTTTCTTTGGCTGTAGATACTAATTGTTGAAAAACTCTTTGCTGTGTAACAACCGGATTAGTTGCCCATTTTTGTGTGGTATCATGAATTCTTTTCGCAAATAATTTTGCTGCAAAAGCTTTTAAAGTCATAGGTTATTCAAAATTAATGAATTGTGTTGGGTCAATTGGAAAACCGTCTTTCCAAAGTTCAAAATGAAGATTTATACTGGTATTATTAGAAGTTGAATTTCCTGCTAAAGCAATAACTTCTCCAGAACGAACAGAGTCTCCTTGGTTTTTTGTCAATGATGCAGCGTTTTTATAGACTGATAAAATTACATCTTCATGTCTTATAATGATAACATATCCACTCGAAGGTGTCCAATCTGCAAAAACAATGGTTCCGTTTGCAATAGCTTTAATTGGAGTATTGTTTGCAACGGCAATTTTTACAGCCAAATGCTTATTTGACGTGCTAAATTTTTCAATAATTGGTCCTTGAACAGGGGGAAACAACACAAAGTTAACTTTTGGTTTTGCTGATTCAAATACGTTGTATTTGTCTTCGTTTTGTGATTGTTCTTTTAACTTAATTTCTGCTTCAGAAGCCGACGTTTTAGAAACATCTAATTTTGCTCTTTCAGCAGCTATTAATGAATCTTTGCTCAGTTTAGCATATTCTACATCACCCGTTAATATTTTTTTAATAGAAGAAATATATAAGTCATTTAGCTTAACTGCTTTCTCTAAAGAATCTGATTTAATAGCTAAGTTTAAAGCGTCTTTTTTTAATTTGGTAGAGGCATATCCTGGAATATATTCTCTTAATGGGGTAAATGCAATAATATAAGTTGTGATTCCAATTAAAAAAATAGAGGAAAGCATTAACACAACAAAAACATTCATTAAGTTTAGTTTTAATGAAAATGTTTCTTCAAAAGTGTCTTCATTTAGAACAACCAACCTTCTCTTATTTAAGAGTTTTCGGAAGACTTTTCTAAAAAACAGTTTTCTTTTTAGGTTTTTGGTAGACATTTAAACTAGATATTGTTTCTACAAATATAGCAATTACAATGTGTTTTTGTAATTAGGTTATAATAATTCGTTAAAAAATATAAGATTGCCATTTTCTTTTTATCTTTGTTGTATAATTTTTGAAATCATGAATACATTAGCAATATTTTTAGGAGTTGTAGGAGTTCCTCAAGTAATTTTAGTAGTTGTAATTATTTTATTACTTTTTGGTGGTAAAAAAATTCCAGAATTAATGAAAGGACTTGGAAGTGGAATTAAAGAATTTAAAAACGCAGCAAAAGACGAAGAGCAAAAAGTTACTAAAAAAGACGAAGAAACTACTACTAAAGAGTAATTTTTAAATCTTTTTTTAAATAAAAATCCCAAATTCAACACTTCGACAAGCTCAGTGTGACAGAATTTGGGATTTTTTTATTTTTTATAAAATCATAGAAAGTTGAATACGTTTTCTAGCTTCATCCACCTCAACTACTTTTACTTGCACATGTTGGTGTAGTTTTACCACTTCATTTACATCTGAAACATAACCTTCTTTAAGTTGGGAAATGTGTACTAAACCACTTTCTTTAATTCCAACATCTACAAAACAACCAAAAGCGGTAATATTATTAACTATTCCTGGTAAAATCATTCCTTCTTTTAAATCCTTCATGGAACGAACATTGGGATCAAATTCGAAAACTTTAGCCGATTTTCTTGGATCTAATCCTGGTTTTTCCAGCTCTTTTAAAATATCTTTTAAACCTAAAATTCCAATTTCTTCTGAAACATATTTTTCAGGTTGAATTTGGCTAATCAAATCTTTATTGGCAATTAAATCTGAAACAGAAGCTTTCAACTCTTTTGCCATTTTTTCAACAATTTTATAGGCTTCAGGATGAACTGCAGAATTATCTAACGGGTTTTTTCCGTCTTTAATTCGAATAAAAGCGGCGGCTTGTTGAAATGCTTTTTCGCCTAACCTTGGAACTTTTTTAAGTTGTTTTCTGTCTTCAAATGGTCCGTTTTCAGAGCGATAATTCACAATATTTTCGGCCATTTTTTCGCCAATTCCCGAAACGTAACTTAATAAAGATTTACTCGCTGTATTGATGTTTACACCTACTGAGTTTACACAACGAACTACAACTGTATCTAATTCTTCTTTTAATTTAGTTTGATCTACATCGTGTTGATATTGCCCAACTCCAATAGATTTTGCATCAATCTTAACCAATTCGGCCAACGGATCAGCTAAACGTCTTCCAATAGAAACAGAACCACGAACAGTAACATCGTAACTTGGAAATTCTTCACGCGCAATTTTACTTGCCGAATATACCGATGCTCCGGCTTCTGAAACCACAAAAACCTGAACCGGCTTATCAAAAGCAATTTTTTTAATGAAAAATTCAGTTTCACGGCTTGCGGTTCCGTTTCCAATAGAAATGGCTTCAATACCGTAAGCGTTTACCATAGAACGAATTTTTTTCATTGCCATACCGCTTTCGTTTTGTGGCGCATGCGGATAAATGGTTTCATTGTACAATAAATCGCCTTTTTCGTCTAAACAAACTACTTTACAACCACTTTTATAACCTGGATCAATGGCTAAAATTCTTTTTTCACCTAATGGAGGTGCTAATAATAACTGGCCTAGATTTCCAGCGAATACGTCAATTGCTTTAGCGTCTGCTTTTGTTTTTGCTTCTTGTAAAGTTTCGTTAGAAATAGCTGGTTCTAATAAACGTTTATAACTGTCTTTTATAGCCAATTCTAAATGCGAAGCAGAATCTGATTTTCTGTTTTTTATGATGTTCTCTTCAATAAAATTGACTGCTTCTTCTTTATCAATTTCTAATTTGAACTTAATAAAACCTTCGTTCTCTGCACGAAGAATAGCTAATAATCGATGTGAAGGTGCTTTTGAAATAGGTTCAGACCATTCGAAATATTGTATGAATTTTTGTGCTCCTTCTTCGTCTTTTTTAGCTTTTACTACTTTAGTTGTAATATCCGCCTGACGCTGAAACATTCTTCTTAAACTCTTACGAATGTAAATATTTTCGTTAATCCATTCGGCAACAATATCTCTTGCGCCTTGCAAAGCATCGTCTTCATTAACAACTTTATCATTTAAATATTTTGAAGCCAAAAACTCAACATCATCTGCATTTTGAGCCATGATTATTTTTGCTAAAGGTTCTAATCCGTTTTCACGAGCTGTGTCGGCTTTAGTTTTACGCGTTTTTTTATACGGTAAATAGAGGTCTTCCAATTCTTGTAAATCGAAACTATTTTCGATTTTTGATTTCAATTCTGGAGAAAGGGCATTTTGTTCTTCAATACTTTTTAGAATGGAATCTTTACGTTTTACAATTTCTTCATATTGTTTCGAAAGCTTTGCAATATTTTCAATTTGAACCTCATCTAAATTTCCTGTAAAGTCTTTTCGATATCGAGAAATGAACGGAATTGTACAGTCTTCTGAAAGTAATTGAAGTGTTGCTTGTATGTTTTTATCTGAAGTAGTAACTACTTTTTTTATGAATTGTATGTTTGTCATGATGAATTTAAACTATGAGTAGATTAAAGTGCTAAAATACTATCTTTGGGTAAAACTCTAAACCTTTGAAGTCAATATTAATTTATTTTATACTTATAACTGTTTTCACTTTCCTTTGTTTTGGATATGATAAGCAATTAGCAAGGAAAAACAAAAGACGTATTTCGGAACGAAATCTTTTTATTCTGGTATTTTTAGGTGGAACAATTGGCGGTTTGGTAGGCATGAGTGTTTTTAGGCATAAAACCAACAAAACATCTTTTATATTGATTTTTTATGGAATTTTAATACTTCAACTTGTATTACTTTATTTCGGCTTTGATTTTTTGAAACGCTTTACCTAAATTTTCAATCACATCGGTTATAAGCATGCTTTCTTCGCTTTGTGTTTGTAAAGTTATATCTGCAGAAAGACCATGTGTAAAAACAGCTAATTTTGCAGCATTAATAGGTTCGTAATTTTGAGCTAGAAATGCTAAAATAATTCCAGTTAAAGCATCACCTGAACCCCCTTTTGCTAATCCAGCATTTCCTGATGTATTTACAAAAGTTCGATGTCCGTTTGTTATAACTGATTGATGTCCTTTTAGAACAATAATGCAGTTGTATTCATTGGCTTTTTGAATTGCAGTTTGAATGCGATCTTCTTTTGAATTGTGCAATCCAAATAAACGATCAAACTCTTTTGGATGTGGCGTTAAAATTGAGTCTTTAGGCAATAGAGTAAGCCAATCTTGATTGGATGATAAAATGTTTAAAGCATCCGCATCTATAACTATTGGATATTTTGTTTTTGAAAGTGTTGAATAAAGTAATTTTTGTGCAGCAGCATCTTGTTCTAATCCTGGTCCTATTGCAAGGCTATTATATTTTGAAAAATCAATTTGCTCTTCTCTAAAATGGAGCATTGCTTCTGGAATGGAAGTGAAAATAGAGCTTCTTTCTTCTTTAGGAATAGAAACGGTTAATAAACCTGCTCCACTTCTTAAACAAGCTTTTGCTGCAATAATTGCAGCGCCCACTTTTTGAACACTTCCGGCAATAAGTAATGCATGACCAAAATCTCCTTTATGAGAATTTAGTAATCTCTTTTTTAAAAATTGTTTTATGTAATCAATTTCTAATTTTTCCATTGTTATACATTAAAAATCGTTTTCTTCGTATTTAAAGTTACGCTTCATAAAGTTTAAAGCCACTTGTACAATTTGTCCCATTGCTTCCGCTTTTTTAAATTCAAGGTCATGAGTATATTGGTAAATCTCTTCTCTTAATTGTTCAATATGAGATTGTGGTGCCAAACGTGTTGATTTCATTGCTTTTAATAAGTGTTTTAAACGAACTCCAGAATCTATCATTCTTTTTACTAATATAGATCGTTCTTCACTTTGGTATTGTTCTATAGCGGTTTTGTTTAATTTATCTTTAACCAATCTATTAAATGGAAAGTTTTCTTTGAATAAATGAGGTTTATAGAGCCTGAAGTTTCCTTCATAACATTGTTGGTCAAAATCAATAGCGCGTATTTTAAAAACAATTTGGTCAAAATCGTAAATAGGCACAATTACAAAATTATACGAACGCATATCGCCTAATAGTCCAATCATACAACGTTCGTTAAACTTTACAAATTCTTTTGCAATTTGTGCTTTCTCGTGCTCGTTACATTCTTTTAAATTGTTTTCTAAAAAAATATCTCCCGGAATTCCTAAAATGTGTTCTTCTATTAAAGTATCACCAAAAACTAAAAAATTAATTCTATTTGGTGATAAAATATGCTCTAGTTCTAAACCGAAAACACGCGAAGCGTCGGCTTTTTTTATGTAAAAATGCGTGTAATTATCGTTTAAAATATTTCTTATTTTTATACGAAAGGGTTGTGAATTACCAAAGGTGCAAAAATCAATATAATCTACATTTAGAAACTGACTGTTTTTTATATCACCGTCTGAATGTAAAAGCGCGTATATTTTTTTTAAACTATTGTCTATTTCTTCTTTTTCAAATTCGTTATAATAAACCCTTACCCATAGAGTATCTTTCTCTTCTTTATCAAAAACAGAAATTGCACCTTGAAACCTTAATAAATCATCGTAAAAAATAGTAGAACGCGTTAAACGTTTATATTTTTCTAAATAACTTTTTAAAACATCATTTATAGGGTAATTTTCTTTTTTTAACTGTGGTTTATTTTCGTTCATTAAATATAAAATTATTACGTAAAAATACGTTAATCTTGAACTATATAGTCTTTAGAATCTTCTTTTTTAAATTCGGGTTGAATATTGATGTGGTTAATTCCGAATTTTTTAAAAAGTAAATCTTCTATTTTATACAATAAAATATTAAAATCGCTCATTTTTATGTCTTCTGAACAATCTAAATGTGCTTCTAGGTGCAATTCTTCTTCGTTTAAATGCCAAACATGAATATGGTGCAGTTTGTTTACACCTTTAATTTTATGTACTTCCCAAACAATTTCTTTGATGTTAATTTCATCTGGTGTAAAAAGCATTAGCATTTTAGTTGATTTAATTATTAAATCTAAACCAACAATAATTAAGTAGGCAGCTATTAAAATAGTCATAACACTATCTACCCAAAACCATCCATAAAATTTCATTAAAAGACCACCTATTAAAACAGCAACTGAAGCCATCATATCTGTTAAAAGATGGAGGTATGCAGATTTCATGTTTAAATTATGAGCTGCATCATTTTTTAGTAAAATTACCGAAAACCCATTTACAATTATTCCCAACAAGGCTAACCAAATAACCAATCCAGATTCAATTTCATGCGGATTAATTAAACGCTCAATAGCTCCATAAATTAATATGAAAGCTACAATTATTAAAGTAGCAGCGTTAACAAAAGCAGCTAATAACTCAGCTCTTTTAAAACCAAATGTTTGGTCTAAAGAAGCTTTCCTTCTTGATAATTTATGAGCTAATAAACTAAATACTAAAGAGATTACATCTGAGAAATTATGTAAAGCGTCTGAAATAAGGGCAAGGCTTCCAGAAATAATTCCACCCACAACTTGAGCAATAGTAATCACTATATTTAATAATATAGAATATACTAAATTATCACTCTTAACTACGTGTTTATGTGAATGGTTATGACTCATTTATGTTATTTACAAGCAATTTTATTTACTCTATTTGCGTGTCTTCCGCCTTCAAACTTAGTGCTTAAAAAAACATCAACCATATCAACAGCCTGTTGTATTGAAGTGTAACGAGCTGGAATACTAATAACATTAGCGTCGTTATGTTGACGCGCAAGTTCTGCAATTTCTTTTGTCCAGCAAAGAGCAGCTCTTACATCTTGATGTTTATTAGCCGTCATAGCAATTCCGTTACCAGAACCGCAAATTACAATTCCTAAATCGGCATTTTTCATTTGAACATCATATGCTACTGCATGCCCAAAATCGGGATAATCAACACTGTCAAAAGTATCTGTTCCGTGATTAAGAATG
>NZ_JAWUXR010000013.1:0-239812 GCF_034111225.1 Flavobacterium sp. | reverse complement strand
GCTGGTGTGTATAATATCTCATTAGAAAGTGTAGATGGTTTATTTACAGCGCAAGACATCTTCTTAAAAGACAAGTACACTAATATTATTCACGATATTAAACAATCTGAATATCAGTTCTCTACACAAGACGGAACTTTTGCCGATAGATTTGAAATCGTTTATCAAAACGGTGTTTTATCTAATGATGAGTTTATAAACAACAATGATGTTTTAGTTTATACTCAAAACAATCAAATTGAAGTAAATTCATTGAAAGAAAATATCACTTCAGTAATGGTTTTTGATGTTTTAGGTAGAACTATATTTAAGAGTGAAAATATAGGAGAAAAAGAATTATCTATAGCTTCTATAAGCCAAAACAACCAAGCATTATTTATAAAAATAACGCTTACAACTGGCGAAGTAATTACTAAAAAAATGGTTTTCTAAACTTAATTTTAATAATAAAAAAAGCCCAATCATATGATTGGGCTTTTTTATTGTGTAAAAAATTAAAACATTTTTGTAAATTTGGAATAAATCATTAAACAACACATGGAAAACATTAAACAATACGTTCAAGATAACAAACAACGATTTATTGACGAGTTAATAGAATTATTAAAAATACCTTCAGTAAGTGCGGATAGTGCTTACTCTCATGATGTTATAATGACTGCTGAAGCAGTTAAGGCTAGTCTTGAAAAAGCAGGCTGTGATTTTGTTGAGCTATGTGAAACTCCAGGTTACCCTATTGTTTACGGTGAGAAAATCATTGATACAGCTTTGCCAACAGTTTTAGTTTACGGGCATTATGATGTGCAACCAGCAGATCCGGTTGAACTTTGGACTTCTCCTCCTTTTGAGCCCGTTATTAAAGCGACTGATATTCATCCAGAAGGTGCTGTTTTTGCTCGAGGAGCTTGTGATGATAAAGGTCAAATGTACATGCATGTAAAGGCTTTTGAATATATGATTGCTTCAAATACTTTGCCTTGTAATGTAAAATTCATGATTGAAGGTGAAGAAGAAGTAGGTTCAAAAAGTTTAAGTTGGTTTGTAGAACGTAATCAAGAGAAGTTAGCTAATGATGTTATTTTAATTTCTGATACAGGAATGATTTCAAATTCGCAGCCTTCTATTACAACAGGTTTACGAGGTTTAAGTTATGTTGAAGTTGAGGTTACGGGACCAAATAGAGATTTACATTCTGGTTTATATGGAGGAGCAGTTGCAAATCCAATTAATATATTAACGAAGATGATTGCTTCGCTTCATGATGAAAATAATCACATTACTATTCCTGGTTTTTATGATAATGTTGAAGAATTGTCATTAGAAGAAAGAGCAGAAATGGCAAAAGCACCATTTTCATTGGAAAAATATAAGCAATCTATTGATATTGGAGATATATACGGCGAGAAAGGATATACAACAAATGAGCGCAACTCTATTCGTCCAACTTTAGACGTAAATGGAATTTGGGGTGGTTATACGGGTGAAGGTGCAAAAACTGTAATTGCAAGTAAAGCATTTGCGAAAATTTCAATGCGTTTAGTGCCAAACCAAGATTGGGAAGAAATAACAGAATTATTTAAAAAGCATTTTGAAAGTATAGCACCTTCTTCTGTTAAAGTAGTTGTGAAACCACATCATGGCGGACAAGGATATGTTACGCCAATTGATAGTGTTGGTTATAGGGCAGCAAACAAAGCATATACGGAAACATTTGGGGTCCCAGCAATTCCAGTTCGTTCTGGAGGAAGCATTCCTATTGTGGCTTTATTTGAGAAGGAATTAAAGAGCAAAACAATATTAATGGGCTTTGGGTTAGATAGCGATGCAATTCACTCTCCTAACGAGCATTTTGGGATTTTTAATTACCTAAAAGGAATAGAAACTATTCCATTGTTTTATAAGTATTTTACAGAAATGAATAAATAAAAAAAAACGTCCTGCATTGCGGGACGTTTTTTTATTATAATTTTCCTGATGCTTTCAGGTTTTTTTCAATTGTATGGCCAGGTCTTGTCCATCTTGGCTTCTCTCCTAATGATTGAAATTTAGAATTTTCAGCTTCAACTGTTGGCGGTTGTACTTTCTTTGTAAATGGTTTTTGTGGATTCAAACCTAGTAATTCAAACATTTTCATGTCTTCATTTACATCGGGGTTTGGAGTTGTCAACAACTTGTCTCCAGCAAAAATAGAATTGGCACCAGCAAAGAAACACATCGCTTGACCTTCTCTACTCATTTGAGTTCTTCCTGCTGATAAACGCACCTGCGTTTCTGGCATTACAATTCTAGTTGTAGCAACCATTCTTACCATTTCCCAAATAGAAACTGGTTTTTGGTCTTCAAGAGGAGTTCCTTCAACTGCAACAAGTGCATTAATTGGTGTTGATTCTGGCTGAGGGTTTAAAGTTGATAATGCAACTAACATTCCTGCTCTATCTTCAATGTTTTCACCCATTCCAATAATTCCCCCACTACAAACGGTTACATTTGTTTTACGAACATTGTCAATTGTATCTAAACGGTCTTGGTAACCTCTAGTAGAAATTACTTCTTTATAATATTCTTCAGATGAATCTAAATTGTGATTGTAAGCATATAAACCTGCTTCAGCTAAACGTTGGGCTTGGTTTTCGGTAATCATACCTAAAGTACAACAAACTTCCATGTCCAGTTTGTTAATGGTGCGAACCATTTCCAACACATCATCAAATTCTTGACCGTCTTTTACGTTTCTCCAAGCAGCTCCCATACACACACGAGAACTTCCTGCTTCTCTAGCGCGTAATGCTTGTGCTTTTACTTGAGAAACCGTCATCAAGTCATTTCCTTCAACGTTTGTATGATATCTTGCTGCTTGTGGGCAATAACCACAATCTTCAGAGCAACCACCTGTTTTAATAGATAATAAAGTAGATACTTGAACCACATTTGGGTCATGTTGCTCTCTATGAATTGATGCAGCTTCATATAATAAGTCCATTAATGGCTTATTATAAATAGCAATTATTTCTTCTTTTGTCCAATTATGTCTAGGTGAAATCATACTTTTTTATTTATGCTCCAAAAGTAACAAATTACTTTAGAAGAATAAAAAAATATAACTTGTAATTAGTATTTTGGATTTACAACTACATCTTTCCAATATTGCATTAATGTAAAAGAGCCAATTAGACTAGATGCTACTCCCTCAAAGAACAATACGCTGCAGTACATAATAATGTTGGTTTTACCTATAAAGAAATAGGTTTCAGATAATGTAGAAAGATAGGATTCTCCGCCTTTTGCATATACATAAATTATCAATCCAATAATGCCTAGAAAAACACCTATAATTCCTGTTTTAAAGCCTGAAATGAAGTTTTCTAAATAATTTGTAACTCCGTTATGTAGATTTGTTTTTATTGTTCTATTAATTCCGTACAAAACAATAAATGCATTTAATGCTCTTAAGTAATTTTTATTTGCAAGACCTAAAAAGTCCATAGCAAGAAAGAATAGTCCAATTCCTAAAAAAATAAGGAATCCGTTTTTAAGTTCAACGTTATTTTTCATAATAATAGTGGTTTTAGACAATTAAAGTTACGAAAAATAATTTTAAGCAACTGAAAATCAATCAATAATTAACCATTCGTTGTGAAAAAAGTAATCCCATTTAGCTTTGGCAAAATCCGTTTTTGGATCTATTAAAGTCTTTAAAGGTTTTCTGTTTATAGAGTTTTTACAGTCTATAAATATAGATATGTCTTTATCTTCAAATTCTTTTTTTATCCTTTGACAGTATTGCCAAATAAAATCGGGTTTAGTTGCAAGTTGTCTGGCTTGCTTACTACTTAAATTTTTATGATAGTCGTAAATAGAGGTTTTATTAGTTTTATTGTCTTTAATCTTAATTATAATGTATCCAGATCTTTCTCTCAACATCATTCGCCAACTCAGTCTATGCCCTTCTTCTGTCCAAAAAACATCTCCTTCAATGAAATGATGTCTTAAAGGTAGTGCTAGTTGAATAATTATAAAAGGAATAAAAATGTACTTTGCCATCTTAGATGATGAAAAGTCTAACTCTTCATTAATAAAAATGGGTTTGCTTTTGAAAAACAGATTTCTAATGGTTTCCGGCTCGTAGAAAAACAAAATAAATGTTAATGCAAAAAACGGAAAAATACCTATATGTAATGTAATTGCGTTAAATAGATGGAATATTACAGAACAAATTAGAGCGACTGTTCGTGTTTTTTTGAAAAGAAGAAGCGGTACAACTAATAAATCAAATAATATCCCTGAATAAGCTATAAAAAGATAAAACCATTTTTGCGAAAACAAATCTAAAAAAAACGGTCTGTTTGTTGTTCCTTGTAATAAAAGTTTAGTAAAAGTTCCGTCAAGCCAATCAGGATATATCTTAGCAATTGAGGCATAAAAATAAACGATTATTATTTGAGTGATGAATAATAGTGAAACCCACTTAGGCATTGTTAGTTTTTTTTCTACAAAACCAAACTTTACATCTAACGACATATATTTATTAGCAGGTAAGAAAATCATACAGAAACTTATCAATAATAAAAGGTAATAATGATTGTTATAGGATGATTTTTGCATAAAGTATACCCCGGCCCACAAAATAGTGTATCCAATTGTTGAATATATATACTTGAACCCAAGCATTATGCATAGACCAACTAATCCCATTACAACGAAATAAACATACATCAAGTTATTTGGTAATGGTTGGAGCCATTCTAATCCAATAAATGAAAAGGTAAATTGAGGTTCAATAAGAACTTTTTTAACCCAACCAGTTGCAATTGCTCCAAAACTTTCACACGCGATTAGAAAACCAAAAAATATTCTGAAAGCTATTAATGGAGAATTATCTATTGATTTAAAAAAGATTTTTTTCATAAATTATTTATAATAAATTCTCTCGATATTAATTCATCTTTCTTTAATTGAGTTTTTAATTCTTCAAGTGAGTTGTATTTTTTTTCGTCTCTAATTCTTGAGTAAATCTCAATTTTAATATCTTTATTATAAACATCTTTGTTGAAATCGAAAAAATGAACTTCAATTTTTTGCTCTAAACCTTCAACAGTTGGATTTACACCTATATTCATCATTCCAAAATATTTCACATTATTTATTGTGCTAGAAACAATATAAACGCCATTTTTTGGAATTAATTTGTAATCTTCTGAAACTTCAATATTGGCAGTCGGGAAACCAATAGTTCTTCCTATTTTTTTTCCAGCAACTATCTTTCCAGATATAAAATAATTGTATCCTAGGTATTTGGTTGCTTTATAGATATCACCTTCTATAAGTGCTGTTCTTATTTTAGTTGAGCTTATGGCGATATCATCTATTTCTTTTGCAGAAATTTCTTGAACATCAAATCCATACTCTTTTCCATATTCTATTAAATCGTTAATTGTAGCTGTTCTATTTCTGCCAAATCTATGATCATGGCCTATTATAATTATACCTACGTTTAATTTTTCTACCAATATTTCTTTTATGAAATCCTCGGCACTTAATCTTGAAAAATCTAAATCAAAAGGATGGATAATTAAATTTTCAATCTCTAATTCAGACAAAAGAGATTCTTTTTCTTGAATAGTGTTTAAAAGTTTAATAGATGAATCCTGCTGTAATACCATTCTAGGATGAGGAAAAAAAGTTAAAACAGTGCTTTTGTAGTTATTGTCTTGAGCTAATTGAATTACTTTTCTTAATACGTATTTATGCCCAATATGTACACCGTCAAATGTACCTATTGTGACAACAGTTTTATTTGAGGGTGTTTTAAAGGCGCTTAAATTATTGAAAGATTTCAAGATTTTATTTTTTACAAATTTAAGATTACATTCTTAAAAAGTTAGAATATGAGTTGTGTTTTTTTTTTTTTTTAAACAAAACACTTTTTTTTTGTTATATTTGTGTATTAATCGTAAAATTTTACCAAAAATGAACAAAAAACTACTATTTACTATTTTTTCATTGTTAGTGTTTAACTTAGGTTTCTCACAAACAGAAAAAGCTTGGTCACAAGTAAAATCTCAAGACATTAAGAAAAATATTAATGTTGAAAGAGAGTCATTTCCTCAAGAATTTAAATTAATGCAATTAAATGTGTCAACTATGAAGCAAGCTCTTGCTTCTGCAACTGATCGTTTTTCAAGAAATTCAAAAGGAGTGATTATTTCTTTACCAAATGCAGAAGGTGTTTTAGAGCGTTTTGAAGTTTTTGAAGCTTCAAATTTTGATGCAGATTTACAAGCACAATTTCCTGAAATTCGTTCTTATGCGGGTAATGGGATAGATGATAAGTTTGCTCGTTTAAGAATGAGTATTAATCCAAAGGGAATTAATACAATGGTTCATAGAGCTGATAAAGGTTCTGAATTTATGGAGCCTTATTCTCAAGATGGAAAAGTACATGTTATCTATAAAGCATCAAGAGTTAAAGGTAAACTGCCTTTCACCTGTTCAACTGTAGATGAGGTATTAGTTAATGATTTAACTGATAAAGCAAATTCAGTTTCTCGTTCAAGTACTGGTCAATTATTGAATTTTAGATTGGCTATGTCTGTAACTCCTGAGTATACTACATATCATCATACAGCATTAGGTTTGGCTACGCCAAAAACAAGTGCATTGTCTGCTATAAATACTACAATGACACGAGTGAATGGTGTTTTTGAAACAGATTTTGCAATTCACATGAATTTAGTTAACAATATGACTATTATTTATGATGGTTCAGTTGCAGATCCTTATGGAGCTACTGATGCAAATTATAATTCTGAATTACAAGCAACTTTGTCAAATAATGCTATTCTTGGTGATGCTAACTATGATGTTGGTCACCTTATGGCAAATGTTGGAAACAATGGTAATGCTGGTTGTATTGGTTGTGTTTGTAATGCAGGTAAAGGTAGTGGATACACTACAAGTACAGTTCCGGTTGGAGACGCTTTTGATATTGATTTCGTAGCTCATGAAATTGGTCATCAATTTGGTGCTAATCATACATTTTCACATGGAAATGAAGGAACAGGTGTTAATATGGAGGTTGGTTCAGGTGTAACTATTATGGGTTATGCAGGTATTACAGCTCAAGATACTCATTCAAACTCTATTGATATCTTTCATGCAGCAAGTATAGCTCAGGTTCAATCAAATATGGCGGGTAAATCTTGTCAAACAACTGTAGCGATTACGCATTCTGCGCCAGTTGTAAATGCGGGGTCTAACTATACGATTCCTATGAGTACGCCATTTGTACTAACAGGTTCAGCTACAGATGCTGGTGGGGCAAGTGGATTAACTTATACTTGGGAGCAATATAATAATGCTTCAGCTGCACAAACAGGTGCTGCTAGTGCTGCTAGTGCTACTAAAGCAACAGGGCCAAACTGGGTTAATTATGTAGACTCTTCTAGTCCGGTTAGATATTTTCCTAGAATGAGTTCAGTTTTTGCTGGAAGTACTACTACTGCAGGTTTAGATGTTACGGCTGAAGCCTTAAGTTCGGTTGCAAGAACATTAGCATTTAGATTAACTGCAAGAGATAATGTTGCAGGTCAAGGACAAACTAATTTTGCAAATATGACAGTTACTGTTGATGCAACAAGAGGGCCATTAACAGTGACTTCTCAAAATACAACAGGTATTTCTTATAATACAAATTCTGTACAAACAGTGACATGGGCTGTAAATAATACAAATACAAGTGCTGGTGGTGCAAATGTTGATATTTTAATAACAACTGACAATGGAGTTACTTGGACTACTTTATTAGCTGCAACTCCAAATGATGGATCTCAAGCGGTTACTATGCCAGCTACTCCGGCTGTAAGTTGTAGATTGATGGTTAAAGCAAATGGAAACGTTTTCTTTAATGTAAACTCTAAAGATTTTGCAGTTGGATATACTGTGACATCAACTTGTAATAGTTATACAATGAATACTGGTTTTGCAATTCCCGATAATAATCCAGCATATACAACTAGAACTATAAATGTGCCAACTACAGCTTTAGTGTCTGATGTGAACTTAGCGGTTAATTTAACACATACATGGATTTCTGATATAAACATAGCATTGGTTGACCCATTAAGTGCTAATCAAATTAATGTGTTTAGTAATAGTTGTGGAAGTAATGATAATATTAATGCTACTTTTGATGATCAGGGATCTGCAATCGTTTGTGCTGCAACTATTACTGGAAATGTAATTCCTGCACAAGCACTTTCAATTTATAATGGTTCAAATCCTAACGGTAACTGGTTAGTTGGTGTTAGAGATTTAGCAGCTGCTGATACTGGAAATGTGGTTTCTTATACATTGACTATTTGTTCTCAAACTGCAGTTTTAGCTTCTGAGAATTTTGGAATCGAAGGATTTTCATTGTACCCTAATCCTAATAATGGAACATTTAATATTCAATTTGCTTCAACTTCTTCAAATGAAGTTAAAGTTAATGTTCATGACATGAGAGGAAGAGAGATTTTTAATAAATCATTCCAAAATAACGGATTGTTCAATGAGTCGTTACAATTAAATAATGTTCAGTCTGGGATTTATCTTGTAACTGTACAAGATGGATCAAGAAAAGAAATTAAGAAAATTGTTGTTGAATAAACATAATAAATCAATATATTGAAAACGAGGCTTTTAGCCTCGTTTTTTTATTTATAAAAAAACTTTATATATTTGTGAAAATTAACCAAATTAATTATGAACAAAAAACTACTATTATCTATTTTTTCATTGTTAGTGTTTAACTTAGGTTTCTCACAAACAGAAAAAGCATGGTCGCAAGTGACTTCTCAAAACATTTTGAAAAATAAAAATGTTGAAAGAGAGTCGTTTCCACAAGATTTTAAGTTGATGCAATTAAATGTATCAGCTTTGAAACAAGTTCTTAATGGAGCTTCAGACAGATTTTCAAAAAATGCTAAAAGTGTAATTATTTCTCTACCTAATACAGATGGGGTTTTAGAACGCTTTGAGGTTTTTGAAGCGTCTAATTTTGATGCAGAATTACAAGCACAATTTCCAGATATTCGTTCGTATGCGGGTAATGGAATTGACGACAAGTATGCTCGTTTAAGAATGAGTATAGATCCTAGAGGAATTCAAACTATGATTCATAGAGCAGATAAAGGTTCTGAGTTTATGGAACCATATTCTCAAGATGGTAAAGTGTACTCAATTTATCGTTCTTCTAGAGTAAAAGGAAAACTACCTTTTACGTGTTCAACACCAGAACAAATTTTAGTAAATGATTTAGCTGGGAAAGGTGAACTTTCTCGTTCTAGTTCAGCTGAGTTATTAACTTTTAGATTGGCTTTATCATGTAATGGAGAATATGCTAATTATTTTGGAGCAACAAGCTCAGCACAAGTAGGACTTGTAAACGCCGCATTTAATGCAACAATGACTAGAGTAAACGGTATATTTGAAACAGATTTTGGTATTCGTATGAATATTGTTGCTTCAAATAATAATGTTATTTTTTATAACCCTGCTACGGATCCATATTCGGCTGCTTTGGGGAACTGGAACACAGAATTACAACAGACGCTTAATACAACATTAACAGGTCCTGCAACTTCATTAGCTGCAAATAATGCTGCTTACGATGTAGGGCATATGTTTGGTTCTACTGGAGGTGGTGGAAACGCAGGTTGTATTGGTTGCGTTTGTGTAAATGGTGTTGCTGCGGGTACTGGTAGTACTAAAGGAAGAGGTATTACTTCTCCAGCAGATGGAATACCAATGGGAGATTTTTTTGATGTAGATTATGTTGCTCATGAGTTGGGTCATCAATTTGGTGCTAATCATACCTTTTCGCATTCTTCTGAAGGTACAGGTGTAAATAAAGAAGTTGGTGGTGGTGTAACAGTTATGGGATACGCAGGAATTACATCTTACAATACCCATATGAACTCAATCGATGTTTTTCACTCTGCGAGTATTGCTCAGGTCCAAGCAAATATGGTTGGTAAGACTTGTCCAACTAGAGTGTCTATACAAGCTGCACCAGTTGTAAATGCAGGTGCTAACTATACAATTCCAATAAGTACACCTTTTATGTTAACGGGTTCAGCTACAGGTTCAGGTTCTTTAACGTATACATGGGAGCAAAATAATGATGCAGGAGGTAGTACAGGCGCTAATAGCCCTGCAAGTGCAACTAAAACTACTGGGCCTAACTTTGTTTGTTTTCCAGATTCACCTAGTCCAATAAGATATTTTCCAAGAATGAGTTCTATTTTAGAGGGAAGTACTACTACTGCTGGAGTTGGTGTTACAATGGAAGCATTAAGCTCAGTTGCAAGAACATTGAATTTTAGATTAACAGCAAGAGATAATGTTGCGGGTCAAGGTCAAACAAACTTTGCAGATGCTGTTGTTACTGTTGACGCAACGAGAGGTCCTCTTGTTGTAACTTCACAAAATACGGATGGAATTACTTGGAATCAAGGAGAAACAAAAACAATAACTTGGAATGTTAATAGTACAAATACTAGTGCAGGTGGTGGAAATGTTGACATCTTATTATCTACAGATAATGGGGTCACTTTTTCAACAGTATTAGTTGCAAACACACCTAATGATGGTTCAGAAAATATAACAGTGCCAGCCGTTTTAGCTCCTTATTGTAGAGTTATGGTTAAAGCATCTGGAAATATTTTCTTTAATGTTAACGTAAAAAATATTGCTATTGGGTATGTTGTTACTACAACAACTACCTGTACAGATTATACAAGAACATTTAGCCCAGGTCAAGCTATGGCTACTGGTTGGACAGGATATACAATACCTACTATAACAGATAGTTATACTATAACAGATGCTAATTTTAAAGTTGTTTGTACTGCAGCAAGAACTAATCAAGTATCTTTTGGACTTGTTAAGCCTGGATCTGGTTTTGTTGATGTAACCGTATTTGACGGACCTACTTCAGGGTGTACTAACCCAAAATTTGATTTAAATGCAGTATTTGATGATGAAGGTGTCGCTTTTGATTGTAATGCAACTGCTACGGGCGCTTCTTATATACCTGTTGGGTCATTAACGGCTTTAGATGGTATGAATTCTGCCGGAGCATGGAGATTTGCAGCGAAGAGTACAAATACAGCAAATACGATTTCAAGTGTTACTTTAACTTTATGTCAAACAAACACTACTGTTGTATTGGCTTCTGAAAGTTTTGGAATTGATGGTTTATCATTGTATCCAAACCCTAATAACGGAGTATTTAACATTCAATTTACTTCTACTTCATCTAATGAAATAAAAGTAAATGTTCATGATATGAGAGGAAGAGAGATTTTTAATAAGTCATTCCAAAATAACGGATTGTTCAATGAATCATTACAATTAAACAATGTTCAGTCTGGAGTTTATCTTGTAACAGTTCAGGATGGAGCTAGAAAAGAAGTTAAAAAAATTGTTGTTGAATAATTTAATTCATAAATAAATTTAAAAGAGCTGCATTTTGCAGCTCTTTTTTTATGGATGTAATTTCAATTAACATTTTGTATATATTTGTTGTAACCAAAATAACTAAAAAATGAAAAAAAAATTACTATTGTCGATTTTTTCATTGTTAGTGTTTAACTTAAGTTTTTCACAAACAGAAAAAGCATGGTCACAAGTAAAAAGTAATAATGTGAAAAAAAACAAAAATGTTGAGAGAGATAATTTCCCTCAAGACTTTAAATTGTTTAGTTTAAACATTGATCCATTACGATCAGAATTATTTTCTACAATTGAAAATAAAACAAAAAAAACTACAATTATTTCTTTGCCAAATTTTGATGGAAAAATTGAGCAATTTGAAGTGTTTGAGGCTTCGAATTTTGATGCAGAATTGCAGGCACAATTCCCAGAGATTAGAGCTTACTCAGGAAAAGGAATTACAGATAAGTACGCAACTTTAAAATTAAGTATTTCTCCTCAAGGGATTCAAACTATGATTTTTAGAACGGACAAAGAAAACGAATTTATTGAAGCATACTCTCAAGATAATTCAGTTTACGCTGTATTTAGATCTCAAAGAAACAAAGGGAGTTTACCCTGGAGTTGTTCTACTGAAGATCATGGCGTAATGAAGAGTGTAAATAAACAAACATCATCACATCAAAGATCAAATGATGGTACATTAAAAACAATGCGTTTAGCACAATCTTGTAATGGTGAGTACGCTAATTATTTTGGAGCAACTAGTGCTGCTCAAGTAGGTTTAGTTTTAGCAGCTTATAACGCAACTTTAACACGTTGTAATGGAGTTTATGAGAGAGATCTAGCATTACACCTTAATTTGGTTGCAAGTTCAACAAATGTTATTTATTATAACCCTGGTACTGATCCATACACTACACTAGCAAATTGGAATACTCAATTACAGATAGCATTAAATACAACATTAACAGGTCCAAGCACATCATTAGCAGCTAATAATGCAGCTTACGACATTGGTCACATGTTTGGAGCTTCTGGAGGTGGTGGAAACGCTGGTTGTATAGGTTGTGTTTGTGTAGATGGAATTGCGGCTGGTACCGGTAGTACAAAAGGAAGAGGTATTACTTCACCTGGTAATGGAGTTCCAGCAGGAGATAGTTTTGATATAGATTATGTGGCGCATGAAATAGGCCACCAATTAGGAGGAAATCATACTTTTTCTAATAGTAATGAAGGTAGTGGTGTAAGTAAAGAAGTGGGTTCTGGAATTACTATTATGGGATATGCAGGAATTACAGGACAAGATATTGCTATGAATTCTATTGCTATGTTTCACGAAACAACAATTGAGCAAATACAAAATAATTTAGCCGGAAGACCTTGTCCAATAACAACTTCTTTATCTGGGACTAATGCAACACCAGTTATAGCACCAGTTAGTAATTATATTATTCCAATAAGCACACCTTTTGTGTTAACAGGTTCAGCTACTGATGCTGATGCTGGCGATGCACTAACGTACTGTTGGGAACAAAACGATGATGGGGGTGGATCTACAGGCGCTGCAAGTAGTGCTTCAACTACAAAAACTGTTGGTCCAAATTTTATTTCATTTATGCCAACCGCTTCACCTTCGAGATATTTTCCACGAATTAGCTCAATTATTGCAAATTCAGCTACTACAGGATTAATAAATGGAGGAGATGCCGGAATGTTATCTGAAGCATTAAGCTCTGTAGCTAGAACATTAAATTTTAGATTGACAGTAAGAGATAACTCTCCATACAGTTCTACTGCTCCAATAAAAGTAGGGCAAACTGCTTATACTGACATGCAAATTAATGTAACGGCAGCTGCAGGTCCTTTTGTGGTTAACGCTCCTTCTGCTACAGGGATATCTTGGCAAGTTGGTACTAACCAAACGGTAACTTGGAATGTTGCAGGAACAACTGCCAATGGAGTAAACGCTGCAAATGTTGACATCTATCTTTCTACAGATGGCGGAAACACATATCCTATTTTACTTGCTAGTAAGGTGCCAAATGACGGATCTGAAACTATTTTAGTTCCTAATAATACAGGTTCTACAAATAGAATTATGGTAAAAGGGAATAATCATGTATTTTTTGACATTTCTAATAATAACTTTACGATTACCGCACCTGCATCTACTTTTGGAATATCTTTTTCTGGAACAGCAGGTGAACAGAACAAATCAATATGTAAAGGGTCATCAGTAACGTATACATTCCCATATACTACTTATGGAGGATATAGTGCTTCAACTGCATTTACTGTTACTGGACAGCCGGTAGGAACATCTGTTGTTTTTACACCTGCAAATACAACAACTGCAGGAACAATATCAATGCAAATAACTAATACAGCTGGAAGTACTGCGAATTTTTACACAATGACAGTTACCGCAACTTCGGGATCAACAAAAACTTTAAACTTTTATTTAGATTTATTAGATGGTAACTTTGGTACTCAAATGCTAACTTCTCCATCAAATAATGCTGTTTCACAATCAACAAGTTTAAGTTTAACTTGGCCTGTTAATGCTACGGCGTCATCATATGATGTTCAGGTTGCTACAGATTCAGGTTTTGCAACAATTGTGTATAGTGGAAATGTAACTTCTAATTCTTATGCGCTTTCTAGTTTATCAGATGCAACTACATATTATTGGAGAGTTAAGCCTAGAAATGCTTCATGTGAAGGGGTGTATAGTTCTGCATATAACTTTCAAACGGGACAGACGAACTGTGCTCTAACACCAAGTGTTGATGTGCCAAAAACTATTCGTTCCAATAATGCAAACACAGTGAATTCAACTTTAAACGTTGCTTCAGGAGTTCTTATATCTGATTTAAATGTTAATATCAATATTTCACATACTTATATACAAGATTTGACAATTACATTAATTGGTCCTCCGCCATCAAATACTCAAGTAATTTTGTTACTAGAGCCTTGTGGAGATGACGACGATATGAATGTAAAAATGGATGATTCTGGCTCTTTGGTTATTTGTTCAGGAGTACCTGCTTTAACAGGGGTTAGAATTCCAACGCAAGCATTATCTGCGTTTAATGGACAAAATTCTGCTGGTACTTGGACTTTGAGAGTTGCTGATAATTGGGCAGGTGATGGAGGTTCTTTAAACAGTTGGAATATTGAGTTTTGTCAAGTACAACCCTTAGCGTCTGAATCTTTTAATACAATTGATGATTTAGCTATATATCCAAATCCTAATAATGGTAACTTTACTGTTCAATTCAATTCAACGTCAAGTAATGAAGTTAAAATTGGAGTTCATGACGTGAGAGGAAGACAGATTTTTGATAAAGCTTACCAAAATAATGGATTATTCAATCAATCATTAAATTTAAATAATGTTCAATCAGGAGTTTATTTTGTAACTGTACAAGATGGTTCTAAAAAGACAACAAAGAAAATTGTTGTTGAATAATAGTATATTTTTTTAATAGTAAAAAGGAGCGCTAAAAGCGCTCCTTTTTTATTTTCCGTTATATGTATTCATAGTATTGTTTAATCCTGCTAAAGCAAAGGATTTTATTATCTCTGCGGATAGTTTTAGACGCTCTTTTAAGGTTTCTTTTTCTTCTTCACCCCACTCCCCTAAAACATACTTGACTTGTTGTCCTTTTTTAAACTCATCGCTTATTCCAAATCTAAAACGAGGGTATTCAGTTGTGTTTAATAATTGTTGAATGCTTTTTAATCCATTGTGTCCGCCATCGCTCCCTTTAGTTTTAATGCGAATGGTTCCAAAAGACAAATTCAAATCGTCAGTAATGATTAAAGTATTTTCTTTTGCAATGTTTTCTTTTTCCATCCAATATTGAACTGCCTTTCCGCTTAAGTTCATGTAGGTATTTGGCTTGAGTAAAAGGATGGTTCTCCCTTTGATTTTGTATTCTGTAATTGCCCCTAGTTTTACATTTTGAAAACTCAGGCTCTCTTGATTTGCAAAAAAATCTAAAATTTTAAATCCTATATTATGTCTTGTATTTACGTATTCGGAACCTATGTTTCCTAATCCAACAATTAAAAATTTCTTCATTGGTTCAAGTTTTTCTTCTTCTTTTGTTTTAAAAATATTAAATAGCCATTTCATTTTGTAAAAGTACTCTTTTTTAAAGTTTACAAAAGGGTCAGAAGTTTATTTTTCTAACCCTGATTGAGCTGGTAGCTTTTTTGTTTACAAAAAACTATAGGCAAAGGCAGGACTTCAATTGCTGAAAACACAAGTTGAAAGGTTTTAAAATAAAAAAAGCACCAGTAAAACTGATGCTTTTAATTTGAATATAATAGAGTGTATTATTTCTTTTTTGCAGGTGCAGCTTTCGCAGCTTTCGCAGCTTCTTGAGCAGCTTTCATCGCAGCACGAGAAATTCTTACTTGACAAACTACAGTGTTGTCTGCGTGTAATAATTTAAAGTTATCTGTAACTATTTTTGTAACATATAATTTGTTACCCATTTGTAATGGTGTAATATCTACTTCTATAGAGTCTGGTAAGTTAGCTGGTAAAGCTTTTACTTTTAATTTACGTTGGTTTAAACGTAAAACTCCACCGCCCATTACACCTGGAGATTTTCCTATTACTTTAACAGGAACTTCCATTGTAATTTCTTTATCGTCATATAAACGATAGAAATCCATGTGTAAAATTTTGTCAGAAACTGGGTGAAACTGAATATCTTGCATAATTGCGTTCAATTTTTTACCACCTTCTAATTCAATTACTACAGTGTGTACTTCTGGAGTATACACCAAGTTTTTAAATGCTCTTTCGTCTGCACTAAAATGTACTGGTTGTTCCCCTCCGTATACTACGCACGGTACCATTCCAGCATTACGTAAGGTTTTAGTTGATACTTTACCTACGCTTTCTCTTTCTGATCCTTTGATCGTAATTGATTTCATTTGAAATAAATTAAGTTAATAAATGTTTACATTAAAAATTTTCCACTAATGGAATTGTTGTTCTGCACCATGTGCATTACTTCGGCGAATAATGGAGCACAGCTCACTACCCTTATTTTTTTAGATTCTTTCTTTAAAGGAATTGAATCAGTTACTATTAATTCTAATAATTTAGAGTTTTCAATTTTTTCGTATGCGTCTCCTGATAAAATAGGGTGCGTACAAATTGCTCTAACGCTTAAAGCGCCTTTTTCCATCATTACATCAGCAGCTTTTGCTAATGTTCCTCCTGTATCAATCATGTCGTCTACTAAGATGACATTTCTTCCTTTTACATCACCAATCAGTTCCATGGTGTCAATTACATTTGCTTTTTTGCGTTGTTTGTAACAAACTACAACGTCTGATTCTAGAAATTTAGAATAAGCATATGCTCTTTTTGAACCACCCATATCTGGTGAAGCAATTGTTAGATTATCAAGCTTTAAACTCTTTACATATGGTAAAAAGATAGTAGAGGCAAATAAATGATCTACTGGCTTTTCAAAAAATCCTTGAATTTGATCTGCGTGCAAATCCATTGTCATGATTCTTGTTGCCCCTGCTGTTTCTAAAAGTTTAGCAACCAATTTTGCCCCTATTGGAACTCTTGGCTTGTCTTTTCTGTCTTGTCTTGCCCATCCAAAATAAGGAATAACTGCTGTTATGTGTCTTGCTGAAGCTCTTTTTGCTGCATCAATCATTAACAATAATTCCATTAAATTGTCTGCGCTTGGAAAAGTAGAACAAACTAAAAAAACTCTTAATCCTCTTATTGATTCCTCAAAAGAAGGCTGAAACTCTCCGTCACTATATGTTGAGAACGTAATATTACCTAGCGGAACTCCATACTTTTCAGCAATTTGTTCGGCTAAATACACACTTTGAGAACATGCAAATATTTTTGCTTCTGGCTCTTGGTATGACATGTTAATTTGTTGTTTTTACTCCGATACGCTCCATACAACTCCGCTTTTTCATAGCTTCGCGTTTGTATTCGCCTCGGGTGTAGTTAGTTAGTGTTGTCTCGTTTAACGAGGTGCAAATTTAGTAATAAAAATGAACTCTGAAAGGATATTTTAAAGTATTTTTCTGTGAATTGAATAAATATTTTTTACATTTGCACTCACAAAATTAATTTTTTGCCCGAATGGCGGAATTGGTAGACGCGCACGACTCAAACTCGTGTTCTTCGGAGTGTGGGTTCGATTCCCACTTCGGGTACAAAAAAAGCTTCAATGTTGCATTGAGGCTTTTTTATTGAAACAAGTTTTTATTTACTCTGGTACTCGCAATCCAAGAAGCGAAAATGCCAAGAAAAAGTATTGTCATTAAAACAATTCCAATATTTTTTAACTTTAAAATTACTGGATATGGAAGTGTAGGGGTTATCATTACAACATCATACTGTTGTTGAATCCAAACAATTAACACGCCTAAAATAGTTCCAATTAATCCTCCAAATAATGTTAAAAGTGTTCCTTGAAAAAGAAATATAGATTGTAATTTTTCTATAGGTGTTCCAATATTGTAAAGCGTTTTTAAATTCGCTTTTTTATCTATAATCATCATTATTAAGGCGCCAACTAGATTAAAAAGCGCAATAATTATTACGAGTGTGAATATTAGGTATACGGCAATGTTTTCTGTATTTAGCATTTTATAAAGCGCATCATTTAGCTGAATGCGGGTTTTAAAATCACCTTTGTTTTTAAAAATGGTGTTTAATTCTGTGATAACATCTTCATCAGATATATTGTCATTCTTTTTAAACTCGATTGAAGAAACCTGATTTTTTTTGTATCCCAAAAGTTTTTGAGAAATTGTTATATCGCAAAAAACATATTTATTGTCTATTTCTTCATTTACAGCATAAATTCCAACAGGTTGTAATACTGTTTTATTAAATGCATCATCAGGGTTTTCAATTATTCCTTTTCCTGGTTTTGGAGAGAAAACTTCTAAACCATTATTGAAGTCAAATAAACCTAATGATAGTTTTCTGCTTATTTCATAACCTACAACTACTTGTGGCGTTTCGCTTTCAAGCCAATCTCCTGTGTATAGTTGATTACTAAATGTATTTGATTTTGTAAAAAGAGAATCAACACCTTTTAAATAAGCAACGTGTTCTTTTTCATTATAATAAAAGAGTACTCTTTCTTCAACTGTTTTAGAATAGTTTGAAATATAAGGTGACTTTTGTAGTTTTTCTTCTTGTTCTGGGGTAATGAAAATTGTTTTTCCTGACTTTGGAAACATTTTTAGATCAGGATCAGATGCGTTGGTGAAACTTAAGCTAAAATCTCTTAATCCGCTGAAGACACATAATACGATAAGTAATGCCATAGAGCTTGCGATAATTCCTATCGAAGCTATGCCTGTTATTATGTTTATTGATGAGTTTTTGCTAAAACTTAAAAAATATCTTTTCGCTATGTATAAAGAGAAATTCAATTTAAGATTTCTTTCTTTTTTCTAATAATTCTGGATTTTGAACTGGGTTTTCTTTTCCTTTTAATGCTTTGTCAATATTGTCAATATAATCTAAACTATCATCTACAAAGAAAATTAAATTTGGCACTTTTCTCAATTGATTTTTCACCCTTTGAGCTAAATCATGCTTAATCATTGGTGCATTGGATTTTACTGCAACAAGAATTTCACCACTTTTTTCAGAAGGGAATACGCTTAAAAAGACTTTTGCAATCGAAAGATCTGAAGTTACATTTACTTTTGATACTGAAATAATTAAATTAGTCATTCCGTTTTTACGCACTTCACCTTGTAAAATATCAACTAAATCATTTTGAAGTAATGCTCCGATTTTTTTTTGTCTATTTGTTTCCATAGTGCAAAAATACGCAAAAGAGTTTTAATCTTTAGTTTTTTTAGAATCGAAAACTTATTGTTATTTTGCATTATACATTTTAAGGCGTGTTTATTGATTAGATAAAATTAAAAAATAGAGAAATGAGAAAAATTGAACATATAGGAATTGCGGTAAAAAATTTAGAAGAGTCAAACTTGTTGTTTGAGAAACTTTTTGGGAATCCTCCTTATAAAGAAGAAGAGGTAGAGAGTGAGGGTGTTAAAACATCTTTTTTTATGAACGGCCCAAACAAGATAGAATTACTTGAAGCTACTAATATCGATAGTCCGATAGCGAAGTTTATTGAGAAAAAAGGAGAGGGGATACATCATATAGCTTTTGATGTAGAGGATATTCAGGGCGAAATTAAGCGATTAAAAAAGGAAGGCTTTGTGGTTTTAAATGAAGTTCCTAAAAAAGGAGCTGACGGCAAATTAGTTGTTTTTTTACACCCAAAATCTACCAATGGAGTGCTGATTGAATTGTGTCAAGATATAAAGGATGAATAAAAAAATTAAAAAATCTTGCGTCAAATAAAAAATAGTAGTAATATTGCACCCTCAATAAACCTAACCATTTGTTGAGAATATCAGACTCTAAAGGGTTTGTAGAAAAAAACTGGTCCTATAGCTCAGTTGGTTAGAGCACCTGACTCATAATCAGGTGGTCCCTGGTTCGAGCCCAGGTGGGACCACAATATTAGATAGCCTGAATAAGGCTATTTTTTATAGCCAAAATAAAAAATATTAAGGTTTTTTTAACTTTTTTTTAATAAAATAGTAGGAAAGTATAAAAATATTTATATTTTCGTGTTTTATAATGAGAAGAAGTCGAATTATTCTTTAATAAATAAAAAATAATTTTAAAAAAAAGTTTTTTTCTTTTGGTAGAATAAAAATTTTTATATTTTTACGACATATGAAAGTAACAATACAAAAAATAGTTTTAGTTTTAATGGTGATGCTTAGCTCACAGAATGTTTTTTCTGAAATTGCACCGCCTCCACCTACACCACCACCACCACCAGGTTTGCCTATTGATGGAGGTATTGTATTAATGTTTTTTGTTGCTCTAGGATTAGGTTATATACTTACAAGAAAATATTTTATCACCAAAAAAAGCTCTATATAGAGCTTTTTTTTATGACCTTAAGTCTTGAATTCTTTTTACATACTTACCTATAACATCAAATTCTAAGTTTACAACTGTTCCTGTTTTGTAGTTTTTAAAATTTGTATGTTCAAATGTGTAAGGTATAATGGCTACGCTAAATTGGTTTTCTTTTGAATTTACAACAGTTAAGCTTGTTCCATCAATAGTAATTGAGCCCTTTTCAATTGTTATGTTGTTTAATTTTTCATCGTATTCGAAAGTAAATATCCAACTTCCATTATCTTCTTTAATATATATACACTTTCCGATTTGATCAACATGTCCTTGTACAATGTGTCCGTCAAGTCTATCGCCTAGCTTCATTGCTCTTTCAAGATTTATTGAATCTCCAGAACATAGCTGGCTAATGTTGGTTTTTTTTACGGTTTCATTAATTGCTGTAACAGTGTAAATGTTGTCTTCAATTGCGACTACTGTAAGGCAAATTCCATTATGAGCTACGCTTTGATCGATTTTTAATTCATTTGTAATATTTGATTGTACCTTAAGGTGTAAATTGTCATTCTCTTTGACGATTTCTTTTATTAAGCCTATTGTTTCTATTATTCCTGTGAACATACTGATTTTATTTTACTAAATTTGCACTTCAAAAGTAAGCATTAATTAGGAACTCATCATGGTTAAAAAAGCAGAAAATATAATTGTAGGTGTTTCAATAGGTGATTTAAACGGCATAGGTCCTGAGGTTATTTTGAAAACATTTGAAGACAATAGGGTTTTAGAATTATGTACTCCGGTAATATTTGGAAACGTAAAAATTGTTTCTTTTCTGAAAAAAAACTTATCACTTACTTCAAGCATTCAAGGAATAGATTCTATTGACCAGTTGGTAATAGGGAAGATTAATGTTTTGAATGTTTGGAAAGAAGGTGTAAATATAGAATTTGGAGTTACTGATGAAAATATTGGTAAGTACGCTATAAAATCATTTGTTGCTGCTACTAAAGCTTTAAAGCTAAATGAAATTGATGTTCTAGTTACTGCTCCTATTAATAAGTACAATATTCAATCTGAAGAATTTAAATTCCCAGGACATACTGATTATTTAAATCAAGAGTTAGAGGGAAATGCGCTTATGTTGATGGTTTGTGATAAATTAAGAGTCGGATTATTAACTGATCATGTTCCTTTAAGCGAGATTTCTAATTTATTAACAGAAGAGTTATTGGTTAAAAAATTAGACATTATAAAAAATAGTTTAATTGCTGATTTTGGAATTTCTAAGCCAAAAATTGCAGTATTAGGCCTGAATCCTCACTGTGGAGATAATGGAGTTATAGGTAATGAAGATGAAAATATAATTAAACCAACTATTAAAAAATTATTTGATAAAGGCGAAATGGTTTTTGGACCGTATGCTTCAGATAGTTTCTTTGGTTCGTCACAGTATGAGAAGTATGATGCTATTTTGGCAATGTATCATGATCAAGGGTTAATTCCTTTCAAAACATTGTCTTTTGGTAGGGGGGTTAATTATACAGCTGGGTTAGATAAAATTCGCACATCTCCTGATCACGGAACCGCTTTTGAAATTGCAGGGAAAGATTTAGCGAATCCTACGTCGTTTAGAGAGGCATTATATTTAGCAATTGACGTTTATAATAAGCGAAATGAGTATCAAGAACTTACGCAAAACCCTTTAAAAGCAAAGCGTAATTAGTTGTAAACAAAAAAATGTTTATAACGAGTTTAGTTTTGCAATAATTTTATATCTTTGCATCCCCTAAAGAGGGCTGAATTGATGTTATGATGAATTTAAAAGAGTTTTTAATACCTTTTGCCGGAATGAAAGACGGTAAACATCAGTTTGAATATCAAATAAGTAATTTGTTTTTTGAACAATTTCAATTTGATGAATATGAAAATGTTGATGTAAAAGTCAATATGGTGTTAGAAAAGAAAACCACAATTATGGAGTTGTGTTTTACTCACAAAGGGACTGTAAATGTTCCTTGTGATATGACAGGAGAGAATTTTGATTTAAAAATTAAAGGAAAGTTTAATCTTGTTGTGAAGTTTGGAGAAGAGTTGAATAATGAAAGCGAAGAGTTGTTGATTCTTCCTCTTAGTGAATTTCAATTAAATGTTTCGCAATATATATATGAAAGTATTGTGTTGTCAGTGCCTTTTAAAAGAGTTCATCCAGGAGTAAAAGATGGAACGCTTGAGACAGAAGCTTTTGAAACACTTGATAAATTAGCTCCAAAAGAAGAAAACGAAGAAAATAAAGAAAGTGAAGATATTGACCCAAGGTGGGAAAATTTAAGAAAACTATTAACGGATAAATAATATAGTAAAATGGCGCATCCAAAGAGAAAAATCTCGAAAACAAGAAGAGATAAGAGAAGAACACATTACAAAGCATCAGTTCCACAAATAGCAACTTGTCCTACAACAGGAGAGGCGCATTTATACCACAGAGCATATTGGTCTGAAGGGAAAATGTACTACAGAGGTCAAGTGGTTATTGATAAAACTGAAGCTGTAGCTTAATACGGTTTTTATAAATAGAGAAAAACTCTCACTATGTGAGAGTTTTTTTGTTAATTACAACTCGTTAATAATTTAACGGGTACTATTTATTTGGTTTGACTTTTTTTTTGTAATTTTCACAACTTTTCGAAATTAAATTAATTCGATAAGAAAATATATTTTTATGACTAAAATCACTGCCGCAATTACAGCAATAGGTTCATATGTGCCAGATTATGTTTTGTCTAATAAGGTGCTGGAGACATTAGTAGATACTAATGATGAATGGATTACTAGCAGAACTGGTATTAAAGAAAGAAGAATATTAAAAGAAGAAGGTCAAGGAACATCCTTTCTTGCAATTAAAGCCGCTCAGGATTTAATTAAAAAAGCCAATCTTGATCCAAAAGACATTGATTTGGTAATTATGGCTACTGCTACTCCAGATATGCCTGTAGCTGCAACAGGTGTCTATGTGGCTACTCAAATTGGAGCTACTAATGCATTTGCCTATGACTTACAAGCCGCTTGCTCTAGTTTTCTTTACGGAATGTCTACAGCCTCAGCTTATATTGCTTCTGGAAAATACAAAAAAGTCTTATTGATAGGTGCAGATAAAATGTCATCAATTATTGATTACACTGATAGAGCAACTTGTATCATCTTCGGAGATGGAGCAGGTGCTGTTTTGTTTGAACCAAATGAAGAAGGTTTAGGTTTACAAGATGAACTTTTAAAAAGTGATGGAATAGGAAGGGAGTTTTTGAAAATCGAAGCTGGTGGTTCTATTTTACCTCCATCTGAAGAAACTATTAAAAATAAACAACATTTCGTATTCCAAGACGGAAAAACAGTTTTTAAACATGCCGTTTCTGGTATGGCAGATGTAAGTGAGAAAATTATGCAACGAAACAATTTAACAAAAGATGATGTTAATTGGTTAGTTGCGCATCAAGCAAACAGACGAATTATTGATGCAACGTCAAACAGAATGGGGTTAGACGATTCTAAGGTTTTAATCAACATTCAAAAATATGGTAATACTACTTCTGCAACATTACCATTGCTACTTAGCGATTTTGAAAATCAATTGAAAAAAGGAGATAATATTATATTTGCTGCATTTGGTGGTGGGTTCACATGGGGAGCTATTTACCTAAAATGGGCTTATACTAAACAATAACAAACAAACTAAATCAAAATAGTAACATTATGGATATTAGAGAAATTCAAAATTTAATCAAATTTGTTTCAAAATCTGGAGCTACAGAAGTTAAATTAGAGATGGATGATTTTAAAATCACTATTAAAACAGCACCAGAAGGTGGCGAAACAACTTACATACAACAAGTTCCTGTTTCAGCAGCATTGCCACAGGCATCTGCTCCACAGCCAGTTGCTCCAACAGCACCTGCAGCACCTGCAGCACCTGCAGATGAAGATTCAAAATACATCACTGTTAAGTCGCCAATCATTGGTACTTTATATAGAAAAGCAGCACCAGATAAGCCTGTTTTTGTAGAAGTAGGTTCTACAATTGCAAAAGGAGATGTTTTATGTGTTATTGAAGCAATGAAATTATTTAACGAAATTGAATCTGAAGTTTCAGGTAAAATCGTTAAAATATTAGTTGATGATTCTTCACCAGTTGAGTTTGATCAACCATTATTTTTAGTTGATCCGTCTTAAAGATTAGAAGTTAGAAAGCAGAAATTAGAAAAGGTATTATTTTTTATTTACCAAAATTCTTAGTTTCTAAATTCTAAATTCATTTATTGTCTAATTATCTAATTGAAAAAAGATGTTTAAAAAAATATTAATTGCCAATAGAGGTGAAATTGCACTACGTGTAATTAGAACTTGTAAGGAGATGGGTATCAAAACAGTAGCTGTTTATTCAACTGCTGATGCTGAAAGTTTACACGTACGTTTCGCTGATGAAGCGGTATGTATTGGACCTCCTGCAAGTAATTTGTCATATTTAAAAATGTCAAATATTATTGCTGCTGCAGAAATTACAAATGCTGACGCTATACATCCGGGTTATGGTTTTCTTTCTGAAAACGCGAAATTTTCTAAAATTTGTCAAGAACACGGTATTAAGTTTATTGGAGCTTCACCTGATATGATTGACAGAATGGGAGACAAAGCTAACGCTAAAGCAACTATGATTGAAGCGGGAGTCCCTGTTGTCCCTGGAAGTGAAGGGATTATTGAAACTTTTGAAGATTGCCAAAAAGTTGCTAAAGAAACAGGATACCCTGTAATGCTTAAAGCTTCGGCTGGTGGCGGTGGAAAAGGAATGCGTGCTATATGGAAAGAAGAAGATCTTTTAGGTGCTTGGGAATCTGCAAGACAAGAAAGTAAAGCTGCCTTTGGAAACGACGATATGTACATGGAAAAGCTTATTGAAGAACCAAGACATATTGAAATTCAAATTGTTGGAGATTCTTTTGGTAAAGCATGTCACCTTTCTGAAAGAGATTGTTCAGTACAAAGACGTCATCAAAAGCTAACAGAAGAAACGCCTTCTCCTTTTATGACTGATGAATTGCGTAACGCAATGGGAGCTGCTGCAGTAAAAGCTGCCGAATATATTAAATATGAAGGAGCAGGAACTGTTGAGTTTTTAGTGGATAAGCATAGAAATTTCTTTTTTATGGAAATGAATACGCGTATTCAAGTAGAACATCCTATTACAGAACAAGTAATTGATTTTGATTTAATACGTGAACAAATTATGGTTGCTGCTGGAATTCCAATTTCGGGTAAAAACTATTTTCCAATGTTGCATTCTATCGAATGTCGTATTAATGCTGAAGATCCATATAATGATTTTAGACCTTCTCCAGGAAAAATTACTACATTACATACACCAGGAGGACATGGGGTTCGTTTAGATACTCATGTGTACTCAGGCTATACAATTCCACCAAATTATGATTCTATGATTGCTAAGTTGATTACAACAGCTCAATCTAGAGAAGAAGCTATAAGCAAAATGAGACGTGCTTTAGATGAATTTGTAATTGAAGGAATTAAAACCACTATTCCGTTCCATAGACAATTAATGGACGAACCAGATTATGTGGCTGGAAACTATACTACAAAATTCATGGAATCTTTTGTGATGAAAGATAAAATTGAAGATTAAATATTTTACAAAAAGCTCAATGAAAATTGAGCTTTTTTTTATTCCTTAATTATTTCTTTTACAACCCATTTGTTGTTTTTCTTTTCTGAAATTATTTTGAATTCGTAAGGAACACAACCGCCATTTGATAGATTAAAAAATGCTAAGTTTTTATTTTCATTAATAATTACTCTTGACAAAGATAAAATAGTATTTTCTTGATGATTTTGATTGCTTGTAAGGCTTGAAAGATATTTAATATTATAAATATTGATTAATAAAGTTGATTTTTTCATTTCAAATTTTTCAACTCTTCTTTCATTTATTGAATCATAAATTTGAGAAAAACCTTTAAATTTGTTAGTGTATCTCTTTTTGTAATAAGTAAAATCGATACTTCTTAATGTATCAATTATACCAATTCTATATTTGTGTTTTTCATTAGCTAACTTTAAAATATCTTCTTTTGATTTTTTAATTAGATTAATTGTTTCTTTATCAGTTGTAGTTTTAAAATTGTTGCTTTTTAAACTATCAGGGAATGGTGGAGGTGGAAGTTGAATTGTGATTTCTCCAACAATACTTGGCAAAACATCACACAAAACCTCTGCTTCAAGTTCTTCATAGGTTTTTTCCTTTTCAGTACAGGAAAGTAATGTTATGCTAAACAAAAAAAGTAAAACGATTTTTTTCATGAGTTAAATTTAAAAAATAGAATTCAATAATTATGCCGTTTCAAACAATTTTCCGGGTAACGGTTTTATAACGCCTTTCAATTCCATATTAAGTAATAGAGAAGATAATTTATAGGTTGGTAACTCACAAGCTATTGCAATAGAATCTAAATCTTCTTTACCGGTTTTTAAAAGATAGTCGTATACTTTTTGTTCTTCGGGTTCTAAAGAAACAAACAATTGTTTTTGAATAGCTTTTTCTTCTTTCTTTTTCAATTCCCAATTTAAAATGTAAACCAAATCAGCTGCAGAATGCAATAAATGTGCGCGTTGGGTTTTGATGAGGTTATTACAACCTTGACTGTATTTGTCTGTTGTTCTTCCTGGAACCGCAAAAACATCCCGATTATAATCGTTTGCTATTTGAGCCGTTATTAGCGAACCACCTTTTTCGGCACTTTCAATTACAATAGTAGCTTCTGTCATTCCGGCAACAATTCGATTGCGTTTTACAAAATTTTCTCTATCCGGTTGTGATGTGCTCCAAAACTCGGTTAAAAAACCACCGTTTTCTTCCATTTTTGCCATGTACTTTTTATGGTTTTTTGGATAAATTTGGTTTAAACCATGTGCTAAAACGCCTATAGTTTGTAAGCCACAATCTATTGCTGCTTGGTGCGCAACAATATCTACACCATAAGCAAATCCGCTAACGATAATGGGATTTAATGGCGCAATATCTTCTATTAGTTTTTGTGTAAATGAAGAGCCATAACTGGTGATTTGTCGTGTGCCAACAATACTAATTATTTTTCTATTTGATAAATCTATTTTTCCGGATTGAAATAATAGAGTAGGAGCATCAAAACAGTTTTGCAATCGTTCTGGATAATCTGAATCTTGGAAATGGAGTATGTTTATATTCTCTTTTTCAATAAAACGGAGTTCTTTTTCTGCTTTTTGAAATACGGTTTTGTCTTGCAGGTTTTTGAGTAAGTACTTACCTATTCCTTCAATTTTTGCTAAAGAAGTGTTTTTAGATTGAAATACGGTTTCGGCTGATCCGCAATGATGGATGAGTTTTTTGGCAATAACGTCACCAATTCCATCTACTTGCAATAACGCAAGCGTGTGGTATAATTCGTTTTGTAACATGGCGTGTAATAAATAATTTGGCTTATATAGTACACAAATGTAAAAATTATTTTAATTAGTTAATCGTTATTTTTTAATTTTTCAATTCTCTTTTCTAATTTCTTTTTTGCAAGTTGCTGTAAGTCTTCAACAGAATCGCTTTCGTCCATGATTTCCAGTCCTAATAGTGTTTCAATAACGTCTTCTTGTGTTATTAAACCGCTAAAAGAACCGTATTCGTCTAAAACTGCAGCCATATGGTTTTTGCTTTGAACTAACTCTTCAAATAATTGTGCAATAGGTTGGTTTCTTCTGGTTATAACAATTGGCCGTTTAATGCTTTCTAATAAAGCAGTTCCGTTATTATTAATCATTGCATCTAAAACATCTGTTTTTAAAACTAAACCAATGATGTTATCTGCATTTGTTTGATAAATAGGGATTCTTGAAAAGCGAAGGTTTTTATTTTCTTTATAAAAATCTTCAACAGTAGTTATGCTATTGGCTATTTTTACGACTGTTCTAGGCGACATAACGTCTTTTGCAAAGACAGAATCAAGTGTTAATAAATTCTTCAATACTTTAGATTCTGAGGCTTTAAAAACACCTTCTTTTTCTGCTAAATCAGCCATTGCAGAAAAATCGTCTCTACTTAAAATAGAAACATGACCCGAACCGCCTATTAATTTTGTGGTTAACTCTAGCAACCATAAGATTCCAGTTATTTTTAATGGAAAAATCAAGATGTTAAGTGTCGTTGTTGTAAAACCGGCTAATTCTCTCCAAAATTTAGCGCCAATTGTTTTTGGTATTATTTCAGATAAAATTAAAATTAAAAAAGTCATCACTGAAGAAACGATTGCTACTGAGTTATTTCCGTTTCCAAAGGTTTTTTCTGCTTGCACACCAACTAAAATAGCACCAACTGTATGTGCAATTGTATTTAGTGTTAAAATAGTAATTAACGGTTTGTCAATATCACTTTTTAGTATTTCTAACTTTGCAGCAAAACTTTTCTTTTCCTTCTTTTTGACTGTGATAAAAGTATGTGTAACACTTAATAACACTGCTTCTAAAATGGAGCATAAAAATGAAAAGAAAATAGAAGTAACCGCGTAAATAATTAATAGTGTCATTAATTGTGTTTTATAAGTTCTAAAGTACTTATTTAATGTAAGAAAACAAAGTGAAGTTTACCAGCCAACATATTTTGGAGGTGTAATTCCTTTTAAATTTAGATAAACAATCAATTGTCCACGATGATGTGTTACATGATCTTGGAGTAAGTTTAAAATTTGAAATTTTGTTTTTGGACCAGCAAAAAAGTCAACTTTATCTTTTAAATTTTTTGGGTTAGTGTTTTTGATGACTTCGTAAACATTATCAAATGATTTTTCCAACATAGAAATAATTTCTTCTTTAGAATAAACGGTTTCATCTTTCTTTTTATCAAATTTTTCAGAAGTAAAATAAGAAGTGCTAAGCCAATCCATGTTTCCTTTTATATGAAGCAATTGTTCTCCAAAAGACATTTCTCTTTCCGTTGGTTTAAAAGAATAGTTTTCTTCAGGCATTGCTTTAGCTAAATCTAAAAGATAAGTTTTTGAATTTTGCCATTTTTCAAGAAAAGCATCCATAGTTTCGTTTTGAGAAAAAGAATTCAAAGAGAATAACATTAGTAAAATTAGTATTTTTTTCATGTTTTTTATTTTAATAAGCGAATAATGTCTTTAGCAAAATAACTTGCAATAACATCAGCACCTGCTCTTTTAATGGCAACAATTTGCTCCATCATAACGGCATCATGGTCTAGCCAACCTCTTTCGGCAGCAGCTTTAATCATGGAATATTCGCCCGAAACTTGGTACACTGCAACGGGAACGTCTACAATGTTTTTAATGTCTCTAACAATGTCTAAATATGCAATACCAGGTTTTACCATCACAATATCAGCACCTTCTTCAATGTCCATTTCTGTTTCTCTAATGGCTTCCGTTCTATTGTGATAATCCATTTGATACGTTTTTTTATCTTTTGGAACATCAATCAAATCTACAGGAGCAGAATCTAAAGCATCACGAAAAGGTCCGTAAAAAGCAGAAGCATATTTAGCAGAATAACTCATAATTCCGGTATTAATAAAACCCGAGCTTTCTAAGGTTTCGCGCATTTCTAAAATTCTTCCATCCATCATATCACTTGGTGCAACAAAATCAGCTCCAGCTTGTGCATGCGACAATGCCATTTCTGCCAATATAGAAGAAGTAATATCATTAGCCACTTGTCCGTTTTCAATAACACCATCATGTCCAAAAGAAGAATATGGATCTAGAGCCACATCGGTCATTACAACCATCTCTGGAACAGCGTTTTTAATCACTTTTACAGCACGTTGCATTAATCCGTTAGGGTTTAGCGCTTCCGTTCCTTTATTGTCTTTTAAATTATTGGGTACTTTTACAAATACTAAAACAGACTTTAATCCCATTGCCCACAATTCTTTTACTTCTTTTTCCAATAAGTCTAAACTGTATCTGAAATAATTTGGCATGGAAGCAATTTCTTCTTTAATCCCTTTTCCTTCTACTACGAATAATGGAACTAAAAAATCACTTGGAGTTATAACTGTTTCACGAACTAACGAACGAATACTTTCATTGGTTCTTAAACGGCGATTTCTTCTTAATGGGAACATAGTTTTAGCTTTATGTTGTTATTTTAAATCCAATCAACTGGTGATTCTAATACTTTAATTAACTTTTCTTCTTCGCTTCCTTTCTCTGGGTGATGATCGTACACCCATTGAACATGCGGCGGTAAACTCATTAATATACTTTCAATTCTTCCGTTGGTTTTTAAACCAAAAAGAGTCCCTTTATCATGAACTAAATTGAATTCTACATAACGACCACGACGAATTTCTTGCCATGTTTTTTGTTCTGGAGTAAAAGGTAACTCTTTTCGTTTTTCAACAATTGGAACATAAGCTTCTAGAAAACTATTTCCAACTTCGGTTACAAAGTTATACCAATCCTCCATTTTCATTTCTTCGGTTTCTTTGCAATAGTCAAAAAATAAACCACCTAATCCACGTGCTTCATTTCTATGTGCGTTCCAAAAATAGTCATCACACTGTTTTTTATATTTTGGATAAAAATCAGAATTGTGTTTGTCGCAAGCAGTTTTACACGTTTGATGAAAATGTTTTCCATCTTCTTCAAACAAATAATAAGGCGTTAAATCTTGTCCGCCACCAAACCAGCTGTTGATTATGTTTCCGTTATTGTCATACATTTCAAAATAACGCCAATTTGCATGCACAGTTGGAACCATTGGATTTTTCGGATGAATTACTAAACTTAAACCACAAGCAAAAAAATCAGCTTCCCCTACATTAAAAAGCTTTTGCATAGAATCAGGTAATTTTCCATGAACTGCAGAAATATTTACACCACCTTTTTCAAAAACGTTTCCGTTTTCAATAACGCGTGTTCTTCCACCACCACCTTCAGGTCTGCTCCATAAATCTTCTTTAAAGAAACCTTTTCCGTCAATATCTTCCAAACCTTTACAGATTTGATCTTGTAAATGTTGTATGTATGCGTAAAATTTATTTTTCATTTTCAAGTTCATATAATTCCATATCTAATGGAGTTTCATTGTCTGGTGTAAATTCATTTAGCAACGTTTTTTTCCACGTAAAGCCACAGTTTTCGGCTACTTTACAACTTCCAATATTAGTTTTATGAGCAATGATTTGAAGTGTTTTTAGTTGTAACTCATTAAAAGCAAATTCCATCATTTCATTTACTGCCTTTGAAGTATAACCTTTTCCTTCCTGATCAGAACCAATACAATAAGCAAATTCACCCATTTTTGTGGTCCAATCAATTTTTTTAAGAATCATCAGTCCGATTATAATAGACTTCTCATTGCGAATGGCAAAAGTAAAGTTAGATCGTTCCTCAATTTCTTTATTTTTAGTTACAATATATTCAGTTGTTTTTTCTAGTGTAGAATTACTTGATAATGTAACTGGAAAATATTTTTTTAACCTTTCCGTATTTGATAAAATAAAATTATGTAATTCTACTGAATCGGTTAATTTTAAATTTTCAATATTGGAACTTAACTTACTCATTGCTTTCTTTGATACTCTTTAACCGCTTCTACAAATGCTTTTGCGTGGTCTACAGGAATGTTTGGTAAAATTCCATGTCCAAGGTTTACAATGTAGTTGTCGACTCCAAATTCGTCAATCATTTCGTGTACCATTTTCTTAATAACAGGAATTGGTGATAATAAACGAGAAGGATCGAAATTTCCTTGTAATGTTTTCTTTCCGCCAGTTAAATAACGTGCGTTCTTTGGAGAGACCGTCCAATCCACTCCAATTGCAGATGCTTTTGACTTTGCCATATCATTAAGTGCAAACCAACACCCTTTTCCAAATACAATGACTTTTGTTTCAGGAGCTAAAGCTTCCACAATTTGATTCATGTAATTCCATGAAAATTCTGTATAATCTGTTGGAGATAACATTCCTCCCCAAGAGTCAAAAATTTGAACAGCATTTACGCCATGCTTTACTTTTTCCTTTAAATATAGAATAGTTGTATCGGTAATTTTTTGCAATAATAAATGTGCAGCAACCGGATTTGAAAAACAGAACCCTTTTGCTTTATCAAAACTTTTAGAACCTTTTCCCTCTACGGCATAACAAAAAATGGTCCAAGGAGAACCTGCGAAACCAATTAACGGAACTTCGTTATTAAGTTTTTCTCTTGTCATGTCAATTGCATCCATTACATAACCTAATGTATCATTAATGTCTGGAATAAAAACACTATCAACATCTGCTGAAGTACGAATAGGATTTGGTAAAACTGGTCCGATTCCATCTTCTAACTCTACATCAATTCCCATTGCTTGTGGAATTACTAAAATATCTGAAAATAAAATTGCAGCATCTGGCTTTATAATACGAATAGGTTGTATTGTAATTTCAGAAGCTAATTCGGGTGTTTTACAACGTGTAAAAAAATCATATTTTTTTTTGATTGCCATAAATTCTGGCAAATATCTTCCTGCTTGACGCATCATCCAAACTGGCGGACGTTCTACTTTTTCGTTATTTAATGCTCTTAAAAATAAATCGTTTTTAATCATTTTTTATTGTTTTAAACCTGTTAGAATTTATAATTCGTTTTAGGTTGTTTTATTGATAGTGTTCTAATACATCGTTAATTACATTTTCAACTGATGGTTTTTCTGCAATTATAATGTTGTGTATTTTTTTATTTTCTAAAGCTTCTGAAGTGGATTCGCCAATACAAAAACACATTTGGTCTTTTATAGTATTTGATGTCAAATAGCTTTCCACGGCTGACGGACTAAAAAATAATATTCCGTCGATTTTTGAAGTGATTTTTTTTGAAATTAAATTGGTTTCATACACTTCTATTTCATTGAATTTTATTTCGTTTTCTTTAAGTGTATTTGGCAAAATGTCTCTTCGTAAATTTCCTGTAAAAAAGGTATAGGTAGCTTGCGCGTAAATTAAAGAAATAATTTCAGCTAAATCAGCCGCATAACCTGTGAAAGCAATAACATCAAATCCTTTTTCAGTTAACAATTCTTTGGTTTTTAAACCAACACAAAATACAGGTTTGCTTTTTAAAGTTTCCCAATTTGGATTTTGTAAAAGGCTTAAAACTGCATTTTGACTTGTGAAAATCAAATTTTGATTAATGTTCGCTAATTCAAACTCTCTTGTTTTAGTTTCTATGAAATTTTCTTCAATCAATGAAATTGAATGATCAAGAAGCATTTGTTTATGGTTTTCTGAAAGCTTTTTTGTTGATAAAATAGAATTCATTAATTGCTATTTTTATTAGTAATATCATATTCTTCTTGACCTTTACAATACTTCTCAATGTCCTTATTGTTTCCATATACAACAAGAATATCTCCTTCTTCAATAATTGTGTCAGGTGACGGTCTTCCAATAGATTCTTTTACTAAACTTTTTTTGCCAATTAAATTTCTCTTCTCTTTCTTTCTAATTATAGTTATTAATGTTAAATGGTATTTGTCAATTGAATCTAGTTCTTCTAATGATTTTCCAAAAAACTCATTACGTGCTTTTACTTCAGAAATAGTATAATTATCGTCTAATTGATAGTTTTCTAAAGTTGATTTAAAGTTAATTTGCTTTGTTAATCGGTCAGCACTTTCTTGCTCCGGGTGAATTATACTGTGAATTCCCATAGCTTCCAGAACCGTATCGTGAATAGGAGATAAGGCTCTACTGATAATTTTTACATCAGATAATTTCTTAATAATTGCAGTTGTAATAATTGCAGCTCCTTCACTTTCTCCAATAGCTACAACCACTTTATCTGCATCTTTTAAGGGGACAGCATCAAATGCCAGTTCATTAGTAGAATCCATACAAATTGCATGGGAAATTTTATCTTTTACAAGATTAACTTTGTCCATTTGTTTGTCAATTCCTATCACTTCATTACCCGTTTCTGTTAAACTTAACGCTAATGACATTCCGAAATTTCCTAAACCAAAAACTATAATTTTCATAACATTAACATTAGTTAATTAATATATTTTCTTTTGGGTATTCATAAAATTGATGGTTCATTTGGCGCAATAAACCAATCATTAAATTGAGCATTCCTATTCTTCCTATAAACATAGTAGCAATAATAACATACTTACTAGGTTCAGATAATGTTGGTGTAAAATTTAAACTTAAACCAACCGTGCTAAAAGCAGAGAAACATTCAAATGCAACTGTTAATAATGGTGTGCCAACCGGCTCTAAAATTAATAAAGCCATAATTGATATGCCAATAGCTATTAAGGAAATACATAAAATAGCAAATGCTCTCGAAGTAGATTCGCTTGAAATTCTTCTTCCTCTAAATTGTATTCTGTTTTTTCCTTTTGCAACCGCAAAAATATTTAAAGTTGCTAATGCAAAGGTACTTGTTTTTATTCCACCTCCTGTTGATGCTGGAGAAGCTCCAATCCACATTAAAAATATAATAAATAATAGAGATGGAACTGTCATTTTTGAAAAATCAACAGTGTTGAAACCAGCTGTTCTTGGTGTAACTGAATTAAATGCAGCATTAGTTATTTTGCCAAACATTGTTTTGTGTTCAAGCATAGTATTGTTGTACTCAGACATAAATAAAAATATCCACCCTGCAAATAGTAATGTTAAAGTCGTATAAATTACAATTTTAGTGTTTAAGGTTATTATGGGTACCTGTTTGTGAATTATTTTTTTGTCAAACAACTCAATAACATAGGTTTTCAAATATTGATAAAAGTTAAATACAATGTTATGACCAAGCCCACCAAATATAATTAAAATCATTATTATCCATTGAAAATAATAATGAAAACGGATGCTAGAGTCGTAAAGTCCACTTGAAAAAATTGAAAATCCAGCATTACAAAAAGCAGAAATAGAATGGAAAATTGAAAAGAAAAATTTATTGTCAACACCAGTATTATCTAGGACCGATGAGTAAATAAATACAGCTCCAACTATTTCAATACTAATTGTAAATATAACTACATTTAGAGCTGCTCTAAATACGTCTTTTAATCCTTCTTGGGCTATGAAATCTTTAGTGTTCAATCCTTCTTTAAAGGTAGAGCCTCCTCTAAAGAAAAAAGCAAAGAAAGACGTAAATGTTAAAATACCAATTCCACCTAATTGAATTAAAACAAGTATTATTGATTGCCCAATTAGTGTAAAGTCCTTAGCGGTATCTACAACTGCAAGACCTGTAACACAAACAGCGCTTGTTGCTGTAAATATTGCGTTGGTAAAAGAAATTCCATTTGTAGTTGCACTTGGCATCATTAATAGAAAGGCTCCAGAAATAGCTAAAATCATAAAACTTCCTACAAATACAATTGCGGGGTTGAAATAGATGTCATAAATATGACGCACTAATATCATCAACCTTATTAAAAAATAAATGATTAGCCCACCTTCTAAAACAGGTTTTATTTTTTGAAGAATATAGCTCCAACTAAAATCGCTGTTTATGAATGCTATGAATGTTGATAGAACAAACATTACCGTTAAAATGATAAAGTTGACTAAAGCTACTTTTTTATTACTCTCGTACTTATAGGTAAAAAACTTAAAGGCATTAAATGCAAGTAGTCCAATTGAAAGAACTATTAATCCAATTACGTGTGGAGAATTGTAATTTTCATCAAAATCATATCCAAAGTCAAACACTATAAATAATAAGACAATGATGTCAAAAAATCGGTATAGGTAATTGAGTAAGGATTCTTTTTCCATTTTGAAGTGCTTATTTCACTTTTAATTCTTTGCGAAGTTCTTCCATTAATGGTTTTCCTCCGTTTTGTAATATTTCATTAGCACAAATTTGTCCAAAATCAATATAAGAATCAAAATTACAACTTTTTTTAATTGCAAACTTTTGTTTTCCATCTAAAGAAAATAAAACGCCTTCAAAATTAATTTGTTTTTTGTTTATAGTTGCTAATGCTCCAATTGGCGCCGTACAACCCCCTTCTAAAGTACGTAAAAATTGTCTTTCAATATGTGTGCAAATTTCTGAGTCAGTATCATTTAAATGTTTCAGTGCTTCTCTAGTGAATTTATCATTTTCCATTGCAACAACAACCATTGCTCCTTGAGCCGGAGCTGGAGTCATCCAGTCTAAATCTATATATTCACTTGGCTTTAAATTAATTCGTTCTAAGCCTGCAGCTGCAAAAATTGCTCCATTCCAGTTATTGTCCTTAAGTTTTTGCATTCTGGTATTTACATTTCCACGTAAATCTTCCACTTTGTGTGTTGGGTATTTATGTAACCATTGTGCTTTTCTTCTTAAACTTCCAGAAGCAATTATTCCACTTGAATTTAAAAAATCGAGATTTCCTTTATGAACTAATATGTCTAAAGTACTTGCTCTTTCTAAAACTGCAGCTTGAATAATTCCTATAGGTAAAGCAGTAGGGACGTCTTTCATAGAATGTACTGCAATATCTACTTCGCCTTTAAGCATAGCTATGTCTAAAGTTTTTGTAAATATTCCTGTTATTCCTAATTCGTACAAAGGTTTGTCTAAAATTATATCTCCGGTAGATTTTACTGCGATAATTTCAGTTTTGTAGCCTAAATCGTGAAGTTTGTTTTGAACCGTGTGTGCTTGCCAAAGAGCTAATTCGCTATCACGAGTTCCTATTTTAATAACTTTTTGAGTCATTTTATTGTTTTTCGACAGCTTCAATTTGAAAAATTTTGTTGATCCACTCAATACTTTCATCAACAACTGTGTCTTCACTTTTTAGGTGATTTGCAAAATGATTGGTAATTTTTTGAATAATTCTATTGCTGATAATTTCAGCTTGTTCTTCATTGAAGTTTTCTAGTTTTTTCCTTTGATAATTTAATTCGGTTTGTTTTATAGAACCTAATTTTTCCTTTAAAGAGTGAATTGTTGGTGCGAATTTTCTGGTTTTAGACCAATTCAAAAATTCAGCCATCACATCTTCAATGATATTTTCTGCAGCAGGAATGTGTTCTTTTCTTTTTTCAATAGTTACATCTGTAACTTGAGATAAATGATCTAAATGGACTAAAGTAACATTTTCATTAGTTTTTACATTCTCATCAACATTTTTCGGTATTGATAAATCTAAAATTAATAGAGGTTTTTTCAATTTTAAAATTTCTGCATCTACTGTTGGGTTTTGTGCGCCTGTAGCAACTACTAAAACATCTGTTTTTTGAATTTCTAATTGTAAATCAGAGTAGTCTTTAACAATTAAATTGAATTTACCAGCTACCTTTTCTGCGGTAGCTTTTGTTCTATTTATAAGAACTATATGTTCGTTTTTAGTGTGTTTTACTAAATTTTCGCAAGTATTTCTTCCAATTTTTCCTGTTCCAAAAAGCAGAATATTTTTATTTCCAATATCAGGAACGTTATTCATGATATATTGTACAGAAGCAAAAGAAACAGACGTTGCGCCTGAACTTAAGTCTGTTTCGTTTTTAACTTTTTTACTCGCTTGAATAACCGCATTTACCAGTCTTTCAACATATGAATTTGCTAAGCCTAATTTTTTACTTTCGTTAAAGCTTTGTTTGATTTGAGATATGATTTCAAAATCACCTAAAATTTGACTGTCTAAACCAGTTCCTACTCTAAACATATGATTTAAAGCCTCTTTATTTTTATATACGTAAGCTACTTTTTGAAAATCCTCAACAGTTCCATTACTATTTTCACAAAGCAATTTTATTAATTGAAAAGGATGTTCTGCAAAACCATATATTTCAGTTCTGTTACAAGTTGAGGTAACAAGTATGCTTTCTATTCCATCATTTTTTGCTTGATGTAATAAATTTGTTTTAGCATTTCCATCTAAACTGAATTTACCCCTCATTGAGGCATCAGCTTTTTTGTAGCTTAACCCAATGGCATAAAATGAAAGATGTTTTCCTACTGTAAATGTATCCATAAAATTTACTTTGCCTAAAAGTGATACAAAAGTACTTTTATCAATTTTATAAAAGCATCGCTAAAAGTACTTTTTGTGTCGATTGCAGATTTTTTAATAAAAAAAGTATTTATAATGTAAAAAACGTTTAAATTTGAAGTAAAACAAGCCTTTAACTAATTTTTTGTTTAGAATTATTCTAAATAAAATCATCAAGAAAGAGGAAACATATTTATTAAAACATCGCTATGAGTGCAGTTGAGGAAATTAAAATTGAACAAGATTTTATTTTGATTCGTTTTCAAAACGATACAAATGAAGTGCAACATGTTGAAAAACAAGTAAAAACAGGATTGATACAATTTCATTTCAACGTGAAAGGGAATGGAAAATTTATTTTTAACAATGGTAATTATGCACTTGATTTAAATGAAGAAAAATCACTTTTATTATATAATCCACAGAAAGAATTGCCATTGCATTTAGAGATTTTTCCTAAATCATGGATAATTTCGGCATTAATCTCTATTAAAAAATTCCATGCTTTATTTTCAAATGAGGCTGAGTCCATTCCTTTTTTAAGCGATGAAAATATTGAAAAAAAATATTATGGTGAAGAAGATATTAGTCCTTCTATGGCAATTGTTTTGAATCAAATATTTCATTACAATCAAAATTCATCGGTTAAGAATTTATATTTAAAAGGTAAAGGGTATGAGTTGTTGAGTTTGTATTTCAATCGAAATGAAGATCCAAACGCAGAACAATGTCCGTTTTTAATTGATGAGGAAAACGTGTTAAAAATTAAGAAAGCTAAAGAAATTGTTATTGCAAATATGGCTGAGCCTCCAGGTTTACAAGAATTAGCAGATCAAGTAGGATTGAATTTAAAAAAGCTTAAAGTTGGTTTTAAGAAAATTTATGGTGATAGTGTTTATAGTTTTCTGTTTGATTATAAAATGGAGTCAGCTAGAAAATTACTTGAAAGTGGTTCCTATAATGTAAATGAAGTAGGTTTGCAAATAGGCTATAGTACTTCAAGCCATTTTATTGCTGCATTTAAAAAGAAATACGGCACTACTCCAAAAAAATATTTATTGTCATTAAATTCTGCTAATTAAAAAAAGCGCTTTAAAGCGCTTTTTTTAAAATGTATGTATTGTTAGTTGTAATAATGTGCAACAACTATAACTTCATCATCTCCGCCGCCAATTTGCATTTTAACAGCACCGGTTCCAACAGTGCTTGCTACAAATAGTATTCCAGAAAACATTGGAGTATATGTACCAGGACCTAGTTTTATATAATCGTGCCCTGTGGCATAAAATTCTTTCCCAGTTCCTTCTCCACCTCCAGCTCCTGAAGAGCTACCGTTAGTATAAAAATTTCCGCTATATCCTAAAGCACCTACATTTCCACCAAAGTCTACAGGGTTTCCGTCATAATCTGTTGAAATAATTGCTCCACCTGGACCGCCATTACGTAAATAAATATAAAATTGAGCAGTACGAGCATGGTAATCATCTATAGGGATTCCAGATTTATAAATTTCGTACGAAAGCGCATAATTAATTTCAACAATAGCTGGTTTTGTTAATGTAAATGTTGATAAACCTGGTCCAATTTGTCTTGGCCATCCACCCTCTGCATAACCACTACCAACACCAGTTTGGTTAATGACATTTGCATCTGGTCCTCCAGTGTCTAATGGGTCAGCCAGATAGTTTGCTGGGTTAAATAATACTGCAATATTTGTTGGAACGCTGCTTAAGACTAAATCTCCACTAGTGTTAACATAAACCCTTGTGTTTTCTTTATCTCCAAGATTTAAAATATTATTAGTTTCGTTTAGTCCTTCAACTCTAATGGTTGAACTTGAACCAGCTACATGAAGTTCTTCTAATGGAGTTGTTGTATTAATACCTACTTGGCTGACTGCCATAAAAGTAAATAATATAAATATAGTGGTAAAAATATTTTTCATAGAGTATCTTTTAATTATAAATACGGATTTTTAAATAATCTGAAGAACCACCGAAACCAACATAAGTTTCTCTGTTAATTCCATCTGCTGTTTCTCCAAAAAAGACTAATGCATGATTTCCGGCAGGTATGTTACCATATCCAACACCGTGTATAAATGCATAACCAACAGAACCTTGGGAAAAAGAAGTATATGCTTCACCATGTAGGCCATAGACCTTTGTAAGTTCCATTGCATCTAAACCATCATTATTTAAATCTAAATAAAAATAACAACGAACTGTTCTTGCAGAAACATCATTAAAAGTAGATGCAGCTGGTGCTGGTAAAAATTGATCGGAAAGGTCAATTGTCATAGCATAACGAACCTCAAGTAAAGCATCTTGCGGACTTGAAAAGGGAACAGAAACAATTTGTTGTGTTGCTGACTGAATTGCTGCAGGATTTGCAACGACTGTTCCGTCACCAAAAGGGCCATTAGGAATGAAATTAGGAATACTAATTAAGAAGTTTAATGGTTCATTAGTTCCTGCGCCACCACCTGAAGTGTATCCAGAAGGGTCAAGTGTTAAATTTCCATTACTTGTTACGTATACTGGTGCAAGTTTTGTCCCGTCGTTTAGTGTTGGTTCATTGGTACTGTTTAAACTTTCAATTCTTATTGTAGAAGTTGTACCAGCTACGTGAAGCTCTTGTTGTGGATTGTTAGTTCCTATACCTACTTGAGAAAAGGAATAAAAACTAAATAATAATATCGTAAATAATAATATTTTTTTCATAGTATAATTTTAATAAAGGCGTAAAAATATAGCATCAGGACCACCAGCGAACCTTATAAATGTTGCGCGATTATTAGATCCAGAACATACCGTTCCATAAAGTCGTAATGTGTGTGTGCCTGTAGTTAAAGGGATGTAAGTTGTACCGGTGTTGTATATATATCCGGTTGCAGCGTCGGGTAACGCAGCCGGATTAGTAAAGTTATCATTTCTATTAAAATAGCATTTAGAGCTTGGAGCGTATCTTCTTGTAGTTGGAGCTAAAACGGGCGTATTTAAAGTAAAAAAATTGGTTATGTTTCTAGCATATTGGTCTTTTAAAATTGTAAGTAGATTATTTTGAAACACTTCTATACTTAACGAATATTTTATTTCAAGAATTGTATTTCTACTAACTGTAAAAGTGTAAGATGTAATTTCAACTGATTCATAGCCATCATCAGCTTGAACTATTGGTATAATAGATACAGTTCCGTTTATTGCAGCGGTTAAAAACGCATCATCTCCATCACTATTGTCGTAGGCTGTAGTCTTTAGTGTTAAGTCTCCGTTATTATCAACATATACCGGATAGGTTTTATCTACGCCGCCACCGTTGTAAGAATTATTCGTAGCGTTTAATCCATCAACACGGATTGTTCCAGTCTGAGACCCTAGATGTAAAGCTTGTTCTGGAATTGTTTCATTAATTCCTACTCCACTTACTTGAGAATAAACAGGGAAAAAGGATAGGAAAATGGTTAAAAATTGTAATTTTATTCTCATAAAAAGGGAAATTAAATTTCCGCAAGCTAAGGAATAATTATATTTTTAATGTAATGTATGTTAAGGTTTAACTACTTATTCGACAAATGGTTGCGCTTTATCGATTAAACGCAAGATATGTTTAACTATTTAAGAGTTTGTTAGTTAAAATAATAAGCAACTATCTGAACTTCATCCATTCCAGGGCCTAAATATAGTTTTACTGCACCTGTTCCTCCGGTATCTCCAACGGCTAACTGAGCAGCAAACATAGGTGTATAAGTGCCAGGCCCTAAAACTATATAATCAGAGGCTGTGTTTCTGTAGTTTTTCCATTCTCCATTTTCCCCATCGTTATTGTTGTAAAATTGACCGTGTACTGCTAATAAACCTGCAGCTTCAGAGCAGGATGAGGTTATGCATCCAGGTCCTCCGTTTATTGGGTTTCCATAATAATCATTTAGAATTGCTGGTCCAAGGTAGTTACCTTGCCTAAAATACATTGCTGTTTGTACTATTCTAGCTCTGTAATCATCTATTCTTGAAATATCTGTAGCATTCTTTCCTAAATTCCATGATACGGAATAGTTGATTTCTATAATTGCAGCTTTTGTTAGGGTAAATGAAATGGTAGTTCCTCCAATTGGTATCCCTGCTTGACTATAGCCTTGGCCTTCACCTGTTTGGTTGATTAATGAAGTAGGATTTTGCACGTCTTCTAGGTAGTTTTCTGAGTCAAACATAATTGCCACATTATCACTTGATGTACCTAAAACTAAATCGCCGTTAGCATTTGCGTATACTTTTGAGCTTGATCCAGGTCCAAGGTTGTTAATGTTGTTTGGAGAATTTAAACCTTCTATTCGTATGGTTGAGGTGCTGCCTGCAATATGAAGCTCTTCTTGAGGGTTTGTAGTGTTAATGCCAACTTGTCCAAAGCAAAAAGTTGTAGTTATAAATATCGAAGTTGTAATTAGCTTTTTCATAAGTAACAAAATTTAATTATAAACTCGTATTTTTAAAAAATCAAGACTACCACCAAAGCCTATGCTTGTAAATGTGCTTGGAGGGTCTGATATTATTGCGAAAAAATGAATTGAATGTGTGCCAGGTGGTAATGATGCGTACCCATGACTATTTAAATAAGGGTATCCTGTTATGCCGCCCGTATCTGAAGCATAAAATTGTCCTTGAAAACCATATTTAATTGCTTTTTCTGCCGGACTTAACCCATCATTTCCTATGTCGAAGCAAAAATATGTTTGTAAGGTGCGTGTCTTTCCATCACTAATGTATGTTTTACTAGGTATAGCTAAATCTGAACCAGACAAAATCACACTAATACTGTGTTTTATTTCTACCACACAAGATTGTGGAGTTGTAAACGGAACACTATAAATAAACCCTTCAGTAGATTCGTTTGTATTGTTGCTTGTTATAATTCTTCCCAATTTATGGTATGGAGAAGCAAAACCACTTAGGTTGTCGGGAACAAAGTTTGGAATATCTATAATAAAGTTTAAAGGAGATCCTGCACTACCTGCGCCAGTAAAAACAGGCGGATTGAGTGTAAGTTCGCCATCTTTATCTGCATATACTTGTGTTAATTCTATTCCGTTATTTTTTATGTTATTTGTTGTGTTTAGACTTTCAATTCTTATAGTTGAATTGCTTTCTGCTAAATGTAATGATTCTAATGGGGTTGTGGTGCCGATTCCTACTTGACAATGGCTAAAAGATGTTGTTAGTAGAATGAATTTAAGGTAGTTTTTTATCATAACGGAAGTTGTTTAATGAAGTCTAAATAATAGAGAATCGTTGCCTCTAGCAAATTTTACGCATGTTGCTAGACCTGTGTTTGGGTTGCTTCTATTTATTCCCGAGGAAACCTCACCATAAAATCGTATAGTATATGTTCCAGATGTTGGAAGGTTGATGTAAGAAGTGCAACTATTAAAATAATTCCCTGTTTCGCTGTCAACGGAACCTCCGTTATAGCATTTAGAAGAAACGCCATATTGTCTAGTTCCTGTATTAACTCTAAAATAGGTATTAATCCTTCTTGCTTTTTTGTCTGAAATTGCGATTTCTGCTGCGTTAAGAAACACTTCAAAACTCACATCGTATTTCACCTCAAGTATTGAGGCTCTGTTTGTGTTTATTGTAAAGTTAAAGAGTTCGCCGCTTTCAATTCCGTCATTGTCGCCATTTAGAATTGTTATTGTTGCGCTAGGTAGTGTTAAATGGTCTAAAGCATCAGAGCCATTACTGTTGTAAAGAGGGATAAATTCAAGGGTTAAGTTTCCAAGATTGTCCACTAAAAGAGGATAAGTGTTTGTTCCTCCACCATTGTAGGGATCATTTGAATCATTAAGGCCATCGATTCTAATTGTTCCTGAAGAGGATCCGAGATGTAGAGCTTGTTCGGGTATTGATTCATTAATTCCCACGCCACTTGTTTGTGCAAAAATCAAATTACTAATCAATAAAAATACAAATGCATAGTTTTCTTTTTTCATGGATTAAAAGTTTAAAAATGAATATTTTTTCCTTTACAAATATGAAAACGGAATTTTTTCCTATGACTAATGTATGTAAAATGTTATTGTTAATTTGTGTTTTTGTTACAAAAAGGCATTAATTTAACTAAATATACACAAAAAATATAATATTTTAACAAAGTATTTTGTGTTATTATATTTTTTGTGTATAAGAATTTTTCAATTATTTTTTTTTCTAATTAAAGTAATAGGCAATTATTTGTACTTCGTCTTTTTCGCCTCCTAAGTATAATTTAACAGCACCTGTTCCGGCTGTATCTCCAACTGCTAATTGGCAAGCAAACATTGGAGTGTAAGTTCCGGGACCAAGTACTACATAATCAGAAGCTGTGTTTCTATAGCTTTTCCATTCACCGTTTCTATCGCTAACATTATTATAGAATTGTCCATTAATTCCAAGTAATCCACCTAGTTCACTACAGTTTGAAGTAATACACCATGGCCCACCATTTATTGGGTTTCCATAATAGTCATTTATAACTGCAACCCCCATGTAATTATTTCGTCTAAAATACATTGCTGTTTGTACAATTCTTGCTCTAAAATCATCTATTCTAGAATTTGGCGCTACATTTTTACCTACGGTCCAAGTAACTGCATAGTTAATTTCTACAATAGCAGGTTTTGTTAACGTAAATGAGGTTGCAACACCTCCAATTGGTATACCGGCTTGCGTAAAACCAGCGCCACCACCTGTTTGATTTACAAGGTTTGTAGGGTCTTGCACATTCATTAAATAGTCTTCAGAATCAAATAATATTTGCACATTATCTGTCAAAGTTCCTAAAACTAAGTCTCCGTTAGCATTTGCATAAACTGGTGTTGTTGATCCTACGCCAAGGTTGTTAACATCATTAGGACTGTTTAAACCTTCGACTCTAATAGTTGAAGTTGGTCCAGCAATATGTAGTTCTTCTTGAGGATTAGTTGTTTTTATTCCTACTTGGCAAAAGCTATTTGTTGCAATAAAGCAAGTAAGGTAAATAAAGTATATTTTTTTCATAGGGCTTTATTTTAGTTGTAAACTCTCATTTTTAGATAATCTGTTGCTCCTCCAAAACCTACACTTGTATATGTATTTGGAGGATCTGATACAATTCCGAAAAAATGAATTGAATGTGTCCCGGCAGGAAGTATTGCATATCCTTGACTATTCATATAAGGATAACCTAGAGAGCCACCTGCTACAGAACAATAAAATTGTCCTTTGTGTCCATATTGTAGGGCTTTCTCAGCTACACTTAACCCGTCATTATTTATGTCAAAGCAGAAAAATGTCTGTATTATTCTTGTTTTACTATCATTTAAATAGGCTAAACTAGGCGTTAGCATATTGGATCCTGAAATTACGATTGTAACCCCGTGTTTAACTTCAACAGTACATGCTTGAGGAACTGTAAAAGTTACACTGTGTATAAACCCTTCAACTGTTTCTTGGGCTAAAGTACTATTGATAATTCTTCCTAATCTATTGTAAGGAGCGGGTAGTCCATCAATGTTATCGGGTATGAAATTTGGCACATCAATTAGGAAGTTCAATGGCAAGTTGCTATTTCCACTTCCTCCAGCTGTAAAATTTGGAGGGATTAAGGTGAAATCTCCATCTATATCCACATATACTCTTGCATTTTTTAGCCCATCATTTTGTGGGTTATTTGTTGAGTTTAAACTTTCAATTCTTATAGTAGAGTTTGTCCCAGTAATGTGTAAATCTTCTTGCGGATTTGTTGTTCCAATTCCAACTTGGCTATAAAAGCTTAAAGAATAAAATAAAACTGTGGTTAATAGGTAGTGTTTTTTCATAATCAAGATGTTTTATATTCTAATAAATTAGTGAAGTCTAAATAATAAAGAGTCATTTCCTCTTGCAAATTTTGCACAAGTAGCTCTACCGGTGTTTGGAACTTCTGTTCCTCCACCAGCGTTTGTACCGGTAAGTCCAGAAGAAACTTCTCCATAGAATCTTATTGTATAAGAACCAGCTGCAGGTAAGTTAATATAAGCGGTACAACAGTTAAATAACGAACCGGTTTCGCTATCTGCTGTTCCGCCAGTGTAGCATTTTGAAGAATGTCCATATTGTCTACCTATTCCATTAACTCTAAAATAAGTATTTACTCTTCTTGCATATCGATCTATAATAACTGTCTCTGCTGGATTTAGAAAAACTTCAATGCTTACATTGTATTTTACTTCTAATATTGCAGGTCTGTTTACGGCAATTGTAAAGTTGAATAATTCGCCAGTTGCTATTCCGTCATTGTCTCCTGCTAAAAGAGTTACGGTTGAGCCAGGAAGTATTGCATGGTCTAGGGCGTCTGAGCCGTTACTGTTGTATAAAGGTTTAAATTCTAAAGTTAAGTTACCTTTGTCATCAGCATATAAAGGATAGGTTTTAGTGCCTCCACCATTATTAACATTGTTTGTATTGTTAAAACCTTCGACTCTAATTGTTCCTGTAGATGATCCTAAATGCAAAGCCTGCTCTGGAACAGTTTCATTTATACCTACTCCTGGCACTTGAGAAAAGGCCAAAACGCTAAATGATAAAAAGAATATTTGAATGTATTTTTTTTTCATAAACTTTAGAATTAAATGAAACAATATTTTTGTTAAAGAATTAACAATAGTCTAAAGTTAGAAAAATATTTAACACTCACGACATTTTTTATGTAATAATTCTAAAATTTAACATTTAGCTTATTAAATGTTTAGTAATTATTTAAATCTGTTTAATTATTCATTATTTTCCTACTAATACTTTTTTAAAATTTATGTAGTATTTTTGAAAAAAATTTTTACAATGAAAAAAGGAGTACTATTAGTTAATTTAGGTTCGCCAGAAAGCCCTACGCCAAAAGACGTTAAGCCCTATTTAGACGAATTTTTAATGGATGAATATGTTATAGACGTTCCGTTTTTATTAAGAGCTTTATTAGTAAGAGGAATTATTTTACAGACTAGGCCTAAAAAATCAGCTGCTGCCTATGCAAAAATTTGGTGGGATGAAGGTTCGCCTTTAATTGTTTTATCAAAACGATTGCAAGCAAAAATTCAAAAACAAGTTAGTATTCCTGTTGAATTAGCTATGCGTTATGGAAATCCAAGTATTGAAAGTGGATTAAAAAAATTAAGCGATCAAGGCATAACTGAGGTTTTGTTGTTTCCTCTATATCCTCAACATGCAATGGCTTCAACACAGACCATTTTAGTTTTAGCAGAAAAGCTGCGTAAAGAGAAATTTCCTCATATGAGTTTCACTATAATTCCAGCTTTTTATAATCAAAAAGACTACATAAGGGATTTATCAAATTCAATAAAAAGACATTTAGAAGGATTCGAATATGATCATTTATTGTTTTCATATCATGGAATTCCAGAACGTCATATTCGTAAAACAGACATAACTAAAAGCCATTGTAAAATTGATGGAAGCTGCTGCAATACATCTTCACCTGCGCATGAGTTTTGCTACCGTCACCAATGTTATGAAACTACAAAACAAGTGGTTGAGTTTTTAGGAATTGAAGAAGGAAAATACAGTCAAACTTTTCAGTCTCGTTTAGCGGGAGACAAATGGTTAACACCATATACTGATGTTGAGATTAATAAAATGCCAGAAAAAGGAATTAAAAAATTAGCAGTTGTTACTCCAGCTTTTGTTTCGGATTGTCTAGAAACTTTAGAAGAAATAGCAATGGAAGCTAATCATGAATTTAAAGCTCACGGTGGGGAAGAGTTTTTAGCTATTCCATGTTTAAATGATGATGATGATTGGGCGAAAACATTAAGTCGCTGGGTTGATCAATGGGCATTTCAAAATAAAGAAGAAACAGTATAATGGCTGTTTCATCAACAGAATTAGGGTCGTTAGACATAAAACAATTACTTATTAAGCAATCGGTTCCTGCTGCTATAGGTATATTGTTTATGTCAGTGAATATTTTAATTGACACTATTTTTGTTGGACAATGGATAGGTTCGTTAGCAATTGCTGCTGTATCTGTTGTATTGCCTATTACATTCTTAATTTCGTCTTTAGGGATGGCTTTAGGAATTGGTGGAAGTTCTATAATTTCAAGAGCTTTGGGTGCAAACAATAGAGAAAAAGCCTTAAAAACTTTTGGAAATCAAATCATGATGACGCTTGGTTTGGCTTTAATTTCTATAGTTGTTGGTCTGTTTTATTCTGATGAGGTTCTATTACTTTTTGGTGCAAATGGTGAAATTATGAAGCCTGCTAAAGAGTTTTTTACACCTGTTTTATTTGGAGTACCATTTTTGGCTTTAAGTATGATGGGAAATACAGTTATTAGGGCAGAAGGGAAACCTAAATTTGCCATGATTGCCATGATAGTTCCAGCTTTTAGTAATGTCATATTAGATATTATCTTTATTAAGTTTTTAGATTTAGGAATGTTTGGTGCAGCTTTAGCTACATCTATTTCATTTTTTATGTGCTTTGGATTCATATTGTGGTTTTTTATATTTAAAAGCGAATTACGGTTAGATTTTAAACATTACTTATTAGACTTAAGTATAGTTTCTGAAATTACCTCTCTTGGTTTTGTAACTTTTGCTCGTCAAGGTGTAGTTGCAATTTTATCTATAATATTAAACCACACTTTATTTGTTCATGGGGGAGAACACTCGGTTGCTGTTTACGGAATTATAAGTAGAATGTTAATGTTTGCTTTGTTCCCAATATTAGGTGTTACTCAAGGGTTTATACCTGTTGCCGGATACAATTACGGTGCGAAAAAATACAGTAGAGTTAGTGAAAGTATTTCGGTTTCCATTAAGTGGGCTGCTGGTTTAGCAACAATAATATTTATTATAATAGTAATTTTTGCAGAACCTATAGTTTCTGTGTTTACTAATGATGTAACTATAATTAAAGAAACTCCAAATGCATTACGTATGGTTTTTGGAGCATCTCCAATTATTGCTATTCAGCTAATAGGTGCTGCTTATTTTCAAGCGGCAGGGAAAGCAATTCCGGCATTATTACTTACATTAACTAAGCAAGGATTTTTCTTAATTCCATTAATATTAATTTTACCAAATTATTATGGTATTTTTGGAGTATGGATTTCTTTTCCTATTGCCGATGTATTGGCTACATTGGTAACGGCTTTCTTTTTAAAAAGAGAAATGAATCTTAAATTAATAATGGCTCAAGATGGAATATAATTATATAAAAGCATTGCATTTAATCTTTGTAATCACTTGGTTTGCGGGCTTGTTTTATATAGTTCGTTTGTTTGTGTATCATGCAGAAGCTAAACAAAAACCACAGCCAGAGCAAGATATTCTAATTAAACAGTATCAATTAATGCAATACCGATTATGGTATATTATTACTTGGCCAGGTGCTGTTTTAGCAAGTGTTTTCGCTTTTTATCTGCTGTATCTTAATCCGTCTTTGTTAGATCAATCTTGGATGCAAGTAAAATTAGCATTTGTTTTTCTGTTGTATCTTTATCAGTTAAAATGTCATCAAATTTTCAAGCAATTACAAAATAACGAAGTAAAATACAGTTCTAATTTTTTTAGAATTTGGAATGAAGGAGCTACAATAATTTTGTTTGCAGTTGTTTTTTTAGTCATATTAAAAAGCGCAATAAATTGGGTTTTTGGAGTAATTGGAATCTTTGTGTTTTCAGCTTTAATTATGTTAGGGTTTAAATTATACAAAAGAATAAGAGAAAAAAAAGAATGATTAAATTCTTCAACATAAAGCAAACTTCGTTAAGAGTAAGAATATTTTTATCTATGATATTCTTAACCTTGATTGCCTCTATTTTAATTGCATCGGTATCTATATATCAATTTAGAAAAGAAGCAAGAGAATACCATCAAGAGCGATTAGAAAGAAAAGAAAATGCAATTGTTGAACATATTTATTACATTCTTCAAACCACAACTTACCCTTTAATTACAGAGAATGTTCCTCTGATTTTTAAAGAACGTATCCATGAATTATCTAACATACACAGTTTAGAAATTAATATGGATGATCTAGAAGGTAATAGCTTAATTACTTCTAAAGCTTTATTTGAGTTAGACACGGTTCAGCCTAAGATAAAATCATCAACTTTAAAAATATTAAAATCAACCATTGAAAAAAGGTATGTAGAGTTTGAAGTGATTAATGGGCAACAATATAGGTCTTCTTATAGTTATATTAAAGACAATAAGTTTAAGCCACTTTTCATTTTAAATTTACCTTACGAAGAAGATACCGAATTTTATAAAAATGAATTAAGGAATTTTCTAATACGTTTTGGACAAGTATATTCCTTAATGTTTATTATTGCTATTATTCTTTCATATTTTCTTTCAAGTTATATTACAAAATCCTTAAAAATCATTACTGATAAAATTCAAGAAACCAACTTAAATCATCAAAATAAAAAAATTGAGTTGGAAGACGGAAGTCAAGAAATTAACTTACTTGTAGAGTCCTATAACAACATGGTTGATAAGCTAGAAGAAAGCGCAATTAAACTAGCGCAAAGCGAGCGAGAACAAGCTTGGAGGGAGATGGCTAAGCAGGTGGCTCATGAGATTAAAAACCCGCTAACACCAATGCGTTTAACCGTGCAAAATTTCCAAAGAAGATTTGACGAAAACGATCCTAATGTAAAGCTAAAACTTGAAGATTATTCAAAAACGCTAATACAACAAATAGATACAATGAGCGCTGTTGCTAATGCTTTTTCAAATTTTGCAGATATGCCAGCACAACAGAATGAAACTTTAAATGTTGTTAAAATTGTTCAGTTATCATTAGAAATATTTAATGAGAATTACATTCAATTTTCAAGTTTAGAAGCAGAAATTGTTGCTAGACTGGATAGAACACAATTAATTAGAGTAATTACAAATCTTGTAAAAAATGCCATTCAATCTATTCCAGATGAACAAGAAAACAAATCTGTTTTTGTAACTGTTTTTGAAGAAAATAACAATGTTATTATTTCAGTTAAAGATAATGGAATAGGGGTTTCAGAAGAAAATAAAAGCAGAATTTTTGAACCAAAATTCACCACAAAATCAAGTGGAATGGGCTTAGGTTTGGCAATTATAAAAAATATTATTGAAAATTATAACGGAACAATAACGTTTAATAGCGAACTAGGAAGAGGAACTGAATTTATTGTCTCTTTTCCAATTACTAAATAAAACAAAATGGAAAATATTTTAATTGAAAAAGAAGGAAGTATTGCGATTATAACTATTAATCGCCCAACAAAATTAAACGCTTTAAACAAAGCTACTATTCAAGAATTACATGATGGTTTTAAAGCTTTAAATAATGATAAAGAAGTTAAAGCTATAATTATTACAGGTAGTGGTGAAAAAGCATTTGTTGCTGGAGCAGATATTTCAGAATTTGCTAATTTTTCAGTAGAAAACGGAGCTAAATTAGCAGCTGAAGGTCAGGCTTTATTGTTTGATTATGTTCAAAATTTAAGTACGCCTGTTATTGCAGCTGTAAATGGTTTTGCATTAGGAGGAGGGTTAGAGTTGGCAATGTCTTGTCATTTTAGAACCACATCTGATAATGCTAAAATGGGATTGCCAGAAGTAACACTTGGAGTAATTCCAGGTTATGGGGGAACACAACGTTTGGCTCATTTAGTAGGGAAAGGTCGTGCTATGGAAATGATAATGACTGCAGGAATGGTTGATGCGGTTACTGCGTTGAATTACGGACTTGTGAATCATGTTGTTGCGCAAGAAGAATTATTAGATTTTACAAAAGGAATTGCAACTAAAATTGCAAGAAACTCTACTGTAGCAATAGGTAAAGCTATTGAAGCTGTAAATGCTAATTATACGGATGGCGTTGATGGTTTTAAAGTTGAAATTGAAAACTTTGGTGCTTGTTTTGGAACAGAAGATTTTAAAGAAGGGACAACAGCATTTTTAGAAAAAAGAAAAGCAGTTTTTCCAGGTAAATAATATATTTTAAACTAATGTTTAAAAAAGACAAGTTAAGTCATTTCGAAACTATATTTAAACTTACAATCGTTATTATAGCAATAACGGTTGTATTTTTTTTGCCCTTTTATTGGTATTATAAATACCAAGGGCAAGGAATTGCTATGTATTTAGTTTTAATCGTATTTACATCGCCTTTTATAAAATATACGTTTAAAGACTTTATTTATTTCAAGAAAAACGAAATTTCAAACGCATTTTTAAACTTAAATACGTTATTGGCTTTCTTGTTTATTTTAAATGTAATTGCTTTTATTTATTTCGGATTAAAGACGCTAATTAACATTTGGATATTAATAGGTCTTTATGTTTTGAATTATTTTCCTGTAATTATTAATCGCATAAAAAAACAAAAATCAAATTTTGCTGAGGTTTTGTTTACTTTAACAATAAGTGCTTTTTTGATTGTTAATTTCCAGTTTTCATCTAATCCTAAAATTGAAGAATATGAATTTTTTAGTAAGCGCGAAAGAAGTAAAGGCGGAAATCGTAAGACTACATTGATCGTTTTAGAAGAAAATAAATATGAACAATATGTGGGTATGAGAACTTTTCTAGATATCTCAGAGATAAAAGGCTATCACATAACCTACACTATAAAAGAAGGTTTTTTTGGATTAGAGGTTGTAGATAGTTACAAGTTCAATTACTAATTATTTTTCACCTTCCCATTCTGCATAAAATTGAGATAAGAAGTTCTCCATATAAAGATGGCGTTCTTCTGCTATTTTTTTGCCACTTTGAGTATTCATTTTGTCTTTTAAGAGCAGTAATTTTTCATAAAAATGATTAATTGTAGGCGCTTCACTGTTTTTATATTCTTCTTTGCTCATATTAAACTTAGGAGCAATATTTGGGTTATAAATAGCCCTATTTTTAAAGCCACTATAATTAAATGTTCTTGCAATTCCTATTGCGCCTAGAGCATCAAGTCTATCGGCATCTTGAACAATTTCTAGTTCTTTGGAAGTGAATTTATTTTCAAAATTACCTCCTTTAAAAGAGATATTTTCAATAATTACGACAACATGATTAATCGTTTCTTCAGCAACATTTTCTTTTTCTAAAAATTCACGTGCTACTTTTGGACCAACGGTTTCATCTCCATTATGAAATTTACTATCGGCAATGTCATGAAGTAACGCGCCAAGTTTAACAACTTCTAGATTGCAATTTTCTTCGCTTTTTGCAATTAATAAAGCATTTTTATAAACGCGTTCAATGTGAAACCAATCGTGTCCGCCTTCGGCATTTTCCAATTGTTTTTTTACAAAAAGTATAGTGTTATCTATAATGTTACTCATGTGTTTAATTAAAAAAATGTTGATTCTTAAAGGTTACTTTAAGAATCAACATTAAATAATAATAATATTTCTGTTTAGATTTTAGCAGGCTCAACCCATTTAAAAATATGCTGTTGTTCCGGTGTAATTAATCTCTCAGAAACTCTTGCCATACGCGCAGGAAGCTTCATTAAGTAATCTCTTGCTTTTTCTGCGTCATCTGTAAGATTTCCTATTTTTTCAATTTCCCATTTCTCGATTAACTTCTGCATGATATCTACATAATCCATAGCAGTATAAACACCAATACGCTGTGCTGAATTTGAAAATTCTTCAAAAGCAGTTCCCATTTTTTCTCCCGATTCACGAATTAATTGCGCTGGCATATTAATTTTGTTTTTCATCATGTAGTGAAAAGACAACATCATTTCACTTGGGTCAACTTCAAATATCTTTTTTACAAAATGACTGTAAGCATGATGATGACGCATTTCGTCTCCAGCAATTAAGCGACACATTTTGGATAGTTTATTATCGCCATATTTCTTAGCCATTTGCGCTACACGATTATGTGAAACATAAGTTGCTAATTCTTGAAAACTTGTAAACACAAAGTTTTTATAAGGGTCGCGACCTGTTCCTGGGTCAAAGCCATCGTTAATAAGATGTTGAGTAGTGATTTCTACCTCTCTCATATTTACTCTTCCAGAAAGGTATAAGTATTTATTTAAAACATCTCCATGTCTGTTTTCTTCACCTGTCCATTGGCGCAACCATTTGGCCCAACCATTGTCTCCATTTTCTCCTTTTTGAGTCACTCCTTCTACATCCATTAACCAAGTTTCATAAGTAGGTAAAGCTTCTTCAGTAATTGTATCACCTACTAAAGTTACCCAAAAGTCATAAGGAAGGTCTTTAGCAATTTCTCTAAGCTCTTTTACTTCTTCCAAAAAATTTTCACTTTTTGAATCGGGCAAAAGATCTGTTGGTTGCCAGATTTTCTCAACCGGAATTAAATATTCTTCTACGAAGCTGTCAATTTTCTTTTCTAGAAATTGCATTACTTCTAAACGTACGTTTTGTATCGACATTATTCTGTTTTTATATGTTTTTTTATAATACTTTCTGTTTTCTCAAAAATCTCTTCAAAATTATAATCTGCAATCTTTAAAGGTTCGTGAATTTTAAACGTAATTCTACTTCCTAATCCCATTGGAAATTTTCCGTATCGGTTCATTTTCCATGAATTATTAATGCTTATGGGTACAAAATAAGCGTCTGGTGCAAACTTATAAAGCATTTTCAATCCATTTATTGAAAATTCTTTTGGCACACCATTCTTGCCTCTTGTTCCTTCAGGAAATATCATTACAGAAAAATTATTTTTATTAATATATTCTGCTGTTTTTTTAATTTCTCCTAATGCTTGTTTTGCGTCTTTTCTGTCAATTAAGGCAGAACCTCCTACTCTTAAATTATAGGACACACTTGGAATTCCTTTTCCTAATTCTTTCTTGCTGATGAATTTTGGATGCCAAGCACGCATAAACCATATCACAGCAGGGATGTCGTGTAAACTTTGATGATTTGAAACTAATACTAACGGTACTTTTTTTGGCAGCTTCTCTAGACCTTCAAAATGATAAGTCGTTCCTAATATATGAGAAGTCCTTAACAACATACAATTCATTATAGCAACACTCCATCGATGTGCATTATATCCAAATACATTATAACAAATCCATTGAATAGGATGAAATACTATCAACCAAAACATAAATAATGCGACATACACTACTGATATAGGATAAGATACTATTTTTTGCATTTAAATACTAATTTTAAACAAAGGTAAATTATAAAATAAAAAAAACCATCAAATTTGATGGTTTTTATAATATGCTTGCATAGTATTAACAGTGCTCGTTATAGGCGTCTTTAAGGTTTTCTGCAATTAATTCAGCGGGACGACCTTCAATATGATGACGTTCTAACATGTGAACCAATTCTCCATTTTTAAACAAAGCCATACATGGCGACGATGGAGGAAAAGGAAACATATGTTCTCTTGCCTTATCAACTGCCTCTTTGTCAACTCCTGCAAAAACAGTAACTGTTTGTGAAGGCTTTTTAGCATTGTCTAAACTCATTTTAGCTCCTGGGCGTGCGTTTCTTGCTGCACAACCACAAACAGAATTGATTACTACTAATGTTGTTCCTTCTTTTGCAAGTACGTTATCAACATCAGCTGCGCTATATAATTCTTGAAAACCAGCGTCCGTTAATTCGGCTTTCATTGGTTTTACCATTTCTTCTGGGTACATAATAGTGTGTTTTAAATTCTATTTGCAAAGTTACAAAGATTTCAGAACTGTAACTTGATAATTATCATAAAGATTTGTTATCGTTTGATTATTCAAAATTATACCTAATCCCTGCAAATCCTCTAATTCCTTGATTAGGACCATAAACATATCCGGGATCAAAAGTTAATGCATAAGGGTTGTCGGGTGTTGCTACGGCATTTCCACTGCCGTCAAAAACGACATTATTATCAAAAGGGTCATTTGCTCTTGCAATGATAAATGGGTTTCCTCTATTTGGTGTCCAGTTCAATAAGTTTTTTACACCTCCGTATATTTCAAACCTATTGAATTTCTTATAGGTAAATTGGATGTTTTGTATGCTCCAAATAGGAGAGTATTCTTTTCTAGGGTCTAAATCGCCAAGTAGAGGCAAACGCATTGGTCCGTATAAATTTCCAGTGTAATCTATAGATAAAAACCATTTTGGAATGTCGTAAGTTACTCCCCAAGTTGCGCTATACTTCTCAGTTAAAATAGGCGTACTCATTACTCCGTCACGTTTGTTTTTAGAATCTAAAATGGTAAAACCAAACATTGTTTTTAATCCGAAAGGAAAAATCAAATCAATATTTCCAGTTACTCCCATCGTTTTTGAATAACCGTTTAAGTTGGAATAAATAATTTTGTTTGGGTCTGTATCATAATCAGGTAAAATTTGATTGGTGAAATAAGTGTACCAACTTGAAAATTCAATCACTGAATGAATGCTATTGCCTAATTCAAGTTTTGCTAAATAATTTACATTGATGTTATATGACTTTTCAGGTTTTAAATCTTCAGTAATTTCAACATCTCTAGAGCCTGTTAATGCTGCATGTTCTTCGGTAAATAAATTAACTACTCTAAAACCAGTTCCTGTATTAATTCTAAACACTGATTTGTCATTTGGCTTCCATTTGTAAGCAATTCTTGGTGTAAAAATAGAACCATGAACATTATTATAATCATATCTTGACCCTAATAAGACGCTATGTTTTTCAGCTAATTTAATTTCATCTTGTACAAACAGACTGCTAATTTTTGTTTTTTCGGAAACAATAGTGGCAGTTGTGTTGTCGTCATAATACTGATACCTAAAAGCAGTTCCAACTAAAAAATCGTGGTTTTTAATTTTTTTATCCCAAGTCATTTGTCCGTACGCAATTTCTTGTTGGGCTAAAAACAAAGTGTTTCCATAAACAGAATTTTGATCATGATTTGTATAAGAAAAAGAAGCAAAGATGTTTTCGGAAACAGGCAATTGATATTTTCCTAATAATTCATAACGTGTTGTGTAAATACTTTCGCCATACACTTCACTTCCTCCTCGATAATTTTTGTTCCATTGCATTTCTCCTCCCCAGCGGTCTTCATAGAAAAATCTTGCGGCAACGCTGAATTCTTTGTCACTCTTTCTTTCGAAGTTAAATTTATTGAAAATAGAAATTCTGTCTTGTAAAGTTACATCAGTAAAGTTGTCGTTATTGTTGTCAATTGGATTCGAATAATTAAAGTAATTGATTCCTAAAAGGGAATTAACCTTTTTTCCAATTTTGTATTTCGCGCCTAAATCAATATTATGTTCTAGCCAAGAAGTAGTAAAATAATCACCATAAAATTTTGGAGCTGTTGTTGGTGTTTTAGTAATTATATTGATTAAACCACCAACTGCTTCGCTACCGTATAAAGAAGAAGCAGGCCCTTTTACAATTTCAATTCTGTCAATTAATGAATTTGGAATACCCGATAATCCATAAACTGTTGAAAGTCCGCTCACAATTGGCATTCCGTCAATAGTAACCATGGTATATGGTCCTTCAAGTCCGTTAATGTGAATATCACCAGTGTTACAAATGTTGCAATTCAATTGCGGACGAACACCGTTTACATTTTGAAGTGCTTCAAATACATTTGATGTTGGATTTTTCTTTAAAAAAGTTGCCGTGTAAATTTCTACTGGAACTGGCGTTTCTAATCGCGAAACAGCTTTTAAAGTTCCCGTTACAACGACTTCGTTTAGCGTGTTACTTTCTATTAAAGTGATGTTTAACTGGATTTCTTTTTCATTATTGAAAGTGATTTTTCGTCTTTCCGATTTAAAACCAATAAAAGAGTAACTTAATGTGTAAGTTCCATTAGGAATGTCTTTTAAAATGTAATTTCCTTGTAAATCAGATTCCGTTCCTTTTTTTAATTCAATAATATATACAGATACAAAAGGAAGAGACTCGCTTTTATCTGAAATCTTCCCTTTTAATACGGTTTGTGAAAAGGAGAACGAACTTGTTAATATAAATAATAAAAAAATATTTTTCATTAATGATTAAATAAAATTTTAGACAAAACTAAAAATATTATTGTAATATACAAAACTAAATTGTTTATATTTGTTGAAAATATGAACTAATGACTATTTCTGAAGAGAACTATTTAAAAGTAATTTACCATTTATCTTTAGTTTCGCCAAAAGGGGTAAACACTAACGCTATTGCGGGAATGTTAGATACTAAAGCATCTTCAGTAACAGATATGATGAAGAAATTGGCTGATAAAGATTTGGTTTCTTATAAGAAATACCAAGGCGTTACTTTAACAGAAAACGGAACTTTAACAGCTAAAATGATTGTAAGAAAACACCGTTTGTGGGAAGTTTTTTTGGTAGAAAAGTTGAATTTTTCTTGGGACGAAGTACATGAGATCGCTGAAGAATTAGAACATATTAAATCGGAAAAATTAATCAATAGACTAGATGCTTTTTTAAATTTCCCTGCTTTTGATCCACATGGTGATCCAATTCCTAATGAAAAAGGAGAGATTATTAAACTTCAAAAGCAATTGCTTTCTGATGTTGCCTTGAATATTTCTTGTAAATGTGTTGGTGTTAAGGATTCCTCACCAGAATTTTTACAATATTTAGATAAACAACAAATTGCATTAGGTTCGACTTTTAAAATTATAGAAAAAGAAAGTTTTGACGACACTTTACTCGTTGAGATAAACAATAATAAGATTACTATATCTAATAAAATAGCTAGTAATTTATACGTACAATAATTATGTTTCAAGATGTTTTAACTTATTTAGAGAGCATTGATCCAATTTTGGCTGCTTTTTATGCTACTATGTTTACTTGGTTTTTAACTGCTTTAGGAGCTTCATTTGTGTTCTTTTTTAAAGAAATGAATCGAACATTTTTTGATGGAATGCTTGGTTTTACGGGTGGAGTTATGGTTGCCGCGAGTTTTTGGAGTTTATTAGCTCCATCAATTGCTATGAGTGATGGTGAAGGATTTGTTAAAGTAATTCCGGCTGCAGTTGGTTTTGCTTTAGGAGCTCTTTTTATTTTTGGATTAGACAAAATATTACCTCATTTGCACATTAATTTTAAGGAAACAGAAGGTATAAAATCACCTTGGCAAAGAACTACTTTATTAACTTTAGCCATTACAATGCATAATATTCCAGAAGGATTAGCGATTGGAGTTTTATTTGGCGGTGTTGCTGCTGGAATCCCAGAAGCTTCTATTGCAGGTGCTGTTACTTTAGCTATTGGAATTGGAATTCAAAATTTTCCTGAAGGAATTGCTGTTTCAATGCCTTTGAGAAGAATGGGAATGAGCAGAAGAAAGAGTTTTATGTACGGACAAGCATCTGCAATTGTTGAGCCTATTGCTGGAGTTTTAGGTGCTGTTGCCGTAACATTTTTTACTCCAATGTTACCTTACGCTTTAGCTTTTGCTGCTGGTGCAATGATATTTGTTGTAGTGGAAGAAGTAATTCCGGAAACACAACAAGCTAATAATACTGATATTGCCACTTTAGGATTTATTGGCGGTTTCATTGTAATGATGATTCTTGATGTTGCTTTAGGTTAATCGTTTTTTTACTAACTTGGTAGAATGAAAAAAATAGTCAGTTTCTTTATAGTTGTTTTATTAATAGGTTGTGCTTCTAAAAAAGAAGAAGTACTAACTGATTTACCAGTGCAAATAAATAAATTAAGTGAAGAGTATTCTTTTAAAATAAAAGAAATAGTTTCAGATTCTCGTTGTCCTGAAGGAGTGAATTGTGTTTGGGCGGGAGAAGTTGAACTTATACTTTCAATTTATAAAGAAGGAGTCTTCTATAAAGACGAACCTTTAACCATAAACTTCATAAATTTTAATAAAAATAAATGGGTATTAGAAAAATATACTTCAAACAAAGAGATTAAAAGCATTGAAGTGCTTCCTGAAAAAAAACAAGGTGTTGAAGTCAATTTAGAAGATTATTTATTGAATATTAATTTTGACTAAAAACATTTAATATAATGAGTAATTTAAAAACTTTAATTTTTTTCTTTTTTATCTCAGTAGCTTTTTTAAGTTGTGAAAAAAGAATTTATAATAAGTTTAAATATATAGAAGTCATTGATTTTAAAAAAAGTGATTCGGTTTTAGTAGTAGTAAAAGACAGCTTAATTATTAATTCTTTTGAAAAAGAAATATCTAACTCAGTTAAGAAAGAGTATTTAAAAAACCCATCAGTTAATGAATTTTATATTAAGTGTTATTCAAGAGACTCAATTATAACATATTTTATAGAAAATAATCTTATTTCTAATAAAAATGGAATTTATGTTTCAAACAAAAATTTTATTAAATTATTAAAACTTGAATAATTAATGACAAGCACAATCATCGCCACAAGATTTTGATTTTTTGGGCTTTTTTTTCCAAAAGAATTTTTTAACTAAAAATCCTACAGCTACAGCTAATGTTATGTAAACTAAAATTTCTTGCATAACTTCTTATTTTAAAACCTGATAGGCAATTAATGAAACAATATAGGCGAATCCACTCATAAATACCAATTGAATTATTGGCCATTTCCAAGAATTGGTTTCTTTTTTAACGATAGCTAAAGTACTTACACATTGCATAGCAAAAGCATAGAATAGTAACAGCGAAACTCCTGTTGCAAAATTAAAAATTTTATCTCCTGTTTCAGGATGAACTTCTGCAGCCATTTTGTTTTTAATAGTTGTTTCTTCTTCGCTATGATTACCTACACTATAAATAGTTGCCAAAGTTCCTACGAAAACTTCCCTTGCTGCAAATGAACTTAAAACCGCAATCCCTATTTTCCAATCGTAACCTAAAGGTTTAATTGCAGGTTCAATAGTTTTTCCTAGAATACCAATATAAGAATGTTCTAGCTTATAAGCACTTATTTCATCTTCAAGAACATCAGTACTAATGGTTTTACTTTCATTTGACTTTAAAACGATTGTCTCTGCATTATCAAAACCATTACTTGGTCCATGAGAACCTAAAAACCATAAAACAACAGATATTGCTAAGATTATTTTTCCTGCACCAGTAACAAATGCTTTTGTTTTTTCTAAAACATTAATTCCTACGTTACTAAACATTGGAATTTTATAACTTGGCATTTCAACAACAAAATACGATTTGCATTTTAACTTTAGCATTTTGTTTAAAATATAAGCAGATATGACTGCCGCACCAAATCCTATTAAATACAAGAACATTAAAGTTAAGCCTTGTAAACTTAAAAAGCCTAATATTCTTTTATCTGGAATTATTAATGAGATTAAAATGGCATAAACCGGTAATCTAGCAGAGCAAGTTGTAAATGGAGTAACTAAAATGGTGATTAATCGTTCTTTCCAGTTTTCAATATTTCGCGCACTCATAATGGCAGGAATAGCACATGCAGTTCCTGAAATTAAAGGCACAATGCTTTTTCCTGAAAGTCCAAATTTTTGCATTACTTTATCCATTAAGAAGACCACACGACTCATGTAACCACTCTCTTCTAACACAGAAATAAACAGAAATAAAAATGCTATTTGAGGAATAAAAATTACAATTCCGCCTATTCCGGGAATTAGCCCTTCACTTATTAAATTAGTAAATTCTCCTGCGGGTAGATTTGTTTTTGCATATGAACTTAAATTAGCAAAAGATTCATCAATAAAATCCATTGGAATACTGCTCCAATCAAATAGGGACTGAAAAATAACCATTAAAATTCCGAAGAAAATAACGTAGCCAAAAATTTTATGTGTTAAAACTCTATCTAATTTACTTTGAAAATCAGAGGCTTTCGTTTTATCTATAGTTTGACCAATTTTTAAAGTGTCATTAATAAATTGGTATCTTTTAATTGTTTCTTTTTGTTGTAAACGCTTTAAATCTGCATGTGATTTTGTGAAAGAACTTTTAATTTCATTTCGCTCTAAATTTAAAAAGTTTACATCTTGAGTAATTACCAACCAAAGTTTGTAAAGTAATTGATTGGGGAATGTTTTTCTTAATTTATCAAAATATTCTGGATCTATACTGGAAGCGTGTAAGCAAGGTTCGATTGATAAATTTTTATAATCTTGAATTAAGTTTTTAAGATTATCAATTCCAACTTTTTTTCTTGAGCTTACCAGTGCAATTTTGGTATTGAACTCTTCTTCAAGATAAGGAATGTCTAATTCAATTCCTTTTAAAGCCATTCTATCACTCATGTTAATTACGAGAATGGTGGGAATTTCTAAATCTTTAATTTGAGTAAACAAAAGTAAATTTCGTTTTAAATTTTCCACTTCAGTAACAACTACTGCTACATCTGGAAAGTCAATATCATTTTTATTTAAAAGTAATTCGATAACTACATTTTCATCAATTGAACTTGCATTTAAACTGTAAGTTCCAGGAAGGTCAATTATTTTTGCTTTCGAATTTGAAGACAGTTTACAAATCCCTTCTTTTTTTTCAACAGTTATCCCTGGGTAATTTCCCACTTGTTGATTAAGACCTGTTAATTGGTTGAAAACAGAAGTTTTACCCACGTTTGGGTTTCCAATTAAAGCGACTTTTATAGTGGTATTGTGCATTAAATTAAATCTATTTTTCTAAACGTATAGTAACTTCAGCAGCGGTTTCTTTTCGAATTGCTACATGAGAATCATTGATGTTAAAATACAAAGGGTCTCCAAAAGGAGCAATTTGTAACAATTGAATTTCATTCCCAGGCAAACAACCCATTTCAAGAAGTTTTAAAGGAATTTCGTCAATATTTACATCGAGTATTATTGCTTTTTCGCCAATTTTTAAATCTGAAAGTAAAACAGCCACTCTTATTTAGATTGAATTAAAATACAAATGTAGCTATTATTTAGAAAATCAAAATGATAATTATCATAAATTAACTTTACTCTTGCGAAAGATAGTTGATGTCCTCTAATAGTTTTTTTACATCTTCAAGGTTTGTTCCGTCATAAAAACCTCTAATTCTTCTTTTTTGGTCCACTAAAATAAAGTTTTCAGTATGAACCATGTCATAAAGTTCGACTGAACTATTTGTCTTTACTGCTAAGTATGATTTTCGGGCAATGTAATAAATGTCTTTTTTGTTACCTGTAACCAAATTCCATTTTGTATCATCAACACCTTTTTCTAGAGCGTATTTTTTTAATACCCTTACGTTGTCAATATCTGGTGTTACTGAATGAGACAGTAACATTACTTTTGAATTGCTTTTAATTTGATTTTGTAGCCAAACCATATTGTCAGTCATTTTCGGGCAAATTGTAGGACAAGTTGTAAAAAAGAAATCAGCTACATATATTTTTCCGTCATAGTCTTTTTGAGTAATCATTTTCCCGTTTTGGTTAGTAAAAGCAAAATCGGCAATAGTATGTTTATATCCAATATGTTGAACGGTTGTGTCAACTAATTCTGTATTTACATCTCTAGGGGAAAAAATAGGGAGTGTTTTTTTAGGTTTAAGTAAGGTGTAAATAGCAATAAATATAATTAATGAAATAGTTATAAATATGAATATGAATAATTTGTATTTTTTTAAGGACATGTTATTTTTTTACAAAAATATAGAATTTATATTTTTTATGTAAATATTTGATATTTATATTGTTGAGAATTATTTTTTTTGTAAAATACTATTTATATTTGTGAAAATTACCCAATAAAACTACTAAAACATGAAAAAAATTTACTTATTGTTAATGTTGCTTATCTCTTTTTTAGGATATTCGCAATTTAGCGAATCTGCTCCATGGTCAATAAATTCACAAAATTCAAAACAAAATGAATTATCAATTGACGAATTAAAAAGTTCATTTGATCAGTATTGGCTTACTCACGATCAAAATGTGAAAGGATCAGGTCATAAGCCTTTTATGCGTTGGGAATACCATTGGCGTAATAAGGTGAACGATCAAGGATACTTAATTACTCCACAAGAAATGTGGGATGCTTGGAATCAAAAACAACAATCAAAACAATCTAGAAGTGCTTTAGCTTTGCCTCCAAGTAATTGGCAGCCAGTTGGTCCTTTTACACATACAAACACTGGTTCATGGTCTTCAGGGCAAGGAAGGGTTAACTTTGTATATGAAGACCCAAATACTTCGACCACTTTATACATTGGTACACCTGCAGGTGGAATATGGAAATCTATTGATTCAGGAGTTAATTGGACTCCTCTTTCAGATGAACTTCCACAAATAGGAGTTTCGGGAATTGCTGTAGATCATACGAATTCAAATGTTATTTATATTGCTACTGGAGATAAAGATGCTGGTGACACTTATTCAATTGGTGTTCTTAAATCTACCGATGGTGGTGTAACATGGAACACAACAGGTCTAACATTTACTAATACTACTACTAGAGCTGGTGATATTATAATGCATCCATCAAATAATCAAATATTATTATGTGCAACAAGTGTAGGTTTATATAAAACTAGTAATGGTGGTACTACATGGTCAGTTGTACAAACAGGTAGTTTTGCTCAAGGTTCAGTTCGATTTAAGCCAAGTGACCCGACAACTGTTTATGCAGTTAATTCTAATAGATTTATTCGTTCTACAAATACTGGAGATTCATTTTCAGTTATTACAACTGGACTTCCATTAAGTTCTGGAAGATTAAGTTTAGATGTAACTCCTGCAGATGCAAATTATGTATACATTTTAAGTGCAACAACTGCAAACGCATTTCAAGGAGTTTATCGTTCTACTAATGGTGGAACAAACTGGACAAAAACATCGGGAACTACAGACGTTTTTGAGTCTACGCAATCATGGTATGATATGGCATTTGCAGTTTCAAATACTAATAAAGATGAAATTTATACCGGATGTCTAAATGTTTGGAAATCTACTAATGGAGGAGTGGCATTTACAAAAGTAAACAATTGGAACGCACCTTCAGCTCCATCATATACGCATGCAGATATTCATTATTTAGGTTTCTATAATGGTAAACTATTTTGCGGAAGCGATGGAGGAGTTTATCGTTCAACTAATGGTGGAACAAATTTTACCGATTTAACTGCTACGGCTCAAATTAGTCAATTTTATAAAATTGCAGTTTCAAAACAGACTTCAGCTAATATTGTTGGAGGCTTACAAGATAATGGAGGACATGCATATAGTGGAGGAGCTTGGAAAAATTATTATGGTGCAGACGGAATGGATGCAGCAATTAGTCCAGTAAATCAAAACTTATACTACGGTTTTATTCAATATGGTACTAGTATGTATGTAAGTAATAATGCTGGTGGTGGAATTTCAGGTTCAGTAGCTTCTCCAGGAGGTGTAAATGGAAACTGGGTAACGCCATTAATGCCAAACTCTCAAGGTGAATTATTTTCGGGATTTGGAAATTTGTTTCAATTAATTGGAGGAGCTTGGGTTCAACAAAATACTGGTACTATTGGAAGTGGGAATTTAGAATTAATTCATGTAGATCCTTCAAATGATGATATCATGTATATTGCAAATGGTTCGGGTTTATATAAAAGTACAAATAAGGGTGTTAACTTTAGTTTAGCCTATTCTGCTACAGGAAATATCACTTCAATTGAAGTTCATTCTACAAATAGTAGTATTGTTTATATTACAACTTCTGGAACAACAGGTCAAGTATATAGATCAACAAACGGTGGAACATCTTTTGTATCTCATAATACAGGATTACCAAACATTGGTAAAAATATAATTGTTCACCAAGGTAGAAATACAACTAACCCTCTTTATTTAGGTACTAGTTTAGGTGTTTACTATAGAGATGACTCTATGGCCTCATGGATGCCTTTTGAAACTAATTTACCTAATGTTTCTGTTACAGATCTTGAAATTAACTTAGAGGACTCTAAATTAATTGCTGGGACTTATGGTAGAGGTGTTTGGCAAACTGATATTCCTGTTGAAGTTCCTTTAAACGATGTAAAATTGGTTCAAATTCAAAGCCCTACTTTAGATATTACGTGTGGAACGGTTTCTCCAGTAGTAGAAGTTAAAAATAATGGTACAAATCCAATTACTTCTGTAACTGTAAACTATACTGTAGATGGAAATCCATATAGTTATGTTTGGAATGGAACTTTAGCTTCAAATGCAACAACAACAATTGGCTTACCATCGTTAGTTTTAGCAAGAGGGACTCATAATTTAAATGTAACTACAACAATCACTAATGATGCTTATCCAGATAATAACAGTGGCCTTACTCCATTTTATGTTAATGACGCTGGGACGGTTGGAGTTGTAAATAATTTCACAAATCCTTCGGATGCATTAATAGCATATAATGAAGGAACTTCTGGGTCTGCATGGGAAAGAGGAATTAGAACAGCAGGGACAATGAATTCATCTGGGAATACAGTTTACACAACTAATTTGTTAACTGCAAACTATGCAGATTTAACAAAATCATATTTAGTTTCTCAATGTTATAATTTGGCGAATGTGTCAAATCCAATGATAAGTTTTGCTATGAAGTTTGACTTAGAACAAGATTGGGATATTGTTTATGTACAATATTCGACTAATTTTGGAGCAAATTGGACTGTTTTAGGCACTATGGGAGCAAATTGGTACAATAGTGACAGAACTCAAGCTACGGCAGGAAACGATTGTTATAACTGCCCGGGTGCGCAATGGACAGGTACAGACTTAACTTTAAAAACATATTCATATCCATTAGCTTCTTTAGGGGCTCCATCGAATGTGATTTTTAGAATTGTATTTCATTCAGACGAATCAGCAAATCAAAAAGGGGTAAATGTTGATGATTTTGTTATAAATGGTACTTTAGCTAACGAGAGTTTTGAGTTAAACAACATTTCTGTTTACCCTAATCCATCAAATGGATTGGTGACCGTTTCTTATGGCACTTTTGAACCAACACAAATTCAAGTTTATGATATTTCAGGGAAATTGATTTTAACAAAAGAAAATTTAACTACTGTAGAAACTAATTTAGATTTATCTTCTGCTTCACAAGGTATTTACTTTATTAAAATTTCTTCAAATGATCAAAACATAGTAAAAAGATTAATTAAAAAGTAATAATTAAGTTCTAATTATTTAGCTGAATAACTGCTACTTTTAATTCATCGTAACAAAACGTGAAACAAAAAACTCCAATAAAATTGGAGTTTTTTGTTTCACGTTTTTTTTTTGAAATATAACCATATATAAAAAGTATTCAAATAGAAAACTGATGGTATCTTTATTTAATGAGCATAGTTGGCTAGGAAGATTTTCTATACCTTATTCTTAACGGCTAACAGCATAATATGAGAAGGTGTAGTTTTTGTCAATAGTTTGTTTAGATCAGATTGCTTTTTTTATGAAATTTTAGAGTTTATTAAGCTTTTGCCAATAATAGATAGAAGTGTTGTGTTACTCTTTAAATTATTTGAGTACAATTAAAAAAGTATAGATAGGTTTAATATAGAGACTTATAGTTATGTAATTATATAGTAAAAAAACTAACAATATTATTAAAGTAATTATTGAAAAACACGTAGCCTAATATGTTTGTTGCACAAAACAATAATATATAAAAGCAAAACACTTGCAAAAATGTTTTGCAAGTGTTTAATTAATAATCAACATAGATTATTTAGGGTTAAGTATTTTTATAAAACTATTTTTTGATAAACTGTTTTACTGATTTTAAGTTGTCGTTCTCAATTGTTATAAAATAATTCCCAGAAGCCAGATTAGCAACATTAATAATCATTGAATTATTGTTAATTAGATTAATGTTAACTTCTCTAGATAAAAGCCTTCCGGTAATATCATATAGAGATATTTTGGCATCTTGTAACGAAGAAGAACTACTTATGTTTAATAATCCATTTGTTGGATTTGGATAAATAGTAAGTTCCGTGAAACTATTTTCTTCTAGAGACAGAGGATTAATAACTCCTTCTACTACAAAGTTATCTATTAATGCTCCTTCTTCTGCGTAAGCCTCATCTGCGTGATATGTAAATCTAAATACAATACTTGTTTGAGCAGACCCAGTACTGTCAAAAGCACTTAAAGTATGACTGTATCTATGCATTGTGCCTACTCTACCTCCATCTGTGTGAGTTGTTACATCAGCAGCTTCTCCAGTCCATTGGGCTCCAACACAATTAAAACAATCTATACCATTTGGCAATCTAGAACTATTATACCAATTTACATCTGTTGAAGTACCTAATACTGTCCAAGAAGTACCTCCATTAGTTGAGTACTCCATGTATAATAAATCCCAGTCTTGTTCAATATCAAATGCTAAATCAAATTTAACAAAAGTGTCTTTTAGTGATGATAAATCATAACATTGAGAAACTAAATAAAATTTAGAACCATCACCATGTATTCCGTTTAGATTTGTACCATATACTTTTGAACCGCCTGCTACAGAATTTGTCAAAGATCTACCCGGTCCTGGTCCATATGCAACACCTCTATTCCAGGTTGCAGCAGTACCTCCATTATCATATGCTACTAAATTATCGGTTGCGGTTTCAAATGTGTTTATAACATTTTCTACACCTGAATCGTTAACATTTACAAAAAATGATACAGGTACAGTAACTGGATTTGTTCCTGTAATAACAATTTCATGAGCTCCTCTAGTTAGAGTTCCATAAGTAAATGGCACGCCAGAAGTAACCGAACATGAGTTGATGTTTCCTGTCCAGCTTCCAGCATTAGTAGCTCCACCATCAATTGTGTAGTTGTAATTAAACTGAGATATTGCACTTGTATTTAAGTTTGATAAAGTAAGTGTTACAATATCTGAACCACAAGTGTTTAATGTGACATTAGCTTTTATGTATGCTAAAGGCATGTCAAATGCTTGCGTACCATCTGCTCTAGAAGCTGAAGTGCCTTGTATAGCTGAAGCTCCAAGTCCTCTTCTTGCAAATACCTCCCAAATAAGACATTGATTGTCTCCTCCTGTTAATGCAATATCTGCGCTAAGTAATGCATCTCTAGAATCAACAAACCCTGATCCACATGGTTGTAATTTTAAGCCATCTAACACTAATTGCATTACTCTGTTATTTCCACCAGTCCCATTATATAAATCTGCATCAAAACCATATTTATCAACATATGCCCAAGTTAAATCCCATAGCATAGCGCACCATACAGATCCAACTCCGTGAGGAACTGCTTCTGTTTTAATGCTGTTATATGTATGAGGATTTGTAGTCATGCTGGTTGAGTATTTATAAGTTCTAATACCGCCTCCTGTTGTAGTTTGATTTATTGCATATGTACCAATACCTCTACCTGTAGTTCCTACGTCACCAGGTTTCATAGTAATCATTAATGCAAACCAATCAGCCCAACCTTCACCTTGTTGTTCGTCTCCAGATAAACAACCACTGTTGTTTGGACCTCCACCTAATCTTGTTGATATACCGTGCCCGTATTCGTGAGCAACTATTCCATTATCTAAATCTCCATCTTTATCAGGGTTAGCAGCAGTCCATATATACATTTGCATTCTACCACTAGTACCATCTGCAGGAGTACTGAAGTTTGCGTTATTAGTTCCTCCACCATCTTGTGCCTCCGCTTTTACATAATCGCCACCAATACCACCATTTCCATAATTGTTTTGTTGAAAGTTTCCTGCTGCTTCGTCAAATCCATAGCTATACCATATGTCATGCATCATGTTAGACATGTAGAACAAATTAGTAGTGTTTGAATTTAAATTTTGTGCAGCGGTTGTATTTGTACTTGGAGCCAAACTTAAATTTGAAGTAAAATCAAAAGATAAAGCGGCACCACCATTCGGTTCGTTACCTGGACTAGTATTTGTGTTTGCTATATCATTATAAGCATGTACATTATTTCCTCTTGTAATTGTATACTCTGCGCCTAAAACTCCATTAGTATCATGCCATCCATATGGTGATGCTGTAGTGTTTTCTGGGTCAACAACAAGAGCTCTTCCAGTTGTATGAATTGGGCTTTCTGCAGGAAGGGCATATACCCTGTATTGAGCCCCACCAACCATCATAGATGGTTTTTTTGAGAACATACTTATTTCGTTTTTGTTACTTGGGTCATCATGTGAGTGATTTCCAGTAATATTGCAAGGAGTTCCAAAATCACAACTTATTACTAAATCGTTAAATTCTATAATCTCACCTGATATTGCGTCTACTCTTGCACTCCAATTGTGTTTCCCATCAATTGTGTAAAGACTTAAATCCCAAGATAATTTTAATTCTAGTTGATCTACATATGTGTAAACTAATTTAACAGGTATGTTTTCTAAAAAAGAATCTCCTTTGTCGAAAATATAACTATTTTTAGTAGAACTTAATATCTTAAGGTTACTTGGTGACTTTAATTTAAAATGTGAAGCAACTTTTTGAATAGCTTCTTCTTTGCTTATTGAAGGCGATACGGTATTGATTTTTTCTTTTACATTCTTCACAAATGCACTTCCTACATAAAAAACATTGTCATCTTTAATAGCAATACTTGATATTGCATTAAAAATTTTTATACCTTGATATTGTTGACCAACATACACATGAGTAATCTGTGTTTTTTTTGTAAGATACTCACTGTCTACATATAGGTTTTGAAGATCAGAGTCTGATAATTCATATTTTTTTAATGATAAATGTTGTTTGATTTTATCACTATATTTAGATGATTTCAAATCATCTTGTGAATATCCGTTTTTTACGATAAATAAAAAAAAGACTGCGATAAATAAGGGAAAGTAATTTTTTTTTGCCATTTCATTGAAAATTTATAGGAATTTGATGCAATATATAAAAATATTTCTTTTTTATTATGGTTAACAATTGTTAAAAATATATTCATACTATGACTATGGTCGAATTTCTCATTTCAAAAACATATATTTGTTTTGATAACTTTCTTAAACTAAAAATATAAAATGAAAAATTACATTTTTAAAGGAAGCCTAGGCTTCCTTTTTTTAGCTTCACTATTAAATTCTTGTAAAGCAAAGCAAGAAGCGGTTAAGGCTGTTGAAATTGTTGAAGTCAAAAAAGAATCGACTGGTATTAATACTAACTTTATGGATACTTCTGTGAAACCTTCAGATGATTTCTTTCGTTATGTAAACGGAAAATGGTTAGATAATACAGAAATCCCAAGTGATAGAACTCGTTGGGGTAGCTTTGATGAACTTCGTAAAAATACAGATGAAGACGTTATGGCTATTTTAAAAGAAGCTATTGACGACAAGTCTATCGATCCAAAATCTGATCAAGCTAAAGCAATTAACTTATACAAGTCTATTTTAGATACCGTAGCAAGAGATAAACAAGGTATTGATCCATTAAAACCTTATTTAGCAAAAATTGATGCAGTAAAATCAGCTAAAGATGTTGCAGCATTAATCACTGAAATGGAAGCTGACGGGAATGGTGTTGGTTTTTTTGGAAGTTATGTGTATACCGATGCTAAAAATAGCAGTAGGAATGTAGTCTATTTAAGTACTGGAAGCCTTGGTTTACCAGACAGAGATTATTATGTTTCGGATGCGCCAGATAATGTTGAAAAACGTGAAAAATACCAAGCACATGTTGCTAGAATGTTACAATTTATTGGTCAAGATGAAAAATTGGCAACTTCAAGCGCTGCTAAGATTTTAGCTTTAGAAATTAAAATGTCAACTGCAACTTTAGATAGAGTTGAACGTAGAGACAGAAGAAAAACATATAATCCTATGACGATTGCTGAATTGCAAAAGTTAAGTCCATCAGTAAATTGGACAAAGTATTATGAGGGAATTGGAATGGGAAAACTTGATTCTATTGTAGTTTCTCAACCAAAATATGTGGAAACAGTTGAGTCTATTTTAAAAGAAAATAAGTTAGATTCTTGGAAAGCTTATATGAAATGGACTTTATTGCGTCAATCTTCAGGACTTTTAACTACTGAAATTGCTAATGCAAATTGGGAATTTTACGGGAAAACGTTAACAGGAGCAGTACAACAACGTCCAGCTGACGAAAGAGCATTGGCAACTGTAAATGGAACTTTAGGTGAAGCTTTAGGAAAATTATATGTAGAGAAAAAATTCCCTGCAGAAGCCAAAGCCAAAGCAGAAGCAATGATTAAAAATGTCTTTTTAGCATTTGAAAGTCGTATTGATAATTTACCTTGGATGACAAAAGCAACTAAGGAAAATGCAAAATTAAAACTTAGAAAATCGAGAGTTAAAATTGGTTATCCAGATAAATGGAAAGATTATTCTGAACTTGTAATTGTTGCTCCTGAAAATGGAGGGACTTATTTTGAAAACATGAAAAATGCATCAAAATGGGGTAATAATGAAAACATTAAGAAACTTGGAAAACCAGTTGATAAAGAAGAGTGGGGAATGTCTCCGCAAACGGTTAATGCTTACTTTAACCCTTCAAACAACGAAATCGTTTTCCCAGCAGCAATTTTACAACCACCTTTTTATGATTATAAAGCAGATGAAGCTGTAAATTACGGTGGAATTGGAGCTGTAATTGGCCACGAAATTTCTCATGGTTTTGACGATTCAGGTTCTCGTTATAATGCGGATGGAAACTTAGTAAACTGGTGGAGTGATGAAGATTTAACACAATTTACTTCACTTGGAGGTGCTTTAGCAGATCAATATTCCAACTTACAACCATTACCAGGAACTTTTGTAGATGGTAAATTTACACTAGGTGAAAACATCGGAGATTTAGGTGGAGTAAATGCTGCTTATGATGGTTTACAAATTTATTTGGCTAAAAACGGAAACCCAGGATTAATTGATGGTTTTACACCAGAGCAACGTTTCTTTATTTCTTGGTCAACTATTTGGAGAAGTAAAATGCGTGATGAAGCAATTAAAAATCAGGTTAAGACTGATCCGCATTCGCCAGGACAATATAGAGCTTATGTGCCTTTACAAAATGTTGATTCTTTCTATAAAGCATTCAGTATTAAAGAAGGAGATGGAATGTATCTTGCTCCAGAAAAAAGAGTAAAAATTTGGTAATCCAAATTCTATTATAATTCAAAATCCCAAGTGAAAGCTTGGGATTTTTTATTTCTTTTTAATAGCTCTGTTTACCATAAACAAACCAGAAAGCGTAATTAGTCCGCCAATGATAATTGCTGTGCTTAAGGATTCGTTAAAAAGCAAATAACCAAACAATAAAGCAACCATTGGGTTAATGTAAGCATATAAACTACTTATCTCTTTTGGTAAGTGTTCTAAAGAATATATAAATGCAATAAAAGTCAATACAGAACCAAACAATACCAAATAGCCAATTGCCCACCACGAGATAGCTGGAATGTCATTTAACGGCATGCTTATGCCTGATAATTCACAAACAGAAAACATAACCGCACAAGAGATAAGCATTTGTAACCCAATATTAAAATACGGATTAAAATTGGTGTTGTTTTCTTTAATATAAATAGTAGATAAAGCCCAAGTAAAGGTTGCTATGATAGATAAAATAATTCCAAATTGAAACTCTGGATTTAAAAAATCGTTGAGGTAATCGTAAAAGATGACACAGATTCCTAAAAAGCAAATTACCAATCCTAATGTAGCACGCCAAGACACTTTTTCACCTCTAAAAAAACTAATGATTACAATCCAAAGTGGAAATATAGAACCAATAATGGCTCCTAAACCACTCGAAATATATTTTACACCCCAAGTGCTTAAGCCGTTACTCAACATAAAGTTTAGAATGCTCAAAATAAGAATATTTCGCCATTGTCTTTTGTTTGGCCAAGGTGCTTTTATAGCTAAGAAATAAATTAAAAAAATAAGTCCACCAAACAACTGTCTAATAGCAACTAATTGAAGAGCTGGCATGTGTTTTACTCCTTCTTTTGACGCAATCCAAGTTGTTCCCCAAAAAAAACAACACCAACAAAGCGCAAGAATGGGTAAGCCAATTGCGTTTTTCTTTTTAGTAATATAGTTATGAAAAACGCTGTAATATGCCATTTTTTAAATTTGTTTTTGAAAGGAGTAATCCAGAATTTTTTGTAATTTTTGACTGCTTACTATTTTGCCTTTAGATATTGAATCTTTTGCAAAAGTAGGAACTTTTAAATTCATTTCTAAAGCTTTTTTGTGATAATATTCTGCTCTTGTAGGATGTTCAGGTGCAACTGCATTGAAGGTTTCTTCCCAGTAATTTTGCAAAAGAATCTTTTCAATAATTCCAATACAATCGTCTTGATGAATAAAGTTAATAGGCGCTTCTGGGTTTTCGACATTTTCTCTTCCTGCTAAGAATTTTATAGGATGACGATCTTTGCCAATTAATCCGCCAAAACGAACAACTGTGGTTTTAAAATTGGGATTGGATTGTAATAATTGTTCTACTTCAATTAATTGTTTTCCACCTTCAGAATCTGGGTTTGGAATAGATTCTTCATTCAATTCAACAATTGGAAAAGTATCACCATAAACTGAAGTCGAACTTATAAAAAGTACTTTTTTAATTGCCGACTTTTCAATTTCTATTATTAAGTTTTTGATTTTAGAAACAAAATTTTCCGTTTGAGAACCTCTTAATTTTGGTGGAATATCAATAATTAAAACCTCTGATTTGGTAAGAAAATCAATGATGTTTCCTATTATTTTATCTTCGTATAATGCTATTAAATAAGGTTGAATTTTGTTTGCTTCTAATACAACTAACTTTTCTTCAGAAGTTGTTGAACCTTTAATGGAAAATCCGTTTTCAATTAACTTTTTGGCTAAAGGAAGCCCAAGCCATCCGCAACCTAAAATGGAAATGTTTTTCTCTTTCATACTTATCCTTAGCTAACTTTCTTAACTAGCATAAAAAAATCATCTTCTAATTGTCGGTAACCTTGGTCGTATAAGAAGTAATAAACATTTCCTGTTTTTGTAGTTAACATGCTTGTAAAAAACTCAAAATCGAAACCTTTACTCAATAATTTAGTTTTGGTTGTTTTTGATTTTTCTTCAGGGTTTAATTCGCAGAGAATTCTATAATTTTTACGCAATTTGTTATTAATGTTACGCATTAAATTATTAGAATCTTTATTCATTTTGTTGTTGTACGCATTTCTGCAACCGTCGCTACAAAACTTTTTATCTTCTCGGCCAATAATTTTATCGCCACATTCTAAACAGTCTTTACTCATTTAATTTATTTTTTAAAATAATAAATATTTCTTCAACTTTTTTCATGTTACAATTTGTTAAAAGGATTTCTTTAACTCCATTTATATGTGAAATTCTTAATGTTGTAGAGTTTTTTGGAAGTCCCCATCCTGAAATTAAAATTGTAATTATTTTTGAAAATAGGTTGTCATTGAAAATCAATTCAACATCAATGATTTCTGTTAATTTATAATTGCAATTGGCTTTTTTAAAATCTTCATTGTTAACTATTAAATAGTCTCTGTCTATAAATAGTTCAAACTTCGGGTTGTTTCTAATTAAATTAGTGTTCATTACTTCTTAAAATTAAAAACGACTTCTTCTTTCGATTCTTCAAAATAAGCATAGACATTCACTTCATTATCCGAAACTTTTTCGAAAGTAAAATTGTCAAAATACATTCTGTTTTTTTCTTTCTTAATGAATCTAAAATCTTCCGATTTGTCTTTTTCTTCCCAACCTTTTAAATTGGGGTCAAAATGTTTTATTTGGTATAAAAGCGTGTTCTCTTTTTCAATAATATGTCCCAATTCATAAAAAGCAACTTTTCCATCTGCTACTAATTTAAAGTTAAACATCATCGAGCCTCCAGTTGGTTTGCTCCAGTTTTCTTCAAATTTTCCTCCAAAAGCTTCTCCTTTCCAGTTTCCTTCTAGCCAAGAAATATCCTCTAATGTTGCTTTTGCAGAACCTTTTTCATCATTATAATGCAAGGTGTTTTGTGCAAAACTAAATGATGTTATAAGTAGTAATAAAAGGATGTGTTTTTTCATTATTTCAACTTTGTTAAACTGTATAAATCGTGTCTTCTGTCTTTCATGGTTCTCACACTTCCATGTTCGTGTAACACTTTTAAATCTTGAATGTTTACATCTACAATTAAAGTCATTTCTGTATTTGGCGTTGCTTCAGCTTTAATTCCGTTACTTGGAAAAGCAAAATCAGATGGTGTAAAAACTGCTGCTTGTGCATATTGAATATCCATGTTGTTTACTTTTGGTAAGTTTCCTACACAACCTGCAATAGCTACATAACATTCGTTTTCAATAGCTCTTGCTTGTGCACAATGTTTTACACGAGTATAGCCGTTTTGCGTATCGGTTAAGAAGGGTACAAATAATATGTTCATTCCTTCGTCAGCCATTAAACGAGATAATTCTGGAAATTCAACATCATAACAAATTACAATACCAATTTTCCCACAATCGGTATCAAAAGTTTTAATGGTGTCTCCACCAGTTATTCCCCAATGGAAAGTCTCGTTTGGTGTAATGTGTATTTTACGATACATTTCGCTTGTTCCATCTCTTCTGCATAAAAAACCAACATTATAAACGTGTCCGTCTTCTAAATAGGGCATGCTTCCAGTAATGATGTTTATGTTATAAGAGATAGCATATTCTTGGAATTTTTTATGAACTGCATCCGTATGTCTTGCTAAACCTTTTATTGCTTCTGCTTCAGAAAGGTGATTATAATCTGCCATTAATGGTGCAGTAAATAATTCTGGAAATAAGGCGAAATCACTTCCGTAACCCGAAACAGCATCGATGAAAAATTCTGCTTGGTCAAATAGAGCTTGAATGTTATTCAAGGTTCTCATTTGCCATTGAATTAATCCTAAACGAACAATGTTTTTTTCTGTATTAATTAGCTTTGGACTATCGTCATAATAGATATTATTCCATTCTAATAAAACGGCATATTCCATTGATTCTTTATCGCCTTCTAAATAATTTTTAAGCACACGAACTTCGTGGAAATCATTACTTAACTGAAACGATAAAACCGGATCGTAAATTTCTTTTTTCTTTACTTTGTCTATATAAACTTTAGGAGTAATTTCATCTTTGTATTTTCCATAAGTTGGAATTCTACCAGCAAAAATGATTGATTTTAAATTTAATTGCTCACATAATTCCTTACGTACATCATACATACGACGACCAAGTCTTAATCCACGGTATTTTGGATTAATAAAAACATCAATTCCATACAATGCTTCTCCATCTGGGTTATGCGTGTCAAAAGAAAAATTACCAGTAATGCCTTTATATGTTCTCGTTTTAAAAGCAAATTCTTCCGTTACCAAAATAGATAAAGCAGAACCAACAACAACTCCATCTACAACAATTACTAATTGTCCGTCAGGGAATTTTTTTAATAAAAGTTCAATTTGATCTTCTTTCCAAAAAGATTCCGCCATTTCTGGATAGGATTCAATCATTGACTTTTTTAACTCTTTATAATCTTCAATTTGTAAGTTTCTTAACTCAACGCTTTTAATATTTGCAGGCATAAATTATTTTTTGTTTTTGCGAATATAGTAAAAATAATAAACGTTTACAAATGGTTACAAACATTTACAACCGAAAGTAAATAGATAAATACCGAATAACACTTTTTTGTTGCCACATCTTTGCACTGTCGAAATGAAACACTCACAATTTTAATAACAGATGTTTTATGAGGCACTAAAAATAATTTTATATAAACAATTTAAATTTACACGCCATGAAAAACAGAGTACAATTAATCGGACACGTAGGGCAAGAGCCAGAAGTTAAAAACTTAGAAGGAGGAAAGAAATTAGCAAACATTTCTATTGCAACAAATGAAGTGTATTACAAGGACAACGGTGATAAAGTTGAAAAGACAGAATGGCACCGCGTTACAGCTTGGGGAAAAACAGCTGAAATTATAGAGAAGTACGTTACTAAAGGAAAAGAACTTGCAATAGAAGGTAAGCTTACAACCAGAAGTTACGACGACAAAGAAGGCGTTAAGCGCTACATTACAGAAATTGTCGCAAATGAAGTTTTGCTTTTAGGAAAGTAATTAGCAGATGGAAACAAAAAACCACGCATTTGCGTGGTTTTTTTATTTTAAAATATTTAAAACTTCTTCAATATTGTTTAAGGCTAAGAAATTTTCATGTTCTATTTCAAAGTCTATTTTTTCATATTCCCAAGTAGTTGCATAAGGAACGTGAATCCCAAATCCTCCTAAATTTATAATTGGCAAAATATCCGATTTTAGAGAATTTCCAACCATTAAAAAATCTTCTGCTTTAATTTCTAAACGACCAAGCATTTTTTCGTAATCTAGTTCGGTTTTATCACTTAATACTTCAATGTGGTGAAAATAATGTCCAATTCCTGAATCATGTAATTTTCTATGTTGGTCTTTTAAATCGCCTTTTGTAGCCATTACCAATTTGTAATTTCCGTGAAGCTCTTGCAGAACATTTTCTACATTTGGCATTAACTCTACGGGCTTTTGTAATAAGTCTTTACCGATTGTAATAATCTGCTCAATTCCTTTTCCCGAAATATTATTGTCGGTAATTTTTAAAGCAGTTTCAATCATAGAAAGTGTAAAAGCTTTAATTCCAAACCCGTAAATAGGTAAATTTTTGACCTGATGGTTTAAAATCATTCCTAATATTTCCTGACTAGAAGCAAAATCTTGAAACAGTTTGCAAAAACGCGCTTGGGCTTCATCAAAATAAGGTTCGTTGTGCCAAAGGGTGTCGTCTGCGTCGAATGCTATAATCTTTGCGTTTTTCATCTTAACTAATTAATCCTCCATTCATTACTCCTTCAGCATCTGGATTTACAAAAACTAATTTTCCGTTTGGCAAATTAGTCATTAAAATCATTCCTGCACTTTCCACTCCACGTAATGCTCTTGGCGCTAAGTTTACTAAAACTGTAACACGTTTTCCAATTACTTCTTCCGGCGAAAAATGTTCTGCAATTCCAGAAACAATCGTTCTTACGTCAATTCCGGTATCTACTTTTAAAACTAGTAATTTATTAGCCTTAGGCATTTTTTCTGCTTCCAAAATAGTTCCAACGCGTAAATCTAATTTTGTAAAATCGTCAAAAGTTGCAATTTCTTTTTGCGGTTCTGCTTTAGCATTCTCCATAACATTTGCTTTTTTAGTAGCTTCTAATTTGTCTATTTGTTTTTGAATTTCTTCATCCTCAATTTGAGCGAATAAAATTTCTGCTGCCCCAATTTGATGTTCTGCTGGTAATAAATCTGATCTTTTTGAAATGTCACTCCAACTTAAACCGCTATCGTTTTGGTTTAATATATTTTTTAATTTTGCAGCTGTAAAAGGCAAGAAAGGTTCGCATAAAACACTTAAAGCAGAAGCAATTTGAAGCGCAACATACATTTGTGTTTTAACTCTTTCGGCATCTGTTTTTACCATTTTCCATGGTTCTTCGTCTGCTAAATATTTATTTCCTAAACGAGCCACATTCATAACTTCACCAAGTGCTTCTCTAAAACGGTAACGCTCAATTGAAGAGGCAATTACTGCAGGATATGCTTTTAGTTCCGATAAAGTTTGTTGGTCAACTTCTGAAAATTCATTTGGAGCAGGAACAATACCGTCGTAATATTTATTAGTTAAAACCACCACACGATTAATGAAATTTCCAAGAATGGCTGCTAATTCATTATTGTTTCTTGCCTGAAAATCTTTCCAAGTAAAGTCATTGTCTTTTGATTCGGGAGCATTTGCAGTTAATGTATAACGTAAAGCATCTTGTCTGCCTGGAAAATCTTGTAAATATTCGTGTAGCCAAACTGCCCAGTTTTTAGAAGTAGATAATTTGTTTCCTTCTAAATTTAAGAACTCATTTGCAGGGACATTGTCTGGTAAAATATAACTTCCTTCTGCTTTTAACATTGCTGGGAAAATTATACAATGGAATACGATATTGTCTTTTCCAATAAAGTGAATCAGTTTCGTATCTTGGTCTTTCCAATAAGGTTCCCAATCTTTTCCTTCTCTTGTGGCCCATTCTTTAGTTGCAGAAATGTATCCAATAGGAGCATCAAACCAAACGTATAATTTTTTCCCTTCGGCACCATCGACAGGAACGTCAATTCCCCAGTCTAAATCACGTGTAACAGCTCTTGGTTCTAAACCTCCGTCAATCCATGATTTTACTTGTCCGTAAACATTAGTTTTCCAGTCGTTTTTATGTCCAACAAGAATCCACTCACGTAAAAAATCTTCATATCTATTCAAAGGTAAAAACCAATGCTTAGTAGATTTCATAATTGGAACGTCTCCAGTTATTGTTGATTTTGGATTAATTAAATCGGTTGCATTTAAAGTAGAACCACATTTTTCACATTGGTCACCATAAGCTTCTGGATTGTCACATTTAGGGCAAGTTCCAGTTACAAAACGATCTGCTAAAAATTGGTCAGCTTTTGCATCATATAATTGATCGGTAACTTCTTCTATGAAATCTCCTTTATCGTATAATTTTTTAAAAAACTCTTGCGCTGTATCATGGTGAATTTTAGCGGAAGTTCTTGAATAATTGTCAAATGAGATTCCAAAATCTATAAAAGACTGACGAATAATTCCATCATATTTATCAATTACTTCTTGAGGTGTAATACCTTCTTTTTTCGCTTTCATAGAAATAGCAACACCGTGTTCATCACTTCCACACATAAAAGCAACGTCTTTTCCTTGCATACGAAGGTAACGTGCATAAATATCAGAAGGAACATAAACACCTGCTAAGTGACCAATATGAATGGGGCCATTTGTATAAGGTAAAGCGGCAGTAATTGTATATCTTTTAGGATTTTGAATCATAATGCATTGAAATTTGAAGCAAAAATAATTCATTAAGCACGAAATGACGAATTTTTGTTTCATTTTGTTTACTTTTGAGATAAAGAAATCTGCTATGTTTAGATTTATTTTTTTGTTTATACTAATTTCAAACTTTTCACATTCCCAAAAGAAAATGAAAATTCCACCTTATTTAAAAAAAGGCGATACTGTCGCTATTGTTTGTACTGCTCGTAAGTTTATGCCTGAAGACGCAATCCCTGCTAAAGAATTGTTAGAATCTTGGGGATTAAAAATAAAACTAGGAGCTACTATTGGTTTAGATAGTTGTCAACTTGGCGGAACAGACACAGAACGTGCTGCTGATTTTCAAAATATGATGGATGATGACAATATCAAAGCCATTTGGTGTTCTCGTGGCGGTTATGGTACGGTTCGAATTATTGATATGTTGGATTTCACCAAATTCAAAAAGCATCCAAAATGGATTATGGGTTTTAGTGATGTAACCGTATTACACAGTCATGCTAATGTAGAACGCATTGCTACTTTACATTCTATAATGCCTTTTACGGTTCCAAAAGCACCTGAAGAAGTCAAAGAAACATTGCGAAAAGCTCTTTTTGGAGAACATATAGAATATAAAGTTCCTACAGTTTCTTATAATGTAAAAGGAAAAGCTACTGGCGAAATAGTAGGCGGAAATTTATCTATTTTATACAGTTTGTTAGGTTCGAAATCATCTCTTGATATGAAAGATAAAATCCTTTATATTGAAGATTTAGACGAATATTTGTATCATGTTGATAGAATGATGCAAAACATGAAGCGTAACGGTTACTTTGATAATGTAAAAGGTTTAATTGTTGGTGGAATGACTGATATGCACGATAATGAAATTCCTTTTGGGCAAAATGCAGTACAAATTATTACAGCAATTGCCTCACAATACAATATACCAATTGCGTTTGATTTTCCAGCAGGACATATGAAAGACAATAGAACCTTGGTTTTGGGAAGTCAAGTTGATTTTGAAGTAAACGATAAAGAAGTTAAACTAATTTTCAAAAACTAGTCACTTAAAAAATGGCCGAACATAATGAACTTGGTAAAATAGGTGAAGAATTAGCAGTTGAGTTTCTTCAAAAAAAAGGATATGCTATTTTGGAAACCAATTGGACTTTTCAAAAAGCTGAAATTGACATTATAGCTCAAAAAGAAAATGTTTTAGCTGTTGTTGAAGTAAAAACACGTTCAAGTATTGATTTTGGATTGCCACAAGACTTTGTAAAGCCTAAAAAAATCCAATTATTATTGAAAGCAATCAATGAATATGTAATTGAAAGCGACTTAAATGTTGAGGTTCGATTTGATATCATTGCTGTTTATAAAGAGAAGCAAAAATTTAACATTGAACACATAGAAGAAGCATTTTATTATTTTTAAGTTACATATGTAACAATTTGTTTCTTTTTGTATATTTGCGTAAAATTTTTCGATATGAAAACAATTTCTTCTGTTGTAGAGAACTATATTAAGGCAAAACCATTTTTATTAAATTCTTTGGCTCAAGGAATTATAAACTTAACATCTTTAGCAAGAATAATGGTTCCTGAACTTGAAAAAGAATTAGGGAAAGAGATTAAGCAAGGCGCAATTGTAATGTCTTTAAAAAGACTTTCAGAAGAGTTGGATTTTAAAATAAACAGGAAAATTTCTAAAGTTTTAATGAATATTGGTGAAATCACGGTTCGTTCTTCTTTAACAGATTTTACTTTTGAAATTTCAAACACTTTAAAAGAAAATCAAGGGAAATTAATTTTCGAAATCAATAAAAATCAAGATGTTTTTTACACTTCATCTAGAGGTGTAAGTGAAATGAACATTATTATCAGTTCTTCTTATTCTCATTTAGTAGATGACTTTTTTAACCACGAAAAAAGATCACTAAAATTAGAAAATTTATCTTCTATAACAGTTAAGTTGCCACAAGACAATATTTCGGTTCCAGGTGTGTATTACTATATTTTCCAAAAATTAGCTTGGGAAGGAATTGTTATTCATGAAGTTATTTCTACAACAAATGAATTTACAATAGTTGTTAGTGATGAGCAGATTGATGTTGCTTTTAAAGTTATTAAGGATTTAAAAAATATTCAAGAATAGTAAAAAAAAGGCTATTTTTTTCTACATCAAAAAAAGAAACGTATTTTTACCATTCTTATACTAAAAGGAGTAATTTTTAGTTTTAAGAATAAAAACGTTTTAATTTGAAGACTAATCATCTAAAATACGCATTAACATTAGGTTTAATGCTTTTTATACTCGCTTGTTCTGTTAGGAAAGATAAATTTATTAACAGAAATATGCATGCTGTTGCAACAGAATATAATGTTCTGTATAACGGTAATTTAGCATTAGATTCGGGTTTAGAAAATTTAAAATCTACATTTAAAGATAATTTCTGGGAGATTCTTCCTGTTGAAAGAATGCAAGAAACGGAGGAAAACTTTCTTCCTGGGCAAACTAAAAATCCAAATTTTACTCGAGCCGAAGAAAAAGCGGTTAAAGCTATCCAAAAGCATTCCATGAACATTGGTGGGATTGAAAAAAACACACAAATGGACGAGGCTTATTTGCTATTAGCTAAAGCTCGTTATTATGAAAATAGATTTATTCCTTCGTTAGAAGCGTTAAATTATATTCTATATAAATATCCAAATAGTGATAAGATTTATCATGCAAAAGTTTGGAGAGAAAAAGTGAATATTAGACTTGAGAATAATGAAGGAGCTATTAAAAATCTAAAAAAACTACTTGAGAAGCAAGATATTGTAGGTCAAGACTTAGCTGATGCTAATGCAATTCTGAGTCAAGCTTATAGAAATGTAGGTTCAAATGATTCTGCAATTGCAACTATTAAGGTTGCAAGATTAGAGACTAAAAATAAAGAAGAGAAAGCACGATATTCATTTATTTTAGGTCAGCTTTACGAATCGTTTGAATACAATGATAGTGCATTTGTAGCTTTCCAAGAAGTTATAGATATGAAGAGAAAATCTCCTCGTAGATATGTAATTCAGGCTCATGCAAAGCAAGCACAACAGTTTGATTATAAAAACGGAGATACTTTAGCATTTGTGGAAAAATTCACAAAATTATTAGAAGATAGAGAAAACAGACCTTTTTTAGATATTCTTAACCATCAAATGGGTGTTTTTTATGATAAAAATCAAAAGCCTAAAATTGCTGAAAAATTTTATAATAAATCGATTCGTTCATTTACTCAAGACGAATATTTAATTTCTTCAAATTATAGAAACATTGGAGAAATTTATTTCAAAGATGCTGAATATAAAATTGCAGGAAAATATTACGACAGTACATTATTAAGATTAAAAGAAGGCACTAGAGAATATAGAAAGTATAAAAAGAAAAGATTAAACTTGGTAGATGTAATTAAGTATGAAACTATTGCTCAACAGAACGATAGTATTCTAAATTTAGTTGCAATGAATGATTCTCAAAAGGTTGAATATTTTCAAAAGTACATTGATAAATTAAAAATTTCCGATGAAATTAAAGCAAAGTTAGAAGCTAAAGAGGCTGAAAAAGAAGCTAATATAGCAGCAAATTCTGCAATCAAGCCTGGTCAGCCGGGAGGAAAATTCAATCCTAATTCATTACTAAGCCCTCCTCTTAAGGGAAGTGTGGGTATAATGCCTCCAACATCAATTACAGATGAGCCAAATAATTTTTATTTTTACAATCCAGTAACGGTTAGTTATGGTAAAAGAGAGTTCGAAGGTAAATGGGGTAAAAGAGAATTAAAGAAAAACTGGAGATTGTCTTCAGATAAAACTATAGATTTTTCAACAAATGATATAGTCGATTTAGTAGTTGAAAGCGATTCTTTAGTTACTGAAATAGTAGAAAAGTATACAGTTGATTTTTACACTTCAAAATTGCCAACTTCTCAAACTGTGATAGATAGTTTGGCTAAAGACAGAAACTTTGCCTATTACCAATTAGGGGTTATTTATAAGGAAAAGTTTAAAGAATATGAATTAGCTGCTTCACGATTAGAACAATTGTTAAAAAACAGTCCAGAAGAAAGATTAATACTACCTGCTAAATATAATTTATTTAAAATTTACGAGATTTTAAAAACAAGTAAAGCTGAGGTTTATAAAAACGAAATTATTACTGAATATCCAGATAGTAGATATGCACAAATTATTCAAAATCCTTCTGTTGAATTAACAGACAGCGAAAGTCCAGAGAAAGTGTATTATAATTTATATAAATTGTTTCAAGACAATTCAATTAGAGAAGCTTCGGAAGAAGTTGAGTTGAGAATTGATCAATTTTTTGGAGATGAATCATTGCCTAAATTTGAGTTATTAAAGGCATATATTAACGCTAGACTTGAAGGAGTGGGTAGTTATAAAAAAGCATTGAATTTTGTAGCTCTAACTTATCCAGATGAGTTGGAAGGAAAACAAGCAGAAAATTTATTGCAAAATGATATTCCTAAACTTGAAGCATTTGAATTAGGAAAACTTGAGGCTACAGGATGGAAAGTTATTTTTATTAAGAATTTCCCCTTAAAGGAAGACTCTAAAAAGTTAACTGAAAAAATTAATAAATACATAAAAGACAGGAACAGTGTTTTGCTAAAAATATCAAGCGATCTTTATACAATTGATAAAGATATTATAGTAATTCACGGATTTGAAAAGTTGGAAAGTGCAAAATCTGTATTAAGTATACTGCAAGAGTTTAAAGATTATAAAATAAAAGATAAAGCGTATATCATTTCTTCTGAAGATTATAAAATCATTCAGTTTAAAAAGAACTTTAACGATTGGCTATTATTAAATAAACAATAAAAATTCAAAGACCATTATATTATGTTTGACAAAACTAAGAAAGATACAAGTCAATTAGGACAGACAAATAGAATTGTAGAAGGAACAGTGATTAAAGGTGATATAACTTCTAAGACCGATTTTAGGTTAGACGGAACATTAATAGGAAACTATAATTCAACATCTAAATTAGTTATTGGGCCATCAGGAGAAGTTCAAGGAGATGTTAAATGTGTAAATGTTGATATTGAAGGAAAGTTTTCTGGAAAACTTGAAGTTGCAGAACTTTTAGGAGTTAAAGCAACAGCAAGAATAAAAGGAGAAGTAATTGTTGGTAAACTATCTGTAGATCCAGGAGCAGTTTTTGAAGCAACTTGTGAAATGAAAAGTAATTTAAAAACCATTCCTTCAGATGAGCAAAAAGAAAAACTCGCTTAAGTGGTTGAGTCTAATTAATATTCCTTTTCAAATGGGAGTAATAATTTTTGCAGGAGTTTTTTTTGGTAATTATTTAGATGATAAAACAGGATTTTCGCCTCTGTTTGTGGTTTCAATTTCTTTAATTTCTATAGGAATAGCTCTTTATAATGTTTACAAGCAGGTTAAAGCCATTCAAGATAAAAATGATGATTAAAAGTTACTTTGCTTCGATTTTTTTAACATTTATTTTAGGTCTATTTTTTGGAGCTATAAATTATGTAGCAACAAAAGAAATAGTTTTATATAATTCAATTGAAGAAATCTATTTTTTTAATTTTGTTTTAACATTAGTTTCTTTTTTTGTTCTTTTCACAATAAATGTAAAATTTAATGACAAAGTTGGTTATGCATTTCTTGCATTAGGGATAATTAAAATGGCGGTTTCTGTAGTTTATTTAATGCCTTTAGTTAATTCCGATTTTTCAAATAAAATTCCTGATACATTAAGTTTTTTTTCTGCGTATTTCATTTTTTTAATAATTGAAAGTGTAGTTGTTGTTCGGCTATTGAATAAAAAGAATTGTTGATTGTGATTTGGAGTTATTTTTTTTTGAATTAATTTCGTTATTATGAATTATAATGTACCTTTGCAAAAAATTTTAAAACACTGTTTTTAACTAAATGTAGTTATGAAGATATTCGGAAAGGCCTTAAAGTTCGTTTTTTGTATTGCCATTTTAATGGTTGCAAATACTAGTTTTGCTAGTCATGGTGCTGAAGAAGGGAAAGAATTTAGTCCAACGGAATTAATAAATTCTCATATTGGTGATGCTCATGATTTTCATATCGCTGATTGGAATGGTCATTCGATTTCTATGCCGTTGCCAATTATTTTATGCACAGAAAGTGGTTTAGAAATTTTTTCTTCATCTATTTTTCATCATGATAATTCTGGTGAGCATCAAGTTGAAGTTAATGGACGAAAATTTGTAAAGTATAATGAAGTGATTTATTATGCGGATAAGTTTCCAACATTAACAGAAGAGCAAAAATCTGGAATGATGAATGGTTTTAATTTTGCAGAAAGGCCATTAAATTTTTCGATTACAAAGAATGCGTTTTCAATGATATTTTCTGTATTTCTTATTTTGTTATTGTTTATTATGACGGCTCGTTCATACAATAGAAACAAAATGGCTCCAAAAGGATTAGCTGGTTTTCTTGAGCCTCTTATTTTGTTTGTTAGAGATGACATTGCTAGACCAAACATTGGAGATAAGAACTATGAAAAATACATGCCTTATTTGTTAACGATTTTCTTTTTCATTTGGGTAAATAATTTAATTGGACTAATTCCATTTTTCCCATTTAGTTCTAACTTAACAGGAAATATATATTTTACTTTTGTTTTAGCTTTTATTACTTTCATAGTTACAACTTTAAGTGCAAAAAAGGACTACTGGTCACATATTTTTATGCCGCCAGTGCCTAAAGCTTTATATCCTATTATGATTCCTGTTGAAATTATTGGAATGTTGACTAAGCCGTTCGCTTTAATGATTCGTTTATTCGCGAATATTACTGCTGGACATATTATTATTTTAAGTTTAATTTCGTTGATTTATATATTTAAAACAGTTTGGATTTCGCCAGTTTCTGGAGCATTTGTATTATTTATGAGTGTGTTAGAAATGTTAGTTGCGGCTTTACAGGCTTATGTGTTTACACTGTTGTCAGCGTTGTTTATTGGTCAGGCAGTTGAAGAGCATGATCATCATTAAATTGAGTTTTATTAATTATTAACTATATAAATATTTTATTATGGTATTAGCTGGAATCGGTGCTGGATTAGCTGTTATTGGAGCAGGAATCGGAATTGGAAAAATTGGTGGTTCTGCAATGGACGCTATGGCAAGACAACCTGAGGTTGCTTCAAAAATTCAAACAGCAATGATTATTGCTGCTGCTCTTATCGAGGGTGTTGCACTTTTCGCGGTAGTAGTTGCTTTAATCGCTAAGTAATTAATTATCTTCTCACAACGGTTGGTTGTGAGAAGATTTTTTAAAACAAACAAACAAATAAATTATATATTATGAATTTCACTTCACCTGAAAGTTTAATTTTTTGGACAACTATAATTTTTGTAGTCTTTTTTATATTATTAAAAAAGTTTGCATGGAAGCCAATTTTAGAAGCTGTAAAAACTAGAGAAGAATCTATTAATGATGCGCTTCTTTCTGCTGAAAATGCTAAAAAAGATTTATTAAATCTTCAAGCAGATAACGAAAAGTTATTGGCTGAAGCAAGAGCAGAAAGAGATACTATGATAAAAGAGGCTCGTGAGTTAAAAGAAAAAATGATTGCAGACGCAAAAGAAGAGGCACAAGTGCAAGGAGAAAAAATGATTTCTCAAGCAAAGGCTTCTATTGAGTCTCAAAAAAATGCTGCAATTGCAGAGATAAAAAATCAAGTTTCTACACTTTCAATTGAAATTGCAGAAAAAATATTAAAAAGTGAATTAGCTAGCACAGAAGCTCAATCAAAATTGGTTGAGAAAATGTTAGTTGAAGCTAAATTAAACTAAAAGCATTATGGCAGGAACTAGAGCGGCTATTCGATACGCTAAAGCTATTCTTGATATTGCAAAAGCAAATGATAACACGGCAAGTGTAAACAATGATATGTTGTCTATTGTTGCAGCTGTTAAGGGAAGTGATGAATTGAAAGGCTTTTTATTAAACCCTACAGTTAGTGGAAATGTTAAGCTTAGTGCTTTATTAGAAGTTTTTGCTTCAGTACAAAACGAAACAAAAAGCTTGTTTCAATTACTTTTAGAAAATAAAAGATTTGAAATTTTACACGCTATTGCTTCAGAGTATAATACTTTATTTGATGAGTTAAATGGTATTGAAACAGCAATAGTTACTACTGCATTTCCTATCACATCTGATTTAGAAAGTAAAGTTTTAGCAAAAATAAAAGAGTTTTCAAATAAAAATATTACTATTCAAAATATTGTTGATCCTTCTATTATTGGTGGATTTGTATTGAGAATAGGAGATAAACAATTCAATGCATCAGTAGCTAGTAAGCTATTGGCATTAAAAAGAGAATTTAGTAATTAATAATAGTCAACGCACTCAATGAGTGTTTAAATTATAAATTAAAATGGCTGAAATTAAACCTGCTGAAATATCAGCAATCTTAAAAAAGCAATTATCAGGTTTTGAATCTGGTACTTCATTAGAAGAAGTTGGAACAGTACTTCAAGTTGGAGATGGAATCGCACGTGTTTACGGATTATCTAATGCACAGTATGGTGAATTAGTACAATTCGATAACGGGTTAGAGGCTATCGTTCTTAACTTAGAGGAAGACAATGTTGGTGTAGTATTATTAGGTCCTTCTACAGGTATTAGAGAAGGTTCTAATGTAAAAAGAACACAACGTATTGCTTCCCTTAAAGTTGGTGAACAAGTTGTTGGTCGTGTTCTAGACACATTAGGAAATCCTATTGATGGTAAGGGACCAATTGGTGGTGATTTATATGAAATGCCATTAGAAAGAAAAGCTCCTGGAGTTATCTTTCGTCAACCAGTAACCGAACCATTACAAACAGGTATTAAAGCAATTGATGCTATGATTCCAGTTGGTAGAGGGCAACGTGAATTGGTTATTGGTGACCGTCAAACAGGTAAAACTACGGTTTGTATCGACACCATTCTAAATCAAAAAGAATTTTACGATGCTGGTAAACCAGTATTCTGTATATATGTAGCAGTAGGACAAAAAGCATCTACAGTTGCTTCAATTGCAAAAACGTTAGAAGAAAAAGGAGCAATGGCTTATACGGTTATTGTTGCTGCAAATGCATCAGATCCCGCAGCAATGCAAGTTTATGCACCATTTGCTGGAGCTTCTATTGGAGAGTATTTCCGTGATACAGGTCGTCCTGCATTAATTGTTTATGATGATTTATCTAAGCAAGCAGTTGCTTACCGTGAAGTATCGTTATTATTAAGAAGACCACCAGGTCGTGAGGCTTACCCAGGAGATGTTTTCTATCTTCACTCTAGATTATTAGAAAGAGCTGCAAAAGTTATTGCTGATGATGACATTGCTAAAGACATGAATGACTTACCTGACTCTTTACGCCCAATCGTAAGAGGAGGAGGTTCATTAACAGCTTTGCCAATTATTGAAACTCAAGCTGGTGACGTTTCTGCTTATATCCCAACAAATGTAATTTCGATTACTGACGGACAAATCTTCTTAGATGGAGATTTATTTAATTCAGGTGTACGTCCTGCAATTAACGTTGGTATTTCTGTTTCTCGTGTTGGAGGTAATGCACAAATTAAATCAATGAAAAAGGTTGCTGGAACTTTAAAATTAGACCAAGCTCAATACCGTGAATTAGAAGCGTTTGCTAAATTTGGTTCAGATTTAGATGCAGTTACTATGAACGTAATTGAAAAAGGAAAACGTAATGTTGAAATTTTAAAGCAAGCAGTTAACGATCCTTATACAGTAGAAGATCAGGTTGCAATTATTTATGCAGGGTCTAAAAACTTGTTAAAAAGTGTTCCAGTAGCTAGTGTTAAAGAATTTGAAAGAGATTTCATTGATTATTTAAATGCTAAACATAGAGATACTTTAGACGGATTAAAAGCTGGTAAATTCACAGACGAAATTACTGATGTTTTACAAAAAGCTGCTAAAGAAGTTTCTGCGAAATATTAATTTATAAGTGAAAAGTAATTAGTGAATAGAACTAGCTTAAATAGCGACTAATCACTAATTACTAATCACTAATTATTTATAAAAAATGGCAAATTTAAAGGAAATTAGAAATAGAATTAGTTCCGTTTCATCTACGATGCAAATAACATCGGCAATGAAAATGGTTTCTGCTGCTAAGCTTAAAAAAGCTCAAGACGCTATTACAGCGATGCGCCCTTATGCCGAGAAATTAACTGAATTGTTGCAAAATTTAAGCGCTACTCTTGAAGGAGATACTGGTAGTCCATTTGCAGAACAAAGAGAAGTTAATAAAGTTTTAATTGTTGCTATTACTTCAAATAGAGGTTTATGTGGTGCTTTTAATTCTAATGTAATTAAAGGAGTTAGAAATTTATCTAGTTCTTATTCAGGAAAACAAGTTGATGTTTTTGCTATTGGTAAAAAAGGAAATGATGTTTTAAAGAAAACGAATACTATTGTTGATAATAAGAGTGAAATTTTTGATGATTTATCATTTGAAAATGTTTCTGATGTTGCTCAACTTTTAATGGATAAATTTGTTGCAGGTGAATATGATGAAATACATATTGTTTATAATCACTTTAAAAATGCAGCAACTCAAATCGTGAAAATTGAACAATTTTTACCATTAGCTCCAATTATTGGAGGTGAAGTTGTTTCTTCAGATTATATTTTTGAACCTTCAAAAGAGGAAATAGTATCGACTTTAATACCTAAGTCATTAAAAACACAATTGTATAAAGGAATTCGTGATTCTTTTGCTTCAGAACATGGCGCTCGTATGACTGCAATGCATAAGGCAACTGATAATGCAACCGATTTGAGAAACCAATTGAAATTAACATACAATAAAGCACGTCAAGCTGCAATTACTGGAGAAATCCTTGAAATTGTTGGTGGAGCAGAGGCATTGAACAATTAAACGAAGCTTAAGCAGAGTTAAATTTAATATGGTAGAAGCATTAAACAATTAAACGAAGCGTAAGCAGAGTTAAAAACATAGAATATTTAAAAGAGCCAAACTAAGTTTGGCTCTTTTTTTGCTATATAATTTGTACATTTAACTAAAATATTCTCAAGATGATAGTTTATAAATTAATAACACTTCTTTTCAGTTTTTCAATACTTTCTTGTGGAAGCACTAAAATGGATGCTCAAAAAATTGTAGATCAAACTCCAATAAAAGAAATTTACTCGCAATATTGGGTTGCTGGTGTAAGAGGTGGAGGAGCTGGAATAAATGTTTTTGTTAACTTAAATAATCCGTTTGATGAAGGATTGACTTTAGAAAAAATTCAATTTAAAACTTACGAGGCTCGTTTTGAAAAAACAAATGAGTTAAGTTATTTGGCTAGAATTAATACGGGTCAAAATAGGTTAAAAGGAATAAATGTAGAAGTTACAGATGCTGAAGAAGTAGTTGTTAATAATCCTGAAATTAATTTAAAAGAGAAACAAGCTATTTTATTTTTTAAAAAGGATGGTAAAACATATTCTAAAATTATAGAAAATGTAGAAGAAAGAGAAATGATTGCTTATCCTTCTATGAGAAGACCTACAGAATAACTATTTTTGTTTCTTAAATAAAAAAACTTTGAGTTCATATAAAAAGCTTCTAAATCAAACCGCTATTTACGGCATTGCGACTGTATTGCCAAGAATGTTAAGTTTTCTTTTGGTAAGGTTGTATACAGATTATATGCCTTCAAGTGAATATGGAGAGGTTTCTATCATTTTTTCCTATTTGGTTTTTTTCAACGTAGTTCTTTCTTACGGAATGGAAACGGCCTTTTTTAGATTTTATAATTCAGAAGATAAAAAGGAAAATGTAATTACTACCTCAATGATTTCTTTGTTGGTTTCCACACTTCTTTTTTTAGGGGTCTCTTTGTTTTTTAAAGATGATATTGCTGTTTTGTCGAATAAAAATGTAGATTATATTTTCTATACTATTTTAATCTTGACCTTAGATGCTCTCGTAATTATTCCTTTTTCAAAATTGAGAGCTGAAGGAAGACCTATAAAATATGCAATAATTAAAATTAGCAACGTAGCAATTAATTTATCATTGAATGTTTTCTTTCTGGTTTTCTTACCAAAATGGTCTCAAAATAGTTCTTTGTTGCAAAATATTTATATTGAAGATTTTCAAATTGGTTATATATTTATCTCAGGTGTTGTAGCAAGTCTTTTTACTTTATTAGTGTTATTGCCAGATTACTTTAAATTGAAATGGCAATTTGATTTAGTCCTTTGGAAAAAAATGATGCATTATGGTTTCCCAATTTTAATTGCTGGAATTGCTTTTGCAATCAATGAGCATTTTGATAAAATTCTATTGGAATGGATGCATGTTGATTTGGCAAATATTGGTGCTTATTCTGCTTGCTATAAAATAGGAATGTTTATGGTTCTATTTAGAACAGCATATACTTTGGGTATTGAGCCTTTCTTTTTCAGTCATGCAAAAAATGAAAATGCACCACAAACCTATGCGGAAATCACAAAATACTTTGTAATATTCGGTTCGTTTATGTCGCTTGGAGTAATTGTTTTTGCGGATGTTTTAAAAGTAGTTTTAGTACCACGAGAAGAATATTGGATTGCAATGAATATTGTGCCTCTAATTGTGATTGCTAATTTTTTCTTAGGTATTTATACTAATCTTTCGGTTTGGTACAAGTTAATCGATAAAACAAAAATTGGTGCTTATATTTCAATCGTCGGAGCTTTAGTGACTCTATTGTTTAATTTTCTTCTAATTCCTTATATTAGTTTTATGGGTTCGGCAATCGCAACTATTTTGGCTTATGGCGCAATGATGATGATTTCGTATAAGCTAGGGCAAAAAAACTATCCAATTCCTTATGATAAAAAGAAAATCGGTTTCTATTTAGGACTATCAGTTGTATTAAGTTTGCTTTCTTTTTACATTCCTGTTTTAAGAGAAACCTATGTTTTTGGAATAGCTAGTTTATTAATTTTTGTTTACTTTGTATATCGAAATGAACAACAACTTTTTTCAAGAATTTTAAAAAGAAAATAATGCAAATTAAAATTATAAATAAATCTTCTCACGAATTACCAAACTACGAAACTATTGCTTCGGCAGGAATGGATTTACGTGCAAACATTACCGAATCAATTGTGCTAAAACCATTAGGAAGGACGATTGTTAAAACCGGACTTTTTATTGAGTTGCCAATCGGTTTCGAAGCGCAAGTTCGTCCCAGAAGTGGTTTGGCTGCAAAAAAAGGAATTACAGTTTTAAATTCTCCAGGAACTGTCGATGCTGATTATCGTGGCGAAATAGGTGTAATTTTAGTCAATCTTTCAAACGAAGATTTTACAATTGAAAACGGAGAAAGAGTGGCGCAATTAGTTATTGCAAAACACGAACGAGCAGAATGGATTGAAGTAAGTGAATTGTCTGAAACTTCTCGTGGCGAAGGTGGTTTTGGAAGTACAGGAGTGAAATAATCATTTCAAATTTCAAAAATTTCAGGTTGAATGTTCAATTTGAAATTAACGAATATTGAAATTTTAAAAAAAAAATAAAAAATGAAAATAATAGTACCTATGGCAGGTCGTGGTTCACGTCTTCGCCCACATACATTAACAATACCAAAACCTTTAATTCCTGTTGCGGGAAAACCAATAGTTCATCGATTAGTTCAAGATATTGCGGGAGTATTGAATCAAGATATTGAAGAAGTTGCTTTTATCATTCACGAAAGTTTTGGTAAAAAAGTTGAGAACGATTTAATTGCAATTGCTGAAAAATTAGGAGCAAAAGGAACTATTTATTATCAAAATGAAGCATTAGGAACAGGTCATGCAATTATGTGTGCAAAGGATTCTTTAAGCGGACCAGCTGTAATAGCCTATGCAGATACATTAATCCGTGCCGATTTTGATTTAGATCAAACAGCTGATAGTGTTATTTGGGTAAAACAAGTTGATCAACCAGAAGCTTTTGGGGTAATCAACCTAAATGAAGCAAATGAAATTGTAGAATTGGTTGAAAAACCTCAAGAATTTGTTTCTGACCTAGCGGTTATTGGAATTTACTATTTTAAAGATGTTGCTATTTTGAAAAACGAATTACAATTAGTAATTGACAATAACATTATTCATGGTGGCGAATACCAGATTAACGATGGTATTAAGCAAATGATGGAAAAGGGCATGAAATTTGTTCCTGGTAAAGTAGATGAATGGATGGATTGCGGAAATAAAGATGTTACGGTTGATACCAATTCTAGAATGTTGAAATTTCTTCATGATGATGCAGAAGAGACAATGATTGCTGAAACAGTTAGAATTGAAAACTCTACAATTATTCCACCATGTTATATTGGTGAAAATGTTGTTTTGATTAATTCTATTGTGGGTCCAAATGTTTCATTAGGTAATTCAACACATTTAACAAATACAAAAATTCAAAATAGTTTAGTACAAACTCATGCGCATATTAGAAATGCAAAATTAGATAATGCAATGATTGGAAATCATGCGATTTTTGATGGTGATTTTAAAAGCATAAGTATAGGAGATTATTCAGTATTAGAATAAATAATTTGAAAAACATTAAAACAATAGCACTTTTATTCTTGTTGGTTACTTTTAGTAATCAACAAGTTTTTTATGGACAAACCAGCCCAGATGAAATTGCTCTTGTAGAAAATGATATTGAAAATAATTTCTATGAAGCGTTAAAACAACGTGGAATTGAAAATTATGACAAAGCAATTGCCGCAATTCAAAAATGCATTAAAAAAGACAATACAAATCCTGTTTTTTACCATGAGTTGGGTAAAAATTACTTGGATTTAAAACAATATGCAGAAGCTGAAAACGCTTTCAAAAAAGCAATTGAATTAAACCCAAATGAACGTTGGTATTTAAATGGTCTATATGATGTGTACTACCAAACTAAAGATTTTTTAAAATCTATTCCTGTGGTTCAAAAGTTGATTTCATTTGATCCAAACATGAGTGAAGATTTAGTTTCACTATACATGTACACAAATCAGCACGATAAAGCATTGAGTTTATTAAATGAAATGGAAAGCACATTGGGTTTAAGTCAATCTATGGAATATTATAAATTAAAGATTCAATCTTCAAATGCTTATTCAAAACCTGAAGTTAAGGAATTAGAAAATTTAATTAAGAAGCAGCCTAAAATAGAGCAAAATTATATCGATTTAATGATGCTTTACTCTACAAGTAATCAAGAAGAAAAAGCGTTTGAAGTTGCTAAAGAATTGGCTAAAGAAATTCCAAATTCAGATTGGGCTCATATAAGTTTATTTAAATTTTATTTAGTCAATAATGAAATTGATAATGCAAAAAAATCAATGCTTAAGATCTTTAAGAACAAAAACATTGACGCAAGAATTAAACATAGGATTCTAAATGAATTTTTAATTGTTACTATTAATACAAATGAACACGATAGAGATTTAGAACAAGCTGTTGATTATTTCGAAAATGATAACGTAATTAATGTTTCCAAAGAAATTGGAAAGTTTTTTTACAACAAGAAAGATTATCTAAAAACTGAACTTTATTTAAAAAAAGGATTAGAAAAAGAACCAAACGATATTGAAACAATTTTATTACTGTTAGATGTTGAAAGTACGTTGGGAAAATTTGTAGAGGTTAAAAAAATAGCAACAAATTATACGGATTTGTATCCTACATTTGCAAAATTATATTTTTATGCTGGTTTAGCTAATTTTAAGCTTAATAATACTAATGAAGCTATTGATCAATTAGAAATGGGTTTAGAATTTATAGTTGAGGATTTAGCTTTAGAAAACCAGTTTTACTTGCTTTTGGCAGAATCGTTCAAACAAATAAACAACACAACAAAGGAAAAAATGTATCGTTCTAAAGCAGAACTTATTCAAAAGAATTTCAAGAAATGAAAAAAATAATTATTGTTTTTATTGGGTTAACACTTATGATTTCTTGTAAAACAAAACAATCAGTTTTAGAATCTGCAGCAAATGAGTCTTTAGCTGCAACAAAGATTATTTCAGGTCATTACGAAAACGAAAAAGATTTCTCTACTCTAAATATTAGAGCAAATGCAAAGTACAAAGACGAAAAACAATCTTATTCTGTAACTGCAGATATTCGCATTAAGAAAGATGAACTAATTTGGATTAATATAAAATTATTAGGTTTTCCTGTTGCCAAAGCATTAATTACACCAAATAAAGTGAGTTATTATGAAAAAATAAACAACACTTATTTTGAAGGCGATTTTAGTTTATTAAGCAATTGGTTAGGAACTGAACTCGATTTTAATAAAGTTCAAAATTTATTAATTGGTAACGCTATAGATGATTTGACTAAAGCTAAATATGTGGCTAAAATTGAAAAGGAATTGTATCAATTAACTGAAAAAAACAAAGGCAACACCTCAAAAACATTTGATTTTGAAGGAGGAAATTTTTTATTAAAAAAGGAAACTATTTTTCAAGAACAAGAAAATAGAAAATTAGAAATTTATTATCCTTCGCATAAAAAACAAAATAATGTATTTTTGCCAAATGAAATTAATATAAAGGCACAACAAAAAGAAACAGTTTTCATTGATTTAGAATATAAAAATATAATTTTTAATGAAAATTTGAGTTATCCTTTTTCAATACCAAGTAGTTACGAACAAATAAATGTTAACTAGAAATTTCAAAACAATATTATCTTTGTAAAAACAATAAAATGAAGCAATTTCAATTATACATACTTTTTTTCTTTTGCTTTTCTATGGGGTTTTCTCAAACTCAACAAGAAAAATTAGAAGCGCGTAAAGAGCAAATTCAGAAAGAAATTTCTGCGTTTAAGAGTTTGTTGCAAACAGAAAAGAAAAAAGAACGTTCTGTATTAAGTGAAATTGCAGCACAAAAAGCACGTATACGATTAAGTGAACGATTAATTACAACAACAGCTAAGCAAAAAAGGTTGCTAGATGATAATATTTATTTAAATCAATTAGAGATTAATAAATTAAATAAAGAGTTAAAAATTCTTAAAGAAGATTATGCTAAAATGATTGTAAAATCATATAAAAGCAGAAATGATCAAAGTAGAATTATGTTTGTCCTTTCTTCTCAAAACTTCCTTCAGGCTTATAAGCGTATTCAGTACATGAAGCAGTATGCTGGATTTAGAAAAATGCAAGGAGAAGAAATTCAAGAAAAACAAGCAAGATTAGGAGTTGCAGTAGTTAAGCTTGAAAAAGATAAAAAAAACAAGGAAAAGGTTATTATTGAAAATGAAGCTGAGAAAAAGATTCTAGAAGAAAAGAAAAAAGATCAAGAACAATTAGCAAAACTTATTCAAAAGGACAAAAAGAAATATACAGCTGATATTGATAAAAAGCAAAGAGAAGCAAGAGATATTGACCGCCAAATTAAAAAAATTATTGCCGATGAGATTGCTGCAGCTAATAAAAGAAACGCTGCAAAAACAGGAACAACTGCTTCTTCGTCATCAGTTGCTAAATTCGATTTAACACCTGAAGGAAAAATAGTTTCGGATAATTTCAAATTAAATAAAGGAAAATTACCCTGGCCTGTTGATAATGGATATGTACAATTAAGATATGGAGATCAACCACATCCTGTTCATAAAAACCTTACAGTTCATAATAGTGGAGTGGAAATAGCGACTAAACCAGGTTCTAATGCTAGAGCTATTTTTGGTGGTGTAGTACTGCAAGTACAAGTGATTTCTGCAAATAATAAAGCAGTTTATGTTCAACATGGAGATTTTATTACAGTTTATTTGAACTTAAGTTCTGTAAACGTAAGTAAAGGGGACGATGTTTCTATAAAACAAATATTAGGTAAAATACATACCGATTCGTCTGGAAGCGCTGTGATTAAGTTTTTAGTATTGCAAAATACAACTTACTTAAACCCTGAACAATGGATGTCTAATATGTAATTTAACAAAATGTATAGAATTTCTGTAATCTAAAAAGGTGGAATATAAATACATTTACCTTGGTTAATAGCAGTAATTTTTTCTAATCAAAAAAATTAATTCAATAATCCGGAGTGGGGACTCCGGATTTTTTTATGCTTATTGTTTTAACAAAATGTACAAATAATCTGTAGACAGATATATTGGGATTGAGGTATCTTTATATCGGTTAATAGTAGTAATTTTTTCTAATTATAGAAAATTTGTAAACATCCTAAGTGTGCCCCACTTAGGATGTTTTTTTTATATTTTATTGAAAAGTTCTAACGCTTTTGTAATACTCTTTACGTTATCGAATGTTATCAATAAACGCAATCCGTTTTTAGTTTGTTTCTCTTTAATTTTACAAATGTTACCATTCTGTTGAGCAAATTGCATCACTTTTATAAACTTATTAGATTGGTAATACTTACTTTGTTGGTCGCTGATAAAATAGCCAACAAGTTTGCCTTGCTTCATTAATAGTTTTTCAATTCCTATCGAAGTGGCTTTCCATTTTATTCGTAAACTATTTAATAGTGCAACTGCAGGTTTTGGAAGTGCACCAAAACGGTCAATTAATTTTTGTTCGAAAAGTAATAAGTCTTCTTCTTTTTTAATTAAGCCTAATTCGTTGTATAAACTTAATCGTTCAGTTACACTGTTAATGTATTCGTCAGGAAACAATAATTCGAAGTCTGTGTCAATTAAAATGTCTTTTACGTATTCTTTAGTGTCAATATTATTTTCTTCCGGGTAAAGGTCTTTAAATTCGTTTTCTTTTAATTCATCAATAGCTTCGTTCATGATTTTTTGATACGTATCAAAACCAATTTCATTGATGAATCCACTTTGCTCGCCGCCTAATAAATCTCCAGCACCACGAATTTCTAAATCTTTCATTGCAATATTAAATCCACTACCTAATTCGCTAAACTGTTCTAATGCATTGATACGTTTACGAGCATCGTCTGTCATGGCAGATTCTGGTGGAGTTATAAAATAACAAAATGCTTTTTTATTGCTTCGTCCTACGCGACCCCGCATTTGATGCAAATCTGATAATCCAAAATTATTAGCATTATTGATGAAAATGGTATTGGCATTAGGGACATCTAATCCGCTTTCAATGATAGTTGTCGCAACAAGCACATCAAATTCACCTTCAATAAAAGCAAGCATTAATTCTTCTAGCTTTTTACCTTCCATTTGTCCGTGACCAATTCCTACTTTCGCATCAGGAACTAATCGCTGAATCATTCCTGCAACTTCCTTGATATTTTCAATTCGATTATTGATAAAAAACACTTGCCCTCCACGTTCAATTTCATAAGAAATAGCATCTCTAATAACTTCCTCGTTAAAACGAACAACATTTGTTTCAATTGGATGTCTGTTGGGTGGTGGAGTTGTGATTACCGATAAATCTCTTGCCGCCATTAACGAAAACTGAAGCGTTCTTGGAATTGGAGTTGCAGTAAGTGTAAGTGTATCAACGTTTGCAGCAATAGTTTTTAACTTATCTTTTACGTTTACACCAAATTTTTGTTCTTCATCTACAATCAATAAACCTAAATCTCTAAACTGAACATTTTTGTTTACTAATTGATGTGTTCCAATGATAATGTCTACTTTTCCTTCGCTAAGCGCTTTTAAAGTTTCCGATTTTTGTTTAGCAGTTCTAAATCGATTCAGATAATTTATTGTAACCGGCATGTCTTTTAAACGTTCGGTAAACGTTCTATAATGCTGATAAGCAAGAATTGTGGTTGGAACTAAAATAGCTACTTGTTTGCCATTATCAACCGCTTTAAATGCTGCACGAATGGCAACTTCTGTTTTGCCAAAACCTACATCGCCACAAACCAATCGATCCATTGGTCTGTCGTTTTCCATGTCCATTTTTACATCATTAGTAGACGAAATTTGGTCTGGAGTATCTTCATAAATAAACGAACTTTCTAATTCTTTTTGCAAGTAACTATCAGGAGCACATGCAAAACCTTTGTCTAGTCTTCTTTTTGCATACAATTGAATTAAATTAAAGGCAATATGTTTAACACGTGCTTTTGTTTTTTGTTTTAAAACTTTCCAAGCGTTGCTTCCTAATTTATAAATTTTTGGTGGAGTACCATCTTTACCGTTGTATTTTGAAATTTTATGCAATGAATGAATGCTTACGTACACAATGTCGTTATCGGCATAAACCAACTTAATGGCTTCTTGTGTTTTTCCTTCGACCTGAATTTTTTGTAATCCACCAAACTTTCCAATTCCGTGGTCAATATGTGTAACATAATCGCCAACTGATAATGAAGTAAGTTCTTTTAAGGTGATAGTTTGCTTCTTAGAAGCACTATTTTTAATAGTGAATTTATGATAACGTTCAAAAATTTGATGATCTGTATAGCAAGCCAATTGGTTTTCTATATCTATAAATCCTTGAAACAATGGATAAACTAATGTTTTATATTGTTTGCGAATGCTTTCGTGATTTTCCTCATCAATACTTTCAAAAATATCATGAAAACGTTTAGATTGACTTTCGTTTGAACATAAAATATAATTTGAAATGCCATTTTCATGGTTTTCGCTTAAGTTAGCTAACAATAAATCAAATTGTTTATTGAAAGAGGGTTGTGGATGAATGTGAAATTCGAAACTTTTATCTAATGAAAATATTGATTTGTTGTTTAATTCTACAATTGGAAAATCAATTACTTTTCTTAAAAACGTTTTTTCGTTTACAAATAATTCTTCTGGATTGGCTTGTTTAATTTCGCCAGTTAATTTTGAATAAGCTTCATCTGCTTTTCCAAATAATGTATTTAATTTTTGACCAACTTGCTCGGTGTTTTGAATAAATACAGCTGTTTTTTCATTAATATAACTTAAAAAACTTTCTCTGTTTTCTTGAAGCATTTTGTTTTCTACATTTGGAATAATAGAAATTTTCTTTAATTTCTCTTTAGAAAGTTGGGTTTCAACATCAAAACTTCTGATGCTGTCTACTTCATTTCCAAAAAACTCTATTCTGTAAGGTTCATTATTCGAAAAAGAAAACACATCGATAATTCCACCACGAACTGAAAACTCGCCAGGTTCTACAACAAAATCAACACGTTTAAAGTTGTATTCAAAGAGCGTTTCATTGATAAAATCAATAGATAAATTGTCGTTTACAGCAAGTTTTAAAGTGTTTTTATCTAATTCTTTTCGGGTAACTACTTTCTCAAATAAAGCTTCAGGATATGAAACAATAATTGCCGGTTTTTTTCGAGAATTGATTCGGTTTAAAACTTCTGCTCTTAGTAAAACATTGGCATTATCTGTTTCTTCAATTTGATAAGGTCTTCTGTATGAGCCAGGATAAAACAGAACATCTTGGTCATTTAGCAATTGTTCCAAATCATTTAAATAATAGGCAGCTTCTTCCTTGTCATTAAAAATCAATAAAAATGGAATGTCCGATTTTTTAAATAGAGATTGTATGATGATTGATAATGAAGAACCTATTAACCCTGAAACCGAAGCTTTTTTTCGTTCAATTAATAACTGACTTATTTGTTCAATTTTAGGATTTTGCTCGTACTTTTTTAAAATTGCGGAAATGTTCAAGGGTGTGATTTTAATTTATTGTAAAAATAAAAAAACCACTACAATTCCAATTGGTTTATAGTGGTTTTATTTTATGTTTTTTTGAAAATTATAAAATTAGTTTTCTTCTTATTTTTTGTGAATTTCCAAGTGTAATTGTTATAAATATTGTTTGATTGGCTTGAGAAATATTTTTTTCAAAAGTTAAGTTGTTAATGTTTTTCTCTTCAAAAAGTAATCTTCCGGTAATATCAAATGCTTCTATTGAACTAATATTTAAATTATTTGAGACAAATTTTGTGGTTTCATTTTCTGAATAAACAATTAAAGAAGAATCGTTAACTAAATTATCATCAGTTGATAATGATAGATCTTGATAGCGCAACTTAAACCTGTTGTTAAAAGTTCCTGTGGTAGTTGTAAATGTAAAAGTGCTTGTTTTTAAATTATGAAATGTTCCATTACTTGTATCTTCTAAGAAAATGTCTTTATCGTCGAAAAAAGTATCGGTATGATCAATTGCAATATCATAACTTCCTGCTTGAGTTGTGTTTATTCCTAATGGTATTTGATCAGTTACAATCCAAGGATAAGCTCTTCCTTGAATGGCGAAGCCTAAAGTAGAAGGAGGAATTAATGAATAGAACTTTATAGCGCCTGATGTAGAAGCAAGTGCATCTGTTCCAAAATCATAATCATTTGTCGCCCCTTCTTGATACCCAATAGCAATTTGTTTAAATGCACCTAATGAATTTGTTAGATTCAAATGAATATAATAATTTAAAGTTGTTGCCTGGTTGTTTCTGTAAAATTGAGTGTTATTTCCACCTACGCGCATTGCATTCGTAAAGTTAATAATTGTTGTAGTTCCTGCAGAAGCAAAAAAACCTTGTCCAGAAGCTATATATTGGTCAGGAACTGCTCCTCCTGAAACAGCTTGTGTCCCAGTGGTTCTGGTTCTAATAGCGTAATCATCTGTGGTAAATACATTTGCTACAATGGCTGTATTATGTGTCCAGAAATATAAAGTTCCAAGATTTGTGTTGTCAATTAATGTTATAACATCAATTGCAGATGGATAAGGGTTTGAAATAAAGTTATAATTTAATAACGATGGATCAAAAGCATCCACATTTACTGGAATATTTCCATTATTTGGAGTGCCAATAAATTCTCCATTATAAGATTGGGCAGTAGTTGTAAAGTTTTCCGGTGCTCTAACGGCATAGCCGACCCCGGGTGTCATTACTGTTGAGGCAGCTACATTTGCCCAATTGTTTACAGCTGTATTTGCATTAAAAGTATGGTATCTGTCAGCTCTTGTGTTAGGTGATAAAGCACTTAATAGTTGAGAAGAAACAGGTGATCCCCAATAGGTGTATTCGCCAAACTTCATTGGAGTTGTAGTTCTTTTATAAGTGATATCTCCAGTATTAATGGCAGATGAATTTATTTGTAATAAACTTGCATTATTTTCAAAAATTAAACTTGCACTTGCATCAACTGTAATGTCATTTTCAACTGTTAAAGTATGTGAAGAATTAAATGTTATAATTGCAGGGTTGTTTACTGTTATTGATTTAGTTGCCAAATTTCCTAAAGAAGAATAGTTCCCTGTAAAAACAGCATCAATTGTACTGTTTGGAATACCGTTGTCCCAAATAGTGCCATTCCAAGTGGATGTTTGTGAAAATGCTAATTGAGCAAAAAAACATATTGCAATTAGGGTTGATTTATAAAAGTATTTTTTTTTCATATTTTATTTTTTTGGCATTTCTTTTTTAAGGTCATTCGATTTTGTTACACTTTCTTCAAAGGCTTTAGAATTTGCCATTCTTGAAGTATCTAAAGCTTTTATCATGAACTCTTCTCCAATTTCTCTTGGAATCGCTTCTTTTATAATAATTTCATCCATTTGACTATAAACTCCTCTCAATTCGCTGTTAATTTCATCGATAAGTGTAAATACTTTTTTTTGAGGAATTTCCTGAAGATGTAAATATGTGTCTAACGAATTAATTTTTGTAGTTAATGTTACTAATCTACTCCTTACTTGTGGATTATTAAATTTTTCAGGAACACTTAAACTTAAGCTATCTGATTTCTGTGCTACGTTTTCAATTTTCATTTGAAAAGCATGAAGAGTAGCTTTAGGTTTTTGTTCTAACTCTTTTTTAAATTGATCCCAATCGTTCCAGTTGTTTAAAGCAGATTGAATTTCTGGTTTTGTTGCAGGAAATTTAAACTCCCATTTTTTAGAAATTGCTTTAAAAACTTCAGCGTTTTTTTGTTCAGCTTTTGTTGAATTGGCATTACGATTATTGTCGTCAGCACAATTAATAAAAAGGATTGAAGTTAGGAATAATATAAAATATGTTCTCATTAAATATAAATATAAGCAAAAATACAATTGTTTAGCTAATTTATAATATGATTTCATTAAACTTAACATTTTTAAAATTTTAATTTATAGACTTCTTTTTAAAATAATAACCCAGACAAATTCTTATATTTGTGTTCTAAATTTAGTGAAAGCAATGAAAACAAAAATATTAATTATTGGAGCTTGTGGTCAAATAGGAACCGAATTAACGGCTAAACTAAGGGCTACTTATGGTGTTGAAAATGTAGTAGCTTCAGATATACGTAAGTTAGAAAACGATGTTGTAAAAAATGGTATTTTTGAAGTTGTAAATGCATTAGATTACAATCAAATTGAACATTTGATTGAACAATATGAGATTACAGATGTTTATCTTATGGCAGCATTACTTTCAGCAACTGCTGAAAAAAACCCTGCATTTGCATGGGATTTAAATATGAATTCTTTGTTTCATGTTTTGAATTTAGCTAAAGCAGGAAAAATCAAAAAAATATTTTGGCCTTCAAGTATTGCAGTTTTTGGACCAACAACTCCAAGAGAAAATACGCCTCAATATACGGTTATGGAACCTTCAACTGTTTATGGGATTTCTAAACAAGCTGGAGAAAGATGGTGTGAATATTATAATAAACAATATGGTGTTGATGTAAGAAGTATTCGTTATCCAGGTTTGATTAGTTGGGCAACAGAACCAGGAGGCGGAACTACAGATTATGCAGTAGATATTTATCATAAAGCCATTACTGAAGGTAAATTTACCAGTTTTCTTTCTGAAAACACAGGCTTGCCAATGATGTATATGGACGATGCTATAAAAGCAACTATTAGTATCATGCAAGCGCCTTCAGAACAAATAAAAATACGTTCGTCATATAATTTATCAGGAATGAGTTTTACTCCTGCTCAAATTGCAGAAGAAATAAAAACACATTTTCCTGATTTTACAATTGATTATGAACCAGATTTTCGTCAAAAAATTGCAGATAGTTGGCCTGCAAGTATCGATGACACTTCTGCAAGAGAAGATTGGAATTGGAAAAATGATTTTGACATGGAAAACATGACTGAAGAAATGTTTAAAAACCTAAAAGAACATATTTACAATTAGATTTATTTTTTTTGCAACTGAATCATAAAAGCATCTTCTATAGGTGCTTTTATTTTTACAACCTCATCTACATTTTCATTCGGCACAGTCATGGAAAGTACGTAATGCTTAATTTTCCAACTATTACCTTCTTTAACTAATATACCGCTTCCTCTACAAATTTTCATTTGTGTATTTAACAGCTCATCAAACCAAGCGGTTTTGCCATCTTTTGAAAAATAAACATTTCTTTCAAATGCAGTAAAACTCCACGCTTTTCCTTTGTCAAAATAAGGTTTTGCAAAAGCTATAAAATCTTTTTTATTCCAATTTTCAGTAGCATCTGTGCCAATAAATATAAATTCATCAGACATTGTATCAAAATAAGCATCAAAATTAGCTTTTGCTGCTGCTTCATGCCAATTATCTAATACCGTGTTTATTTGCCTTTTTAACTCTACTTGTTTTTGAGAATAGCTATTTACTGATAAAATAGTGATTAATATTAAAACTGCATTTTTCATAATGTATCTTTTTATAAAAGTAATAAGTAAATTTTATAAAACAAAAATTTGCACTAATTAACATTCGTGTTTTAAAATTCGGAAAAACTACAGAAAAACGAAACTACATCTATATATCAGCGTAGAGTTATGAACTCAATAAAAAAAGAAAATAACAGAAACAAAAAAGGCAAAAGTAGCATCGAGTATAAAACTATTTTAACTAGCTTCCCGTTTGAATGTGTATACTTATTTACAATTAATTCGTGTTTATTGTTATGGAAAATCAAAAAGTAATTAATAAACAAAGGAACAGCTCCAAAAACTAGAAAACCTATAATACCTCCTTCAATTTTACTGCCGGGCATAAGGTCAATTTCTAATAATAATCCGAAAAAATCATTAGGCACAAGAAAAACAGATAGGAACATTAGAAATAGACTTATAGCAACTGTAGTGTGTAAAAGGCTATAGAATTTCCAATCATACTGAAATTTTTCAGAATTATAATAAAAAATAGCATCCGCCCAAAAATTATAATAAAAACGTCTAATCATAATTTATTTTTATTATTTTAACCACATTATTTAGCAATAATCTTTTCTAACTAAAATAAAATTAAAACAAAAAAAGCCACTCTTACGAATGGCTTTTTATTAGCTCCCTCTCTTGGGCTCGAACCAAGGACCCTCAGATTAACAGTCAGATGCTCTAACCAACTGAGCTAAGAAGGAATAACCAATATGTTTGCATTTGTAAGATATAAAAAGCCACTTTAAAAAAGCGGCTTTTTATTAGCTCCCTCTCTTGGGCTCGAACCAAGGACCCTCTGATTAACAGTCAGATGCTCTAACCAACTGAGCTAAGAAGGAAGGTGTGTTACCTTTAATGCGGTGCAAATATAAGCTGATAATTTATTTTTACAAACAAAATGTCAAAAAATATTAGAAAAATTTATCTACTACTAATTGATAGATGTCTTTTCCGAATGTTAAAGCCATTAAGGTCAGTAAGATAATCATTCCAAATGTCTGTACTCTTTCGGCTGCCTTTATGCTTAATGTTTTTCCAGTAATCATTTCTACAATTGTAAATAGAGCATGTCCGCCATCTAAACCAGGAATTGGTAAAAGGTTCATAAATGCTAATCCAATCGAAAATAAAGCTGTAAAATTCCATATAAATTCCCAATCCCATGTGTCGGGTAAACGACGTGCAATTCCAACCGGACTTTGAACTTGCTTGTATGCTTCTGTTTTTGGGCTTAAAATTAATTTAAATTGTTTTACATTGTAAACTAACAATTGCCATGATTCTTTAACAGCAGCAGGCATTGCTTCTCCAATACTTAATTTGTTGATAACTTGATAGTCATCTTTGTTCATGCTATTTTGAATGAAGCCTAATTTGCCGTCTTCACCAACTAGCGTTTTAATTTCAACTATACTATTGTTTCTAGTTACTTCTAATGAAACAGTATCTTTTTTATGCTTTGATAATTCAGCACCTAATTCATCAAAATATGTAATCTTAGTTCCGTTAATCCCTATAATGTTATCTCCTTTTTGTAATCCTGCTTTTTCAGCTAAACTGTTTTTAGTTATAGAATCTATGGAAATGTTTGTTAATCTTGCTTGAACAAAGTTTTTTCCTTCAGTTGAAATAATTTTTCCTTTTTGTTCATCGGTCAAAGAAATATTTATTTTTTCACCGTTTCTTTCTAAAGCAATGTTTTCACTTAATAGAATATCAATAATTAACCAATTGAATTTTGGTTGAAACTTTCCATCAACAGATATAATTTTATCGCCATCTTGAAAACCTACACTTTTACCAATTTCTCCAAAAGCTAATCCGTTTTTTTGAACTACTTCAGAAGAAACATACTTTTGTCCAACTGTTGCAAACATTGTAGTGTAAATAAACCAAGCTAATAAGATGTTTACTACAATTCCACCAAGCATTATAATTAAACGTTGCCATGCCGGTTTAGAACGAAATTCCCATGGTTGTGGTTCTGTGTTCATTTGATCAGTATCCATGCTTTCGTCAATCATTCCCGAAAGCTTAACGTAACCACCTAATGGTAACCATCCGATTCCCCATTCGGTATCTCCTATTTTTTTCTTTACCAGTGAAAAACCAGCATCCATAAAAAGATAGAATTTTTCAACTCTAACTTTAAACATTTTTGCGGTTATATAGTGACCAAATTCATGAAGAATAACTAATACTGAAAGTATAAATAATATTTGTGCTAATTGAATCATTTTTTATGTCTGCTTTTATTTAAAAAAACAAAAGTAAGGTTTTAGAATAAATTATAGGATTAAAAATAAAATTTCTAACAATAGATTATGATTTCTAACTTTTTTTAAATGATTTCATTAAATTTGCGACTTAAATTCCAATAGAATATGTTACAAATAGCTTACATCAGAGAAAATAAAGAAGATGTTGTAAAACGTTTAATGAAGAGAAACATGAACGCTCAAGAACAAGTTGAGTTAGTAATTAATTTAGACGAAAAAAGACGATCACTTCAAGCAGAGTTAGATAACGTGCTTGCAGAATCAAACAAGCTATCCAAAGACGTTGGTGCTTTAATGAAAAGCGGTGAGAAAGCTAAAGCTGAAATTTTAAAAGTAAAATCGACTCAATTAAGAGATCAAGGTAAAGAACTTACAGAAACTTTAAATCAAGTTACGGGTCAATTGCAGGAAGAGCTTTATAAATTACCAAACTTACCGGCTGATATTGTTCCTGAGGGAAAAACTCCTGAAGAAAATTTAAATGTTTTTGAAGAAGGTGAAGTGCCAAAATTACATGAAGGAGCAATCCCTCATTGGGATTTAATAAAAAAATACGATATAATAGACTTTGAATTAGGTACAAAAATTACTGCGCCAGGTTTTCCAGTTTATAAGGGAAAAGGAGCAAAATTACAACGTGCTTTAATTTCATATTTTTTAGATAAAAATACAGAGGCTGGCTATACAGAAATGCAAGTTCCCTATTTAGTTAATGAGGCTTCAGCTTATGGAACAGGACAATTGCCAGATAAGGAAGGGCAAATGTATCATGATGTAAAAGATGATTTATATTTAATTCCTACCGCAGAAGTTCCGGTTACAAATATATTTAGAGATGTTCTTTTACAAGAAAATGAATTGCCTATAACGTATACTGGTTATACGCCTTGTTTTAGAAGAGAAGCTGGCTCTTGGGGAGCGCATGTGCGTGGTTTAAATCGTTTGCACCAATTTGATAAAGTGGAAATTGTACGTGTTGAACATCCAGATAAATCTTACGAGGCTTTAGATGGAATGGTAGAACATGTAAAAGAGATTCTTAGAGAATTGAAACTCCCATTTAGAATTTTACGTTTATGTGGTGGCGATATGGGATTTACTTCTTCTTTAACATATGATTTTGAAGTGTACTCAACAGCACAAGAACGTTGGTTAGAAATTAGTTCAGTTTCAAATTTTGAAACTTTTCAAGCAAATAGATTAAAATTACGTTTCAAAGATAAAGACGGTAAAAATCAATTGGCACATACTTTGAACGGAAGTTCATTAGCATTGCCAAGAGTTTTAGCGGGTATTTTAGAAAATTATCAAACTCCAGATGGAATTGTTATTCCAGAAGTATTACGTAAGTATACTGGCTTTGATATCATAAACTAAGCGCCCACAAATAATAATAATGTACTAAATTGGCTCAAAATGTGTTACTTTAGTACATTGTTTGTTTCTAATAGATATGAAAAATTTTTTCTCCAAAATAATTTTTTTGTTTTCGTTTTTTGCTTTTGCTCAAAACGAACAATTGGCGCTGGATTATTTTGAGAAGGGTGAATTTGAAAAAGCTGTTACAATGCTAGAAAGTATTTCAAATAAACAGCCAGCAAATTATTATTATTTTGAACGATTAATTACGTGTTATCAGCAATTGCAACAGTATGAAAAAGCAGAAAAAGCAATTGATGATAGAAATAAAAAATACCGTCAACCCATATTATATGTTGAATTAGGATATAATTTTCAATTACAAAAAAATAATTCAAAAGCACAAAAACAATATGATTTAGCTGTAAGTGAAGTGCAAAAAGAACCTAATTATGCTTATCAAATCGGAAATGTTTTTGAAAAAAAAGTACTTCTAGATTGGGCTTTAAAGGTCTATGACATTGCTCAAAAAGAGAATCCTAGTTTAAATTTTGATTACCAAATTGCCTTAATTCAAGGACAAATGGGTAATGTAGAATTAATGACCGATAAGTTATTGCAGTTTTCCTTTGACAAACAAGAGAATACTAGTTTGGTTCAAAATTATTTATCGCGTTTCATATCAGAAGACGTAAATGGAACTTTTACAACTTATCTAAAAAAAGCATTGCTTACCAAAACACAAAAAGCGCCAGACAATTATTGGAATCAGTTTTTGAGTTGGTTATATGTACAACAAAAAGAATTCGGAAAAGCATTTATACAAGAACGAGCAATATATAAACGTAATCCAGAAAGTTTTTACAACATTGTAGCTCTAGCAAGATTAGCAATCAACGATAAGCAAAATGAAGATGCAGCTGTTATTTTGCAATTTGTTTTAGAAAACACTTCAGATATAGGTTTGCAAATGCAAGCGCATCATTTTTTAATGCAAATGAAAATTGAATCGGCTAATGCGTCAGAATACGAATCGATTCAAAATGAATTAAGTTTGTTATTAAAAAAATACGGAATAACTCCTTATAGTTTAAATCTTCAAATTTTAGCAGCTCACTTTGATGCATTTTATAGTAAGCAACCTAAAGTAGCAATTCAATTGTTAAATTCGACTTTAAAGCTTCCATTAAATCTTAGAGAAGAATCTATTGTGAAAATGGAATTAGCTGATATTATGGTTTTCGATGAAAAATTTAACCAAGCAGTACTCTATTACGCACAAGTTGAAGAAAATTTAAAAAATGACGAGTTAGCACATGAGGCAAGTATGAAAATGGCTAAAACAAATTATTATAAAAATGACTTCGATTGGACTTTTCAACAGGTAAAAATTTTAAAACAATCGTCAAGTTTATTAATTGCTAATGATGCTATTGCTTTGTTTTTACTTATTTCAGATAATTCTCAAGATAGTACAAGAACTGCCTTAACAGCTTATGCGAAAGCAGATTTGCTTTTGTATCAAAAGAAAAACGATCTAGCTTTAACTGGGTTTTTAAGTATATTGGAAAACTTTAAAGGCGATAATATTGAAGATGAAGCGCTATTGAAAATCGGACAAATTTTCGAAGAGAAAAAAGAATTTTTACAAGCATTAAGTTATTATAAAAAAATAATTGAAAATCATAAAGAGAGTGTTTTTCTAGATGAAGCAATGTTTTATTCTGCTGAAATTTTCAATAAAAAACTAAATGATACTTTGCAGGCAAAACCTTTGTATGAAAAAGTAATTTTTGAACATCCGGATAGTATTTTTTATACAGAAGCGAAGTTACAATACCGAAAAATAAGAGGAGATAATTCACTGTAATAAATTCAAAACAAAGAATAAAAATGATAATATATAACGTTACTATAAATATTGATGAAAGCATACATGAAAAATGGTTGTTATGGATGCAGCAAAAGCATATTAACGATGTTTTGAAAACAGGTTTGTTTACCAAAGCAAAACTGGTTAAGGTTTTAGTGGAAGAAGACATGGGGGGTACAACCTATGCTGTGCAGTATTTTACAGATTCTAAAGATAAGCTAGAAGATTATTATAAAAATCATGCGCCAAGACTAAGAGAAGAAGGACTATCTTTGTTTGGAGATAAAATGTTAGCTTTTAGAACAGAGTTAGAAGTTTTTAGCGAGCATTTTCATTCAGATAATTAATTTTAAAAGACAAAAAAATGTCAGTAAGAGCAAAAAAACATTTAGGTCAACATTTTCTTACAGATGAAAGTATTGCTGAAAAAATAGCAGATTCAATTTCTTTGGAAAGTTATTCTAAAGTATTAGAGATTGGTCCTGGTATGGGTATGCTTACAAAGTATTTATTGGAAAAACCCAAAGAAACATTTGTAATTGAAATTGATACTGAATCGGTTGAATATTTGGGAGAAAATTACCCAAAATTAGAAGGAAAAATTATATCTAAAGATTTTTTAAAATACAATATAAACGAAGTTTTTAATGGAGAGCAGTTCGCAATCATTGGAAATTTCCCGTATAATATATCTACGCAAATAGTTTTTAAAACGTTGGAAATGCGAAATCAAGTTCCAGAATTTGCTGGAATGTTTCAAAAAGAAGTAGCGCAACGTATTTGTGAGAAAAAAGGAAGTAAAGTCTACGGAATTTTATCGGTTTTAACACAAGCATTTTACGAAGCCGAATATTTATTTACTGTTCCGCCAGAAGTTTTTAATCCGCCCCCAAAAGTAGATTCTGGTGTTTTACGTTTAAGAAGAAAAGAAAATTTCGTTTTACCATGTAATGAAAAATTGTTTTTTTCGGTTGTTAAAATGGCTTTTAATCAACGTAGAAAAACCATGCGAAATAGTTTAAAGGCTATGATTCATTCTGATGTTTTAAAAGAAGATAGTATCTTTGACCTAAGACCAGAACAACTTTCTTTTGAACAATTTATAGAATTAACACAAAAAATAGAGGCCGATGGAGTTTAAAATCAGCAAAGAATTCATTGCTCAAATAGAGCAACTTATTAGTGAAAACAAAGAACAAGAACTACAAAATTTACTTCTTGACGTTCACTTTGCTGATATTGCCGAAATTATGGACGAGCTTGATAGTCATGAAGCGAGTTATATTTTCAACGCACTAGATTCAGAAATAACTGCCGAAATTCTATTAGAATTAGACGAAGATGTTCGTGAAAAAATTCTTAAAAAATTATCATCAAAAGAAATTGCAGAAGAACTTGATGAATTAAGTACAGATGATGCTGCCGATATTATCGCCGAACTTCCTCAAGAAAGAAAGCAACAGGTAATTTCTGAATTAGAAGATGTAGAACACGCCAAAGACATTGTTGACTTACTTCGTTATGATGAAGATTCTGCAGGTGGTTTAATGGCAAAAGAGTTGGTAAAAGTCAATGAAAATTGGAATGTACTAACTTGTGTAAAAGAAATGCGTGCGCAGGCTGAAAATGTTTCTAGAGTTCATTCTATTTATGTAGTTGACGATGAAGGAAGATTAAAAGGTAGACTTTCACTTAAAGACTTATTAACCACTTCTACAAAAACTCCTATTAGTGAAATTTATATTCCAAAAGTAGATTATGTAAGAGTAGATACTGAGAATGTTGAGGTAGCTCGTATTATGCAAAAGTATGACTTAGAAGCTATTCCAGTTGTAGACGAATTAGAAAGATTGGTTGGTAGAATTACCATTGATGATATTGTCGATGTAATTAAGGAAGAAGCTGATAAAGATTACCAGTTAGCTGCAGGTATTTCGCAAGATGTTGAGGCAGATGATAGTATTCTTGAACTAACAAAAGCACGTTTGCCATGGTTGGTATTAGCGCTTTTTGGAGGTTTTATTTCGGTTAAAGTATTGGGTTTATATGAACCAGCGATGGACATTCATCCAGAATTGTTCTTTTTTACACCTTTAATTGCTGCAATGGCAGGAAATGTGGGAGTACAGTCTTCTGCAATTATTGTTCAAGGTTTAGCTAATAATGCTTTGTCTGGTTCACTGTTCAAGCGATTATTGAAAGAGTTATCATTAAGTTTATTAAACGGATTTATTTTAGCAATTTTACTAATCATAGGAAGTTATTTTCTGCTAGATATAGATGTAAAAACAGGGATTACGGTTTCTTTAGCCTTACTCTCTGTTATTATTATGGCATCTTTAGTTGGAACTTTTATACCTATTGTTTTAGATAAATATGGTATTGACCCAGCACTTGCAACCGGACCCTTTATAACAACAAGTAATGATATAATGGGAATTATAATCTTCTTTACAATTGCAAAAGGTATTTTAGGGTTTTAATTCTAATTACATTTTTCGGGAATTATTACAACCTTTTTTATAGGTGTTATTTTCTCTAAAACCCATTTAATGGTAATTTTATTTTCCCAATCCACATAGTATTTTATTTTAACAATGCCATTTGGAATCTTTTTATCTAATTTCCATTCTTCGTAAACGGTTTGATTTATAAAAAAGGGTAAAAATGTTGGGCTATTTCTATCTACTATGAAATGTATATCTTGAATACTTTTTCTTTTTTGATATTTAAGACTTCTGTTGCACTTTATTGCATAATGATAATATGATACAGAATTAATAATGGTGTCGTTTAAGTTTTCAAAATAATAATCTTTTACTTTGTATTTAAAAGGATATTCAGATTGAAATAATATAGAAACACAATCAACATTTATTAAATTTGTTTCTAATAGTTTTTGTCTGTTAACAGGTTCGTTGATATAAGGTCTTTTTTTTCCTTCAAACTCTCCAAAATTAAACATGTTGTTTAAACTGTCTTTTCTATAAGATAGAACAAGGTAGTTATTTGCTTTAGAGTTAATTAAATAGAAGGGTTTTGAAATTAATTTTGTAGAGTCAAGAACACTTTTGTATTCTAACATATAATCAAAATCATATGTTTTTTGAGAATAAATAAGTTGACTGAATAATAAAAAGACGAGTAGTTTTTTCATTTTTTAAAGTTAAAGAAAAATAATATTTATAAATAAGTTTTTAAAAAAAAATTACCTTTAGATTATTAAAATAATATCATGATTTCAAAATCTATTAAAATACTTCATATAGACAGTAATAATTCATTACTGCTAGATCAATTACAAAAATTAGGCTTTCAAAACGATGAGGATTTTATTTCTTCTAAAGAGGAAATAGAAGTTAAAATTCACAATTATAACGGAATTGTAATTCGTAGTCGTTTTAAAATAGATAAAGCATTTATTGATAAAGCTACAAATTTGCAGTTTATAGCTCGTGTAGGAGCCGGTTTAGAAAGTATTGATTCTGATTACGCTGAAAGTAAAAACATTCAATTAATTGCAGCTCCAGAAGGAAACAGAAATGCTGTTGGTGAACACGCTTTAGGAATGATTTTGTCATTATTCAACAACTTAAATAAAGCAAATACCGAAGTTAAAAGTGGTCAATGGAATAGGGAATCCAATCGCGGACATGAGTTAGATGGAAAAACCGTAGGAATAATTGGCTACGGAAATATGGGTAAAGCTTTTGCAAAGAAACTAAGAGGTTTTGATGTAAATGTGTTATGTTATGATATTAAAAATGCTGTTGGTGATGCAAATGCAAAGCAAGTTTCTTTAGCTGAATTACAAGAAAAAGCAGATGTGTTGAGTTTACATATTCCTTGGACGCCTGAAACTGATAAAATGGTGAATGCAGGTTTTGTTAATGCATTTAAAAAACCATTTTGGTTAATTAATACTGCTAGGGGGAAAAGTGTAGTGACTTCAGATTTAGTGACTGCATTAAAATCAGGAAAAATTCTTGGTGCAGGATTAGATGTTTTAGAATATGAGAAACTTTCATTTGAAAATTTATTTGACGAAAATCAGAAAAATGATGCTTTCGAATATTTAAAAAAAGCTCATAATGTTTTGCTTACTCCTCATGTGGGTGGCTGGACTTTCGAAAGTCATAAAAAATTAGCACAAACAATCGTAGATAAAATTGAATTACTTTACAATGGTAAGTCAGAGGTTGAAGTAAAAGAACAACGAGTAACTGGTTTAGGCGGTTTCTTTTTCAAAACTCAAAATCCTTCGCTTTTAAAAGAGTGGTATAAAAAACATTTAGACTTGCCTACCGATGAGTATGGTTGTACTTTTTGGTGGAAAAACGAAAACGGAGACGATTGTTCTACACAATGGAGTCCTTTTAAAGAAGATACAAAATACTTCGAACCATCGAAGAAAGAGTTCATGCAAAACTTTAGAGTTGTTGACTTGGAAGGTCTTTTAAAAAAATTATCACTAGAAAGTGTAACAATTGTAGGTGAAATGGAGACATATGAGTATGGTAAGTTTGGCTGGATTTTAGATTTGGAAGGAAATAAAATCGAACTTTGGGAACCAATAGATAATGCATTTAAAAACTAAAATTAATAAAGTATGGAAACTACAAAAACAAATGAAGATTGGAATCAACCACAAAGTAACATCCCTAATTTTAAGGTAGACCCAATTGTCGTGTTAATTCTTGGGATAATTACTTGTGGTTTATATTTAATTTATTGGAATGTTAAAATGGCAGAAGTTTTAAACGCTGTTAATAATAAAGAAGTGATTTCGCCAACTATTGCAATTGTTACGGGATGTTGCGGATTAAATCTGTTTTTCTATTGGTTAGTGGGTAGAGATGCGCTTCCAAAAGTATATCAATTAACGGGTCAGCCAAATAAAGATGATTCTACTTTGCTTTTAGTTTTAGGATTGTTTTTTCCAATGATTTCAGCAATGATTGTTCAATCGGAAGTTAATAAATTATACAATTAATACGTTTAAAAAAAATAGAATAGTTGGAATAATTAGCATACTTATTATGTTGATTATTCCTTTTTTAATTTATTACAACAATGCTGGTGGTTTAGAAACGGAGCAGTCTTTTTGCCCGTTTAAAATGATAACTGGGTTTCCTTGTCCAGGTTGTGGTATCACAAAATCAATGGTGTTTTTTTATGAAGGCAATATCTATAAAAGCCTTTATTATCATTTGTTTGGCCCTTTTGTAGTTTTACTTTGCATTTTCTTGTTGATAAAATTCACTGTAGAATTTATCAATGATAAAGAATTTCTTTCTATTTCATATCAAAACAGAAAAAAGATAACCTATGTAATTGCTGCTATACTTATGCTTTATCATTTTATTAGAGTAATTTATTTTATCTCTACAAATGGATACAGTGATGTTTTGAAAGAATCGATTTGGATGTAATTATCCCTTATCTTTTTTCTCTAACTCTGCCTGAAATTCTTCCATAACTGGTTTCATTGTGCTTTCTGGTATATCAGATATTTTAATGTACATAAGTCCGTCAACAGCGTTGTTAAATAGCGGGTCTACATTAAAGGCAACAACTCTTGCGTTTTGTTTAATGTACTTTTTAATTAAAACTGGCAGTCTAAGATTTCCTGGCTCAACTTCATCAATAATTTTGTCAAATTTATTTAAATCGGCTTCGGTTTCATTGAATACAAAATCTTTATCTGCATCTTTTAATTGAACTTTAAATTCTTTTTTAGGATGAACATATTGTGCAACATAAGGATCATAATAATGCGATTTCATGAATTCAATCATAAGCGATTTTGAGAATTCAGAAAATTGATTACTAATGCTTACACCGCCAATTAAGAATTTATGTTCTGGGTAACGTAGTGTAGTATGAACAATTCCTTTCCATAATAAGAACAAAGGCATTGGTTTTTGTTGGTATTCGCTTATAATAAAAGCTCTTCCCATTTCGATAGATTTACTCATCATATCAAAAAGCTCAGGCTCAAATCTAAATAATTCTTGTAAATAGAATCCATCAATACCGTGTGAAGCATATATGTGAGAGCCAAGACCCATTCTATAAGCTCCAGCAATTTGTTGAGATTCAACATCCCAGAGGAACATGTGGTGATAATACTTGTCGTATTTGTCTAAATCTAAAGATTCATTAGTTCCTTCTCCAACCTCTCTAAAAGTAATTTCACGTAAACGTCCTATTTCGTGTAGAATATTCGGAATCTTGTCAGCAGTTACTAAATAAACTTCATAATTTTTGCTTTGTAGCAAACGACAATCTGTTTCTTTAAGTAAAGCAACTTCTTCTAGAATATTTTCGTGATTAGCAGATTTTGCAATTTGCTTTGGAGTCTTTGTAGTTTTTAATAAAGAAAAATTACCAAACTTAGATTCTTCTTCATATGCATTAGAAAGCATGTAGGTTTTCTTACGAAGAAAATCACCGTACTCTGTAATGTTTTCAATTTCGTTTTGTTCTGCTACAGAAATAGGTTTTCCTATTCTAACCTTTATAACTCTGTTTTTCTGAGTCAATAATTCACTAGGTAGTTTTGCTGTTCTTAATGTTTCATTTAAACTAGATAAGAAATAGAATAACTTACTGTTTTTAGCATGAAAATAAATGGGAACAACAGGAACTTTTGCTTTCTTGATGATTTTTATTGCTCCTTCTTCCCAAGGCTTATCTACGACTAACTTTCCGTCTTTATAAGTAGATACTTCTCCTGCAGGAAATATACCTAAAGGTTTACCGTCGCTTAAATGTCTTAATGTCTCTTTTATGCCTAGAACGCTAGATTTTGCATCTTTATGGCTTTCAAAAGGATTTACAGGCATTATATACGGCTTCATAGGTTCAATTCTGTGCAATAAGAAATTGGCTATGATTTTAAACTCAGGCTCTTGTTCAAGCATTAATTTTAAAAGTAAAATACCATCAATTCCTCCTAATGGGTGATTTGAAACTGTAATATAAGCACCGTCTTTTGGTAGTCTTTTTAAATCATCTTGATGAATTTCAAATTTTATTTGAAATTCATCAAGTATAGCATTTAAAAACTCAATGTCTTTTAAATGCTTATTTCTGTTGTAAATTTTATTTAGAGTAGAAATTTTTAAAACCTTCATCAGTAACCAACCTGAAAAAGTTCCAAAAATCCCATATTTGTCAGTATTTATAGCTTTTGCTACTTCTTTGGCATTAACTAATCCCATTTATTTTTTGTTTAATCTAAAAACAAAGATAACAATTCTCACTTAATTTAAGTGAACTATTACAAGAAAGCGGCAGTATGTTGTAATTATTTGTTTGTTAACGAAAAACCTTTAAAATACTGGCAAAGTAGTTTTATTTTCAATAGTATTTTATTACATTTGAACGATAACCAAAACCAGAAAATGAAGATTATTTCTTATAATGTAAACGGAATTAGAGCTGCAATATCAAAAGATTTTATTACTTGGTTGCAACAAGCTAATCCAGATGTTATTTGCCTTCAAGAGATTAAGGCTATGGAAGAACAAGTTCCTAGACTTGAAATTGAAGCTGCAGGATATCCATATCAATATTATTTTTCAGCTCAAAAAAAAGGATATAGTGGAGTTGCTATTTTTTGCAAGAAAGAGCCTAAAAATGTGGTTTTTGGTACAGGAATTGAGCATATGGATTTTGAAGGACGTAATTTGCGTATAGATTTTGATGAGGTTTCTGTAATGAGTTTATATCTTCCTTCTGGAACAAATTCCGATAGATTGAGCTATAAATTTCAATATATGGATGAATTTCAGGAATACATTACAAAGCTTAAAGAAAATGTTCCAAACTTGGTTATTTGTGGTGATTATAATATTTGTCATGAGGCAATAGACATTCATAATCCTGTTGGGAATAAAAACACTTCAGGTTTTCTACCAGTAGAAAGAGCATGGTTAGACGGTTTTATGAAAAACGGTTTTATTGACTCTTTTAGACATTTAAATAAAGAACCACACCATTACAGTTGGTGGAGTTATAGAGCAAATGCTCGAAATAATAATAAAGGTTGGAGAATTGATTATTGTTTAGTAAACAAGTCGTTAGAAAGTAAAATTGAGCGCGCTTATATTTTACCAAATGCTAAACATTCAGATCATTGCCCTGTAGTTGTAGAATTAAATAATTAATATAAATAAATGAAAATGATAAAAAAAGTTGCCCTAGCTGTTGTAGTTTTTGGATTAACTACTTCTTGTGTTTCTAAAAAGATTTATAATGATTTAGAAAACAAATATGCCGATTTAAAGAAAGAGCGTAATGCATTAGCAGATGATAACGGAGCATTATCTAAAAGCAAAAACAAATTAGAACTTGAAAAAACAAGCTTACAAACAGAATTAGATAAAGCAAAAGCAGAAAGAGATAAATTATCTTCAGATTATGCTGCGACTAAAAAAAGCTTGGATAATTTAAAATCTTCATACTCTGCTTTAGAAAAAAACAGTAATGATGCTTTAGACAGCAACATGAAAAAAAACAGAGAATTGTTAGCTGAATTAGATGCCAAACAAAGCAAATTAAATGCAGAACAAGAACGTTTAGATAAATTGAAAGCTGATTTAGCATCGTCAACAAGCCGATTAGCTGAATTAGAAAAAATGATGGCTGATAAAGAAGCTGGAATGAATAAGCTAAAAGAAACTTTATCTAAAGCTTTAAATGCATTTGAAGGAAAAGGATTAACAGTTGAGCATAGAAATGGAAAAGTATATGTTTCTATGGAAAACAAATTACTTTTCGAATCTGGAAGTTGGACGGTTGGTTCTGAAGGAAAAAAAGCAGTTACTGCAGTTGGAAAAGTATTAGGTGATAATCCTGAGATTTCTGTATTAATTGAAGGACATACAGATAATGATAAAATTACAGGAACTATTGGTGGTGGAGTAGAAAACAACTGGGATTTATCTACAAAACGTGCAACTGCAATTGTAAATATTTTATCTGAAAATAAAAAAGTAGATAAAAAGAATTTAACTGCAGCTGGTAGAGGTGAATATGCACCTTTAATGGCAAATGAAACGGCTGAAGGAAAAGCTAAAAACCGTAGAATTGAAATTATTTTAACACCAAAATTAGATGAGATTTCTAAATTAATGAGCGAATTATAATATTCTAAATCATTTAACTTTAAAGACTCAAAGTACTTACTTTGGGTCTTTTTCTTTAAAAGAATCTTACTACTTTGTATATTTACACTTTTAAACTACAAAAATGAACTACACTACTTTACCGAATACGTCGATAAAAATTAGTAAAATTTGTCTTGGCACCATGACATTTGGGAACCAAAATTCAGAAACTGAAGCACATTCTCAATTAAATTACGCCTTAGAAAGAGGTGTAAACTTTATTGATACTGCAGAAATGTACCCAATAGGTGGGAATGCGGATATTTTTGGAAGTACCGAAAGACATATTGGTTCTTGGATTAAAAAATCGGGGAAGCGAGATGAAGTGGTTTTGGCAACTAAAATTGCTGGACCAAATCGTGGCATGACGTATATTAGAAATCCATTAGATTTTTCTAAAAAAAGCATCACGGAAGCAGTAGAGTTGAGTTTAAAAAACCTACAAACCGATTATATCGATTTGTACCAAATGCACTGGCCAGAACGCGTAATGAATATGTTTCAAAAACGTGGTGTTCAAGAATTAGATCCTAATTGGCAAGACAATATTTTTGATGTTTTAACCATTTATGACGGATTAATTAAAGAAGGTAAAATTAAACATATTGGTGTTTCAAATGAAAACCCTTATGGTGTAATGAAGTTTTTACAAGAAAGTGAAAAACATAATTTACCAAGAATAGCAACCATTCAAAATCCGTATTCTTTATTGAATAGATTGTATGAAGTGGGTTTAAGCGAAATGTGTATGCGCGAAAATGTTGGCTTACTAGCGTATTCACCTTTAGGTTTTGGGTTTTTAACAGGTAAATATTTAAAGGGTATTCCTGAAAATTCTAGAATGCAATTGTTTCCAAATTTCAAACGATACATTAATGAAAATTGTCATAAAGCAACCAAATTATATAAAGAATTAGCTGAATCCAATAACCTTACGTTAACTCAAATGTCGTTAGCATATGTAAACCAGCAACAATGTGTAACTTCAACTATAATTGGAGCTACAACTTTAGAGCAATTAAAAGAGAATATTGACGCTTTTGATGTAGTTTTATCAGATGACATTTTAAACGAAATTGAAATTATTCAGGAACTAATTCCAAATCCGGCTCCATAAAAATATATAAAAAAAGCCCTGCATTTGCAGGGCTTTTTGTTTTAGAAGCTGAAACAAGTTCAGCTTGACAAAATTTAGATTATAAATTATCAATCACTTTGTCTTTCGGGTAACGAACCTTATAACTGATTCTTATTTTCTTGGTTTCATTAGCACCTAGTTTTAAATCCCAAGTTAAAATTCCGGTTTCTTCATTTACTTTCGCTCTATCTTTTTCTAAAAGTTCTACTGTAATTTCTTTATCCGTACTTATTGGATATTGATCTTTCAACAATAATTCAATACTTTCTTTTTTGTTGTTTCGAATGGTAATATCATAGGTAAACGTTTGTTCCTTATATGCGGATAAGAATTTAGTTCCCGATTTATCTGCAATTTTCTCACGCTTAATAGAGATCTTTTTATCTCTTCCCATGCTTAAATTCAATGTGTCTGATGTTTGATTCGGATTGATTACCGTTTTACCAACATACATTCCTTCGAAAATAATATTCGCTTCTCCAGGCAATAGATTAAATTTAGAATAATCTGATATTTCAGCCAATAAGAACGCTTCTTTTTCTATTCTTGGAGCTGCATAATAACGATACGAAGCTGGTAATTTTATTTCTTTTAAAGCAACACTATGTGCTTTCCCGTTTGATAAAATATCATAAGGAATATCAATGTCAAATGAAACGTTTAGTTGGTTTTCATTAATGCTCGTGAAATTTGAAACTGAAGATTCTTGCAATTCATCAGCGCTTACTTTCATTCCAGATGCTTTTGACTGAATTGTATTCATTACAGCATTTGAGTTGTTATACTGTACAAAGCCTCTGTTGTAACCAAAACGTAAAAACCAAGCTTGTAAAATAGGTGCGTTATTGTTTTGTGTTGGGTTGCCGCTAGATAAGGTAAGTTTTACTTTTTTCCAATCAACACCTGTGTTTTGTGTCACTTGACCTTTGTACATCATATTAATTGGCGTACTGATGCTTTCTGCTCTTAAATCATAGAAAGGCTTCCATGTAGCTCCAGCTGTAAGATAATTGATGTCTAAATTCACTATTCCAGCAGATTCATTCATAACTTGTAAAATCAATTTTCCTTTTGAAGATTTTTCTTCATTTTTAGTGTTGATTTCTAGTTTAGAATTTAGTTTTTTCAACTTCTCATTCAACTTGCTTTCTTTTTCTTGAAAAGCAGTAATTGCATTGCTAAGTTGTGTGCGTTTAGAATTATAGTAATCAACTAATTTCATTAATTCAGACACATTTAAACCGGTATTGGTTCCAGAAACTTGTTGGTTTTTGTCCAACAATTCAATGGTTTTAGCATGCGAATTTTTTTGAGTTTGTATGCTTACTAGCTCTTTTTGAACCCAATTGATGCTGTCACGTACTTTTTTAATAGCAGGATTACTTTCGTCAATTTCATATTCTGAAATATAATTTTGGGTAAATTGAACCGATAAAACTGTTAAGGAATTGGGTGCGCCAATTTGAACCGTATTTTCGTTTAAATAATCGGCAACGTTTTTAATGACAATTTCGCTTGTTCCTTTTGGTAAGTTTACCGAAGTGGTTTGAATAAGTTCAGCGCTGTTGCTGTAAACAGTTGCGCCTTTTACAGTTGCGGTTGTAAATATTGGTTTTTGAGCAAACAATGTTGCCGAAACCATAATAGTTAGTAATAAAAATAATTTTTTCATGTTTATGAATTTTATGTCTTTCTATTATAGAGAGACATTTTCATGAAAAGGTTGGGAAGGGAATTAGTTTTTTTCTTTAAAAGTTTTTAAACACTGTATCATAATAGCCATGTTTTTATTTAATTCCTCTGTTCTAGGTGCAGATGCATTTAAATAATAAAAATCTTTGTCTGAGTTACTTTTTATTATGAATGATATCATTTCAATTTCTCCATAAGTTCCAGAGTTTGATTTTGTATGTAGAAAATATGCTTCGTTTTCTATGAAATTTGTTTTGCCAAATTCAATTAATTTTAATCTGGAATCTTGTTTTATTTTGTCAAGAATAAAATTATATTCAGAATTTAAATTCTTTTTAGATGAAAAACCTTTTCCTTTTTGTATTGAGATAGCATTAATAAATTTTTTTTCATCAGGCATTGAAAATGCATCAATCCCAATTGAGATTTCTTCAATTTCATCAAAATTTTCTACCTTCCAATCCCAATTTAATGGTAGCAATAATTTAAAAGTTCCATCAGGGTATGCCACAGGTTTTTTAGTGAACTTTACAGGGTATTTCTGATATTGAATTAGGTTAAATTGTTCACTTGAACATGACGTAATTAAAAATAATATAAAAAACTTTATTATTAATTTCATTAATGATTTATTATACTAAATATTATTTAATTGGCTATTTTTACTTTGAATCTATAGTTAGTTACCCAAACAAAACACCTACAACATCTTCAATTTTAGAAACCAAAACCACTTTTATTTTAGTATTTTTTAGAGAAATTTTATTGTGTCTAGAGACCAATATAGAAGTAAATCCAAGTTTTTCGGCTTCTTGTATACGTTGGTCAATTCTATTAACTGGGCGTATTTCTCCCGAAAGTCCAACTTCACCTGCAAAACAAAATCCGTCTTCAATGGCAATGTCTTCATTAGAAGATAAAATAGCAGCCACAACGGCTAAATCAATTGCGGTATCTTCCACAGAAATCCCTCCTGTAATGTTTAAAAAGACATCTTTTGTGCCTAAACGAAAACCAGCTCTTTTTTCTAAAACAGCTAAAATCATGTTTAATCGTTTGGCGTTATAACCTGTTGTGCTTCGTTGAGGTGTTCCGTAAACTGCTGAACTTACTAACGCCTGAATTTCGATCATTAACGGACGCATGCCTTCAAGTGTACATGCAATTGCTGTTCCTGACAAGGCTTCGTCTTTGTGGGAAATTAATATTTCAGAAGGGTTTTCTACTTCGCGCAAACCGCTTCCTAACATTTCGTATATTCCTAATTCGGCGGTTGAACCAAATCTGTTTTTTAACGAACGTAAAATTCTATACACGTGATTTCTGTCACCTTCAAATTGCAAAACAGTATCCACCATGTGTTCCAAAATTTTTGGACCAGCAATTGTTCCGTCTTTGGTAATGTGACCAATAAGTAATACTGGCGTATTCGTTTCTTTGGCAAATTTGATCAGCTCGGCCGTACATTCTCTAATTTGGGAAATACTTCCTGCCGAAGATTCAATATAATCGGTATGTAATGTTTGAATAGAATCGATAATGACAATTTCAGGTTGCATTTCCTGAATTTGTTTGAAAATATTTTGCGTTTTTGTTTCAGTAAGAATGTAACAATTGTCGCCATTTGGCGTAATTCTTTCGGCACGCATTTTAATTTGCTTCTGACTTTCTTCTCCAGAAACGTATAAGGTTTTATAAGGTAATTTTAAAGAAATTTGAAGCAATAGAGTACTTTTTCCAATTCCTGGTTCTCCACCTAAAAGAGTTAATGACCCGGGAACTAAACCACCACCGAGAACTCTGTTTAATTCGTTATCGGTAGTGTTAAGTCTTATTTCTTTACTGTTGTCAATTTCTCTTATTAAAAGCGGCTTTGAAGCTCTAGTTGTTGAACCAGAATCGCTTTTCCAAGCTTTTTTTTCTTCTTTTTGAACTATTTCTTCAACGATAGTATTCCATTCTTTACAATTATGACATTGTCCTTGCCATTTTGAGAATGGTGTACCGCAATTTTGACAAAAAAATGAGGTTTTAATTTTAGCCATAGTTAATTATTCGCCTTCTTTTTTCTCACCTTCTTCAACAGGTGCTGGTTCAGCATATTCTTCAACTTTTGATTTGTCGTCTTTGTTTTTTAAATCTTCAGAACGAGAAATCATAAAGTCCTTAGTTAATTCACGTATTTCCTCTTTTGTAAAAGCTTTTTTGTATTCTTTGGTTGCTTTTTTAAATTCCCCCATTTTTTCGTAATACAACGCTTGGTGGTAAATACTTAAAGTAGTTTTTGGGTAATTTTTTTCAGCATATTTAGATAATTCTTGTAATTCTGGATATGCTTTGTTTTTTAAGATAGCAGCTTCAATTGCTTTAAAATCGGTTAATCTTGGTTTAATGTCAATGCCTAATTTTTCTTGTAAATTAGTGTATTTGTCAATTAAATATTGTGCATATCCTTTGTCAAGTGTTGCAATTTTAGTTTGAAATTCTGTCATAGAAATTGGTGCATAACCGTCAAAGATAAAATACAAAGCACTTGGAACAGCACTTGCCACTACTGAATAATGGGTTGTTCCAATGATTTCCTCTGCTGTAAACTTGAATTTAGCATTTGGAATACCTTTTACATTTTGAGATAGTTTTAAAGCTTTCTCTTTTAATTCGTCTTTATCACCTTCTGCCATTGCTTGGTAATAGAAAATTGGTTTTGTAATTACAGCAAGTCTTTCTGCAACTCTTTTTTCCATGTCAAAAGCTAATTCAGGTGATAAAGAAATATACCCGTTAAAAACAGGGTTATCTTTGTATAGATATGAATTTATAAAACCTGCAGTTGTATCGTGACCAGCAATTATTCTAAAAGGTTGAGTTCTGTATTTATTTTCAACATACGGAAGTAATTCTATACCAATAAATTCAAAAAAGTTAGCTCCAGTTCCAGAAGGAAAACCTCCTTGGTCAAATTCGCTATCTAAATATCTTGTTTCGCCGTAATTTTGGTTAACAGCAACAATAATCATTTCAGGTAAATCGTCCCAATAGTTTCCATATTTAAGAATCCCTTCAAATGGACTTAATAAATATTCGCCGTCTAAAACAACTAAAACAGGGTATTTTTTATCTGGAGAACTTTCGTAAGATGAAGGTAAAACAACAGTAAAATCTCTTTTCCCATTTAATTTTTTAGATTCAATTGATTCTGGAATACGTTGAGCAAAAGCAGTTATAGCGCTTAAGAAAAGGATTAAAAACAATTTTGATTTCATAAAAAAGATATATTGATTTATTAGAAGACCAATATACTAATTTATTTCTTTTTTGTAAAGGAAGGAAGTATTAAAAAAGCAATTCCGCCTAAAAGGATGGTGATAATTAATTGTGAAGTCCATACAATCCATCCAAAAGCATTTCCTGCTTCAATGGGAATGTTGTACAAAAATAATATTTTGGCAATTAAAACGGGGAAAAACCCAAAACCACCATTTGTAAAAGCTATTGTTAAGCTTCCAATTACAAAAGCGACAAGAACAGCTCCAAAAGAAATCATTTTTGTTTCTTCTAAAGCAAATATGATGGAATAAAACATCAAAACATATGTTAACCAGATCAATAATGTAAGTAAAATAAAAGGCCATTTATTGGGCATTTTAAAAACACTTAAAGCTCCGTCTGTAAGTCCTGAAACTTTATTTTTTATCCATAAAACCCACTTTATTTTTGAATAAATCATCAAATAAACTCCTATACAAGAGCTTATTATGCCAATTCCTATTAATAGAACTAGTTTTTTTAAGGGAATGTATTCTAATAGAAAGTTTTTAAGTGTGTCGAATTCTAAGATTACTGCGGTTAGTATAAAAAGTAGTAAAACAATGAAATCTACAATTCGTTCTGAAATAATGGTTCCAAAACCTTTGTCAAATGGAACGTCATCGTATTTTGTAAGTAATGCAGCTCTTGAAATTTCACCTGATCTTGGAATGGTAAGATTTAAAAAATAACCAATACTTACAGCAATTAAGTTTAATTTAAAATTGGATTTATAGCCTACATATTCAAGAGTATATTTCCATCGATAAGCTCTTAAAATATATCCTGAAAAAGCTAAAAATCCTGAAATTACTACAAATCTATAATCTGCTCCTAAAACAGAACTTTTAAGTTTTTCTATTTGTTCAGCAGTAAAAGAATTGTAGGTGTATATAATTAAAAATACTCCCAATAATAATGGGAGTATTATGCTTAATAGATTATTTATTTTTTTTTTCAAACTAAGTCAATGAATTGTCTTTCTCGTTTGGAAAAACTAAACAAGGTTTGAATTTCTTAGCCTCTTCAAAATCTAAAGTAGCATAAGAAATAATAATTATGATATCTCCTCTGTGCACTTTTCTTGCAGCTGGTCCATTAAGAGTTATTTCTCCTGTGTTACGAGGTCCTTTTATGGCGTAAGTTTCTAATCGTTCACCATTATTGATGTTTACGATTTGTACTTTTTCTCCTTCTATAATATTGGATGCTTCCATTAACGCTTCGTCAATTGTGATGCTTCCGATGTAATTCAAATCTGCACCTGTAACGGTTACTCTATGAATTTTTGATTTTACTACTTGAATATGCATGGTGCAAAGTTAATTAATTCGAATAAATTAAATATTTTTTTTAAAAAAATTATGCTTTTTTTAAGCCTAATGCTTATTTGGTTAGAGAAATGTTATCAATTAACCTTATTCCTTCAACATTAACGGCAATAAAAGCTCTGTATTTTTTTAATTTATTTTTCTTTAGGCAAGGCAATAGTTTTTCTTCGTCACAAATTTCAAAATATTCTAAATCAAACTTATTAATATTTTTAAAAGATTCAATTACGAATTTAGAAACTTCTTGTGCCGATTTTTTTTGAAATAAGACTTTTGATTTTCTTAAAAATTGAAAAATAAGGGATGCTTTTTCTCTTGTTTCTGTCGAAAGTCTTTCGTTTCTAGAACTCATGGCTAATCCATTTTGTTCTCTTAAAATTTCACAACCTATAATTTTCACAATCAGCTTTTCCTTTGCAACCATCTTTTTAACTATTTGGAGCTGCTGAAAGTCTTTCTTTCCAAAATAAGCATTGGTTGGATTTACAATTTGAAATAATTTTTTAACAATTGTGCCAACACCGTCAAAATGACCAGGTCTGTGTTTGCCTTCCATTTGGTTTTCAATTCCGTCAAAGTTAAAAGAAGCTGATTCTACTGAATTATTATAAATATCATCAACTGAAGGGGCATATATAATTACTTTATTGTTTGTTTTTTTTATTTTTTCAATATCGGATTCTAGTGTTCTAGGGTATTTTTTTAAATCATCATTATTATTAAACTGTGTTGGATTTACAAAAATACTTACTACAGTTAAGTCGTTGTTCTCAAGTGATTTTTGTATTAATGACAGGTGACCAGAATGCAGTGCTCCCATTGTAGGAACGAATCCAACGGACTTAAATTCAATTGTTTGCGATTCTAAAAAAGCTGTTAATTCTGATTTCTGATTGAAAACAAGCATGTTAATGTGAGTTAATTTAAAGTGCAAACTTACTATTTTAGTGGATAAATCCATAAATTTTTGTAATTTTGCGTGTTTTTTGAACTTAATACACAATTCAATATAATTATGGAAGATAAGAGAATATTGTATGTATCATCCGAGGTGGTGCCTTATTTAGCGGAAAATGAAGTTTCTCTACAGTCGTATGAATTTCCAAAAATGATTAACGGTCTAGGGGGGCAAATTAGAATTTTTATGCCTAGATATGGGAACATCAATGAAAGAAGACATCAATTACACGAAGTAATTCGCTTATCTGGTATGAATCTTGTCGTTAATGACATGGATATGCCTTTGATTATTAAGGTCGCTTCTATACCAAAAGAGAGAATTCAGGTTTATTTTATTGATAATGACGAATATTTTAAGAGAAAAGCAACTTTTACAGATGAAGAAGGAAACTTATTTCCTGATAATGACGAGCGAGCTATATTTTTTGCAAAAGGAGTTGTTGAAACTGTAAAAAAATTAAATTGGGTTCCAGATGTAATTCATGTTCATGGATGGATGGCTTCTTTGTTACCTTTATATCTTAAACATTTTTATAAAAATGAAGGTATTTTTGCTGACACAAAAATTGTTACTTCAGTTTATGGATCAGGCTTTGAAGGTGAATTAGATGGAAATTTAATGGATAAAGTTTGTTTTGATAATGTTTCAAAAGAAGATGCAAAACTTTTAGAAAAGCCTTCGTATGAAAACTTAATGAAGCTTACTATTGACTATTCAGACGCTGTAATTATTGGTTCTGAAGAGCTTTCGGCAGATTTAACAAAATATATAGAAAGTTCAGGTAAACCTTTTTTACCTTTCGCCAACAAAGAAGAAGTTCAAGAAAAATATACTAGTTTTTTGAAAAACCAAGTATTGTAATTATTTAACTATACTATGAAAAAGATTATTTTAGGTATAACTGTTTTGCTGTCAGTTATTTCAATTACATCATGTGATAAAGATTTTAACACAATAGGTTCTGAAATCGTTGGTGGAAACCATTTTGATTTAGATAGAAAAGACGATTTTACAGTTGTTGCGTATTCTAAGGCTACGGGTTCTGTTCAAACAAATAATTTACCCATAAATGCTTTGGGTATTTATGATAATCCGGCTTTTGGTTTAACAAAAGCTAGTTTTGTTTCTCAGGTAGAATTGTCAACGTCAAGTTTTAATATTGGAGATACTCCCGTAATTGATTCGGTATATTTATACGTACCCTATTTTAGTACATTAGAATCTACAGATACTAATGGGAATAGAGTTTTTGAGCTTGACTCAGTATATGGTTATGATGAAAATGCTAAATTTGATTTAAAAGTTTTAGAAAACGGATACAGGTTAAGAGATTATGACCCATTGAATAACTTTCAATCGGCTCAAAAGTACTATTCAAATGAAAAGTCATCTAAAATTGACCCTTATAAAGGTGTTGAGCTTTTAAATAACAGTTCAAATACTGCTCAAAATACTAATTTTGTTATTAGTAATAAAGAAATTATTATATATAAAACAAATGGTAGTGGAGTTTATTTAGACGAAAATAATGTTGCAATCTTAGATCAAAATGATGCTTCTTTAAGAATCGTAAAGGAAAGAAAGACCCCAGGGATGTGGTTGGATTTGAAAAACAGTTTCTTTCAGCAAAAAATATTAGATCAAGCAGACACAGGTGTTTTGTATAATAACAGTACTTTTAAAGATTTTTTTAGAGGCTTGTTGTTTGAAGTGTCTGAAACTTCACCGGGAAGAGGTTCAATGGCTATGTTAGATTTTTCTAGAGCTGAATTTAAAATTTTATACAAATCAACTTTCAGTGGCGGTACTCCAACAAGATATGTTTACAGTTTGCAGATGGGGTATAACGCTTCGTCATTTAAAACGAGTAATTCAATAAGTTTAATTGAGCATACAAAACAAGCTGATTATGCTGCTGGTTTATCTGCTTCAAATGAGACTACAGGAGATTCAAGGTTATATCTAAAAGGGAATGATGGTTCAGTTGCTTTTATTGAATTATTTGGAAATACAGATGTTTTCGAAATTAATGCAGATGGAGTTATGGTTAGCGGTTCAAATGGTGTGCCTGACGAATTAGATCAGTTAAGGGTAAATAATTGGTTAATAAATGAAGCAAATCTTGTTTTTTATATTGATACATCTGCTGATTTTGGTATGGGAAAAGCAAATCAAATTGAACCTGAGAGAATTTATATTTTTGACGCAACAAATAATAACCCTATAATTGATTATTATGCTGATGGCTCAACCTCATCTGATGTGAAAAGAAATAAAAGAGGGTTTGGTGGTATTATTCAACGAGACGGAATAACTGAAAAAGGAATTAGATATAAAGTTAAATTAACGGAATATATTAATAGACTTGTAAACAGTAAAATTGAAGATTATAGGCAAAATGTAAGAATTGGTGTTTCTATAACTGAAAACATTAATTCGCCTCAAAATGCTTATATAAATCCAGGAAATTTAATAACAATTGGTGGTTCTCAAGTTGAATTTTTACCTGTTTCATCAGCTATGAGTCCTTTAGGAACCATTTTGCATGGTTCAACAAGTACTTCAACTTATACTGATTCTTCTGGAAATATAATTCCAATGAAATTGAAATTACAAATTTATTATACAGAACCTACAAACTAAATTTATTATTTATGTGTGGAATTGTTGGATATATTGGTCATAGAGACGCTTACCCGGTTATAATTAAAGGATTACATCGCCTAGAATATAGAGGTTATGATAGTGCTGGATTAGTTTTGTTTGATGGAGAGAAATTGAAGATGTCTAAAACAAAAGGAAAAGTTTCTGATCTTGAATTAATATGTGAAAAAGAAAATACAAAATTTGGTAAAGTTGGAATGGGACATACTCGTTGGGCGACTCATGGAGTTCCAAACGATGTAAATTCTCATCCGCATTTTTCTAATTCTGGTAAGTTAGTAATTGTACATAATGGAATTATTGAAAATTATGAACCTCTTAAGAAAGAGTTAATTAAAAGAGGATATACTTTTAAATCTGATACCGACACTGAGGTTTTAATTAATCTTATTGAAGATGTTAAGAAAAAAGAAAATATAGGTTTAGGGAAGGCGGTTCAGATTGCTCTAAATCAGGTGGTAGGTGCTTATGCAATTGCTGTTATTGATGTTGATAAACCAAATGAAATAATTGCGGCTAGATTAGGTAGTCCTTTGGCTATTGGAGTAGGTGAAGATGAATTTTTCATTGCTTCGGATGCTTCTCCTTTTATTGAATATACTTCAAATGCTATTTATTTGGAAGATGAAGAAATGGCAATTATAAGGCTTCATAAACCTATGAAGGTTAGAAAAATAAAAGATGATGCTTTAGTTGATCCTTATGTTCAAGAATTGCAAATGAATCTTGAGCAGATTGAAAAAGGTGGATATGACCATTTCATGATGAAGGAAATCTATGAACAGCCAAACGTAATTAAAGATACATATAGAGGTAGACTTTTAGTAAATAAAGGAATAATTCGTATGGCTGGAGTTGATGATAATCTTGAGAAATTTTTAAATGCCGATAGAATAATAATCATTGCTTGTGGAACTTCATGGCATGCTGGATTAGTTGCAGAGTATATTATTGAAGAATTTGCTAGAATCCCTGTTGAAGTTGAATACGCTTCTGAATTTAGATATAGAAACCCAATTATAAATAAAAATGATGTTGTGATTGCAATTTCACAATCAGGTGAAACGGCAGATACTTTGGCTGCAATTAAGTTAGCAAAAGAAAACGGAGCATTTGTTTTTGGTGTTTGTAACGTAGTAGGTTCATCAATTTCAAGAGAAACTCATGCAGGTGCATATACGCATGCAGGTCCAGAAATTGGCGTTGCTTCTACAAAAGCATTTACTACTCAAATAACTGTTTTAACTTTATTGGCCTTGCGTTTAGCAAAGGCTAATGGAAAAATGTCGAATTCAGATTATCAAAGGTATTTATTGGAGTTAGAGATGATTCCGGAAAAAGTTACTGAAGCATTAAAATGTAATGAAGTTGCCAAAGAAATTGCGGCTATTTATAAAGATTCTCCAAATTGTCTTTATTTAGGAAGAGGTTATAACTTCCCAGTTGCATTAGAAGGAGCTTTAAAGTTAAAAGAGATTTCTTATATTCATGCTGAGGGTTACCCAGCTGCTGAAATGAAGCACGGTCCTATTGCTTTAATTGATGAGTCAATGCCAGTAGTCGTTATTGCTCCTAATAAAGGGCATTATGATAAAGTGGTAAGTAATATTCAAGAAATTAAATCAAGAAGCGGTAAAATTATAGCAATAGTTACTAAAGGTGATACACAGGTAAGAGCTTTAGCTGATCATGTGATTGAAATACCGGAAGCAACAGAAGCTTTGACGCCACTCCTTACAACAATTCCGTTACAATTATTATCATATCATATCGCAGTTATGCGAGAGTGTAATGTAGATCAGCCTCGAAATTTGGCTAAATCTGTTACTGTAGAATAAGAATAAAAAAGCGAAATATGAACATTTCGCTTTTTTATTAGAAAAAATTCAAAGAAATTATTGCAAAATTGTTTTATAAAAAACTATCTTTGCACTCGGAAAAATACATGTTTTTTCAACATTAAATAGCTATTAAATAAATACATAAGTAATGTCTAAAGTTACAGGAAAAGTTTCAAAGATTATCGGACCAGTTGTTGACGTAGTATTCAACCAAGAAGGAGCCGAACTTCCAAAAATTTATGATTCATTAGAGATCACTAAAAAAGACGGTACATTATTAGTACTTGAAGTGCAGTCTCATGTTGGAGAAAATACGGTTCGTACAATATCTATGGATTCAACAGATGGTTTGGCTAGAGGTACAGATGTTTTGTCAACTGGAGCGCCTATTCAAATGCCTATTGGTCCTGAAGTGTTCGGGCGTTTATTTAATGTAATCGGAGATGCAATCGATGGTTTAGGTGATTTGCCTAAAGACGGAAAAAATGGTTTGTCAATTCACAGACCTGCTCCAAGATTTGAAGATTTATCTACAGCTACAGAAGTTTTATTTACAGGTATTAAAGTAATTGACTTAATTGAGCCATATGCAAAAGGTGGTAAAATTGGTTTATTCGGTGGTGCTGGAGTAGGTAAAACAGTATTAATTCAAGAATTAATTAACAATATAGCAAAAGGTCACGGTGGTCTTTCTGTATTCGCAGGAGTAGGAGAGAGAACGCGTGAAGGAAATGACCTTTTAAGAGAGATGTTAGAGTCAGGTATTATTAAATATGGTGACGATTTCATGCATTCTATGGAAGATGGAGGATGGGATTTGTCAAAAGTTGATAAAAACATCATGAAAGATTCTAAAGCGACTTTCGTATTCGGACAAATGAATGAGCCACCTGGAGCGCGTGCACGTGTTGCCTTATCTGGTTTAACAATTGCTGAATATTTCCGTGATGGAGCTGGAGATGGACAAGGAAAAGATGTTCTTTTCTTCGTTGATAATATCTTCCGTTTTACACAAGCTGGTTCTGAGGTGTCTGCATTATTAGGGCGTATGCCTTCTGCTGTAGGTTACCAACCAACATTAGCTACTGAAATGGGTGTAATGCAAGAGCGTATTACTTCTACAAAAACAGGATCTATTACATCTGTACAAGCGGTTTATGTTCCTGCGGATGATTTAACTGACCCTGCACCTGCAACAACATTTGCTCACTTAGACGCAACTACTGTATTGTCTCGTAAAATTGCTGAGTTAGGTATTTATCCAGCGGTAGATCCATTAGATTCTACTTCTCGAATCTTAACTCCTCTTATTTTAGGGAATGAACATTATGATTGTGCACAAAAAGTAAAAGAAATTTTACAACGTTACAAAGAGCTACAAGATATTATTGCTATTTTAGGTATGGAAGAATTATCTGAAGAAGACAAATTAGTAGTTTCTAGAGCACGTCGTGTACAACGTTTCTTATCTCAGCCATTCCACGTAGCAGAACAGTTTACGGGTATTCCTGGGGTATTAGTTGATATCAAAGAAACTATCAAAGGATTTAATATGATTATGGATGGTGAATTAGATCATTTACCAGAAGCAGCATTTAACCTTAAAGGTTCTATTGAAGAAGCTATCGAAGCTGGTGAAAAAATGTTAGCAGAAGCATAATAATTATCAATTTATAGTTGTAACTATTAAAAAAGCAACTCATAATTCAATAAATATGATTTTAGAAATAGTATCGCCAGAGGCTACATTGTTTAAAGGAGAAGTTGCTTCGGTAACAGTTCCTGGTGTTAATGGTGAGTTTCAAATATTAAATAATCACGCATCTATTGTGTCGTTATTGATTAAAGGGAATGTTAAAATAAGTGCTCAGAATATTAAAATTCAAAAAGAATTTGTTTCTAAATATACTAAAGTTAATGAGCAAACATTTTGGTTACCTATTAACTCAGGTACTATTGAAATGAATGAAAATAAAGTGATTGTTTTAGCTGATTAATTTGCTTTAAATTTTACTTTTATATAAAAAAAGTTCTGCAATTGCAGGACTTTTTTTATATTTGAAAATTAACCTACTATAATTTAATGTCTTATGAAGAAAAATTTACTTTTTGTCGCTATTATTTTAATGTCGATGCTTGGTTTTTCCCAAAATCAATGGCAAAATAAAATGTCAGATAAGAATGAAAATTTTTATGATATTGAAAGAGATTTTGAGATTTATAAAAATAAAAACATGATTAATACCAATACTATTCCCAAGGGATTAGGTATTAAGCAATTTGAAAGATGGAGATATTATTGGAAAAATAGAGTTGATGAAAATGGATTTTTTCCAAGTGAAGGAAGTGTTTTAAATGAAATTGAACAATATAGAACTCGTCAAACTAGTTCTAAATATGCGTCTGGAACCGGAAATTGGACAATATTAGGACCAACTCCAACGCCAAGTAATGGTACTGGTCAATTAAACGGAAGTGGAAGGTTAAATTGCATAACGTTCCATCCAACAAATTCAAATGTTATATATGTTGGTGCTCCTGCAGGAGGTTTTTGGAAATCAATAGATAATGGTTTAACATGGACAGAATATTCTAATGGGTTAATAAGACTTGGTGTTTCAAGTATCGTTATTAATCCTTCAAATCCAGATATTATTTATATCGGAACTGGAGATAGAGATGCCGGGGATGCTCCTGGTTATGGAGTATGGAGGAGTATTGATGGCGGTTTAACATGGGCTTTACGTAATTCAGGTATGGGTAATAGAACGGTCAATGAAATAGTTATGGATCCTCTAAATCCAAATAAAATGTATGCTGCTTGTAGTAATGGCTATATTTACAGAACAGTTGATGCTGGTGTAAATTGGTCTCTTTCAACATTTCTTGCTGATAATCCAAAAGATATTGCTTTACATCCAACAAATTCAAATATTATTTACGTTGGGACTTATAATAAAGGGGAATTTCATCTTTCTACAAATGGAGGTGTAAATTTTACTAAAATAACATCTGGATTAGGAACAACAGGTAACCGTTTGGCATTAGCTGTTTCTCCAAATCAGCCAAACTGGGTTTATGCTTTAGTAGGTGGTGGCTCAGGTTTGGTTGGAATTTACCGCTCAACTGATAGTGGTGTTAGTTTTTCAACTAGAACTACAACTCCAAATATTTTAGGTTATGAGACGAATGGCTCCGGTACTGCAAGTCAATCATTTTATGATTTAGTTATTGCTGCTGACCCTGCAAATGCTGACGTTATTTATACAGGAGGGGTTAATATATGGAAGTCTGTAAACGGTGGGTCAACTATGAGTTGTGCGTCTTATTGGGTTGGGCCTAGTGGAGGTGTAGATGGTGTACATGCTGATCAACACGCATTAGAGTTTTCTCCTTACACAAATGCTGTTTATTCAGGTAATGATGGAGGTTTATATATTACTTCTAATGGAGGTGTAAATTGGAGCGACTTAAGTAATGGTTTAGCAATTGCTCAACTTTATAAAATTGGCGTTTCTCAAACGGTTTCTGATTTAGTAATTAATGGACATCAAGATAATGGAACTTCTATTAGTAGAGGAACAAACTTTATAACGGAAATAGGTGGAGATGGAATGGAATGTATTATAGATCCTGCAAACGAAACCTATATGTATGGAGCATTATACTATGGGGATATCCGTAGGTCTACAAATGGAGGGGGTTCTTTTACAGGTATATCTGGTTCAGTTACTGAGCAAGGTGGGTGGGTAACACCTTATAAATTAGATCCAAATAATGCCAATACTATGTTTGCTGGTTATGCTAATATTTGGAAAAATACAGCGGTACGTTCAGGAACAACATGGACTTCAATTTCAAGTTTTGGAGGAACTAGCACAATAGTAGACCTAGCAATAGCTCCTTCAAATAGTAATGTAATGTATGTTTCAAGAAATGGAACTAACAAATTTTATAGAACAAATGATGCATTGGCGGGTTCTCCTACATGGGCAAACTTAAACGCTAATTTACCAGTTGCTTCAACACCGAAAGATATTGAAATTGATCCAACTGATCCAACTCATTTATTTATTGCGTTAGGAAATGACATATACGAGTCGACAAATAGTGGCGTAAGTTGGACTGATTTTTCGGGAACTTTACCAAACATTTCATTAAATACTATAGTTATAGATAAAGACAGTCCTATTAAAGCAATGTATATAGGTATGGACGTTGGGGTTTACTATAGAGATAACACGATGGCTGATTGGTCTTCTTATAGTACTGGTTTGACAAATATTGAAATTACAGAATTAGAAATTCATTATAATAATGTAGAATGTAAAAGCAGTCTTTATGCTGGTACATACGGACAAGGTTTGTGGAAAGGTGATTTGAAAGATCCAGGAAGCTTAGCGCCAAAAGCTTGCTTCTATGCTAACACAACTAATGGCTGTGTAGGAAATACTTTTACATTAATAGACAACTCAGATTATACACCAACATCTTGGTCTTGGTCAATTTCACCTGCAACTTTTGTTTATGTGAATAGTACTTCTGCATCATCACAAAATCCTCAAGTTCAATTTTCTGCACCTGGAAATTATACTATAGCATTAACTGCAACTAATGGTTTTGGAAATGATATTAAAACAAATCCTTCTTATATTCAAGTTAGTGGAGGTAGTGTTGCAACTGCTTTTAATGATAATTTTGAGTCTTATGCATTATGTGGCACTGCTAGTGATTGTGGTACAACTGTTTGTTCACTTGGGGGTTTATGGTCAAATTTAACAAATGGATCTCAAGATAATATTGATTGGAGAGTAGACGAAAACGGAACTCCTTCTGCTAATACAGGTCCATCGGTTGATTATAATCCAGGAACTTCAGTAGGAAACTATATGTATGTAGAAGCCTCTGGTTGTTCAGCTCAAACTGCAATTTTAGAAAGTCAATGTATTTTTCTAGATGAACAATACGATTTTCAATTTGCTTATCACATGTTTGGAACGACTATGGGAAGTTTGCATTTAGATGTGTTTGTTAACGGTGCTTGGAACGAAGATTTTATTCCTTCATTAACTGTAAATACAGGTAATGTTTGGAATGTTGCTACTGCACAATTATATGCATATCAAGGCGAAACTATAAAAATAAGAATAAGAGCTATAACAGGAAGTGGTTTTGAATCTGATATTGCTATCGATGATTTAAAATTTGCGCCAAAATGTTCTTCATCTACAACTTGGAATGGATCAGTATGGTCTAACGGGGTTGCGAATTCTACTAAAAATGCAACCTTTACAGGGAACTATGTTTCTTCTGGAAACCTAGAAGCTTGTACGGCAACAATTAGTAATAATGCTCAAGTGACTTTTAATTCTGGACATACTTTTATTGTAGGAGGTAATATTACAATTAATACAGGTTCATTGTTAACAATTGAAAATAATGCAGCTTTGCGTCAATTAAATGATGCTGCTGTAAATAGCGGAAATATTATTGTAAAACGTGCTGCAACAGCAATGAATAGGTTAGATTATACAGCATGGTCTTCACCAGTAATTGGTCAGCAATTACAAGGGTACTCTCCAAATACAATAGCTACACGTTTTTATCAATATTTATATACCGGAACAACAACACCTACTGCATATCAATCTGTAGATGCTACAACTAATTTTGTATCAGGAAAAGGATATATGATTCGTGCAGACAATACTTATACTAGTCCTACAGTTTTTAATGGTCAGTTTTCTGGAGTTCCAGCTAACGGGGTAATCAGTCAATCGATTGGTTTAGGATATAACTTAATAGGTAATCCATATGCATCTCCTATAGGTGCAAATACTTTTATTAGTGATAATCCAAGTGTAAAAACATTGTATTTTTGGACAAATACAACCGCAGCAAGTGGAGGTTCATATCCTCAAAACAATTTTGCAGCTTATACATCTGGAGCAGGTGGGGTAGCTGCTTATGCCAGCGGAAAAATTCCAAATGGAACTATTCAAACAGGACAAGGGTTTTATTTAGAAGCTACATCTCCTGCAACAATAAACTTTAATAACCTTCAAAGAGTAAATGCTTCTGTAAGTACTCAATTTTATAGAAATTCTGAAAGCTCTGATTCAATTGAGAGAAATAGGATTTGGTTAAATCTAAATGATTCAAACACATCATATAATCAGATATTAGTAGGTTATATTGAAGGAGCAACTAATGGCGTTGATTCCGGAATGGATGGTAAAGTACTAGACAATTCTAAGCCTATGATTTACAATTTGTTGAATGATGAAGCTTATGTTATTCAAGGTAAAGCTTTGCCGTTTAATGATGAAGATGTTGTTATATTAGGTTTAAAAGCTTTAACACAAGGAAATTATTCTATTTCATTGGAAACTGTTGATGGATTATTTACAGCTCAAGATGTTTTTATAAAAGACAACTATGCAAATATCATTCACGATATTAAACAGTCTGAATATTCATTTTCAACACAAGAAGGAACATTTGAAGATCGATTTGAATTGGTTTATAAAAACGGGGTTCTAGGTAACGAGGATTTTGTATTTGACGGTTCATTAGTGGTTTATTCGGATATAAATGGAATTCAATTAAATGCATCAGAGGAAATTGAAAGCATTGAAGTGTTTGATTTACTAGGAAGAATATTGTATCAGAATAAAAGAGTGGGGCAAAAATTGTTTGTTGTTTCAGGTTTGCAGTTGTCTACACAAGCACTGTTCGTAAAAGTAAAATTAACAAGCGGACAAGAAATCACGAAAAAAATTATTTATTAATAAGTATAAGATTTATAAAAAAAAGTCCTGCAATTAGCAGGGCTTTTTTTATTTTTAATTCTGTTGGTATTCCAATATGTCAGCAGGTTGACACTCCAATGCTTCACAAATGGCTTCTAAAGTTGAAAACCGTATAGCTTTGGCTTTTCCTGTTTTTAAAATTGATAGATTGGCCAATGTAATGTCTATTTTTTCAGCCAATTCATTACTTTTCATTTTTCGCTTGGCAAGCATAACATCAAGATTTACAATTATAGGCATAATTTAAACTGTTAATTCGTTTTCTTCTTTTTGAGATTTCGCAATTTTAAAAACTTCACTTAATACTAATAGAAATAATCCCATACAAAACATTAATACGTAAGGATTTAAGCTAATTTCTAATGTTATTTTGTTTTTCATAAATTGAACTATAAAATTTGAAACTCCACCTATAATTGAAGCAAATAATAATAAGTAGCCCATTTTATTAAAATTTCCGATTACTAATAAGTCAAATATTTTTCTCTGTTGAAATAAACGTAATATTTTACGAAATAAATAAATACAATATACAAGTAAGATGTAAGCTATTGTCAAACTAAATAATAATATTTTAGTTGAAATTGTGTTGGCGGTTATTTCAGTTCCGTTAACTTTTATTGGAAAAAATTCTTCTGAAAAAAAGACAATGTAACCTATAAATAGAATAATAAAAGGTATTGATGTAATAGTAAGTAACCAAACAAAATCAATAATCCCTTTTAATAAATTTAATTTTTTCATAATTTATACTGTTAATTCGTTTTCAGTTTGTAAATCAATTCCTTTTTTAAATACTAATGAAATCACAAAAATAATTCCTGAAATAAATAAAAATTCATCACTATTCCAATCTAATTGAGGTAAGAAAACAGATTCTTTTAGTATGGATTTTTTGTAAGAATTTCCAAGATTATATAAAACACCAATTATAAAAGAATAGTAGCTAATTTTTGTAATTAATTTTGAAATATCTAAAGTAAACGGGTTTTCTAAATCTAATTTTCTAAAAATTTGCAATACTAAAAAAGACAAATACGATTTTAACACTAAAGCAACTAGTGTTATAGAAACAACATTTAAATAATGGATTTTATCATAAGCCAATAATTCAGACAAATCCAATCCAAAATATAAATCATTTGCGGCAATAGGATTATAAAAATAGCTTACTAAAAAAGAATAAAGAGTTGCACCAGTTTTAATGCAAAGACCAATAAACACTATCCAAAAAACAATATTCATTATTTTAAAGATTAAATCAGAATTAGATTTCATTGCTATAAAAATTAAAATTATTTTACAAATATATAAAAATTATTGATAAACAATAAAAAATTGTCTTTTTTAAATAATTTATTTTGTTCTACTTGCAAATAAGTTTTCTTATTTTTGTTATATGAAATTCCCAAAGTCATTACAAAATAAGCTATACGTTCGTGAAGAAAATAATGCTTTACGTTCTTTAACTACTTCTCAAAATTTAATGGATTTTGCTACAAATGATTATTTGGGGTTTTCAAAAAATGAAGAAATTTTCAATAAAGTCCACCAACTTTTATTAAATAAAAAAATAATTCAAAACGGCGCAACTGGTTCTCGATTGCTTACGGGTAATCATGAGTTATTTCAAGAAACAGAAAGTTTTATTGCCCAATTTCATCAGTCAGATTGTGCTTTATTGTTTAATTCAGGTTACGATGCTAATGTTGGTTTTTTCAGCGCTGTTCCACAACGCAATGACATTATTTTATATGATGAACTTTGTCATGCATCAATTAGAGATGGGATTCAGTTAAGCTTAGCTAAGTCATATAAGTTTTTACACAATGATCTTACTGATTTAGAAACTTTACTTCTTAAATTTAAATTAGAAGGAAACCAAATTTACATAGTTACTGAAAGTGTTTTTTCTATGGATGGTGATTCTCCAGATCTTGAAAATATAGTAACACTTTCAGAAAAGCATAATGCATTATTAGTTGTTGACGAAGCTCATGCATTAGCTGTTTTAGGTAATAATGGAGAAGGTTTAGTTCAGGAATTACAACTTCAAGATAAAATATTTGCAAGAGTTATGACTTTTGGAAAAGGTTTAGGTTGTCATGGTGCTGCAATTTTAGGAAGTATTCAATTAAAACAATATCTAATTAATTTTTGCAGGAGTTTTATATACACGACAGCTCTTCCGCCTCATGCTGTTGCAACAATATTGGTTGCCTATCAAGAGTTGAATTTAGCTCAAGATAGAATTAATAAGCTAAAAGAAAATTCTAAATATTTTGATAAAAACTGTTCTAACATTCTTGGCTATATATCTAATAATTCAAGTATAAAGTCAATTGTTATCTCTGGAAATAGTAAAGTAAAAGAAACGGCTCAATGTTTACAAAATAATGGTTTTGATGTTAAACCTATTTTATCACCAACTGTTCCTGAAGGACAAGAGAGATTGCGATTTTGTTTGCATTCTTACAATTCTAAAGATGAAATAAAGCGAGTTTTAGAATTGTTGTATACCTTTGTTTAATATGGAAAATGAAAAATTTAAATTAGTATCTACTTATCAATATTCTTCTGAAGCAATTATTTTCAAGGGAAAATTAGAGTCCGAGGAAATTGAAGTTTTCTTACGTGATAACAATACTATTGACACAGATCCATTAGTGAGTAACGCTATTGGTGGAGTTAAAATGTATGTTAGAACGGAAGATTTTGAAAGAGCAGTTCATGTCCTTTCTAATATAAGTGCATTTTCCTTGGATAATAAGGGTAATTTATTAAAATGCCCAAACTGTAAGCAAGAAAAGCTACAACTATTGTCTGTTATAGACGATGCAAAATCTTTTTTTTCTATGCTTTTAGCTTTAATGTTTTTTGTATTGCCTTTTTATACAAAGTATAAATATAGATGTGCAAATTGTAATTATGAATTGGAACAGAAAACAAAATTATAATGAAGTATTTTATTACAGGAATTGGAACAGATGTTGGCAAAACTATTGCGTCAGCCATTATTACAGAAGCTTTAGAAGCAGATTATTGGAAGCCTATACAAGCAGGTGATTTAAATAATTCGGACAGTCATAAGGTTAAAAAATATATTTCTAATGCTAAAACTATTTTCCATGAGAATAGTTATGCTTTAAATACACCTGCAAGCCCTCATTTTGCTGCGGATATTGATAATGTCGTAATTGATGTAAAAAAAATTAAAGCTCCTAATACAAAGAACAACTTAGTTATTGAAGGAGCAGGAGGTTTGTTTGTCCCTTTAAATGAAAAAGATACTATTGTAGATTTAATTCAACCTGATTATAAAGTTATTGTTGTTTCTCGTCATTATTTGGGGAGTATCAATCACACTTTGTTAACCATAGAAGCGTTGCAGAATAGAAATATTAATATTGCCGGAATTATATTTAATGGTGACGAAAATATAGCTACTGAAGAAATTATTTTGTCTAAGTCGAAATGTAAATTTATTGGGAGGATTGAAAATGAACCCTATTTCGATCAAAATGTAGTTAAATATTATGCTGATTTATTTAAAGATGAATTAGAGAGTTTGTAAGTTATTTATTCATTAACACTCCTTTTTTTCTAATTGATGTATCTTTGTAATCCATCAAAATTATACCCCAAATGACTCTTTCAGAAAAAGATAAACTTTATAACTGGCACCCTTATACACAACACAAAAATGCATTTGATCATCCTGTAATTGTAAAAGGGAGTGGTGCTTTGCTTTGGGATGATTCTGGCAAAGAATATATTGATGCTATTGCAAGTTGGTGGGTAAATCCATTTGGGCATAGTAATGTGTTTATTGCTCAAGCTATTTTTAAGCAATTAACACAATTAGAACATGTTTTATTTGGAGGTTTTACACATGAACCTGCTATTTTACTTTCTGAAAAATTAGCTCAAATATTACCCAATAATCAAAAACGGTTTTTTTATTCCGATAACGGTTCGTCTGCAGTTGAAGTAGCTTTAAAAGTTTCCTTGCAATATTTTCACAATAAAGGTGAAAAGCGTACTAAAATTATTGCTTTTGAAGATGCTTTCCATGGTGATACATTTGGAGCAATGGCAACAAGTGGAATTTCATTTTTTACCGAAGCTTTCAAAGGTTCAATGTTAGAAGTAGTTCGTATTCCGGTTCCAACAAAAGGTAATGAATTAAAGAGTGCAGCAACTTTAAAAAAATTAGTTGAAACGAATGAATTCGCTGCTTTTATATTTGAACCACTAGTTCAAGGTGCGGCTGGAATGGTTATGTATTCGTCTTCAGCTTTAGATGAGTTGATTGCAATAGCTAAAAAGGCAAATGTATTTACAATAGCCGATGAAGTAATGACTGGTTTTGGTAAAACGGGTAAAAACTTTGCTTGCGATTATTTGAGTCAACAACCCGATATGATGTGCCTTTCAAAAGCACTTACGGGAGGAACAATTCCTATGGCTGTTACAAGTTTTACTCAAGAAATTTTCGATGGCTTTTATGATGATGATGTAAGTAAAGCTTTGTTTCACGGACATACTTTTACGGCTAATCCGACAGGTTGTGCTGCGGCTTTGGCGAGTATTGAGCTATTAGAAACTGAAGAAATTCAAAATAATATTAATAAAGTTAATCTAAGTCACTTAGCTTTTGAAGAACGTATTAAAAATCATCCAAAAGTTCAAACCACAAGAGTTTTAGGTGTTATTATTGCTTTGGAAATAAAAGTTGAAGGGAAACAAGATTATTACGGCGAAATGCGAAACAAGTTATATTCTTTCTTTATTGAAAAAGGGATAATTCTTCGCCCAGTTGGAAATATTATTTATGTTTTACCACCTTATATTATTTCAAAAGATCATTTGGAAAAAATATACCAAACTATTGAAGAAGCATTGGAAATAGTTTAATTTTGCAGATATAATTCATTTTCCCAATAATTTTTTTTTGAAAACATCGATTTCTATTACAGCACAATCAAGTATTTCAGCGTTAGGTTCTCAACCTGATGAAATATGGAATGCTTATTTGAATAATTCAAGTTATATTTCGAAAGAAACTATTAATAACGAGCTTGTAAATGTAGCAAAGTTGCCTAAAAAAATATTGAACGAAATCGAGGTTTTAAAAGCTTCAGATTCAAAATATAAATCTTTAGACAAATCTGTGCTCTATGCGATTTTAGTTGCTAGAAACGCCGTTAAAATAGCTGGGTGGACTGAAAATGATGTGTTTGGGATCAACATTGGTTCTTCACGTGGAGCTACAGCTCTATTCGAAGATTATCATGAAGAATTTTTAAGAACTAACAAGGTTTCTTTATTGGCTTCTCCAACCACTACTCTTGGAAATATTTCAAGTTGGGTGGCAAATGATTTAAGAAGTACTGGTCCAGAAATTTCACATTCTATTACGTGTTCTACTGCTTTTCATGCTATTTTAAATGGAATCGCTTGGATTAATGCAGGTTTTGCTGATAAGTTTTTGGTTGGTGGAAGTGAAGCTCCTATAACTCCATTTACTATTGCTCAAATGAAAGCACTTAAAATTTATTCACGGATAATGAATTCTGAGTATCCATGTTTGGCTTTAGACATTGAGAAAAAAGAGAATACAATGGTTATTGGTGAGGCAGCAGGTGTTGTTTGTTTAGAAAATGGAATAAATGAAAATGCTTTAGCGATAATTGAAGGAATTGGTTATGCTACTGAAATTTTAGAGCATAATATTTCAATATCTACAGAAGCAGATTGTTTTCAAAAATCTATGCGAATGGCTTTAGAGCATACTTCGTTAGATGAAATTGATGTAATTGTAATGCATGCTCCTGGAACAATAAAAGGAGATTTATCAGAATATAGAGCAATTGAAAAGGTTTTTGGTTCAAAAATACCTCAGTTGACTTCTAATAAATGGAAAGTTGGTCACACATTTGCAACATCCGGAATGTTGAGTTTAGAATTAGCAATTCTTATGTTGCAGAAGCAACAATTTATAGACGTTCCTTTTACGAATAATAAATCTAAAGCTTCAAAAATTAATAAGGTTTTAATTAATGCTGTTGGTTTTGGAGGTAATGCGGTTAGTATTTTAATTTCTAAATAAATAAAAAAGCCTTGCAATTGCAAGGCTTTTTTATTTATTTAGAACTCAATTAAAATTTAGCTCTATTATCTTTAATATCTGCTTTGTCTTTTATAGCTTGGTAAGCTCTTGTTTGAGCAGAAGATGATTGTTGTGTTTTCTCTTGAGAGATAAAAGAATTGTAATTAGCAGCTTCTGGCGCTTTAGTTATAGATTTAGTTCTAATCATATAAACTCCACTATTTCCATCAATAAGTTTAGAAGTTGTATTAGGCTTTAAGCTAAATGCTGCACCAATAATTTTTGGCTCAGTTCCAATATTAGGAAGAACAGGGCTTCCAACTGCAACTGCAGTAGCGTTTGAAATAGTAGCTTTAGAAGATTGCGATACTGCTTCTAAAGTAGTTCCAGACATTTTCTTTCTTATTAATTCAGCTTTTTTCTCGTTTCTTAAAATTGGAGAAACTACATCTTTAGCCATTTCTACTGAAATTAAACCAGTTTCATTTTTAGATTTTAATTTTGCAATTACATATCCTTGTGGGACATCAAATCTTTTTATAGAACCAGTAGCATTTTCAGAATTATGAGCCCATCTGATAATTTCTCTTTGAACACCAAGACCTTGAATATATTCATCATACCCTTTGATGTTAGTTGATGGAACTACAGTAGCTTTGTTTTTTTCTGCAACAGACTCAAAACCTTTTTCATTAGCATCTGCTTCAAATTTACTAGCTTCAGTGTATATTTGGTCAATTGTTGTTTCTGAAGGCTCAATTTTTTGAGCAATCGTTCCTAATAAAACAGCATTGTATTTGTCTGAGACTTTAATTACGTGAAATCCAAAATCTGTTTCCACAAGTCCAATTGAACCAATTGAATTATTGAAAATAAAATCATTAAAAGTTGGAACCATTTGCCCTGGAGTAATATTGTCATATTCACCACCATTGTTCTTAGAACCTGGATCTTCTGAATTAGTTAAAGCCAATGCAGCAAAGTTAGAAGGATTAGCTTTAGCTTGAGCTAATAAATCATTAGCAAGAGTTTTAGCTTCATCTTTAGTTCTTGTTGCAGTAGACTGAGGTGCACCCGAATAAGAAATTAAAATATGACTTGCTTTAGCACTTGCATTTGGTTTACGTCCAATCATTCTAGATAAACATTGGTGACCATTAAATACATAAGGTCCAAAAACTTCTCCATTACCTAAATTGAATAATTGTTCTTGAAAATCTATAGGTAAATCTTTTTTAGCTAAGTAAGTTGAGTCGAATTTAATATCTGAATTTGCATTTACAAACTCACCTATGTTAGCAACAGTTTTTAATCCTGCTAAAGTGTCGTTTTTACCAGTAGATTCATTGTATTCGATTTTTCCGTATAATGCATTGTTTACGGTAACGATCATTGCATCTTCATCTTCTTTTGAAGGTTTGTTTTCAAACAAAACATAATCAATATTAACCGTGTTGTCTGATTTATATTTTTTTGGATACTTTTTAATGTAAGCCATGATTTCATCATCTGAAACTTTTACTTCATCATCGTTAATATTTGTATAAGGAAGAGTAACAAAATCAAAATCAACTTTATTGTTGTCAATTTCATGTTTAAATTTTCCTTCTGCTTTAGTTACATACATACCACCTTTTATCATGTTGTTGTACATTAACTCTTTTGCATATTTTTCAACACTATTTTCGTAGTTTTTCCACTGATTCCAAGTTTCTGGATTTGGATCATTTCTTTTTGACTTAACAAATTCTTTAAATTTATTTTCATCAAATTGTCCAGCTTCATTTACAAATTGTGGGTTTTGAGCAATATTTGGGTCAGTTTTGATAATATTAATTAGTTGTTCATTACCAATTCTTATTCCAAGTTTTTCAAATTCCTCGTTTAGCAATATGCTTCTTACTTCTTGTTCCCAAACGCTATTAACAGCTTGAGTATTGGTTGTGCTTTGCCCTTGCTTTTCAGCCTGTGCAACTTTTTGCATGAAACCTTGCGCCGCTATTTCTTCACCGTTTACAGATCCAACATCATTTGATCCACCGCTAAATCCACCGCCTTTAATTACATCTGCTAATACAAATGAAAACAATGCTAATGCAATGATTACAATTAGAAAGAATGAACGTTGTCTAATTTTAGATAATACTGCCATTTTTATTTTTTATTTATTTAATATAGAAGGCGAAAATACAATTATCTATTCAATTATAAAATAGTAAAATTATATTTTCAGTTATTTTTTTAAAGTTTTTTATTGTTTCTCGTCTAATATTGAAAGTCTAACTAACTCTATCTTTTTATTTGAGGCAGAATGTATGATTATTTCAAAATTGTCAATCTTAATTTTTTCTTTATTTTGAGGAATCTCTTTTGTATTGTTTACTATAAAACCACCTAGAGTTATGTATGAATCTGACTCAGGAATATTTAAATTATATTTTTGATTAATATATTCAACATCTAATCTTCCAGAGAATAAATAAACATTTTCTTCAATTATTTCATCGATTAATTCTTCTTCTAAATCATGTTCATCTTCAATTTCCCCAAAAAGCTCTTCAATAATATCTTCAACTGTTATAATGCCAGATGTTCCACCATATTCATCTAAGATTACAGCAACACTTTTCCTTTTTTTGGTTAAAATGTCTAGTAAGTCTTTTATAAGAATGGTTTCTGGAACAAATTCAATTGAAATCATTACCGATTTTATTGTTTTTGGCTTTTTGAACAATTCAAATGAATGAACATAGCCCAAAATATCATCTACAGAGTTTTGATAAACTAAAATTTTTGAATAGCCTGTTTTAACAAATAATTCTTTAAGCTCATTTACAGGGTCAAGAACATCTACAGCTGAGATTTCAGTTCTAGGTGTCATGATGTCTCTTGCTTTTAATTCTGAAAATTCAAGAGCATTTTGAAACATTTGTATTTCTGAATCAATTTCATCGTCTTCAGAAACACTATTCATTTGTTCGTTAATATAATTACCTAGTTCTACTTTGCTAAAATAAGCTTGTATTTGGTCGCCTTCTGTTTTGAAAAATTTCTTTAAAATAAAATCAGATATCCATAACACAAATTTTGTTACCCAAAAAAACGAGACGTAAAACATATATGCAGGAACAGCAAATAGTTTTATAAATGAATTGGCATAAATTTGAAAAAATACTTTAGGTAAAAATTCTGCAGTCATTAAAATAACGATTGTAGATAAAATAGTTTGAAGAAGTAAACTAACAAATGGAGAAAAGGTATAGCTTAATAATTCAATCCAATTCATTAATAGTTCGCCAGAGTATATACCATAAATAACAAGAACAACATTGTTCCCAATTAACATTGAGGTTATAAATTGTGATGGTTTTTCGGTAAGTTTTAAAAGTATTTTTGAATTGAAATTATTTTGCTTTTTCTCAATTGATAAGTACACTTTGTTTGAAGAAATATAAGCTATTTCCATTCCTGAAAAAAAAGCGGAAAGTAATAAGCAAATAACAATAATAGCTATCTCCATTACTTATTGTCTCTATTTTGTTGTTTGTTGTGAAAATGTCGTCTAAAGAAAAACATAGCTATAGCAACAACTCCTATTGCAAGAAACATAATAGGATTTCCTCCATTTGTATATTCGTCGTAAGCTTTATAAAGGAATATAAAACCAAATGCTAAATACACGTATTGAATAATTTTAAGATATGTCATGTTTATTGTTTTAACAAAAGTAATGAAAATAAAAATATAACGAATATTTGGGTTAATTTAAGTTGTTAACCTCTCCGCTACTTTTCTGCATATTAAAGATTTTGAAGTCTTTACTGAAATCTACTCCAGGGCCTTGTAAATATCCTCCAGATTCATCAGTGTATTTGAATGTTTTTTCAGTAAAAAACCATTCGTTTTTTTGGTCAAAATAAAGTTGATCTGTTTCTAGTTTTTTGCCGTCATGAGAATTGATAACTACATTGCCTTGTAAGTCTATTATATCTGTTTTTTTATATGATATGGCATAATTAGCTACAATTGTAGTTGTGTTTCCATTGTCGTCAAACATAGTGACAGAAATTCCATTTGGAAATTCAGTAAAAGCGTTTTTAATGTTGCCGTAATCCAACATTTTAGGACTTTTTAAAATAGATTTTATTTTTCCTGAATCGGTATATTTTAAGTTGATAGAGTCTGCTTCTCCAGAAGGAACAAATGATGATTGATTGAATTTTTGTACTTCTTTTAAATTGGTTTCACAAGAAAAACACATAGTCACGATTGATATCGTGACTATGTGTTTAAATATGTTATTCAATAATTTCCTCATTTATAGTTTTGGTACTGTTATGCTTTCTCCAACCCAGCAATTAAATGAGATTCTTTCTCCCGCTTTACCAGATTCGAAAATATCAGTTCTTGATGGTGCTGCGGCTCTATAGCTTCCTGCCATTTTTGAAGCAGCTCCTTTTAATGAAGTATCTACGTTTCCTGCTTTGTCTGCATATTGAGCAGCTAGCCAATACATAGCTCTTTTGTCAAAAGGATTGTTTCCACAATCGTTAATGCTACTTCCGTATAATTGAGCAATTAATAAATATGCTTTACCATATGAAGGCTTAACAGCTAAAGCTTTTCTTGCGTATGCTCTAGATTGAGATTTGTTAGATTTACTATACATTGTAGCCATACGATAGTATACAAATGCTTTCTTAGAATTATCTGTAAACATGTCTGCAGCTTTGTTAAAATAATCTAAAGCTTTAGAAGTGTTTTTTCTTTGTAATTCTACAATACCTAATTTGTATGCTGCGTCTGCACTTGGATTTAACCTGTATAATGCTTCAGATATTTTAGAGAAAAGTGGGTCTCCATCACATTCTTTTGCTTCTAATCTGTCAGCAGCTCTTTTAAGCCAAACTTCATTGTTTTTATTTTCTTCAAATCCTTTTTGGTAAAAAGGAATTAGTTTTTCGCAAGTAGATAATTCTACAATTTTAGAATCCATGCTACCTATAACTGTTGAAAAAGCTTCTAGATTAATTTCGTATTTATTTTTAGATCTTTCTTCTCTGCTACTTAACGTTTCTCCAGCATCTTCTTTAGCCAAAAGAAGATCTTTAGCTTCAGATAATTCTTTTTCTTCTTCTGTTAATTTTTCAGAAATATCATCGTACTTGTCAAAAACTTGTTGCAAAGTAATCCCTTTATTAGCTGCTTCATAATCATTAACGAATAATTCGAAATAAGTATATAAGGCTTTTGGAGAATCAAAATTTGTTTTATCAGTTTTGAAAGCGTTTTCTAATAATTGGTATGCTTCGGCTTTTGTTCCAATATTATTTTCAAACAAAGTCATTGCTTTTTTCATTTGATTTCCTGCTCCATTATTAGGAAAGTTTTTATCATGCTCATCATATAATTTTAATAAATCACGAACATATTTTTCTTTATCAGCAGGAGTTGTTGCTTTGTCTATAGCTTGATTGATAACAAATTCTCCATAAGTGTATATTCCATTGTGAAATGAAGGACAATCTTTTCTCAAAGTTGTTAAGTATTCGTAAGCTGATGGGTCTTTTGCTTTAGCAGAAGATGCCATTAAACTTAATGTTTCTGTACATGCTTCTGGACTTTGAGCTTGAGCAAAAAAACCTGTAGCTATTGCAAATAATAATGTTAATTTAGTTTTCATTTTTTATCAGTTCAAAATTTATTAATCAATTTTTCTTTTTCTAAACCATTTATCACTTAGTGAAAGGCCTATACTTAAGTTAAAGTAATTCTCTTCAATTAATCCGTTTGTTGTTGTACCTCTTTTACCAAATTCAACACCAATATTAATTTTAGAGTATGTTACTGGTAATCCTACTCCAAAATTCATGCCATAATCATTTATACTTTGATTGTTTATTACTAAACCTGTTTTTTCATACCTAAATCCAGCTCTATAAACTATTTTGTTTAAATAGTTTGAAAATGAATCATATTTAGGGATGTAGTATCCTCCTACAGTGTATTTTTGAGAATTCTCGAAACTAGCAGCGGTAACATCATCAAATCTATTGTTTTGATTGCTGCTGCTTTGAAAAGTTACTTCTGTACCAATTAACCATTTGTTTGTTTCTCCAATTCCAGCACCTAATGATAATTTAGAAGGAATAACTAATTTAGTATTTGCAACTTCAATGTCTCTAGAGTCATTTACAAACTCAGTACCTGTAATAGGATTGTAAGTTGCAGTCGCTATGTTTCTTGTGTTAGTTGAATTTAATTTTGATTCAGGACTATACGTTAAACTAGAATAAAGATTTATTTTTTCGTTTAATTTTTTATTATACAGTAAACCTAGATTAGCTGACAAGCCACTAATGTTTGAAGTGTTTCTTTCTCTAGAGCCAAGTTGAATGTTATCTTCAAATATAGCATCTGAAACAAATTCTACAGCTTCATTCTCAATTGTTCCAAAGTTGTATTGAATGTCAGCACCAATGCTGAAGTTTTTGTTGAATTCATATCCAGTACCTATGAATACTCTATTTATGTTACCAATTCCTGTAAATCGTTCGTTTCTTTCAAGGCTATTTAAATCAGTATATGTGTTCTCTATTTTATAACCTACTGCACTATATGGCATTAGTCCAAAAGCAGCTCCGAATTTACCTACCGGAACCCCAATTGCAATATAATCAAGAGTTGTTCTTTTTGCTTTTTCTGAAGCTTCAGAATTGCTGATTTTATTAAAGTTTGACGTACTACCTACTCCAAAACTAGTTAACTTTAAACTAGAATAAGATGCTGGATTTAATAGATTTAAACTTATACTGTCTCCAGCAAAGCTTAAACCACCCATAGCTCTCGCATCTTCTGTTCCTCTAAACTTTATATCTCCAAGACCGTAAAATGAATAAGGTGAAGAAGTGTTTTCTTGTGTGAAGCCTATGAACGAAGTTAATAAGCCGATAATAACGATTATTTTTTTAGTCATTTTTATTTTTACAATAGGTGTATAAATTGTTCAAACTTTCTAATAAGAAATTTGAATCCGCAAATATGGTGTTTTTTATACTTTTAGCCAAAAAAACTGCGTCTCCTCCTGTTAAAATTATTGTTAAATCTTTATCTAGTTCCCTATATTGTGTTATAAAGCCATTAATTTCATTAATTACACCGTTAATTACACCTGAATAAATAGATTCAGAAGTGCTTTTTCCAATTAAAAAATCAATTTTTTTATTCTCTAATAACGGTAATTTTGCCGTATAATTATTCAAACTCTTATACCTAAGCGATAACCCTGGTGAAATTGCTCCGCCTTGGTAAACGTTTTTTGAATCTACATAGTCATATGTAATACATGTCCCAGCGTCGATTATAAGTCGGTTTTGATTTTTAAAACCTAAAACTGCACCAGCACTTAAAACCAACCTGTCAATTCCTAACGTTTCTTTTGTTTTATAATTGTTTGAGAAAGGAAAAGAAGTTTTATTTGAAATTTCAAGCAAGTCAATATTCTCTTTTAGATAAGAAAAAGTACTTTCATCAAGATTTGCCACTGATGAAATGACTCCTTTTGATATTTTTTGATATTTTTTAAAAATTAATTCAAAATTTATTTCCGCTTCTTCTTGTTTGAAAACGAACTTGCTTAAAAGTGTATTTTGTTCAAAAACAGCACATTTAATATATGAATTCCCTATATCGATTGCTAATAGCATAATCTTGTAATTTGAAAAGCAAATATACAAATTGATTTTTTTTAAAAATTGTTTTGGATAATATAAAAATGGTTCTATATTTGCACTCTCAATAAGGAAGGTACCTTAGCTCAGATGGTAGAGCAATGGACTGAAAATCCATGTGTCCCTGGTTCGATCCCTGGAGGTACCACTTTATAAACCCGAATAGAAATATTCGGGTTTTTTGTTTTTAAATTAACGATGAACCCAAGCTATAATAAGATACTATTTGTTTATGAATATATATAATAAAATTTTTGTAAGTTCAATTTATACTGCTAAAAGAAGTAGTGCGTTAAGAGATATGTGGAAATTCACTTGTATTTTTTATCCAACAATATCTATGACTTTTAATTTTATGTTATTAGGGTTGTTTATAAATGAGAAATTTTTTTCAACTTTTTTTTATTCATTAGAAATTAGAATTGTTGAAAATGGTGCATATAATTTTTTATTTAATATTTTATTATATCTAATAATTCCATTATACATGTTTAACTATTATAATGTTCTATATAATGAAAAATATAAGAAAATGATAGAAGAAAACAAAGAGTCTTATAATAAAAAAATCATATCAATATATCTTATATTATCATTAGTAAGTCCAATAATTTATTTACTTTCAATAGTTGAATATAGACCCTAAATAACCCGATAGCGAACCCAAGCTATAGTAAGATACTATTTGTTTATGAAATTATTAAAAACACTATTTTGTAAGTTTTATTTGTTTCAAATAAAAGTAGGAAACGAAGATATTGCGCCATTTTCGACAATCCTCATATTAGGAGGAGTTACATTACTATATTTGTTTGATTTGTTGTTTTTTATGAGCGTTCTTTTTAATCCTTTGAATTTTGAATTGAAGCCAGAAATTTTAATATTTGTATTATCAACTATTATGGGATTTTATTATTATATTTTTTTATATAAAGCTAAGTATAAGTCTTTTGTTAAAGAATTTAAAAAGAAAAAAGAGTTTGTAGATAGTAAAATAGCTATAGCATTTGTAGGACTTGCATTTCTTCTATATATTTCTTTTATTGTTTTAAAGATATTGCAAAATTCAAAAAAGATTTGATGTTCTTTACAACACCATCTCCTCATAAGTTAAAATCGTAGTGTAGCCTTTTGCTCTAAAATAATCAGTAGGATCGTTTTTAGAAAGTACCATTACAAAATCGCCACCCCAAGCGCCAAGACTTTTTACCACTCCTTTAAAATCGTGAAAAAGTAATTCTTTTACGGTTTGTGTTTCAAGAACATCGCTCATTATGGCTTGGTGTTTTTCCATAAGTAGTGCAAAATCCCTTCCTTCATTTACAAGTAAGGCTTCTTCGGTTATTGCATTTATCTTAGCAATTATTTTATCTACTTTATGTCGTCTGCTAATGTAATTACTGATAGCGTTGCTGCTGCTTTGTTTTTTGTTCAGGTAAACGAAATGTATGTTTTTTTTGAAAGCAGGATTGAATGGAACAGTCTCGAAATGAGGTTTGTCGTTCTTTAAAGTGTAAATTATAGGTTCGTTGGTTTGCGCACAAGCAATATCATAACCGCTTCCGCCAAAGCTTTTTTGTAATAATTCAAAAGCATCAATGTTTAGCCATTGTGCAATGTTGTTCAATAGCGTAGAAGATGTTCCTAAGCCCCAAAGCCGCGGAAAGGTAAGTTTGGTTTCGATTATATAACCTTTAGACTCTGAAATGAATGTAGGATTTTGAATGTTAGCTTGATGTAAAATAGCAATTAGTTTTGTTTTTACATCGGAAAAATTTTCACATTCCGCTTTAGAAATAATTTCGTCAAAACGAATACTGTCTTCAAACCATACTGTATTATCGGAATCAAAACTTTTCCATTGAATTAGGTTATTTTCTCCTGATTCAATACTTAAATTTTGACCAAATTTTGTAGGAACTGCTAGTGCTTTTGCACCATCAAGGACAACATATTCTCCAGTGAGTAATAATTTTCCGTTGCTGTAATAGGTTTGTTTCAATTTTTATGTTTTTAGCCCCGATTGTAGCGGCATCCTGTCATTGCTTGGTTTTGATGAGATTGCTTCGTACCTCGCAATGACAGATATAGCGAAAAGCGGGAATAGCTTCTTATTACTTTCTTAATTGTTCTAAATAATCAACCACTAGACTATGAGAAATAGTATTGTCTTTAAAATAGTCTAATACTTTTATTTTTTCTTCTTTTGAAGCCCCATGTTGGTTTAAAATGTTCATGATGTGCATTTTCATATGTCCTTGCTGAATTCCTGTTGTTGTTAAAGAACGAACAGCAGCGAAGTTTTGTGCTAAACCTGTAACGGCAACAATTTGCATTAACTCTTCTGCACTTGGTTTGCCTAACATTTCTAAAGAAAATTTAACTAATGGATGCAAAGTGGTTAATCCGCCTATGGTTCCTATTGCTAATGGAACGTCTATCCAAAAAGTAAAAATATCGTTTTCTATTTTAGCATGCGATAAACTTGAATAACTTCCGTTTCTACTTGCATATGCATGAACTCCGGCTGCAACAGCTCTAAAATCATTTCCGGTTGCCACAATAACGGCGTCTATTCCGTTCATGATTCCTTTGTTGTGCGTTACGGCTCTGTATGGTTCTATTTCAGCAATTTTAATGGCGTTAACGAATTTTTCGGCAAATTCTCTTGAGTCAATTGAAGCATCATCACTTAATTGGTCTACAGGGCAAGAAACCTCTGCTCTTACAATACAGTTTGGTACATAATTGCTCAAAATACTCATTACGACCTGAATGTTTTTTTCTTCCTCATTGAAACCTGCATATGCGTTGGCTTCATTTTCTAATGTTTTAGCAAATTGCTCCAAACAGGTATTAATGAAATTGGCTCCCATACTGTCTTTTGTGTTAAAAGTAGCGTGAAGCTGGAAGTAATTTTCAAGTGCTGAAGTTTTATCTTTTAATTCAATATCTAAAATTCCACCGCCACGTTTTTGCATGTTTTTAGTGAAGTTTTCAGTATCTGAAAAGAACTTTGGTTTTATTTCTTTAAAAAAGGTTTCTAATTTTTCAAAATTACCTTTGAATAAAAAATGCACTTGACCAATTTTCTCTGTATTGATTACCGTTGCTTTAAATCCACCTCTTTCTCCCCAAAATTTGGCTGCTTTTGAAGCTGCTGCAACAACTGAGCTTTCTTCAATTGCCATAGGAATGGTGTAATTTTTTCCGTTGATGACAAAATTTGGAGCAACTCCATAAGGTAAATAAAAGTTGGTTAACGTATTTTCAATGAATTCATCATGTAGCTTTTGTAAATCTTCATTTGAATTCCAATATTGTTTAACGGTTTTTGTTGCTTCGGTGGGATTACTGAAATAGGTTTTTGAAATCCATTCGATTTTTTCTTCTTTGGAAAGCTTAGAAAAGCCTTTTATATTTTGGATCATGATTATTTGTAATTGAATGCAAAGATATGAAATGGATTATTTTTTAAGTGTATTTATCCATTTTAATAAAGTATTTTCAAATAGAGTTTTATCAATAGGTTTTATAATAAAATCATTCATACCTATGTCCATGCTTTTTTCTCTTTCGTCTGAAATAACTCCAGCAGTTAATGCAATTATAACTGTTGATGGATTTGCTTTTTTAATTTCTTTTGTTGCGTCATAGCCATTCATTATAGGCATTTGAATATCCATTAAGATTATTTCAGGGTTTGATTCTTTTGTCATTTCTACTGCTTCAAGGCCATTTATAGCTTCTAGAATTTTCACGTTTGGAAAACTTTTTGAAATTAAAGTTTTAGTAAGCAGCATATTTATCTTATTGTCTTCTACTATAAGAATTTTTGCGGTTGACTTGTTTAAATTTTGTTGTTCTTTTGCTTCGTGTTGTAATTTGGAATCAGGATTATTTATTTTATTTAAAATGTTTTGTAGCACTACTGCTTTAACTGGTTTTATTAAAGAATATATGTTTTTATCACCATTTAAATAGGTTATATTAGTTGTTGATTTTTGCATGATTAGATAGGTCGATTTTGTGTTTAATTTTGCAGAAAGAATAACATTGTTGAATTCTTCTTTTGATAGGAATTCATAATCTACTAAAATTAAATCAGACTTAGATTTTTCGTCTACAAAGCTTTTTTTGTATTCCATTTCATGAGTGCATTCTATATTGAAGTTTTTCAGCATATTTACTATAGCGTTTCCAACAAGCTTATTGTCTTCTATAATTATTGCTTTTTTGAAATTATTATTTAGTATTTCAAAATGTTTGTAGCAAGGTTCACTTTTTAAAATAATTTCAAAACTAAAAGTACTTCCTTTTCCTATTTCGCTATTTATTACAAGTTTGCTATTCATCATTTTTAACAAACTATTTGTTATAGAAAGGCCTAAGCCTGTGCCTCCAAACTTTCTAGTAGTTGAAGTGTCTTCTTGTGAAAAAGCCTCTAATATTAATTCCTTATTTTCTTCTTTAATCCCTATTCCTGTATCCCGTATGCTGAATAAGTATTTTGAGGCTGTCTCTGTTATTTTTTTAGAAACCACCTTAATTTCTATTTCTCCTTTTAGAGTGAATTTTATTGCATTGTTTAATAAATTTTGAAGAATTTGTTTTAAACGGATTTCATCTGTCCATATAGCACAATCTACTTCATTATCAATGCTAACAATTAATTCCAGGTTTTTTTGATGCGCTGTATACTTCATCATATCAATGGAATCATTAATAATGAAGTTTAAATTTGTTTTTGAATGCTCTAATATAAGTTTACCTGCTTCAATTTTAGAGATGTCCAAGATGTCGTTTACAACACTTAAAAGAGTTTGAGCTGATTGATTTACAGTTTCTAAATATTGTTTTTGAATTTCGTCTACAGGGGTGTTTAATAATAATTTACTAAAACCAATAATTCCATTTAATGGAGTTCTTATTTCGTGACTCATATTAGCTAAGAATTCGCTTTTTGCTTTATTAGAAGTTTCAGCTAACTCTTTTTCTAAAATCACTTTTTCAGTTTGTTTACGTTCAGTTATGTCAAATATAACCCCTTCAATGTATTCGATGTTTCCATCAATTAAAATTGCTTCACCGTGCTCTTCTACCCAAACAGTAGTTTTGTCTTTTCGTATTAACCTAGAAGTTATTACAAACGCTTCTTTGTTTTTTACTGCATTAGAAATTTCAATTAAAGCTTTTTGTTTATCTTCTGGATGATATAGGTCGTAAAGCCTGATTTTATTTTCAAAAAAATCAGATTTAGAATAGCCTGTTAATTTTTCAATTTCATCATTTAAATAAACTTTAGATCTTTCTTCATCAAATTTCACTAGGTAAACAGCGGCTGGGATATTATTTGCAAGTAATTTAAATTTTTCTTCGCTTTCTTCCATTGCTTTTTCGTTTTTCAAACGAATTAAAGTGGTTGAAATATTGTTTGCTAAGGTTTTTAAAATGTTGATTTCTTCATCTCCCCAATCTCTTTCATTTTCGCAATCATCAAAACCAATAAAACCTAAAAATAATTCTTGATAAAATAATGGGATTATTAAAATTGATTTTATTCCTTGTTGTTCTAAAATATTTTTTAAATCTGTTTCAGAAATTTCTGCAACAATTTTTTTATACACTTTTTTATTTAAAAGCTTGTCCATAAACTCAGGATAAGTATCGTGTGATATATCGCGAAGTTCAGGGTTGTTTAGTTCAATTAAGTCAGCATTAGATGTCCATTCAAATTTTTGACTTATTAAATTAGTTGAAATATTGTTTTCAAAAAAGTAAAACCTATTTGCTTTTACGGTCCTTGCAATTAGACTAAGGGACTTATCGAAAATTTGATTTGCGTCTTTTTTACCAATTAAATTAGATGTTGCTTTTGTAATTGCAGTTAAGATTTTATTTTTATATATAATTTGATCTTCTGCTTCCTTTCTTTTAATTGTTTCGATTGCTAGAGCAATTATTTCTGTTACTGTTCTTGCAAAATTAATATCTTCATTTGTCCATTCTTTTATAGTTTCAGTTGCTTCATAGCAACAAACTCCTATTAGTTTTCCTGAACTATGAATGGGAATGTCTATTAAAGATTTAATATTAAATTGTTTAAAATAGTTTCCTTTAAGTTCAATGAAAATATCGCTATTTATTGCGTCTGTTGCAATAATTATTGGCTCGTTTTGAAGGTTTTCAATGTAAATTGGATAGTCCTCATTATTTAATATTGAACCTGAATAATTCTTGTCTTCATTCAATATATAACCATTGAATAATTTAATATGAGTGTTCTTATTTTCCCAAAAACTAACTCTATTAATGTTTAAACCTATTGCAGCTTCTTTAGTAATATGTTGAATAAGAGACTCTAAGTTTTTAAATTTTAAAAAATTAAGAGTTGAAAGCCTGTTTGATATTGAATTTAAGTAAGTAGCACGTTCAATTTTTTCATGTTCTTCATTTTCAATCTTCTTTGTCTGAGTTATGTCTCTTACAATTGATGAAAATCCTATTATTTTATTTTCTTCACTTCTTTTTATGGTCACTTTCTGCGATACCCATATTTCTTCACCATTTTTTTTGAGAATTGGAAATTCTAAGACGTCAAAGCCTAGCGAGTCTTCATTTATGTCTTTGTAAAACTCAAGAACCCTAGGAATTGAATCTTTCTTTATTAAAAATGAAAAATGGCTGCCTAAAATTTCTTCAAAGGCATAACCTAAATGCTCAACTGTAAAATTATTTGCATATGTTATATATCCTTTATTGTCAATTTCATAAATAATATCCCTAGCAGTTTGTACTAATGAGCTGTATTTTTTTTCTAAACTTATTAAATGAGTTACGTCCTGTCCGTTCGAAACAAATAAATTGTTTGTGTATTTGAAATCAGACCATTGAATGGTTTTGTAATCGCCTTTTTTTGTTTTTAAAATCCTTGTATAAACTGTATTAGGTTTTAAAATTTTGTTATAATCTATTTCTTTAAATTCTTTGTCTTGTGTAAGTTTCCAAAATTCCATTCCTAGAACTTCATTAGGAGTATATCCTAAAATTTTCTCAATTGTATCGTTACAATAAATAAGGCTTCCGTTTTTATTTGTTACGATAATTAATGAACTTGTATTGTTAATGATTTCATTAGTAAATAATAATTTTTCATTAGACTTCACTGAATTTATTCGCCTTGCAAAGTTGATTATTAAAAGGATGAAACTTGCATTTACTAATGCTAGAATTATTTCTTTGTCTGAAGTTTTATAAAAAAGCAGGTAGAAAAGTATAAGGAAAGTAGTTACAGTAAAAGTTAAATAAACTGAAAATCTTTTAAAGATATTAAAAGAGAAAAACAAAAGTAAAAGAAACTCTGAAAAAACAATAAAAGTGATTTTGTAAAAAATGATATGATAAAGTACATAGCAAAAATAAGCTGTAAATGTGAGTAAAAATAAAGGTGAAGCATATTTTTTAAATTTCTTAATTGAAGTTATGAAATATGCGAGAAGACAATATAAACCTATAAATAAACTGTTTTTTAAATCAGCTAATTCATGTGATTCAATTATAAAATAAAATATTTCATTAATAGGGAATATAATTCCAAGGTATAAGAAATAATATCGATGTTCACTTTCGGTTTGATTTTCAAATAAGTTTTTTAACCTATTAACATTAATTTTTGAAGATTTTTTTTGAAATAAATAGTATAATAAAATAAGAGTGGCAATTAATCCAATATAGATAAACACATAACTATTTAAAAAGCCATTTTCTATAAAGTGGCTAACTCTTTGATTTAAATAGTTTTGTGAAAGGATATATGTCAAATTTTGATAATGTATTGTTGTTTCATCCATGTACTAGTTCAAGATATAGGAAATTTAAAGTTAATTAAAAAAACAACTACTTTGATATTTTAAGAGTAAAAATTGCTATTAATTCATAAATTTTCACTAAAATTGGGGGTTAAAAACTATAAAATGAAGAAACTTAGTATTGTTGCAATTGTTGTTTTTTTAAATGTATTTACAATAACAGCTCAGCAAAAAATATCATTAGAGGAAATTTGGACGGGGAAATTTAGAACAGAAGGGATGGATGAGCTTCATTCTATGAAGAATACAAACCAATATACGGTTTTAAATTATGACAGAACTTCAAGATCAATGCAAATTGATTTGTATGATTTTGCTACCCTAAATAAAGTTTCCACTTTAATAGATACAAAAAATCATTCTGAGCTTAAAGGTGTGGATTCTTATACTTTTAATAAAAACGAAAACAAGCTTTTAATTGCTTCAAATTCGTCTCCAATATTCAGGCACTCATTTACTGCAACATATTATATTTATGATATAATTACTAAAAAACTTCAATTAGTTACAAATAAAGAAATTCAAGAACCTTCATTTTCTGCAGATGGAACCAAAATTGCTTATGCATTTGAAAATAATTTGTATGTATTAGATTTAATTTCAAATGTTACTGTTCAAATTACATTTGATGGTAAGAAAAATGAAATCATTAATGGTATTACGGACTGGGTTTATGAAGAAGAATTTGCATTTGTAAAAGCTTACGAATGGAATGCTTCTGGAGATAAAATTGCTTTTATTCGTTTCGACGAAAAAGAAGTACCTCAGTTTTCAATGGATATGTACGACCAAGGTTTGTATCCAACTCAAACTGTTTTTAAATATCCTAAAGCAGGTGAAAAAAATGCTTTAGTTTCTTTACATATTTACGATTTAAAAACAAACAAAAAGTCTGATATTAATCTAGGTAATTATACTGATTTTTATATTCCAAGAATTAAATGGACTAACGATAGTAATACCTTAAGTGCTCAAATTCTTAACAGACATCAAAACCTATTGAACATGCATTTTATAAATGCTACAAACGGTGTTTCAAATATTGTTTTAAAAGAGCAAGATGCTGCTTATGTTGATGTAACGGATAATCTTACTTTTTTAAATGATAATAGCTTTATTTGGACTTCAGAAAAAGACGGATTCAATCATATTTATCACTACGATAAAACAGGTAAATTAAAAAATCAAATTACTAAAGGAAATTGGGAAGTAACTGCTTATTATGGTTTCGACGCTAAATCAAGCAAAGTGTTTTATCAATCAGTAGAAAACGGTTCAGTTAATAGAGACGTTTATTCTGTTGATTTAAAAGGAAAAAACAAAAAAAGATTAACGAAGCAAACAGGAACTAATGATGCTACTTTTAGTCCTAATTTTAATTATTTCATCAATTCATTCTCAAGCGTTACTAAGGCGCCAGTTTATACATTAAATGAATCTAATTCGGGTAATGAAGTTAAAAAAATTGTTTCAAATGAAAGTTTAGAAAATAAACTGGCAGCATACAATATAACTCCAAAAGAATTTTTTCCTTTAATTACTGAAAAAGGGAATAAATTAAACGCTTGGATCATTAAACCAACTGATTTTGATTCTAAGAAAAAATATCCAGTTTTAATGTATCAATATTCTGGACCAGGTTCTCAACAAGTTGTAAACCAATGGAACAGTTCAAACGATTATTGGTACTACATGTTAGCTCAAAAAGGATACATAGTTATTTGTGTAGATGGAAGAGGAACAGGTTTTAAAGGTGCCGATTTCAAAAAATGTACGTATAAAGAATTAGGAAAATTTGAAGTTGAAGATCAAATTGATGCTGCGAAAGTTATTGCGCAATATGAGTTTGTTGATGCTTCAAGAATTGGTATTTGGGGTTGGTCTTACGGAGGATTCATGTCAAGTAACTGTATTTTAAAAGGAAACGATGTATTTAAAACGGCAATTGCTGTTGCGCCAGTTACAAGTTGGAGATATTACGATAGTATATATACAGAAAGATACATGCGTACACCACAAGAAAACGCAAGTGGTTATGATGAAAATTCACCAATTAATCACGTAGATAAATTAAAAGGGAATTATCTTTTAATTCATGGAACGGCAGATGACAATGTGCATGTGCAAAACACAATGAAAATGATTGAAGCATTGGTTCAAGCAAACAAACAATTTGACTGGGCTATTTATCCTGATAAAAATCACGGAATTTACGGCGGTAAAACTCGTCTTCAATTATATACAAAAATGACTAATTTCATCTTAGAAAAATTATAATATGAGCGTAGAAGAAAAAACTTTTTTCGGACATCCAAGAGCATTATTTATACTGTTCTTTACAGAAATGTGGGAACGTTTCTCATTCTACGGAATGAAAGCTTTATTGATTTTTTATCTTACAAAATACCATTTGTTTTCAGATGATTCTGGGAATTTGCTAATTGGGAGTTACGCTGCATTGGTTTATGCAGTGCCTGTTATTGGAGGTTTTATTGCCGATAAATATTTGGGTTTTAGAAAGGCAATTGTATTTGGAGGAATCATGTTGGTTTTAGGGCATATGGGAATGGCTTTTGAAGGTAATGCTGCAACACAGTCTATTACCGGTGAAATTACACGGGATAACACAGCATTGCAAATATTCTACTTCTCGTTATCTTTAATCATTGTGGGTGTTGGTTTTTTAAAAGCAAACATATCTTCTTTAGTAGGAGAATTATATGAAGTAGGAGATAAGCGACGTGATTCTGGATTTACTTTGTTTTACATGGGTATTAACCTTGGTTCTTTCTTAGCAACAATTATTTGTGTTTGGTTAGGAGAAACGTATGGTTGGAGTTATGGATTTGGAGCAGCTGGAGTAGGGATGTTCTTCGGATTATTAACTTTTATTTCAGGTAAAAAATTATTAATGGGTAAAGGAGAGTCTAATACTCCTGAATTTTTAGATAAAAAATCATTTGGAATCAAAAACGAATGGTTAATTTATATTGGTAGTGCTTTATCTTCATTACTGTTTTGGCAAATGGTTCAAAACCATGATGCAGTTTCATTAGCTTTACAGGTTGCAGGAGGAATATCATTTATATACATTGTATATTATGCAATAACACAATTAGACGGTAAGGCTCGTGAGCAATTAATTGCTTTAACAATACTTATTGTTTTTACAATTGTATTTTGGGCTTTGTTTGAGCAAGCGTATACATCTATGAATTTATTTGCAGATAGAATTTTAGACAGACACATTTTTGGTATTGAATTGTCAGCAGGACAATTTTTAAGTTTCAATGCTTTATTCATTATTTTATTGGCACCAGTTTTTGCTTGGATGTGGGTGAAATTAGGAAAATACAATCCAAATACTGCTGTTAAATTTTCATTAGCTCTAGCTTTAGTTGGATTAGGGTTTGGCGCTTTAGTAATGGGGATTAATGTTTCAGGAGCTGGAAAAGTAGCAGCGATATGGTTAATTTTAGCTTATTTATTGCATACTTGTGGAGAATTGAGTTTGTCACCTGTTGGATTGTCAGCAGTAACAAAATTATCGCCAGTTAAAATTGTAGGTTTCATGATGGGTGTTTGGTTCTTAGCTACTGCAAGTTCTGAATTTATTGCGTCTGTATTAGCGAACATTGCTTCTGTAGACACTTCAAACGGACTAGCCCCAGATTTAAACTTAGCGAAACAGAGTTACTTAAAATTATTCGAATATTTATTCTATACAGGACTTGGTTTTGGAGCACTACTTTTAGTACTTTCGCCTATCATCAAAAAATTAATGCACGGAGTAGATAAAGAATTAAACAATTAAAACTAATATAAAACTATAATAATCAACTTATGAATCAAAATTCAACTGATCAATTTTTTAAAAATCCAGTTTTAGGTCATCCTGCTGGTTTATTTGTATTATTCTTCACAGAAATGTGGGAGCGTTTTTCATTCTACGGAATGCGTTCATTATTAATATTATTTTTAACTTCTTCTTTTGTAGATGGTGGTTGGGAATGGACTAGAGAAAATGCATCTGCACTTTTTGGTTCATATGTTGGTTTAGTATATTTATCTACCATGTTAGGTGGGTATTTTGCCGATAAAATCATTGGTTTTAGATGGGCTGTTGTTGTTGGAGCTGTTTTAATGACTTTAGGTCACGCTTCTATGGCAGTTGAAACTGAATTTTCAATTTATTTAGGATTAATCTTATTAGTTTTCGGTAACGGATTTTTTAAGCCTAACATGACTTCTATTATCTCTGAAATGTACAAAGACAGACCAGAGAAAAAAGATGGTGCTTATACTTTATTTTATATGGGTGTAAATGCTGGAGCGTTCTTCGGAATTTTATTATGTGGATATTTAGGGGAAAAAGTAGGTTGGAGTTACGGATTTGGATTAGCTGGAGTTTTCATGTTCTTCGGAATGTTACAATTTTGGTTGTCTCAAAATATTTTTGGTGAAATTGGTTTAAAACCAACTGCTGAAAGTAAAGCAAAATCAGAAGCGGAAGATACTGACACAAGAAATCCTTTTACTAAAATAGAGTTAGGAATTATTGCTGTTTGTTCAACTTTAGGTTTGTTGTGGATTATTAATGATCCTGCATCTAAAATTTCAGGTGGAGCTGTAAATATTTTCGGTTTCTTAGGTGAAAATGGAAATAGTATTGCAATTGTTACAGCATTACTTTTGTTTATCTATTTGTTAGTTACTCGTTTAATGAAATATTCTCAAATTACAAGAGAGAAATTAATTGCAGTAACATTTTTTGCTTTCTTAACGATTTTCTTTTGGGCTATTTTTGAACAATCTCCAAACTCGTTAACCATTTTTGCAAGTGATTATACAGATAGAGTTTTGGAAGGAAACTGGAGTACATTTTTCTTGATTATGAATTCATTAATTACAATTGTTCCTTTAGCAATTATTACTTGGGTTTTGTATTTATTGTTCCAACAAACGTTTAAGGATTATGCTGTTGCAAATATGATACTAGCAACTAGTTTTGTAATCATTTGGGCAATTGCAATTTGGATGCTTATAAAAGATTTCTATACGGCTGGGTATTTATCTTTATCTGATGGTACATTAGAAATGCTTATGATTGACAAAGTAACTGAGTCTATTACTGAAGTTCCTGCAACATGGTTTTCTACATTAAATTCATTATTCATTATTTCATTAGCGCCATTATTTTCTAAATGGTGGGAAAGTAAATACAATCCTTCTGCAAATATGAAATACGGTATTGGAATGGGATTATTAGCTTTAGGTATGGCTTGTGTGGCAATTGGAGCAACTGGTATTGCACCTGGAGCAAAAACAGCTTCTGTAAGTATGATTTGGTTAATCTTAGTATATCTTTTCCATACAATGGGCGAATTGTGTATTTCTCCAGTTGGATTGTCTTACGTAAGTAAATTAGTTCCAGCGCGTATGATTGCATTTATGTTTGGTGTTTGGTACCTAGCAGTTGCAATTGGTATGAAAGGAGCAGGTATGTTTGGTGAAAAAATCGATGCAATTGCAAACGAATCAGGATTAAGTTCATTCTTCTGGATGCTTACGATTATTTCTCTTGTAATGGCTGCATTCTCAATATTAATGACGCCAGTAATTAAGAAATTAATGCACGGTGTTAGATAACAAACAAAGTTTGGCATCTTTATTGCCTAATTTTGTTTTATAAAATAGATAAATTATGAAAAATATTTTAGTTGCCTTTTTATTTATATTTAGTTCATTTGCAGTTAATGCTCAAGAAAATTTAACTTGGCATACCGATATGGCTAAAGCTTCAGAATTATCAATAAAAGAGAAAAAGCCTTTATTGTTGTTTTTTACAGGTTCTGATTGGTGTGGATGGTGTATCCGTTTACAAAAAGAAGTTCTTAAAACAGATGATTTTGCTAAGTGGGCTAAGGATAATGTGATTCTTGTAGAATTAGATTTTCCTAGAAGAACACCTCAAGATGAGGCTATAAAAAAACAAAATTTTGAATTACAAAATGTCTTTCAAGTAAGAGGATATCCTACAGTTTGGTTGGTAAATCCTGAAAAAAAAGACGGTAAATTTAATCTTGTTGGATTAGGAAGTACTGGTTATGTAGCTGGTGGCCCTGATAAATGGTTGGCAGAAGCAAATAAGTTTTTAAAATAAATAATTTTATTTTCTAATAATATAAAGTCCCTTTTCATACGTGCTATGAAAAGGGATTTTTTCTTTTAAACAAGTTGCCTTCCAACGCTCTACTTTGTATTTAGAGTTGCTGTTATCAGCTATTATAACTTTTGGCTGATTCAATTTTATAAGTCTTTCAAGGTTTACTCTTGTTCCTTGTGTAAGAAGAATTACATCAGGTTTTTGAGAAATTTTATAAGTCGCTAAGCTATCAACTATTAAAACTTTAGTGTTTTTAAATAATAGGATGTTTTGTAACGGAAGAATAGATACATCTTCTGAAAACGTACCTCTTTTGTATTGAGATATGCTTTCTGTGTTTTCTTCTGGATTATTTGTAAAAGCTGTAATTTGATTTTTTTGTTTAATAGTAATTAAACTGTTTTTACTTCCAAAAACAATAAGTTCTTCGCTATTGTTTTCTTTGTATTTTGTTGAAATATAGGTTATTTGCATTGCAAAGAGAACCATTAAAACATATTTTAAATTTCGTTTTTTTGGCTTGTACACCAAGTAAATGAATGAAAATATAAATAGATAAGACACCAAGCAAAGTAGTAATGAAAAGGAAATGTTTTTTATAACAAATGAATCAAATTGTGCAATCCAAGTAATGTATTGATTCATTATTTGAATTATTTTCGAAAGTAGAATTCCAAAAACAGAAGCTATCCCAATTGAAATAAAATTAAAAAACAACGTCAGTATTCCTAAAAGTAAAACAAGAGTCGTTAATGGAATTACAATAATATTAGCCGCTAAAAACAAAATTGGGAATTGGTTGAAGTAATAAATACTTAACGGTAAAACGCCAATTTGTGCAGCTAAAGAAACTAAAACAATATCAGTAGAATATTTAAGAATAGTGTTTTTAGAAAAGTGAAAATATTTAAAATATGGATTCAATAAAACAATAGAAATAACTGCTGCATAACTCAATTGAAAACCAACATCAAAAATATAGTTTGGATTATAACAAAGTAAGATTAATGCTGATACAGCAATTGTATTTATAGTTGTTGTTTGTTGATTGAAGTGTTTCCCTAAAGCAAGAATCGAAAACATTAAAACAGCTCTTGTAACGGATGGCGATAATCCAGATAAGAATGCAAAAAGCCAAAGCGTTCCAATTACTAAAAGTAAATTGATGTTTTTTCCGTTTTTAATGCGATTAAGCGGTTTAAATAGAAAACCAATGATAATGTATATAATTCCAACATGAAGTCCGGATATTGCTAATATATGTATAACGCCAGCATTAGAATACGACTGAATGGTTTCCTGATCTAAAAGAATTCGTTGGCCAAACAATAACGCATTTATTACGCCTTGTATTTTTAAGTCAAATTGATGCGGTTGAAAACTTCTAATTAACTTTTCTCTAATTTCATATACATGAAAATCAAAGTTTTCCTCTTGACTGGTTATATTTAATTCTTCTGCTGAAGCATATATTTGGTGAAATACATTTTGCTTTTCTATATACTTAGCATAATTAAATTGATAGGGATTTAAGTTGTCTTTTATAAGATACAATTTGGTTACAACCGAAAAATGCATTCCAGGTTTTAGATTAAGAGTGCTTTCTTTTGGAACATAAATAAGTGTTTTACCATTTACAGGAACTGCATTTATTGTTGTTATTTCGACAATGTATTTGTTTTTTGTTTTAGAAGGTTTGGCAGTGTTTTTAACTATTCCTTCTAAAAAAACCTTTTCATTGTTTGAAACTAAATGTGTGTAATGATTTTCGTGATTTTTTTCATAGTGAAAATACTCAAGCGCTATTCCTAATTGAAATGCTAATAAGTATGTGATAAAACCAAAAAGATAAACAGATTTTTTTCCTTTTTTAAAGAAATGAAAAAGTGTAAAAAACGAAATTGAAATTAAAGTTGAAGCTAATATAAATGAGAAATCGAACTTAAAATAAGATCCAAAGACAATTCCTAATGCTAAAAAAATAGTGATTGGAATTATTGGAAACTTTAATGCTTTCAAAATTAATATTTAAAAAAGTTATTCAATTATTCTTTTAATTTTAGCGAATGCTCTTTCGTAATACGATTCTAATAATGAGGAAATTACAACTCCACTACTTGTTGAAGCATGGATGAATTTAATTTCACCATCAGTATTTTCAGTAACAATACCTACATGATTGATAACGTTTCTTCTGCTGGTTTTAAAGAAAATTAAATCGCCAGGTTTTGCTTTGCCTTTTTTAATTTTTATTCCCTCTTCAGATTGTGCTCTTGATGTGCGAGGTAACTCAATTTCTGCTTCTTTGTAAGTAGTACAAATTAATCCAGAACAATCCAATCCTTTTGCACTCATTCCTCCATATCTATAAGGTGTTCCTAAAAATTCTTTAGCAGTTTCAACAACACTTACTCTTTGTGGGTTTATTTCAGACTTTACTTCGTTATTCGCTACAGCACCTTCTTTCTTTCTCTTTTTTTCAGCTTTGGCAATAATAGCATTTTGTTTTTCTTCTTCTCTTTTTTCTTTTTTAGCTTTCTTTTCAGATGCTTTTTTTACAATCGCTATGCTTTTGTCTTTATTGTATTCGTAAATCCCTTTTTCTAGAGCTACTTCTTTAGAAGTTACAATATTAGACTTTGATTTACAACTTACAAAAAATAGAGTGATGATTAAAAGTAATACTAGTTTTTTCATAAATTATTTATCCAATGATACGCTTAATTTTTGCAAACCTTTTTTTGAAATAAGTTTCGCTATCAAGAGAAGAAATTGTTACACCTCTACTTGATGAAGCATGTATAAACATTATCGAGCCATTTCTGTTCTCAACTACAATTCCTACGTGAGAAACTATATTTCTCCTAGTGGTTTTGAAGAAAATTAAATCACCAATATCGGCCTTGTTTTTCTTTATTTTTTTACCAAGTTTACTTTGAGCAAAAGAAGTTCTTGGTAATTCATAATTGTTTTTTTGAAACGCATTAAGAATTAGAGCTGAACAATCTATTCCATTCATACTCATTCCTCCATACCTATATGGCGTTCCTAGGTATGATTTTGCAGAATCTATAATTTTATTATTGACTAAAAATAGATCAATATCTTCAATAAGATTGTCAAATTCAATTTTCTTTAGTTCCTTTTTATTTTTCTTAAAAAAAGCAAAGACATCTTTTTTGTTTGCTTTTTTAGCTTTTTGAAGACTATCCTTATAGCTTTTGTTTAATAATGTTTCTACTTCACCATCGTATAAATCAGCTATGTCAAAATTATTTACACTGTTTTGTGCTTGTAATAGATTTATGAATAACAAAGAAATAAAAATAAAAAATATTTTTTTCATGGGGTTATTTTCTTAAAGTATTAACAATTAAGTGTGCTGTTTTAGAGCTTGCGCCAGAACCGCCAAGTTTAGTTTCTAATAATTGATAACTTTCAATCATTAATTTTCTTTGTGGACCTTCAACAATTTTTTTCAATTCTAATTTTAAATTTTTGGTATTCAATTCACTTTGAATTAACTCCTTAACTACTTCTTTGTCCATAATTAAGTTGACCAAAGATATATATTTTAATGTAATTATTCGCTTTGCAATTTGATAAGAAACCCAACTTCCTTTATAACAAACTACTTCTGGGACTTTAAATAAAGCAGTTTCTAAAGTTGCAGTGCCTGAAGTTACAAGCGCAGCATGTGAAACACTCAATAAGTCGTAGGTTTTATTTGAAATAAATTTAATGTTTTGTTGGTTTAAAAAAGGCTTGTAAAATTCAAATTCCTGACTTGGAGCACCAGCAATTACAAATTGATATTCTGGAAAATCAGTAACTACTGATAACATAATAGAAAGCATCTTGGTAATTTCTTGCTTTCTACTACCAGGTAATAATGCAATTATTGGCTTTTCGATTAAGTTATGTTCTTTTCTAAATGCTTCAATAGATATGTCTTTTCTGTCTTCAATGGCGTCGATTAACGGATGACCAACAAATGTTACGGGGAAATTGTGTTTGTTTTCATAGAACTCTTTCTCAAACGGTAGAATTACATACATGAAATCGACATCGCGTTTTATAGCTTTAATTCTGTTTTCTTTCCAAGCCCAAATTTGAGGAGAAATATAATAATGTGTTGGGATATTTCTTTCTTTTGCCCAAGTGGCAATTCGCATGTTAAAACCAGGATAATCAATAAAAATTATACAATCGGGATTAAATTGTTCAATGTCTTTTTTGCAAATTTTAATATTATTTAAAATGGTTTTTAAATTTAAAACAACTTCAAGAAACCCCATAAAAGAAAGTTCGCGATAATGTTTTACTAAAGTGCCGCCAACATTTTGCATCAAATCGCCACCCCAAAAACGTATTTCAGCATTTGGATCTTCTTTATACAAGTTTTTCATTAAGTTAGCACCGTGTAAATCGCCTGATGCTTCTCCTGCTATGATGTAGTATTTCATTACATTACTAAGGTTAAAATAGTAATTAAAAACATAGCCAAAACAACCCCTTTGGCTATAATATCTTTGTTCTTTTGTAATAAAATAAAAAAGATAATAAGGTTTAAGATTGCGCCAAGTGTTATCACTTTATTTAAGATTCCACGTTTTTTCATTAGGGTTACGCCATCTATAAATCCATAGTCAGTGAAAAATTGTAGAAATATAAAGCAACCTACAACTGCTCCTATAATTCCTAATAAAATTCCAATAATTAAATCTTTCTTATTTCCCATAATTATAAATCCCAATTATTAATTGTTTGTATAGCATGATGTGCGGTTAAATCAAACTGAACGGGTACAATTGAAGCATATCCATTTTCAAGAGCCCATTCATCTGTATCTTGCCCTTTGTCTTTATTGACAAATTCTCCGCTTAACCAGTAATATTCTTTTCCTTGCGGATTGGTTCTTTTGTCAAATTTCTCTTCCCAGTTGGCTTTCGCCTGTCGGCAAACCTTAACGCCTTTTATTGGGCCATTCTTTTCTTTTGGAAAGTTAACATTTAAAACAACACCTTCAGGCAATCCTTTTTCAAGAACTTCAAGTGTGATTTTTTTTACCCATTCTTTAATGAGTTCTAGATTGGTTTCCCAGCTGTAGTCTAAATGTGAAAATCCTATTGCAGGAATTCCTTGAATACCAGCTTCAACTGCAGCACTCATTGTCCCAGAATAAATTACATTTATCGATGAATTAGATCCGTGATTAATTCCAGAAACACATAAATCGGGTTTTCGTTTTAATATTTCTCTAACTGCCATCTTTACGCAATCAACAGGTGTTCCAGAACAACTGTATTCATGCAATAAATCAGGGTCTAGGTTTACTTTGTCAACATGTAAAGTGTTGTTTAATGTAATGGCATGACCCATTGCGCTCTGTGGACTGTCTGGAGCGACCACGACTACATCTCCAATGGTTTTCATTATTGCTATCAAAGTTCTTATTCCTGGAGAAATAATACTATCGTCATTGGTAACTAAAATCAGAGGCTTATTCATTAAAACATATTTTTGGCTAATTTAAATAATTTAAATGTAAAAATGAGATTAAGTGTCAATCTCATTGGGAATCTTTAACAAAAAATTATCGTAAATTGTATTTAACTGGCACGGTTTTTAATGTATCTTAGTTGAAAATTTTATTAATGAAACGAATTGTTGATTTTATGAAAAGAAATTATAAAATAATTTTACTTGTTACGGCACTTTCTGCTGTGTTGTGGAGTTTTGTGCCGTCTACAAAAAATGAAGACCCGGAAAAAGATAAGGTGCTGCTTGAACTTTTAACTTTAGTGTTGGAAAAAGGTCATTATAGCCCAATTGCTATGGATGATGAGTTTTCCAGAAATGTATATTCAAAATATTTAACAGCAATAGATCCATCAAAGCGTTTTTTCTTGCAGTCAGATATGGATGAATTTTCGAAATACGAAAACTCTATTGATGATATGATTAAGAATAAAGATCTTACTTTTTTTGACTTAACAAATACAAGATTACTAAAGCGTATTCACGAGTCAAGAGATATTTTTAATGATATTTTGAGTTCTCCTTTAAATTTTTCTACAAATCAAATGATCAATGTTGATTATGAAAAGCAGGCTAATGCTAAAACGAATGCTGAACTTATCGAAAGATGGGAAAAGCAATTGAAGCTTTCAATTTTACCAAGTATTATTGATAAAGAAAAAATAGAAGCAAGTAAAAAAGGAAAAGATTCAACTTATACAGTTAAAACCTTTAAAGAATTAGAAATTGATGCAAGGGAAAATTCTTTAAAATCATTAAATGAGTATTTTGATTTTATTGAAAAAGAATTGGATAGAAGCGATTGGTTTTCAATTTTCATCAACTCAATTGTGGAGCGTTTTGATCCTCATACGTTTTATTTTTCACCAGACGATAAAGATAAATTCGATATCAGCATGAGTGGAAAATTTGAAGGAATTGGTGCTAGATTACAGAAGAAGAATGATGTTGTTGAGGTTTCAGAACTAATTTCTGGTGGACCAGCTTGGAGAGGGAAAAAATTAGAAGCTGGAGATTTAATTTTGAAAGTTGCTCAAGGAAAAGAAGAGCCATTAGATATTGCAGGAATGCGATTAGATGATATTGTAAAGAAAATTAAAGGTCCAAAAGGAACCGAGGTTCGTTTAACAGTTAAAAAAGTAGACGGAACTTTAGAAGTTATTTCTATTATTCGTGATGAAGTTGAAACCGAAGAAACTTTTGCTAAATCATCAATTATTGATAAAGGCGGAGAAAAGTACGGAATCATTTATTTACCTAAATTCTACATTAGTTTTGATAATAAAAACGAAAGAGATGCATTTAAAGATGTAGCAATTGAGATTGAAAAATTAAAAAAACAAAATATTAAAGGTTTAATAATTGATCTTAGAGGAAATGGTGGGGGTTCACTAGAAACGGTTGTAAATATGACTGGTTTGTTCATTGAACAAGGGCCAATTGTTCAAGTAAAATCGCCAAATAGAAAACCAGAAATTCTATCTGATAAAGATTCTAGAGTTCAATGGACTGGGCCATTAGTTGTAATGGTAGATAATTTTTCTGCTTCAGCATCTGAAATTTTTGCGGCAGCAATACAAGATTATAAAAGAGGAGTTGTAATAGGCAGTAAGCACACTTATGGTAAAGGAACGGTACAAAATGTTATTGATTTAAATCAATTCGTTAGAGGTAGTTCTTATGGAGATTTAGGAGCTTTAAAAACAACGACTCAAAAGTTTTATAGAATAAACGGTGGTTCTACCCAAAGAGAAGGTGTTTTAAGTGATATTGTTTTGCCAGATAGATTTGCATTTTTAGATATGGGTGAGCGCGATGAAAAAGAAGCTTTGCCTTGGGATAAAATTGAGCAAGTAAGTTATAAGACAGTGTTTTCTGGATTTGAAAACATAGTTGCTAAAAGTAAGGCTAGAATTGATGCTAGTGAACAATTTAAGCTGATTACCGAAAATGCTAAATGGATTTTTGAAAGAAAAGATATTAACGATTACAGTTTAAATATTGATACTTTTAAAAAGGAAATTGAAAATGCAGACGAGCAACTTAAAAAATTCAAAGCTATTTCTAATTTTCATAATAAGTTACTCTTTAACTCATTGCCGGAAGAAGCTATTGTTTTAGATAAAGACGAACTTTTAAAAGAGAAGAGACAAAGATGGTATGATGATATGGAAAAAGATGTTTATATCGATGAAGGTGTAAATGTATTATTAGATTTAAAAGTATATAATGAGGTAAAGCCTATGGCTCATAATAAAAAGAAAAAGCTCGTAGGAGTAGAGTAACTAAATAAAAAACCCTCGTAATTTCGAGGGTTTTTTATTTAGTAATAATTTCACTTAATTCTAAAACCAATTAAAAAGAATATCGATTGTTATTTCGACGAGGGATAGAGAACAGATTTGATAAATATTACTTAGTATTAAAGATTTATGATTCCATGTATCTCGGAATGATAAATCTTTAAAAATACAATTATACACAATATATTAGTATAATAAATTAATAGTGTGTAGTTATATTTATTCTGAAATCTATAATAAGAATACAAAAAAAAGCCCTGTATTTCTACAGGGCTTTTTTTGTATTTATGTTTTGAATTATAAACCTAATTCAGCAATTTTTGCTTCAACTTCTAGGTCGTCACCTTCAAAAACTTTTTCTTCTACAACTTCTTTTCCATCAACTACTGTTGTTAGAGTAACTTTTGCAGTAACTTTTCCGTTATCAGATTTTGTTTTTTGAATTTTAACGTCTTTGTATTCTACTTTGCTATGATTGCATTTTGCACTGTGAACATGTCCAGCAGCTCCAATATATGTACCATTCTCATCGTATTGAGACATGCATTTTTCTTTACATGCATCAGAACATCCATTGCTTTCGCACATTGCAGCACATTCATCTTTAGTCATTGTTGCGCACTTAGATAAGTCACATTTTCCGCTGTTACAAACAACTTCAGTTGTTGCACAACATGCTCCTTTTTCTGTACTCGCTCCATGACCACCTAAAATAGGTGCAATTACTAAACCAATTAAACACGTTAATTTAATTAAAATATTCATAGATGGTCCAGAAGTGTCTTTAAATGGATCTCCAACTGTATCTCCAGTTACTGCTGCTTTATGAGCGTCAGAACCTTTAAAAGTCATTTCTCCGTTAATCTCTACACCTGCTTCAAAAGATTTTTTAGCATTGTCCCAAGCTCCACCAGCATTGTTTTGGAAAATTGCCCAAAGTACACCACTAACAGTAACTCCAGCCATATAACCTCCTAACATTTCTGCTATAGCTAATTTATCCATTCCAAATAATAATGGCAAGAATGCAATTACTAAAGGAAATCCTATTGTTAATATTCCTGGTAACATCATTTCTCTTAACGCTGCTTTAGTCGAAATATCTACACATTTTGCATAATCTGGCTTCCCAGTACCTTCCATGATTCCTGGAATTTCTTTGAACTGACGGCGTACTTCGTATACCATGTCCATTGCAGCTTTACCAACAGAATTCATTGCTAATGCAGAGAATACAACTGGTACCATCCCACCAACAAATAACATTGCTAAAACTGGCGCTTTAAAAATATTAATTCCATCAATTCCTGTAAAAGTAACATAGGCAGCAAATAAAGCTAAAGATGTTAATGCAGCCGAAGCAATTGCAAATCCTTTACCTGTTGCTGCAGTTGTATTTCCAACTGAATCTAAGATATCTGTACGTTCTCTAACGATTGGGTCTTGCTCACTCATTTCAGCAATTCCACCTGCATTATCTGCAATAGGTCCGAAAGCGTCAATTGCTAATTGCATAGCTGTTGTAGCCATCATTGCTGAAGCTGCTAAAGCTACACCATAGAAACCTGCCAATGCGTAAGAAGACCAAATTGCTGCAGCAAAAATCAATACAGTAGGGAAAGTAGAAATCATTCCTGTTGCTAAACCTGCAATTACGTTTGTTCCTGCTCCTGTAGATGATTTTTGTACAATTGCCAATACTGGTTTTGTGCCTAATCCTGTATAATACTCTGTAATTGAAGAAATAACTCCTCCAACAACTAATCCAACAATAGTAGCATAAAACACTCTCATTGAAGAAATATCTTTAATTCCTTCACCAAAGAAACTCATTCGCATAGTTTCTGGTAACATATATTTTACTAAGAAATAACAAGAGATTAATGTTAAAACTATAGAAACCCAGTTTCCAATATTTAAAGCACCTTGTACTTGTTTTTCTTTTGCATCGTTATCTTTAATTTTAACTAACATTGTACCAATGATAGAGAATAAAATTCCGAAACCTGCAATTGCCATAGGCAATAAGATAGGTCCAATTCCTCCGAAAGCATCTTGAATACTTCCACCCATGTCTTTAATAACGTAGTTTCCAAGAACCATTGCTGCTAAAACGGTAGCTACATAAGAACCGAATAAATCGGCACCCATACCAGCAACATCTCCAACATTGTCTCCAACGTTATCTGCGATTGTAGCAGGATTACGAGGGTCATCTTCTGGAATACCAGCTTCTACTTTTCCAACTAAATCAGCACCAACATCGGCAGCTTTAGTATAAATTCCACCACCTACACGTGCAAATAATGCAATAGATTCTGCTCCAAGAGAAAAACCAGCTAATGTTTCTAATACAAGTGTCATGTCTTCAGTAGAAGTCCAAACTCCTCCCATAAAATATTTAAAAAATATAATAAAGAAAGCAGTTAAGCCTAAAACAGCTAAACCAGCAACGCCTAGCCCCATTACTGTTCCACCGCCAAAAGAAACTTTTAATGCTTGTGGTAAACTAGTACGAGCTGCTTGCGTAGTTCTAACATTTGTTTTGGTAGCTATTTTCATTCCCATATTTCCTGCTAATGCAGAGAATATAGCTCCAATGATAAACGCAATAATGATTAAGTAACTTGTTGTAGGAACAAAATAAGCAATAGCTGCTAAAACTATACTTGCCCCAATAACAAAAAATGTCAACAATCTATATTCTGCTTTTAAAAACGCAAGTGCGCCCTCGTAGATATAGTCTGAAATTTCTTTCATTTTACCATCGCCAGCATCTTGTTTTAAAACCCAAGCCCTTTTATACATCATAAAAACAAGCCCTAAAAGTGCCATAATAATTGGCATGTAAATCATTATTGAATCCATATAGTTTTAGTTATTTTAGTTATAAATTTTTTTCGAAACAAACAAAAATAAACAAAAAAGGCACTATTCCAAATGAATAGCGCCTTTTTTACTTCTATTAAAAATAATTATTTAATGCTAAATAATCCTTCTGGTTTGTTTTCAATTGCATCAAAACGATCTGTACAGGCTTTAATAATTGCACGAGCTTCATTTACATCTCCCCAACCTTCAACATCTACTTGTTTGTTTTCTAAGTCTTTATAAACTTGAAAGAAATGTTCGATTTCTTTTATTAAATGTTGGTTAACATCACTTAAGTCATTTAATGAGTTCCAAATAGGATCTGAAACGGGCACACAAATTACTTTTTCATCTGGTCCTTTATCATCTGCCATGTGGAATACGCCAATAGGTTTTACTTCCATTACACAGCCAGGAAAAGTTGGTTCTGTAACCAATACTAAAACATCTAAAGGGTCGCCATCTAACGCTAAAGTTTCTGGAATAAACCCGTAATCTGCTGGATACATCATTGAAGAAAAAAGCATTCTATCAAATCGCATTCTTTTTATCTCAAAATCGTATTCATATTTATTTCTACTTCCTCTTGGAATTTCGATTAACACATCGAAAGTTGTAATTTTATCTGCTGTCATTTCTTAGGTATTTCTTTTTAAGGGGTGCAAAGGTACAAATTCTTTATTTTATTTAAAAAAAAGTAATTTGAATTTATTAGTAAATTATTGGCTTTCTGTTTCTTTTTGTAAGATAGTAGTGCCAAAGTAGGTAGGTTGCCATACTTCTGTATGGTTTCCAGCTTTCAGAAACTTGTTTAATTTCTTCTAGAGATTCACAATTATAAAGTTCTTTAATTGTGTTTACAACTGCGATGTCACCTAAAGGAATAATGTCTTTAGATTGTAAGCAAAACATTAGATATATATCAATAGTCCAGTTTCCTATGCCTTTTACTTTGATTAACTGGTTTCTTATTTCATCATCATTTAACAATGATAAATTTTCAATGTTTAAAGTTTTTTCAACTACTGCGTTTGACAATGCAATTAAATAGGAAGCTTTTTGCTTACTAATTGAAAAGGTTCTTAATTCTTCTATAGAATACTTTAAAATATTTTCAGGAATGATGTTTCCAATATTTGCTTCTAAATTTTTAAAGCAAGCTTTTGCAGATTCTAGAGAAACTTGCTGTTCTATTATAAGTTTGCAAAGTGTTTCGAATCCTTCTGGTCTACAAGGGATATAAGGGTCGCCTAAATCACAATATGCTTGCTTTAAGACTTCATCTTTTTTGATTAAATATTCTAGTGAATCGTTCATGCTAAAAATAAAAACCGAAAGAAGCTTTTATCCCAAATTTATTAGCATTTGGCATATCTAAATAACTTCCACGCCATGCAAAGTCGATTCTCAAAACCTTGAATATATTCCCAATCCCTGCGTGATATTCCCAATACAAATCCTCTGGCGCAACATAATTTAGACCAGAGGCATTGATTAATCTATTTTCATCTGAAACTCTTCCGTAAACTCCTTTTATTCCTATTATTTCTCTTAAGTTTAGTTTTCTAAAATAAGGGATTCTTGAGAAAAGTCTTCCATTAAAGTGATGCTCAAAATGTAAAGAAGCATATTCGTCAGCTACAAACTCATACCAATTTAGCAAATTGTATGTGTTTTCAATAATGAAGTAAGATTGATTTCCAGGAACAACACCCATTAATCCTAAAGGGACTTCATTAAATATTTTGCCAGTTTCGAAAGTTGTAAACAGCCTTCCAAACCCTCCGATTAAAACAGGTTGTCTGTAATAAAATTGTAGTTTTTGATAATCAAAATCACTATCTAATACCCCTTTAAAACCTTGACTATAACTTAAGAATATGCGCGCATAATTATTATCGACCTCTAATCTATCTACACCATAACCAATTGTTTTTCTTCCCGGAGTATAATCTAATTGTAAATTTACTTCAGATTGTTTTACATCACTTTTAATAGTGGTAAGTGATTCATCTGTAAAATAATCTAAGCTAAATGAATCAGAAGCAGATATTAATGTTCTATAAGAAATGTTAGTTTTAAAAGTAAAGTTTTTTACAAATTCAATTTCTGCACCTATATTCGTTAAATTAATGGATGTTAATTTGTCATTAACACCGCTAGAAAAAAATGAAGAAGATGCAAAACTTCTTCCTAAAACATCGTTTGATGTGGTTAAACTAACTCCCATTTGTTCAACATCTCTTCTGTTTCCTATCGAAAGTATTAGTCGGTTTTTAGGATTAACCATCCATTTACCAGAAATACCGTATTTGAACTTATTGTCTTTGAAACCATAAGCTGTATAACCTTGAACTCTCCATTTGTCATTTGGTCCAAAATATGTTCTTCCTCCAACTCTTAATCGTTGTCCTTCTACATCATTGTACCCAAAAGTTGAAAAAATGGGTCCAAAATCAAAATTACCATATTGTATGTAACCACTTCCTAATATTGTTGCTAGGTTGTATATTCTTTTAAATCGAGGTACGGTTTCTAAGGTGTCGAGCATTTTGTATATCCCAGCTTCATTTTTATTGAGTTCCTCAAATCTATTTTCAGCCCAATATTCATCTGTTTTATTGAAAACACTGTTGTCATAGAAGTTGACTTCTTCTTTATAGAATTTATCTCCTTTTAGAATGTCGAATTTATGATTTTTAAAAACGGTTGTTCTTTTTCCGTAGACTCCTTTAGATTCTTCTTTTTTAGAAAAGCTAAAGTCACTCATCATATGATCTCTTTTTAATAAGAATACGGAGTCGTTTAAAACATCAAAATCTTGTTCAATATAGATTTCTTTGACCCAGTTTATGTTTGCGCTTTTACTAGCCTCTAAGGTGATTTTTTTTATAGCAAAAGTAGAGTCGTTTACCCAAAATGAACCTTTAAAAGTTAACTCGTTTTTTCTTCTTGGATAATATACAATGTGATAACACCATTTGTTGTCAATGTAAGAACTATCGTTAAGAACATAATTGTATACATTTATCCCTGTTCTGGATAATGGACTTACAAAGTCTTTGTCGAAGAATTTTAAATAATTGTCATAAATATCATAACTAGCATATAGGTCTTTTATAAAGGTATTTACTCCGTCTCCATTTCCAAAACCAGAATTTTTAGTAGCTTTTAGTATTTCTTTTTCTTTTTTAATAACGTTGTCGCCATTAACTTCGCTTACACTTTCATTAATGAAAATAGGCAAGTATGTTTTTCCTGTAACTCTTGAAGTGTCAATATTATCAAAAATAAACTCCATTCCTTTGAATACTTTGCTGTTTATGAAAGCACTGTCAATAGTATTCATGTCAAACTCTACCTTTTCGTATTTATCATATTGGTATTGTTTAAACATATGAAGCCCGTTTTTTCTTTTACGTTCCCAAATTTTCCTTAAAATATCTAAAGCTGGATTGTCTTTTTTTGAAGTTTTTCCTGTATATACTACAACCTCTTTTAAGGTTGTTCCTTCAGCAAGTTTTACAATTAAATTTTTGTTTAAACCAGGTTTTAATTTAAGCTCTTTTGTTTCAAAGCCAACGAAAGAAATTACTAATATTTCATAATCTTTTTTTCCTTCAAAATAGAAGTTTCCATTCTCATCGGTAATAACTCCTTCAATTGAGTTTTTAAAAAAGACATTAGCAAAAGCTATTGGTTCATCAAACTCGTCAACAACTTTCCCTCCAACTTTTGATTGTGCAAAAAGGTTAGTGGTAAATATCAATAAAAAAAATAATATGTTCTTCATGGTGTTTATTCCCTATTCATTTAAACAAAAAACTTCATCAGAATAACTGATGAAGTTTCAAATATAGTAAGTTATTCTTTATTTGTATGTAACTTTTTTAACTGCTTTAATAACATCATCAGCATTTGGTAACCATTCCTTTAGTAAAACTGGTGAATATGGTGCTGGAGTATCTGCAGTTGTAATTCTTTGAATTGGTGCGTCAAGAAAATCAAAAGCACGTTCTTGAACCATATATGTAATTTCAGAAGCAACACTTGCAAAAGGCCAAGCTTCTTCTAATACTACTAATCGGTTTGTCTTTTTAACAGAGTTAATGATTGTGTCATAATCCATTGGACGAACCGTTCTTAAGTCAATTATCTCACAAGAAATTCCTTCTTTTGCTAATTCATCAGCAGCAAGAAAAGCTTCTTTAATAATTTTACCAAAAGAAACAATAGTCACATCTGTACCTTCTCTTTTAATATCAGCAACACCTAAAGGCAATACATAATCTCCTTCTGGTACTTCACCTTTATCTCCATACATTTGTTCAGATTCCATAAAAATAACAGGATCGTTATCTCTAATTGCTGCTTTTAATAAACCTTTTGCATCATAAACGTTTGAAGGAACAACAACTTTTAAACCTGGAGTGTTTGCAAACCAGTTTTCAAAAGCTTGTGAATGTGTAGCTCCTAATTGACCTGCTGAAGCAGTTGGGCCACGAAAAACAATAGGCATATTAAATTGTCCGCCAGACATTTGACGCATTTTAGCTGCGTTGTTAATAATTTGATCAATACCAACTAATGAAAAGTTAAACGTCATGAATTCTACTATAGGACGATTTCCGTTCATAGCTGAACCAACAGCAATTCCAGCAAATCCTAATTCAGCAATAGGAGTGTCAATTACTCTTTTTGGGCCAAACTCATCAAGCATTCCTTTAGATGCTTTGTAAGCACCATTGTATTCAGCAACTTCTTCACCCATTAAATAAATAGATTCATCGCGACGCATTTCTTCACTCATCGCCTCACAAACAGCTTCTCTAAATTGTATCGTTCTCATTAAATTTGACTTATTTAATTTGTATTGAAAGGCAAAAATAGTAAAAATTATAATATATATATAGCAAAAAAAAAGGTTATAAATAGTTAATTCGTTATTTAAGAGATAAAAAAAGCTTTTAGAAATAAATTTGTTATGCGTGCATAGTATTTATTTTGAAATTATTTTGTAATTTCGTAGCATTATTATTCACTTATAAAAACAGAAAATGAAAATATTAGTTTGCATCAGTCACGTGCCTGATACTACCTCAAAAATCAATTTCACTAATGGTGATACAGAGTTCGACACAAGTGGCGTTCAATTTGTTATTAATCCTAATGATGAGTTTGGTTTAACGAAAGCTGTGATTTTAAAAGAACAAAATGGAGCAACTGTAACGGTTGTTAATGTTGGAGGGACAGACGCTGAAGCTACATTAAGAAAAGCATTAGCTATTGGTGCTGATGAAGCAATTAGAGTAAATGCAAATCCTACGGATGGAATGTTTGTTGCTAAACAATTAGCAGAAGTTGCCAAACAAGGTAGTTATGATTTAATTATTGCAGGTAAAGAATCATTAGATTATAATGGAGGAATGGTACCAGGAATGTTATCTGCTCTTTTGGGATATAATTTTGTTAATTCATGTACAGGTTTAGAAGTAGATGGCAATAATGCTAAGGTTATAAGAGAAATTGACGGTGGTAAAGAAACTTTATCAACATCATTACCTTTAATCGTTGGAGGTCAAAAAGGATTAGTAGAAGAAAAAGACTTGAGAATTCCAAACATGAGAGGAATTATGATGGCTCGTTCTAAAGCATTAACTGTTGTCGAACCAACTTCTGATGTTGCTGCAACTAAGGCAGTTAAGTTTGAAAAGCCAGCTCCAAAATCGGCGGTTAAACTAGTTGCTGCTGATAATTTAGATGAGTTAGTAAATTTATTACATAACGAAGCAAAAGTGATTTAAGAATTCACATTCTATAATCATAAACTTAAAAAATTTAAATAGATATGTCTATATTAATATATGCTGAATCAGCAGAAGGAAAATTTAAAAAAGTTGCGTTTGAATTAGCTTCTTACGCAAAAAAAGTTGCAGAGTCAATGGGAACTACTGTTACTGCGTTAACTGTAAATACTTCAGATGTTTCTGAATTATCAAACTATGGTGTTGATAAAGTAATTAAAGTTTCAAACGATAAATTAACAGCATTTAATGCAAAGGCTTATGCTGACGCAATTAAACAAGCTGCTGAAAAAGAAGGAACAAAATTAGTAGTCTTATCTTCAACTACGGATAGTTTATATCTTGCTCCACTTGTGGCAGTTGGTTTAAATGCAGGATTTGCTTCAAATGTTGTTGCGTTGCCTATAACTACTTCTCCGTTTCAAGTGAAAAGAAGTGCTTTCTCTAATAAAGCTTTTAATGTAACTGAAATTGAAACTGAAGTTAAGGTAATTGCTATTGCAAAAAATTCATTTGGACTAGTTGAATCTTCGTCTTCTTTAACAGAAGAAGATTTTAATCCTACTTTAAATGATACAGATTTTGGAATAAAAGTAGAAAGTGTTGAGAAAGTATCTGGAAAAGTTACTATTGCAGATGCTGATATAGTAGTTTCTGCAGGTCGTGGAATGAAAGGACCTGAAAATTGGGGAATGATTGAAGAATTAGCTTCAGTACTTGGTGCTGCAACGGCTTGTTCTAAACCAGTTTCTGATATTGGTTGGAGACCTCATAGTGAGCACGTAGGGCAAACAGGAAAACCTGTAGCTGCGAATCTATATATAGCAGTTGGAATTTCTGGAGCAATCCAGCACATTGCAGGAATTAACTCTTCTAAAGTAAAAGTAGTTATCAATACAGATGCTGATGCACCTTTCTTTAAAGTTGCAGATTATGGCGTTGTTGGTGATGCTTTTGAAATTGTCCCAGCGCTAATTGAAAAATTAAAAGCATTTAAAGCAAATAACGCTTAAAAAATACAAATTTATTTAAAGAGCCATTTAACTTTGATACTTGTTATCTTTGTTTAAATGGCTCTTTTTTTTATTTTTGACCACTAATCATTAAAAAGCATTTTGTGTTTCTTATATTTGTAATAGATTACAGTCTAAAAAGTGTCCTTTTTTCTGAAAGAACTTAAAAAGGTATTGAATTAATAAAATATGAGTTTAGTAAAACTAACTATAAAAGGAATTTCCTACAGTCAAACTCAAAATGGAGCGTATGCTTTAATTTTAAATGAAGTTGATGGAGAACGAAAACTACCTATTGTTATAGGTGCTTTTGAGGCACAATCTATAGCCATAGCTTTAGAGAAAGAAATAAAGCCGCCTAGACCTTTGACGCACGATTTGTTTAAAAACTTTGCTGATAGATTTGATATTATAGTAAAACAAGTAATCATTCATAAATTAGTTGATGGTGTTTTCTTTTCAAGTATTATTTGTGAAAGAGATAAAATCGAGGAAATTATCGATGCTCGAACTTCAGATGCAATTGCTTTAGCATTAAGGTTTAATGCGCCAATTTTTACTTATAAAAATATCTTAGATAAAGCCGGGATTTTTCTTCAAATTAACCCTTCAGAAGGAGAAAAAACTGAAACTGAAAAAGAAGGTTCACTTTCTGCTCCAGAAATTTTCGGGGAAATAGAAGATTCAACTCCTCACGTTGAAGATTATACTGCAAATTCTTTAGAAGAATTACACAGCAAGTTAGAAGAAGCTGTTCAAAATGAAGACTATGAAAAAGCAGCAAAAATTAGAGATGAAATCTCAAAAAAAGAATCTTAAAAAAATAATCTACACTTAACATGATTAAAAAAATAATTTTAACATTAGTGATTTGTCTTGGTTTTTTGACAATGAATGCTCAAGAAATAGAAAAAAAATGGCAATTGGGCGCTAATGATTATTTAGAACTTAATGAAGGTAGCTACCAATTAAAATTATCGTCAGATAGTTTGTTTCAAAAAGGAGATTATTTAGTTCAAGACAAGTATTTGTTCTTATTTGAAAATAACTCAGATTCTCCAACTAAAAGATTTGTCATCGAAGCCAGAACTGACTCTACTTTAACGTTAAAAACGAAAGGGAAAGCATATTCTTTTTTTGCTTCAAACAAAGTAAAAGAAGCTAATAATGGTGCAGTTTTAATACCAAGTGGCGGAATGACGCCAACCGGAATTGGTCGTGGAATTTTAGGAATGTTTGCTCTTTTTGGAGTTGCATTTTTATTTAGTGCTAACAGAAAGGCGATCAATTGGAAAACTGTTGGGATTGGATTATTTGCTCAATTAGTATTGGCATTCGGAATTTTGAAAGTTGGTTTTATTCAAATGTTTTTCGATATAGTAGGTAGAATGTTTACCAAAGTATTAGAATTTACAAGAGCCGGAAGTGAATTTTTACTTGGTGGAATGATGGATATTAAAAGTTTTGGATTCATTTTTCTTTTTCAAGTACTTCCTACAATCATATTCTTCTCAGCATTAACTTCTTTATTGTTTTATTTAGGTGTTATTCAAATTGTTGTGAAATTCATGGCTAAAGGATTGACAAAATTGCTAAAAATTTCTGGAGCAGAAAGTTTATCTGTTGCAGGTAATATATTTTTAGGACAAACAGAGGCTCCTTTGTTAATTAAAGCTTACTTAGAAAAAATGAATAAAAGTGAAATTCTACTAGTAATGATTGGTGGAATGGCAACAGTAGCTGGTGGAGTATTAGCAGCATATATAGGATTTTTAGGCGGTGGAGATAAAGTGCTAGAAGCTCAATTCGCAAGGCATTTACTAGCGGCTTCAGTAATGGCTGCGCCAGGAGCAATTGTAATATCGAAAATATTATACCCTCAAACTGAAATAATTAATACAGAAGTTGAGGTAACAAAAGATAAAATAGGTTCTAATGTGTTAGACGCTATTGCGACAGGTACAACTGAAGGTTTAAAGTTAGCCGCAAATGTTGCAGCAATGTTATTAGTATTTATTGCTTTTATTGCCTTAATAAATTTTACACTTGGAAAAGTAGGTGCGCTAACCGGCTTAAACACTTTAATATCTGAATATACTCCTTACACTGCTTTTTCATTAGAAACGATTTTAGGAATTATATTTTCGCCATTAATGTGGCTAATTGGAGTTGCAAAGGAAGATATGATGTTAATGGGACAACTGTTAGGTATTAAATTAGCAGCTTCTGAATTTGTAGGTTATATACAACTTGCCGAATTGAAAAATGTAGCTAACGATATTCACTTTACCTTTGAAAAATCGGTAATTATGGCAACCTATATGTTATGTGGTTTTGCCAATTTTGCATCCATTGGTATTCAAATTGGAGGAATTGGTTCTTTGGCGCCAAACCAACGTAAAACATTATCAGAATTTGGAATGAAAGCGGTTATTGGAGGAAGTCTGGCTTCTTTACTTTCAGCAACAATTGCTGGAATGATTATTGGATAAATAAAATAAAATCAATGCAACAATATCACGATTTAGTAAAACACGTTTTAGAAAACGGAAATCAAAAAGGAGATAGAACAGGAACAGGAACATTAAGTGTTTTTGGTTATCAAATGCGTTTTGATTTAAGTGAAGGTTTTCCAATGGTTACAACAAAAAAACTACACTTAAAATCAATAATTCATGAATTACTTTGGTTTCTAAATGGCGATACAAATATTAAATACCTTCAAGAAAACGGAGTTAAAATTTGGGACGCATGGGCTGATGAAAATGGCAATTTAGGCCCTGTTTATGGTCACCAATGGCGCAACTGGAACAGTGAAGAAATTGACCAAATTAAAGAATTAATAGACACTTTAAAATCTAATCCTAACAGCAGAAGAATGCTGGTTTCCGCTTGGAACCCAAGTGTTTTACCAGACACCTCTGTTTCTTTCTCGGAAAATGTAGCAAATAATAAAGCCGCTTTGCCACCGTGCCATGCGTTTTTCCAATTTTATGTTGCCGATGGTAAGTTAAGTTGTCAATTGTACCAAAGAAGTGCCGATATATTCTTAGGAGTTCCTTTTAATATCGCTTCTTATGCATTATTTACTATGATGATTGCTCAAGTTTGTGATTTACATGTAGGTGAATTTATTCACACTTTTGGCGATGCTCATATTTATAATAATCATATTGAACAGTTGCAATTACAACTTACAAGAGAATGTAGAGCGCTTCCAACGATGAAAATCAACCCAGAAGTGAAAGATATTTTGAAATTTACTTTTGAAGATTTCACTTTGGAAGGTTACGATCCTCATCCTCATATTAAAGGTGCTGTAGCCGTTTAATTTATTATTATGAATAAAATATATTTTCTATTAATTACTTTTTTTTCAATTTCATGTTTTGCTCAAGAGGAAATGAATGTAATTGATGAAAGCCCAGAAGTGCTTTCGGTTAGAACAGTTGATGTTCCTCCAACTTCAAATGATTGTTTAGGAAGGGATAAAAAAGAAAAAAGCAATTGCTTTGATGAAAAAATGTTACAACATATTCGTAAGCATTTTAAGTATCCAAATAGAGCTGCTGAAGATGATATTCAAGGAAAAGTAATTGTTAGTTTTATTATTGATGAAAAAGGTAAAGTTATTGATATTGAAACAATAGGCGGGCATAAAATATTACAAAAAGAAGCATATAGGATAATTTCATTACTACCTAAATTTACCCCTGCAAAAAAGGAGGGAAAATCAGTTAAAATCAAATATTCGATACCAATTAATTTTAAATTAAGATAAATGAGTAAGTTGTTATTTTCTATTCTTCTATTTTCCCCCGTTTATTTATTCAGTCAAGTTGAATTATCTGGGGATGGAAATGAAGAGGTGAAATTTGCTATAATTGAAGAAATTCCTGTTTTTCCTGGTTGTGAAGAAGTAGATAGGAAAGATAGAAATGAATGTTTTGATGAGAAAATAAAAGAGCATGTTAAAGCAAATTTAAAATACCCTAAGAAAGCATTAAGGCGTAATATTCAAGGAATGGTTTCAGTTCAATTTATCATTGATAAAGAAGGAAATGTTACTGATATTAGAACAATAGGTGCTGATCCAATACTTGAGTCTGAAGCAAGAAGAATATTTTCTTTATTACCAAAAATGAAACCAGGATTTCAAAAAGGAAAACCTGTTATGGTAAAATATGGAGTGCCTCTTACCTTTAAAATTCAATAAAATGAAAAAAACAATATTTATATTTCTGTTTTTTGTGAGTTTGATTTCATTTTCTCAAGAAGAAAATGTACCTAAAGAAGTTGTACTTACAACTAACGATTCGTTAAAAGGTAAAGAACTTGATAATGTACCTTTTGCTATTATTGAAGAGATTCCTGTTTTTCCAGGTTGTGAAGATGTTGAGAAAAAAGAAAGAATGAATTGCTTTAATGCAAAAATGAGTGAACATATAAAGGCCAACTTTAAATATCCAAGTAAAGCACAAAAGCGAAACATTCAAGGAAGAGTTTCAGTTCAGTTTGTTATTGATAAAGAAGGAAATGTTGTAGATGTACAAACACGAGGAGCTGATCCTATTTTACAAACAGAAGCAAGAAGAATATTCTCATTATTGCCAAAAATGAAACCTGGATTTCAAAAAGGGAAACCTGTTAAGGTAAGATACGGTATGCCGCTTAATTTTAAATTGCAAAGATAAAATGCTTACAATAATTGCCGCAGCTTCAGAAAATAATGCTCTTGGAAAAGATAATGATTTAGTTTGGCATTTGCCAGATGATTTTAAGCGCTTTAAGGCATTAACAACTGGCCATTATATCATAATGGGTAGAAAAACATTTGAAAGTTTCCCTAAGCCTTTGCCAAATAGAACACATATCATCATTACACGTCAAAAGGATTACGATTTTCCTGAAGGTTGTATCGTTGTTAGTAGTTTGAAAAAAGCAATTGAAACTTGTCCAAAAGATGAAGAGAGTTTCATAATTGGTGGTGGACAAATATACAAGCAATCTATTGATGATGCTGATAAAATTGAATTGACTAGAGTGCATACTACTATTGATGCAGATACTTTTTTTCCAGAAATTGATGTCAAGAAATGGAAATTAATTAACGAAGAGTTTCATTCTAAAGATGAAAAGCATCAATATGACTTTACTTATTTAACTTATGTTAAGGCCTAATTAGTTTATCAATTTGATTAATAATTGTATTTTTGAACTTCAAAACGAATAATATGTCAAAAAACGTTACACCATATAAAGATTCTGATTTAGGCAAAAAAGAGCAAGTGGCTCAAATGTTTGATACTATTTCTGGAAATTATGACGATTTAAATAGAGTAATTTCTTTTGGAATTGACGTAAAGTGGCGTAAAAAAGTTTTGAAATTGGTAGCAGATAAGAAGCCTAAAACGGTACTTGATATTGCAACAGGAACGGGTGATTTAGCTATATTAATGACAAGTACTTCAGCTGAAGAAATTATCGGTTTAGATATTTCAACCGGAATGTTAGAAGTTGGAAAAAAGAAAATCGCCCAGAAAAAATTAGAAAATAAAATAAAAATGGTTTTAGGAGACAGTGAAAACATTCCTTATCCTGATAATTATTTTGATGCAATTACTGTTGCTTTTGGAGTGCGAAATTTTGAAACATTAGAAAAAGGATTGTCTGAAATTTTAAGGGTTTTAAAACCTAATGGTATTTTTGTAATTCTTGAAACTTCAGTGCCTACTAAATTTCCTTATAAGCAGGGTTATGCTTTTCATTCTAAATTTATTTTACCTTTAATTGGAAGATTATTTTCGAAAGACAAGGCTGCCTATTCTTATTTGTCTGATTCTGCAAATATTTTTCCTTTTGGAGAAGAATTAAACAATATTTTAAGAAAAGTTGGGTTTATAGATGTAGAACATTTACCACAAACATTTGGTGTGGCAACTATTTATCATGCTTCTAAAAAATAATATGAAAAAATATATTTTATTATTTTTATTTTCTTCAACTCTATATTCGCAAATAGGAATGTTTGGCAAGGATCCTATTGTCAATAAGGAAAATTTTGACAAGCAAAAAATGCATTATGGATATTATTTGGGGTTCAATAATTTAGGATTCAAAACTGATTATTTATCAGTTACTCAAGATATAGAAGTTCAAAACACAATAGGTTTTAATGTAGGTTTAGTAGGAAATCTTCGCTTAACTGAATTTGTAGATTTTAGATTTGAACCGGGTTTAATTATTACACAAAGAAACTTAATATATCCTAATATAGTTGATCCTGTAGATAGGCTAAGAGAAGTTAAATCTACATATGTCTATTTTCCTTTTTTGTTGAAATTTTCATCTAAAAGAACTGGGAATATTAAGCCGTATTTAACAGCTGGTTTGTCTACAGCATTAAATTTAGGGAGTAATGCAGACGCTCCAGATGACAATTCAAACGATAGGTTTAGAATGACAAAATGGACTAGTTTTTACGAACTTGGTTTTGGAATTGATTTGTATTTTGAGTATTTCAAGTTTTCTCCAACGATTAAAGGTGTTTTTAGTATGAATGACGAGTTAATTAGAGATAATGATCCTAATAGTCAATGGACAGGGAATGTTCAAGAAATGAAAACAAGAGGTATTTTTATTAATTTCATGTTCCACTAAAATTAAATTGGTCTTTTAAATTCATTTAAGATGATTGCTGTTGCGGTAGCGACATTCAGACTTTCGGTTAATTGTACTTTTCCGAACCTTGGAATAGAAATTCTTTCTGAAACGATTTTTTCAATTGATGAAGAAATTCCATTAGCTTCATTTCCCATTACAATAACACCTTCTTTTGGTAAAGGTGCATTATAGATAGATTTACCATCCATAAATGTTCCAAAAACCGGAATTTTAGCATTTTTTAATTCATTTTCTAAATTAGTGTAAATAACAGAAACTCTGCTAATAGATCCCATTGTGGCTTGAATAACTTTTGGATTATAAACATCTACAGTTTCTTCTGAGCACAAAAGTGTTTCAATACCAAACCAATCACAAAGCCTTATTATAGTTCCTAAATTTCCTGGATCTCTTACAGAGTCTAACGCTAATACAAGTCCTTTTAAATCAGGTTTAATGTTTTCTGGAATTGAAAAAGTAGCTAAACAAGTATTGGGAGTTGTTAATGCGCTTATTTTTTTTAATTCTGTTTGAGTTACGGCATGTGTTTTGCCGGTTAATAAGTTAGAGAAATCATTTTGTGTTGTAAATAAATCATTCAATTCATAATTGGCGTCAATTAATTCTTGAATTACCTTTACGCCTTCTGCAAAAAATAATTTATATTGTTTACGAAATTTTTTTTGTTGTAAACTCGTTATAAGTTTAATTTGGTTTTTACTAACCATAAAAATTGTATTTTTGACTAACTTTTTAATCAATTGAGAAAATATTTACCAAAAATAGCATTATTATTTCTAACAGGGAGTATATTCTTTTCTTGCTCTCTAGTAAGAAATGTTCCTGAAGGAAAACAATTGTTAACTAAAAATAAAATTTTAGTTAATGATGAAGTGGTTAATACAGAAATTACAGATGGTATTTTACTTCAAAAACCAAACAGTAAATTTTTTGGTTTTCCTTTAAGGCTTACACTTTATAATTTAGCAAAAAAGAATCCAGATTCTTCTTATAATAGCTGGTTGAATAAAAAACCAAATAGAAAAGAGAATTTAGCTAAATTGCTTTCTGCTAAACAAGTGGAGCGATTAGGTCATTCTTTTTTTGTTTCTGGAATTAGTAATTTTTTAAAGAAAACAGGTGAAAATCCGGTTGTTATCGATTCAAAGAAAACAGAAAAAACGATTGAACGATTTAAAGAGTACTATTTTAATCAAGGTTATTTTAACTCTAAAATTAAGTCAACAATCGATTCTGTTGGAAATAAAAAAGGGAAGCTTACATATGAAATTTCTACTGGTGATGCTACTTATTTAGATTCTGTTTCTCGATTTATTGAAACTCCTGAGTTAGATCAATTATATTCTCAAACTGAAAACCAATCTACGTTGAAAAAAGGGAATAGATATAAAAGATTAGATTTTGAAGTTGAAAGAAATAGAATTACAAAAGAATTTAGGAATAATGGAGTTTATCATTTTCAAGTAAACCATGTGAAATACGATATTGTAACTTTTGATTCTATAAATAAAATAAATGCTGAATTAATTATTGAAGATAGAGATGTTAAAAAAGGAGATTCATTAATAAAAACCCCTTTTAAAATATATTCAATTAGTGATGTAAATATTTACACAGTTAATCCAAGTAAAAAAAATTTAGATAAATTTAGGGATAGTGTTTTTTATAAAAATTATAATATTTATAGCGATGGGAAACTTAATTATAAGCCCAAAGCATTAACTAATGCCATTTTTATTGAAAAAGGGAACTTGTTTAGCGATACTGATAGGACATTAACATCTAGGTCTATTAGTAATTTAAAAACCTTTAACTTTCCTAATATTGAATATATTGAAGACCCAAACGACGAAAACGGTTTAATTGCCAATATTTATCTTATTCCAAGAAAAAAATACAGTTGGTCTCCTTCCATAGATGTTACTTATTCTAATATTATCAATTTTGGTATTTCTGGAAGTATGTCTGCTACATGGAGAAATCTTTTTAAAGGCGCTGAGATATTAGAACTATCTACTCGTGGACAAATAGGTTCTTCAAAAGATTTTGCAAACCCAAAGGACAGATTTTTTAATATTTTTGAAATAGGTGTGGATGCAAAAATTACTTTTCCTAGAATATTTTTTCCTTTAAATACTATAAAGTTAATTAAAAAAGAAATGCTCCCAACAACACAAATGAGTGTTGGTTTAACAAGACAAACAAATATAGGATTAGATAAAAGTAATTTCAATGGTGTTCTTGGTTATAGTTGGCTACCTAAAGAAAATGTTTCTGCTCGTTTCGATTTATTGAACATACAATATGTTCAAAACTTAAATGTTGGTAACTATTTTAACGTTTATACTTCTTCTTATGATCGATTAAACGATTTAGCGTTAATTTATAATACAAATATAAATTATGTAGATGATGTGACTGGGAATTTAACTTCGCCTGGAGCAGTATCGTTTATTGAAGATGTGATTTCTGGAGGAACAACTTTAGCTTCAACTGATGCTGATTATCAGTCTATTCGAAGTATTGGGGAGAGAAGGAAAAGGTTAATTGAAAATAACTTAATTATTTCTTCTAGCTTTACCTATAGTTTGACAACAAAAAAAGGTTTGGTTGATAATAATTTTTTCGCATTTAAAGGAAAAATTGAAACAGCTGGTAATTTAGCTTCTTTACTTGCAAAACAAGTTAATGAACCATTTAGTGAGAATGGTAAAGAAACACTTTTAGGTGTTGAATATGCGCAGTATTTTAAAACAGAATTTGAATATATTAAACATTGGAGTTTAGGAAGAAAAAAAGTATTTGCAACAAGAGCTTTTGCAGGTATTGCAATACCTTATGGTAATGCAAATTCAATTCCATTTTCTCGAAGTTATTTCGGTGGAGGTTCAAACGACAATAGAGGTTGGCAAGCCTATACTTTAGGGCCTGGTAAAAGTGGCGCTATTAATGATTTTAATGAGGCTAACTTTAAATTATCATTTAATACTGAATATAGAGCCAAATTATTTGGAAATTTGCACGGAGCTCTTTTTGTAGATATGGGAAATATTTGGAATATTTTAGACAATGTTGAAGATGAAAACTACACTTTTAATGGTTTAAAGTCACTAAAAGATATTGCAATAGGATCTGGTTTTGGATTCAGGTATGATTTTAATTATTTTGTTTTCAGGTTGGATTTTGGTTATAAAGCATATAATCCCGCAAAAATACAAAGTGAAAGATGGTTTAGAGATATAAATTTCGGTCGTACCGTTTTAAATTTCGGAATTAATTATCCATTCTAATTTTTTAAATTATTATTTTTGTCAAATAAACAAATTAAACAACTATGAACCATTCAATAAAACCAGGTGTTGCAACTGGAGATGAAGTACAAGAAATTTTTAGATATGCTAAAGAAAAAGGCTTTGCCTTACCAGCGGTAAATGTAACAGGTTCTAGTACTGTTAATGGTGTTTTAGAAACAGCTGCAAAACTTAATGCTCCTGTTATTATTCAGTTCTCAAATGGTGGTGCCTCTTTTAATGCAGGGAAAGGATTGTCAAATGAAGGTCAAAAATCTGCAATTTTAGGTGCTGTTGCGGGCGCAAAACATATTCATACTTTAGCAGAAGCATATGGGGCTACGGTAATTTTACACACAGATCATTGCGCGAAAAATTTGTTGCCATGGATTGATGGTTTATTAGATGCTTCTGAAAAACATTTTGCAGAAACAGGAAAGCCGCTTTATAGCTCTCACATGATTGATTTATCTGAAGAGCCTATTGAAGAAAATATAGAAATATCTAAAAGATATTTAGAGCGCATGAGTAAAATGGGAATGACTCTAGAAATTGAATTAGGTATTACTGGTGGGGAAGAAGATGGCGTTGATAATTCAGATGTAGACAGTTCAAAATTATACACTCAGCCAGAGGAAGTAGCTTATGCTTATGAAGAGTTAATGAAAGTGAGTCCAAGATTTACAATCGCAGCTGCTTTTGGTAATGTTCATGGGGTTTATAAGCCTGGAAACGTAAAATTGACACCAAAAATTTTGAAAAATTCTCAGGAATTTATTGAAAAAAATTATAAAACAGCTTCAAATCCTATTGATTTTGTTTTTCACGGTGGAAGTGGTTCTACTTTGGAAGAAATTAGAGAAGCAATTTCTTATGGGGTTATTAAAATGAATATTGATACTGATTTGCAATTTGCTTTTACAGAAGGTGTTCGTGATTATGTAATTTCAAAAGTTGATTATTTAAAGACTCAAATTGGCAGTCCTGATGGAACTGACATTCCTAATAAAAAACATTACGACCCTAGGAAATGGATTCGCGAAGGTGAATTGACGTTTAATAAGCGATTAGAGCAAGCATTTGCAGATTTAAATAATATAAACACATTATAGTTTAAAAAAGAGTTGTACTCATAATACATACTAAAATAAATAATCATGAGTTGGTTTAAAAGAAAAGAAAAAGGTATCCAAACGGCTACAGAAGATAAAAAAGATGTTCCAAAAGGATTGTGGTATAAAACCCCAACAGGTAAAATAATTGATACTGATGAGTTAGCTAGAAATCTTTGGGTAAGCCCAGAAGATGATTTTCATGTAAGAGTGGGAAGTGCAGAGTATTTCCAAATTTTATTTGATGACAATAAGTTTGAAGAGTTAAATGCAAACATGACTTCAAAAGATCCTTTAAAATTTGAAGACACAAAAAAATATGACGATCGTCTAAAAGAAGCAATTGCTAAATCAAATTTGAAAGATGCGGTAAGAACTGCCGTAGGTAAGTCAAAAGGTAATGATATTGTTGTTGCTTGTATGGACTTCGCTTTTATTGGAGGTTCAATGGGAGCAGTTGTTGGAGAGAAAATAGCACGTGGAATTGATTATTCTATTCAAAATAAAATTCCATTTGTAATGATTTCTAAATCTGGTGGAGCTAGAATGATGGAAGCGGCTTACTCTTTAATGCAAATGGCTAAAACTTCTGCTAAACTAGCGCAATTAGCTGAAGTGAAGATTCCTTATATTTCTCTTTGTACTGATCCAACTACAGGAGGTACAACAGCTTCTTATGCAATGTTAGGAGATATTAATATAGGAGAGCCAGGAGCTTTAATTGCTTTTGCCGGACCAAGAATTGTAAAAGACACAACGGGTAAAGATTTGCCTGAAGGATTTCAGTCTTCGGAATTTTTATTAGAACATGGTTTCTTAGATTTTATAACGCATAGAAAAGAATTAAAAGATAAAGTTAATCTGTATTTAGATTTAATTTTAAATCAAGATATAAGAGCTTAAATAAAAAAATCCTGCATTTGCAGGATTTTTTTTATGTTTATTTTAGTCTATTCTTTTTTATATCCCAGTTCTAATAGCTTCAACAGGATCTAGTTTTGATGCTGAAATAGCGGGTATAATTCCAGACACTAAGCCAATAAATGCTGCTAAACCAGTTCCTAACATCATGTTTTGAAAGCTTAATACAAATTCAAAATCTAATGCCGCGCTTAATCCTAGTGCACAAAACCAAACAAGTAACATCCCTATTAGTCCACCAATTACAGAAAGTATAATTGCTTCAAAAAGAAACTGAAATAAAATAAATCTATTTTTAGCTCCAAGTGCTTTTTGAATTCCAATTAAGTTGGTTCTTTCTTTTACAGATACAAACATAATGTTTGCAATTCCAAAGCCTCCTACAAGTAATGAAAACAAACTTATAATCCAGCCAATCATATTCATTTGACCTACAATATTGTCTATGAAGTCAGTAAATCCAGATAAAACATTCATAAAGAAATTATTAATTTCTCCCGGTTTTACGCCTCTATGTGCTCTTAATTTTTGAGCTAATTCAGCTTTAAATTCGTCTATGTCAATAGATTTTTTTGGTTTTATTAGAATAGCAGGAGTAAGCGTTTTGTTATTGTCTCCATACATTTTTCTTAAGAAGTTTACAGGGAAAAATACAGCAATATCACTACTGTCTCCAAACATTCCTTGCCCTTGTTTTTTAAGCACCCCAATTACGGTTAGCTTTTGTCCGTAAAGACGAACCTTTTTTCCTAGAGGGTCAGTTTCTCCAAAAAGTCCTACTGCAACTTCACTTCCAATTACAATAACAGGGTTTCCAGAGTTTGACTCAGATTCATTAAACAGCCTTCCTTTGTCCACCTTTACAGGTTCAATGTCAAAAAAATCGCTAGTAGAAGGTTTAACTCTAATTGAGTTAACTGTTTTTGATTCGTATTTAATATTTTCGTTTCGGGTAAATAAATTAAATGAAATTTTATCAATTCCGTTTAAAGATTTTTTCAAATACTCATATTCATCATAAGTTACATTTGGAAATTGTTCTCTTTTCCATTTTTCAACTTCAGATGGTCCAAAAGAAAAACGCATTAAATAAACAGTATTCAAATCCATGTCGCTTAAATCTTCTTTGATTTTTTTGTCCATAGAGTCTACTGCTGCTAATACTGCAATTATCGAAAATATTCCAATCGTAACTCCTAATAAAGAAAGAAGAGTTCTCAATTTGTTATTTCGTAAAGCATTTAATGCAAAACTTAGACTTTCCTTTAGTAATCTTAAATATAAAACCATAATTTGATGTGAATATATATTAGTAGATTGAAGTAATGATATGTTACATTTTTATTGTTAAAAAAAGCAAAAACTTCTTCTTAAACTTTTGAATGTTAAGTTTTCTATAACTACTTTTGCAACTCTAAACAACACTACAAAAATGAACACTACAAAAACAATTCAATCGGCATTAATTTCAGTATTTGACAAAACAGGTTTAGAGCCTATAGTTAAAGCGCTTCATAATAATAATGTTACTATTTATTCAACAGGTGGTACAGAATCATTTATAAAAGGGTTAGGAATTCCGGTTGTAGCTGTAGAAGATGTAACTTCTTATCCTTCAATTTTAGGTGGAAGAGTTAAAACATTACATCCTAAAGTGTTTGGTGGAATTTTAAACCGTCAAGACAATCCTTCTGATGTTGCTCAAATGAAAGAATTTGATATTCCTCAATTGGATTTGGTTATTGTAGATTTATATCCTTTTGAAAAAACTGTAGCTTCAGGAGCTGTAGAAGCTGATGTCATTGAAAAAATTGATATTGGTGGAATTTCTTTAATTAGAGCGGCTGCTAAAAATTTTAAAGACACTGTAATTGTTGCTTCAGTTGATGATTATACAACTTTTTTAGATTTTTATACACAAGAAAAAGGAAATACAACTTTAGAGCAAAGAAGATTATTAGCAACAAAAGCATTTCATGTTTCTTCAAACTATGACACTGCTATTTTCAACTATTTTAATACTGATGACACTTTTTATAAAGAAAGTATTGCTAATGGTCAGGTTTTAAGATACGGTGAAAATCCACATCAAAAAGGATTTTTCTTTGGTGATTTTGATAAAATATTCAAGAAATTAAACGGAAAAGAGTTGTCGTATAATAATTTATTAGACGTGGATGCTGCAGTGAATTTAATGTCAGAATTCAAAAACGATATTCCAACTTTTGCTATTTTAAAACACAATAATGCTTGTGGAATTGCTTCAAGAAACACAATGAAAGAAGCTTATGTAGATGCTTTAGCTGGAGATCCAACTTCTGCATTTGGAGGAGTGCTTATTGCAAATGGAAATATTGATTTAGCAACAGCTGAAGAAATTCACAATCTTTTTTGTGAAGTAGTTATAGCTCCTTCATTTGATGATGATGCAATTCAGTTATTAGAAGAAAAGAAAAATAGAATTTTGTTAGTTCAAAATGATGTTGTTTTACCTTCAAAAATAGTTCGTACTTGCTTGAATGGTTTGTTAGTTCAAGACAAAAACAACATTACAGATAGTATTACAAATTTAAAAACAGTAACTAAAATTGCTCCTACAAGCGAAGAAATTGAAGATTTACTGTTCGCTTCTAAAATTTGTAAGCACACTAAATCTAATACAATTGTATTGGCAAAAAACAAACAACTTTGTGCTTCAGGAACTGGGCAAACATCTAGAGTTGATGCTTTAAGACAGGCAATTGATAAGGCAACTTCATTTGAGTTTGATTTAACGGGATGTGTGATGGCGAGTGATGCTTTCTTTCCTTTTCCAGATTGTGTAGAGATTGCTAATAAAGCGGGTGTAACTGCTGTTATTCAACCAGGAGGTTCAATTAAAGACGAATTGAGTATAAACTACTGTGATGAAAATAACTTGTCTATGGTATTTACAGGAACACGTCATTTTAAACATTAATTTTATTACATTTGTAACTTAGTAGATATTTTAAATATTTAAAACCCGATATAAGCTTATGGGATTTTTTGATTTCATGACTGAGGACATTGCAATTGACCTTGGTACCGCAAATACCTTAATAATTCACAATGATAAAGTTGTAATTGATAGTCCATCAATTGTGGCTCGAGATAGAATTACAGGAAAAATAATTGCTGTTGGTAAAGAGGCCAACATGATGCAAGGTAAAACACATGAAAATATTAAAACCATTAGGCCTTTAAAAGACGGTGTAATTGCAGATTTTGATGCTTCTGAAAAAATGATTAGCCTTTTTATTAAAAGTATTCCTGCATTAAAGAAAAGACTTTTTACTCCAGCACTTAGAATGGTAGTATGTATTCCTTCAGGAATTACTGAAGTTGAAATGCGTGCTGTAAAAGAGTCTTGTGAACGTGTAAATGGTAAAGAAGTATATTTGATACACGAGCCTATGGCTGCGGCTATTGGAATTGGTGTTGATATTATGCAGCCAAAAGGTAATATGATTATTGACATAGGGGGTGGTACTACTGAAATTGCAGTTATTGCTTTAGGTGGTATTGTTTGTGATAAGTCAGTTAAAATTGCGGGTGATGTTTTCACTAATGACATTATTTATTATATGAGAACGCAACATAATTTATTTGTAGGAGAAACTTCTGCAGAGAAAATTAAAATCCAAATAGGAGCTGCTACAGAAGATTTAGAAAATGCTCCAGAAGATATGTCTGTGCAAGGAAGAGATTTACTTACTGGTAAGCCAAAACAAGTTGATGTTTCTTTTAGAGAGATTGCCAAAGCTTTAGATAAGTCAATACAAAGGATTGAAGATGCTGTAATGGAAACTTTATCGCAAACACCTCCAGAGTTAGCTGCTGATATTTATAATACAGGTATTTATCTTGCAGGTGGTGGTTCAATGTTAAGAGGTTTAGATAAACGAATATCCTTAAAAACTGACCTTCCGGTTTATATTGCCGAAGACCCTTTAAGAGCTGTAGTTAGGGGAACCGGAATAGCTCTTAAAAACATTAATAAATATAAAAGTATCCTTATAAAATAAAAAAAAGTAAATGCAGCAAATAATAAACTTTATATTTAAAAACAGCTATAAATTGCTGTTTTTGCTGCTTTTGGGTACTTCATTAACATTAACTATTAAATCCCATTCTTATCATAGAAGTGAGTATATTAATACAGCAAATAATGTTACTGGTGCTGTGTATCAAGAGATAGACAATGCAAATGAATATTTAAGTTTAAAAGAAAAAAACTTAAGATTGGCTGAAGAAAATGCACTTTTAAAAGAAATTTTATTTAATAAAAAAGACACTACTTTATCTAATAAAAATATTCACTCAGAACAGTTATTGGATTTTAATGTAAGAATGTCTAAGGTTATAAAAAACGTTTTTAATACAAGAGAAAATTATTTAACGATAAATTCAGGAAGTTTTGATAGTATTAAAACGGATATGGGTGTTATCAATGAAAAAGGAGTTGTTGGAATTATTGAGAAAACTTCTAAAAATTACTCAACTGTATTAAGTACTTTAAATACGAAGTCAAGAATAAATGCAAAAATTAAAAATTCAAACCATTTTGGTTCTTTAATTTGGGATGGAAAAAATGTAGGATTTGTTCAATTAATTGATGTCCCTAGGCTAGCTTCTTTGAAAAAAGGAGATTCAATTGTAACTGGGGCAGACTCTGATATTTTTCCTGAAAATATTCCAATAGGAAAAATAGATAAAGTTTTTATTGATACAAAAACAAATTATTATACCATTAACGTTAGATTGTTTAACGACATGACATCACTTGGTTATATATATATTATTGAAAATAAGAAAAAGAAAGAAAAACAAACTCTAGAACAAGAAACTATTAAAAAATAAGTGAACAATAATTTATTAAACATATTTCGATTTATAATTTTACTGACTATTCAAATTTTAATATTCAATAATATTAATTTGTTTGGTTATATAAATCCTTATCCATATTTGTTATTTATTCTTTTGTTTCCAGTCAATGGTAATAAATCAGTTTTATTGTTAAGTAGTTTTGCAATTGGTTTGCTATTAGATTTGTTTTTAAATTCTGGAGGAGTTCATGCTACAGCATCATTAGTTTTAGCTTTTGTAAGGCCTAGTTTGTTTAAATTTTCATTTGGTTTAAGTTACGAATATCAAACAGTTAAAATCGCTGATAAATTATCTCCTGAAAGAATCACATTTTTGTTTTTAGCGATTATGATTCATCATTTCATTTTATTCTCATTAGAATACTCTCGATTTAGTTTAATTGGAGATGTTCTTTTAAAAACCCTTTCTACAACGTTATTTACTTTGCTTTTTTGTATGTTAATTATCTATTTAATTAAACCTTCTAAACGATGAGAAAAGCTGTATTACCAACGGTTATTATTGTTACTACAATAATATTAATTGCTCGTATATTTTATTTACAAGTAATTGACGATACGTTAAAGCTTAAATCTGAAAATAATGCAATAAAAAAAGTATTTGAATTTCCAGAAAGAGGTTATATCTATGATAGAAACGGTAAACTTTTAGTTGCCAATCAACCTTCATACGATATAATGGTAATTCCTAAAGAAATAAAAGAAATTGACACTTTAGAGTTTTGTCAATTATTAAATATTTCTAAAGAATTTTTCATCAAAAAAATAGAAAAAGCAATAGTATATAGCCCAAGACTTCCTTCAGTTTTCTTGGCGCAATTGAATAAGAGAGAGTATGCTGCTTTTCAAGAAAAAGAAAGAAAATTTGAAGGGTTTTATACTCAAAAACGTGCATTAAGAGACTATCAAGTTGACTATGGAGCAAATATTTTTGGGTTTATCACTCAAGTAAATGAAGGTATTATAAAAAAACAACCTTATTATAATAGTGGAGATTTAATTGGAAGACAAGGTGTTGAACAAGAATATGAAGAAACGCTGAGAGGAGTAAAAGGGGTTAAGTATTTATTAAGAGACAAACATAATAAAATTATAGGTCCTTACAAAGAGGGGCAATTTGACACCATTGCAAAACAAGGTAATGACTTAACATTAACTATAGACGCCGAATTACAAAAATACGGCACAGAGTTAATGATAAATAAGCGTGGTGGAATTGTTGCAATCGAACCTAAGACAGGAGAGATTTTAGCATTGGTTTCTGCACCTACTTATGATCCAGCTTTATTAGTTGGTAGACAAAGGTCTAAAAACTATACGGCTTTGTATTATGATTCAATTGCGAAGCCATTATATGACAGAGGTTTACAAGCTGAATATCCGCCAGGTTCTCCTTTTAAAATTGTTACTGGTTTGATTGGTTTACAAGAAGAAGTAATTGATGAAAAAACTACTTTCTATTGTAATCATGGTTTCAATTTTGGAAGGTTTATGAAGTGTCATTGTGGTTTACATACTTTACAGTTAAACAATGGTATCTATAAATCGTGTAATAGTTATTTTGGAAATGTTTACAAACGAACAATTGAGAAATATAAAGATTCTTATTATAGTGTAGACAATTGGAATAAACATGTAAAAAGCTTTGGTTTAGGTCAATTTCTCGGAACAGATATGCCAACTGGAAGAAAAGGACTAGTGCCTGATTCTAAGTTATATAAAAGAGTTTATAATGGAGCAACAATAAGAAGTTCGTATATTATATCTAACTCTATAGGTCAAGGTGAAGTATTAACTACTCCTATTCAATTAGCAAATATGATGGCAGTAGTTGCAAATAAAGGGTATTATTATACACCTCACATTGTCAAGAATATAAAAGGACAAAAGCTAGATAAAAGATTTACAACGAAGAATCAAAGTACAATTGATGCAAAATATTTTGACCCTGTAATCAAAGGTCTTGAAGATGTGTACAATAATGGTACCGCATCAGGATTAAGAGTTGATGGATTAAGAATTTGTGGAAAAACGGGTACTGCCGAAAATAAAATTAGAGTTTCTGGAAAAACATATCAATTAAAAGATCACTCTATTTTCGTTGCATTTGCTCCGGCAGAAGACCCTAAAATCGCAATTGCTGTTTTTATTGAGAATGGGTATTGGGGAAGCAGATGGGCTGGTCCTATTGCTACTTTAATGATTGAAAAATACATCAATGGAGAAATAACCAGAACTGATTTAGAAACTAGAATGTTGAATGGTAGTTTACAAGAAGAATACCGTAAAATTGAAAGCATAATTTACCAAAGAAACGAAGCGTATATTAAAACTCAAGATTCAATTAAACAGATTGAAATCAAAAAGTTAGATGCTAAAAAAGAAGAAGAGGAAAATTAAATGAAAAATCAAAGTATTGGAAATAATATAGATTGGCTAACACTTTTGCTTTACATGATGTTAGTAATTGGTGGTTGGATAACTATTTATTCTGCTTCTTTACCAATAGAGGAAACTTCATTGTTTGATGTAACTCAAATCTATGGGAGGCAAATGCTTTTCATTGTTTTAAGTATTCCATTAATTTTAGCGTTATTGTTTACCGATGCTAAAGTATTTGAAAAATTATGTTTTGTTTTCTATGGGCTAGGTATTGTCTTATTACTTGGTTTATTTGTTTTTGGGGTCACTAAAAAAGGACAAACCAATTGGTATCAATTTGGTGGTTTTGGTTTTCAACCTTCTGAATTTGTTAAAACGGGAACAGCTTTGTTACTAGCAAAGTATTTAAGTTATTCTCAAGTAAATTTAGAAAAAACGAAACACCAGTTAATAAGTTTTGCAATTATATGCTTGCCGGTTTTCTTAATTTTAATGCAACCCGATGCGGGTAGTGCTATGATATTTCTATCACTAATTTTTGTATTAAACAGAGAAGGCTTACCGTCATGGTATTTAATTTCGGGTGTAATAGCAATTGCACTGTTTTTTCTAGCATTAATTTTTCCGCCACTTTATATCATAATTGCTGCTTTTGTCATTATGTTTTTTCATTATATTACAAATAGGAAAATTTCAAGAAATCCTATAATTTATGCTCTTGTTTTTGTTGTGATTAGCGGTTTTTCATATTCTGTAAATTATGTATATAACGACGTTTTAGAGCCTCATCAAAAAGATAGAATTGATGTGTTGATTAATGACAATGTTGATTTAAAAGATGAAGGATATAATCTTAATCAATCAATGATTGCAATTGGTTCGGGAGGTTTGTTTGGTAAAGGTTATTTAGAAGGTACTCAAACAAAAGGAGGTTTTGTGCCTGAGCAACATACCGATTATATTTTCACTACTGTTGGCGAAGAATGGGGCTTTGTAGGAAGTGTTTTAATTTTGCTTCTATTTGCGTCACTATTTTTGCGTATTTTATATTTGGCAGAGCGTCAAAAAACCAAATTCAGTAGAGTTTATGGCTATTGTGTTGCAACGTATTTATTTACCCATTTTTTTGTAAATATCGCTATGTTAATTAAATTGTTTCCAACAATTGGAGTCCCTTTGCCTTTCTTCTCATATGGAGGTTCAAGTTTGTGGGCGTTTACAATAATGCTATTTATCTTTATTAAACTAGATGCAAATAAAGTGAATGAGTGGTAATTAAAAACTCCATTTTTTATAGTTAGCACTCTTTTCAAGTTCGTTTTCAATAGCATCTTCAAGTTCAGGAAAAAAATCAATTCCTGTGATTTTTTCAATAGAATCTACAGAAACCGAATATTCATATAATGCTTTGTCAGATTTCTTATGAGGGATTAGAAATCCAATCATTTTTTTGCCATCTTTTGTTAAAAGAATTTTGTAGAAATATTCAGGTACAGATACATTTTCTTTACCAATTGTTTTTAGATTATCTGACAAAATTCCTCCAGTAATTACATAAAGACCATTGTTTTTGGTGGCCCAATATCTTGTTTTTTGTTCAAGTCTATTCCAAATTCCAGCATTGAATTCATATAGTTGTGGCGTTGTATTTGAAGTAAAAAAAGTTTCTTTGTATAAATCATACGATTTTTTTCTATCTCCAGCAGGACAAAGGTGTCCTTTGTTATATCCCGATTTTTTATAATTTCTCCAGTCTGCTGATTTTGATTCTACTAAAGGGTCTTGATTGAAATAAGGACGGTTGAAGTTATTGTTATTAGAAAAGTCACTGTCGTTTAACTCATATGCAACCCATTCTGATTGTTCGTGTGCCTCACTATATGAAAAACTATATGCATTATGTTTGTAAATATCTCCAGAAGTTGATGATGGTAAATAATTAAAAGATTCTGAGATTTCAAAAGCATTTTCTTCAGCGTTTAAACTTTCAACGTCAACCTGTTTACAAGATATTAATGTACTTAATAGTAGAAAAGAAAGAAAGAACCTATAATTAATCATTTGATTGAAGTTTTCATTAACTTTGTAAAGTTAATTTTAAATGACTAAATATGAAAACAAAATATTTTTTAATCGTTATGATTCTTGGATTACAATTTTGTTTTTCGCAAGAACCTGTTTCAGATAGTGTTGCTTTAAAATCGGCTAATGTAAAAATTGAAAAAGCGGAGAAGAATAGAGTAAACTTAGAACAAGAGAAAGCATTTGAAAAACAAGAGAAAGAAAGAAGAAAAGAGTTAGAAAAAGCTGATAAAGAACGTGAAAAAGCTGATGAAGCTCGAGATAAAGCGGAAAAGGAATTAAAAACAATAGAAAAGGAAAGAGCTAAAGAGCTTGCTAATGCTGAAAAAGCGAGAAAGAAAGCAGAAAAGGCACAAAGAAAAGCTGAGAAAGAATTAAAAAAACTTGAAAAGGAGCGTAAGAAGTTAGATAAAGCAAGATCAAATGTTGCTAAAGATAGAAAGAGAATTGCTTCGCAAAGTAAAGATATAGTTAAGAATACTGAAAAGTTTGAAAAGCTTAAAAGAAGAGGGAAACTTTCTCCAGTTGATGAAATCAAATGGATTGATAAGTTAAAAAAGAAACAAAAGAAGCTTAAAGATTTAGAGGACGATTTAGAAAAATCTGAAAAAAAATTAAGCAAACTAGATTAACAAAAAAGCCTTGAATATTATTCAAGGCTTTTTTAATTTTATTTATGTTTTCCAACTTCCCAGCCAGTCTTTCCTAAATATTGATTGCCACTTTCAATAGCATCATCTTCTAGCATGGTTCCCATTGAGTCATTCCAACGGTTTAAGTATCCAAATAATGAAATTACGCCAAGCATTTCTACAATTTCGCCTTCATTCCAGTGTTTGTATAAAGCAGTCTTAATTTCGTCATTTACTGCATTTGGAATTATTGATGCAGCTAATGAAAAATCTAAAGCGACTCTTTCAGCTTCTGTAAATGCAGAATGAGTTTTATATTCCCAAATGTTATCTAGTTTTTCTTGGTCTGCTCCATAGCGTTCTGCTGCTCTAATAGCGTGCGCTTGGCAATATCTACAACCTGTAGCATTACTACTTACCCAAGCAATCATTCTCTTTAAAGAAGAAGTGACTTTTCCCTGATTATCCATTACAGCTTTATTTAGATTTATAAAAGCCTTAGATATTAAAGGTCTGTGTTGCATTGTTAAAACAGAATTAGGACAGAAGCCTAATGTTTCATTGAAAAATGCAGCTAACTCTCTTGTTTCTGCATCATGATCTGGTGATAATGGGGTAACTAGTGGCATATGTTTGTTTTTGGTTACTGCTAAAATAAGAAATGCCACGTAAGTGGCATTGTAAAAGTTGATAAAATTAGGTTGTTAAAACAAACCATTAATTTCAGCATCAATTCTATTAATAATATTTCCTAAATCTTCAGGGTTGTCAACAAAATTAATATTGTCAACATCAATAATTAAAAGTTTTCCTTTATCATACGTTTGAACCCAAGCTTCATAGCGTTCGTTCAATCTGCTTAAATATTCAATAGAAATTGTGTTCTCGTAATCTCTTCCTCTTTTATGAATTTGGTCAACTAAATTAGGGATTGAACTTCTTAGGTAAATCAATAAATCAGGGGAACCTACTAAGTCTTCCATTAAATCAAATAAAGCTTTATAATTATTATAATCTCTATTAGTCATTAATCCCATTGCATGTAAGTTAGGTGCAAAAATAAATGCATCTTCATAAATGGTTCTGTCTTGAATAGTAGTTTTTCCTGTTTCTTTAATTTCTCGCACTTGTCTAAAGCGACTGTTTAAGAAGTAAATTTGAAGGTTAAAACTCCATCTTTCCATTTGATGGTAAAAATCATCTAAGTAAGGGTTGTCTACAACATCTTCAAAATGTGCATCCCATTTAAAATGTTTTGCTAGTAACTTAGTTAAAGTTGTTTTACCAGCACCAATATTTCCCGCTATTGCAATATGCATTAAAAATTCATTTGGTAGTTAATAATTTTATTGTCTGTAAAAATAGATAAAATATCATCTTTAAAGAAGAAATTTTGAATTGATTTTTCACGTACATTTAGTTTTGAAGTTGTTTTAAAAGCAAAATCATAAATAAAAAATGAATCATTGTTAGTGAAAATAATTTTGCTTTCGTCTAAAAAACAAAAATCATCGTTTGCAGGTATGCTTCCTAAGTTTTCTATTTTTCCAAAAATCGAAATAGAGAGATATTCATTATAATAATTAATAAAGTATAGAAAATTATAAGTAGCCATTTTTTTTGAAATGATTCCTTTAAAAGGAGTCGATAAAAATTTTACCGAAGATGTGATTAAGTCGTAAAGACCAATTTTTTGAGTATTGCTATCAAAAAACCATAGTTTATTTTGGCCTCCAAAACCAATAGAGGTTATTGTTAAAAATGGATCAATTGTATTAAAGTCTATTTTTTGAACCTCATTTAGCTGATTGTCTAATAAAACGACAGTGTTGAAGTTTTTATACAACAAAACTATTTGTAAAGGATTTTCAATAGCTATGTCATGTATTTTTCCAAGAGCTATATTTTTATAATTGTATGTTTTGTTTTTATTCTGCTTAAATAATTGATTATTGGATGTGTAGTAATAATTCTGAAAATTATCTTTTCCAAGAAATTGTTCGGCTTTTTCAAAACTTAAAGAATCTAATTTATTGCAAGTGTAGTTAGTTTGTGCAGCCAAACTAAAATTTACAATTAGAAACAAATATGATAAAGCAGTTTTCATTTTTTTTAATGAGCAATTAAACCTTTTCCATTTTATAATGTCTAAATGTAATATTAATATGTTAAATGTTGTAACAAAATTAAAAGTTAATAGTCTTAATTAGTATAATTAATCAAACAAACAAAAATGAAAAAATTACTTATTGCATCTTTAGTGATGTTTTCCGGTTATTTAAATGCTCAAGATTTTCAAGGAATGGCAGTGTACGAATCAAAAACGAGCACTTCTGATTTTATGAAAGGCATGGGCGGAAATAGAGATATTACACCTGAGATGCAAAAGAATATAGAGGAAAGAATGAAGAAAATGTTTGAAAAAACATTTATTTTGAATTTTGATAAATCTGCTTCAATTTATAAAGAAGAGGAAAAGTTAGATGCTCCTGGTCAACAAGGTGGAGGAAGAATGATGACGTCTATGATGGGTGGCGGAGGAACGCATTATAAAAATATAAAAGAAGAAAAAGTAATTGTTGATAAAGAATTTTTCGGGAAAGAATTTTTGATTAATGACACATTGCCAAAATTAGTTTGGAAGTTGGAAGGTGAATCAAAAATGATCGGTCAGTACAACTGCTTTAAAGCAACTGCGGTTCGCCCTGTTAGTGATTCTGATTTTAGAAATTTTCGTTTTAGAGGAAAAGAAGATGAGAAAAAAGAGAATGAAGTGAAAAAAGACACTGCAAGTTCTAAGACAAACTTAATGGATCAGTGGGAAATGCCTAAGGAAGTTGTTATTACTGCTTGGTATGCTCCGGAGATTCCTGTAAATCAAGGTCCAGAAAATTATTGGGGTTTACCAGGGTTGATTTTAGAAGTTAACGATGGTAAGACATCTATTTTATGTTCTAAAATTGTAATGAATACAAAAGATAAAGTTGAGATTAAGGCACCTTCAAAAGGCAAGAAAGTTACTCAAAAAGAATATGATGAAATTGTAAAAAACAAAATGGAAGAAATGAAAGAAATGTACGGCGGAAAAGGCGGTCGTGGAGGAAGATTTCATTAATATTTTGAGGGTATAAAAAAATGAAAAAAATACTATTTATTATAACAATGGCGCTTTCTATGAGCGCCATTTCACAAAACATTCGTGTTGAAGGTTTTGTAAAGGACAGTACTGGTTTAGGTTTAGAAATGGCAAATGTTATGGCTATTAATAAAGAGACTAAGGCAATGGATGCTTATGCAATCACAAATGAAAAAGGGAGGTATTTCCTTAATTTGAATGCTAATTCTTCTTATGACATTAAAGCAAGTTATATTGGTTATGAGTCTTTTGGTTCGATTTTGAAAACCACTGCGGCAAATATGGATTATAATATTTTAATGAAGCAAGGTGTTCAGTTAAAAGATGTTGAAGTAGTTTATGTAATGCCAGTAACAATTTCGGGTGATACTATTATATATAACTCAGATTCTTTTACAAATGGCACTGAGCGTAAGTTAGAAGACGTTCTTAAAAAACTCCCTGGAGTTGAAGTAAATGCTGATGGTGAAATTGAAGTGGAAGGAAAAAAAGTGCAAAAAGTAATGGTTGAAGGAAAAGATTTTTTCGACGGTGATACAAAAATTGCTGTAAAAAACATTCCTGCTAATGCTTTAGATAAGATACAAGTTTTAAGAAATTATAACGAAGTTTCAAATTTAAAAGGTCTTGAAAATAACGAAGAAAGCATTGTTCTAAATATTAAACTAAAAGAAGGTAAAAAGAATTTTTGGTTTGGAGATGTTACTGCAGGTGGCGGATTTAGAGACGATGAGGCTGATGGTTATTTAGTTAATCCAAAGTTGTTTTATTATAGTCCTAAGTACAGTATCAATGTGATTGGTAACATAAATAATATTGGTGAATTGCCTTTAACAGCTAGAGATTATTTTAAGTTTACAGGTGGTTTTAAAAGCATTATGAGTAAAGGGGGTTCTTCATTTAATGTTACTTCTAATGATTTAGGTATTTTGGGATTAAGAAATAATCAAGCGGCAAGTATAGAAACAAAATTTGGAGCAGCTAATTTCAGTTATAATCCTACGAAATCATGGACAATTAGTGGTTTCGGAATATTTTTAAATAATAAAACAAATATTCAAACAAACTCAGTTACAGATAGAACAGATAATTTACCTGATGGTTCTACACAGGAAATCACTGAGACAAGAACTGAGAATACTTTACAAAGAAGTCAACAAACATTATTAAAATTAAGTTCAAGTTATATTCCCTCTGCGAAATTGCATTTAGATTATGATGCATTGATTAAATTATCTGACCAAAAAGAAAGTCAAGGTTTGTTTTCTTCTTTACTTTCTGACATTTCTACAAATAAAAAGCAAAATCCATTTTCAGTCAATCAAAATTTAAATTATTATTATACTTTAAATTCTAAGAATGTTTTTGCTCTTGAAATGCAGCATTTGTTTCAAGAAGAGGATCCATTTTACAATGCAAATCTAGCGTCACAACCTTTTGATTTGACAGGTTATGATAATGGACAAGCGAGAAATGATGTTAATCAAAATCGTTTTGTTAAAACAAATAAAACAGATTTGAAGTTAGATTATTATTATATGGTTACACCAAAAAGCAATATTAATTTAACTTTGGGTAATGCTTATTCTTTTCAAAATTTTAATTCACATATTTTCCAAGTTTTAGATAACGGAAATGTTAATGATTTAAATAATCCTGAAAATAATAATAATGTTGATTATGTGTTTAATGATGTCTTTTTAGGTGTTCATTATAAATTTATTAAAGGGAAATTTACTTTTAATCCTGGTTTTAGTATTCATCAGTTTAACACTAAAGATTCGCAATTAAATACAACTAATAAGAACAGTTTTAATAGATTCTTGCCTGATGTTTATGCGTTGTTTCAAATTAAAAAATCAGAAACTCTAACCTATAACTATAGAATGACTAATTCTTTTACAGATGTAAATAGGTTAGCTGAGGGTTTTGTTTTTTCTAATTATAATAGTTTATTCAGTGGGAATAGAAATTTAGAAAATTCATTATCTCATGTTCATAGCTTAAGATACTTTAAGTATAATATGTTTAATTTCGAAAACATATTTGCGAACTTAACCTATACTAAACAAGTTGATGGAATTAAAAACAGGGCTTTATTTACAGGAGTTAATCAAATTTCATCTTCAGTTAATATGAATTCAAATTTTGCTGACGAAACATTTAGCGGAAATTTCAATTATGGTCGCTCATTTGCTAGATACTATAAAGCTTCTGGAGGTGTAAATGTTAATTGGAGTAGATTTAATAACATTCGTGTTTATCCAGATTCTGATTCTGACCCTACTAATAATCCAACTGAAGTTCAAACAACAAAATCGTTTACGCAAAATTATAATGTTCGTTTTTCAACTAATTTTAAAACATTTCCAAACCTTGGGTTGTCTTACGGTTTAACTATTAATGATAACTTTAGTGATGTTTATTATACAGATAGTCCCGCGGTAACATTAGAATATTATTTCTTAGATGCTTTTTCATTCACTTCTGAATATAATTTTTACCACAATAGAAATAAATCAAAAACGATTGAAACAGAATATGATTTCTTAAATGCATCTTTAATTTATCAAAAGAAAGACAGTAAGTGGGAATATAAGTTGGCAGCAACTAATTTATTAGATACAAGAGCTCTTAATGACAATAGCTTTAGTCAATTAGGAGGTTCAAGTACTTTTTCTAGTTATATAGTGCAGCCTAGATATGTTATTTTAAGCTTGAAGTATAATTTATAAAATTTTTATACTTTGTATATAAAAAAACCACGCTTTTAGCGTGGTTTTTTTATGAAATAATTTTACTAATTATATATTAAATGCAGTTTTAACTTTGTCAACAAAGTCTAGTTTTTCCCATGTAAATAATTCAACTGTAACTGTTTTTGGCTCTCCGTTTGGAAGACTGAATGTCTTGGTAACTGTTTCAGGAGTTCTTCCCATGTGACCATATGCAGCAGTTTCACTATAAATAGGGTTTCTTAACTTTAACCTTTGTTCGATGAAATACGGACGCATGTCAAAAATTTCTTCAACAACTTTGCTTATTTCTCCATCAGTCATCTTTAAAGTAGACGTTCCATAAGTATTTACGTTTATAGAAGTGGGCTGAGCTACGCCAATAGCGTAAGATACCTGTACTAATACTTCTTCACATAATCCAGCTGCAACTAGGTTTTTAGCGATATGACGTGTTGCATAAGCGGCAGAACGGTCAACTTTGCTAGGGTCTTTTCCAGAAAAAGCGCCACCACCATGAGCTCCTTTTCCACCGTAAGTGTCAACAATAATTTTTCTTCCTGTTAGTCCTGTATCTCCGTGAGGTCCACCAATTACAAATACACCTGTTGGGTTAATGTGGTAGGTAATGTCATCATTGAAGAAATGAGCATATTGAGGATATTGTGCTTTTATTCTTGGAATTAAAATTGAAATTAAATCACTCTTAATTTTTACTAACATTTTATTTTCTGCAGCAATCTTGTCTTCTTTACTGTTCGATTTTGGTTTTACAAAATCATCATGTTGAGTAGAAATTACAATGGCATCAATTCTAACGGGTTTATTGTCATCAGAATATTCTAAAGTTACTTGAGATTTTGCATCAGGACGCAAATAAGTAATTGCTGTATTTTCTCTCCTTAAGTTAGCTAATTCAATTAACAAAGCATGAGATAGGTCTAATGCAAGCGGCATATAGTTCTCAGTTTCATTAGTTGCATATCCAAACATCATTCCTTGATCTCCAGCTCCTTGTTCTTCTTTGTTTGCTTTATCAACACCTTGATTAATATCTGATGATTGTTCGTGAATAGCAGAAAGTACACCACACGAATCAGCTTCAAACATATATTCGCTTTTAGTGTAGCCAATTTTGCGAATTACTTCTCTAGCGATTTGTTGAACATCTAAATAAGTATCTGACTTTACTTCTCCAGCTAAAATTACTTGACCAGTAGTTACAAGTGTTTCACATGCAACCTTAGATTCAGGATCAAATGCTAGGAAATTATCGATTAATGCGTCACTAATTTGGTCTGCAACTTTGTCAGGATGTCCTTCACTTACAGATTCTGACGTAAATAAATAAGCCATAATATAATTTGTTTTAAAATTAATAGTTAGGAAGAAAAAAATAAGATTGCGTGTAAATACTAAAGGAGGGATTGATTCTGCTTTAGCATTTTTTTAACGAGGTTGCAATCAGTCAAATTTTTCCTCTTATTTCTTTAGCAAATTTATAAAATCAAATTGGATTTTAGTTACATATTGTCTTTTTTTATTTTTTACCTAAATTCTATTTTGTTGGTTTATTTTTCGGACTTAAATGATATTCTTAGAATAAAAAACTAAAATAAGTATTTAAAATAATAAAATTTAGAAAAATTAACTGTAAATTTTATTTATAAAGAAAATAAATCTATTTTTACACTGTTTATAAATATAATGATTGTTATCACGAAAGCTGGAGGGATTAGACCTAACGAAAGCTTAGCAACCCTATTCTTGTAGAAGGTGCTACATTCTATTCCGAATTTATCGGAAAAAGATAACTCAATGAAATTCTTTCTAGTTTCTTGACGACAATTTTTTAAGTAGATATATATGTCAAAAAAATTAAGAAACTATCTGAAGTTGTAAAATGCGGTTTACCTTTTGTGCTTTAAAGAAGATGTCGATTTTGTTGAAGCTAATATATTTAGAGATAACTACTGAATTCTGATTGAAATGAAAAATAATAAAATAAAAAGTAAAAAATGGCGAAATTTTAAAATAGGATTTAAACTATTTTGTAAAGATGTCAATAAGCACTACAAGAGAATAAATGAGGAGTTGTATAATTAATTCCACAAACTACTTTATAATTGACAATATTAAAGAATATAATGGTTTACGTCAGAAATATATTTCAAATTTAAAATATATTTGATAGGTTTTTAGGATATAATATTTTTTAGGGAAAATAGTTATTTTTACAAATAAGTCAGTATATCGTTAAATTACAGTATTGAATTATTAATTTTATTTATAAATTACATTTTTATTGAATTATATTTACAAATAATGTTAATATTTTGTTTCAAAATCTGTTAAAATCATTTTTAATTGACGATTTTATTTTTTATTTAGCGAAAAAAGTGGTAAGTTTATAATGTTAAACTATTAAAACAAATGCCATGAAGAAAATTATATTAACCTTAGTTTTTTTATTCGTTGCGCAATTTAATTATGCAATTGAGAATGATACTATATTGCTTAATCAAGCAAGAAAAGCTTATTTGGTTAAAGATTACACTTTAGCTATAAAAGAATATAAAAAATATTTAAATTCTCCAGGTGCTAAAGATTTTAAAAATGTATATCTTGAAATTGCTAACTGCTATTACAATAATAATGATAAAGACAGAGCAGTTAAATATGTAAAGGAAGCAATAACGAAGCATGGTTTAACAGAAGATGCATTTATTTATAGCCAAGTTATTGATTCAGCACTTTCAAAGTATGCTTTATCGGTTATTTATTATGATTTAGATAAGATGCAAAATCAATATATTGCAACTTTGGACTAAAAAAAGTAGAAAACTGATGAGATAAATCCATTATATCAATTGATGTAATGGATTTATTTTTTTGCTGTCATTTCTCTAAACACAGTTTCAATATTTTTATCCTTCGAATTTAATTGAAGTGTCTTTAATCCATTTTCTTTAGCAAAGTCAAAAACTACAGAACGCATATCCTGGTCACTTGTAAAAGTAAGTTCCCAAACCATATCATGAGTATTTTTGTAAGAAGTTAAATTGGGTAATTTTTTGATGAATTGTTCTTCAATTTTTAAATCAAACTCTACAACAATTGTTTGTTCTGTACTTTCAGATATTTGATTTAATTTTTTATCAGTTACAATTTTACCATTATTAATAATAATGATTCTATCACAAATTGCTTCGACTTCTTGCATGATGTGCGTAGAAAGAAAAACGGTTTTGTTTTTCCCAATATTTTTTATCAATTCTCTAATTTCAACTAATTGATTTGGATCAAGTCCAGTAGTAGGTTCGTCTAAGATTAAAACTTCAGGATCATGTAAAAGAGCACAAGCAAGTCCAACTCTTTGACGGTATCCTTTAGATAATTCTCCTATTTTCTTATTGCTTTCTGGAGTTAATCCGGTTAATGCAATAACTTCTTCAATTCTAGATTTTGGAGTTTTATAAACATCTGCATTAAAAGCTAAATATTCTCTAATGTATAAGTCTAAGTATAAAGGATTGTGTTCAGGTAAATATCCAACAGACTTTTGAACAGCTTTCGGATTGTCAATTACATCATTATCATTTACTAATGCTTTTCCTTCATCTGCAGAAATATAGGTCGTTAAAATTTTCATTAAAGTAGATTTTCCAGCACCATTCGGACCCAAAAAACCAACAATTTCTCCTTTTGAAATAGAAAAACTGACATTATCTAGTGCTTTTTGTTCTCCGTAATTCTTGGAAACATTTAAAACTTCTATCGACATATTTATAAAATTGATAAGCAAAAGTAATTAAAAAAGAAAATACTTTGTACATTTGTTAAATCAATAACAAAAAAGATTTTGAATAATTCTAAATTTTACAACAATTCATTTTATTTCTTCTGGAAAAGAAGAATGGATTGTTATGGTGTTAATTGATTGAAAAATCGAATTTAATATAAAACTATACAATCCCGATGCAAATCGGGATTTTTTTTGCTTAAAAATGATTGAATGCCAACAAGCTAATTAATAAATAAGTTATAATTTTACAATATCAATAGAATTATGGAGAATAATAAAGAAATGAGAACGTGGTTAGATGATTTTAAATTAGATCATCCTTTAGTTATTGCAGGACCATGTAGTGCAGAAACCGAAGCGCAGGTTTTAAATATTGCAAATGAATTAAAAAATTCAGATGTTTCTATTTTTAGAGCTGGAATTTGGAAACCAAGAACAAGACCAGGAGGTTTTGAAGGAGTTGGTGCTATAGGTCTTAAATGGTTGCAAAAAGCAAAAGAGGAAACAGGTTTATTAATGTCTACTGAAGTGGCAACAGCTGCTCATGTTAAATTAGCTTTAGAGCACAATATTGATGTTTTATGGATTGGAGCTCGAACAGCAGCAAATCCATTTGCAGTTCAAGAAATAGCAGATGCTTTAAATGGAACCGATAAAATAGTTTTGTTAAAAAACCCAGTGAATCCTGATTTGTCATTATGGATTGGTGGATTAGAGCGTTTATATAATGCTAATATTAAAAAATTAGGAGTTATACACAGAGGCTTTTCTACTTATGAAAAAACAAAATATCGTAATAATCCAGAATGGCAAGTGGCTATTGATTTTCAAAATCGTTTCCCAGATGTGCCATTAATTTGTGATCCTTCACATATTACAGGAAAAAGAGACATGATTCATGAAGTTTGCCAGCAAGCTTTAGACTTAAATTACGACGGATTAATTATTGAAACACATACTGATCCAGAAAATGCTTGGAGTGATGCTGCACAGCAAGTTACTCCAACTGCTCTAAAACAAATATTTATTGATTTAAAAGTCCGTAAAGAAACGGATGAAGCAGATGAATATAATATTAAATTAGCAAAGTTTAGAGCACAGATAGATGTTTATGATGAAAAAATATTAGAGATTTCTGGGAATAGAATGAAGATTGCAGATCAAATCGGACTACTTAAAAGAGAAAAAAATGTTGCAATTCTTCAAAATAAAAGATGGAATGAAATTTTAGGCAAAATGATATTGGAAGGCGAATCTAAAGGATTAAGTGAAGAGTTTGTGCTAAAGTTATTTAAAGCTATTCATCAAGAAAGTATTAATCATCAGGAAAAAATAGTGAATAAATAAAATTCTAAATTATTGAAATAATTTTTGTAATATCGCTTATTAAACATAGAAAATTAACAAATCCAAAAAAATGAAAAAAATTCTAATTTTAGCAGTATTATTTTTTACTGCATTTGCAAGTGCTCAAGTTGATAAAATTTACAAGCACAATGGTGAAACAGTTGACGGTAAAGTATTAAGAGTAGAAGAATATACTATTGTTTTTGTATACGATGGTGAAGAAGCTGAAAATACTTTAGGTAAATATTCAATTGAAAAAATAGTTTACGGAAAAAGTAAAAGAACAGAAGAAGTAACTGAAAAAATTGTAGTTAATGGAGAGGCTGATTGGGCTAATGTAGTAATATTAGAGGATAAGTCTTATATCGCTGGTTTAACTAAAGTAGATGAGGTTAGAGGTAAAACAGGATTAATTAACTACCATACAGGTAATACAGGAGACAAAAAAGCAGAAATGAAATTAAAAAAAGAAGCTGCAAAAATGAAATGTCCTTTTATTTTGCAAACTGCAGATAAATCTACTGTTGGAGCAAGTTCTAATTCATTAGGAGGTTCTCAAGTTATTAAAAAAGGGATTGGATATAAATATTAATATCTAACTTAAAACATATTTAAAAGACCACTTAATAGTGGTCTTTTTTATTTATAATTTTTTAACAAGAAAGACTATCTTTGTTCTTATTAATAAAACTGGTTTTAGTTTTCATGAAAGGAATCGTATATAAATCTACTGGAAGTTGGTACACTGTAAAAGCAGAAAGTGGTACTTTTTACGAATGTAGAATAAAAGGAAAGTTCAGATTACAAGGAATTAAAAGCACTAATCCTATAGCTGTTGGAGATGTTGTTGAATTCGACTTAGATACTACTTCTGATGTTGAAAACGGTTTGATTCATACAATACACGACCGAAAGAATTACATTGTTAGAAAATCGGTAAATCTTTCCAAGCAAACACATATTATTGCTTCAAATATTGATTTGGGATTTTTATTGGTCACAATTAATAATCCACCTACTACAACAAGTTTTATTGATCGTTTTTTGGTTACAGCTGAAGCATATGGAATTGAAGCGGTATTAATTTTCAACAAAATCGACACTTTTAATGAAGATGCTTCTGACGAACAATTATACTTACAATACACTTATTCTCAAATAGGTTATAAATGCTTACGAGTTTCAGCATTAGAAAACAAAGGAATAGATGAACTTAAGGCTTTGATGGCTAATAAAACAGCTATGTTTTCTGGACATTCGGGTGTTGGTAAGTCTACATTAGTTAATACATTAGAGCCAGGTTTAAATTTAAAAACTAAGAAAATTTCTGATTCACATTCACAAGGGCAACATACTACAACATTTGCAGAAATGTTTGACTTATCTTTTGGTAATGCTAAAATTATTGACACACCAGGAATTAGAGGTTTTGGAGTTGTAGATATGGATAAACAAGAAATTGGCGATTATTTCCCTGAATTTTTTGCATTAAAAGAACAATGTAAATTCAATAATTGCCTGCATAAAGACGAACCAAAATGCGCGGTTAAAGATGCATTAGAGAAAGATGAAATTGCATGGTCTCGTTATAAAAGTTATATTCAAATTTTAGAAGGAGATGAGGAACACTATCGCGCGGATGTTTATGACGCAGATAGAAAAGCAAGTGATGAAACGAGAAAATCGTAAAGAATGAAAGTTGTAATTCAAAGAGTTTTGGAATCTTCTGTAACTATTGATAATCAAATCGAAGCCCAAATTCAAAAAGGATTATTGGTTTTAGTTGGAATTGAAGATACTGATTCTAAAGAAGATATCGACTGGCTGATATCTAAAATAGCAAATCTCCGCATTTTTGAAGATGAAAATAAAGTGATGAATCTTTCAATAAAAGATATAAATGGTGAAATGATTATTGTTTCACAGTTTACTTTACACGCTGCTACAAAAAAAGGGAATCGTCCTAGTTATATAAAAGCTGCCAAACCTGATGTTGCAATTCCACTTTATGAAGAATTTGTGAAACAAATGGAAGCAGAATTAGATAAAAAAGTGCAAACTGGTCAATTTGGTGCAGATATGAAAGTTTCATTAATTAACGATGGGCCTGTGACTATAATTATTGATTCAAAAAACAAAGAGTAATGAACATAAAAAATTCGCAACTAGAAGTTGACACTTGGATAAAAGAACACGGAGTTCGTTATTTTAACGAGTTAACGAATATGGCGCAGCTTACTGAAGAAGTTGGTGAAGTTGCACGTATTATTGCACGTCGTTATGGTGAACAATCTGAAAAAGAAAGCGATAAAAACAAAGATTTAGGAGAAGAACTTGCCGATGTTGTTTTTGTCGTAATGTGTCTAGCCAATCAGACAGGAGTGGACTTACAAGCCGCTTTTGATAAAAAGATGGATTTGAAAACCAAACGTGATCACGACCGTCATCATAATAACGAAAAATTAAAGTAGTGAATATCTGCCTTCAGCTTTCTAAAGTAAATAAAAGTTCAACAATAAAAATTACGGGATCTAAATCGGAAACCAATAGATTGTTATTGCTTCAAGCTTTATATAAAAATATTAAATTAGAAAATAGTTCAAAGTCCGATGATTCTGATGCAATGCAAATGGCATTACTTTCTGGAGCTGAAATAATTGACATTCATCATGCAGGGACAGCTATGCGATTCCTTACGGCTTTTTTTGCTGTTCAAGAAGGAAGAGAAGTCGTTTTAACTGGCTCATCAAGAATGAAAGAGCGACCAATTAAAATTTTGGTTGAAGCACTTCAACAACTTGGAGTAATTATAACTTATGAAGAAAATGAAGGTTTTCCGCCAATTAGAATTAAAGGGCAAAAACTAACTCAATGCAAAGTTTCACTTCCGGCAAATGTAAGCAGCCAATATATTTCTGCACTTTTGTTAATTGCTCCCAAATTAGAAAACGGATTAGAATTGACTTTGGAAGGAGAAATTACATCTATTCCTTATATAAAAATGACTTTAGCTTTGTTAAATGAAATTGGAATTGAAACTTCTTTTGAAAAAAACATTATCAAAGTAGCGCCAAAATCATTAATTAGTAATCATGATATATCAATTGAAAGTGATTGGAGTTCGGCTTCTTATTTTTATTCAGTTGTTGCTCTTTCTGAAATTGGGACACAAATTACACTTTCAAATTATAAAATAAATAGTATTCAAGGTGATTCAACATTAGTAGAAATTTATAAAGATTTCGGAGTAGAAACAGCTTTCAATAACGACAAATCAATAACAATTTCAAAAACTAATAATTGTCAATATTCAATTGTTAACCGTCAATTAAACAACTGTCCTGATATTGCCCAAACCATTGCAGTAACTTGTTTCGGATTAGGAATAGGTTGTAATTTAACAGGTTTAGATACTTTAAAAATTAAAGAAACAGATCGCCTTGAAGCTTTGAAAATAGAATTAACTAAACTTGGAGCGTATGTTGCGGTTACAAATGATAGTTTAACTTTAACAACTTCATCAGAAATTAATAAAAACATTTCAATAGCAACCTATCAAGATCATAGAATGGCTATGGCATTTGCGCCTTTAGCATTAAAAGTTCCCATTATAATTGAAGATGCTGAGGTTGTTTCAAAGTCATTTCCCGTTTTTTGGGAAGATCTAGAAAAGATAGGTTTTAAAACCGACGGGGTATAGTAAACAAAGGGTTTTTGAAAATAAACCTCATTTTACTTGACAACGCCTATTTCACAGTCGTATATTTGCATTCGCTTTTAGAATAGAGTCACATCTAAAATTCTAAATTCTAACATCTAAATTGTATATATGAAATTATCTCATTTCCATTTTAATTTGCCAGATGAATTATTGGCAGAATTTCCAGCAGAAAATCGCGACGAGTCAAGATTAATGGTGGTGCATAGAAAAACAGGTCAAATAGAGCACAAACAGTTTAAGGATTTGATTGATTATTTTGACGATGGAGATGTAATGGTCTTAAATAACACTAAAGTTTTCCCAGCAAGATTATTTGGAAACAAAGAGAAAACAGGTGCTAGAATTGAAGTTTTCTTACTTAGAGAATTAAATGCAGAGCAACGTTTGTGGGATGTTTTGGTAGATCCGGCTCGTAAAATTAGAATTGGTAATAAATTATATTTTGGTGATGATGAAACTTTAGTTGCTGAAGTTATTGACAACACAACTTCTAGAGGTAGAACTTTACGTTTCTTATATGATGGTTCATATGAAGAATTTAGAGCTAAATTATTAGAACTTGGTGAGACTCCAATACCTAAATATATTGAAAGAGAAGTTACGCCAGAAGATGCAGAACGCTACCAAACAATATATGCTAAAGTTGAAGGTGCAGTTGCAGCTCCAACAGCAGGATTACATTTTTCTAAACATTTATTAAAAAGATTAGAAATTAAAGGGATTGATTTTGCAGAAGTAACACTACATGTAGGATTAGGTACTTTTAATCCTGTTGAGGTTGAAGATTTATCAAAGCATAAAATGGATTCTGAGGAAATGGATATTTCTCAAGAGGCTTGTGATATTATTAATGGAGCTAGAACTAAAAAGAAAAAAGTGTGTTGTATAGGTACTACATCTATGCGTGCAATGGAAAGTTCAGTATCTTCAAAAAGAACTTTAAATCCATATACAGGTTGGACAAATAAATTTATTTTCCCTCCTTATGAGTTCAGTTTGGCAGATGCTATGGTTACAAATTTCCATATCCCTAAGTCTACTTTGTTAATGCAAGTTTCAGCTTTTTGTGGTCACGATTTATTGAAAAAGGCTTATGCAGAAGCAATTGAACAAAAATACAAATTCTATACTTATGGAGATGCAATGTTAATATTGTAAAACAATTCATATTATAAATAAAAAAATCGCGTCTATTTGATGCGATTTTTTTATTTATAACTATTGGCTTTCACCTTTCTTATTTTATACTTATTTTTACCTTTTATAAAATAAGCCTCAAATGAAATTTGAAAACACTTTAGAATTCGCACAACAACTTGACAATCAAGACGAGTTAAGTAAATATAGAGAAGAATTTATTTTCCCTCAAATAAACAATAAAGATGTAATCTATTTTACAGGAAACTCTTTAGGATTACAGCCAAAAAGTGCAAAAAAATATGTTGATCAGGTAATGGATGATTGGGCTAATTTAGCTGTAGAAGGTCATTTTTATGCTGATAAACCTTGGTGGGATTATCACGAAAGGTTTTGTCAGCCTTTAAGTGAAATTGTTGGAGCAAAACCAACTGAAGTCGGTGTAATGAATACTTTAACGGTAAATTTACATTTACTCATGGTTTCCTTTTATAATCCTACGCTAAAAAAATATAAAATTATTTGCGAAGAAAAAGCATTTCCTTCAGATCAATATATGTTTCAATCGCAAGTCGATTTTCATTCTAAAGGTATTGGTTTTGATAAAAATGAAGCAATTGTTGAAATCAAGCGCAGAGAAGGAGAACATAATATTCGTTTAGAAGATGTTCTTGCTAAAATTGAAGAAGTTGGAGATGAGTTAGCTTTAGTTTTAATAGGTGGGGTTAACTACTATACGGGTCAAGTTTTTGATATGAAAACTATTACAGAAGCAGGTCATCAAGTAGGAGCGTATGTTGGTTGGGACCTTGCACATGCAGCAGGTAATATAGAATTAGAATTAAACAAATGGGGAGTTGATTTTGCGGCTTGGTGTAGTTATAAATACATGAATTCTGGGCCTGGAAATGCTTCAGGATATTTTGTTCATGAAAAACATCATAATGACAAAGAATTAAGTCGTTTTGCGGGTTGGTGGGGACATAATAAGGAACGCCGTTTTTTAATGGAACCAAAATTTGATGCGGCTCAAAGTGCCGATGGATGGCAAATTAGTAATTTGCCTATTTTATCAATGGCGCCTTACTTAGCTTCAGTAGATATGTTTGCAGAAATAGGAATGAAAAAATTGGTTGCGAAAAGAAATCTAATCACTTCTTATTTAGAATTTATTTTACATGAAATTGATGCTGAGTTAGAAGAAACAGAATTTGAAATTTTAACACCTGCTAACCAGGAAGAAAGAGGCTGTCAATTGTCTGTTTACTTACATGGACAAGGAAAGGAGTTATTTACATATTTAATGGAAAACGGAGTTGTAACGGATTGGCGTGAGCCAAATGTAATTCGTTTCGCACCAGTTCCACTGTATACTTCTTTTGAAGACATGTATAAATTTGGACAGATTTTAAAACAAGGGATTTTATCTAAATAACTTCATTAAAAATGACAAAACAACAAATCATAAATACTTTTGACCCAAGTCAACCAGGATTAGCAGATGCAACCGTCTTTGGATTGCCATTTTCTGCAGAGCAAAGTGAAATAATTGTAATCCCTGTTCCATGGGAAGTTACGGTTAGTTATGGTGCTGGTGCTTCGGAAGGACCTAATGCTATATTAGATGCTTCTTTTCAAGTAGATTTAAATCATCAAGAGTTTCCAGAGTTATGGAAATTAGGAATCTTTATGGACGAAGTTCCGTCACATTGGGCGACGAATTCTGAAAAATATAAAAGTCTTGCTCAGCCTATTATTGAAGCACAAGAAAATGGAGAAGACATTTCAATTTTCCCAGCTCTTCAGTCAGATTTAGATAAAATAAATAAGATTTGTAGAGAATTACATACTGAAGTAAAAGAAAGAGTTCAGTATTGGATGAGTAAAGGGAAAAAAGTGGTTTTATTAGGTGGAGATCATTCAACACCACTTGGCTATTATGAAGCATTGGCATCTCAACATGAAAACTTTGGAATTTTACATCTTGATGCACATATGGACTTAAGAATTGCATATGAACAATTTACTTATTCACATGCTTCAATTATGTACAATGCTTTGAAACTACCACAAATTTCTAAAATCGTACAAGTTGGAATTAGAGATTTCTGTGAGCAAGAAGTAGAAGTAGTAAAAAATGAAAATGGGCGTGTATTAGTTCATACAGATACTGATTTAAAAAAACAATTGTTTGAAGGGAATACATGGCAGCATTTATGTGATAATATCATAAATTCTTTACCTAGAAAAGTTTGCGTTTCATTTGATATTGATGGAATGGATGCTTTGTATTGCCCAAATACAGGCACTCCGGTTCCGGGAGGTTTTACTTATGAAATGGCAACATATTTATTAAGTAGGTTAGCAGATTCAAATAAAGAAATTATAGGTTTTGATTTAGTAGAAGTTGCACCAGGTGAAAATGGAGATTGGGATGGAAATGTAGGGGCAAGAATGTTATTCCATATGTGCGGAATGTTAGCTAAATCTCAAAAAATGAATGTTGGAAAAAAAATTGAATTCAAAAAATAATTTTTATTACATAACTTTTTATCAGAATTATGTAACTTATTATCTTGGAAATCGTGCTAATTTTGAAATGTAATTTAAAATTAAGATTATGAAAAAGGTAGTAATGATATTGGTAGTGGTTTTGTCTTTAGTTTCATGTAAAAATCATGATGCAGAAATGGAAGTTGAAAAACAGCAAACAATTGACTCAATAAATGTAGCTCAAGAAAAACAACGAGTTATTGATTCAATGATAGTAGTAACAACAAGTCAAAAAGAAGTGATTTATGTAAATAACAATGCTCAACCGGTAACTCAAAAACGTAAAGGAATGAGTAATGCTGCTAAAGGGGCCTTAATTGGTGCTGGTGTTGGCGCTGCAACTGGTGCAATTGTTAGTGAGAAAAAAGGAACTGGTGCAATTATTGGCGGTTTAGCTGGAGCAGGAGTTGGAGCAGGAACGGGTGCTATTATTGATTCAAAGAAAGAATAACAAGAGGTTTATTTATTTTAAATAAGAGTTGCTTATAAGCAACTCTTATTTGTTTAGAAAAGTTACGTTCCTTTTAATTGGATTGACGCTTTATATTGTAAAAGAACGTTAACTTTAATTTTAAGAGGTTTAATCTTTGAAATGACTGTTTGTTAAGTAGATCAGCAGAAAAATAAATTATTAGGTTTTGATTTAGTTGAAGTTGTTCCAGGTGAAATCAAAGGTTTGTTTGGAAATATAGGTGCACGAATATTATTCCATATTTGTGATGTTTTAGTTAATTATTCGTAAATTAGATTATTACTAGTTGAAACCCAAATTATTAACCAAAAACACAAGTAATGGGTCATTTTATAATAGAAGAATGGAAAGAATATGAGCTTGAAATTCCTGGAAAAGTACGATATGCTGTTTCAAATTTAGGTCGTTTAAAAAGCTTTACTTCAAATATTAAAGAAGGTAGATTGTTAAAGCCAGCTAATAATGATGGCTTTCCTTACTTTAGATATATTAGACAAGCAAATAATAAAAAGACAATCTATGCACATGCAATTCATAAAATGATTGGTGAATTATTTATGTCTAAAATATCTGATGATCAAACACATGTTATTCATTTAGATTATGACAAAACAAATAATGTAATTACCAATTTGAAATGGGTTTCTTATCAAGAAATGAGAGAACATGGATATAAAAGTCCATTTGTAGCAGAAGGAAGAAAAAAAGCTTTTGAAAAATTTGGACCTAAAAACACTAAATTATCTGAAATAGATGTTATTCGATTAAAAAGAAAATTGCTTGATCCAAACAGAAAAACCCGACTTAAAATATTAGCAAAGCAATTTGGTGTGACAGAAATGCAATTACACAGAATTAAAACCGGTGAAAACTGGGGACACATTAAAGTATAATTAAGCTACTAAAATATTGTTAATTAAAAGAGTTGTGAAATTCGCAGCTCTTTTTTTTTGTTAATAAGAATCCAGGTTCTCCATAATATGTTGAGCTTTCTCCTTAATATTTATTAATTCTTCAGGTTTTATTTTATTAAGAAGTACCATCATCATATTCATACGTTGATTGTTTGCAAAATATTCTTTTTTGTCATCAAGAAAATTCCAATACAAACTATTAAATGGACAGGCTTTTTCTCCCAGTTTCTCTTTTACATTATACTTACAATTTCCACAGTAATTACTCATTTTATTAATATAATTTCCAGAAGAAACATAAGGTTTTGTTGCTATTATTCCCCCATCTGCATATTGACTCATTCCGCGAGTATTGGGCATTTCTACCCATTCAATAGCGTCAATGTAAACGCCTAAATACCAGGCGTCAACTTCATCTGGGTGCATTTGGGTTAACAAAGAAAAGTTTCCAATAATCATTAATCGCTGAATGTGATGTGCATAAGCTTCCTCTAAACTTTGAGAAATGGATTTTTGCATACAATTCATTTTGGTTTTTCCTGTCCAATAAAAATCAGGTAACTTATTATGGTTTTCCAAAGCGTTCTTTTTACCATAATTTGGCATTTCTTTCCAATATATACCTCTTACATATTCTCTCCAACCTAAAATCTGACGCACAAATCCTTCTACTTGAGAAATAGTGATAACCTCTTCGTTTTCGTGATAAAAATCAATAACCGTTTCTATAACTTCTTCGGGAGAAAGCATTTTGCTATTCATTGCAAATGACAAACGCGAATGGAATAGAAATTTTTCATCAGTATGCATTGCATCTTCATAATCTCCAAAATGAATTAATAAATTTTCACAGAAATACTTTAATTGTTCTAAACAAGCCTTTCTAGATGTTGGCCAATTAAATTTCATGACATCAATTTTTCCGAAAGTAGCAACATTTGCTTCTTCTATTTCAGTTAGAATTTCTCCTATATTTGGATTAAAAGTTAACGCATCTGGAACAGGAACTTGCCCTTTGTATTTCAACCGGTTGTCTTTATCAAAATTCCATTGATTCCCTTCTGGTTGAGAACCTTGCATTAAAACATGATGTTTTTTTCGCATCATCCGATAGAAATTCTCCATTAACAAGAGTTTTTTGCCTTCAAAAAAATCTGCAAGTTCTGTTCGATTAGTGTAAAAATGTTCGGTGTCAAATGCTTCTGATTCGATTTTCATATGAAAACAAATGTTTTTCAATTGTTCGTCTAATCGATATTCATCGGGTAATTGATATTCAAATTTTTCAATTTTGTTTTCAGTAATTAATTTCGAAATTATTTTTTCTAAATCATGAAGACTTGCTTCATCCGATATTTTATAATAAATTACTTTATGACCTGCTTTTTTTAGTGCTTCAGCAAAATTTCGCATTGACAAGAAAAAAGCCACTACTTTTTGTATGTGATGTTTTACATAATCGGTTTCCTGACGCATTTCTGCCATCAAGTAAATTACATTTTCTTCTTTTTGTTTAACCCAAGAATGCTTTGCATTGAGTTGGTCTCCTAGTATGAGTCTTAGTTTTGTCATTTATGTATTTTTATAACCAAATTTTTTGAAATATTCCCTTACCATCATAAATTTCAGCTTGTCTTTTTATGTTGAATTTTCGATCTCTTGGGTCATTCCCAACACCAGCATTGTACATCCAATTTCCATAATTAGAATGTACATCATAATCTATTAACATACTTTCAAAATATGCAGCGCCAATTCTCCAATCCTGCTCCCATTCTTTTGCCCAGAAACTCGCAACATTTTGTCGGCCTCTATTACTCATGAATCCGGTTTCTGCAAGTTCAATCATGTTGGCATTTACAAAAGGTTCTTTTGTATTGCCTGAAATCCATTGATTAAACGCTTTCTGATTGAATTTCAAATCGTATTTGTTTCCCAAAATCCCATCTAACTGGAATATTTTATTACCGTGTTTCAAGGAGATATATTTAAAATAATCCCTCCAAATCAGTTCGAAAACTAACCAATACGTATCTTCATTGGCTTCGATTTCAGTTTCATATTGTTTGAGTTTCCAATAAATAGTTTTCGCAGAAATACTTCCATTGGCTAGCCAAGGTGAAAATTTTGAACTATAATCAGTTCCAATTAAGCCATTTCGAGTTTGTTTGTATTTTGAAATATTGTGGGTTTTCCAAAAATAATTATTTAAACGTTTCAAAGCTTGATCTTCTCCACCTTGAAATGGGAAAGTCGAATTAGAACTGGTTTCAAATGCCTCAAAGCCCAATGTTTTAAGGGTCGGAATTTCTGTAATATTTTCAATAACATTAGAAATAGCTTGTTTCTGAATAGTATTTTCAGGCTGAATGGAAACTGTTTTTTCGCATTGCTTTCGAAATTCAGTAAATACTTTGGGGATTTCCTTTATTTTATAAGGAATTTCATCAGGATGAAATAGAAATTGGTCATAATTTTCAATAAAATTCACCCTTTGAAGTTGATTTTTGATATTGTTACTGACTTTTTCTTCCTCACTTGTCCATTCTTTTTGTGAATAAATAGCATCAATTTTATACTCTTTAACCAGTTTTGGAATGATATTTTCTGGTTTATCATAGTAAACCAACAAAGAAATGTTTTTTGTTTCTAGGTTTTTTTTTAATTCTTGAATGGTTTCAATCAAAAATTGAGTTCTAAATTTTTCTGTTTTCTTAAAACCATATTTTGTAATTGCAAAATGTCTTGGGTCAAAACAATAAACTCCTAAAACAAATTCGCTATTTCGGCACGCTTTCGCTAAGGATATATTATCATTTACACGTTGATTATTTCTAAACCAGACTATACTCTTCATTTATTTATAATTTTTATTTAATCTGCACTTTTCACTACAATACTTTACTTCATCCCAGTTTTTATGCCATTTCTTTCTCCAAGAAAAAGGCAATCCACAAGTTTTACATTTTTTTTCAGGTAGATTTACATTTTTATGAGCCATTTTTCAACATCGATTTCACCATTGAATTTGGTCTTGCATATTCAAATCGGTCTATTAATTTGGGTAAACAATAGCCATCTAGACCATTTACTGTAACAATATTTCCTTTGTCTAGTTGAAGCCAATAATCATTATTCAGCATAACTTCCTCAAAATAAATAGCCTCAATAGAAGCAATAATGTGAATACAACCGTTTTCAACGATTGGATATTCATTCACATATTTGCATAATAATTTCACAGGACTTTCTTTTACGAAGGGTTGTTTTATTTCGTCAAAGTATTCTGATTCAATTTTGGTTTCTTCAAATTCTGAAATTCCTTCTTTGTAGTTCGCAGATGTTTGATGTGCCCTTTGAATCAAATTTTCAGTTAAATGATTTACTGTGAAATAGCTTGTTTCTTGTATGTTTTTATACGTATCTCTTGGAACTGTTGCAGGTCGCATGATAAATCCTAGTAAAGCAGGATCACTTCCTAAATGTGTAACACTACTAAAAATAGCTAAATTTTCTTTACCTTCTTTTGATATGGATCCAATTAAATTTACTGATTTATAACCCGTAGAGGAGTTTATAAGATTTAATCGTGCTACTTTATCCATTTCTTTGAATTCCTTATTTGCAATTTTTCTCATAATATATTTTGTTTAACAAAAATACATAAAGAATAAACAAAAATATTCTTTTTTTTGAAAAAACATTTATTTCACTTACCTCTCATTTATTAATTACTTATTTTTGTAATAAGAAAACTTTAAAATGCAAACACCAAAAAAGATTGCTATTGTTGGAGCTGGTTTAGTTGGCTCTTTATTGGCAATATATTTAAAAAAAGCAGGCCATATTGTTCATGTATATGATAGAAGTCCAGATATTCGGAAAATTAAATTTTCTGGACGCTCAATCAATTTGGCTATGTCTAATAGAGGTTGGAAAGCATTAGAAAAAATAGGTATTTCTGAAGAAATAAAAAAAATAGGATTACCAATGGAAAAAAGGGCAATTCATATGATGGATCAATCTCTTAATTATCAAAAATACGGTAAAGAAGGAGAAGCAATTTATTCTCTTTCACGTGGGGTTTTGAATAGAAAAATGATTGATTTAGCTGAAGAAGTAGGTGTAGAGTTTTTCTTTGAACATAAAGTTTGGGATGTTTCTCTTAGCGAAGCAACTTTGCATATTGGTGAAGAAGAAAGAGGTGAGTGGAAAGCTTATAAATACGATAAGGTTTTTGGTTCTGATGGAGCTTTTTCAAGAGTTAGACATAGAATGCAGCGTCAAAGTATGTTTAACTATTCGCAAGACTTCTTAGAAGTTGGGTATAAAGAATTAAATATTCCGGCAAATGAAGACGGTTCACATAAATTAGACAAAAGTTCATTACACATTTGGCCAAGAGGTAATTTCATGTTGATTGCTTTGCCAAATTTAGACGGAAGTTTTACTTGTACTTTATTTATGCCTTTTAAAGGTAAAAATTCTTTTGAAGAATTAGACACTAAAGATAAATTAGTTGCATTTTTTGCAAAATTTTTCCCATCAACAGAAGATGTTATTCCTAATTTGGTTGAGGATTTCTTTAAGAATCCAAAGAGCTATTTGGTAACGATGAAGTGTTTTCCTTGGACACATAATGATACTGTTGCTTTAATTGGTGATGCTTGTCATGCAATTGTTCCTTTTTACGGACATGGAATGAATGCAGGTTTTGAAGACATTACAGTTTTAAGTGATCTAATGGATAAATATGGTGACGATTGGCAAGCCATTTTTACAGAATATGAAAATTCGCGTAAACCAAATACTGATGCAATTGCTGAATTATCGTATCGTAATTTTAGGGAAATGAGCTCTAAAACAACAGATGATAAATTCCACCTACAAAAACAAATTGAAAAATGGTTTTCTGAAAAACATCCAGATAAATGGATGCCTTTATACAGTAGAGTTACTTTCAGTCATCAACCTTATGCTGAAGCTTTAGCAGAAGGTGACAGGCAAAATGAAATCATGAAAGAAATATTATCAATTGAGAATATTGAACAAATTTGGGAGACAGAACCTGTTGAACAACAAATTCTACAATTGTTGAGAGAATAGAAAAAGTTGCTTTTGCCCTTTTTTTTCTATTCTCTATGTACTTTATTGAAGTCAAATGCAGGTTTGCAAACGGCAATATATTCACAAGGTTCATCAAAAGGATTTGAATATTGAACTCTAGTGTTCGCATCAATTTTTATAGATTGGCCTGCTTCTAACACTATTGTTTCGTTTTCAATAATAAATTGTTTTTTGCCAGAAATAATATATGTGTATTCTTCAAATTCTGGCGTTTGAAAAGGTTCGCTCCATTTTGGCGGAGCAATCATATGTGCAATTGAAATATTCTTATTTCCTGTAGAAGCTAATCCATGATGTTCTTCAATTAACTTTCCATCGGTCGTTGGAACCACAAAAGGGTCTTTTTGGATTAAATATTTTTTCATTATTTACTAGATTAACTTAAGTTCAAAAATAGTAAATAACTACTAATTACTATTCACTAATCCTTATCTTTGCAAACTATTTTAAGTACAATGTTGAAGAAAGAAATACAAATTGCGGTTGATAAAGGTGAAATGTTGCCTTTAATGGAGGAGTTTTACACCATTCAAGGCGAAGGTTATCATACAGGTACAGCAGCTTATTTCATTAGAATCGGCGGTTGCGATGTAGGTTGTCATTGGTGTGATGTGAAAGAAAGTTGGAATGCAGAGCTTCATCCGCCAACACATGTCGATGTTTTTGTTGCAAATGCAAAAAAATACGCAGAAACAGTTGTAGTTACTGGTGGTGAGCCTTTAACTTGGGATATGTCGTTTTTAACAAGACAATTAAAAGCACAAGATTTAAAAGTGCATATTGAAACTTCTGGAGCTTATCCAGTAAGTGGAACTTGGGATTGGTTTTGTTTATCACCAAAGAAAATGAAATTACCGGTTCAAGGTGCATATGATATTGCAAATGAATTGAAAGTAATTATATTCAATAAGCACGATTTTCAATTTGCAGAAGAACAAGCGGCTAAAGTAAATCCAAATGCGATTCTTTTTTTACAACCTGAATGGAGTAAAAAAGAAGAAATGACATCGCTTATTGTAGATTATGTAATGAAGAACCCAAAATGGAGAATCTCATTACAAACACATAAATATCTAAATATTCCTTAATTCAATGAAAAAAATAATTTTTACCTTATTAATTGGTTTGTTTACCTTCAATTTTTCAAGTGCTCAATTTGGAGATGGTGGGGGTGAAGTATATTTAAATGGAGATTTAATTGATGCTAAATTTCAAGGAGGAGGAATTGATAAGTTCTATGATTTTATTATCGAAAACTTTGATGTTTCAACGGTTGAAAAGAAAGGGCAAATTATTTTTACGTTCAATGTTAATGAACTTGGTGAAGTTAAGAATATTAGAATATTACGTGATTTAGGAACTAATTCTGCAATTGAATTAATTCGTGTATTAAAAAAAACACCTAAATGGGAACCTGCAAAAAGAGGTGGAAAGCCAATCAGTATTCAATTAAAAATGCCACTAACTTTTAATTAGTTAAACGAGCCAAATAATCAAAATGTTCGCCTTCAATAACTAATTCGCATTCTAAATCATTTGCAATTGCTGCGTTTTGTAACGTATTATAATCTAAATAAAGCCAATCAAAAGTTTCTTCTGTTTCGCCTTTATATTGTATTGTAAAAGTTAGTTCGCCATAATAACCATTTCCATTAATTGCGTAAGCGCCATCTTCATCTTGGTCAAACATATAGATAATGTCTGACGAATCAATCAAAATTTGTCCGCCTTCATTCAAAAGACTTTTTAATTTTTGAAGATAAGTTGTTATTTGATCTAATTTCCCAAAAATACCAGTTCCATTCATTAATAGTATAATGGTGTCAAATTTTTCTGAAGTATCTAAATCTAAAACATTCACAACTTCAGCATTTTTCAGACCTCTTAATTGACAAGTTTTTATTGCGTTTTCCGAAATATCAATTGCGGTAACTTCTAACTTTATTTCATTCTGAAGATATAAAGCATGACTTCCTGCGCCGCAACCAACATCTAAAGTCTTGCCTTTAGTAAGTTGTAGTGCTTTTTGTTCTAGTTTCGGCATTTTTGTAAAATTCCTAAACAAATAAGCAACACTCATTTCATCTGCTTCAGAAATAGAGGTCTCCGTGATAATATCTTCCGGATTATTATTGGTTTGATAATCTAAAATGGCTTTTCCAAAAAGGTCTTTCATGAAATGTTTATGTGTTTAACTGTTTATGAGTTTAAAAGTTGTTTAACTTTGTAGAAGAAATTATAAAAAATGCTAAAGCCAAATTTAAACGAACTCGGAAAACTTGCCAAAGATACGCATATCGAAAACAAAAAGTATTTTGATAAGTTGAAAAAGCGTACTCCAAAAAATTTGGATAAAGTAATGCAAGATTTACATGATGCCGAATTTAAAAAAACCGACTGTTTAGATTGTGCCAATTGTTGTAAAACTACGGGGCCATTATTTACCATTACTGATATTGAACGTATTTCTAAAAATTTCAAACAAAAACCACAACAATTCATTGATCAATATTTGCGAATAGATGAAGACAACGATTACGTGTTGCAAAGTGTGCCTTGTACGTTTTTAGACAGTGATAATAAATGTTTTATTTATGACATTCGTCCAAAAGCGTGTCGCGAATTCCCACATACCGATAGAAAGAAATTCCAACAAATAACTGATTTAACCCTGAAAAACGTGGAGGTTTGTCCTGCGGCCTATAATATTGTAGAGAAAATGAAAGAGAAGTTGCCTTTGTGATTTTATTCAAAATTCACTTTAATCGTTTCTAAAAACATTTTCAGGAATTTCTTTCTCAAAAAAAACCTGATATTTTTTAAAATCACTACTGTCTTTTAAAGGATAATTTAAAAGAATAAAACTGTTTGTTGGTTTTGATTTTTGATAAATAACAAGGTAGTTTGTTTCTAAATTTGGTTTCTTATTTGGAAGATTAGTATATGGATTAGAATTATTATTTTCATAATATACTTCTCCATTAGTTTCAAATGTAAAATCGCACCTATTTATTTTATTTACACCTTTTGTAACGATATATTTATCAATCTTACCAATTGCTATTTCGTAATCTGCTTTTAAATTTATTATTTTTTGGTCTCTATTGATATACATAAAACCTGCTGCAGTAAAAAGAATAAGTATGACAAAATATAAAGGAATAGAATATTTATTATAAAATTTATAGTTTTTTAAAAAATAGACTAAAGCGATAATGAAAACTATAGCTACAATTGTTGTTAATAATAGATTCAAAGGCGTAAATCCGTGAAAATTATTTAAATCTGTCAAATCTGTGTTCCAAAGATTATTCATAAATCAAATACTTACTTCTCATTACTTTAAAATCATTCAAACCCTTTTGCCAAGAAACTCTAATTTCATTTTCAGAAATACCTTTTTCAATTTGTTCTTGTAGTTTTTTCGTTCCGGCTAATTTGGTAAAAAACGCGTTAAAAAACTTCGATTTATCCGTTGTTTCTGCGTAAGCTTTCATCAACCACTTTAATTCTAGTTTATTAACGGGTTTTATTTGGGTTAAATCTTCGCCATAACAAAGTTTTCCATTGTAAGTTGGTTCTTTTGCACCTTCATTAGGCTGTGGTGTAAAACTAAATGTACCTTTATTAAGGTAAGGCGAACCGTAAATTTGAAATTGTTTTTCGGTTCCACGGCCTACACTTACATTGGTTCCTTCAAAAAAGCACAGACTAGCATATAAATTTATCGATTGTGCATTGGGTAAATTAGGAGATGGTTTTACCAATAAATCATAAAACATGGTTCTGTTATAATTCTCACATGGAATTACAGTCAATTTACATTGAATTTCATTCATCAACCATTTTTCACCATTAATCATTTTAGCATATTCACCAATTGTCATTCCGTGTAAGACTGGAATTTGGTGCATACCTACAAAACTGGTGAATTCTTTTTCTAAAATTGGTCCGTCTACAATTCCGCCATTAGGATTCGGTCTGTCTAAAACTATCAGCGGAATATTGTTTTCTGCACAAGCTTCCATTACATAATGTAAAGAAGATATATAGGTGTAAAAACGTGCGCCAACATCTTGCAAGTCAAAAACCATAATATCAATTCCTTCTAATTGTTCTCGTTTTGGTTTTTTATTATTTCCGTAAAGAGAAATTATAGGTAAATCTGTTTTCACATCCTTACCGTCTTTAATAACTTCACCAGCATCAGCAGTTCCTCTAAAGCCGTGTTCGGGAGCATATATTTTCTGAATGTTGATTTTTTCAGTCAACAAGAAATCAACTAAATGCGTTTTATTGGTCAATATTCCACTTTGATTGGTTACAATTCCAACTTTCTTGTTTTCTAAAAGCGGAATGTATTTCTCAAAATTATCAGCACCAGTCTTCAATTCCTGTATTAGAATTTCTTTAGGAGCTATATCTTTGTCTAGCGTCTTTTCTCTTTCCTCTATACTCTTAACGGAATTTCCGCATGAAAAAAGAAGTATAAACGAGAATAAAAATGTATTTTTGAACATCAATTTAGAGACCATAATATTTTGAATTTAGAATATTTTATAGCAAAACGACTTATTACTGCTAAAAGTTATAAAAGTAGTATTTCTTCTCCAATAATTAAAATTGCAATTTCGGCAATTGCTATAGGAATTATCATGATGATAGTTTCTGTTGCAACAGGAATTGGTTTGCAAAATAAAATACGCGAAAAAGTAGCTGCTTTTAATGGGCATATCGTAATTACAAATTTCGATGACAATCAGTCCCAAGTGCATACCCAACCTGTAACAATCAATCAAAGTTTTTATCCCAAGTTTAAAACGATTGAAGGAATTAACCATATTCAGGCAGTAGCAAATAAAGCCGGAATTATAAGAACAGAAAGTTCGGTTGAAGGAATCATATTAAAAGGTGTAGGTAAAGATTATGTTTGGACGAATATAAAGGAGTACATCACTCAAGGTCGTTTACCCAATTATAAAGACGAACTTAATGAAGAAGTTTTAATTTCCGAATATTTAGCAAATCGTTTGCATTTAAAGTTAGGTGATAAGTTCAATACGTTTTTTATGAAGGAAAGTGGTAAAATGCCAAACCTTCGTAATTTTAAAATTGTTGGAATTTATAATTCGGGTTTTCAAGAATTTGATGCTTCTTATGTTATAGGTGATATTCGCCATGTACAGAGAATCAATAAATGGAAGAAAGATGAAATTGGAGCTTTCGAAGTTTTTATAAACGACTTTACGCAAATAAAAGAAATTGGCGATAAAGTATATAAAGAAATTCCGTCTACATATAATAGTGTAACCATCGAAGAAAAATTCTTTAGTATTTTCGAATTCCTAAAACTATTCGATTTTAATATCATCATTATATTAATAGTTATGATTGTCGTGGCTACCATTAATATGATTGTTGCCTTGTTGGTTCTTATTTTAGAACGCACACAAATGATAGGAATCTTAAAAGCACTTGGCGCAAACAACTGGAATATTCGAAAAATATTTTTGTACAACGCTGGTTTTTTAATTTCAAGAGGCTTGTTGTTTGGGAATTTAATAGCTCTTGCTTTATTGTTTCTTCAAAAAACATTTGGAATAATTAAGTTGAATCCGCAAAACTATTATGTAAGCGAAGTACAAGTCGATATTAATTTTCTACATATCTTACTTTTAAATCTTGGAACAATAGTAATTTGTTTGCTGGTTTTATTAATTCCATCTTATATAATTACTAAGATTTCACCGGTAAAAGCCATTCGATTCGATTAAATTTATTTTTTCTAGCAGCTTATTCCCACTTTCCGCTATATCTTTTATTTTTTTTTATAAAAAACAATAAAAGGATGCCGCTTCACTCGGGGCTATGAGTCCTGTATTTGAAGAGTAAGTGGTTAAATCCATAAATTCTCTATACAAGGTTTAAACAAATGAGTATTTTTTTTCATGTGTAAGTTACTTGTAATCAACCTTCTTTAAAAAAGATTAAAAAATAGATAAAAAAAGGTTTGCGGGAATGGAAAAAGGTACTACATTTGCACCCGCATTCAAAGGCAAGTTCATTAAAGTATTGATAAGTTAACCTGGAG
>NZ_JAWUXR010000012.1:0-259915 GCF_034111225.1 Flavobacterium sp. | reverse complement strand
GTTTGGACGACCTTGCCAAAATTCAACTTCAATAGGTTTTATGATAAATCCTCCCCAATGCTCTGGTCTTCGAATATGCTTACCCTCAAATTTCTCTTCTAATACTTTTAATTGAGTTTCTAAAAATTCTCTGTTAGGTATCACTTCACTTTGTGCTGAAACAAGTGCTCCTAGTTTACTCCCATCTGGACGAGAATCAAAATAGTTGTCTGAAACTAGATCAGTAGTCTTTTCAGCAACACCTTTAATTATTACTTGGCGTTCCATTGACGTCCAAAAAAATGACAAACAAACATGTGGATTAGTTAAAATAGCCTTTCCCTTTTCAGAATTATAATTGGTAAAGAAAACAAAACCTTCTTCATTGTATTTTTTAAGAAGCACTACTCTAGCTTTTGGAAAACCATCTAAGCCTATTGTAGATAAAGTCATAGCATTTACTTCATCAACACCTCCAAAATCTTCTACTTCATGAAACCATTTATGAAATAAGTTAATAGGATCTTCTGGGATTAAAGACTCTATTAATTCGCTCTTTTCATATGATTTTCTGTATTCTCCTAAATCTTTCATGATTAATTATATTCTAGTGTTCAACAAAATTACAAATACAATTTTTATTCTTTAACTAAAATTAAATTCTTTACCATCATCGGCAAGAAGAATTGGTTTAAAAATAGATTCTCCTTCTTCTTTAAATAAAGAAATGTCGCCATAACGTGTAGAATAATGTCCCATTAACAAAGTACCAACATTTGCTTTTTTAGCGATTAAAGCAGCTTGTTTTGCAGTTGAATGCATTGTTTTAGTTGCTAAATGACTTTCTGATTCTAAAAATGTTGTTTCGTGGTATAAAACATCTACAGCTTTAATCATTGGAACAATTGTTTCATCAAAAAGAGTATCACTACAAAAGGCATAACTTTTTTCTTTAATAGGATTAAAGGTGAGGTCTTCATTTTTAATTTCTGTTCCATTCTCTAAAACAATATTTCCTCCGTTTTTAATTTTAGCAAAATAACACTTCTCAATATTATATTCTTCAATTGAAGATATATTAAGTTTTCTTTGAGTATTTTTTTCTTTAAATAAATACCCATTTGTATATACTCTATGCTTTAATGGAATAGTTTTAATTGTTACATTATCATCTTCATAAATTAAAACACTTTCGTTGCTTTCTAATTCATGAAAATATAAATTATAACCTGTATAAGAGTTGGATAGTTTTAATTGCAATAAAATGACTTCTTTAATTCCCTTTGGTCCATAAACATGTAAATCGTTTTCTCTATTTAATAAACTAAACGTAGAAATTAATCCAATTAATCCATAAAAATGATCGCCGTGTAAATGAGAAATAAAAATTCTATTTATACGCGAAAATTTAATTTTATGTTTTCTGAGTTGTACTTGTGTTCCTTCTCCACAATCAATTAAAAACATTTGATTTTTAATTTCAAGGACTTGAGATGTAGGATTAGTTATGGTTCTTGGAGTAGCTGCATAACAGCCCAATATTGTAAGTTTCAATTTATTTTATTTTATTAGTCTTTTTGTTAGTTAAAAAAACTCCAAAAAGAATAGCGCAGTTAGTTAGAATTCCAAAAAAATGAATTTTATTTCCAATTATGGAACAGTAAATATTCAAAATAAGTAAAAGACTAGAACCAACTATTAGTATTGTTCTTATTATTTTTAGTCTTTTGTTTTTTGAATTTATATCCATATTAAAATCCTAAATCACGTTCTATTTCATCCATTTCAATAATGTCATGTGCTTCTAATATAGAAGGAACAACAGTAATTGAATTTGGAACTTTATCAAAATCAATATTTTCTGCAACAATGACTAATGATTTTTTTAGTTTAAGATGTTTTTTTGAAAGTTCTTTAAATATATTTAAATCACCTAATTTAATAGAACTATCATGAGTTATATCTAAAATAAGGTTTTGTTTTGAAAAAGTTGAATGTTGATTAGAAATATTCTCAACAAAAGCAATGACATCACCTTTAGTCTCTCTAATAATCGTTATATGCCCTTTTTGTTCTACTTTCATATTATTTTATCTATTAAAGCTAATTTATGAATAATTATTTAATTTTTGAAGCCAATAAGTAAATAACAGCCATTCTTATGGCAACTCCATTTTCAACTTGGTTTAAAATAACCGATTGTGAAGAATCTGCAACATCTGACGTAATTTCAACTCCTCTATTAATAGGTCCTGGATGCATTATAACCACTTCTTTATTTAAAGAATCTAATAAATCTTTTGTAACTCCATATTGTTGAGCGTATTCTCTTGTAGAAGGAAAATAATTGACATCTAATCGTTCGTTTTGTACACGAAGCATGTTTGCCACATCTGCCCATTCAAGTGCTTTTCTTAAGTTTGGTTCAACTTTAACTCCTAAAGACTCAATATGTTTTGGTAATAATGTTTTAGGCCCGCAAACCTTTACCTCTGCTCCTTGCATTTGAAGTGCAAAAATATTTGATAAAGCTACTCTAGAATGTAAAATATCTCCAACAATTACCACTTTTTTTCCAGCAACATCACCTAAACTTTCTCTAATAGTATAACTATCTAATAAAGCTTGTGTAGGATGTTCATGAGCACCATCACCAGCATTAATAATACTTGCTTTTACATTTTGAGATAAAAAATGAGCTGCTCCTGGATTACTATGCCTCATTACAACCATATCTACTTTCATAGAAAGAATGTTATTTACAGTATCAATTAAAGTTTCTCCTTTTTTAACAGAAGATTGAGCTGCAGAAAAACTAATAACATCTGCAGAAAGTCTTTTTTGAGCTAATTCGAAAGATAATTTTGTTCGTGTACTATTTTCGAAAAAAATATTAGCAATTGTAATATCTCTTAGTGAAGGAACTTTCTTAATAGGTCTGTTAATTACTTCTTTAAAATGATCGGCAGTTTCAAAAATTAAATCAATATCATCTTTTGTGATGTATTTAATTCCTATTAAATGATTTACAGATAAAGTTTTCATTTATGTTGTGTGTTGTTGTATTCTTATTTTATTACTTCGATTAAAACCAAATCTTCACCTTCATTTTCTTTCCACTTTACAATTACCTTTTCATTATTAATTGCATCTACTTGTCGTCCTCTATAATCAGGTTGTATTGGTAAATGGCGACTAAATCGTCTGTCTATCAAAGTTAAAAGTTCTATTTCTGAAGGTCTTCCAAATGACTGAATTGCAGTTAATGCAGCTCTTATACTTCTACCGGTATAAAGAACATCATCAATAAAAACTACTTTTTTATCTTCAACTACAAAATCAATTTCGGTTTTATTAGCTTCCAATGTTTTATTACCTCTTCTAAAGTCATCTCTAAAAAAAGTAATATCTAAATAACCTACTTGAATAGATTTTATGTTATATTCTTCTTTTAAAAGTAAAGCTAACCTTTGAGCTAGATATTTACCTCTTGGTTGAATTCCTATTAAAATGGTATTTGAAAAATCTAAATGATTTTCTATTAATTGGCAAGCCAAACGATGTAGAATGATATTGACTTCTTTTGCAGTTAGCAATACTTTTTGACTCATTTGTAGTTATGTTGATTTAGCAAATTTAAAAATTTATTTGGCTATAATGGATATTTACTTAAAAAAATAAAGCTGATTCCGTTTGAAGAATCAGCTTTATTAAATATTTTAAAAAAAGAATAACTATTTAGACCATTCTTTAATACTATCACTATTCATTTTTTCGTAATCTTTATTTCCTGCTTTTATAGCTCCATCTAAAGAAAACTTAGCCGTTTGAATTGCTCCTTTTTTATCACCTAATTTAGCCTGAACAAGTGATTTTAACCTTAAATACCAAAAAGGAACATCTTTATCAGATGGAGTAAGTGAAATTGCATTATTAATCCACAATAAAGCTTTATTTAATTCTTTATCAGAATCGTAATAATATTTTGCTGCAGAAAAGTAATCTCCAACAGAAGGACCTGCTAATGCTTTTTCAATACTATTCATAGCAATTTCTTGCGTAGGAACAGTAAAAGGTACCGAAACAATTGTACGCTCCCAAGAAATTTCTAAAGCCCCTGAATCATTAGTTAAATTATTTAATGAAATTGTAAAAGATTCAACTGATTTATTTAAAGTTTCTGGTTTAACATTAACTTTTAAAGCTACTTTTTTATCATCCCATACTTCAGGTAATCCCCAGTTGTTAGTGTCTGAATAAAAAATAACATCCCAGCTGTCTGCTTTTGGTAGTGTAAATAAAGCATACTTACCTTTTTTTAATTCGGTAGTGCCAAATTTTACATTTTCACTAAAAGTTACTATTGTATTTTCGTTTGCACCTGTTCGCCAATACTTTCCATAAGGAACTAATTCACCATAAACTGTTCTTCCTTTTGCACTTGGGCGAGAATATTCAACTTGAACATTGGTTAAGCCAACAACTTGTTCAATTTTTGAAGACGGACTAGCTTGAGGTGTTTTTACTTGTGCTGTAATTGAAATTCCAGCCATTAGGAAAGCAACTATTAATATTTTTTTCATTTTTTTTGGTTTTAATTTTTACGAAAATAACAATTTCTTTATTGTTAAATGTTAATATAATCAAAAAAAATAAAAATTTTGTTTAATTATTTTTAATTAAAGTTAAACAATACTTATCTTTACAAAAAAAAGATGAAGATATATACCTTCCATTCAAAACAAAATTTACCTATTTCTTTAGATAAAGCTTGGGATTTTCTATCAAATCCAAGGAATTTAAAAACAATAACACCTGATTATATGGGATTTGAAATTCTTTCTGGAGCAGATAAGCCTATGTACCCAGGACAATTAATACAATATATTGTAACACCTGTTTTAGGTATAAAAACCAAATGGATAACAGAAATAACTCATGTCGTTGATAAAAAGTTTTTTGTAGATGAGCAACGTTTTGGGCCTTATTCGCTTTGGCACCATAAGCATTTTTTAAAGGAAATTGATGGTGGTGTAGAAATGGAAGATATAATTGACTATAAAGTTCCTCTGGGATTTTTAGGTCAGATGGTTCAACCCATTATTGTTCAACCAAAATTGAATGAAATCTTTGAATACAGAAGGAAAAAATTAATTGAATTATTTGGAGAATTTAAATAAAATTTTAAATAGTCATATTATGAAAAACATATTATTAATTGGAGGTTCATATGGAATTGGATTAGCAATAGCTAAAGAGCTTCAAAACAATAACAACGTATTTGTAGCATCTAGAACTAATGAAGAATTGACTAAATTAAACGTTACTCACATTCCGTTTGATGCGTCTTCAGATACTTTAGATACATCACAATTACCAGAAGTTATTGACGGATTAGTTTATCTACCTGGAAGTATCAATTTAAGACCTTTTAAAGGATTAAAAATAGAAACTTTTGAAAATGATTTACATATCAATTTTATTGGCCTAGTAAAGGTTGTTCAAGCTGTTTTGCCTAATTTAACTGCTTCATATCAATCAAGCATAGTTTTATTTAGTAGCGTGGCTGCAAGTATGGGAATGCCATTTCATACTAGTGTTGCAGCTTCTAAGGGTGCAATTGAAGGTTTTGCTAAAGCGTTAGCTGCTGAATATGCTCCAAAAATCAGAATCAACGTTATCGCTCCATCATTAACGGATACCCCTTTAGCCGATAAATTCTTAAATAACGATGTCAAAAAAGAAAAATCTTCTGAAAGACATCCTTTAAAAAGATTTGGACAGCCAAAAGACATTGCACAAATGGCAATTTTTTTATTAAGTGATAATAGTAGTTGGATGAGTGGCCAAGTATTACACGTTGATGGCGGAATGTCTACTTTATTGGTTAATGGATAAGTTCTCTTAGCTTAAAATTAGGAATTTAAATGATTAAAAGGTTTTAATGTTATGAATATATTTTGGTTCAGAAGAGATTTACGGTTAGAAGATAATGTTGGATTATTTCATGCTTTGAATGATGATAATGAATTACTTCCTATTTTTATTTTTGATGATAAAATTTTATCTGAATTACCAAAAGATGATGCTCGTGTAAATTTTATTCATGAATTATTATCAAACATTCAAAATAAACTTCAAGAAAACGGAAAGCAGTTAGCTGTTTTTTATGGTCAACCTAAAGCTATTTTCGAAAAATTAATTGAAGAAAATAAAATTAAAACGGTTTATACCAATCACGATTATGAACCTTATGCTAGAAAGCGCGATAAGGAAATGAATCAATTGTTTAAAGAAAACAATATTGATTTTAAAACCTGTAAAGATCAAGTAATATTTGAAAAAAGTGAAATTGTAAAAAGCGATGGAACTCCTTATGTTGTTTACACTCCATTTTCAAATAAATGGAAAGAAGCTTTTGCCAAAATAAAATTAGTTACTTATAATTCTGAAGATAAATTAAATAAAATAACACAACACTCCTACCCTTTTTTAAGCTTAAAGGATATTGGTTTTGAAGTTTCAGATATAAGAGTAGTACCTTTTAATATTAGTGAAAAAGTGATTTCAAATTATGAAGAAACTCGAAATTTCCCCTCTTTAAACGGAACATCAATGCTTGGAACACATTTGCGTTTTGGGGCTGTTTCTATTCGAAAAATGGTCAATCATGCTGCAAGTTTTCAGAATGAAACTTTTTTGAAAGAATTAATTTGGAGAGAGTTTTTTATGCAAATTTTATGGCATTTTCCACATACTGTAAACTCAAGTTTTAGACCAAAATACGATGCTGTACAATGGAAAAATAATGAAGAATTATTTCAAAAATGGTGTGATGGAAAAACGGGTTATCCAATGGTAGATGCAGGAATGCGAGAATTAAACAAAACTGGACACATGCATAACCGTGTGAGAATGGTTGTTGCTAGTTTTTTATGCAAACATTTATTAATCGATTGGAAATGGGGTGAAACGTATTTTGCTCAAAAACTTTTAGATTATGAACAATCGAGTAATGTTGGAAATTGGCAATGGGCTGCTGGTTCAGGTGTTGATGCAGCACCATATTTTAGAATTTTCAATCCGACAGAGCAAATTAAAAAATTTGATAAAGATTTGAAATATATAAAAAAATGGATTCCTGAGTTAGAAACACTTCATTATCCAAAACCAATAGTTGATCACAAAGAAGCTAGAGCACTTTGTTTAAAAACATATAAAGAAGCTCTTGGATAAAGCAATTTAAATCTGAAAATAAATAATGAATATAGTTTGGCTTAAGAGAGATTTGCGTTTAACCGATAATGAAGCGCTTTTTAATGCTATTTCATCTGGTCGAAAAACACTGCTTCTTTATATTTTTGAGCCTTCACTACTTAAAGATAATCATTACAGCCAAAGACATTTTGATTTCATTAAACAATCATTAGAAAGCCTTCAAAAAGAACTTTTACCTTATCATACTCAGATATTAATTGTTCAAGATGAAGCTCTTGATGTTTTTAAAAAATTAAATAAGCTCATTTCAATTCATGCTATTTATTCTCATCAGGAAACAGGAATAAAAATAACTTATGATAGAGATAAACAAATTGCGGCCTTTTTAAATAAATATAAAATTCCATGGAAGGAGAGTATTAATAATGGAGTTATAAGAGGAATTAAAAACAGAAAAACCTGGAAAGAAGACTGGTGTGATTATATGAATAAAGATTGTTTTCCGTTTGAGGCAAATGGTCGAACGTTTATAAAATACAAAGATATGGAAGAAATTGAAAACCAATTTGACAAGCCTTCTTTAAGAACTGACATGAGTTCACCTTTTCAAAAAGGCGGAACACCAACAGCTTTGCGATATTTAAATTCCTTTTTTAACGAGCGGGTTGCAAATTATTCTAAGCATATTTCAAAACCTGAAAAAGCTCGAATGGGTTGTAGTCGTTTATCTCCTTATATTACATGGGGCAACTTATCTATTAGACAAGTTTATAATGAAGCATGGGAAAATTCACAAAAAGGAAATTATAAAAAACAAATTACCAATTTTGTTTCACGACTTCGATGGCAAGCTCATTTTATTCAAAAATTTGAAATGGAAAGCAGTATGGAATTTATTGCAGTAAATAAAAGCTATCTACACATAGAACAACCTATAAATGCTTTTTATCATAAATCATGGACAGAAGGTAAAACAGGAATTCCTATTGTTGATGCTTGTATGCGCTGTTTAAAAACAACTGGATATTTAAATTTTAGAATGCGAGCTCTAGTTGTCTCTTTTTACACACATAATTTATGGCAACCATGGCAAAATTGCTCTCCACATTTAGCCAAACAATTCTTAGATTTTGAGCCTGGAATTCATTATCCTCAATTACAAATGCAAGCTGGTGTTACAGGAGTTAATACGTTGAGAGTTTATAATCCTGTTAAAAATTCAATAGAGCATGATGAAGAAGGAATTTTCATTAAAAAATGGGTTACTGAATTAGCAATGATTCCGAAGGAACTTATTCACCAACCATGGAAATTAACAATAATTGAGCAAGGATTATATAATTTTAAATTAGGAATAGATTATCCTTATCCAATTGTAGATTTAGAAAAAAGCAAAAGTACTTTGTTTAAAAACATATAAAGCAGCTTTAGCGATTGATAACTAATTATAAAGCCATTTTTTTAATTTTGTTTCTAAATCTGAAATTATAATTGGTTTTGATAAATAATCATTCATTCCTACTTCAAAACATTTTTCTTTTTCTCCTTTTAAAATCCCTGCTGTTATTGCAATTATAGGGATATTTTCAGCTCCATTCATTTTTCTAATTTCAATTGTAGCATCATATCCATTAACATGTGGCATTTGAATATCCATTAATATAAGATCAGGTAATTCTGTATTACACATTTGAATTGCTTCATTTCCTTCTTTAGCTTCAAAAATAACACTTGTTGGAATAATTTTTTTAACTAGTTTTTTTGCCAAGAGCATATTTATATTATTATCTTCTACAATTAAAATTTTCTTAACAGTTAAATCATTATTTGGAAATACTGTTTTTTTAGGTTGGAGTTTTTCATTTTGTATTTCACTAATTTCTTCTATTGGTGCTTTTAAAAATTTAACTTCAAAACTAAAGTCACTACCCTCTCCTATTTTACTTTTTAATTGTAATTTGGTTCCCATTAATGAAAGTAAATGATTTGAAATACTTAAACCAAGTCCTGTACCTGAAAACGTTCTACTTGTTGAATTGTCTTCTTGAATAAATGATTTAAATATTTTTTCATAATTTTCTTCACGAATTCCTTTTCCAGAATCTTTTACAGAAAAATATATTTTAATATACTTTTTACTTTTTAATGGAACAACGTAAACATCTAAACTAACTTCTCCAAAACTTGTAAATTTTAAAGCATTACTCAATAAATTTACTAGTATTTGTTTTAAACGGATAGAATCAGCTTTTATAATTTGAGGAATATTTTTATCAAAATCTAAAGAAAGTTTAATTCCTTTTTGAATTGCTTGAAATTTAAACAAATCAATAACTTGGTTTGTTAACTGATATAGATTTACATTTTCTAGATATAAATCAAATTTTCCTGATTCAATTTTTGATAAATCTAAAATATCATTAACAATTTTCGTCAACGAAACTGCAGATTCATTAACGGTTGTCATATACTCTAATTGATCCTTGTTTAGTGAAGAATCCATTAATAAATTTGTAAAACCTATTATACCATTTAAAGGAGTCCTTATTTCATGACTCATATTTGCAATAAAATCAGATTTTGCTTTGTTTGCTGTTTCAGCGTCTTCAGTTCTTTTTAAAATTTCAATTTCCATAAGTTTACGTTCAGATATATCTATAAAACTTATAATTACTTCAATAATGTTTTTATCCTCATCTAAAACTGGAAAACCATTTACTAAAGCCCAAGTTATTTCTTCTATAGAATCTCTTTTAATTCCTATAGTAAAATTTTTAATAGGCTGTTTTGTTTTTATAATTTTATTTACTGGAAAATCTTCAGATTTCAAATACAAACCGTTTTCAAATACTAAACTCCATTCCGTATTATTCGATCTTTTTTCTTTTAACTCATTTTCATTAAAACCTAATAACTGGGAAGCTTTTTTATTACTTAAAATTATTGAAGAGTCACTTGAATGTATAACTACCCCAACTTCTAAACTATCAATTAACCCTTTGTATCTTTCTTCACTTCTTTTAATTCTATTTTTAGATAATTTAGAAATAGTAATATCTCTGGATAAACAAACAAAGTGATTTTCCTTTTCGAGCATTGGTGCTATAGAAAGCTCAAACCATTTGATTTCGTTTGAGATAGTTAAAGAATATTGTTTTCCTTTAGAAAAACCAGTTTTTTTTGCTTCTTGAATAGCAGACATACAAATCTCAGAAACCTCTGGAGGTAATACTTCGCTAATTTTTTTGCCTAAAAAAACATTTGGAGGAGCAGCTAATAAATCATCTTTATGTGAATGATAATTATGTATTAAACCATTAATATCAATTTCAAAAAGCAAATCTGGAATTGCTTCCATTACTGATTCTAATTTTTTATTTGCCTCTATAAACTTTTTTTCAACTTTTTTTAATGCTGTAATATCTGTAGTTGTACCAATATATCCTACAATTTCACCTTCAGAATTTCGTTCAGGAATTGAATTTTCCATAACCCACACAATAGTTCCGTCTTTACGCAAAAAACGATATTCAACTACAGAAAAATCATTTAAAGTCTTAGAGTCAGACCAATGTTTTAAAACTCCTTCTCTATCTTCTAAATGAATTGAATTTATCCAGCCATACGTATTGATTTCTTTTAAAGTTACTCCAGAAATTTCGTTCCATCTAGTATTAACATAGGTTGCAACTCCTAAAGCATCTGTACGAAAAATACCAACTGGAGAAACTTCAGTAAGTGTATGGTATCTTTTTTCACTTTCTACAACTTCAGTTTCTGCATTAATTCTTAAAGCTTCTTTTTCAAAAACTTCTAATGCAAATGATACTTCTTTTGTAGCTGCTTTTAATAAAGCAATTTCTTCAATATCAAAAAAATCTTTTTCGTCAGCATAAAAAGAAAAACTTCCAATTGCTTTTCCAAATTTTCTAATGGGAAGTGAAATTAAAGATAAGTATCCGTTTTTTAATGCATTTTCTTTCCATGGAAGCATTTTTGGATCATTTACAATATCATTGCTGATAACAAATTTATTATCTCTAATTGAAGTTCCTACCGGCCCTCTCCCTTCAGGAACATCATTAATTGTAATTGTTTTAATATTGGATACATATCCATCACTTATTCCTGATACCATGACGGGTAAAACATCTTTAGTTTTTTCGTCAACCAGTCCTATCCAAACCATTTTAAATTTACCAATCTTAACAGCTATATCACATGCTTTTTTAAAAAGCTCTTCCTCATTTCTTGTATGCGCTATTATAAGATTTATTTTACTAATAAATAAATAGAGTCTATTGGCTTTAACCAATTTTTTTTGAGCATCAATTCTCTCAGTTATATCAGTAATTATACCGTGAAAAATAACAGTTCCCTCGGGTTCTAATTCTGGAAGTGCAGTTACTTCATGCCAAATTAATCCTTTCGTTGGGTGATAATATCTATATTCACATTTAAGTGGAATTAATTTTGATCTTGTAGCTTCAATATTTTCTCTTAAAGGCCAGAAATCATCTGGATGAATTAATCGATATATTTTATTTGTGTTTTCATCAATTTCCTCAAAATTAAAACCATAAATATTTTTGACTGCATTACTTGTATATGTATATTTAAATGATCCATTTTTATTTTGTCGCATAGAAAAAATAAGGCCGGGTGAAGTTGCTACAATTTTATCAAATTTTTCATTTTTAGATTTTAAGTCTTTTAAAATATTCTCTCTATCTGTAACATCTTTAACGTTAACTATTATTCCTCCAACGTTTTTATCCTTAATCATGTTTGTAATTACACCTTCTAACCAAATATAATTTCCCTTTTTGTGTTTTGCTTGAAATAAAACTGGAATAGGAATTTTTGGACTTTCTAATGCCTTTTTAATTTTTTGTTGCGTATAATCAAAGAAATCTGGGTGTATGTATTCATCATGTGGAAGAATATTAAATTCCGCATCGTTCCAGCCCGTTATTTTTGCAGAAGAAGGACTTCTAAAAAGAACTTTTAAATTTTCATCAATAAGCGTTATTACCCCATCATTTTCTTCAATCAATGAACGAAAACGATTTATTTCAGACTCTTGCTTATTAATTTTTTCTAATAATTCCTTTTTTGTCAAATCATTGTATTTCATAGATATGAAATCTAAATTCTTACTAAAAGTAAGAAAAAAATGAGGATTTATGACAGTAAAATAAATTTAATATAAAAAAGTAAAAAAATACTAATTACAATTTTGAATTGTATTGAAGCTTAATTCACTAAAATGATTAATAACTTTTTCTGCATTTGATAAATCTTGAAATTTAGAATGTATACTATTATATCCAATGCAATAAATACCCGCAGCATTTGCAGCTTGAACACCGTTTGTACTGTCTTCAATTACAATACAGTTTTCTTTTGGTGCTATAGATAAACTTGCAGCATGTTCAAAAATAGCAGGATGTGGTTTTGATTTAGGGAAATCTTCACCTGAAACAATATGAGTAAAATATTGATGTAAATTAAATCTATTGAAAACTCTATTTATAGTAAGTTTTGAAGCAGATGACGCGACAATTAATTGGATTTTATTTAGATGTAAATCTTTAATTAAAGTCTCAACTCCATCAATTAAAAACAAATCTTCCTTAGTATCAAAAGTATCATTAAAAATGGTTCTTTTTCTTTGAATTAAATCTTCAACATCTTCATTTAAATTAAATTGACTTTTTAATTTTTGAAAAACATTACGTGTAGAATTCCCTGTCAATGTATGGTAAATTGCATCTGTAACAACAATATTTAATTCTTCAAAATGTTTAAAATAAGCATATTTATGAACAGGTTCAGTGTCAACTATAACACCATCCATATCGAAAATTACTGTTTTTACCATGATTATAATAAGTTTTTTCAAAGGTAGAATTTGCAAATGTATTAATCAATTAAAAAAAAGAGAAAATCAAATTAAACCTTTTTCTATATCTTTAGTCTTAAATAAAAAACAAGTTGCAAGACGATAAAGATTTAATTGTATTATTAATCAATTCTAAAACCCAAAATGAAGGGTTTAAGAAGTTAGTGCAGTTATATCAGAAACCTTTGTATTATCACATAAGAAATATTGTCTTAAACCACGATGACTCTGATGATGTTCTTCAGAATACTTTTATAAAGGTATTTACTAATATTTCTAAATTTAAAGGAGAAAGCAAATTATACTCATGGATTTATAGAATTGCTACAAATGAATCGCTTACTTTTCTGCAACAAAAAGCTAAAAAAAGCGGAATTTCTAATGAAGCCGTTCAAGAAAGAGAATTAATAAAACTTGAAAGTGATGTATATTTTGAAGGAAGTGAAATTGAACTACAACTTCAAAAAGCAATAGCTACTTTACCTGAAAAACAACAACTTGTCTTTAAAATGAAATATTTTGAAGAAATAAAATATGAAGAAATGTCTGAAATTTTAAATACATCTGTGGGAGCTTTAAAAGCTAGTTACCATATTGCTGTGAAAAAAATTGAAGAAATATTAAAATCAAATTAAACCTTTTTATAATAATAATGTCTAACCAATATGAAAAACATTGATTTAAATACAACTAAAATAAAATCAGGATTTAAAACACCAGATGATTATTTTGAAAAATTTGAAGCAAGGATTTTAGAAAAAATTCCTGCTCAAGAAACCAAAGTTGTTTCTTTGTTTCATCGTAAACAAATTTGGGTTTCTAGTATAGCTGCAGTGTTATTATTAGCCATTGCTATACCATCTTATTTTAATTCTATAAAAACACCTGCTTTAGACAATTCTAATATTGAAAATTATTTGTCGTATCAATCTAATTTTACGAATTTTGATATTATTGAAAATTTAAATGATGATGATATAAAAGAATTAGAAAATTCACTTACAGTTAATTCCCAAGAAGATGTTGAGGCTTATTTATTAGACACACAAAATTTAGACTACTATTTAAACGAATAAAAAATGAAAAAGAAATTAATATTATCAGTACTTCTTTTATTCACTGCCATTAGTTTTGGTCAGGATTTCAAAGAGAAAAGAGAAAAAATAAAAGCGCTAAAAGTTGCGTATATTACAGAACAGTTAGATTTATCAACTGATGAAGCTCAAAAATTTTGGCCTATTTATAATGCAAATGAAGAAAAGCAATTTGAATTGCGTCATAAAAAAATGCGTTCTATTATAAATAAGTTTGAAAATGGTGGTTTAGAAAAATTATCGGATAAAGAAGCAACATCTTTAATTGACCAAATTGAAACTATTGAAGACGAACTTCATAATTCCAAGAAAACATATATAAGGGAACTTAAAATGGTTATTTCTGCAAAAAAAATAATAAAACTTAAAAAAGCAGAAGATGAATTTAATCGAAAATTAATGAAACAGTTTAGAGGAAAAAAGTAAAAAAAAGAGCGACAACTGTCGCTCTTTTTTTTAATGAAAATCTAATCTTATAATTCGGTTTTTACCTGTTGCAATAGCTGAATTTTGATTGATAAACCTAATAGTTAATAAATCTTTATCATCAAGCATTTTTGTCCACGTTTTACCTCTATCAGGAGAATAATGTAAACCCGTTCCTCCTACACAAACCATTTCATTTCCTTTTTTTCCAGGCACAAATTGTATACATGAAGCATAACCAAAACCCTCGTTTTGTGCAATTAATCTCCATGTTTTTCCACCATCAATAGTAATTGCTTTATTTGATGAATTATCATTTTGATTTTCATAATCACCACCTGCAATCACTCCTATTTTGTCATCGTAAAAATCAGCTGTAAAAATGCCTGTCATTGCTTTACCTTGAATAATTGGAGTATTATTAACGCTCCAAGTATTGCCTTTATCTTTGCTTATAAAAACTCTGGATTTTAAACCACCAGAAACTATAAAAACATTATTCCCTTTTAATATTAAATTAGTATTACTTGCTGCAAAAGCTGCTTCCCCTTCTGCTGTTTTTGGAAGTTTTTCACATGGAATTTTTGTCCAATTTTCACCTCCATCATTTGTAGAAATTATATTCAAACAATTATCAATTGGATCTCCCATAGCGATTCCGAATTTATCGTCTAAAAATTGCATACTATCATAAAAGACTTTTTTATGATTCTCTTCGTAAACTAATTTAACGTCTTTGCTCTTCTTATTTATTTTAAATAATAAAGCAGGATTTGCCACACTTAAAATAAAAATATTTTCATTTGTATGAGCAATACTTCTAAACTCCGGTTTTAATGAATCTGTTATAAAAAAACCGTTATATTTAGTATCATTAATTAAGTTAATTGAGCCATATTTTCCATTATTCCCAGAATACCATAAAACATTATTATCTATTAAAATAGCCCTACTGCTTAGCGGTTCTTCATGTAGTGTTTTCACATTAACTTTCTGAAAAAAAGATGAAGAATCAACTTTTTTCGAACAAGAAAACATGAATAATATGCATAATCCAAAAATATATTTAACATTCATAAACATCCGTATTTACTGCTAAAATACAATTTAAATATGATTTTTATACAACCTAAAAAAGAAACTTGGCACAGTAATTGGTTATTTATTATAAAATAGAATGTTTAACTAAAAACATAAGATTATGAAAACGAAAATACTACTTAGCCTTTTATTCATAGCGATGTTACCAATGAGTAATCATGCGCAAGATAAAACTACCGTTAGAGCAAATAGTTCTGATATAAGTGATAATTTAGATTTAAGAGCAATTGCTTCTGTTTTTGGGGAAGCAAAAGATTTAGAAGATTTTGAAAACAGAATTAATGATCCAAAAGCACAATTATCTAATTTAGATTTGAACAATGATAATTATGTAGATTACTTAAGGGTTATTGAATCTGTTGAAGGTGATGCCCATTTAATCATCATTCAATCTGTTTTAGAGAAAGACACTTATCAAGATGTTGCCACTATTGAAGTTGAGAGAGATAATAGAAACAATGTTCAAATTCAAGTAGTTGGAAATGTATACATGTATGGTGAAAATTATATTTACGAACCTGTATATGTAAACAGACCTATTATATATAATGTATTTTGGGTAAATAATTATCGTCCATATTATTCAACTTGGCACTGGAATTATTACCCTAGTTACTATTATTATTGGAACCCGTTTCCAGTATTTAGATACAGAAATCATATAGGCTTACATATTAATTTTGGTCATACTTATCATTATGTAAGTCATAGAAGCTGTCATAGAGCATACGGAATGTATTATGGAAGAAATAGCCATGCTTATGAAACAAGACATCCAAACAGATCGTTTTCTCATAGAAACCATGGGTATTCTAACAGACATGAGTTAGACAACAACAGACCAACTAGAAATGTTAGACCTAGAAGTGAAATAGCTTCAAATAACCCAAGAAACAGTTCTCCTAGAGAAAATAACACATCTTCACCTAGAGGAAACACTCCTAGAGAGGTAACATCTCCGAGATCTTCTACTCCAAGAGGAAACGTAGAACCAAGAACGAGTTCTCCTAGATCAAACTCTCCTAGAGAAGCAACTTCTACTCCAAGAGGAAATGTAGAACCAAGAACGAGTTCTCCTAGAACAAACTCTCCTAGAGAAGCAACTTCTACACCAAGAGGAAATGTAGAGACGAGAAAAAATTCTCCAAGATCTGAAAGCCCGAGAAATGTTGAACCGAGAACGAATAGTCCTAGAACAAACTCTCCTAGAGAAGCAACTTCTACAAGAAGTAATAATTCAACGAGAAATCAATCTCAATCTAGAAATGTAAGTACTACAAGAAGTAGTTCAAGTCCTGGATCAACTTCAACAAGGTCTAGTAACAATAGAACTAACACACGTTCTTCCGGAACATCTTCTAATAGAAATTCTGGTAGTTCGAGAGGCAGTAGCTCGAGAGGCAATGGAAGAAACAACTAAATATAAAGTCCTGCTAAATGCGGGACTTTTTATTTTAATTCGTATCTTTGCAGGCTGATTAAAAGAAAAAATGAGATTACATAGAAATTTAGTTTTTACCGTTGTTGATTCATTATTAGCCATCTTTAACGATGGTGAATACGCTGACAAAGTAGTATCAAGAGCTTTAAAAAAAGACAAACGTTGGGGAAGTAATGACAGAAAATTTGTCGCCGAAACAATTTATGAAATTGTTAGATGGAGAAGATTATATGCTGAAATTGCTGAAGTAAAAGAACCATACGATAGAGATAATATTTGGAGAATACTTGCTGTTTGGGCTGTTTTAAGAGGAATAAAATTACCAGATTGGAAATATTTTGAAAATACTCCTGAACGAAAAATTAAAGGCCGTTTTGATGAGTTATCAAGAATAAGAAAATTTAAAGAGTCTATTCCAGATTGGATAGATGAATTAGGTCTTAAAGAACTTGGTGAAGAAATTTGGGCAAAAGAATTAACTGCTCAAAACCAACAAGCAGAAGTGATTTTAAGGGTAAATACTCTAAAAACAACTAAAGATGTTGTGTATTCCATTTTAATGGATTTAGACATTGAAACACACGCTGTTGAAGGATATGATGACGCCTTAGTACTAAATGAAAGAGCAAACGTTTTTATGACACAAGCTTTTAAAGACGGTATGTTTGAAGTGCAAGACGCTTCTTCTCAGCTTGTTGCCTACTTTTTAGATGTTGCACCTGGAATGAGAGTTGTTGATACTTGTGCTGGAGCAGGTGGAAAAACATTACACCTTGCTTCTTTAATGGAAAATAAAGGACAATTAATTGCAATGGATTTATACGAAAGTAAATTAAAGCAATTAAAATTAAGAGCTAAAAGAAATGGTGCTTTTAATATTGAACCAAGAGTAATAGAAAGCACAAAAACTATTAAAAAATTACATGGAACTGCTGATAGAGTTTTAATTGATGCTCCTTGTAGTGGTTTAGGTGTTATGAAACGTAACCCAGATAGTAAATGGAAATTACAACCTGAATTTATTGACAATATTAAAAAAGTACAAGCTGAAGTTTTAGAAAATTACTCTAAAATTGTTAAACCAGGAGGTAAAATGGTTTATGCTACTTGTTCTATATTGCCATCTGAGAATGAAGAACAAATTAAAAAATTTTTAACAACAGAATCAGGAAAAAACTTTACCTTTATTAAAGACAAGAAAATTTTGTCTTATGAAAGTGGCTTTGACGGTTTTTATATGGCATTATTAGAACGTAAAAAATAAAAATATGAAAAAAACTTACTCTCTATTATTTACAATAATAACATTTTCGGTATTTGCACAACAAGCGTTACCACCACCAGCAGGCTATTATAGTACTGCAACTGGGAGTGGATATATTTTAAAAACCCAATTGTATAATATTATTAAAGGGCACACTGACCAAGGATATACAGGCTTATATACAACTTATTTGACATCTGATAAAGATTTTTATTATGAAAATGATGGATCGTTATTAGATATGTATACTGAAAACCCAACAGGACCAGAGTGTTTTTTTACTTACGGTATTAACCAAGATGATGGTTTAGGTGGTACAGCTGAATGTCAAAAATACAACAGAGAACATATCGTTCCTCAATCTGTTTTTTCATCTGCTACACCTATGTATTCTGACGCTCATTTTGTAGTTCCATCTGATAAGTATTTAAATGCTCAAAGAGGAAATTTTCCATTTGGTAGAGTTCAAACCGCTTCTAATACTTATACAAATGGCTCTAAACGTGGTAATAATCAAAATTCTGGTTATTCTGCAGGTTATTCAAATACAGTTTTTGAACCAATTGATGAATTTAAAGGAGATATTGCAAGAATGATTTTTTATTTCATAACTAGATATGAAAATACAGTTTCAAGTTATACTTATGATATGTTTAATGGTACTTCTAATCAGGTTCTAACTAACACGTTTTTAAACATATTATTAACTTGGCATTTAAATGATCCTGTAAGTGTAAGAGAAACTGATAGAAATGATGCGATTTTCGCTAGACAAGGAAATAGAAACCCATTCATTGATAATCAAAATTATGTTTGTCAAATTTGGCCAACACAATGTGCAACTTTAAGCTCTGAAAGTTTTGCTATATTAAATGATATTTCTATTTACCCAAACCCTACTTCAAATGGAGCTTTTTCTATTACAAGTACGGAACAGTTAAAAACAATTACTGTTTTTAATGTAAATGGTCAAATAATTCAAGAAATTAAAAATCCAAATACAGTTACTACAGAAACTTACAACTTAAGTAACCTCTCATCTGGTTTTTATTTAGTACAGTTAGCTTCTGAAAATGGTTCTGTAACGAAGAAGGTTATTGTAAACTAAATTTACAATTTTATATAAAAATAAAAAAAGCATCAAACTTTCGGTTTTGATGCTTTTTTATTACCAATAAACTAATTAAAAAATCTTAATGACAGTTTGCTTCACTTTGTACAAACAAACTCATTGTGCTTGGTGATACATAAGGAATATTTAAACCTAAGCCTCTTATTATAAATAAAACACCAATACAAACAGCTAATATTGGTATTGCTTTTTGCATTGTGTTTCTAATAGGTATTGAAACCAAATTAGTTATTAAAACTACCATACTCATCATTGGAACTGTACCTAAACCAAATAATAGCATATAAAAGATACTATATTCTAAACTTGGCATTGCTAACGCTCCAAATAATGCGACATAAACCATTCCACAAGGCAAATAACCGTTCAATAAACCTATAGTGAAAAAAGACTTATAACTTCTGTTTTTAAACTGTTTTCCTAAACTTGATTTTACTTTTGAAATAATCTTATAAATAGGTTTTGAAAAATTATAACTCGCTAATTTTTTTTCAGGAACAACAGCTACTATAATCATTAGAATACCAACAGTAATAGATAATTGTTGTTGCATTCCAGCTAAGAAAAAACCTTTTCCTAATAATCCGAATAATAATCCTAATGATGCATAAGCAGTTAATCTACCAATATGATAAATACATAATTGAGTTATTTTTTTGGCTTCATTATCTCTATCAACCGGAAGCATCATGGCAATAGGTCCACACATACCGATGCAGTGAAAACTACTTATTAAACCAAATAAGATTGCTGTATATAACATCTAAAAATTAATAATAAATAGACTCTTTAGTTCTATATTCTTTCCCTTGATATTCCCAATCAATAGTAATGCCCCAAAGACCGCCAACCAAATTACTATTAGGTATGAGCAAATGTGAAGAAGATAATGAAATTTTCATTTCAGAATCTAATTTCTGATTGGACGGTCTATATAAGGACACTATTCCTATTATGTTTTTATAATCGAAGTCTTGTGGAAAAGAAACTTCTATTCCATCCGCTGTTTTATTAAATTTAACTTTTGTTTTAAGTGCATTAGCATTGTTTGTTTTCTCAATATTCCCCTGAACTTTTAATTCTTGTTGGTAATAATCTTCAACAACTAATTCTCTATCATAACTATCGTCTAATTGAACTTTTATAACAAAATACAATATGAAAGTCATGAATAATGCAAATGCAATTACGATACCTGTTCCCCAATTAATTTTCATATTTATAGTAATTTATTTTAGTCCCTAATTAAATGATCTTGGACCTAAAAATGTTGTTTTTGTTGTTTCTATTAATTTTCCATTATTATAGAAACCTATTTTTATCTTTATTTTATCAGCTTTAATTTCCGATTGCTTAATCTCAACAAACATATTTCCTTGAAATGTTTTTTCTGCTAGAATTGATATGTGCTTGTTGCCTATTAATTTAATTTCACCTGATTGATTTTCAAGCTTAATCGTAATATTATCAAAATCTTTTACGGTTTTATTCATGATTTTATAAGTAAATAAATTACTTATGACATCTCCTTTTTGTTGGTATAGCTGACCTGGAGTTCTTAATACTTTGGCTTCTACATCATTTCTTAAGGAAAGTAAACTTATTAAAACTCCAGTTAAAATTACTAATACTGCAATATATCCCTTCATACGGGCTGTTAATTTGAACTTTTCTTTTTTTACAATTTCATCTTCACTTGCATAACGTATTAAACCTTTTGGCAAACCAACCTTATCCATTATTGTATCGCATTCGTCAATACATGCTGTACAATTAATACATTCTAGTTGAGTACCGTTTCTTATATCAATTCCTGTAGGACAAACATGAACACATTGTAAACAATCTATACAATCACCTTTTCCTGTAGTTGATCTATCTTCTCGTCTATCCCATTTTGCTCTTCCCTTCTCTCCTTCTCCACGTACATGGTCATAAGTAACATTAATCGATTTATTATCTAATAAAACACCTTGCATTCTTCCATATGGGCAAGCAATAATACAAACCTGTTCTCTAAACCAACTAAATACAAAATAAAAAACCCCTGTAAAAATCAACAAGGTAATAAGTGTACTTGAATGAGCTTTCGGTCCATCAATCACATAGCGTAGTAATTTATCACTACCAATTAAATAAGCTAAAAAAACATTTGCGATTATAAAAGATATTATAAAAAAAACAACCCATTTAATTAAACGTTTTATAATCTTTTCAGCATTCCATGTTTGCTTGCTTAATCTTATTTGAGCCCCTCTATCGCCATCAATCCAATATTCAATTCTACGAAAAACCATTTCCATAAAAATAGTTTGAGGACAAAACCAACCACAAAATATTCTTCCAAATGCTACCGTAAATAATGTAAGACCAACAACTCCAATTATCATTGAAATAACAAACAAATAGAAGTCTTGAGGCCAAAATGGAAAACCAAAAATGGAAAACTTTCTTTCTAACACATTGAACAATAGAAACTGGTTGCCATTTATTTTAAGGAATGGAGCAGTTAATAATAACACTAGAAGTAGGTAACTTAATAATTTTCGCTTGTCATAAAATTTACCACTAGGCTTTTTAGGGAAAATGAAATTTCTTTCTCCTTCTTCATTAATAGTACCTATAGTATCTCTAAAACTTTCGTCTTGTAACTTACTCATTTTATTAAATTCTAAAAGAGGTTTGGCGAACCAAACCTCTAAATAATTATTTTGTTGCTTCTACTTTTTCATTAACATCAGTCGACTCAATTGCAATATCATCATTCCAAACTTCACCTTCAGCAGCTTTAGCTCCTTCAGGATTTGAACCTTTTAAAGAAATAATATAACTTGCTATTTTTTGAATATCTGAAGCTTTTATTGCCTCTTTCCAAGGAGCCATTACAGGGTTTGCAGCACTACCTTCAGAAATTAATTTAAAAATATTTTTAACTCCTCCTCCATTTATCCAATAATCATCTGTAAGGTTTGGACCGATTCCTCCTTGAAGATTGGCTCCATGACACGCTATACAGTTCGCAACGAAAATCTTTTGGCCTTCAGAAATACTAGAAGCATCTGCTAATAATTCAACATTGTCAAGATTTACTAAATCTGGAGCAGTTTTTAAATATTCTTCATGGTCTTTAGCTGCTTGAACCATAGCCATTTCATACTCTTCTTTTTGCGTATAGTCTCCCACTACATGAAAACGTACTAAATACACAATTGCAAAAACAACAGATCCATAGAATAAATACACCCACCATGGCGGTAATACATTATCTAGCTCTTTAATGCCGTCATAATCATGGTCAAGTAATACGTCTGCTTCTTGTTCTATAGATTTAGAACGTGTTAAACTTTTATAGAATTTACTTTCTGTAAAAGCAAATGGTTTTACATTTTCAAGTTGTTTTTTTTGTTCTTCAGTTAACACCTGATAAGTAACTCTATCAATAGCACTAACAAGTATTTCAATTGCAACTAACACAAACAAAAATACTCCTAAGAAGACTGATACCATTGGATACTTTATAAAAGCTGGTCGGTCTCCAGAGTCAATAAAGAATTCCATTCCTACAAAAATAATTGCAAAAATTACTGGAACTCTAACGTATGATGGGATTAAATATTTCATGTTTAAATCTTTAAATAATTAGTCATTAATTGGCATTTCGCTTAATTCTTTTATTTTGTCTTTTTTATAGCTAAATACCCAAATAAATAGACCTACAAAAAAGCTAAAGAAAATTACTAATGAAATTATAGGATATATTTCAACACCCGAAATAGTTTCTAAATTGTGTTTAATAAATTTCAACATATCTTAATTATTTAGCGTTATCTTGTTTTGTTATATCGGTACCTAATCTCTGTAAATAAGCAATTAAGGCAACAATCTCTCTCTCTTTAGCAGGAATAAATTCAGTTCCTTGAGATGCTTTATGATCTTCAAATGACTTTTTAATATCATTATTTTTCATCAAGTTAGCCTCAATTTTAGAAGCTTGAGTATCCATAGTTTTCATTGCATCTGCGACTTCAGCATCAGTATAAGGAACACCTAAAGTTTGCATTGCTCTCATTTTATCTTGAGTATGAGACTTATCTAATTGGTTTCTAATAATCCATTTATAACCTGGCATAATTGAACCATCTGATGTACTTTGTGGATTCCACATATGATTAAAATGCCAATCATCTGAACGACCTCCATTATTTGGTTTTCCAGGAACACCTTCTCTAGCTAAATCTGGACCAGTACGCTTAGAACCCCATAAGAATGGATGATCATAAACAAACTCACCTGCTTTAGAATATTCCCCATATCTCATTACTTCAGAACGGAATGGACGAATCATTTGAGAGTGACAGTTATTACAACCTTCACGGATATATAAATCTCTTCCTTCTAACTCTAAGGGTGAATATGGTTTTACACTTGAAATTGTTGGAATATTAGATTTTACCATTATCGTAGGAACAATCTGGATAATACCTCCTATTAAAATTGCTACAGTAGCTAATATTGTTAATTGAATAGGTTTTCTTTCTAACCATGGGTGGAATTTCTCACCTTTCATTCTCCCTGCAGAAATTTTTGTAAGTGCAGGTGCTTCTGCTAATTCATCTTCAACAGCAGATCCTTTTCTAACCGTTTGAATAATATTATATACTAAAACAAGTAAACCAATTATAAATAATGTACCTCCAATAGCTCTCATTAAATAGAAAGGCATAATCTCAGTTACAGTCTCTAGAAAATTACCATATTGTAATGTTCCATCTGGTTTAAATTGATCCCACATTGAAGCTTGCATAAAACCTGCAACATACATAGGTAAAGCATATAATATAATACCTAAAGTACCAATCCAAAAATGGAAGTTTGCTAATGCTATAGAGTATAATTTAGTTTTAGTCATTCTTGGTATTAACCAATAAATCATCCCAAATGTCATGAATCCGTTCCAAGCTAATGCACCTACGTGAACGTGCGCAACGATCCAATCTGTATAGTGCGCAATTGCATTTACATTTTTTAGCGATAACATTGGACCTTCAAAAGTAACCATACCATAACCCGTAATACCAACTACGAAGAATTTTAAAACTGGATCTGTACGCACTTTATCCCAAACACCTCTTAATGTTAATAAACCATTAATCATACCTCCCCAAGATGGAGCAAGTAACATAATAGAGAACACAACTCCTAAATTTTGAGCCCAATCTGGTAAAGCTGTATATAATAAATGGTGAGGGCCTGCCCATATATATAAGAAGATCAATGACCAAAAGTGAATAATTGATAGCCTATATGAATAAACAGGGCGATTAGCTGCTTTAGGAACAAAATAATACATTAATCCTAAAAATGGAGTTGTAAGGAAAAATGCTACTGCATTATGACCGTACCACCATTGTACTAAAGCATCTTGAACACCTGCATAAACAGAGTAACTTTTCATTGCTGAAACAGGTAATTCTAAGCTGTTAAAAATATGAAGAACAGCAACTGTAATAAAAGTAGCAAGATAGAACCAAATAGCAACATATAAATGACGCTCTCTTCTACGAAGAATTGTCATTATCATATTAATACCAAAAATAACCCATACTAATGCAATTGCAATATCTATAGGCCATTCTAACTCAGCGTATTCTTTTGATGTTGTATAACCTAATGGTAATGTGATTGCAGCAGCAACAATAATTAATTGCCAACCCCAAAAATTAATATTACTTAATAAATCACTGTACATTCTAGCTTTTAAAAGTCGTTGTAACGAATAATAAATTCCTGCAAAAATAGCGTTACCTACAAAGGCAAAAATAACAGCATTTGTATGTAATGGTCTTAGTCTACCAAAACTTAACCAAGCAATATCGTCGGTCATGTTTGGAAACAAGAACATAAAGGCGATTATTAGTCCAACTGACATTCCCACTACTCCAAAAAGAATACTGGCATAAAGAAATTTCTTTACAATTTTGTTGTCGTAATAAAATTGTTGCATCTCCATAATTAGATTGATTTTTGTTTTTCTATTTTAATTGTTTTCTCTGGATTCTTTTTTAACTCATCGTCAAATAACATTCTAACAGATGGCGTATAATCATCATCATACTGTCCGCTTTTTACTGCCTTAATAAAAGCAACTAAAAAACCAACAGCTATAATTATACTGATTGTAATAAGTAAAAAAATGACACTCATACCTTAATTTGTGTTTGGCAAAGTTAATTCTTGCTGTTTTTAAAAAATATGACATTTGTCATATTAACTTAAAATCTTATTATTTTTTCTTAGAATAATAGTTAGACATAATTGTTACAAAACTTACAACTGTTATGGAACTTAACGGCATTATAATAGCAGCAACTAATGGAGACAAATTTCCGGTAATTGCAAAACTCAAACCAACTATATTATATAATAATGACAGTCCAAAACTCAAATAAATAGTTTGCATTGCATTTTTAGAAAATTTTAAATAATATCCTAATTTAGAAAACTGACTAGCATCCATAATTCCATCGCAAGCAGGTGAAAATACATTAACGTTTTCAGAAATTGAGATTCCAACATTACTTTGTGCCAATGCACCTGCATCATTTAATCCATCACCAATCATCATAACATTTTTGCCTTGAAGTTGTAATTGCTCAATATATTCCAACTTTTGTTCTGGTTTTTGATTAAAAATAAGCTCAGTATTAGGCGGTAAAAAACATTGTAAAGTTTCCTTTTCACCTTCATTATCACCAGATAGAATTTTAAGCTCATATTTTGAGTTTAGTGTTTGAAATAATTCTTCTAGTCCATTTCTATATTGATTATCAAATACATAATAGCCTTTATAAGCACCATTAATCTTTACATGAACTTTAGTCTGCTTAGATTCATTATTATCTACAACATTTACAAGGGAAGAAGAGCCTATTAATAATTCAAATTCATTCACTTTTGCTTCAATTCCTTTTCCAGTAATTTCATTAAAAAAGGCTACTTCTAATTTTTTTGAAGTTGGTAAAAAATCATATATTTTTCTACTTAAAGGGTGATTAGAACCCCTCAATACATTCTTTACAAGTTCTATTTCGTAATCTGAAAATTTATCTCCATTAAAATTTACAGATGATTTTTTATTAGAAGTAATTGTACCCGTTTTGTCAAAAACAATAGTATCTACTTTTGCTAATTGTTCAATTACAGTAGCATTTTTTAAATACATTTTTTGTTTCCCCATAATTCGAATTACATTACCTAATGTAAATGGGGCTGTTAAAGCTAATGCACATGGGCAAGCAACAATAAGAATTGCCGTTAAAACATTGAAAGCCATTGAAACATCAATAAATAACCAAATAGCAAATACAATAAAGGCTAACATAAGTAATATTGGAGTGAAATATTGACTGATTTTATCTGTAATTGTTTTATGTTTTTGGTCAATTTTCTTTTGAAAAACATCATTACTCCATAATTGTGTTAAATAACTTTGGGATACTGAAAATAAAACTTCAAGTTCAACTACATTGCCAATTATCTTTCCACCAGCGTAAATTTTACTGCCTGATTTTTTTTCAATTGGAATTTCCTCACCTGTTACAAAACTATAATCAATTGAAGCTTTTTCAGAAATTAAAATTCCGTCGACAGGAATTAATTCTTGATTTCTAATCAATAATCGATCTCCTTTTTCAATATCATAAACTTGAACAGGAATTTCAGTTCCGTCTAGATTTAATTTAGTAATTGCAATTGGAAAATAGGATTTATAATCTCTCTCGAACGAAAGAAAACTATAGGTTTTTTGTTGAAAGAGTTTTCCAAGTAACATAAAAAAGATTAAACCCGTTAAGCTGTCAAAAAAGCCTTGACCATAATCAAATAAAATATCAACTGTACTTCTCACAAACATTACTAATATTCCTAAAGCAATAGGTATATCAATATTTAACATTTTTGATTGAATACTCTTATATGCAGAAACATAATAATCACTTGCTGAATATAAAAATGATGGTAATGCCAAAGCAAAAATTAACCATCTAAAGAAACCTCTATATTGGTTTAACCAAAATTCTTCAACTTCAAAATATTCTGGAAAGGACAATAACATTATATTTCCAAAACAGAAAAAAGCAATACCTAACTTGTAGATTAAACTCCTGTCTATATTCTTTTTTCCTCGTTCAAAATTATCTAAACTTATATAAGGTTCATAACCAATAGAATTTAATAAACAAACCAATTCTTTCAAAGTTACTTGTGAGGAGTCAAAAGTAATTCTAACCTTTTTTTCTGGAAAATTAACTAAAGATGTACTTATTCCTTTTTTAAGTTTTTGTAAATTTTCCAAAATCCAAATACACGAACTACAGTGTATATGAGGAATGTACAATGAAATAATACTCGTTGTATCTTCATTGAATTCAAGAAGTTTTGAGATAATTTTTTCATCATCTAAAAAATCATATTTACCATTAATTTCCTGTGGTGTAGCGCCTGGTGCACTTTGAAAATCATAATAACAAGTTAAATCATTTTGACTAAAAATTTCATAAACGGTCTTGCAACCATTACAGCAAAACTTCTTTTCGTCAAAAATAATTTCTTCTTTTTTACTAAATTCTAAACCACAATGGAAACAATTATTTGTGTCCATAATTTGCTCATTTATACCTAATGCAAAGGTTGAAAAAACCTCAAGTATAAAATATGATATTTGTCATACTTTACATTATCTTTGCTATATAAAGAAAATCATTAAATGAGCAAATGCGAACAATGTATAGTCAGACAATTTAGTTCATTAAAAGCTTTTAATAAAGATGAACTAATAAAAATTGCAAATTGTAAAACTTCTTATACCATAAAAAAAGGAGAACCTTTATTTGAAGAAGGAGAAATGGTGAATGGCGTATTTTGTGTAAAAGATGGTGTTTGCAAAATGACAAAATTAAGTGACAATGGAAAAGATCAAATTGTAAAATTGGCAAAACCAGGAGAACTATTAGGTCAACGTTCAATGATTAGTGAAGAAGCAGCAAATTTAAGTGCAATTGCTTTAGAAGATATGGAAGTATGTTTTATTCCAAAATCTGAAATAATGCAGTTTTTTAATGAAAACAATAAGTTTTCTATGAATATGATGAAAGCTATCTGTGGAGATTTAAAAGAGGCGGATGATCATATGGTAAATATGGCTCAAAAAACCGTAAAACAAAGATTAGCAGAAACATTAATTTATTTAGAAAATTTTCATGGTATTAACGAAGATAAATCTTTAAAAATTCAATTGTCTAGAGATGAATTAGCAGGTATGATAGGTACTGCTACAGAAAGTTGTATTCGGCTATTATCAGATTTCAAAAAAAATAATTTAATTGAAATACAAGGGAAAAAAATAATCTTGTTAGATAAAATTCAATTAAAAAAGATATCATAAAAAAAAGAGCCAATTGGCTCTTTTTTTACTCTATTAGTCCTTCCCATTGCAAAAAACCGCCTACTAAATTATAAGTATTTTCAAAACCTAATTGTTGCATAACACCGCAAGCGTTTGCACTTCTTACCCCTGCAGCACAATATAAATAATAATTTTTAGTTTTATCTAATTCATCTATTAGATATACAAAACCTTGACCTTTATATATATCAAAATTTAAAGAGCCTGGTATTTTTCCGTTTTTTACTTCGTCTTCAGTTCTAACATCTATAATGACACCTTTTTCATCTGCTAAAAACTGACTCCACCACTCTTGTTGTTGTAAATTCATACCTAAATATTTTTCTCCAAATGTATAACCAAAATTATAATTTAAAAAAAATTAATAAAAAATTAACAAACATTTGTATATACAAACAAAATATATTTATACATTTGTATCTACAAATTATGTATTGAAAAATGAATATTGAAGACGAAATAAAAAGTACAATTAAACTAAGTGTAACAAAGAAAGTTATTCTTAATTTAACTTTTACAAGAAATTACATAGGTGATAAATTTAGTGATTTATTAAAGCCTTTTGGAATTTCAAGTGAACAATATAACGTACTTCGTATATTAAGAGGACAAAAAGGAAACCCATTAAACATGCAAGATATTCAAGAGAGAATGGTTACTAAAAACAGTAACACTACTCGACTTATTGACAAATTACTTATAAAAGATATGGTAATAAGAAATACTTGCCCAAATAACAGACGTAAAATAGAAATAAAAATAACAGGTAACGGATTAAATATTCTTTCAAAATTAGATCCAATCATCGAAAAATACGATACTATTTTTACTGAGAAATTATCCAACAAAGAATTAGAAACTTTAAATGAATTATTAGAAAAAATTAGAAATTAAATATATGAACACATTTATAGAAAATCAAAATTGGCGTTATGCTACCAAAAAGTTTGATGCAACTAAAAAAATCAATCAAAAAGATTTAGAAACTTTAAAAGAAGCAATGCGATTAAGTACTTCTTCTTATGGATTACAACCATATAAAATATTTATTATTGAAAATCCTGAAATAAGAGCTAAATTACAGCCTGTTTCTTGGGGTCAAGCCCAAATTACAGAAGCCTCTCACCTATTTGTATTTGCAAATATTGTAGATATTCAAGAAAATCATATTGATGATTATATTGATAATATTATTAGAACTAGAGGATTAAAAATTGAAGACTTAAAGGGATATGCTGATTTTATGAAGTCAAAAATAACAACTTTAGATATTGGCATGAAATCTGTATGGACTTCAAAGCAGACTTATTTAGCTTTAGCAAATTTAATGAATGCTGCTGCTGAATTAAAAATAGATGTTACTCCTATGGAAGGTTTTGAAGCAGAAAAATACAATGAAATACTTCAGTTAAATGAGTTAGGACTAAACGCTTCTTTAGTGGCAACTATAGGATATAGACATGAAGAAGATTCTACACAACATCATATTAAAGTACGTAAATCAAATGAAGAATTATTCACAACAATCAAATAATAACTAAACAAAAAAACTATGAAGAATTTTAAAACAATCGCATTAACTCTAATTACATTAGTATCATTTACAGCAAATTCACAAACAAAAGTTATTGACGCTAAAAAAAGTAACATTCATTGGGTTGGTAAAAAAGTTACAGGTCAACACGAGGGTACAATTTCATTAAAAGATGGTGCATTAGTATTTAAAGGTGATAAACTAGCGGGTGGTAAATTTACTGTTGACATGACAACAATAAACACTACTGATTTAGATGGTGGTATGAAAGGAAAATTAGATGGTCATTTAAAATCTGAAGATTTTTTTGGTACAGAAAAACACCAAACTGCATCATTAATTTTTAAAACTATAGCTGTAAAAGATAAAAACACAACAACTGTAACAGCTGATTTAACTATAAAAGGAATTACAAATCCTATAACATTTGATATGACTATAAATGGTTCTACAGCAACAACTAAGTTAATTGTAGACAGAACAAAATACGATATTAAATATGGTTCTGGTTCTTTCTTTGATAATTTAGGAAACAAAACAATTTATGACGATTTTGAATTAGATGTAACTTTAAACTTCTAATACATTTCATTTGCTATGAAAAAGAAAAAGTCCAAAATTAATTTTTTGGACTTTTTTTTATATAAAGCTTGTTTTTAAAAATAAACTTTACATATATTTGCATATCAATTTATCAAAATGAAAACATTTTTAAATAATACTTGGTGGTGGAATAACTTACTTCAAACGACGTGAGCGAATCCTGCTATAGTATAATTTAATATAAATACATAGAAAAGGCTTGTCAATCACGACAAGCCTTTTTTTATTGTCAATTTTTAAAAATTACAAAAATGAATAAATTCAAATTACATACAAACTACAAACAAATTCTTGCTGATACAACAACTCCGGTAAGTGTTTATTTAAAAATACGTGATAAATTTCCAAATAGTATTTTATTAGAAAGTTCAGATTATCATGCAAACGATAATAGTTTTTCATACATCTGTTTCAATCCAATAGCTTCTATAAAAGTCGAAGATAAAAAAATTGAAACTAATTTTCCAAACGGTTTTTCTGAAATAATTCCAATAGATAATTCAGTAAATGTTTCCTTAGAAATTGAGAAGTTTTCTAAACAATTTCAAACAGATGAAAATCAATTTAAGTTTATTACTCAAGGGTTATTTGGCTATATTTCTTATGATGCAATTCAGTATTTTGAAAATATAAAAATTGCTGAAAAATCAACCGAAAATAAAATTCCAGAAATTTATTATGCGGTTTATCAAAACATAATTGCAATTAATCATTTTAAAAATGAGGCTTATATATTTTGTCATTCTTATAGTAATGAAAATAATATTCAAGAAGTTGAGCAATTATTACAAACTAAAAACTTCGCTTCATTTCCCTTTTTTAAATCTGGAGAAGTTATTTCTAATCTAACCGATAACGATTTTAAAGAATATGTTACGTTAGCAAAACAGCACTGCCAACGTGGAGATGTATTTCAATTGGTGCTTTCTCGTCGATTTTCGCAAGATTTCAAAGGTGATGAGTTCAATGTTTATAGAGCATTAAGAAGTATAAACCCTTCTCCTTATCTATTCTATTTTGATTATGGAAACTTTAAAATATTTGGATCTTCGCCTGAAGCACAATTGGTTATTAAAGATAATCATGCTGAAATTCATCCAATTGCTGGAACTTTTAAACGAACCGGTAATGATGAAGACGATGCAAAACTTGCCAAAAAATTAAACGAAGACAAAAAAGAAAATAGCGAGCATGTAATGCTAGTTGATTTAGCACGAAACGATTTAAGCAGAAGTTGTAACGATGTGAAAGTTGAAAAATACAAAGAAGTACAGTTTTTCTCTCATGTAATACATTTAGTTTCCAAAGTAACCGGACAATTAAAACCCAATCGACCGTTTATGGAATTAGTTGCTAAAACCTTTCCTGCAGGAACTTTAAGTGGAGCTCCTAAATACAAGGCCATGCAATTAATTGAATCTATTGAGAAAACAAATCGTAGTTTTTATGGCGGTGCAATTGGCTTTATGGACTTTGAAGGTAATTTTAATCACGCCATTATGATACGAAGTTTTTTAAGTAAAAATCATACCTTACACTTTCAAGCAGGAGCAGGAATTGTAGCCGATTCATTAGAAGAAAACGAAACACAAGAAGTGTATAATAAATTAGGTGCCTTACAAACGGCCCTAGATTTAGCAGAAAATATTTAATTCAATACAGTCAACAAAATGAAAATAGTAGTCATAGACAATTACGATAGTTTTACATACAATTTAGTTCATTATCTAGAAGATTTAAATGCAGAAGTCACTGTGTATCGTAACGATGAATTTGAATTAGAAGAACTAGAAAAATTCGATAAAATTTTGCTTTCACCTGGACCAGGAATTCCTAATGAAGCAGGGTTGTTAAAAGATGTAATCAAAAAATATGCTAAAACCAAAAGCATCTTTGGTGTTTGCCTTGGTTTACAAGCAATTGGAGAAGTTTTTGGAGGGACATTAACCAATTTAGATAAAGTATATCATGGTGTTGCAACGAAAGTCACACAAACAGAAGACGATTTTATTTTTAACGATTTACCTAAAGAAACAGAAGTTGGAAGATATCATTCTTGGGTAGTTTCAAACGAAAACCTGCCAGAAGATTTAATCGTAACTAGTATCGATGAAAACGGACAAATAATGTCAATGAAACATGCTATTTATGATGTTCGTGGTGTACAGTATCATCCGGAAAGTGTCTTAACTCCAAATGGTAAAAAAATATTAGAGAATTGGCTTAAGAATTAGATTTCTAAAAACTAATTACTAATCACTTTTCACAAATTACTTTACAAAAATGAAAACAATATTAAATAGATTAATCAATCATGAAATACTTTCAAAAGCTGAAGCTAAAGAAGTATTAGTCAACATATCTACAGGAAATTACAATCAAAGTCAAATTTCAGCTTTCTTAACCGTTTACATGATGCGAAGCATTACCATTGAAGAACTTTCGGGTTTTAGAGAAGCTTTGTTAGAATTATGTATTCCAGTTGATTTTTCAGCCTACAATACCATTGATTTATGTGGAACTGGTGGCGATGGAAAAGACACTTTCAACATTTCAACTTTGGCATCATTCATTGTTGCTGGAGCTGGAATCAAAGTCGCAAAACACGGTAATTACGGAGTTTCCTCTATCTCTGGTTCGAGTAACGTAATGGAAAAAATGGGCGTAAAATTCACAAATGACATTGATTTTTTAACCAAATCAATAGAAGAAACTAACATTGCTATTTTACACGCACCTCTATTTCACCCAGCGATGAAAAATGTTGGACCAATTCGTAAAGAATTAGGAGTTAAAACATTTTTTAATATGCTTGGACCAATGGTAAATCCATCTTTTCCAAAGAATCAAATGGTTGGTGTTTTCAGTTTAGAATTGGCTAGAATGTATACTTATTTGTACCAAAATACCACAACTAATTATAGTATTTTACACGGATTAAGTGGCTTTGACGAAGTTTCACTAACCGATGATGTAAAGATTATTACCAATCATTCAGAACAAATTTTAAAACCAAACGATTTTAATTTTTCACCTATTAGGTTAGAAAGCATTAAAGGAGGAAATACAATTGATGAAGCTGCAAAAATATTCCATGATGTCATTTCTGGAAAAGGTTCTTCTGAACAAAATAATGTCGTTTGTGCAAATGCAGCAATTGCCATTCAAACAATAGAAAAATCAAGCTATGAAAATGCTTTAGCCAAAGCACAAGAAAGTTTAATTAGCGGAAAAGCATTCGAAAAACTGAATCACTTAATTAAAATAAGCAACTAAACATGAATATTTTAGATAAAATCATAACCGACAAAAAACGAGAAGTTGCTTTAAAGAAAAGCATCATTCCTGTTTCTCAATTAGAAGCTTCTGTTTTATTTAACGGAAGAACTAATTCAATGGCTAAATTACTTAAAAATAGTCTTTCAGGAATTATTGCAGAACACAAGCGTCGTTCTCCTTCAAAGTCAATTATCAATAATAATCATACTGTTGAAGATGTAGTTTTAGGTTATCAAAATGCGGGAGCTTGTGGTATTTCTGTTTTAACGGATGGCAAATATTTTGGTGGTTCTTTAGAAGATTTATTATTATCTAAGGCTTCTGTGAATATTCCTTTATTGCGAAAAGAATTTGTAGTTGACGAATATCAATTGTTAGAGGCTAAAGCAAACGGAGCAGATGCAATATTATTAATTGCAGCTGTTTTATCTCGTGAAGAAATCAAACATTTGTCAGAATTTGCTCAAAGTTTAGCCTTAGAAGTTTTACTAGAAGTACACAACCAGGAAGAATTAGAAAAATCAATTATGACAAGTTTAGATATGATTGGAGTAAATAATCGAAACCTTAAAACATTTGAAGTAAGTTTAGATTACAGCAAAGAATTAGCTCATCAAATTCCAGATGATTTTGTAAAAGTTTCTGAAAGTGGTATCAGTTCGATTGAAGCAGTGAAAGAATTGCAAAAATATGGATATCAAGGTTTTTTAATGGGAGAACATTTCATGAAAACTGATAATCCAGGTAAAGAAGCCAATGAATTTATCCGAAAAATTTCTTTAAAATGAACCAATTAAAACTAAAAATATGCGGCATGAAATATCCTGAAAACATTCAGGATATTGCTTTATTGAAACCTGATTATTTGGGATTCATATTTTGGGATCAATCAAGTCGGAAATTTGATTTAAATGAAATTCCAAAACTGGATCCTAAAATAAAAAAAGTTGGGGTTTTTGTAAATGCCTCTATTAATGAAATTATTTTGAAAGTAAATCAGTTTAAACTTGATGTAATTCAACTTCACGGAAATGAATCAGTTATTTTTTGCAAAAATGTAAAAAAATTAGGAGTTGAAGTCATCAAAGCTTTTTCGATTGACAATACATTCAATTTCAATTCAGTTAAAGAATATGTTGCATTTGTTGATTATTTTTTATTCGATACCAAAGGAAAGTTACCTGGAGGAAACGGTATTACATTCAACTGGAAAGTATTAGAAAAATATCCTTATGAAAAATCATTTTTTTTAAGTGGTGGAATTGGAAAAACAGAAATCGATGCTATAAAAGACTTCTTAAAAACTGAAGTAGCAAAAAAATGTATTGCAATTGATGTGAATAGCCGATTTGAAACTAAACCCGGCTATAAAAATTCAACTAAAATTAAAAAATTTAAAAAGTCCCTATATGAAAACGAAATATAACGTAGACCAAAACGGGTTTTATGGCAAATTTGGAGGTGCTTTCATTCCTGAAATGCTGTATCCAAATGTAGAAGAATTAAAAGAAAATTACTTGAAAATAATGGCTGAACCTTCTTTTCAAGAAGAATGTAATGATTTATTAAAACAATATGTAGGAAGACCTACTCCATTGTATTTTGCCAAACGTTTATCAGATAAATACAAAACAAAAATCTATCTAAAAAGAGAAGATTTATGCCACACTGGTGCACATAAAGTGAACAATACTATCGGACAAATTTTAATGGCTAAACGTTTGGGAAAAACTCGAATCATAGCTGAAACAGGTGCTGGTCAGCATGGTGTAGCAACGGCTACGGTTTGTGCGTTAATGGGTTTAGAATGCATAGTGTATATGGGTGAAGTGGACATCAAACGTCAAGCTCCTAATGTAGCGCGTATGAAAATGTTGGGTGCGGAAGTTCGTCCGGCTACTTCTGGTTCAAAAACTTTAAAAGACGCAACAAATGAAGCCATTCGTGATTGGATTAATAATCCTGTGGATACTTTTTACATCATCGGTTCGGTTGTTGGTCCTCATCCTTATCCTGATATGGTCGCAAGATTTCAAAGTGTGATTTCTAAAGAGATCAAAGAGCAATTACAAGAACAAGAAGGAAGAGAAAACCCTGATTATGTGATTGCTTGTGTTGGTGGAGGCAGTAATGCTGCAGGAGCTTTCTATGAATTTTTAGAAAACGAATCGGTAAAACTAATTGCAGTTGAGGCAGCTGGTCATGGAGTAGATTCTGGTGAAAGTGCTGCAACATCTGTTTTAGGAAAAATCGGAATCATTCATGGAAGCAAAACCTTATTGATGCAAACGGATGATGGACAAATCACGGAACCTTATTCTATTTCGGCTGGTTTAGATTATCCTGGAGTTGGTCCATTACATGCTCATTTACATGATTCTAATCGTGCTGAATTCATTGCTATTACCGATAGTGAAGCCATGCAATCGGGTTTGGAGATTTCAAAAATGGAAGGTATTATTCCAGCTATTGAAACAGCTCATGCTTTTGCGGTTTTAGATAAAAAACAATTCAAACCGACTGATATTGTGGTGATTAATTTATCAGGAAGAGGTGATAAAGATTTGAATACCTATATAGATTATTTCGGATTTTAATTTAAAGAAAATAGCAAAATGAACAGAATAAATATAAAATTACAAGAAAATAAGAAACTGCTTTCTATCTATTTTACAGCAGGTTATCCAAATTTAAACGATACCATTTCTATTATTCAAGAGTTGGAACAAAATGGTGTAGACATGATTGAAATTGGACTTCCATTTTCTGATCCTTTAGCAGATGGACCAACTATTCAAGAAAGTTCGACACAAGCTATTGCAAACGGAATGACGACTTCACTCCTATTTGAGCAATTAAAAGACATTCGTAAATCAGTAAAAATTCCTCTAATAATTATGGGCTATTTTAATCCTATGATGCAATTTGGAATGGAACAATTTTGTAAAAAATGTGCTGAAGTTGGAATCGATGGTTTAATTATTCCCGATTTACCTTTATATGTTTACGAAACAGAATACAAAGCAATTTTTGAAAAATACAATTTGAAAAATGTTTTCTTAATCACGCCACAAACTTCAAACGAACGCATTACTCAAATTGACGCAATTTCAGATAGTTTTATTTATATGGTTAGTTCTGCTGCGGTTACAGGAAGTCAAAGTGGTTTTGGTGATGAACAAATAGATTATTTTAAACGCATTGCTTCTTTAAATCTAAAAAACCCGCAAATTGTTGGTTTCGGAATAAATAACAAGGAAACATTTTCACAAGCTACAAAACATCAAAAAGGGGCAATTATTGGAAGTGCTTTTATTACGTTTATAGGAAATAATCCAATTAATAGGATCAAAGATTTTGTTCAAAAAATCAGAATATAGCTCATTTTTTCGTACCTTGTTGAAAATAAGCATTATACAAAATTTACATCACGTTATTAAAAAATAATGTTTCAAATATATCGTAAAGAAAAATGATTAAAACACAAGATTTTGGTTAAATTTTGCTTTACTTCCTTTGTAACATTAGAAATATAGATCCTTTAGATTATGAGAAAAAATTATTCCTGTTGGTAAAAATGACTATATTGAAATGTAAATTTTATAAAAATGCTAGTAACACTAACAAAAAATACAATCTTCAATAAGTTATCTAATTCTTAAAAAAATTGTAGGCAATTGGTAATCTTACTGCGCTAATTATAAGTTTTTATTTATTCATTCAAAAAAACTAACAATTTTTGCAGTATTTATAGACACCAAAAAAATATTATACCTCAAATAATCTAATGTGGGAGAATATCAGAATCTAAAACTGTTTGCTACAATAACAAAACTTGCTTCCTTTTTACCCTGTCTTCAAAAAATAGAACTACTATAAAAAAATTGATTAATAAGAGTCTATATAGTTCTAGTATATTTACTAAAACCCTTACCTATTTTCTGATCGGTTTCTATTTGCTTCATTAGGCATTTAAAAACACGTAACTAATAGTGCATAACAAAGTCAGCAATTAAATTTGACCGACTAAGATGAAATGAAAAAATTGTATTAAGCTATTTTATCATTTACTTCTAATTCTATTACAATAGATATAGAACCTACTTATTTATAATCGTAAAACATACATATTATGATAAACAAAACTATTATTCAGGAATTTAAGGCAAACTTAAGAGGTGCTTTAATAGAGCCTCAGGACAAAGGATACGATGATGCTCGAAAAGTTTACAATGCCATGATAAACAAACGACCGCTCATAATAGTAAAGTGCGTGGATGTGGCTGATGTAATGGCCGCTGTAAATTTTGGGAGAGAAAACAAACTTCTTATTGCAGTTAGAGGTGGTGGACATAATGGAGGCGGATTAGGGCTCTGTAATGATGGATTAGTAATTGATTTGTCTTGTCTCAAATTTGTGAGGGTAGATACATCAACCAATACTGTACGTGTTGGTGGTGGTAATCTTTGGGGAGAAGTTGACCACGCTACGCATCCATTTGGATTGGCCGTTCCTGCTGGAATTATCTCTACAACTGGAGTTGGAGGATTAACACTTGGTGGAGGTATTGGTCATCTTTCTAGAAAATATGGACTTACCATTGATAATTTGCTTGAAGCCGATATGGTGTTGGCCGATGGATTGATTGTAACTGTAAATAAAGACCAAAACGCAGATCTTTTTTGGGCGATTCGAGGTGGAGGTGGAAATTTCGGAATTGTTACTTCGTTCAAATTTCAGGCACATCCAGTAAAAAATGTTTTTGGTGGGCCAACACTTTGGCCAATAGAAAAAACAGAAGAAATTATGGAATGGTACCATAATTTTATCCTTAATGCTCCAGACGAGTTAAATGGGTTTATTGCAACAATGATTATTCCCGGGCCACCATTTCCCGAACATTTGCACAACAAACAATTTTGTGGAATAGTATGGTGTTATACAGGCGATATGAATAAAGCAAAAGAAGCCTTCAAGCCAATATTAGCTAAAAATCCGCTTTTCGAACATGTTGGTGAAATGCCTTATCCTTCAGTACAAACACTTTTTGACGGGCTATTTCCTCCCGGTCTACAATGGTATTGGAGAGCTGACTTTTTTACTGAATTAGGACCTGAAATCAGAGCACAGCATTTAAAATTTGGATCAAATATTCCAACCCCGCTTTCTCAAATGCATTTATATCCTATTAGTGGTGCTGCAAGTAGAGTTAGGAATGAAGAAACTGCTTGGGCTTATCGAGATGCCAACTATGCAGGAGTAATTGTAGGTGTTGATCCTGAGCCAGCAAACGCAACTAAAATCACAAAATGGTGTAAAGATTATTGGGAAGCATTACATCCATATTCATCAGGTGGAGCGTATTCAAATTTTATGATGGATGAAACAGAAGAGCGTGTAAAAGCAACGTATGGTAAAAATTATGAAAGGTTAGTAACACTTAAGAACAAGTACGACCCAACTAATTTGTTTAGGGTAAATCAGAATATTAAACCCTCTTTGTAAAAAATTCTTTTCTTGCACAACAAACTATTTGAAAAATAGTATAAATCCCAAGCTTTCCCTTGGGATTTTCTTACTAACAATTATAAGGTTTTAAATATTAAAGTGTAATTATAATTATAATCCTAAAGAGCATATATGAAAATTCAAGCTACAGTAGATCAGATAAATAAACTTTGCAAGAATAACCTTATAGAAAATCTTGGTATAGAGATTTTGAAAGTTGGAGATGATTTCATTGAGGCCTCTATGCCTGTTGATGAAAGAACAATGACTCCATTAGGTTTTCTCCACGGTGGCGCAAGTGCGGCTTTAGCTGAAACTCTTGGAAGTTTTGGTTCCTATTTCCTTATTGATCAAAAGTTAGAGACAATGGCTGGACTAAACGTTGCATCAAATCATCTCAAAGGAGTTAGGTCTGGAAATGTTTATGCGAAGGCAAAAATCACACATAAAGGTCGTACTACACACTTCTGGAAGATTGAGATAACAAATGAATCTGGTCAAATTATAAATTCTAGTACTTTGACGGTGGCCATTATAAAACTCAAATAGTAGAAAAATAACGCTTGGTAACACAGTGTATAAAACATCGCAAATAAAGACTTCACAATTAGGTTGTATTTAATCTAAATGTAGTACCTTTTTACACGCTACGTATAAAATACAAACCGTTACAAGCAACCATTAAAAAACACCATTCAGACAAAAAAAATCTCATATGGAATATAGAATAGTAAAAGATACAATGGGCGAAGTTAAAGTTCCAATTAATGCGTATTGGGGAGCCCAAACCGAACGTTCCCGTACTAATTTTAATGTCGGGCAAGAAGCCTCTATGCCTTTAGAGGTAATTCATGCATTTGCTTATTTAAAAAAAGCAGCAGCATTGGCAAATCACAAATTAGGTGTTTTAGATGGCAATAAAAAGGATTTGATAATAAAAGTATGTGATGAAATTATTGCTGGCAAATTAGATAACGAATTTCCATTGGTAATTTGGCAAACGGGTTCTGGAACGCATACCAATATGAACTTAAACGAAGTAATTGCTAATCGTGCGCATGTACTACAAGGAAATAAACTAGGCGAAGGGCAATTATTCATTCACCCAAATGATGATGTTATTAATTCGCAATCTTCTAACGATACCTTTCCAACAGCGATGCATATTGCAGCTTATAAAAGAATTGTAGAACATACACTTCCAGCAATTATAGCATTAAAAGAAACTTTAAATACTAAATCGAAAGATTTTAAAGACATCGTTAAAACAGGGCGTACCCATTTTATGGATGCTACTCCACTTACATTAGGACAAGAGTTTTCGGGTTATACCAAACAATTAACAAATAGAATAGAAGCACTTAAAAATGCTTTAGAAAAAGTTAGAGAACTAGCGCTTGGCGGAACAGCTGTAGGAACAGGATTAAATGCTCCAAAAGGTTATGATGTTTTAGTTGCCAAAAAAATTGCCGAGATTACTAATTTGCCCTTTATTACTGCACCCAATAAATTTGAAGCAATTGCTGCCCATGATGCAATGGTTGAACTGTCTGGAGTAATGAAAAGTTGTGCCGTTTCGTTAATGAAAATTGGTAACGATATTCGCATGTTGAGTTCTGGACCGCGATGTGGAATAGGCGAAATTATAATTCCAACAAACGAACCCGGTTCTTCTATAATGCCAGGCAAAGTAAACCCAACACAAGCGGAAGCTTTAACAATGGTTTGTGCGCAAATTATGGGTAACGATGTTGCCGTTTCAATAGGCGGCTCAAATGGCCAATTTGAACTAAATGCGTTTAAACCACTTATCATTGCAAATGTGTTACAATCAGCGCGTTTGTTAGGCGATGTTTGTACTTCGTTCAACACAAATTGTGTGATAGGAATTCAGCCTAATATTCCTGTAATAAAAGAACATTTAGAAAACTCTTTAATGCTTGTAACAGCGCTCAACACACATATTGGCTATGAAAATGCTGCCAAAATTGTAAAAAAGGCATACGCAGAAAACATAACCTTACGCCAAGCAGCTGCAGCATTAAACCTTGTAACCAATGAAGAGTTTGACAAATGGGTAAAACCAGAAGATATGTGTGGCACAATGGATTAAACACATTATAAAAGCCTGTTAAATTCATTTAAAAAAGGTTTTATTGGCTTACATTTAGGTTGTAAAAACAGAACACCATGAAACTAACCTTACTTCTACTCTTCGCATTTATGAACAGCACAATAATTTACAACTTTAACAAAGATTCTTCACCAAGAGACTGGAGAATAATAGACGATGGCGTAATGGGCGGCGTATCTCAAGGGAAATTTTCTATAGATACTGAAGGCAATGGTGTTTTTGAGGGAACCGTTTCTCTAGAAAACAATGGCGGTTTTTCATCTGTGCGTTATGGATTTGATGCAATAAAAGCAAACCCACAAAGCACAATTAGCATTCGTTTAAAAGGCGATGGTAAAGCGTACCAATTTAGAATTAAAGATAAATCAAACGCTTATTATTCCTATATTATAACTTTTAAAACTACAGGAAAATGGGAAACCATAAATATTAAATTGAGTGATTTATATCCTTCGTTTAGAGGTAGCAAGCTTGATTTACCTAATTTCAACAGTGATTCATTTGAAGAAATAGTATTTTTAATTGGAAATAAAAAGAACGAATCTTTTAAACTAGTTTTAAATAAAATTGAGTTAAAATAATGTTTTAACATATTATCTATCTCAACTGCCAAACTTTCGTTTTTTTGTACAATCATAAGTTCTTAAGTACTCAATACTAATTTTAAGTATATTTGGAAAATAATATATTTTTCATTCATATATATTTACAAGGCTTAGTATATACAAACTAGTTAGCTGATATTGATTATCGAAACTAAAACGTTAAACATGAAAAATAGAAATTTATTACTTCGATATTTTGGTTTTTTCATCTTGATAATTGGCGTAATTCTTAATCTTTTAATGTTCATAGGAAATGCATGGCCAACATATATTTATTTACTTTTTTGTTTGGCAGGAATATTACAAATTTTAATATCAAAATCATTAAAAAAGATTCTAATTGTTTGGCAATTATTCTGGATTATAATTCCATTTGTTGTGATGTATTGTTACTTTCATTTTATCAATTAATAAATTAGAATGAAGTATAAAATTTGAAAGATTTAGTTGGATTATTTTAGTGGTTATTAATTAGATTTACAAGAACCAAACTGAGTAAAGAACTAACAAAAGTAAAATGGCCTAGAAATTTAACTTCCTTAATATTCCTAGTATACACTAATTTAAATTGAAGTAACAGCAGTTAAAAGTAATGACTTAGGTAAGGAAAAACTTTTGGCAAACATAAAACGAGTACAAAATATGATTGAAAAACTACAAAACAAGGATATAAAAATAGCTGAAAAAATACGTGCGGTTTTTCAAGTATCTTATAAAGTAGAAGCAAAATTATTAAACGCTATAGACTTTCCTCCGTTAAAAAGACCTATTGAAGAGTATGTAAATTGTAGTAATCATTTTTTTGGGTTCTTAAAAGACAAAGAATTGGCTGCGGTAGTCGAAATTATTCATAATGAAGAGTATACTCACATAAGAAGTTTAGTGGTGAATCCTGCTTTTTTCAAACAAGGAATTGCCTCAAAACTAATGGAGTTTGTTTTGAACACATTTGATTCTTCTCTTTTTGTGGTAGAAACTGGTGTAAATAACGGACCGGCTTCTGCATTGTATAAGAAATTTCATTTTAAAGAAGTCAAACAATGGGAAACGGATCACGGCATTAGAAAAATAAAATTTGAGCGCATAATGAATACTGATGCTTCAAAAAAAACAAGATGTAATGTGTAAACAAATGTTTATCTCGTAAAAACCAATGTACTTCCTTTACTCAAATTACCATCAAAAGCATAACCATCATAATTAAATAGCTTTAAATCATCAACAGTTTCAGCGTTGGTATCAATAATATAACGTACCATTAATCCCCTAGCCTTTTTGGCAAAAAAACTTATCATTTTAAGTTTTCCGTCTTTGTAATCTTTAAATTCGGGTGTAATTACTGCTGTTTTTAATGATTTTGTATCTACAGCGCTAAAATATTCGTTACTCGCTAAATTGATAAACAGTTCGTCTTTAGAAAGTTCTTTATTTAAAGAATCAGTAACCGTTTTTTTCCAAAACTCATATAAATTCTTCTTTGCTCCTATTGGGATTGAAGTTCCCATTTCAAGTCGGTACGGCTGCATTAAATCGAGTGGTTTTAAAACACCATATAAACCCGAAAGTATGCGTAATTTATCTTGTAAAACGTCTAGTTTATCTTCTGTAATCGTATAAGCATCTAAACCTGTATAAACATCGCCATTAAAAGCATAAACTGCTGGTCGAGCATTTTCGGTAGTAAAAGGTATTGCCCATTCTTGATTGCGCTGCCAGTTTAAATCGGCCAATTTTTCAGAAATAGACATTAATTCCATCAACTGTTTTGGCTTTTTCTTTTTTAACGTTTTATGTATAGTCTCCGATTTTGAAAGAAATTCCGATTGCGTAAAACGAACGGTTGGTAATTTGGTTTCAAAATCTAAAGATTTAGCTGGCGATATAACAATTTTCATAGGGTAACTTTTTTCAAAAATACAAATTCAAGATATAATATCATATACGTTAAAATTGTAATTCTCGATTTTGGTATAATTAATTCTTATAAAAAAAGCTCCAAAATTGGAGCTTTTTTTGTTATTTCTTTAGTTGTTTTTCATACATAACGGTCTCTACCGTTTCAAAATCGGTAGGCTTATCATCATTATGAAAATATTTAATTAAAACTTGTCCCCATAAATTAGAATTTGAATATTCTGCAATAATCCATCTATGGTTTAGCATTTTTGCTTTATTAATAATAAAAGGTTTTCCTTCAATTGACTCATAAGGAACTAATTTGTTTCCGCTTTTGTTTGTGTTTAATGAATTTAAATCTTCATTCACTTTAGCCATTACTTTTGGGTAATCTAAATTTTTATTGTAAAAATAATCTTGAGCATCTTGGTCTGTTTCAATTGAAAAATAATCACTTGCTTTTAATGAATCGATAGCAACATTTGAAGCTTTTAAATTTTCTTTCATTCTAACAACTTCAGCATCTTTTGCTTTTAAAATTTTATTAGAATTAACGTATAAAAAAACATTTATCAACAATGAAAAGATAAATAAGTACATGAATGTGTTTTTCATAATATATATTGGTTAAATTGAAATTTCTAAATTATCATATGCTACATAAACGTTATTTGGAAGCTTTTGTTGTATTGCTTCATGAAATCCAAATAAATGGCTAATGTGCGTTATATATGCCTTTTCTGGCTGAACCAAAGATATAAAATCTAATGCTTCTTGTAAATTAAAATGAGTGTTGTGCTTCTCTTCTCGTAAACAATTAATAACTAATACTTTACAATTAATTATTTTATTAATTTCTTGTTTAGAAATGGTTTTAACATCAGTTAAATACACAAAATCTTGAATTTTATATCCAAAAACTTGTAAACTTCCATGAAATGCATTTATTGGAATAACATCTACATTATTAATCGTAAATACTTCGTTTTCTACAACTTGAATCGTATTAACAGACGGAGCACCTGGATATCTATTTTCTGTTTCAAAAATATACCCAAAGCGTTGTTCCAAATTTTTAATTACTCTTTTATGTCCATAAACGGAAAGAGCACCTTGTTTAAAATTAAAAGGTCTTATGTCGTCTAAACCAGCAGTATGGTCAGCATGTTCGTGTGTGAATAAAATGGCATCAATTTTAGAACATTTAGAAGTTAGCATTTGTTGTCTAAAATCTGGTCCGCAATCAATTACAAAAGAAAAATCATCTGAGTGTACCCAAACAGAAACCCTTAATCTTTTGTCTTTTAAATCTTCACTTAAACATACAGGGTGATTACTCCCAATTACTGGAATACCTTGTGATGTGCCCGTTCCTAAGAAATAAATCTTCAATGTTATATTTTTACACAAAAATAATAATAATTACCTTAATTTTTAACAAATTCATTAACTTTGCAACTACATGATTACTAAAATTGATCCTAAACTACTGCTATAGATGAAAAGTATTGTAACCGACATTAAATTAAGTGGAGATAAAATGATTGAGCAGATTCCTTCTTTAAAGGATAAAGCTTTAAGAATTAATCTTAATGAATATATCTACGGTACATTTTCTGAAATTGGTGCAGGTCAAGAAACAGTTCGTCATTTCTTTAGAGCTGGTGCATCATCAGGAACTATTGCAAAAGCAATGTCTGCTTACGATAAAGATTTTAGTGATGCAATTTATGGAATTGAAGAAGATGGAAGATATGTAACTGAAAGTAGGTTGCGCAAAATGCTTACGCATGAATCAAACTTAATGGAAGAACGTTTATTAAGAGATAAACATCCTAATAAATTATTCTTTACTTACGCAAATACTGTTGCAACAATAGATTTTGCTAAACAATACAAAGGTCACGGTTGGGTTGGTATCAAATACCAAGTTGATGCTAGTGAAGAATATAATGAAATTTTACTACATATTCGTTTTAAAGAAACGGATGCAAAATTACAACAAGAAACGTTAGGTACATTAGGTGTAAACTTAATTTACGGAGCGTTTTATAAGTATAATGATCCTAAAAAATTACTTCGTTACTTATACGATCATTTAGATAAAGACCAATTAGAAATTGATACTATTAATTTCTCTGGACCTCGTTTTGCCGATGTTGATAATCGTTTAATGAGTTTACAGTTGGTTAAAAACGGAATGACAGATGCAGTAATGTTTGGACCAGATGGAAATAACATTTTACCTGCAGCCGTTTTATACAAAAAAAACATATTAGCTTTAAGAGGAAGCTTTAGACCTGTAACTAAGGTGAATATGAACATGTATATGAAGTCATATAACATGTTTATTGAAGAAAAAAAGGTGGATATTGAAAATACACTTGTTATTTTTGAAATTACTTTATCTAATTTGAAAGCAGAAGGAGAAATTGATGAAAGAGATTTCTTAGACAGAGCTGAATTACTTTGTTCTCTTGGACAAACTGTAATGATTTCTAATTTCCAAGAGTACTTTAAGGTTGTTGAATATTTTTCTGATTATACTAAAGCAAGAATGGGACTTGCAATGGGTGTTAATAATCTTGTAGATATTTTTGATGAGAAATACTATCGTCATTTATCTGGTGGAATATTAGAAGCTTTCGGTAAATTATTCTACCGCGATTTAAAAGTGTACTTATACCCAATGAAAGAAGAAGATGGAACAATTGTAAATTCTGACAATTTGAAAGTACACCCAAGAATGAAAGAATTATATAAATTCTTTAAATTCAATGGTAAAGTAGTTGATATCAACGATTTTGATGAAAAAAATCTTGAAATATTTTCTAGAAAAGTATTAAAAATGATTTCTAATAATGATGAAGGTTGGGAAGACATGCTTCCTGAAGGAATTTCAGAATTAATTAAAACACATAATCTTTTTGGTTTTGATCCTAAAAAGCAAATCGCAGAAAAAACAAACTAAGAAAATCCCGCAATTGCGGGATTTTTTATTAATCTAATATTTGAGCTGCGTGAGCTTTTGTTTTTACTTTCTCAATTACATCAGTTAGAATACTGTTTTCATCAATTACAAAAGTAGTTCTGTGAATGCCATCATATTCTTTACCCATAAATTTCTTTGGCCCCCAAACACCAAACGCTTCAATAACTGATTTATCTTCATCAGCTAAAAGTGGAAATGGTAAACTGTTTTTCTCAATGAAATTAGCCTGACGTTTAGCACTATCAGCACTAACACCTATTATTGAATAGTTGTTTGCTATAAAGCGCTCAAAATTATCTCTTAAATCGCAAGCTTCTGCAGTGCAACCAGGTGTACTTGCTTTTGGATAGAAGAAAACTACAAGTTTCTTTCCTTTATAATCAGATAAAGAATGTTGATTTCCGTCTTGGTCTAATCCTGAGAAATTTGGAGCTTTATCCCCTATTTTTAAAGTTGTCATTTTATATTTTGTTTAATTTGTATTAAGTGTAACTTTGTTAAAAGTTATAATAAACGATAAAAATACAAAAATGACAAAGAATGAAAAAGTAACATTTGTTATAAATACGTTAAACAAACTATATCCTGAAATTCCAATTCCATTAGATCATAAAGATCCGTATACATTGCTAATTGCAGTTTTACTTTCTGCGCAATGTACAGATGTTAGAGTAAATAAAATTACACCTCTTTTATTTGCCAAAGCTGACAATCCGTATGATATGATAAAAATGAGTGTGGAAGAAATTAAGGAGATTATAAGACCTTGTGGACTTTCGCCTATGAAATCAAAAGGAATTCATGGTTTATCACATATACTAATTGATAAACACAACGGAGAAGTTCCTCAAAGTTTTGAATTTTTAGAAGAATTACCAGCAGTTGGGCACAAAACAGCAAGTGTTGTAATGAGTCAGGCTTTTGGAGTTCCAGCTTTTCCTGTAGACACACACATTCATCGTTTAATGTATCGCTGGAATTTAACGAATGGAAAAAATGTTGTTCAAACCGAAAAAGATGCAAAACGTATTTTTCCTGAGGAGCTTTGGAACGAATTACACTTACAAATCATTTGGTACGGTAGAGAATATTCTCCTGCACGAGGTTGGAATTTAGAAAAAGATATAATTACGAAGACAATTGGAAGAAAAACGGTCTTAGAGCAATATAACAAAAAAGCCTCGTAATCTGATTACGAGGCTTTTCTTTAATTAACAATAATTTCAAAGGTTAGATTACCTACTTTTTGAATTCTTAAAGCTTTTGAATAATTAAGAATAAACGAAATCGTTTCTTTTTTAGGTAACATTTTATTGATTGCTAATTTCTTTTTAGAGTAAAGTTTTGCCATAGAGTTTGTTATGTTTTTATCTATAACGCAAACTAAATTATATTATTGTTTAATTCGTTAAAACAATTTGGTTTTTTTCTATAACTTTTCTCAAGTTTATTATAGCATATCGCATTCTACCTAGAGCTGTATTAATACTAACACCAGTAGTTTCAGCTATTTCTTTAAAACTTAAATCTTGGTAAATACGCATTTTTAAAACTTCTTTTTGATCTTCAGGTAGTTCTTCAATAAGTTTACTTAAGTCTAATTCGACTTGTTCTAAAATAATTTGACTTTCAACGTTTAAACTTGTGTCAGATATAAGTGAAAAAACAGAATATTCGTCAGTATCTCTTTGAAAGCGCATTCTTTTTGACTTTCTAAAATGGTCAATTACTAAATTATGAGCAATACGCATTACCCAAGGTAAAAATTTACCTTCTTCATTATAGGATTTTGCTTTAAGGGTTTTAATGACTTTAATAAAGGTGTCTTGAAAGACATCTTCACATAAATCTTTATCATTAATCTTAGAATAAATAAATCCGTAAATTTTAGATTGATGTCTTTTTATTAAAATTGACAAAGAGTTTTCATCACCTTCAATATAATTTTTTACTAGAACACCATCAGAAAGTTTGTGATTAGCCATAAGATTACCTTTTAATTTATTGGGGTTGTAAATTTTTAAAAAAGTAATTTTTAGGTATAGGCTATTTTTTTTAGATTATTATTAAAGTCAAATTTAAAGCAAAAAATATATAAAAACCAAATATTCATTAACCTTTTTGTTTAAAAAATTAAAATTTATCAAAATAAACTACAAAAAAGGTAATTATTAGCAAACTAATTAGATAAATGTTACCATTTTGTAAATTAAACTTTTTAATTAATAGTAAATCATTTTTTTCAAAGACTCTATTCTATTGGCTTATGATTTTAAATTGTGTAAATTTGCAAATCTTTACTTTTTGCCATGATAAAAACCGACTTTTCAAAGCTAGAACCGAAAAAAAACATCTTAATAAAAGGTGCTCAACTGCATAATTTAAAAAATATAGATGTTGCTATACCTAGAAATAAACTTGTTGTAGTGACTGGTTTATCAGGTTCAGGAAAATCGAGTTTAGCATTTGATACATTATATGCCGAAGGGCAAAGACGTTATGTAGAAAGTTTGTCTTCATATGCACGACAGTTTTTAGGTCGATTAGACAAGCCAAAAGTGGATTACATTAAAGGAATTGCTCCTGCAATTGCCATTGAACAAAAAGTAAACACTACAAATGCTCGTTCTACAGTAGGAACTTCAACTGAAATTTACGATTATTTAAAATTATTATTTGCTCGTATTGGTAAAACCTACTCTCCTATTTCGGGACAAGAAGTTAAAAAAGATACGATTTCTGATGTTACTTCTAAAATTGAAACTTTTGAAGAAAACAGCAAATGGTTATTGCTTTCTCCTATTCATTTAGAAGAAGGAAGACCATTAGAAGATAAATTAAAAGTCTTATTACAACAAGGTTTTGCTCGTGTTTTAGTCAATAATGAAATGGTTCGTTTAGACGAAATTGAAGCAGATAAAATTAATCCAAATGATATTTTATTAATCATTGATAGAATTGTTGTTAAGAGAGAAGAAGAATTTTTCAATAGACTTGCAGATGCTGTTCAAATTGCTTTCTATGAAGGTAAAGGAGAATGTTTTCTACAAGAATTAAACACTGAAAATCGATATACATTTAGTTCTAATTTTGATTTAGACGGAATGACTTTCTTAGAGCCAAATATCCATTTATTTAGTTTCAACAATCCTTATGGAGCTTGTCCTAAATGTGAAGGTTATGGAAGTATTATAGGAGTCGATGAAGAATTAGTTTTTCCAAACACATCTATTTCTGTATACGAGAATGGCATTTATCCTTGGCGTGGTGAAAGTATGAGTTGGTTTAGAGATGAATTGGTAAACAACGCTTATAAGTTTGATTTTCCTATTCACAAACCAATCTTTGAATTAACTACCGAACAAAAACAGTTAATTTGGACAGGAAACAAATATTTTACTGGTTTAGATACCTTTTTTACAGAGTTAGAGGAAAAGAATTATAAAATTCAAAACAGAGTAATGTTATCTCGTTATAGAGGTAAAACAAAATGTCCTTCTTGTAAAGGAAAAAGATTAAGACCAGAAGCAAATTATATAAAAATAGCAAATAATACCATTGCAGAATTAGTTGATTTACCAATTGTTAAATTAATAGAATTCTTCAAAACATTAGAGTTAAACGAATACGACGCAAAAGTTGCCAAACGACTTTTAATTGAAATTAATAATCGTTTAGGTTTTTTATTCAATGTAGGATTGAGTTATTTAACACTGAACAGAAATTCAGCTACTTTATCTGGTGGTGAATCTCAACGAATTAACTTGGCCACTTCACTTGGTAGTAGTTTAGTGGGTTCAATGTATATTTTGGACGAACCAAGTATTGGCTTGCATCCAAAAGACACTGAAAGATTAATTGAAGTATTGAAAGAACTTCGCGATATAGGAAATACAGTTATCGTTGTAGAACATGATGAAGATATTATGAAAGCTGCAGATATGATTATTGATATTGGTCCGGAAGCAGGAACAAATGGTGGGTATTTAGTGGCACAAGGTACATATGAAGAAATTTTAAAGGCTGATTCTTTAACGGCAAAATACTTAAACGGACAAGAAAAAATTGAAGTTCCTAAAATTCGTAGAAAATTCAAAAATCACGTGGATATTATTGGCGCTAGAGAAAATAATTTACAAAACCAAGATTTTACGTTTCCGTTAGATTGTTTAACCGTAATAACAGGAGTTTCAGGTAGTGGAAAAAGTACTTTGGTTAAAAAAATATTATTTCCAGCTATTCAAAAGAAATTAGAAGGTGTTGGAGAAAAACCGGGTCAGTTTACAGAACTAGCGGGTAGTTTTTCAAACATTAAACATATTGAATATGTAGACCAAAACCCTATTGGAAGAAGTTCACGTTCAAATCCGGTTACCTATATAAAAGCATATGATGACATTAGAGATTTATTTTCTAAACAAAATGTTTCGAAATTAAGAGGTTATTTACCAAAGCATTTCTCATTTAATGTTGACGGTGGAAGATGTGAAACTTGTAAAGGTGATGGTGAAGTAACCATTGAAATGCAATTCATGGCCGATGTGCATTTAGAATGTGAAACGTGTAATGGAAAACGATTTAAAAAAGAAGTTTTAGAAGCTACTTTTGAAGGTAAAAACATTGATGATATTTTAAAACTAACTATTGATGATGCATTAAACTTTTTTAACGAACACCAACAAAATAAGATTACTCAAAAGCTACAATGTTTACAAGATGTAGGTTTAGGTTATGTGCAGTTAGGACAGTCCTCTTCTACGCTGTCTGGTGGTGAAGCACAACGTATTAAATTGGCTTCTTTCTTAGTAAAAGGAACTGTTAAAGATAAAGCTTTGTTTGTTTTTGACGAACCTACAACCGGTTTACATTTCCATGATATTAAGAAATTGCTAAAGTCATTTGATGCTTTAATTGATAAAGGACATTCTATTATTGTAATTGAGCACAATTTAGATTTGATTAAATGTGCCGATTACATTATTGACATTGGTCCTGAAGGTGGTGAATTTGGCGGAAAACTAATGGCTTTTGGAACACCTGAAGAAGTAGCAAAAAACAAAAATTCGGTTACTGGTAAGTATTTAGCGGAGAAGCTTTAAATGTGGATTTGTTGATTTGGTTAATTGTTTATTTGTTTATTTGGAAAAACTAAACACAAACTTGTCATTGCTTCGCCAGTTCGAGCATAGCTCTCGTGTCCGAATTTATTTTGGAATCTAATAAAGATAATTAAGATGCTGAAACAAGTTCAGCAGGACAAAAGCATTTATTTTTAACTAAATTTAATAACACAAACTTGTCATTTCGACGTAAGGAGGAATCTCAAAAGTAAATAATTTGTAAAATGAAGAAATATAAAATATCCTTTTTTTCTATTATACTTTTGCTAATTGTAAACACTTCTTACTTCTGGGAGAATCTTCCTGGTCTTTTTGATATGGCTATTGCATTTTTAACGCTTATATGTTTCATAATTCTAATTATAGTTTTTATTAATCGATTGATTAAAGGTATTACTGAAAAATTTAAAAACAGAATTAGAGTTTTAAATTTACTTATTTCATCAACTGTTTTAACACTTACATATCTGCATCCTTTTGGTTTCATAAATTTTGAAAAAATAATTCATGGTGAGGATATATATTTCACTCAATATGAAGGAGCGGCAAGTGGAACAATTTCCTTAAAATTAAAAAACAATAACAAATTTATTGAAAAGTCTATTTTTTGGGGAGTTGAAAACTACAAAGGAAATTATCAAATAAAGAATGACACTTTGTTTTTAATTTATAATAGCAAATCTAATTTTAATGAAAAAACGTCTTTTTGTATTGAAGATATAAAGTTTAAAGATCATTTACTTTATTATAGAAATATAAATGACACAATTCCTTTGCGAATGAAAACTTACAAAGGAAATTTCAGTATCTTAAAATAACAAATAACCAAATAAACGAATAAACATCCTCAAATGAACATCAAACTCATAACCATAGGAAAAACCGACAATAATAACTTACAATCGTTGATTGATGAGTACACAAAGCGTTTGTCATTTTATGTAAAATTTGATTTAGAGATTATTCCCGATATAAAAAACGTAAAGAATTTAAGCGAAGCCCAACAAAAAGAAAAAGAAGGCGAATTAATTTTGGCAAAAATTACACCAACTGATCATTTAATTCTTTTGGATGAAAATGGTAAAACGTTTTCGAGTGTTGGTTTTTCTGAATTTCTTCAAAAGAAAATGAATGCAGGAATTAAAACGTTAGTCTTTGTAATTGGCGGACCTTATGGTTTTAGTGATACCGTTTATAAACAAGCTGTAGGTAAAGTTTCATTGTCAGAAATGACCTTTTCACACCAAATGGTTCGATTGTTTGTAATTGAACAAATATACCGTGGTTTTACCATTTTAAGAAACGAACCTTATCATCATCAATAAATCATGACAAGATATTTTTTACTTTTATTATTTATAATAAATATCTCAACAACTTATAGCCAGAAAAATAACGAAGTAGATACTTTGTTTGAATTAGTTCAAATTGATGAAGCAATTGACGAAATTTTTGAAGACACTAAATCTAATTTTAAAGTAGTATTAACTGAAAACAAATTGGATACTCTTAAATATCAAGAGCTACTAAATAAAGAATTTTTAAAATTTAAAAATAGTGTTACTAAGAGAATTCGAAAACAATATATTAAAAACTATTCAAAAACAGAAATTACAAACTTTATTAAAATTGTAAAAAAAGGCGGACAAAGAGGTCATATTTTTGAGAAAATAAATTTTTTTATTGAAATAAAAAAGGCAGTAATAATACCAAAAGAAAGAATAATTAAGAAAATTGAAAAAGAAATTATACTTTAATTATAATTTATTTCTCGGTTTATATATTTTAATATATATTTAGCAAAAATTAAACTTAACCGATTAATCAATAACTACACATGAAAAAAATTATTCTTGCCTGCGTCCTTTTTATAACATTCTTATCTAATGCACAAATTAAAGTAATTGAGACTACTCCTATTATTAGATTAGGTTCTGTTGGACAAAATGACATCTTTATTTTAACAGAAGGAAATAAATATACATTCTTTTATAAAAATGTTGAAAATGAAGAAGCAATCAATTCTAAGTCTTTTTACTTTAAAGATTTAAATAATGATTATGAAGCTTTAAACAAAATTATTGTTGATGGTTTTAATGCAGAGCCATTATTAGACATTAAATTAGAATTACCTGAAGATTTCGTTTGGTTACACTACTCTAAAAACTTAGGACAAACTTTTGTTCAGTTTATGGTTAAAAACAAAAAGAATGAAACTACAGGTGTTACTAAAGCATTTAATTTAGAGCAAATCAACAAATTATTTGAAAAGAAACTTGAAAAGAAAGAAAAGAAAGACGAAATGTCTGAATTCAAATAAAAACATAAAAAAAAGCCTTGCAATTGCAAGGCTTTTTTTTTTTATATCTATAATTTACAATTACACTCGGGTAATTCATTTTCATCATAAATGAATTCATAAGAGGAAATTTGAATCCTATCAGAGTTTAATCTCCAAATCAATATTTTATTTTGAATGTATTGTCCGTAAGACAATCTCTTATCAAAGTTTAAATGCAATATTGTCGTCTTTCCTTCACTCATAAAGTCAGCAAAATCATTTATAAAATGAATTAACTCTTCTCTTTCAATATCATTACCGTCAACTGTAATTTTATTTTCTTTATTAAAATTAATGGTAAAATTGTGATAAGGCATATAAGCTTCAGCATTCTTTTTAATAAAAAACTTCGAAAACTCTTTATTCATTTTATATTGAACATCTGTAAAAGGTAAGAATGCTAAATTTTTTCCAATACTATCTGCATAAGAAAATACATTGATAGCTCCTTCTTTCTTGTGTGATGAATTTGCCTTTTTATGTTGAAGCAACATTACTTCAGGAATAACTACTCCTATTGAAAGTCTTTTATCAATATTAAAAACCCAATTAGTTGTACTTATAGAATTGTTTTTATTGACATCAACAACACTATCGTTTTTATAAAACATATAAATTGGTGAATGATCTGTAAGTTCTTTGATCACAGAAACATCTGCTTTTGGCAATTGAACATCTTCTTTTTTACAAGAAACAATCAATAAAAATACGGCTAAGGTTATGCTTATTTTTTTCATTTTAATTGAGTATATATTTTAATACATTCTTGAGCTTCTTTCACATCGTGAACTCGTAAAATTTGAGCACCTTTTTGAAGTGCAATCGTATTTAAAACGGTTGTTCCATTTAATGCTTCTTGTGCAGAATTTTCTAATAATTTATAAATCATTGACTTTCTAGATATTCCAACTAAAATTGGTAATTCTAAAATAGAGAAAAAGTCTAACTTTTGCATGATTTCGTAATTATGTTCTAGTGTTTTAGCAAAGCCAAATCCAGGATCAACGATTACATCATTAATTCCAAGTTTTCTAGCAGCGTTAACTCTTTCCGAAAAATAGAACATTACTTCTTTCACTACATCATCATATTTGGCTAACGATTGCATGGTTTGTGGAGTCCCTTTCATATGCATCATTATATATGGCACTTGTAAATCTGCAACGGTTACCAACATTTTATCATCTAACAAACCTGCAGAAATATCATTAATTAGTACTGCGCCTTTGTTTATGGCTTGTTTAGCTACATTACTTCTAAACGTGTCTATTGATAGTAAAACATCAGGAAACTTACTTAAAATGAGCTGAACTAAAGGCAATATCCTGTTCAACTCTTCTTCTTCCGAAACAAATTCTGAATTAGGTTTACTCGAATAACCACCAACATCAATAAAAGTGGCGCCATCATTAATCATTTTTTCTACCTGCGATAAAATTTCAGATTCGTTATTATAAGAACCGCCATCATAAAATGAATCGGGAGTAATATTTAAAATCCCCATTATTTTAGGTGTAGATAAATCAATAAGGTTTCCTTTGCAATTAATAGTCATACTTTAAAATCAAAATTCGTTAATCTTCATTATTCATTCCAAAAAAATAATGTTACTTTTGAAGAAACTTACTACAAAGATACCGAAATAATGAAGAATACGTCACAAGAATACGATGCTGTGATAGCAATTTGTCGAGATTTGTTTACAAAAAAAACAAAAGACTACGGAACAGCTTGGAGGATACTACGTTTACCATCGTTAACTGACCAAATATTTATTAAAGCACAACGCATAAGAAGTTTACAAGAAAATGAGGTGCGTAAAGTAGATGAAGGCGAAGCTTCTGAATTTATTGGAATTATAAACTATTGCATTATGGCTTTGGTTCAAATTGAAAAAGGTATTGCTGAGCAACCTGATTTAAAATATGATGAAGCTGTTCAATTATACGATGAAAAAATTGCCATAACAAAGCAATTAATGGAAGATAAAAACCATGATTATGGTGAGGCTTGGCGCGAAATGCGTGTAAGCAGTTTAACCGATTTAATTTTGCAAAAATTACTTCGAGTAAAACAAATTGAAGATAATAAAGGAAAAACATTAGTTTCTGAAGGAATTGATGCCAATTATCAAGACATGATTAACTATTCGGTATTTGCTTTAATACATATGAATATTGCAAAATAAATTTTAGAATTAAAACACTTACAAAATGAATTTTAGAAATATAATTACACAAATAGCAAGAGTATTAGTTGGATTTTTATTTATAATTTCTGGCTTACTTAAACTAAATGATCCTATTGGTTTTTCTTATAAACTAGAAGAATATTTTAACGCAAATGTTTTAGACGTTGAATTTTTAATTCCATTTGCATTAATAATTGCATGTTTTGTAGTCATTTTTGAAGTCGTTTTAGGCGTTATGCTTTTAATAGGTTTCAAAACGAAATTCACAGTTTGGAGTTTATTAGCAATGATTGTGTTTTTTACCTTTCTTACCTTTTACTCTGCTTATTTCAACAAAGTAACAGATTGTGGTTGTTTTGGAGATGCATTAAAACTAACACCTTGGGAATCGTTTATTAAAGACATTGTGTTATTATTCTTTATTCTAATTCTTTACTTCAATAAAAAATTCATAAACCCAATATTAAATAAAATACCAATTAACTTAACCGTTTTTGCTTCTTATTCTTTATGTTTATTCATGGCATTCTATGTTTTACAACATTTGCCTTTAAAAGATTTTAGAGCCTATAAAGTAGGTACAAACATTAAAAAAGGAATGGAAATTCCAGCAGGTGCTGAAAAGAGTGAATATGAAATGATTTTCATTTATAAAATAAATGGTATCGATACAGAGATTAGTTATGCAGATGTTATGGCTGGTAAAATTCCTGAAGGTGCAGAATTTGTAGACAGAAAAGATAAATTAATCAAACAAGGTTATGTTCCGCCAATTCATGATTTTACAATTGAAAAAGATGATAACGATTATACCGACAGTGTTTTAGAAGAACCAAAAGTAATGATGTTTATTTCTTATGATTTAGATAAATCAAAAGATAAAGGAATGGAAATTTTAGAAGAATTACATCAAAAAGCAATTGCAAAAGGGTATTTAGTAATTGGAATTACTTCTTCTAATCTAGAGACTATTACAGCTTATAAAAATAAATTCAAACACACATTTGATTATTACTTTTGTGATGCAACAACTTTAAAAACAGTTGAAAGAGCAAATCCTAGTATTGTACTTTTAGAAAAAGGAACAATTGTACAAAAAGTACATTTTAATGATATTGATAAATTGGACTTAAAATAATAAGTTCGATAGCTAACAATACGAATAGAATTTAGATTTAATTAAGAAAACCTGAATTTACAAACCGTATTTTTATAAAAATCAAAAAATAAATTATTATGAAAAAAATTATTTCATTGCTTTCATTAGCATTATTTACACTTTCTTGTTCACAAGCTCAACAAACAGAATTTAAAAAAGAAGCTTTAGACAATGTAATGGTAGATACTTCTAATGAATCTATTGCATTTAAAGATATTTTAAAAAAATACGAAGGAAAAACTATTGTTATAGATGTTTGGGCTTCATGGTGTTCAGATTGTATTAAAGGAATGCCTAAAGTAAAAGCATTGCAAGAAAAATTCCCAGATGCTACTTACCTATTCATTTCAATGGATAAAAATTACGAAGCCTGGACAAAAGGGATTGCTAAATATGACGTTCAAGGTGAGCATTATTTAACTTCAGATGGAATGAAAGGCGTTTTTGGAAAAGCAGTAAAATTAAACTGGATTCCACGCTATATGGTAATTGATAAGAACGGAAAAATAGCCTTATTTAAAGCTATTGAAGCAGACGATGAAAAAATAGCAGAAACATTAAATTCATTAAAATAATGAGAAAAAATATTGTTGCAGGAAACTGGAAAATGCATAAAACGCATTCAGAGACTATTTCTTTAATAGAAGAAATCACTTTAAAAAAACAAAATACTTCAACTGAAATCATAGTTGCTCCAACGTTTGTAAATCTACAAACAGCAGTTACAATAACAGAAGGGAATACTATTACTGTTGCCGCACAAAACATGCATCAGGCAGAAGGTGGCGCTTATACAGGAGAAATTTCTGCATCAATGTTAACTGATATTGGTGTAAACACTGTAATTCTTGGTCATAGTGAAAGACGAGCTTATTTTCATGAAACAGACGCTTTGTTAGCACTTAAAGTTGATACAGCGCTGAAACATGAAATGCGTGTTATTTTTTGCTTTGGTGAAGAGTTAAAAGACCGTCAAATTGATAATCATTTTAATGTAGTTGAGTACCAATTAAGAGATGCCTTATTTCATCTAGAGAAAAAAGATTGGTCAAATATTATTTTAGCTTACGAGCCTGTTTGGGCTATTGGAACTGGTGAAACAGCTTCTCCAGAACAAGCACAAGAAATGCATGCATTCATTCGTAGTTTAGTGGATAAAGTATTTGGTAATGATGTTGCCGAAAACGTTTCTATTCTTTATGGTGGAAGTGTAAAACCAGAAAACGCAAAAGAAATATTCTCTAAAAAAGATGTAGATGGTGGTTTAATAGGTGGTGCCGCTTTAAAAGCAGATGATTTCTTAGCAATTGTAAATTCTTTTTAAATGAAAAATATAATAAAATTACTTTTAGTCTTAGCATTAATGCTGACTTCAATTTCTTACGGTCAAAACGATTGTAAAAAATATAGAAACGGAACTTTTAAATATGTAGATAAAGATTCAGGAAACGTTTTTCTAATTAAACGAAAAGGAAATATTCAATATGAAGAAATTGAAGGTGAAGCAGAAGTATATGCTTTTCATGTAAAGTGGATTTCAGATTGTATGTACACATTATATCCTACAAAGGAAACGTTAGAGAAAAACAAAGAATTTGCAGGGTATTTATATGTTGAAATAACAGATATTCGAGAAAAATCTATTGTATTAAGAAGTACAATGAAAGAATATCCAGAAATGATAATATATTCGGAAGTAACAATTTTAGAATAAAACATCTTAATTATGAATATCATTTCTCAAATTATAATTGTAATTGTAGCACTACTCCATTTGTATTTCTTATGGCTAGAAATGTTTGTTTGGACTACAAAAGCCTATAAAGTATTTAGAAATTTTCCCAAAGATTTATTTGAGAAAACAAAAACAATGGCTGCCAATCAAGGATTATATAACGGTTTTTTAGCTGCGGGGTTAATTTGGTCCTTATTTATTACAGATGTTGTTTGGAGTAATAATATTGCTTTATTTTTCCTAACATGTGTTTCAATTGCTGCTATTTTCGGCGCTTATAGTATTTCTAAAAAGGTTTTCTATGTACAAGGTATTCCTGCTATTTTAGGAATTTTAAGTTTGATTTTTCTTAAGTAAAAACAAACTTAAAGTAAGATACTCAAGATTTGATTAAAAAAAAAGAGGTGCTCTATAAGAACACCTCTTTTTTATATTATTTAATACTATAATTTATTGTGGCTGTACTACTGTGTTTCCATCAAGAATTACAGCAGTTTGTGCTAATGCTCTTCCATTAAAAGAAGCTCCTGTTTGAAAAGTAATACCTGTCATTGACAAAATAACACCTTCAAAATGAGAAGTCGTTCCAAAAGTTGCTTCACCAGCTACCTGCCAGAAAATGTTTGAAGCTTTTGCACCACCTTGTAAAGTTACATTTGTTGCAGCACTCATTGTTAAATCACCAGAAATCTGGAAAATCCATACATCATCTGCAGTTCCTGAAATAGTTACATCAGTTGGTATTGTTACAGTACTAGTCCATTTATAAAGACCTGGAGTTAATGTTCTACCACCTATATTTCCTGTTCCCAATTCAACATAATCAGGAGAAGGACGTCCGGCTGCATCATTATAAGCTGTAATCATATTTTGAACTGCTGTAGTAAGATTTGTTGACGTTGGAGAAACCATGTCAGCTGCATATACTTTCCCAGTAACTTGTGCAGACGTTGCATAACCTGTAAAATCTGTTAAAGAGAATCCAGTTATAAACGATGTCGCTGCAGGACTTAATCCTAAATCTCCAGTAATTGCAGAAGTTGGAACGTTATTGATTGCAGTTTTTGCAAGAATTACATAGTTTCCTGCTGTACCAAGACCAACAGCTGATAAGCCTACTGCAGTATTAGTGGTTGTTGTAAAGTACCATTGCTTGTTAGAACTAATAGCTGTACCAGCTGAATTTTTTGCTCCTGTAGTTATTGAAGCTGTGTAAATGGTATTAGCTGCAAGTACAGTTGATGGAGTAAAACTTGCAGTAGTTCCAGCATATGAAACAGTTCCTAATACTGTAGTTCCAGCTTGTTTTAATGTAAACGTTGTAGTATTAATAGATGATGCATCCATTGCTGTACTAAAGTTTACAGTAATAACTTTATTTCTCGCAACGTTTGTATCACTATTTAACGGACTAGTTAAAGTCACAGTTGGAGCGACAGGAGGATTCGATTGCGTGTTGTCGTCATTTGAACAACTAGTAAACAAAACAACCATTGCTATCGCACAGGCTGATAAAAGATTTTTAATTTTCATATTTATTTGTATTTGTGAAGTTTCGTAATTATCACATTACAAATGTAGAACCGCTTTATAGGTTTGATGTTACATAACAAAATCATTAAGTTACATTATTCACACTTACTTATATTAGAGTAAACATATGAGAAATTATTATCTCTAGGAAAAAGAAATTCCTGTGACTTTTAGGAATTTTGAGTTTGATTTTTTTTAAGTAAAAGTTTCTTTTTAAAAGTTCCTCTTAATTTCAACATTATATGCAGCTTTAATTTGTTCAGAAATAATAAGTGCCTCTTTTATATTATTTGCATAATAAATTGTTTGTGGTCTATTATTTTCGTTAAATAAATTAATTTTCACAACTTTTTCAACAAATGTTGCTGTTGCTGTTGATCTAAATGTTAATCCACCAATTTTTTGTTTTACTTTAGTTTCCAATAGTGATATATATTCAATTTTTGGAAAATAATCCCAAGACAAGCCGTAATTTATCCCATACATTGATAAAACTTTTCTATAAGTATTTTTTTTGAAATCAATTTCAATTCCTTCAGTTGAAATTAAGAATGCACCAATAAATAAAAAAAACACCCATAATAAAATAAAATTTGGTTGTTTTGAATTATTTATGAATATTAAACAAGAAAGTCCTAAAATCAAAAATAAATTTCCAATAATATTTTTCAGTAAAGAAACTTTTTCTAAATAGATATAATTTTTCACTTAATAATATATGTGTTATTATTTTAAAAAAAAAAAATAGTAATAAATTTAAACTACAATTAATCCTCTATATCAATTTGAAAACTATTTAAAAATTGAATTGATTTTTCAATATCATAATGCAAAATTCTATCTTCTTTTACAAAAGAAACTTCTTCTCTGTATGATTTTATAAACATTTCAATAAAATCACTCGATTTTAATGGTCTTCTAAACTCTAAAGCTTGTGAAGCATTTAATAATTCAATAGCTAAAATACGTTCTAGATTCTCTACAATTTTAAGTGTTTTTGTAGCTGCATTTGCTCCCATACTTACATGATCTTCTTGTCCGTTACTCGAAACAATACTATCAATACTTGCTGGTGTTGCAAATTGTTTGTTTTGACTTACAATACTTGCTGCAGTATATTGCGGAATCATAAATCCTGAATTTAAACCTGGATCATCTACTAAAAAGGCAGGTAAACCTCTTAATCCTGAAATTAATTGGTAGGTTCTTCTTTCTGAAATACTTCCTAATTCGGCTAAACCTAATCCTAAGAAATCAAGTGCTAAAGCCAATGGTTGACCGTGGAAGTTTCCACCAGATATAATTTGGTCTTCACCTACAAATATATTGGGATTATCGGTAACAGAATTGATCTCAATACGGAACACTTTCTTAACATAATCAATTGTGTCCTTACTTGCTCCGTGTACTTGTGGAATACATCTAAAAGAATAGGGATCTTGTACATGCTCTTTTTCTTGTTCAATAATTTCACTTCCATCAAGGAATTCAAGCATTTTTTCAGCCGTAACAACCTGACCTTTGTGCGGGCGAATTAAATGAATTAAATCAGTATAAGGCTCTTTTCTTCCATCAAAACCTTCTAATGAAATAGCTCCAATTAAATCGGCTAAATACGATAATTTACTTGCTTTAATTAAACTGTAAACTCCGTAAGCAGCCATAAATTGCGTTCCATTCAATAAGGCTAAACCTTCTTTAGATTTTAAAACTAAAGCATTTAAACCTAAACTTTCTAAAACTTTATGAGACGGTTGTCTAAATCCTTTATAATACACTTCTCCTTCTCCTAAAAGCGGTAATGATAAATGAGCTAAAGGAGCTAAATCTCCAGAAGCTCCAAGAGAACCTAGTGTATATATAACAGGTAAAATATCATTATTATAAAAAGTAACTAAGCGTTCTACTGTTTCTAACTGAACACCCGAATGTCCGTAACTTAAAGACTGTATCTTAAGCAACAACATTAACTTTACAATCTCATGAGGCACTTCATCACCCGTTCCACAAGCATGTGATTTAACTAAGTTTTCTTGAAGTTTAGATAAATTATCATTCGAAATTTTCACATTACAAAGCGAACCAAAACCAGTATTAATTCCGTAAATTGGTTTATCGTGAGATTTCATTTTCTCATCTAAATAATTACGGCACTTTTCAATATTAATACGAGCTTCTTCTGATAGTTCTAATTTTAAATCATGAGAAATTATTTCGTTAATTTTCTCAATAGATAATAAATCAGTACTTATATAATGTATGGTTTCCATGTTGTAGTTTTATAAGCCCAAAATTCAGCAAACAATTGTTAAAATCCAAGATTTAGTTAAGATAATCATCATTTTATTTTTTATTGGAATAAAACTTAGCTTTTATACCTACAAAAATTAAGATTTTTAATAAATTAGCCACTTGAAATTTTATACTTTAATATAATGAAAAATACAGCTTTATCTCATATTCATGAAAGTCTAGGTGCTAAGATGGTTCCTTTTGCAGGTTATAATATGCCTGTTCAATATGAAGGTGTAAATGCAGAACACGAAATCGTTAGAACTGGTGTTGGAGTTTTTGATGTTTCTCACATGGGAGAATTTTTCTTAAAAGGAGAAAATGCTCTTGCATTGATTCAAAAAGTTACTTCAAACGATGCATCTAAATTAGTTGATGGTAAAGCACAATATTCTTGTTTACCAAATAATGATGGTGGAATTGTTGATGATTTAATCATCTATAAAATAGCTGATAATCATTATATGATTGTTGTAAATGCATCAAATATTGAAAAAGACTGGAATTGGATTTCAAAGCATAACAATCTAGGTGTTGAGATGCAAGATTTATCTGAATCTTATTCTTTATTAGCAATACAAGGACCTAAAGCAGCTGAAGCAATGCAATCATTGACTTCAATTGATTTAATTAATATGCCTTATTATACTTTTCAAATTGGAGAATTTGCTGGAGTAAATAATGTAACAGTTTCTGCAACAGGTTATACTGGTTCTGGAGGTTTTGAAATTTATTTTAAAAATGAAGATGCGGAAACCATTTGGAACAAAATATTTGAAGCAGGAGCTTCTTTTGGAATTAAGCCAATTGGTTTAGCGGCAAGAGATACTTTGCGTTTAGAAATGGGATTCTGTTTATATGGTAATGATATTAACGATACAACTTCACCTTTAGAAGCTGGTTTAGGTTGGATTACCAAATTTGATAAAGAGTTTACAAATTCTGAAAACTTAAAGAAACAAAAAGAAGCTGGTGTTACTCGAAAATTAGTAGCATTTGAATTAACAGAAAGAGGAATTCCTCGTCACGATTATGAAATTGTAGATGCAAACGGAAATGTTGTGGGAATTGTAACTTCTGGAACTATGTCGCCATCACTTGGTAAAGCAATTGGTTTAGGTTATGTACCTACTACTCTATCTGCAGTTGATACAGAAATTTTTATTAGAATTAGAAATAAAGACATTGCTGCAAAAGTGGTAAAATTACCTTTTTATAAAAAATAACAATTCAAAAAATCAAGTTCAATTTTCAAATTTATTCTTGTTCTTGATTTATGAAATTGAAATTATTAAATTTGCACTGATTAAAAAATAAGAAATGGGAAGAGCATTCGAATTTAGAAAAGCACGTAAAATGAAACGTTGGTCAGCAATGGCTAAAACGTTTACTCGTATAGGAAAAGATATTGCAATGGCTGTTAGTGAAGGTGGACCAAACCCTGATACGAACTCACGATTAAGAGCAGTAATGCAAAATGCAAAGTCTGCAAACATGCCAAAAGATACTGTAGAACGTGCTATTAAAAAAGCATCTGATAAGGATACAGCTCATTATAAAGAAGTATTGTTTGAAGGATATGCACCTCACGGAATTGCAATTTTAGTTGAAACTGCTACAGATAACAACAACAGAACGGTTGCTAACGTTAGAAGTTATTTCAATAAATGCAACGGAACGTTTGGAACACAAGGTTCGGTTGAATTTATGTTTGACCATACTTGTAATTTTAGAATTCCGGCTGAAGGTCAGGATGTAGAAGAATTAGAATTAGAAATGATTGATTTTGGTGTAGAAGAAATTTTTGAAGATGAAGACGGCATTTTAATGTACGGACCTTTTGAAAGTTTTGGTGCAATTCAAAAAGAATTAGAAACTAGAGGTTTAGAAATCCTTTCTTCTGGTTTTGAGAGAATTCCACAAGTAACAAAAGAGCTTACTCCTGATGAAGCTGCAGACGTTGAGAAGCTATTAGAAAAAATTGAAGAAGATGATGATGTTATGAACGTTTATCATTCCATGCAAGAAAGTACTGAAGATTAATTTATATAAAAAAACCGCTGCAATTGCAGCGGTTTTTTTTTGAATAAATTTATTCTATTCCATAATTAGAAGGCAACATATCTCCTACTTTCTTTTCAGAAAGTGCTCCAGAAAAGTAAATTTTTTCATAGTTAGAAAACAAACCGTATTTATCAATTATAAAATTATCGGTATGGAAAATAATTTTAGACTGTTCTCTTCTATCATATAAAAGACTAAATTCTGCGACAAAATCTTTTGATTTTAAACCTCTTTCTTGAGGAACTATTTTAATATGCGTAACATCTAAAGAATCTATTGCAGTAAAATGATTGTTTGGATCATCTTGAAAAGCTTTATAAAAAAGTAAAAACTTATCTCTTCTAAATTCCATTTTTGCGAAATTTCTAAAGAATTCTAAGAAAGAACCTTTAAAAGTTTTCTCTCTATTATCAATAATTTTAACGCTGTTAGAAATTTCTTCAAAACGAGAAGTTCCAACATAAATACTTGAATAAATCGCCGAATTATTCATACTGTATTTATGAAATTTAGCATCAAAAGAATTTAAATCGAAATAAACTTTATAACCCAAAAATGGGTTATTAATAATTAAAGGTTTGTCTGCAAAGGCTTTAAGTGTTAATTCCTTTTTATCATAAATGAAATACAACTCCTCTTCATTTTCAATAGTACATTTTTTACCTGCTTTTGTAACTCCTAAAAATTGCTTTTTAAAAACAGTCATCATTTGTTTTCTTGAAAACTCATTACTTAAAACTACTACTTCCTTTAAGGTTTCGGTAGATTCTTGTAAAATGAATTTATACCTTCTATTAAAATTGACATCTTTTAAATAAATCTTCTCAAAACCAACGAAACTAACCACTAATGGTGCATTTATACTTGATTTAATATTGAAAGAAAACTTTCCATCGATATCTGTAGTTGTTCCATATAATGTTCCATCAAAATAAACAGAAGCTCCCAAAATAGGTTCTTCATGGGAATCGAGAACGGTTCCTGTAACGGTTTGAGCATTTATATAAGTAGAAAAAAATAGAACAAGAATTAATAACGTTTTATTCATAGCAAAATAATTATAATTCTTTATTGTGAATTTTACAATAGAAATATGAATCGCATTGAGAAACAATACATCCTCCAATATGGACTTTCCCTTTTTTTGCCCTTTTCATTAGCCTCTTATTCGGATAACCATATACAATTGGAATTATATTATCAGTATGATCATTTACGCATTTTTGAGGTGTTTTTTCATTATACTCACAAGGACCTGGAAAATTAATATCCATTACCAAATCTTTATCATCAACAATTATATTCTTTAAAATTAAATCTTTATAAGTCAAATGTTTAACAACAATTTCATATTTACCATTTGGTACTTTCTTTGCTAATTTATAATCACCCAACTTATCAAGTTGAGAACCTGTATAAATTGTATCATTTGTTCTTAATAATACATAAATAAAGGAATAATCCGATATTGAATCAGTAAGAGTAACTTTTCCTTTAATTTCACTTTGACTAAATACTGTAAAGCTTAGTAATAATAAAATTATAATTTTATTTATGTGCATATAAAAAGTTATTATAAATTATATATATTATTTTACAAAATATCTAAACTTCCTTTTCCTTCTCTTATTACTTCTGGTTCATGGCCAGTTAGATCGATAATTGTTGAAGCTACGTTATCCCCATAACCACCATCAATTACTAAATCTACTTTACTTTCCCATTTCTCAAAAATCAATTCTGGGTCCGTTGAATATTCAATTACTTCATCTTCATCGCGAATCGATGTAGAAACGATAGGGTTTCCCAACAATTCAACTATTTGCAAAGCAATATTATTTGCTGGAACACGAATACCAACTGTTTTCTTTTTACGGAATTCTTTAGGCAAATCATTATTACCGGGCAAAATAAAAGTATATGGACCTGGTAAAGCTCTTTTTAAAATTTTAAAAGTCGAAGTATCAATTTGTTTTACATAATTAGAAATATTACTCAAATCATTACAAATGAATGAAAAGTTCGCCTTTTCTAATTTTATTCCTTTGATTTTTGCAATTCGTTCTAATGCTTTTGTATTGGTAATATCACATCCTAAACCATAAACCGTATCTGTTGGATAAATAATTAAACCACCATTTCGTAAAACATCAACCACTTTTTTAATAGCAGCTTCACTAGGCTTATCTTCGTATATTCTAATAAATTCTGCCATAACTAATCGATTTAATTTGATTATCCAATAACTTCTAATTTTGCAAAACGCAATAATAACTTTTTAACTCCACCAACATCAAACTTAATTTCTGCTTTTTTATCACCAGACATTCCTTCAATATTAACGATTTGACCTTTTCCAAAACGCTCATGCATAACAACATTTCCTATCGCTAAATTAGAATCAAATAAATTTGTATTTCCTTGCGTTCTAACGCCAGAAACTGGTTTTAATTTACGAATATTAGGTTTGTCATTTGCTTGTGTATTTAAATAAGCTGGTGGCTTACTAGAAACGGGTTTTGCTGTGCGTAATTTAGATTTATCAATATCTCCAAAAATATCAACATCCATCATAGGTTTATATCGATATCCTGAATTATTTTCTGGATTTAAATATTCTAAATACTGACTGTCTATTTCTTCAATAAAACGAGAAGGTTCACTATCTACCAGTTTTCCCCAACGATAACGCGATTGCGCATAAGTCAAATAAGCTTGATGTTCTGCTCTTGTAAGTGCAACATAGAACAAGCGTCTTTCTTCTTCTAAATCGCTTCGAGAACTTAAACTCATAGCACTTGGAAACAAATCTTCTTCAAGACCAACAATAAACACATGAGGAAACTCCAAACCTTTTGCAAGGTGAATCGTCATTAAAGCTACTCTATCATCATCGCCAGTATCATTATCTAAATCCGTAGCAAGTGCAACATCTTCCATGAATTCTGCTAAAGCTCCTCTAGCTCCATCAATCTCTTTTTGACCTTCAATAAAATCTTTTATACCGTTCAATAATTCCTCAATGTTTTCAATACGAGTAATACCTTCTGGAGTTCCGTCTTTTTTAAGTTCTTGAACTAATCCAGTTTTTTTAGTAACTAAATCGGCTAAATAAAAAGCATCTTGCGTTTCATTAATAACTTGAAAACTCTTAATCATAGTTACAAAGTCTTGTAACTTATTACGTGTTCCAGAATTTAGCTTTAAATCTATTTTATCAATATGCTCTAAAACTTCGAAAATAGATCTTTTGTAATGATTTGCCGCAACAGTTAATTTTTCAATGGTTGTGTTACCAATTCCTCTGGCTGGGTAATTGATGACACGAATTAATGCTTCTTCATCATTAGGATTGATAACCAATCGTAAATAACATAAAACATCTTTAATCTCTTTACGCTGATAGAAAGACAAACCACCATAAATACGATACGGAATATCACGTTTACGCAAAGCATCTTCCATAGCACGAGATTGAGCATTGGTTCTGTATAAAATGGCAAACTGACCGTTATGCAATTGCTGTTGCATTTTTTGTTCGAAAATTGTTGCTGCTACAAACCTTCCTTCTTCTCCATCTGTTAAACTACGGTGTACTTTAATTTTTGGTCCGTTATCGTTATTGGTCCAAACAATTTTATCAAGTTTGGTTTTATTCTTATCAATAATATTATTTGCTGCTTCTACAATGTTTTTAGATGAACGATAATTTTGTTCTAATCGGTACTGTTGAACATTATCGTAATCCTTTTGAAAATTTAAAATGTTGTTGATGTTTGCACCTCTAAAACCATAAATACTTTGTGCATCATCACCAACAACACAAATATTTTGAAAACGATCTGACAAAGCTCTAACAATTAAATATTGAGAATGATTCGTATCTTGGTACTCATCTACTAATATATAACGGAATCTATCTTGATATTTTGCTAAAACTTCAGGGAAACGGTTGATTAATTCGTTGGTTTTCAACAATAAATCATCAAAATCCATTGCTCCTGATTTGAAACAGCGCTCTACATAATTTTTATAAATATCGCCTAAACGTGGCTTTTTACTCATTGCATCAGCTTCTTGTAAATCTTGATTATTGAAGTATGCTTTTACAGTAATAAGTGAATTTTTATAACTCGATATTCGACCTAAAACTTGTTTAGGTTTATATACATCCCTATCTAATTGCATTTCTTTGATAATTGCCGAAATTAATCGAACACTATCTTGTGTATCGTAAATGGTGAAATTTGAAGGATAACCTAGTTTTTCGCCTTCAATTCTTAAAATTTTTGCAAAAACCGAATGAAAAGTTCCCATCCAAAGATTTTTAGCTTCGTTACTACCTACAATATCGGCAATACGCTTTTTCATTTCACGAGCTGCCTTATTCGTAAATGTTAATGCTAAAATATTAAAAGGATCAACTCCTTGATGCATAAGATTGGCAATACGCACCGTTAAAACTCTAGTTTTACCAGAACCTGCACCAGCGATTACAATCATTGGTCCGTCTTTTTGAAGAACAGGAGCTTGTTGGGCTTCGTTTAGTTGGGCAATTATTTTTTGCATTACAATTATCTATATAAGATTTACTAATTTACAAAAATACGCTTCTGAACTTGTTATTACAAATGAAGTTATTAACCATTTGAAGTTATAAATTATGTCTTATAGCTTTTAGTTTACTTGGTAATTGAAATTGTATTTTGATTTTGATATATAATACATTTTCTTTGCATGAATAAAATTTAAAAAAATGGATAGTACAAAAATAATTGAATTAGCTGCTTATACTTTACCCGCTTTAATTACAGGTGGAGTTGCGTATTTTTTATTCCACTCTTTTTTTAAAAATGAAGAAAACAGAAGACGTTTTGAACTATTAAAAGAAAACCAAAGTCAGGCTTTACCTATAAGACTTCAAGCTTATGAAAGAATGGTTTTGTTTTTAGAACGTATTAATCCTGCACAATTATTATTGAGAGTTTCTCCTCCAAATACAAGCAAAGAAGATTATGCAACTTTTTTAATTCATTCTATTCAAACAGAATTTGAGCATAATTTAACACAACAAGTGTATTTAACTTCAAATACTTGGGATATTATTAATAAAGCTAAAAATTCTACTATTCAATTAATTAGAAGAAAATCTATTGAAAAAGAAATTGTTTCTGCAGAAAAATTGCGTGAAGCTATTTTAATTGAAATGACAGAAACTGAATCGCCAAGTGTAATTGCAATTAGCTATTTAAAAGAAGATTTAAAAACGATTTTTTAATTATTCTTCGGTAATTATTTCTTGTACATCAACATCTTTAGATTTAGCATATTCATAACCTATTTGCCACCACCTTTTCATTTGTTCTTTATTAAAAACTAAAGAATTTGTGGTTAACATTGTGGGTGTATAATAAAAATTTATAGTTGCTCCATGAATAATTGCTTCATATTTACCTATTTTAATGTTCTGGAACTCAATTCTATCCATCATAAAAGCAAATAAATTGGTTAAAGATGCAAAAACACTTCTTGCTGGCATTCTATTAAACAAAGTGCTTTCTGTGTGAAGAATAATAGCATCTACATGCGTTGCGCCATTTCTAATAGCTTCTTCAATAGGAATCATTGCCGCAAAACCTCCATCGGCATAATCACAACCGTTTTTTCTAGCTAATGACATAAACGGAATATAATTGCAGGAAATCCAAATCCATTCGCAAAAATCTTCGTAACTACATTCGTTTATAGATTTATATTCAACAGTATTTAATGATAAATTTGAAACGGTAATAATGATTTCTTTATTTGAAGCTTTTAAAATTTCAAATTCAGATGGCGTAAATTCTTTTTTGATTAATTTTTTTAAATTTTCACTTTCTCCAAATGTTTTAGAGCCATTTAAAAAATTTTTTAAAACATTCCAATGGTTAATTACAATTATTTCTTCTCCAAACCTCTTTTTAACAACAAACGGACAATTACTAAAAATACTTTTTTGGTTAACCGAAGTATACATTTCTTTTACTTTGTCTACTTTACCCAAAGCTAAATGAGAAACTAGTAAACTCCCGGTTGAAGTACCTAAATATAAATCATAATCATGTTTTAAATCTTGAATAAGATATTGAGCAACTCCTCCTGCAAATGCTCCCTTACTTCCTCCACCTGATATTACTAATGCTTTCATTTATTTTGTCTCGTTAAAAAAAGAATTCAATCTATTTTGTTGATTTTCATTCAATAAAGGTAATAATTCTTTTAATTGCTGATTTGATTCTTCAATTGAAACTAGTTTTCTAATTTCTGCTTTCGCATAACTTACAAAACGCCATTTATGATGCATTGAGGCATCAATTAATGAAATAAGTACAGCATTTGAAATAAGCTTAAAGTTAATCAAAGTTTCTAAGGCATTTTGTCTAACTCCCGATTCATATGGAGTTTTTGTTAGTTGTTCCAATTCAAGAATCGCTTTTTGCTTGTTTTCAACGACAACTTGTTGTGAAACTAACTGCAATGTTAAGTTAGCAATTTTTAAATTATAATTTAAACCGTTTTGGTTTTGAAAGAAGTTAATATATCTATTTCTTTCTTCCGGGAAATTAGACCAAAGTCTAAATAAAGCTATTTCTTTAGTAACATAAGATTTATCATTTAATAATCCTTCAAACTTTTCTCTATAATCAGAAGGAATCTTAATAAACGATTGTGCTAAAGCCTGACGAATTTTTAAATTATTACTTTCAAATGCTAAATCAACTAATTCTTTTTTATGTTCAAAATCTACAACTGAGGTTTGTAAAAGAATTTCTTGTTGAACAGGAAAATAACTGTTCTTTTTCATTAAAGTCAGTAATTGATCTTTCTTATCATCAAAAGACAAAATTTCTAATTCTTTTACTTTTTGTAAATCGACAATAAATGCATTTCTATTTAAAATTGAAATGGCGTCGTTCCATCTAAAATCGGCCGATTCAAGCCATTCTTTTTTAAACTTATCCGTATCAAAATTGGATACTTTTTTAATTTTAGCCAAAAACTCGTCAGTATCAACATTTTTAAAAGCGTATTCTTCTAAATAACATTTAACTGCTTTTTTAAATTTTCGCTCACCAATTTGAGTGCGTAAATAATGTAAAGCCCAAGCTCCTTTTTTATAAAAAGTAAGTGAACTTGCCTTTTCATTCAAAATTGGAAAAGTATCATTTTTTGCTGCTATCTGTAATTGCTCAGCCATTTGAAACAATTCGTAATTAAAATAATCATCGCCAAATATTTCCTTTTCAGCTAATAGTGCATAATAGGTTGCAAAACCTTCTTGAAGCCAATGATGTTTACTTTCTTTAGCCGTAATCAAATCTCCAAACCATTGATGAGCCAATTCATGCGCATTTACATTTAAATAGTTTTTATCGTTGAAACCTATATTATCTACTACAAAATCTTGTGCAAAAATCGTAGAAGTTGTATTTTCCATTCCAGCATATAAAAAATCACGAACAGGAACTTGACGATAAATTACCCAAGGATACTTCACTCCTATTTCTTTTTCCAGGAAATTAAACATTTGCTTAGAATAGCGATAAGTTGGTTCAAATTTATCAGTATCGTTTCTATCTAAATAATATTCCAACTGTGTTCCTGATTTTGTGACATCGGCTTGTTTTATGAATTTTCCAATTGCTAACATTACCAAATAAGAAGGCATTGGTTTTTGCATTGAATAATTCCAAGTAATGATATTTCCTTTTGAGTTGTATTTTTTATCTGTTAAAACCCCATTTGAAAGTACTTCAAAATCGTTTCTAAAATCAACAGATAAATTAAAAACAACTTTCTCATTTACGTCATCAAAACTAGGCAACCAGTGACTTGTGTATTTACCTTGACCTTGTGTCCAAATTTGTAAATCATCATCTTCGCCAATAAAATATAAAGTTTGTTTGGGCTTAGCTGAATAATTAAAAACCAAATTGTTTTTTCCAGTTTGAAAACCTTCAAACAAGTCTAAAGTTGTATCCGAATTTTTAAAATTGACCGTTTTCCCATTAATCATTACATTAGTGAAATTCATGTTTTTAGCATCAATTTTAATGGTATCAATTGTACTTAAAACCTTAAACTCATATTGAATTGTTCCTGAAATAATTTTCTCAAACTGATTTGGTTCTAAAAAAGCATTGCATTGAATAAAATCAACCGTTTTAAATTGCTGAGCAGAAGCTGTAATGGTAAAAAAATAGATAAAAAGAAATCGAAACATCATGTAAATTTGATTTATGTCACGAATATAAGGCATTTTCAGAATAAGTCATTTCCAAATTAATAATTTATCAACTATCTTCGCTATATAAGTTTTAATAAGCCTAATAATTTAAATGTCCAATAATCTCTTAGAAACTCCAATTGAATACTTAAAAGGCGTTGGTCCACAACGAGGCGACTTATTACGTAAAGAATTAGGCATTCATAAATATGGAGATTTAATTCATTTATTTCCCAATCGTTATATCGATAGAACTCATTACTTTAAAATCAATCAGTTACAAAATACCAGTTCTGAAGTTCAAATTATTGGAAAAATAATCAATATTAAAACGATTGAGCAAAAACGAGGAAAACGATTAGTCGCTACTTTTGTAGATGATACTGGGCAAATGGAATTGGTTTGGTTTCAAGGACATAAATGGATTCGTGAAGGCTTAAAAATCAATGAGGTTTATGTGATTTTTGGAAAAGTAGCCCAGTTTGGAAGCACTTTTAACATGGCGCATCCAGAAATGGAACTTTTAGCAGAACACAAAGCAAGTCTTCGTTCGGCAATGCAACCTGTTTATCCTAGTACCGAAAAACTAAATAATAAAGGGATTACAAGCAGAACCATAAATAAGTTAATGCAACAATTATTTATTGAAACGCAAAATTTATTTAGTGAGACTTTACCTTTGTATTTAATTGAGAGTTTAAAACTCATTACCAAGAAGGAAGCTTTATTTAATATTCATTTCCCTAAAAATCAAGATTTATTAAACAAAGCTCAATTCCGATTAAAGTTTGAAGAATTGTTTTTTATTCAATTGCAATTAATTACTAAAAATCTAATTCGAAAGCATAAAATTAAAGGACATCAGTTTGAAATAGTAGGCGAAAACTTTAATGATTTTTATAAAAACCATTTGCCTTTTGAATTGACAAACGCTCAAAAAAGAGTTATAAAAGAAATAAGAAACGATATGGGAAGTAATGCCCAAATGAATCGTTTATTACAAGGTGATGTTGGTTCTGGTAAAACAATTGTCGCCTTAATGAGCATGTTAATAGCTAAAGATAATGGTTACCAAAGTTGCTTAATGGCTCCAACTGAAATTCTAGCCAATCAGCATTTCATTGGTTTAACCGAACTTGCTAAAGATTTAAATATCAACATACAAATACTTACAGGTTCAAGTAAAACTAAAGAGCGAAGACTTATTCATGAGGCATTAGAAAATGGAACTTTAGACATACTTATTGGAACACATGCCTTGCTTGAAGATAAAGTAAAGTTTAAAAATTTAGGATTAGCTGTTATTGATGAGCAACATCGTTTTGGAGTGGAACAAAGAAGTAAATTGTGGAAGAAAAATACAGTTCCGCCACACATTTTAGTAATGACGGCAACACCTATTCCAAGAACTTTAGCTATGAGTTTATATGGCGATTTAGATATTTCGGTTATTGACGAACTTCCTCCAGGAAGAAAACCTATTGAAACCGTTCATCGTTATGACAACAACCGACTAAAAGTTTGGAAATTCATTAAAGATGAAATTAAAAAAGGCCGTCAAATTTATATTGTTTATCCGTTGATTCAAGAATCAGAGAAATTAGATTATAAAGATTTAATGGACGGTTACGAAAGTATTTCCCGTGATTTCCCATTACCAGATTACTCTATATCTATTTTACACGGACAAATGAAACCCGCAGATAAAGAGGAAGAAATGCGTCGTTTTGCTGCAGGAAAAACCAATATAATGGTAGCAACAACCGTTATTGAAGTTGGGGTTAATATTCCAAATGCTTCGGTAATGATAATTGAAAGTGCCGAGCGTTTTGGTTTATCGCAATTGCATCAATTAAGAGGAAGGGTGGGTCGTGGAGCTGAACAAAGTTATTGTATTTTAATGACGAGCCATAAATTAAGTGAAGACAGCAAAATTCGAATGGAAACAATGGTTCGCACAAATGATGGTTTTGAAATTGCAGAAGTCGATTTAAAATTACGTGGTCCTGGAGATCTAATGGGAAAACAACAAAGTGGCGTTCTCAATCTTCAAATTGCTGATATAGTAAGAGATAAAGAAATACTTCAAGTAGCTCGACACGAAGCTGTGAAATTATTAAAAGAAGATGCTCCTATGGAAAAACCAGAACATGCATCTTTAAGAAAAGCTTTTATAGAATTGAGCAAGAAAAAAAACATCTGGAATTATATAAGTTAATAAACATAAGACATTTTAAATACATAAACTTTTTAACACAAAAAAATGGTTCAATACAACCCAAAAGACTGGATTACTTTTATTTTCAGATTTCATAAAGCAGATACATTTAGACAATTAATTCCTATGATGATTACTATAGGTTTATATTCATACGGAGTTGCTTATTTAGAGATCGAATATTGGAAACTTTCAGAAGATAGTCATGTTAAAAACATCACCATCATGCACGGAATGCTTGGTTTTGTAATATCATTATTATTGGTTTTTAGAACAAACACCGCTTACGATAGATGGTGGGAAGGCAGAAAACATTGGGGAGCATTAGTAAATAACAGCCGTAATTTAGCCATTAAATTATCGGTAATATTAAACGACGAACACGATAAAAATTATTTCAGAAAAGTAATTCCGGGATATGCATCTATTTTACAAAAACATTTATCTAATGAAGAAACAGGGAAAATGCTTTTTGAAGATTTAAATTTAGACATAGATCACCAAAAACACAGACCTAATCAAATTGCGAAAATGTTATTTCAAAAAATACATGACTTGCATATCAGCAGGAAAATTTCAGGAGATCAGTTAATTATTTTAAATAGTGAAATTCAATCGTTTACTGATATTTGTGGAGCTTGTGAACGAATTAAGAACACACCTATTCCCTACTCTTACAGTTCATTTATTAAAAAATTTATATTCTTTTACGTAATGACACTACCTTTTGGATATGTATTTAGTTTAGGCTATTACGTAATTCCAGTTGTAGTTTTTATATTTTATGTTTTAGCAAGTTTAGAATTAATTGCTGAAGAAATAGAAGATCCTTTTGGCAATGACGCTAACGATTTACCAACTGAGAAATTAGCGATTAATATTAAAAAACATGTAGAAGAAATTCTATAGCTAAATTACTCATGAACTTTGGTTCTTTTAAACTTTTAAACTTTTAAACTTTAGTCTATCTTTGCAACCTTAAAATTCGAACAAAAATGCGTATTTCATATAATTGGCTTAAACAATTTATCAAAACTGATTGGAAATCAGAAGAAACGGAAATTTTATTAACCGACTTAGGATTAGAAGTAGAAGGAATTGATAAATATGAAAGCTTAAAAGGCGGACTTCAAGGAGTTGTCGTAGGTCATGTTTTAACTTGCGTTCAACATCCAAATGCTGATAAATTAAAAATTACAACAGTTGACTTAGGTGATGGAAATCCTATTCAAATTGTTTGTGGTGCACCAAACGTAGCTGCAGGTCAAAAAGTTCCTGTTGCAACAATTGGAACAAAATTATACGATAAAGAAGGAAATTCTTTTGAAATCAAAAAAGGAAAAATAAGAGGAGAAGAATCTCACGGAATGATTTGTGCCGAAGATGAACTTGGAATAGGTCAAGGTCACGATGGAATTATGATTCTTGATGAATTAATTAAACCTGGAACTTTAGCAAAAGACGTTTTCAAAATTGAAACAGACGAAGTCTTTGAAATTGGATTAACTCCCAATAGAGCTGATGCAATGAGTCATTATGGTGTTGCTAGAGATTTAAAAGCAGGAATGGTTTTAAAAGGAAAAAACATCGAATTAATTACACCATCAGTAAGTAGCTTTAAGGTTGACAAAAGAACTGTAAAAATTGATATTACAGTTGAAAACGATAAAATAACTCCAAGGTATTGTGGTGTTACCATTTCTGACATAAAAGTTCAACCATCTCCAAGTTGGTTACAAAATAGATTAAAAGCAATTGGATTAACTCCAAAAAACAATATTGTTGATGTAACAAACTATGTTTTACATGAATTAGGACAACCATTACATGCTTTTGATGTTAGTAAAATTAAAGGAAATAAAATCATTGTTAAAACATTACCAGCAGGAACAAAATTCACAACTCTTGATGATGTGGAAAGAACTTTGCATGAAGAAGATTTAATGATTTGTAATGCTGAAGAACCAATGTGTATCGCTGGTGTTTTTGGTGGAAAAGATTCTGGAGTAACTGAAAATACGCAATCTATCTTTTTAGAAAGTGCTTATTTCAATCCGGTTTCTGTTCGAAAAACAGCAAAAAGACATACTTTAAGTACAGATGCTTCTTTTAGATTTGAAAGAGGTGTTGACCCAAGTATTACTGAATATGCTTTAAAAAGAGCTGCTCTATTAATACAAGAGGTTGCTGGTGGAGAAATCACTTCAGATATAGTAGATTTTTATCCAAAGAAAATTGAAGATTTTCAGGTTTTCTTAAACTTTGATAAAGCAACTAAAATTATTGGTGAAGAAATACCTCAAGATACCATTAAAAAAATACTTGTTTCATTAGACATTAAAATTAATAATATTTCACAAATCGGAATTGGACTTTCTATTCCTCCATATAGAGTTGATGTTCAAAGAGAAATTGATGTTATTGAAGAAATTCTTCGTGTATACGGTTATAATAACATTAAATTTTCACAAAAATTAAATGCTACAATTTCAAATTCTTCAAGAACTGAAGAATATAAAGTTCAAAACATAATTGCAGACCAACTTTGTGCATTAGGTTTTAACGAAATGATGGCTAATTCATTAACATCACCAGAATACACAAAGCTTTCAGATTTAATTAAATGTGAGTTTAATGTAATGATGCTTAATCCTTTGAGTAACGATTTATCAGCAATGAGACAATCAATGCTGTTTTCTGGCTTAGAGGCAATATCATATAACATCAACAGAAGAAGTAGTGATTTAAAGTTCTTTGAATTTGGAAAAACATATCACAAACTTCCTTCCGGTTATGAAGAAGATAAGCACTTAACCATGTTTGTTACTGGAAATTCTAATAATGAAAGTTGGAGTCAGTCTTCAGTAAAATCTGATTTTTTCTTATTTAAAGGTTACGTTAATACTGTTCTTTCAAGACTTGGTTTAGATGCTAAAATAAAAACGTTGCCGTTAGAAATGGATTTGTTTTCTGAAGGAATTTCATTAGCAATTGGAAAAGATATTCTTGTGGAATTTGGAACGGTTAAGAAAAATATTTCAAAACATTTCGATATTAAACAAGAAGTTTTTTATGCCGATTTTGATTGGAATAGAATTCAAAAATATGTTTCGAATAAAATTAAGTTTACCGATATTCCAAAATATCCAGAAGTGAGAAGAGATTTATCGCTTTTATTAGATCAATCGGTTACTTTTGAAAACATATATGCAATCTCAAAACAAACTGAAAAAACACTTTTAAAAGAAGTAAGCTTATTTGATGTTTACCAAGGTAAAAACTTACCAGAAGGTAAAAAATCGTACGCAGTAAGCTTTACTATTCAAGATAATTCAAAAACCTTAACTGATACTCAAATTGAAAAAATAATGAGTAAACTACAAGGAAATTTCGAAAAACAACTTGGAGCAAGCTTAAGATAAACACAATTGATTCATAAATATAAATCCCTAGCTTTAGTTAGGGATTTTTTGTTTAATTTCATTAGTATTTACTATTTTAGCCTTATGATTAAAGTTGTCCTAATAGGAAGTGGAAATGTAGCTCAGCATTTGATAAAAGTGTTACAAGACGCTGAAAAAGTTTCTTTGGTTCAAGTATTTGCACGTAATAAGACTTCATTAGAACATTTACTTCCAGTATCCAAAATAACATCTAGTTATAACGATATTATAGAAGCTGATGTTTATATCATTTCGGTTTCAGATAATGCAATTGCAGAAGTTTCAAATAATATTCCTTTTACCAATAGATTAGTTGTGCATACATCTGGATCATCTGAGCTTTCTGTTTTAGATGCTAAAAATAGAAAAGGTGTTTTTTATCCACTTCAAACTTTTTCAAAAGACAAAGAAGTTGAATTCTCATCTATTCCCATTTGTTTAGAAGCTGAAAATGATGAAGATTTTAAAACTTTGGAAAACTTATCTCAAAATATTTCAAAAAAAGTATTTGCTATTTCTTCAAAACAACGTAAAAGCCTTCATGTTGCAGCCGTTTTTGTCTGTAATTTTGTGAATCACATGTACACCATTGGAAACCAAATTTGTGAAGACAATAAAGTTCCTTTTGAAGTTTTACAACCTTTAATCATTGAAACGGCAAATAAAATAACAACATTAAAACCTGAAGCAGCGCAAACGGGTCCGGCTTTAAGAAACGATACCAAAACAATTAACAAGCATCTTGAATTTTTACAAGAAACAAATTATCAAGAGCTTTATAAACTATTAACACAATCGATACAAAATGTCAAAAAGCTATAAAGAATTAATGAATAATATCACTACATTTATTTTAGATGTAGATGGCGTTTTAACCGATGGGACAATTCACGTAACAGGAACTGGAGAAATGCTTCGTCATATGAATATACGTGATGGCTATGCGATGAAAGCAGCTGTAGAAAATGGATATACCGTTTGTATTATTTCTGGCGGAAGTAATGAAGGTGTTCGTGTGCGTTTACGCAATTTAGGAATTACCGATATTCATCTTGGTGTTCCAAATAAAGTAGAAACGTTTGAAGAATTCATTGATGTGTATAACATTAAACGAGAACAAGTTTTATACATGGGCGATGATATTCCTGATTTTCATGTGATGAAATTAGTAGGTTTACCAACTTGCCCGCAAAACGCTGCTCCAGAAATTAAAGAAATAAGTACTTACATTTCTCATATTGATGGCGGAAAAGGTTGCGTAAGAGACGTAATAGAACAAGTAATGAAAGTACAAGGTAAGTGGATGTCGCACTTTGATGCTAAGTATGATTAATTAGTGATTAGGAAAAAATGAAAATAAGCTTCAAGAAAATTAGAATATAAAAAATGAAAATATTAAAACTTATACGCATACAAAACCTACTAATGATTGCATTTATGCAAATTATTTTCAGGTATGGTTTTTTAAAAAAAATTACCGAAAACTATTTATCATTAAGTGATTTTCAATTTGCCCTTTTAGTATTATCGACTGTTTGTATTGCGGCAGCAGGTTATATTATCAATAATATTATAGATCAAGAAAATGATGAAATTGCAAAACCAGAGTCTAGAATTGTAGGTGTTTCTATTTCAGAAGCTATGGCTTATAATTTATATGTTGTGTTTAATTTAATTGGTGTTGGAATTGGTTTTTATCTTTCAAATATCATTGGAAAACCAAGCTTTGCTACCATTTTTATCTTAATTGCAGCATTATTATATATTTATTCTACCAGTTTAAAACATATTGTTATTGTTGGAAATATAGTAGTTTCAGTCATTCTATCACTGAGTTTATTAATTCTAGGAATGTTCGATTTGTTTCCGGCAATTCACGATGGAAATCAAGAGCAAATGAGTAAAATATTCAGTATTTTATTAGACTATGCTATTTTTGCTTTTATAATTAACTTTATGAGAGAAATTGTTAAGGATTTAGAAGACATGGATGGCGATAAAGCTTCTGGTGTTAATTCGTTAGCAATTCTTTTAGGAGTTAATAAAACAACAAAACTTCTTTTTGTAATTGTCTTATTATCAATTGGTTTGTTTCTTTATTATTTGAATCAGAATTTATTGCAATTTGATTATGTTTTATATTATGCTTTGCTTTTAATTGTTGGACCACTACTCTATTTCGCAATTAAAATAATAGCTGCAAAAACAAAAGCAGAATTTCATCATTTAAGTACAGTTTTAAAAGTAATTTTGTTTTTCGGAATCATTTCAATTCTTGTGGTAAATTATTGTTTGACAAATGCTTAGAAAAAAATTACAACATAAAAATATAATATTAGCTTCAGGTTCACCCAGAAGGCAACAATATTTTAAGGAATTAGACATTGATTTTACAATTCAATTAAAAGAAGTTGAAGAAGTCTATCCAAAGCATTTAAGAGCTGAAGAAATCACTAATTTTTTAGCCGAATTAAAAGCTGCTGCTTTTACTCATTTAAATGTAAATGATGTCCTAATTACTAGTGATACAATTGTTTGGCATAAAGAAAAAGCATTGGGTAAACCAAAAAATTATCAAGATGCATTTGAAATGTTACAATCAATGTCAGGTAAAACACATGAAGTAATTACTTCTGTTTGTTTTAAAACAAGTGTAAAAACAGAAACTGTTTTTGAAGTTACTAAAGTTACTTTCAAAGAGATTTCTGACGAAGCTATTACCTATTATTTAGACAATTACAAACCATTTGACAAAGCAGGTTCGTACGGAATTCAAGAATGGATAGGTTTAATTGCCATTTCAAAAATTGAAGGTTCTTATGCAAATGTTGTAGGAATGCCTGTAGATAAAGTATATGATAAATTAATAGAATATGTTTAAAATTATTGAAAATCAATATTTGCATGAAGAATTACTTTCAATAGGAGTAATTGTTTTCTTTTTACTTTTAAAATTTATAGTAGCTAAATCAATAAAAAAATATGCTTCTTTAAATGATACTCTAGAACATAGAACCAATCTAGTAATTAAATACATAAATATCCTTTTAGGCATTTTAAGTTTCATTTCGATTATTATTATTTGGGGAGTGAAAAAAGACCAAATATTCCTTTTTATTTCATCAATTTTTACGGTTGTTGGAGTTGCTTCATTTGCTCAATGGTCAATTCTAAGTAACATAACTTCCGGAATCATAATATTTTTCTCCTATCCATTCAAAATTGGAGACATTATAGAAATTCATGATAAAGATTATCCAATCCGAGGTGAAATTGAAGATATAAAAGCATTTTATATTTTATTGAAAACCAAAGAAAGAGGTATAATTACTTATCCTAATAATTTATTGATGCAAAAGGGAATTTCTGTAATTAAATTAGAAAGAAACCTTGAGGAACATACAGATTAAGTAATCAATATCTAAAATAATGTTAAAAAGGAGGTTGAAAAAGCTTCCTTTTTTTTATTTCGTTATTTTTGGATACAATACAAATACTATGATTAAAAAATTTACGCTAATTTTACTTTTACTTATTGGTTTTAAAAGCTTTTCTCAAGCTCCAAAAAAACTGAGTTCAAATGAAATACACCATCAAATTGAAAAACTTAATTTTCTAGGTAAAGTATTATATGTAGCAGCTCATCCTGATGATGAGAACACTCGTTTAATATCTTATTTTTCTAATCATTATCATGCTGAAACGGCTTATTTGTCATTGACAAGAGGCGATGGCGGACAAAATTTAATTGGTAACGAATTAAGAGAGAAATTAGGAGCAATACGAACCCAAGAATTATTAGCTGCCAGAAGAATTGATGGTGGTAAGCAATTTTTTACAAGAGCAAATGATTTTGGTTATTCTAAAGAACCAAATGAAACCTTTACCATTTGGAATAAAGAACAAGTTTTAGAAGATGTAATACAAACTATTGAAACTTTTCAACCCGACATTATCATCAATCGATTTAATCATAAAACCCCTGGAACAACTCACGGTCATCATACTGCATCAGCAATTTTAAGCTTAGAAGCTTACGAAGTCTTAAAAACAAAGCCTAAAAGAGTTTTCTTCAATACTTCATGGTGGTTTTACGGAAGTCAAGAAAATTTTGAAAAAGCCGATAAATCAAATTTAGTAGCTATAGATGCGAATGTTTATTTCGCTCCTAAAGGATTAAGCAATTATGAAATAGCCGCTTTAAGTAGAAGTCAACATAAATGTCAGGGTTTTGGAACAACTGGCTCTAGAGGAAGTGAAACTGAATATCTAGAACTTTTAAAAGGAACAATGCCAACTTCTGGAAATATTTTTGAAGGTATAGACACTTCGTGGAATCGTGTTGAAGGCGGAAAAGAAATTGGAGCAATTTTGAATAAAGTACAAACAAATTTCAACTTTAATAATCCTTCAGTTCATATTCCAGAACTTATAAAAGCCTATCGATTAATTTCAAATTTGAAAGATAATCATTGGAAAACAATAAAGCAGAATCAGCTTTTATTAATTATAGAAGCTTGTAGTGGTTTATATTTAGAAGCAGTAAGTAATCATGAATCAGTTACGAAATCAGAAAATTTCACCATAAATTTTGAAGCTACAAACAGAAGTAATTCGAATGCAAAATTAATTTCTGTAAACGTTTTTAATTCGAATGAAATTTTAAAGAATGAAGTATTAAAATTCAATACCAACTTTAGTTTTACTGTTGACAAGAATACTGTACCAAGCACTTTTGATTATTCTAATTTATTTTGGCTGAAAGAAAAAGCGACGATTGGAATGTATAGTGTTAGCAATAAATCTATTCGAATTTTACCACAAGAAGAATTGCAATATCCAATTGTTTTTAAACTAGAAATCGAAGGTGAAGTTATAGAATTCGTTAAAAACTTAATGTACAAAAAGAACATGCCTGAAAATGGTGAAACCTATATGCCTTTTACAATTCTACCTGAAGTTACAACAGAAGCTTTGTCTAAAGTAACTATTTTCAACACCAACCAAGCGAAAGAGTTCAAAGTAAAAATTAAAGCGCATAAAGACAATGTATCGGGTTTTGTAAATCTCCAAGCGAATGGCAATTGGACTATTTTTCCAAAACAAATTCCTTTTTCAATAAATTCTAAAAACGAAGAACAAACAATTGTTTTTAAGATTACGCCATCTGAAAAAGAAATAACTTCAACTCTTAATATTATAGCAAATATTGAAGGTAAAGAATTTACAAATGAATTGGTGCAAATTGATTACGCCCACATTCCTAAACAAACTATTCTTGAAAATTCTGAAGCTAAAATAGTCCGACTAAATATTCAAACAAAAGGAAAAAACATTGGTTACCTAATGGGCGCTGGTGATGAAGTAGCTAAAAATTTAGAAAATTTAAATTATAATGTAACGATTTTAAATGTTAATGAACTTACACCTGAAAATTTACAAAAATTTGACGCGGTAATTCTTGGAATTAGGGCTTTTAATGTAATTGAAGAGTTGAAATACAAGAACAAAATCTTATTTGATTATGTTCAAAATGGAGGAAATTTAATTGTCCAATACAACACAACTAATAATATGGTAACTACTGAAATAGCTCCGTATGACTTGAAAATTTCGAGAGATAGAGTTACCAATGAAAATGCGCCTGTTACTTTTTTAAGTAAAAATCATCAAGTACTTAATAAACCAAATAAAATTACAGATGAAGATTTTAAAAATTGGGTTCAAGAACAAGGTTTATATTATCCATCTGAATGGAGTAACAAATTTATTCCTATTTTAGCCTCACATGATGATGGCGAATCTAATAAAAAAGGTGCTTTACTTATTGCAAAATATGGGAAAGGAAATTATATTTATACAGGTTTAAGTTTTTTTAGAGAACTTCCAGAAGGAGTTAGTGGAGCTTATCGCTTATTGGCAAACATAATAGCATTAGAATAAAAGTATGGAAAATCAAAAACATAAGTGGAAAAAAAGCTATAGTTTAGTTTTACTCTTAAATGCATTATATATTTTAGTTTTTTATTTATTAATGGAAATTTTCTCTTAAATGGAATATTTAGATTGGATTGTTTTATCCTCTACCCTACTTTTTATTGTTATTTATGGAGCCTATAAAACCAAAGGAAGTGCTAATGTAAAAGACTATATCTTAGACAATAACGAAACGCCTTGGCATACTGTTGGAATTTCTGTAATGGCAACGCAAGCCAGTGCAATTACATTTTTATCAACTCCTGGTCAGGCTTACCATGACGGAATGGGTTTTGTGCAGTTTTATTTTGGACTACCCCTTGCAATGGTTGTTATTGCCTATACATTTATTCCTATTTACCATAAACTTAAAGTATATACCGCTTATGAATATTTAGAACAACGCTTTGATGTTAAAACGCGTTCATTAGCAGCTATTTTATTTCTTATTCAAAGAGGTTTAGGTACTGGTTTAACCATTTATGCGCCATCAATTATTCTATCGGCATTATTAGGTTGGAATCTAACACTACTAAATGTAGTTATAGGATTATTGGTTATTGTTTACACAGTAACTGGTGGAACAAAGGCAGTAAACATGACACAAAAACAACAAATGTTTGTAATTATCAGTGGAATGTTCATTACCTTTTTTCTTATACTAAATTACTTGCCTGCAGAATTAGATTTTACAACAGCATTACATATAGCGGGTGCGAATGGAAAAATGGACATCTTAGATTTTTCTTATAATCCAGAAACACGTTATACTTTTTGGAGTGGAATAACTGGTGGATTTTTCTTAATGCTTTCTTATTTTGGTACCGATCAATCGCAGGTTGGTCGATATTTATCAGGAAAGTCAGTAAAAGAAAGCCAAATGGGATTAATCATGAATGGTTTTCTAAAAGTTCCTATGCAGTTTTTTATTTTACTGACTGGTGTTTTAGTTTTTGTCTTTTTCCAATTCAACAGTACACCTCTACATTTTAATCCAAATAATGTTACTAAAGTAAACAATTCAGAATATAAAGAATCATATCAAGCTTTAGAAAAGAAATTAGAATTTATTAATGAAGAGAAAAAAGTAGTCAATCAAATATATATTGAGCAATACAAATACAATGAGTTTGATAACCCAACATTAAAAAAGCAAATAGTTGTTTTAAATCAGAAAGAAAAAGAATTAAGAGAAGATGCCAAAGTACTAATTAATAAAGCAGATAGTAGTTCAGAAACAAATGATAAAGATTATGTATTTCTTTATTTCATCATTAATTATTTACCAAAAGGATTACTTGGCCTTTTATTAGCGGTAATTTTTAGTGCAGCAATGTCTTCAAGTGCTTCCGGATTAAATTCATTAGCAGCCACAACGACAATTGATATTTACAAACGAAATAACGATACAAAATCAGATAAACATTATGTGTATGCAACGCAATTATTCACTCTTTTTTGGGGATTAGTTGCAATTGGTTTTGCATGTATTAGTTCTTTGTTTGAAAACCTTATACAATTGGTAAACATTATTGGTTCTGTATTTTACGGAACAGTTTTAGGAATATTCTTAGTTGGGTTTTATATAAAGTATGTAAAAGCAAAAGCTATTTTTATATCGGCTTGTATCAGTCAACTTACTATATTCTATATTTTCTATTTAGACATAGTAAGTTTCTTATGGTTGAACTTTATCGGCGCTTTATTGACAATCATTTTGTCATTAAGTATTCAAAAGGTACTGAATAAAAGAGATGAATAGATGAATAGATGAATAGATGAAAATTCTTTAATTAAAATCTATGAAAAAGCAAATATTTATTTTTTTTACTTTCATTATCTCAAATATATTTGGTCAAAATAATGGTAGTATAGAGCTCGACCAAAAAGCTTTCCTAAATTGGGAAATTCAAAATTTTATAAAAGAGAACCATACGTATAAATTTTGTCTACAAAATAAATTGAAATATTTATGTAAAATTGATAATCAAGAATGGTATGGTTCAGATAGAGGAATAGAATTTCCAAAAAATGAATTAACAAAATTAGAAGTAATTATAAATAATAATGTAATCAAATTAGAAACTTCAAAAATGTTCAACCCAAGCTTTTCTGGAGAACTTTTTGAAACTCAATTCAAACTCAAAAAAAAGAAAGATTATTATATTTTATTCGCATATTTTTCAGATGGTGCCGGAACATATTCTGCACATTGGAAAATTATAAATGGAAAGTCAGAAAGAATAGTTCTTTCAAATGAAGAAGAATATTTTGAGTGGCAAATTGAATAGAAGTAAAACAATAAACCCTGCAATTGCAGGGTTTCCTTTTATAAAAAAAAATATTTTATCTTCTCTTTTTAGAAGTTGATTTTGAACTTGGTGCTGATTTAAGAACATACTTATTAGATTCGGTATTGTAAACATAAATACTGTTTTGAGTTTTTGTACTTAAATTAAAAGAACCGTCAGTATTTAAAACAAAATCAAAACCTTCTTTTCTGTTTTTTTCAACATCGTGAGAGGCCGTTTTATTTTTATCTAAAAATACTTTTTCTTTAATATTCAAAGCTTTATGCGTGTTACCTAATAATAATGTTTTTGTTTCTACATCCCAAATTTGATCTTCAGATACAAGACCAGTTTCTGTTTTCAACTTAGTAACTGAATTGATTTTTTCTTTCCATGTTACATGATAAAACTTCTTTCCATTAGCAGTAAAACCTTTAATTATAAAATTTTCAGGTTTAAAATTACTTGGAATAGCTTTCTTTACTTCTAAAGTGTCTATTGAGACACCTTTAATAAAAAGAACCAGTTTTTTATCTTTATTTACTGTTATAATTTCAGCAGAAATATTATCCGCTTTTGATAGTACAACACTTTTTGAAGCAGATTTTGATTTCCCTTTCTGAGCAAATGACAGAGTTGAAAAAAATAATAGCAAAAATAGAAACACAAAGTTTTTCATAATAGTTTAAATTTATGGTTCTAATATACAAAAAAACTAAAGTGATTAACCTTTTAAAAATAAAAAAACCGAATCATTTCTGATTCGGTTTTTTAAACTATTTGTAAGTTGTAAATTATTTTACTTCTTCAAAATCAACATCTTGTGTTTGATCCCCTGATGCATCACCTTGTGGTTGTGCGTCTTGAGCTTGTCCTTGCTCACCTTGAGCATACATAGCTTCAGTTGCAGTTTTCCAAGCAGCGTTTACATTTGCTAAAGCAGTATCAATAGCTGGTAAATCTTGTGATTCGTGAGCCATTTTTAATTCTGTTAAAGCGTATTCAATAGCTGTTTTGTGTTCGTCAGATAATTTCTCACCTAATTCTTTCAATTGGCTTTCAGTTTGAAAAACCATTGCATCAGCTTCGTTTAATTTCTCAACTCTTTCTTTTGCAATTTTATCAGCTCCAGCATTTGCTTCAGCATCTTTTTTCATTCTTTCAATTTCTTCAGCTGTTAAACCAGAAGAAGCTTCGATACGAATATCGTGAGATTTTCCAGTTCCTTTATCAGTAGCAGAAACTTTAATGATTCCGTTTGCATCGATATCGAAAGTAACTTCAATTTGAGGAACTCCTCTACCTGCTGGTGGAATACCATCTAAGTTAAAACGACCGATTGTTTTATTGTCAGCAGCCATTGGTCTAGCACCTTGTAAAACGTGTAATTCAACAGTTGGTTGATTATCCGCGGCAGTAGAGAATATTTGTGATTTTTTTGTTGGAATAGTTGTGTTAGACTCAATTAATGTAGTCATAACTCCACCCATTGTTTCAATTCCTAAAGATAAAGGCGTAACGTCTAATAACAATACATCTTTTACATCTCCAGATAAAACTCCACCTTGGATAGCTGCACCAATTGCAACAACCTCATCAGGATTAACTCCTTTTGATGCTTTTTTACCAAAGAATTTTTCAACTTGTTCTTGGATAACTGGGATACGAGTAGAACCACCAACTAAAATAACTTCATCAATATCAGATGTAGATAAACCTGCATCTTTTAATGCTTTAGCAACTGGTTCCATAGAACGTTTTACTAAAGTAGCTGCTAATTGTTCAAATTTAGCTCTAGTTAATGTTTGTACTAAGTGTTTTGGTCCTGTAGCTGTAGCAGTTACATATGGTAAGTTAATTTCTGTTTGAGCAGAAGAAGACAATTCAATCTTCGCTTTTTCAGCAGCTTCTTTTAAACGTTGTAAAGCCATTGGGTCTTTACGTAAATCAATTCCTTCAGCAGTGTTAAAATCACCAGCTAACCAGTCAATAATTACTTGGTCAAAATCATCACCACCTAAGTGAGTATCTCCATTAGTAGATAATACTTCAAAAACTCCGTCACCTAATTCAAGGATAGAAATATCAAATGTACCACCACCTAAATCATAAACTGCAATTTTTTGATCAGTTCCTTGTTTGTCTAATCCATAAGCTAATGCCGCAGCAGTTGGCTCGTTGATAATACGCATAACTTCTAAACCTGCAATTTGACCAGCTTCTTTAGTAGCTTGACGTTGTGCATCGTTAAAATATGCAGGAACAGTAATAACCGCTTGAGTTACTGTAGTTCCTAAATAATCTTCAGCAGTTTTCTTCATTTTTTGAAGAGTCATAGCTGACAATTCTTGTGGAGTGTATAATCTTCCGTCGATATCAACACGTGGTGTGTCGTTATCTCCTTTAACTACTTTGTAAGCAACAGTTGATGCTTCTTTAGCACTTTCTGTAAATTTGTTTCCCATAAAACGCTTAATAGAAGCAATCGTTTTTGTAGGATTGGTAACCGCTTGTCTTTTAGCAGGGTCACCAACTTTGATTTCTCCTCCTTCAACAAATGCAATTACTGACGGTGTAGTTCTTTTACCTTCTGCATTTGCAATTACAACAGGCTCTCCACCTTCCATAACTGAAACACAAGAATTGGTTGTACCTAAATCGATTCCAATAATTTTACTCATAACTTTAATCTTAATTTATTTGTGTATTTTAATTTCGTTTTTTAAAACTTAACATTCATAAGTCAAGTATTATGCCAAGCGTATTAAGTGTTAAAAATTGTCAGTTTTAAGTAAAAAGATATGACAAGATGACATTTTTTTGGTTTAGAAATTAGGTTTTAGGTATACTGTCTCTCCAAACCTTATAAACTCTTAAACTAATAAACTTCTAAACTATAAAACTTTCTCCTATCTTTGTAAGTATAAACAATAGTTATGGAATGTATTTCGGTTTTTGATATGCTTAAAATTGGTGTTGGCCCTTCAAGTTCTCACACTTTAGGACCATGGCGTGGTGCCGAACGATTTTTAGGTGAATTGCGTGAAAAAAACTTGATTGACTCTATTAATAGAGTGAAAGTTGATTTATACGGTTCATTATCATTAACTGGAAAAGGACATGCAACAGATTTAGCAGTAATGTTAGGTTTAAGTGGTGCTGATCCAGAATATATTCCGGTTGAAAGTATTGATGTTATTATTACTGCAATAAAAAATAAGAAAGAAATTTTTTTAGGTAAAGAAATCATTATTCCTTTTGATTTTGAAAATGACATTGTTTTCAATAGAGAATTTCTACCCTTTCATTCTAATGGAATAAGATTCACCGCATATACCGATACACAGGAACATGAAGTTGTTTACTACTCTATTGGTGGTGGTTTTGTGGTAAAGGAAGAGCTTATAAATTCTGCAAAAAACGAAGAAATAAAACATACATTCCCATTTCCTACTGAAACTGGTGCAGACTTATTAAAGTATTGTAAAGCAGAAAACAAAAAAGTTTGGGAAATCGTTTATGAAAATGAAAAATCAATGCGTAGTGAAGAAGTAATTCACAATGAATTGATGCGCATATGGGATACGATGCTTGAGTGCATGTATATAGGTTGTCATACTGAAGGAACTTTACCTGGCGGATTAAACGTGCGCCGTAGAGCTTATGACATGCATAAAAACTTAATTGGTGTTTTACCATATGACAATCCGTATTCTTGGATGCAAATGATTCGTCAAACCGAAGTTAAGTTCAGGCAAATATTAAAATGGGTAAGTTGTTTTGCTTTATCTGTAAACGAAGTAAATGCTGCTTTAGGAAGAGTGGTTACTGCACCTACTAATGGAAGTGCAGGTGTTATACCATCTGTTTTAATGTATTATTTAGTAATTGAAAACCACGAAGCTGGAGAAGAAGAAATCAAACGATTTTTAATGACAGCCGGAGAAATAGGAAGCATCTTTAAAAAAGGAGCAACAATTAGCGCAGCTATGGGCGGATGTCAGGCTGAAATTGGAGTTTCTAGTGCTATGGCAGCAGCAGCGTTGTGTGAAGCTATGGGCGGAACACCTGAACAAGTAACTGTTGCAGCAGAAATTGCTATGGAACATCATTTAGGGCTTACTTGTGACCCTATTGGAGGCTTAGTGCAAGTGCCATGTATTGAACGTAATACTATGGGCGCAATTAAAGCCATTAACGCCGCTGAACTTGCTTTAGAAACCGATGCTAAAAATGTAAAAGTGCCTTTAGATAAAGTGGTTCAAACCATGTGGGAAACTGCAAAAGACATGAATACTAAGTATAAAGAAACTTCTGAAGGTGGTTTAGCAATTAGTGTTAATATGTCGGATTGTTAGATAATATACATATACTTTTAAAAAAATGACCGAGTTTAAATAACACTAAAGCAAAATGAAGAAAGTATTTGGATTACTTTTAACAATTATTATAGTTTTAGGTTGTAATAACTATACGGAACTAGAAAATGAAGAATTAAAAAGTTCATTTATAATTAATTCATCACCAACATTCAATGGATATTTTTATCAAGGTAGTGACAATGCTTTTCACTATTTTTCAAGTAAATGGACAATTGGTAAAGACAAATTCTTTAAAATTTCAACAAACAAATTGAAAATTTCAGATAAATTCAAATTTGACAGAAATAATGCTGAACTAAAGATTGACGTTATTGGAAATGATGAAAATGAATTTGTCAAAAATTCATACTGTAAACTATATGTTGTAAATAAGAATTGAGTTCTAATGTTAATAATGACAGAAGTTAAAAGCCTTTTACAACAAGTACAAAACTCATAGTTTAATTTTCTCTAAACCTACTTCTTCCTCGTATCAATAATATGAATAATTTGCCAAGCATCTTTTTCTTTAAACAACGTAAAAGAATTTACACCACTATGGCTTAATGTACCATTTACATAAAATTCATATGGTGTCCAAACATGTGCTAAAGGGCCGTCTATTTGAATTTTATAATCCAATAATTTTTCAAACAAAACTACATTTTCAGGAATAGAAGATATGGACTTCATGAATTTATTAAAATCATCAGAAATCAGTATATCGTTTTGCTCTTTGTCTTTCCCTATCGTTTGCATGTTAATCGTTTTATGACAAACTTTTTGAAACATTATAGTATCGCGTTTATGTAAACCAACGAAGAAGTCATCAACGGCTTGCTTTACTTCTACTTCTTGAGAAAAAACAGAGGTAAAACTTACCAACAAAACAAAAACTACAAACTTTTTCATAATATATATATTAAAATATAAGTAGTTCTAAAACTAAATACGTTACAATTCCAGCAATATAACCAGCTAAAGCTAAAGGTGTTATTGTTTTTAAATACCACATAAAAGTCATTTTTTCTTTCTCCATAACTGCAATTCCAGATGCAGAACCAATAATTAACATACTTCCTCCTGTCCCTGCACATAAAGCAATCATTTCCCACAATTGGTTATCCATTGGGAAATTTTGCAAACTAAACATTCCTTGCGTTGCTGCAACTAAACTTCCATTATCTACTAAAGCAGACAAGAAACCTATTGCAATAATCATAGTATTTCTATTTGGCAAGGTTTCTTCTAAAAATGCAGCCAATTGAGTTAAAATATGCACTTCTTGTAAAGCAAAAACCATTAATAAAATTCCCATGAAATATAAAATCGAACTTATATCTACTTTAGATAATGCAGTAGCAATAGAAAAACTGTCTTTTTCTTCTTGGTTTTTATTTCTATGGTAAATTATAGATACTAATGAAACCATGCTTAGAGAAACTAAAATCCCTATAAATGGTGGTAATCCTGTAATCGATTTTATAATTGGAACCATTATTAAACCAATAACTCCAGCAATGAATACACTTACACTGCCTCGCATTTTTTCTTCTTTTTTAGCTTCGGCCATAGAAACTTGTGCACGTAAAACGGCAAAACCTTTCATTTTAAAACTCGCTAAAATTAAAGGAACTAAAATACACATTACAGAAGGTAAAAATAGCTTAGAAGCAATTCCCACAGCACTTACCTGCCCTCCTATCCAAAGTAACGTTGTAGTAATATCTCCAATTGGGCTAAAAGCACCACCAGCATTTGAAGCAATAACAACTACTCCAGCTAAAATCATTCGAATATTTCCTTTTGGTAAAATTTTACGTAATAACGTAACCATGATTATGGCTGTTGCCAAATTATCTAAGAATGCTGATAAAACAAACGTAATGACACCAATAATCCATAATAATTTTAAAACTGACTTTGTTCTAATTCTATGCGTTATGACCGAAAACCCCTTATGCAAATCAATTAACTCAACAATTGTCATGGCTCCTAATAGAAAAATTAGAAGTCCAGCAATTTCACCAAAGTAATTTGTAAGTTTTTCAGAAATTTCATGAGACCCTTGCCTACTAAAAAGTGCAATTACAATCCAGCATAAAGAACCGGTTAAAATTGCTGAAATCGTTTTGTTTATTCGAATTGGCGATTCTAAAACAACAATTAAATAGCCTAAAACGGCAATAGTAAGTAGTATGGTAATCATTAGGTTAAAGTTTAATCAAATGTATAGAATAAATCATTTCAAAATAAAAAATAGGAAAGAAAATATCATTTTATACCTTTGTATATTAAATACTATGAAAACATGTCTGTAGCCAAAAAAGATTACAAAAGAATTACTACTAAAACATTAGTAGAAATGAAGGAAAACGGAGAGAAAATCTCAATGTTAACAGCTTATGATTATACAATGGCTAAAATTGTAGATTCAGCAGGAATTGATGTAATCTTAGTGGGAGATTCTGCAAGTAATGTAATGGCAGGACATGAAACAACTTTACCTATAACATTGGATCAAATGATATATCACGCTTCATCAGTAGTTAGAGCTTGTGAAAGAGCTTTAGTTGTTGTTGATTTACCTTTTGGTAGTTATCAATCAGATCCAAAAGAAGCATTACGTTCTTCTATTCGTATAATGAAAGAAAGTGGCGGACATGCTGTAAAGTTAGAAGGTGGAAGTGAAGTAAAAGAATCTATTAAAAGAATTTTAAATGCTGGAATTCCAGTAATGGGCCATTTAGGACTTACTCCACAGTCTATATATAAATTTGGAACGTATACGGTAAGAGCTAAAGAAGAGGAAGAAGCAAACAAATTAATTGAAGATGCTAAAATGCTTGAAAGAGTAGGTTGTTTTGCTTTAGTGTTAGAAAAAATACCTGCTCATTTAGCTAAAAAAGTAGCCGAAAGTATTTCTATTCCAGTAATTGGAATTGGTGCTGGAAATGGTGTTGACGGACAAGTTCTTGTATTACATGATATGATAGGTATGACACATGAATTTAGTCCGAGGTTCTTACGCAGATACATGAACTTATATGAAGATATGACAACTGCAATTGGTCAATATGTAGCTGATGTTAAGTCAGTTGATTTTCCAAATGAAAACGAACAATATTAATTTGGACATTTTAGACTTCTTAGATTTTTAGAAAAAAATATTATGCATCAATTTAAAGAATTAATTATTTGGCAGAAAAGTAGACTATTTTGTTCTGAAATATATTTGCTAACTTCTAAATTTCCTTCTGAAGAAAAATTTGGATTAACAAATCAGTTACGAAGAGCATCTATCTCAATTCCATCAAATATTGCAGAAGGTTCTTCTAGAAATTCAAATAAAGATTTTTCTAGATTTCTTGAAATTGCAATTGGTTCAGCTTATGAAATAGAAACTCAAATTTTAATTGCTACTGATTTAAATTTTATTACAATTGAAGAATCTGATAAACTATGTCTTCAATTAATTGAAATAGTAAAAATGATTTCAAAGTTTCGTTCAAGTCTAAAAATCCAAAATGTCTAAGGTAGTCTCTAATAAAAACAACCTTCAAGTTTTACACGAAGACAACCACATCATTGTGGTTAATAAACGTGTAGGTGATATTGTACAAGGCGATAAAACAGGTGATAAACCTTTATCTGAAGTGGTAAAAGAATACATCAAGGATAAATACAATAAACCCGGTGAAGTTTTTTTAGGTGTAGTTCATCGTTTGGATAGACCTACAACTGGTATAATCATATTTGCGAAAACAAGTAAAGCACTTACTCGTTTAAACGAATCATTCAAGAATCGGGAAACGAAAAAAATGTATTGGGCAATTGTTAAAAATCAACCTCCAAAAGAGAAAGATATTTTAGTTCATTTTTTAAAACGAAACCCAAAGAATAACACTTCAAAAGCACATACAAAAGAAGTTCCTGAAAGTAAAAAAGCCAGTTTAGATTATACTGTTTTTAAAAAGCTAGATAATTATTTCGCTTTAGAAATAAACCTACATACTGGAAGACACCATCAAATTAGAGCCCAACTTACTGCTATTGGTTGCCCAATAAAAGGCGATTTAAAATATGGATTTGATCGAAGTAATAAAGATGGCGGAATACATTTACATGCAAGAACTTTAGAATTTATTCACCCAGTTACAAAAGAAATTATTAAATTAACAGCCTCAACTCCAACAGATCCAATTTGGAATAATTTATAATAAATATGAAATTAAATAACGAAATTAACAATAAGATTGAAGATCAAATTAAAAATGGTTATGATCTTGATTTAGGAATTATAATAGACAAAAGTTTAGCTATTTATAAAAAAGTGGTATGGAAAGCTGGTCTTGGATATATATTAGTATTTGGAATTGTAATGATAATAGGACTAATACTAGCTATGACCATTCAAGACGAAACGCTTTTAGAACAATTTAAGGAAATTTCACAAGACCCTAATTTTTTATATAAAAACCCAACACTACTCGCTTATTTGTTAATAGGTGGACTGATAATAAATATGATATTTATTCCATTAAATGCTGGTTTTTTTAATCTATGTCATCTTGCAAACACAAATCAAGAATTTACCACTTTAAATATATTTGATTTTTATACTTCAAGGTATTTAAAAAATTTAGTGATAGGTTCATTATTAATTGCAGTAGTAACTACAAGTTTAACTACAGTATTAGACATGGTAAATTTAAAAATAGTGAGTTTTATAATTCAAATTTCATTTACCTTGTTTACAATTTTATTTGTACCCCTTGTAATTTATGCAAATCAAAGTATTGGAAATGCAATTAAAAAAAGTATTCAATTAGTAATGAAATCTCCTTTTACAATTTTAGGCGCATTAATAATCGGAATATTGTTTTTATTAGCTGGTTTATTAGGACTATGTATTGGAATATTATTCACAATACCTTTTATTTCTTGTATACAGTATACTGTATATGAAAGCATTGTAGGATTTGAAAATGAAACAACTGAAACAACAAACTAAAATATGAAAAAAATAACATTTATTGGAATTGCCTTAATAGGTTTTTATGCTAATTCACAAGAGCATTTTTCAGGAATTAATATTTCTAAAAGAGTTGGAATTTTAAATGCAACTATTAACCCTGCAGAATTAAATAACTTATCAGGTAATTATGAAGTTAATGTATTTAACTTTAGTACTAATGTTTCTAACAACAAAATTAGCTTTCAAGAATTATTGAATGGTGAAGATATCGAAAATAAATTCTTTACAGGTTCAGAACCGGCAAACTTTAGATTAGATGCAATTATACAAGGTCCTGCATTTGCAATGAAATACAAAAAATGGGGGTTTTTAATAAATTCTGCTGCAAATATTAAAGTTAATGCAATTGATGTAGATGTTAATTTTGGTGATGCTGTTACAAATTCATTTATTGGAACTGCACAAATTAATTCTAATTACAACCAAAGATTGAATGCTGCCACTTGGGGAGAAATAGGATTAGGAGCCTCTAGAACTATTTTTGAAAATGATATTCATAAGTTTAATGCAGGAGCTACTTTTAAATTATTGTTCCCAGGTTCATATATGAATTTAGGAGTTGATAAATTATCAGGTGACGTAACTAACGTTGCTGGAAATGTTGAATTAAGCAATGCAAATGCAAACGTAAATTTCTCTTATTCAGGAGGTTTAGCAAACAATTACACGGATAGTTCTAATTACAGTCAATTATTTGCTGGCGGATTAAATGGTTTTGGAGTTGATTTTGGTTTCAATTATCAATTGAAAGAAAAAATTGCGGATGAAGCGGATGAGGAAACAAAAAGCAAATCAGGCTATAGATTAAACACAGGCCTTTCTGTTCGAAATATTGGAGCAATGAAATTTAAGTCTGATAATAATGTTTCTAACAATTATATTCTTGAAATTCAAGGTTTTGATAGTTTAAACTTAAATCAGTTTGATGGTTCAGAAAGTATCACAGAAATTGAAGATGTTCTAATTAGTAGTGGATTTTTAACTAAAACCAGTTCTAATAAAGACTTTAAAATAAAATTACCAACAGTTATTAATGCATATGCAGACTATCACATTCATAACAAATGGTATGTTTCAGGCTATATTCAACAAAAAATTTCAGATGATTCTGAAAATGATTTCACTACCATTCAAAACATTTATACACTTACACCAAGATTTGCTGGAAAACATTATGAAATCTTTTTACCCTTATCACAAAATGAAGTTTCAGATTTTACAACTGGATTCGGATTTAGATTAGGAGGCTTTTTTATGGGTTCTGGTTCTATTGTAACAGCATTAATTAACGATTCAACACAAGCAGATGTATACTTAGGGGTTAGATTTGCTCTTTAAAAACAAAATCATTTACTATGAAATGGAAAGGTAGAAGACAAAGTGACAACGTAGAAGATAGAAGAGGAATGTCTACAAAAGGCAAAGCAATTGCTGGTGGTGGATTATTAGGAATTGTAATTTTATTACTAAATGCTTTTGGTGGCGAAAATGCTAAAATGCTTACTCCTGTTCTTGAACAATTAAATCAAGGACAGCAAACAGAACAAGTTCAAGATAGGCAACTTACTGCTGAAGAGATGGAGCTTGGTGATTTTGCAAAAACTGTATTTGCTGATACTGAAGACATTTGGAATAAAATATATACTGAAAATAATTTAGGAGATTACGAAGAACCAGGAATGGTGTTGTTTTCTGGATCAGTTCAAACAGCTTGTGGTGGTGCTTCATCTGCTTCAGGACCGTTTTATTGTCCCGCAGATAAGAAAGTCTATATGGACTTAACTTTCTTTGAAGAATTAAGAACTCGTTTTGGAGCAAAAGGCGGAGATTTCGCTATTGCATATGTTATTGCGCACGAAGTGGGTCACCATGTTCAAACTTTAATGGGAACTTCTGGAAAAGTAAGACAACTGCAACAACAAAAAAGTAAAATAGAAGGAAACAGACTTTCAGTTTGTTTAGAACTTCAAGCTGATTTTTATGCGGGTCTTTGGGCATATCATAATAAAAAATATTTAGATGCTGGAGATATTGAAGAAGCATTAAGTGCTGCACATGCTGTAGGTGACGATGCAATTCAAAGTAAAATGCAAGGACATGTTGTACCTGATTCATTTACGCACGGAACTTCTAAACAAAGAATGAAATGGTTCATGAAAGGCTATAACAGTGGAGATATTAATCAACACGATACTTTTTCTGAAGAATTATAAAAATATAATTACTAAATAAACAATCCTCAATCTTTAATTAGGCTGAGGATTTTTTATATTTGGAAACATAAAACTAAGAAGAACATTATTGATACATTCAGACAATCATATTTCTGCACTTGAAGCAGATTATTTATATGTAGAAACCTCTCAGTTACCTAATGCTGGCAAGGGTTTATATACTGCAATAAAAATATACAAAGATGAAGTTATTTCAGTATTTAAAGGTGAAATCATATCTGATGAAATAGCAGAAAATCGTGTAGCAATTAACAAAGACCAGTATTTCATTAATATGCTAAATGGTACTATTATGGATTCTATGAATGTAGAATGTTTTGCCAAATATGCTAATGATGCTGAAGTATTTACTTCTTCTGACTTTAAAAATAATTCAAAGATAGCATTAGACGATAACGATAATGTATGTATAATTGCTATAAAAAATATAAATATAGAAGAAGAGATTTTTTGCAGCTACGGAAAAAAATACTGGAAAAAACATATTTAATTTCAAACTCTATTTTCTATTTAAATATTTTTTGTATTTTTGTTTAACTTTTTTATTTAAAAATTAAACAAAGATTGATTTATTCCAAAATTATTAAAATGAATTGGGAATTTATAAAGTTTTTTTGAAATTATAAAATTTCAATTTAGCATAAATGAAAATGGTTAAAAAAATTTTAATTTCTAAAAAATACTAATGAAAAGTAAAATTCCTGATAATATAGTTTTTTCTGAAGAAAATGGATATAATGCAAATACATTAGCTTATCCTACAAATGTTGGGGCCCCAGCAATAAAAATTGATGATATTGTTGATTGGAAAAATAAAGGTGTTAGAAACGTAAATAAAGAATTTGAAAGCAAATTTAATGAGCTTAAAGTTCAATATGAAAAATTAATGCAGGAATATGAATGGAATGAAATTGTTTACAATTCTAAATTTTCATTTGAACCTGCAATTGGTGAAATATATCATTTGTATTTAAGAGAAGATGGTACAAATTTTCTTTCTTTAATTCATCCAGAGAATTGGAATAAAGAACATATTGGATCATTTAAATTAAACAGTAATAAAAAATGGATTCATCTTGACTCAAAACAAGATATTTATTTTGAATAATTGAATTGCTTTGCCAAATATTGAAGTTTTTGAAAATTCAGGATATAAAAACACTGAAAAAGCCCTAACTAATTGAATAGTAAGGGCTTTTTTATATTACTTATTTGAGTAAATATTTTTACTTTATCTTCTTTTATTACTAAAAACTCTCTTTTTCTCAGATGAATTATCTCTTGGAGCATTTGATTTAGCACTTGAAGATTCTCTTTGTTTTTGTTTTCTAAACTCACGAGCTTCTTGTTGTCTATTAATTGGTTTTGTAGATGCATTTGGATCTGGTTCAAAACCTTCAACAATTTCAACTGGTAATTTTAACCCAACTAACTTTTCAATTGCAAGTAAAAAAGAAGTTTCATCTGCACTTACTAATGAAATAGCTTCTCCACTAGCTCCTGCTCTACCTGTTCTACCAATTCTATGTACATAATCTTCTGAAATATTCGGTAAATCAAAATTAATAACATGCGGTAATAATGGAATGTCTAATCCACGAGCAGCAATATCAGTTGCAACCATAACACTTACAGTTCCTTTTTTGAAACCTTCTAATGCTTTTGTACGTGCACCTTGACTTTTATTTCCGTGAATTGCAGCAGCAGTAATTCCCGCTTTTTCAAAACTTTCACAAAGTCTGTTTGCTCCATGTTTAGTTCCAGTGAAAACTAAAACTTGTTTCCAGTTTCCTTCTGAAATTAATTTAATAGCTAAACCTGTTTTCTTTTCTCTTGCAACACGATATACTTTCTGGCTAATCGCATCAACAGTTGAATTTTCGGGAGTTGCATCAACTTGAACTGGATTGTTTAAAATTCCATGCGCAAGTTTTTTAATGTCTTTTGAAAAAGTTGCAGAAAACATCAAGTTCTGACGCTTTGCAGGAATCAATTTCATTACTTTTTGGATATCACGAAGGAAACCCATATCTAACATTCTATCCGCTTCATCTAAAACAAAAATTTCAACTTTGTTTAATGATAAATGACCTTGAGCTTGTAAATCTAATAAACGACCTGGAGTTGCAATTAAAACATCTACTCCATTTCGTAATGTTGCGATTTGTGGATTTTGATTTACTCCTCCAAAAATAACTGTACTACGTAAGTCTAAGAATTCTCCATATTCACGAACATTCTCATAAATTTGAGCGGCTAACTCTCTTGTTGGTGTTAAAATCAATGAACGAACCGGTCTGTTTCTTAATGATGGTTCTTGAGATAATATTTGTAATATTGGAAGTGTAAATCCGGCTGTTTTTCCGGTTCCTGTTTGTGCCGAAGCTAAAACATCGTGTCCTTCTAATATTGGTGGAATTGCTTTTTCTTGAATTGGAGAAGGAGTTTCATATCCTTTTTTGCTAATAGCTTTTAATAAGGCTTCAGATAAGCCTAATGATTTAAATGACATATAAATTATTTATGAATTCCCATTGTGGGCAACTAATAATGAAGTAGATTGTTTTTTCATTATTAATGAGATGGGGTTCATATTTAATTCCATCTCTAATTATTGTGCAAATGTACAATAATTTTTTTAGTGTGTTTTTATTCTTAAAAGCAAATGAATTATAAGGTTACAATCCATTTGCTTTAACTCTATTTTTTAATCTTCTTCTATAGTTTGTGCTTTTGAATAAATACGCCACTTATCAATACATTCTTGAATATCGGCAGGAATTTCAGTTTCAAAACGCATAAATTCTTTGGTAACAGGGTGCTCAAAACCTAATGTTCTTGCATGCAAAGCTTGTCTTGGTAAAACCTTAAAACAATTGTCTACAAATTGCTTATATTTAGTAAACGTAGTCCCTTTAAGAATTAAGTTTCCACCGTAACGCTCATCATTAAATAAGGTGTGACCAATGTATTTCATGTGCACACGAATTTGATGTGTACGACCTGTTTCTAATCTACATGAAACCAAAGTAACATAACCTAGACGTTCTAAAACTTTAAAATGAGTTACAGCATGTTTTCCTTTGTCTCCTTCAGGATAAACAGCCATTTGCATTCTATTGCTCACATGACGGTCAATGTTACCTTCAATAGTACCTTCTTCTTCTTCAATATTTCCCCAAACAATACCTATGTATTCTCTTTCAGAAGTTTTATCGGCAAATTGTTTAGCTAAGTATGTCATTGCAGTTTCTGTTTTGGCAACTACCAATAAACCAGAAGTATCTTTATCAATTCTATGAACTAATCCAGGTCTTTCTGAACTGTTCATTGGTAAATTATCAAAATGAAATGCCAAAGCATTTACAAGTGTTCCTGTATAATTTCCGTGTCCGGGATGTACAACTATTCCTGCAGCTTTATTCACAACCAATAATTGATCATCTTCATAAACAATATCTAACGGAATATCTTCTGGAATTATAAGGTTTTCATAAGGAGGATGTGATAAAAGAACTCTTACAACATCATTTGCTTTTACTTTATAATTTGACTTTACAGCAACATCATTCACAAATATATTTCCTGATGCAGCAGATTGCTGAATTTTATTTCTAGTTGCGTTTTCAATCAAATTCATTAAATATTTATCCACACGTAAAGGAGACTGTCCTTTTCCCGCTTCAAAACGATGATGTTCATACAAATCATCATCATAATCATTTTCTACATTATTATTCTCCATCTTCAATATTTATTTCTTCAGAATCTACATCTGAAGAGCTATTTAAATTATTTCCATCATATAATTCTTTTCCATCACCTAAGACAAAATCAATTACAGTATTCTTTTTTATTTTATCGCCTTTTTTTAAATTCTTCCCTTTACTAGTTATTTGTAAAACAACATCTTTGGCAATATGTGGCTTATATGTTTTAGTTCCTTCTTTTAAACCTAAAGAATTTAAATTAGCAATAATTTGACGGTATGTCTTGTCTTTAAATTCTGGAAGCGTAACTTCATTGTATTCTCCTGCGTTTAACTTTACATAAATTTTCCTACCATCTTTAACCATACTACCCGTTTTTGGGTCTTGTTCAACAATAGAATATGGAGGTAAGTCATCTTTAAAATCTACAGTATCTAATAAAACAATATCAAGTCCCATTTCAGCTAATTTTTCTTCAGCGATAGAAAATTGCATTTTAGATAAATCAGGAACTGTCATTTCTTCACCATGATTTGTTTTAAAACTTAAAAAATGCATGAATAAAAAGGCTGAAATAACAATAACAGCAAAAGCAATAGCCAATTGAATAAAAAATGTTTTACTCGTTAAAAAGTTTTTAATACTCATAATTGTAGATATTTCAGCAAATATAAGAAATCGAAAAGATTTTTAGTTTGAATAAATAATGTAATTTTGTAGTTATACGATTAAATATAATTATATGAGAAACGTTGCAGTAATAATGGGAGGCTATTCAAGTGAATATAAAATCTCGTTAACCAGTGGTGGTGTTGTTTGTGCAAATTTAAATTCAGAGAAATACAATATTTATCCGGTTCATATTTTGAAAGAAAAATGGGCTTGTGTATTAGATGAGAAAGAATATCCAATTGATAAAAATGACTTTTCTATTACTATAGATAATTCTAAAATAAATTTTGATGTTGTTTTTAATGCCATACATGGAACACCAGGAGAAGATGGGTTAATGCAAGCTTATTTTGAATTACTTGAAATTCCTCACACATCATGCGACTATTATCAATCGGCATTGACTTTTAATAAGAGAGATTTACTTTCAGTTTTAAAACCATATGGAATTCAAACTGCTACTTCTTGTTATTTGAATTTAGGAGATGAAATTAATGTTGATGAAATTTTAAACAAAGTAGGTTTACCTTGTTTTGTAAAGCCCAATAAATCAGGGTCAAGTTTTGGAATTTCAAAAGTAAAAACCAAAGAAGAATTTTTACCAGCAATTGAAACAGCTTATAAAGAAGATAACGAAATTATTATTGAAAGCTTTTTAGATGGTGTTGAAGTATCTGTTGGAGTTATCAGTTATAAAGGCAAAACACTCGTTTTACCAATGACAGAAATTGTTTCTGAAAATGAATTCTTTGATTACGAAGCAAAATACTTAGGAAAGTCTAGTGAAATAACCCCTGCACGAATTTCAGAAGAATTGAGACTTAAAATTGAATTGGTTTCAAAAAAAGCATATGAAACATTAAAAATGAAAGGTTTCTCTCGTAGCGAATTTATCATTGTTAATAACGAACCATATATGTTGGAAATGAATACTGTTCCTGGTTTAACCAACGAAAGTATTTTACCACAACAAGCAAGAGAAGGAGGAATTACATTACCTGAACTTTTTGGAAATGCCATTGAAGAAGCTTTAAAATAAACTTATGAGCAAGATAGTTGTACTTTTTATTCTGGTGTTTTTTTCTGAAAATATTTTTTCACAAGAAAACATATTGCCTAATAATCAAATCCTGTCGATTAAAGACGAATACAATTGGCAAAAAGAAGACTATATTATCATTAATTACAAAATGCCAACCTCATATTGTCCTTATGATAGTTATTCTAATTTAGATAAATCATATTCTTGGTTTCAAAAAGAAATTTATGCAAAAGTAAACGTAAAAAACTACAGAAACATTTTTGTTTACTCAGACAAGTTCGCGGCTAAAAAAATATTAGATTTTAAAACCCATTACGACGATATAGGCCATTATTTCCTGAAAACTTTTTTTGACAAAAAAGGCAGTTGTTATGGTGTTTTAGTCATTAATAAAAAAGGTAAATACAATTATATTATTGGAGAATATTCTCATGTAGATATTCAAAATTTAATAGACTCATTAAAATAATTAAATTATGAGAAAAGCAGTTTTTCCAGGATCATTTGACCCTATTACAAACGGACATTTTGATATTATCAAAAGAGGTATTTCTTTATTTGATGAAGTTATTGTTGCTATTGGCGTAAATGCTGAAAAAAAATACATGTTTTCGCTTGACGAACGTAAAAAGTTTATTGAAGAATCTTTTAAAGACGAACCAAAAGTTCGTGTAATTACATATACAGGTTTAACTATAGATTTATGCGCTAAAGAAAAAGCAGATTTTATTCTTCGTGGTTTACGTAACCCCGCAGATTTTGAATTTGAAAAAGCAATTGCACATACTAACAGAGAATTATCTAAAATAGAAACTGTCTTTTTACTTACTGCCGCAAGTACTTCTTATATTTCTTCAAGCATTGTTAGAGATGTTTTAAGAAATGGTGGAGACATTACTAAATTGGTTCCTAAAGCAGTAATCAATAAGTAAAGATTTTAGTCCTAAATTTGAAATGCTTACTTTTGCACTTTTAAATTTTAAAAGCCAAAATTATAATGCGTAAAGCACTTAACTTATTTGATTTCTCTCAAAAAGTAGACTACAAAATCGAAATCCTAGCCGGTTTAACCGTTGCTATGACAATGATTCCCGAATCTTTATCCTTTGCAATATTAGCAGGCTTCCCTCCTCTTGTAGGTTTATATGGAGCATTTATAATGGGTTTAGTTACTGCTATACTTGGTGGTAGACCAGGTTTAGTTTCTGGTGGTGCTGGCGCAACTGTTATTGTTTTAATCGCTTTAATGAACTCACACGGTTTAGATTATGTATTTGGCGCCGTTGCACTTGCAGGAGTTATTCAAATTATAGTGGGTTTACTAAAATTAGGGAAATTTATACGATTAGTTCCACAACCTGTAATGTTTGGTTTTGTTAACGGTTTGGCCATCATCATTTTCATGTCGCAATTAGAGCAATTTAAAGCAGTTGTAAACGGCGAAGTAGAATGGCTTACTGGTTCTCCTCTATTCATTATGGCAGGATTAGTAGCTTTAACCATTGCAATTATTTTAATTTTACCAAAAATTACCAAAGCAATACCTGCTTCTTTAGTCGCAATTATAGTAGTTTTTGCTGTGGTGTTGATTTTCAACATAGATACCAAACAAGTAGTAGATATCGCTTCTGTTAGTGGAAGCTTACCTCCTTTTCATATTCCTGAAATTCCTTTTACCTTAGAAACCTTGCAAGTCATTCTTCCTTACGGATTAATTATGGCTGCAGTTGGTTTAACGGAAGGTTTATTAACCCTTAATTTAGTGGATGAAATTACCGGAACAAAAGGAAACAGTAACCGTGAATGTTTAGCACAAGGAACAGCAAATATTGCCAACGGATTCTTTTTTGGAATGGGTGGTTGTCCTATGATTGCACAAACATTAGTTAACTTATCGTCTGGTTCTAGAGCAAGATTATCGGGTATTGTTGCCGCATTAACCATTTTAGCCATTATTTTATTTGGAGCACCTGTAATTGAATTATTACCTATGGCTGCGTTAACAGGCGTAATGATTATGGTTGCAATAGGAACTTTTGAATGGGCAAGTTTTAGAGCATTTACTAAAATGCCAAAACACGATATTTTTGTAATGCTTGTGGTTACATTAATTACAGTTTTATTACATAATTTAGCATTAGCAGTATTAATTGGTGTTATTATTTCGGCCTTAGTTTTTGCTTGGGAAAGTGCAAAAAGAATTAGAGCAAGAAAATATGTAGATGAAAATGGCGTAAAGCATTACGAATTATTCGGACCATTATTTTTTGGGTCTACTACTGCTTTTTCTGAAAAATTTGATGTAGAAAACGACCCAAGTGAAATTATAATTGATTTTCGAGAAAGTAAAATTACCGACATGAGTGCTATTGACGCTGTAAATAAAATTACAGAACGCTATGCTGCAATTGGTAAAAAAGTACATTTAAAACACTTGAGTAGCGATTGTATTGATTTACTTAAAAACGCAGAAGCCATAATTGATGTAAACATTATGGAAGACCCAACCTATAAAGTTGCAGTGGACAGTAAATAGTTTTTTTTATGTTAAAGAATTATGAAACAAAAAATATTATTATCATTCTTTTGCTTACTAATGATTTCATGTGGAATTGAAGAAAAAAAGTTCAATAAATTGAAGTGGAATGATAGAGAAGACGGATTTTATTTAAACAGAGAAAGTATGATAAATGATGTTATAGAAAATCATTTACAAAAAAAAATGACTTATCAAGAAATAACAGATTTATTAGGAGAACCAGCAAAATATGAAGATTTGGAACCTAACACAATTCTTTATGAAATCATGGTTGATTATGGTTGGAATATTGATCCAATGGAAGGAAAGAATTTATATATTGAGTTAAGTAAAGATTCTACTTTAGTTAATTATAAATTGGAACACTGGAAACATTAAATCAAACATATAACATTCCTTTGTAGTAATTTTAGTAGTGGCTTTTATTTCAAATTTTCTTATAAAATTCAATTATAAAAACGATAAACAATTCTAAGTTCTCACAAAATAAATTCTTAATAAAATCATAAGATTTTTACTAACAATTTGGCTCTTATATTTAAATTAATATATTTATGATTAATAAATACTTAAATCTATGAATCAGAAACCATCAAATGCATTTATTGCAGCGTCTTGGATTGCTCTTGGAGCTGGAATGGTTGGCTTTTTAGTGGGACTATTTAGAGCCGAAATGTTACTTAACGAAAAAGGATATTATTTTACTATCCTTATGTTTGGACTATTTGCAGTGGTATCATTGCAAAAAAGTGTTAGAGACAGATTAGAAAACATTCCTGTTACCGATTTGTATTATGGAATTTGTTGGTTTGCAACGATTCTAGCTATTTCGTTATTAATTATTGGTTTGTGGAATGCATCAATGCTTCCAAGTGAGAAAGGGTTTTATGCTTTTTCTTTTCTATTGGCCATTTTTGGTGCCATTACGGTACAAAAGAATACAAGAGACAGTCAAATTCAGAATTAAAATTAAAAAACAATTAATTTATTATAAACAAAAACCTTCTTAAATTAGAAGGTTTTTTTGTATCTAAAATAAGTACGTGTGTAAAATTGTCTTTGCGATAATAATTCTTCAAAAGGTTTTCAATTTAAAGCACTAAATAGGTTTTTCATGTATAATAGCTTAACTTTATGTAATTCGCTAAAACAAATAAATTTGCAGTTAAAACACAAATCGTAAAAAACGTAAGGAATGAAAACAATTCAAACAGCTATTTTTTTGGCAATATATATGTTAACAGTACAGGTTAATGCCCAATCATCAATACAACCATTTGACACAACAATTGATTACGACAAAGTTCAACGACCATGCATACAAGTAAACCTTGACCCAGAACCAAAAACACTTAAGAACGCTTGGAAAGATTATCTTAAAGATAATTATGACTTTAAATTAAAGGGGATTGGTTTTTTTAGTAACAAAGACCTTCTTTCAGCAGAAGAAATTACTGTAAATCAAATTTCTTCAAACGAAATAAATTTTTACACTCATATTGTAGAAGATGAAAATGGTTCTGAAATGAAAGTATTTGTTCGAAACGGTAATGGTATTTATATAACTAAAGAAAAACTTCCTAATGAATACGCCGCTGTTAGTGAAATATTAAATAGTTTTATAAAGTATTATTTACCCAAATATTATGGTGAAAAAATAAATGATACTGAAGAACGCATCAATAAACTAACTGAAGAAAAGGATGATTTAAAAAACAATATTGATGAAAAATCTTCTGATATAGAAAAGTTAAAGAAAGAAATTAAAAACAATGAAGAAGAGTTAAAATCTAAAAAGAAAGAATTAGAAATAACAGAAATAAAATTAAAAAAAAGAAAAGAAAAATTAGAAAGAATAAGAACTCAATTAAGAAAATTATAAAAAATGAGACAAACAACTAATTTAATATTAACAATTATAACTCTTATATTGATTGTTGTATTCACACTTCAAAATACTAATGAAGTTAACATTACCTTATTATTTTGGGAGATTAAAACATCATTAGCATTATTGATTTTTTCTATATTCTCTTTAGGTGTTATAATTGCAATTTTTATTTTCACACCAATAATTATTGCTCTTAAATCTAAATTAAAAAAAGACGAAAAAATCATTTCTGAATTACAAGAAACTAATGAGACATATTCTAACAAACAATTAGAAAAATGATAAATAACTAGCTGCAAAACCTTATGTAGTAAAAAGGCTCTGCTATGCAGAGCCTTTTTTGTTAAACTATCTTCTATTCGTTTCTTTACGAGAAGCAAACTTTGGATGTGTTTCCTCGTCTTCTTCTTCCTCTTTTTTCATTACTTTTCGAGCAACTTCAATTTTATATTTTTTCCCTTTTATTTTCTCGTCGCGTATATTTTTCAGTAAGTCTTTTACTTTACTGTATTTTACCGCTGCAAACGAGATAAAATCAAACGAAGATGTTTTTAAAAGCAAAATGCATTATTTTTAGGTAGAGTTACTTGGGATAAAACTGTGAATTAGTTTAGCGAGTTTTTGACCCCGAATTGACGAATGCTTTGCTAAACAAAATAATTAAAGAAGAAAATTGTCCTTTTAAATTTGACAACAGAATAAAGAATGGAAACTTGTAGAATAGCATTTGAAAAGCATAACAGAAAAACAAATTCCTAATGCTATTTTATAATTTAATTAATTATGATTATATTTACTTGAATCGGATAATTAAAAATAAATTTTATGAAAAAAAAACTACTTTCTGTCGCATTGCTTTCAATTTTATTTTTACTAATTCAGAGTTTTAAAAATGCTGAAAAAGCATCAGATTATTATGCACCAAAAGATTATCATTCTAACATAAAATATAGGTCAGGTGGTCCTGCAGCAAATGGTCTTGGAGATCGAACTGGCAGCCCTGTTTCGAGTTCGACCTGCACAGCTTGTCATAGTGGAGGTTCTTATTCTCCTTCAATCTCCTTAAATATTACAGATAACGGAGGAAATGCAGTAACAGATTATACACCAGGACAAGAATATAATTTATCTTTTCAAATTACAAGTGCTAATGGAACTCCAGCTGGATATGGCATGCAAGCAACTGCTTTACTTACAAACAACGCAGCTGCAGGTACTTTTACAACACCTTCATTAAACGCACAAATTATTCCTGTAAGTAGTAGAAGTTATTTTGAACACAATGCAAGAAGCGTAACTCCAAATTTTACATCAAAATGGACTGCTCCTTCAGTTGGTACAGGTGCTGTTACTTTTTATTTTGTAGGAAATGCAGTAAATGGAAATGGTGGAACAAGTGGAGATCAACCTACTCCTGCAACTACACTTACGCTAAATGAAACTCTAAGCACAAGCGATTTTGTTTTTCAAAAAAATATTAAATTAGAGCAAAACCCAATAAAAGAGGCTTTGAAAATTAATTTTACGGAAAACTATGAAACTATAGCATTAGAAATTTTTGATATTTCTGGAAAATCTATTTTTAATAAAACTTACTCAAATGTTTCTAATATTGAGGAAGATTTAAATATCCAATCAGGTATTTATTTTATAAAACTTAAAAACGAAAACAACTTAAACGCTTCACTAAAACTAATTAAAGAATAATTTTAAATTTCAAAAAAAATAGTTTAACATAAAAAAACCTCCAATATTCGGAGGTTTTTTTATGTTTGAAAAATCACTTTATTATCTTCTATTCGTTTCTTTACGAGAAGTAAACTTTGGATGTGTTTCCTCGTCTTCTTCTTCCTCTTTTTTCATTACTTTTCGAGCAACTTCAATTTTATATTTTTTCCCTTTCATTTTCTCGTCGCGTATATTTTTCAGTAAGTCTTTTACTTTACTGTATTTTACCGCTGCAAACGAAATAAAATCTTTCACTTCAATTAAACCAATATCGCCTTTTTCTAATTTCCCTTTTTGAGAAAAGAAACCAACAATATCAATTTTATTGATTTTATTCTTTTTTCCACCACTTATATAGAGTGTTTGAAATTCTGGTGCTTTTGGTAATGATTTCGCATTAGAAACATCTAAACGACGTAATCCATAATCAAAATAGTCCATTTTCTTTTCTGTCTCATGTGTTAAAACATAAGCTGTTCCAGAAGATTGCATACGAGCAGTTCTACCGTTTCTATGTGTAAATTCGTCTTCTTTAGAAGGTAAATGGTAATGGATAACGTGTTTCATTTCTGGAATATCTAATCCACGAGCAGCTAAATCTGTCGTAATTAAATAGTTTACACTTCCGTTACGAAACTGAATTAAAGCACGTTCACGCTCATCTTGGTCCATTCCACCGTGATAAAATGTTGAGATGATACCTTTCGATAATAACATATCGCTAATGCGCTCTACCGCTGTTCTATGGTTACAAAATATAATTGCAGCTTCTGAATTTAAAGAGCAAATAATTTGAAACAAAGTATCTATTTTATCTTTAGATTTTGAAACAACAATTTTAACGTCTAAGTTGGTATTGCTTACTTTTTCTTCAATAAAATCTAAAACTACTGGGTTTACAACACGTGTATATTTTGGAATTTCAACACCCGAAGTTGCCGAAACTAAAACTCTTTTATTCAGTTTTCCAAGCTTACCAATGATGTAAGACATCTCTTCATGGTAACCTAACTGTAAAGACTTATCAAATTCATCCAAAATTAATGTTTTTACATTATCTGTTTCAAAACTTTTACGGTCTAAATGGTCTGCAATTCTTCCTGGAGTTCCAATTAGTAATGCCGGAGGATTACTTAAATTGTTAATTTCTGTATCAATAGAGTGACCTCCATAGCACATATTAACCTTATAATTGGTTCCCATTTTCTTCCATACTTGTTCAATTTGCAAACCTAATTCACGCGATGGAACTAAAATTAAACATTGAACACCTTTGATCTCTTCTTCAAAAGTTTGAAAAATAGGCAATAAAAAAGCCAATGTTTTCCCAGAACCTGTTGGTGAAAGTAGTAATACATTATTTTCATTTAAAATAGCCATTTCAGCTACTTCTTGCATTTCATTTAACCTTTCGATACCTAGATTCAAAAGTAAATTAGTGGAATGTGGATTCTTATTCATTTTGCAAAGATAGTCTTTGATTTAATTATAAAATAATTTTATACGAATATGAAATAAATAAAATGCTTATTTTTGGTTTTATAATAAATACCTTATGAAAATCATCAAATACTTTGTTTTATTAATTTCTTATGTTGCTTTTTCTCAAGACATAAAAACACCATTTGAAAAAGGAAACGGCAATCAATCTACAACTTATGAGGAATGTATTGCGTATTATAAAAATTTAAACACCCAATTTGAATCGGTTTCTATTAAAGAAATGGGGTTAACGGATAGTGGCGAACCTTTACATATTGTTACTTTTTCAGAAAACAAAAATTTTGACTACAAACAGAACAAAGCAGTAATTTTAGTCAATAACGGGATTCATCCAGGTGAACCAGACGGAATTGATGCAAGTATGATGCTTTTGCGTGATTTAGCAACTTCTAAAATTAAAGTGCCAAAAAACACCATTATAGTCGTAATTCCCATTTATAATATAGGCGGAAGTTTGAATAGAAATTCACATTCAAGAGCCAATCAAAACGGACCTGAAGCGTACGGATTTAGAGGAAATGCACGAAATTTTGATTTAAACAGAGATTTCATAAAGTCCGATTCTAAAAATTCGAGAAGTTTTCAAGAAATATATCATTTAGTAAATCCAGACATGTTTGTAGATAATCATGTTTCTAACGGAGCCGATTATCAGTATACTTTTACGTGTATTGCAACACAACACCAACGATTAGGTGGGAATTTAGGAACATTTTATAAAGAAGAAATGCATCCTGCAATAATGCAAGATTTGAAAAAGAAAAAAATTGAAAGCGTTCCTTATGTAAATATCCATGGCGATAAACCAGATGATGGTTTTGCTCAATTTATGGATTCGCCTCGTTATGCTACGGGTTACACTACTTTATTCAATTCTTTGGGTTCGGTTCCTGAAACGCACATGCTAAAACCTTATAAAGATAGAGTTCATGTAACCTATGAATATATGGTAAGTACTATAAACTATGTAGACGCTAATTATTTAAAAATTAAAGCTTTAAAACTAAAAAATTTAGAAAATTACAAAGTCGGAATGAATTATCCTTTACAATGGGAAATTGACTCTTCTAAAGTATCATACATTGATTTTAAAGGATTCAAAGGAGATTACAAACCAAGTGCTGTTTCAGGAAAAGATCGTTTGTATTACGACAGAAAACAGCCTTTTACTAAAAAAATCCCGTTTTACAACGATTACAAAGCAACAAAAGAAGTTACAATTCCTAGTTTTTATGTAGTTCCAAAATCACAATGGCCAATTATTGATTTATTAAAATTGAATGCAATTGAAATGCAACCTTTAGCTAACGATACTGAAATTGAGGTGGAAAGTTATAAAATAGCTTCTTATGAAACTTCAAAATCGCCATACGAAGGACATTACGGACATTATAACACTGTTGTGATAAAAACTATAGAAAAAGTAAAATTCAGAAAAGGCGATTTAATGATTAACACACAACAATTAGGTGTGAAATATTTAATGGAAACATTAGAGCCAGAAGCTGTAGATAGTTACTTCAATTGGAATTTCTTTGATCCTATTTTGCAACAAAAAGAATATTTTTCTGCCTATGTTTTTGAAGATTTGGCTAAAGAAATTTTGGATAAAGACCCAAAACTAAAAGCTGAATTTGAATCAAAAAAACAAGAAGACAAAGCTTTTGCAGAAAATGGTGCTTGGCAATTAGACTGGGTTTATAAACATTCGCCTTATTATGAAAAAGCACATTTACAATATCCTGTTTATAGAATGAAGTAAAAAAATGGTAGAAAAATTTAATTTTAGAAGTGAAGAACTAACTTTCACTAGTTTTGAAAACAAATTAACAATAAAGAAAGCTTCAAATAACAGCTTAATATCCGTCATAATGTTTGGAGTGTTTAGTCTATCAACTATAGATTCAATCTACTTATTAATTGAAGGAAAAAACAATATTGCGTGTTTTATTATGTTAGTCGTTGGTGTTTGCTGCTTTAGAAGGTTTTTATGGGAATTAAAAGGTTTTTAAATTATTGAAATTGATAAAAATTATCTTCATATCAAAAAGAAAGGAAGTTTTTTAATGTTTAATAAAAAATATGAATTAGTTAAGATTAAAAATATAAATTACAAACATGAAGCTTATAAAAATTTTTCTAATATAGGTTTAAATTTAAGTGAATTGATTTCACTTTATATTAATATTATTGGATTTGGAAGCGGAGATATTTTATTTAAATATGGTTATCAAACTATTAGCTTTTTTCATGGACTTAATATTATTGAAAAGGGAAAAGTAGTAAATGAAATTAATTTGAAGCTATCTCTCAAAAACAAAAAAGCTTGAAATAAATTTCAAGCTTTTTTTTATTTCAAAACTTTAAAATCTTCAAACAACAATTTAATATTTTCATAAGAATTTTCTAAAACTTTATGAACATCATTTGGATGTATCCATTCCACTTTTTCTATTCCTTCTTCTACTTGTCCTTCAGGAATCCCATCAAATGTAGATTGCATTTCATACCAATACGTTTGTTTTAATTTATAACGTCCATTGCGTTTAAAAACATGATAAGTTTTTTGCAATTTATTAGAAATAGACAATCCTGAAACTCCAGTTTCTTCTTCAACCTCACGCATGGCAGTTTCTTCCATGGTTTCTTTTTTTTCTGTTCCACCTTTAGGTAAGTCCCATTTCCCATTTCTAAAAATGAAAAGAATCTCTCCTTTAGTGTTATACACTAATCCTCCACCAGCTTTTACTACTGGAATTTTAGCCTTCAAAGTCTTCATAATTAGTTTTTCATCAGGGTGATATAAAAAAACATTCTGAATTTTATTCTGATACATTTTTACAATCAACTTCTTAATATCGATGCTTTCTAACAAGAAAATTTGAAAATTAGTCTCCTTTTGAACTTCATTTGTCAAAAAAAGTGCCCTATCGTTTACAAAAACTTTATACATTTGCAATATGGTTTTTAACAACAACACAGCAGAACAAACAGCCGAATTGCTTTTACAAATAAACGCAATTAAATTAAATCCAAGAAATCCTTTTACTTGGGCTTCGGGCTGGAAATCACCAATTTATTGTGACAATCGTATAATTCTCTCATTTCCAGAGGTTAGAAATTACATTAGAGAAGAATTTTCTAAACATATTGAAGAAAAATTTGGTACACCAGATGTTATTGCGGGTGTTGCAACCGGTGCAATTGGCATTGGTATATTAGTTGCTGAAGCAATGGGACTACCATTTGTATACGTTCGTCCGGAGGCAAAAAAACACGGAAGACAAAATCAAGTGGAAGGTTTTTTACAAAAAGGGCAATCGGTTGTAGTAGTTGAAGATTTAATTAGTACTGGCGGAAGTAGTCTTCAGGCAGTTGAAGCTTTAAGAAATGAAGGTGCAATTGTAAAAGGAATGGCAGCTATTTTTACTTATGGTTTTGATGTATCAGTAGAAAAAATAAAAGAAGCAAACATAGATGTATACACTTTAAGTAACTATGACAACTTACTAAAACAAGCAGTATATAAAAAATACATCAATGATGCTGAGTTTGACGCTTTAAAAGAATGGCGTTTGAGTCCGTCAACTTGGAATGTAGAAGTATAATAGAAAAAATAAGATTATGAATTTAGAGAGTCCAAAAGTAACTGTAGAAAAATCAGCAGAATATTTATTTAATGCTTTAACTGATGTGAAAAGCTTTGAAAAATTAATGCCTGAGAATATTGCTAAGTTTGAAGTAATTGATGAAAATTGTTTCGAATTTGGCTTAAAAGGTATGCCTGAAATTAAATTGGTAAAGAAAGAAGCAATACCTCATTCAAAAATTGTTTTAGGAGCTGCTTCAAGTAAATTACCATTTACATTAACGGCAAATTTAACTTCTTTAGATACTGAAAAAACTGAAGTTCAATTAGATTTTGATGGAGAGTTTAACCCAATGATGGCAATGATGATTAAAGGACCAATTGGTAAATTCATTGAAACTTTAGCAAACAATATGAATAAATTATAAAATCAGAATTATTGATTTTTTATCAACTAACTCCTATTCGTAAATAGGAGTTTTTTTTATTCCTATATTTGAAAAAAGTAAAAAATGTTTCAAAAGGTTAGTTTATTTTTTTTGTTATTAGCTATGATAGCAGAAATTGCTGGAACTATAGGTGGTTTTGGTTCTTCTGTCTTTTTTGTTCCTATTGCAAGTTTTTTCTTTGATTTCCAATCCGTTTTAGGATTAACTGCCATATTTCATTTATCGAGTAATATTAGTAAAATAGCATTATTTAGAAAAGGTTTAGATAAAAAATTACTTTTAAACATTGGAGTACCATCGGTTCTGTTTGTAATTATTGGTGGGTTATTATCAAATTACTTAAAAACCTACATTTTAGAAATTTTATTGGGTATTTTTCTAACTTTATTTAGCTTACTATTTTTAATTAAGAAAAATTTAATTGTTAAACCCGAACTTAAAGAATCTATTATTGGCGGTTCTCTTTCTGGGTTTACAGCAGGTTTATTAGGGACTGGAGGTGCTATTAGAGGAATTACTATGGCAGCTTTTAATCTAGAAAAAAGTGTTTTTATAGCTACTTCAGCTGCAATTGACTTTTCAATAGACTTTACAAGAACAATTGTTTATTTTAAAAACGGATACATACATCAACACGATTTAATTTATGTTCCTTTCTTGTTTGTCATTGGTTTAGTAGGAACTTATATTGGTAAATATATTTTAAAATTTATTCCTCAAGAAAGATTTAAGCAAACGTCTTTAATCTTAATTCTTTTTATAGGTGTTGTAATGTTGATACAAAACATTTTAAAATAAAAAAAGCACTGAATAAATTCAGTGCTTTTACGTTAATTAGGGTGAAAGACGGGGCTCGAACCCGCGACCCTCGGTACCACAAACCGATGCTCTAACCAACTGAGCTACAATCACCATTTGTTTAACGGGTGCAAATATATGGCAAAAGTTTTATTTTGCAAATAAAAAATTGATAAATTATTTCAAATTTTCTAAACTACTGACAGCCAAATATCTCTCTGTTGTAAAACCTTCAGCGAAGTCAACTCCTACAATCCTACCAAGGTCTTGAGCACGATAAGTAATCGAATCTAAAAAGTTTTTTGAGGTAATTGGCGTTATAGGTTCATTCGAATTAGAATCGTAAAACTGAGAACTATATGCTAAAACTGAATTGATTTTTTTATCCATAAAACCGGTAACATCAACTACAAAATTAGGCTCAATATTTTTCCATTGAATATAATGATATACTTGTTTTGGTCGCCAAGCTTCTTGTTTTATACCGTCAACTTCTGTTTCAACTTTAGTTAAACCAGATAAAAAACAAGCATCACTAACCAATTTACTCCCTTTTCCATGATCAATATGGCGGTCGTCAATAGCATTACATAAAACTATTTCTGGCTTATATTTTCTAATCATTTTAATAATTTCAAGTTGGTGTTTTTCATCATTAATAAAAAAACCATCTCTAAATTGTAAATTTTCACGAATAGAGACACCTAATATTTTAGCTGCTTTTTTAGCTTCAGCATCTCTAATTTCAGGAGTTCCTCTAGTACCAAGTTCCCCTCTGGTTAAATCAATGATACCAACCTTTTTTCCTAAAGAAATTTCTTTTGCGATTGTTCCGGCTGCACCTAATTCAACATCGTCTGGATGTGCACCAAAAGCTAAAATATCTAATTTCATGAATTACTTATTTAAAATATTTTTCATCGTTACCGATTTGTTTTTTGTCTCTATATATTCTTTCTCAGGATTACTATCTTTAGTAATTCCGCATCCAATATAAATTTCAGCGGTAGTATCTTTTAATTCCATACATCTCAAATTTACAAATAAATCAGATAGTAATGATTGATTTGATTCAAAACAAAAATTCAATTCACCTAAAAAACCTGCATAGTACTTTCGATTATATTGCTCATTCTTTAGAATAAAATCTTTAGCTGGTTCTTTTGGAAATCCACATACCGCAGGTGTAGGATGCATTGTTTTTATTATTGCTTCTAAATCATTTACTGAAGCAATAGTTCCTTCAATATCGGTTTTAATATGTTGGATATTCCCTGCTGTAATTGTATAAGGTTTTGAAGCATCGACAGAACTAACATATTGTATAATATTTGAAACAATAAAATCAGTTACGTATTGTTGCTCTTTTATTTCTTTTTCTCCCCACACATCATTATCATTAATCAATCGGGTTCCGGCAAGGGATACTGTTTTTAACTTATTATTTTTAATTTTAAGAAATTGTTCTGGAGTTGCTCCCATCCACATTCCTACTTTTGGATGAAAAAAGCAATATTTAAAAGCAGACTTATATAAAGAAAGCATTCTTTTAAATCCTATTTCTATATCAAATGAATCAATTGACACCGTTTCTTTTCGAGAAACCACAATTTTTTCGGTTAAATTTAAGTTGATATTTTGAATCGCTTTTTCAACTAATTCTTCAAACTGCTGGTTTTGATTAGCATCATCAATGAGAGTGTTATTTATAAATGGTAAATCATCAACTTCATAATTATTTTTTGCAACAATTATTTCTGAAAACTCTTTTGGAATAAAACAAGTAGAACCTTGGTCAAATGGAGCAAATACAAAACCTTTTGCTTCAAAATTATCTAAACCATACAACTGATTATCCTTTTGAAACAACCCAATTGTTTGGTCTGAATTTGGTTTTGAATAAATTACAAAAGGTAAATTTTGTTCTTTATAATGTTTTACTTTTTCAAATAAATTAGTCATTTACTTTCCTTTTTGGTAAAACCATATTCGTTAACTTACATAAAGATATTAATTGGTCTTGCTCATCAACAACTCTAATTTCCCATAAGTGTAAACTTCTGCCTTTGTGAATAATTTTAGCAGTTGCAAAAACAGTTCCAGCTCTTTTACTTTTTAAATGATTTGCACTAATTTCAATTCCTCTTACTTCAAATTTTTCTGGATCTAAAAAAAGCATCGTTGCTGAACTACCTACGCTTTCTGCTAAAGCAACTGTAGCGCCTCCATGCAATAATCCCATAGGCTGATGAACACTTGAATTAACAGGCATTTTAGCTGTTAAAAAATCTTCTCCTACATCAATAAATTCAATCGATAAAGTCTCCATTAGCGTATTTTTACACCAATCGTTAAAAAATTTTAAAGTTTTAGTTTTATCCATTTGTACAATTTTAAGCAAAAATACAAATTTCAAAACGTTTTTAACCTATACTAAAAACACTTATCTTAGCGTTTATATTTCAAATAATAGTAGATTTACGAAAACATTTTTTAGATGAAAAAATACCTTTTATTATGCTCATTCGTTGTATTAACAATATGTTCTTGCCGTTCAGATTTTGATTTTGAACCAAGTACAGGTAATTTAAGTTTTTCTAAAGACACTGTTTATTTAGACACCGTATTTACAAATATTGGATCTTCAACTTACACCTTAAAAGTGTATAATAGAAGTAATAAAAACATTTCAATTCCAAATATTCAATTGGGTGAAGGAAATAATTCTAAATACCGATTAATGGTAGATGGAATGCCTGGTAGGGTATTTAATAATGTTGAATTACTAGCCAAAGATAGTATGTTCATTTTTATTGAAACAACAATCGATTATAATGATTATTCTAATTCTGAAACATCATTTTTATATACAGATCATATTGAGTTTGGTACTAATGGTGATTTTCAAAAAGTTGAATTAGTAACTTTAGTTCAAGATGCTATTTTTTTATATCCTAAAAAATTTAGTGATGGAACTACTGAAACACTACCAATTGGTTCTGATGAGATTTATGGCTTTTATTTAGACCCTGCAGACCCAATGAATGGTGACGAATTACATTGGACAAATATAAAACCTTATGTAATTTATGGTTATGCTGCTGTTCCGCCTGCGAGCACGCTTATTGTTGACGCTGGAGTTAGAGCGCATTTTCATGCAGAATCTGGAATAATCGTTGCAAATACTGCTTCTTTACAAGTAAACGGAAGTACTTCTTTAACTGAAGACTTAGAAAATGAAGTTATTTTTGAAAGCGATCGATTAGAGCCACTTTATACTGATGTTCCCGGACAATGGGGAACAGTTTGGTTTACTCAAGGAAGCACAAACAATTCCATCACAAATTTAACTTTAAAAAATGCAACCGTTGGGATGCTCGTTTCAGGAAATGATGGAACTGCTTCTCCAACGTTAGATTTAACCAACGTACAAATTTACAATTGCAGTAATGTTGGGCTATTAGCACGAACAGGAAATATAGTTGGTAAAAATGTAGTTATTAACAATTGTGGCGAAACTAGTTTGGCCTGTTCATTTGGAGGTTCATATGAATTTACACATTGTACATTTGCAAATTATTGGCCAAAACCCAATCAAACATCTGTTTTAATCGATGATTATGATGGAAGCGCAATTTATGCTTTAACGAAAGCTGATTTTAGAAACTGCATTATTTATGGTTCACCAAATTTTGCAATTAATTTAAAGAAAGAAGGAACTGTATTTAATTATAAATTTGATAACTGTTTAATTAAATTTGCTGATTTTAGTAACCAGTTTACAACACATCCAGAATATCAATTTACAGGAGCAAACTATACAAATTGTATTATTGCAACTAACTCAACAGTAAATAAACCTGATTTTTTTGATACTAGTAAAAACAAATTAATTATTGGCGAAGATTCTGCTGCTAAAGGAATGGCAAATTCAACCTATTCAACTTTTAATGACATTTTAGACAAACCAAGAAATTTAACAACCGGATACGATATGGGAGCTTATAACTTTATCGTCTTTCCAAATTAACATAATCTAAAAACTATACATTATGAAAAAAATCATCTTACCAATACTTATTGCATCATTAAGTATTACTTCTTGTAAAAAGAACGAAGAAAAAGCAGAAACTTCAATTTCAGAAGTTACAACTGAAACTACTGAAACAGCAGAAGTTGTTCTTGATTCAGCAGCAATGGCTAAAGCTTGGGCAGATTATGCAACTCCAACTAAAGCTCATGAAATGCTTGCAAAAGACAATGGAATTTGGGATGCAGACATGACTTTTTGGATGCCAGACAACCCTGAACCACAAATAGCAACTTCAGTAGCAACTTACAAAATGATTTTAGATGGTAAGTATCAAGAAGGTATTTTTAAAGGAAATATGTTTGGAATGGCTTTTGAAGGTCGTGGTATGACAGCTTATGACAATGCTTCTAAAGAATATATTGCAACTTGGGCTGACAATATGGGAACAGGTTTATTAGTTTCTCGTGGTCAATATGACGAAGCAACTAACTCAATTACTTTTACTGGAGCAATGATTGATCCAGCAACAGGTAAAGAAAAAAAAATAAAAGAAATAATTACATATATTGATGTTGATAATCAAAAAATGGAAATGTTCGATATTAATGCTGAAGGGAAAGAATTTAAAACCATGGAAATTCTTTCAAAGAGAAGAAAATAAAAAAAACAAATTAAAACTGTCATTAACAAATGGCAGTTTTTTTTGTTATTAAGTTTAGTTAGTTTTTTTTGAACTTCAGTTTTTTTAGAATAAATTTGCACTTTATAAACAACAACACAAAAACAACTACATACAATGATTCATTTCTTCGGGAACAAAACCAACAAGGTTTTTGCAGTTCAGTCGCAAAACGAATTTTCAACAGAAGACATCAACAAATTAAATTGGCTATTTGGTAGCGCTCATAAAATAGAAAAATCCGTACTTACGGATTTTTTTGTTGGACCACGTGCTGCAATGGTTACTCCTTGGAGTACTAATGCTGTTGAAATTACTCAAAACATGGGAATTTCTGGTATCATTAGAATTGAAGAATTTGAAACTTGTAATGTAGATTTTAAAGATTTCGATCCAATGATTTCTGAAAAATTTACCGCATTAAATCAAACCATGTTTACCATTAACATACAACCAGAAGCAATTTTGGAAATTGATGATATTGCTGCTTATAATAAATCAGAAGGTTTAGCTTTAAACGATGAAGAAGAAGATTATTTAAATAATTTGGCTACTAAGTTAGGTAGAAAATTAACCGATTCTGAAATATTTGCTTTTTCACAGGCTAATTCAGAACATTGCCGTCATAAGATCTTCAACGGAACATTTATAATTGATGGAGAAGAAATGCCAACTTCTTTATTTAAATTAATTAGAAAAACATCCGAAACAAATCCTAACGATATTGTTTCTGCTTATAAAGATAACGTTGCTTTTGTAAAAGGGCCAAGAGTGGAACAATTTGCTCCTAAAAGTGCTGATAAGCCTGATTTTTACGAAAAGAAAGGCTTTGATTCAGTAATTTCAATAAAAGCCGAAACACATAACTTCCCTACAACTGTTGAACCTTTTAATGGTGCTGCAACGGGTGCTGGAGGAGAAATTCGTGACCGTTTAGCAGGTGGACAAGGTTCTTTACCTTTAGCAGGAACTGCTGTTTACATGACTTCGTATTCTCGTTTAGAAAAAAACAAGCCTTGGGAAAACGGTATGGAAGAGCGTAAATGGTTGTACCAAACTCCAATGGATATTTTAATCAAAGCTTCAAACGGAGCTTCAGATTTTGGAAATAAATTTGGGCAACCTTTAATAACGGGTTCTATTCTTACGTTTGAACACGAAGAAGAAGGAAGAAAGTTAGGTTACGATAAAGTAATCATGCAAGCAGGTGGAATTGGTTACGGAAAATTAGATCAAGCGATAAAGAAAAAACCACAAGAAGGAGATAAAATTGTAATTCTTGGTGGAGAAAATTATAGAATTGGAATGGGTGGTGCTGCAGTTTCTTCTGCAGATACGGGTGCTTTTAGTTCAGGAATTGAATTAAATGCTATTCAACGTTCTAATCCAGAAATGCAAAAACGTGCTGCTAATGCTATTCGTGGTTTAGTAGAAAGCGATGTAAATCCTATTGTTTCTATTCACGATCATGGTGCTGGCGGACATTTAAATTGTTTAACGGAACTAGTTGAAGAAACTGGAGGTTTAATCGATTTAGATAAATTACCTGTTGGTGACCCTACTCTTTCTGCTAAAGAAATAATAGGTAATGAATCGCAAGAAAGAATGGGATTAGTAATTGGTAAAAAAGACATTGACACATTACAACGAATTGCAGATAGAGAACGTTCTCCGATGTATCAAGTTGGTGATGTGACTAATGATCATCGTTTTGCTTTTGAATCAAAAACTACTGGAGCTAAACCAATGGATTATGCTTTAGAAGATTTTTTCGGAAGTTCTCCAAAAACGATAATGAATGATATTACTGTTGATAGAAAATATACTGACATTGAATACAATATAAAAAATATTTCAACTTATTTAGAACAAGTTCTACAGTTAGAAGCAGTAGCTTGTAAAGATTGGTTGACGAATAAAGTAGATAGATGTGTTGGTGGTAAAGTTGCCAAACAACAATGTGCTGGTCCATTACAATTGCCATTAAATAATGTTGGTGTTATGGCACTAGATTTTAATGGTAAAGAAGGAGTTGCAACTTCAATTGGCCACTCTCCTATTGCTGCTTTGGTTGATCCTGTTGCGGGAAGTAGAACTGCTATTGCAGAAGCTTTATCTAATATTATTTGGGCACCAATTAAAGATGATTTAAATGGCATTTCACTTTCAGCAAACTGGATGTGGGCTTGTAAAAATGAAGGAGAAGATGCTCGTTTATACCAAGCTGTTAAAGGTTGTTCAGATTTTGCTTTAGAATTAGGAATCAATATTCCAACCGGAAAAGATTCGCTTTCTATGAAGCAAAAATATCCAAATGATGAAGTAATTGCTCCTGGAACAGTTATTATTTCCGCTGCTGGAAACTGTACAAACATTACTAAGGTTGTGGAACCTGTTCTACAAAAAGACGGTGGCTCAATTTACTATATCAATTTATCGCAAGATGAATTTAAATTAGGCGGTTCTTCATTTGCACAAACATTGAATAAAATTGGTAATGATGTACCAACCATAAAAGACGCTGCATTCTTTAAAAATGCGTTCAATACTATTCAAGAATTAATAAAAGACCGTCAAATTGTTGCAGGTCACGATATAGGAAGTGGTGGATTAATAACTACTTTATTAGAAATGTGTTTTGCAGATGTTAATTTAGGAGCTAAAATTGATTTTTCTGTATTTGAAGAAAAAGACATCATTAAATATCTATTCGCAGAAAATATTGGAATTGTTTTTCAAGCAAAAGAAGATACTGTTTTAGAAAATAAATTAAAAGAAAATAACGTTTCTTTTTACAAATTAGGAACGGTTACTACAGATGAAAGACTAGAATTTGGTTCTTGCGGATTAGACATTCCTAAATACAGAGATATTTGGTTTAGAACTTCTTATTTATTAGATTCTAAACAATCTAAAAACGGAACTGCAAAAGAACGTTTTGACAATTATAAAAATCAAGCTTTAAATTATACTTTCCCAACTCATTTTACAGGAAAAGCTCCTGTTATTGATGCTTCTCAACCAAGACCAAAAGCAGCCATTATTCGTGAAAAAGGAAGTAATTCTGAAAGAGAAATGGCAAATGCTATGTATTTAGCAGGTTTTGATGTTAAAGACGTACACATGACTGACTTGATTTCAGGACGCGAAACGTTAGAAGACATTCAGTTTATTGGAGCAGTTGGTGGATTCTCAAATTCAGATGTATTAGGTTCGGCTAAAGGTTGGGCTGGTGCATTTTTATATAATGAAAAAGCAAATACAGCTTTAAAGAAGTTCTTTAAAAGAGAAGACACGCTTTCAGTAGGTATTTGTAATGGTTGCCAACTTTGGATGGAATTAGAACTAATTAATCCAGAGCATGAAGTTCACGGTAAAATGTTACATAATAATTCTCATAAGCACGAAAGTATCTTTACTTCGGTAACTGTACAAAAAAACAATTCGGTAATGCTTTCTTCTTTAGAAGGAACTACTCTAGGAGTTTGGGTTTCTCATGGTGAAGGTAAATTTAATTTACCTTACAGTGAAGAAAAATATAATATTGTTGGTAAATATGGCTACAATGCTTATCCAGCGAACCCGAATGGTTCTGACTTCAACACTGCTATGATGTGTGATAGAACTGGAAGACATTTAGTAATGATGCCGCATATTGAGCGCTCTACTTTCCCTTGGAACTGGGCACATTATCCAGACAGAGGGCAAAAAGACGAAGTTTCACCATGGCACGAAGCTTTTGTAAATGCTAAAAAGTGGATTGACAAGCAATAATCATAAATTTTACATCATAAAAAACCTTAATTTAATTCTTTTAGATTAAGGTTTTTACTTTTATATGCATGCATAACATTCTTAATTTCAATAAGATAAAAAAGACAATTATCAATATTATAAATAATTGGTTAATTAATTAAATTTTCCTAATTTGCATAACTAATAAATTGTGAATTATGAATAATATTACTCGCTTATTTGACTTTCCATACCATCAAATGGAAAAATATAATTTATCTGATGCTTTAGTTACTAAATATGGTGACGATTGGATAAAAACTTCAACTAAAGAATATTTAGAAAGAGCCAATACAATTTCGAGAGGATTGTTAAATTTAGGTATAAATAAAAATGACAAAATAGCTGTTATTTCTTCAAACAATAGAACTGAATGGCATATATGTGATATAGGTATCTTACAAACTGGAGCTCAAAACGTGCCTATATATCCAACAATTTCAAGTGAAGATTATGAATACATATTAAATCATTCTGAATCAATTTATTGTTTTATTTCAGATATTGAAGTCTATAATAAAATTAAGGCGATAAAAGCGAATGTTCCTACTTTAAAAGAAATTTATTCTTTTGATGATATTGAAGGTTGTAAAAGTTGGAAAGATATTTTAGAACTTGGTAAAGACAATGCAAATCAAAATAAGGTTGAAGAACGCAAAAATAATGTTCTTGAAACAGATTTAGCTACAATTATATATACTTCTGGTACAACAGGAAGACCAAAAGGTGTGATGTTAACACATCAAAATATAGTTTCAGATGTTTTAATGAGTGCTAAGAGAGTTCCTTTAAGACCTGGTGACACAAGAGCATTAAGTTTCTTGCCAATTTGTCACATTTTTGAAAGAATGTTAATCTATTTATACCAATATTATGGTATCTCAATTTATTTTGCTGAAAGTATTGAAAAAATTAGCGATAACTTAAAAGAAGTTCATCCACACGTAATGTCTGTAGTTCCTCGTTTACTTGAAAAAGTATATGATAAAATTTATGCAAAAGGAGCTGACTTAACTGGAATTAAGAAAAGTTTATTCTTCTGGGCATTAGATTTAGGAATGAATTATAAGCCTTATGGCGAAAATGGTGCTTGGTATGAATTTAAACTTAAAATAGCTCGTAAAATTATATTCTCTAAATGGCAAGAAGGTTTAGGAGGAGAATTAGAATTATTAGTTTGTGGAAGTGCCGCTTTACAAACAAGATTATCTAAGGTGTTTTGTGCTGCAAACATTCCAGTAATGGAAGGTTATGGTTTAACGGAAACTTCGCCTGTAATCTCGGTAAACGATATGAGAAATGGCGGTTTTAGAGTTGGAACTGTTGGAAGGGTTATTGAAGGTGTTGAAGTTAAGATTGCTGCAGACGGTGAAATTCTTTGTAAAGGACCAAACGTAATGATTGGGTATTATAAAGACGAAGAGAAAACTAATGAAGTTTTAGTAAACGGCTTTTTCCACACTGGTGACATTGGAGAAATTGACAGTGATGGATTCCTTAAAATTACCGATCGTAAAAAAGAAATGTTCAAAACTTCTGGAGGGAAATATATTGCACCTCAAGTATTAGAAAACACATTTAAACAATCACGTTTTATTGAACAAATAATGGTAATTGGAGACGGTGAAAAAATGCCTGCTGCATTTATACAACCAAGTTTTGAATTCATAAAAGATTGGGCTACAAGAAAGAAAATATCAATAGGGACTACTAATCAAGAAATTATTTCAAACAAAGAAGTGATTGCTAGGGTTCAAGAAGAAATAGATGAATTGAATGAGAAATTCGGAAATTGGGAAAAAATTAAGCGTTTTGAACTTACACCTGAACTTTGGTCAATTGATGCAGGACACCTTACTCCTACCATGAAATTAAAAAGAAAAGTAATCAAAGAAATGTATACAGATTTGTATACTAAAATTTACAACTAAAAAAATTAATACCTTATTTGTTTATCATGTAAGGTATTTTTATTTATTTCATTTTTTTATAAAAAAAACTTAAAAAATACTATGCGCGCATAGTATTTTTTTTTATCTTTGATAATCAGTTTAAATTATCATGAAAGATAAAACAATAGATTATATATTAAGAGCAACTTGGCAAGCTGTTGCAAGAATGTACAATGAAGAAGCTTCAAAGTACGGTGCAACAATGGCAACAGGTTTTGCATTATTAAGTATTGATAGAGAAAAAGGAACACCTTCAACTTCTTTAGGACCTAAAATGGGCATGGAAGCTACAAGCTTAACTAGAACATTAAGGTCAATGGAAGAAAGAGGCCTTATTATAAGAAAAAAAAATCCTTCCGACGGTCGGGGTGTTTTAATTCACTTGACAGAAGAAGGCTTAGACAAAAGAGAACTTTCAAAAAATACTGTCTTGAACTTTAATGAGTCAATTAAAAAACATGTAACCGAGGAACAACTTCAAAATTTTATAGAAGTTTCGGAAATAATAAATGAATTAATTGTCGATAAAAAAATATTTATTGACCAAGAACTAAAAAATAAAACAAAATAGCCTCGATCTAATCGAGATAATCAAAATTAAATTAACAGATGAAACGTAATATTAAAAAAGTAGCTGTTATAGGTTCAGGAATTATGGGAAGCGGAATCGCTTGCCATTTTGCAAATATTGGTGTAGAAGTACTTTTACTTGATATTGTTCCTAGAGAATTAACAGACGTTGAGCAAAAGAAAGGGCTTACTTTAGAAAGTAAAGCTGTTAGAAACCGTTTGGTAAATGATCATTTAACAAATGCATTAAAATCAAAACCTTCTCCTATTTATCATCAAAGTTTTGCTAATAGAATTACTACTGGCAATACTACTGATGATATGGCAAAAATTGCCAATGTAGATTGGATTATTGAAGTAGTTGTTGAAAGATTAGATATTAAAAAACTTGTTTTTGAACAAGTTGAAAAATTCAGAAAACCTGGAACGCTAATTACTTCAAATACTTCTGGTATTCCAATTAGTTTTATGAGTGAAGGAAGAAGTGAAGATTTCCAAAAACACTTTTGCGGAACACACTTTTTCAATCCAGCACGTTATTTAAAATTATTCGAAATCATTCCTGGTCCACAAACTTCAACTGAAGTATTGGATTTTTTAAACGGATATGGTGAGAAATTTTTAGGAAAAACATCTGTTATTGCTAAAGATACTCCAGCTTTTATTGGAAATAGAATTGGAATCTTCGGAATCCAAAGTTTATTCCATCAAGTAAAAGAAATGGGATTAACTGTTGAAGAAGTTGATAAATTAACTGGTCCAGTTATTGGTCGTCCAAAATCAGCTACTTTTAGAACAGTTGATGTTGTAGGTTTAGATACTCTAGTTCACGTTGCAAACGGAATTTATGAAAATTGTCCAAACGACGAATCGCATGAATTATTCAAACTTCCTGAATTTGTAAACAAAATGATGGAAAACCAATGGCTAGGAAGTAAATCTGGACAAGGTTTTTACAAAAAAGAAGGAAAAGAAATATTAGTTTTAGATTTAGATACTTTAGACTATAGAGCAAGTAAAAAAGCTTCATTCGCTACTTTAGAATTAACAAAAACAATTGACAAACCAATTGATAGATTCAAAGTATTAGTAAAAGGAAAAGATAAAGCAGGAGATTTCTATAGAAAGAATTTTGCTTCAATGTTCCAATATTGTTCAAACCGTATTCCAGAAATCACTGAAGATTTCTACAAAATTGACGATGCTATGAAAGCTGGTTTCGGATGGGAAAATGGTCCTTTCGAAATTTGGGATGCAATTGGTGTTGAAAAAGGAATCGAATTAATGAAAGCGCAAGGTTATGCACCAGCTGCTTGGGTTAACGATATGATTGCTTCAGGAAATACAAGTTTCTATTCAGTAAAAGATGGTGCAACGCACTTCTACTCTATCTCAAATAAGAAAGTAGAAAAAATTCCTGGTCAAGATGCATTTATAATCTTAAATAACATCCGCGAAAACAAAAAAGTATGGAATAACAGCGATTCTATTATTACTGATTTAGGTGATGGAATTATCAATTTAGAATTTACTTCAAAAATGAATTCTATTGGTGCTGGTGTTTTACAAGGAATTAATAAAGCCATTGATATGGCTGAAAAAGATTATAACGGTTTAGTAATAGGAAATCAAGGTACTAATTTCTCTGTAGGAGCAAATTTAGGAATGATTTTCATGATGGCTGTAGAGCAAGAATATGACGAATTAAACATGGCTATCAAAATGTTCCAGGACACTATGATGCGTTGTCGTTATTCTGCAATTCCAGTTATTGCTGCTCCTCATGGAATGACTCTTGGTGGTGGTTGTGAATTAACAATGCACGCTGATAGAGCTGTTGCCGCTGCTGAAACATATATTGGTTTAGTAGAATTTGGAGTTGGTGTAATTCCTGGTGGTGGTGGTTCTAAAGAAATGGCCTTAAGAGCTTCTGACCTTTTCCGTAAAAACGATGTAGAATTAAACGTTCTTCAAGAATATTTCTTAACTATAGGTATGGCAAAAGTAGCAACTTCTGCTTACGAAGGTTTTGACACAGGGGTTTTACAAAAAGGAAGAGATATTGTAGTGGTAAACAAAGACCGCCAAATTGCAACAGCTAAACAAGTTGCTTTACAAATGGCAGAACAAGGTTATACGCAAGCTCCAAGAAGAAATGATATTAAAGTTTTAGGGAAACAAGCATTAGGTATGTTCTTAGTAGGAACAGATCAAATGGAAGCTGGTAAATATATTTCTGAACACGATAAAAAAATTGCTAACAAATTAGCTTATGTAATGGCTGGTGGTAATTTATCTGAAGCTACTTTAGTAACAGAACAATATTTATTAGATTTAGAAAGAGAAGCATTTTTATCACTAACTGGTGAAAGAAAATCTTTAGAAAGAATCCAACACATGTTAACTAAAGGGAAACCGTTAAGAAACTAAGAAATTATGAAAACAGCATATATAGTAAAAGCATATAGAACTGCAGTTGGTAAAGCACCAAAAGGAGTTTTTCGTTTCAAAAGACCTGATGAATTGGCTGCTGAAACAATTGAATACATGATGAATGAATTACCAAACTTTGACAAAACTCGTATTGATGATGTTATGGTTGGTAATGCAATGCCTGAAGCAGAACAAGGTTTAAACGTTGCACGTTTAATTTCATTAATGGGATTAAAAGTGGAAGATGTACCTGGAGTTACTGTAAACAGATATTGTGCTTCAGGAATTGAAACTATTGGTATGGCAACTGCAAAAATTCAATCTGGAATGGCAGACTGTATCATTGCAGGTGGAGCAGAAAGCATGAGTTATATTCCAATGGGTGGTTACAAACCAACTCCTGATTATAAAGTAGTTCATGCAGGTCATGAAGATTATTATTGGGGAATGGGATTAACAGCTGAAGCAGTTGCGAAGCAATTTAAAGTTTCTCGTGAAGATCAAGATGAATTTGCATTCAAATCGCATATGAAAGCTTTAAAAGCACAAGCAAAAGGTAAATTTGACGCTCAAATTGTTCCAATTACTGTGGAAGAAACTTTCGTAAACGAAAATGGTAAAAAAGAAACTCGTTCATACGTTGTAAATAAAGATGAAGGACCAAGAGCAGGAACTACTAAAGAAGCATTAGCTAATTTACGTGCAGTTTTTGCTGCTGATGGAAGTGTAACTGCCGGTAACTCCTCTCAAATGAGTGATGGTGCTGCATTTGTATTAGTAATGAGCGAAGAAATGGTTAAAGAATTAAATCTTGAACCAATTGCACGTTTAGTAAACTTTGCATCCGCAGGAGTTGAACCAAGAATCATGGGAATTGGACCGGTAAAAGCTATTCCAAAAGTATTAAAGCAAGCAGGTTTAAAACAATCAGATATTGATTTAATCGAACTTAATGAAGCATTTGCTTCTCAATCATTAGCAGTTATTCGTGAGTTAGGGTTAAATCCTGATATCGTAAACGTTAACGGTGGAGCTATTGCACTAGGTCACCCTCTTGGGTGTACAGGTGCAAAACTATCTGTTCAATTATTTGATGAAATGCGTAAGCGTGGAAATGCAAAATACGGAATGGTAACAATGTGTGTTGGAACCGGACAAGGTACAGCAGGTATTTACGAATTTTTAAAATAACATTATAAAATATAAGTCATGGCAGATATTATAAGAGGAGGACAATTCCTTGTAAAAGAAACAAAATGTGAAGATATTTTCACACCAGAAGATTTTTCAGAAGAGCAAATTATGATGCGTGATTCGGTTATAGAATTCGTAGACAAAGAATTATGGCCTCATAAAGAACGCTTTGAAAAGAAAGATTACGCGCTTACTGAAGAAGTAATGAAAAAAGCAGGTGACTTAGGTTACTTGAGCATTGCAGTTCCTGAAGCTTATGGCGGAATGGGAATGGGTTTTACAAACACAGTCTTAGTTTGTGATTATATTTCTGGAGCAACTGGTTCTTTTTCTACTGCTTTTGGTGCACATACAGGAATTGGAACTATGCCAATTACATTATATGGAACAGAAGAACAAAAACAAAAATATGTACCTAAATTAGCTACAGGTGAATGGTTTGGAGCTTACTGTTTAACGGAGCCAGGTGCAGGATCTGATGCTAATTCAGGGAAAACTAAAGCAGTTCTTTCTGCAGATGGTAAATCTTACAGCATTACAGGTGGAAAAATGTGGATTTCTAACGCAGGTTTCTGTCAAGTATTTATCGTTTTCGCTAGAATTGGAGATGACAAAAACATTACAGGGTTCATCGTTGAAAATGACCCATCAAATGGAATTTCATTAGGAGACGAAGAACACAAATTAGGTATTCGCTCTTCATCTACGCGTCAAGTTTTCTTTAACGAAACGAAAGTTCCAGTTGAAAATATGCTAGCTGGACAAGGTGAAGGATTCAAAATTGCAATGAATGCTTTAAACGTTGGTCGTATTAAACTAGCTGCAGCTTGTTTAGAAGCGCAACGTAGAACTATTTCTACAGCTGTCAATTACGCTAATGAAAGAGTGCAGTTTAACGTTCCTATTTCTAGTTTTGGAGCTATTCAAGCTAAATTAGCTGAAATGGCTACTAATTCTTATGCAGGAGAAAGTGCAACTTATAGAGCAGCTCATGACATTGAAACAAGAATAAATATTAGAGTAAGTGAAGGAAATTCTCATCAAGAAGCTGAACTAAAAGGTGTTGAAGAATTTGCAATTGAGTGTTCTATCTTAAAAGTTGCCGTGTCTGAAGATGTACAATCTTGTACAGATGAAGGAATTCAAATTTTTGGTGGAATGGGATTCTCTGAAGATGCACCAATGGAAAGCGCATGGAGAGATGCTCGTATTGCAAGAATATATGAAGGAACTAACGAAATCAACAGAATGTTATCTGTAGGTATGTTAGTAAAAAAAGCAATGAAAGGACAAGTAGATTTATTAGGCCCAGCTATGGCTGTTGCTGAAGAATTAATGGGAATTCCATCGTTTGATGTTCCAGATTATACTGAGTTATTTGCTGAAGAAAAAGAAATGCTTACTAAATTGAAGAAAGTTTTCTTAATGGTTGCAGGTTCTGCAGTTCAAAAATATGGCGCTGAATTAGAAGATCACCAACAATTATTAATGGCTGCTTCTGATATCTTAATTGAAATTTACATGGCAGAAAGTACTATTCTTAGAACTGAAAAATTAGCCAAAAAAGAAGGTGCAGATAAAGTACAAGAACAAATTGCAATGGCGCAATTATACTTATACCATGCAGTTGACATTATTAACCAAAAAGGTAAAGAAGGAATCGTTTCTTTTGCTGAAGGTGATGAGCAACGTATGATGTTAATGGGACTTAAACGTTTTACAAAATATGCGAATATGCCAAATGTAATTGGTTTACGTGAAAAAATTGCTGCAAAATTAATTAGCGAGAATAAATACGCTTTTTAATTTACAGTAATCTATTGGTTTAGTTTGTTTGATTAAAAAAGGCTCAATGAAAATTGAGCCTTTTTTTTAATTATTTAAATACGCCAAAACGTTTTTTTCAATTCGTTCGTTGATGTTAGAGATGTCAGCTTTTATAAATTTTTCTCCAAGAATATTTTCATATAATTCAATATATCGTTCTGAAACTGAAGCAATATATTCTTCGTTCATTTCAGGAATTTGCTGTCCTTCTTTACCTTGAAAACCATTCGCAATTAACCATTGGCGTACAAATTCTTTAGAAAGTTGCTTTTGTGCTTCTCCTCTATCTTGTCTGTCTTGGTAACCTTCTGCATAAAAATAACGAGAAGAATCTGGCGTATGAATTTCATCTATTAAAACAATTTTACCTTCTTTCGTTTTACCAAATTCATATTTGGTATCAACCAAAATTAATCCACGAGAAGCAGCAATTTCAGTCCCTCTTTGGTATAAATCTCTTGTGTATTTTTCTAAAACTAAATAGTCTTCTTCACTTACAATTCCATTTGCTAAAATAGCTTCACGAGAAATATCTTCATCGTGCTCTCCATTATCTGCTTTTGTAGAAGGAGTAATTATTGGATCTGGAAACTTATCATTTTCTTTTAAACCATCAGGCATTGAAACACCGCAAAGTATTCTTTTTTCTAAAGCATATTCACGTGCTGCATGACCTGATAAATATCCACGAATTACCATTTCTACTTTAAAAGGCTCACATAAATGTCCTACAGCAACACTTGGATCTGGAGTAGCTATTAACCAATTAGGAACAATATCCTGAGTTAATTCCATGAATTTTGTTGCAATTTGATTTAAAATTTGTCCTTTGTAAGGTATACCTTTTGGCATAACTACATCAAAAGCAGAAAGCCTGTCAGTAGCAACCATAACTAATAAGTCATCATTGATATTATAAACTTCTCTTACTTTTCCGTGATAAACTGATTTTTGATCCGGAAAATTGAAATTTGTAGTAGTAATTGTGTTCATTAAATAGTGTTGTTGTGTTGTTTGTTATGCAAATGTAATTTGTTTAATAATGCTAAACAAAATAAAATAAAAAAAGGAGGAAATTATCTTTCCTCCTTTTAAATTCTAAATAAATAATTTAATTATTTAAAACGAATATTATAAGTAACACCCACACCAACAGTTTGTAAGTCAACATCGTTTTCAGCAAATGTATTTTGGTAAAAAGCATAAATATTCCAATCTTCGTTATGATAACCTATTTGTGGGTTAACATATAATCCACCATCATTATTTTCTACATTCGTTAAAAAACCGTATCCTAAATCTGAACCAAAAAACAATCCATTAGGTGTAAAATAATAACGTAAATATCCTGCTACTGGAATAATTCCAAAATCTTCAAAATTATCTTTAGCAAAATAATGACTATAACCTGAAGCTAAACCAATTGCGAAATTAGGGTTAAATAAATATTGAGCTCTAAAATCTAATCCTAAATTAAAAGATGATACATCGCTAGCATCTCCAACTGGAATTCCTGCAGTTATACCTGCTTTTAACCAAGAATTTTCTGGTGTTATTTCAATTTCACTTTGTTGAGCAAAAACTGGGCTTAATCCTAGTATTCCGATAAATAAAAATAATTTTTTCATGTTTTTTCCTTTTAAGGTTATAGTGCAAATTTAGACACTACATCTGCTAAATAAATTACACTATTTATGAAAAAAGTTACATAATTAATTGTTTATACTTGACTTCAAAAAATAATTACACATAAAAAACCCGTTAATTACAAATAGCAACTAACGGGTTAGGTATTTAAATTTTTCATATTAATTCATTGATATAGGATTACTTGTTTTAATTTCTTTTTTTATCATTTGTGTTTCTTTAATTGCAATTGGTCCATATGGTAATCTTAAACCAACATGCTTAGAGGTAACGTTTCCTAAACTATCCATGTCGTCTGCTCTATTTGCAACAATATGCCATGAGAATTTAGTATTTGAAGTTCCTTTTGCTAATTCTTTTACTTTAAAACCATCAATAGATTTACTTGTTACAAATACACCATTACAATCGCCTTCTAATTGAATAAAAACTTTTAAAGGATGTTTCTCATCTACAAATAGTGCTTTTTTCAACACTGGGTCTATTTCAACATATGTTTCACCATTTTCTAATTGGGCAGTTCCATAATCTTCAAATAAAATTTCTGGAGCTTCTGTCGAAAATAAAATTCTTGGTTTATTATCTTCGTCCATAATTAATGTAGAGTTAGATCCATTTCCAATAACTTTAAAATTAGTTCCTGCTGCACCACCTGCATTTGCATTATATTTTAAGCCAACATATGCATATGATTGTCCGGCACCAACTCCTCCATTAAAATAGCCTCCATATAAACTTCTTCTAGACCCTAAAACACCATCTGGAGAAATATCATCCAGACCCGCTATTTTAGCAAATGCACTATTATTTAACGATGCAGTATTATTATCAGAATCTAAAGAAAAACCGCCTGCACAATTTGAATAATGAGCTGGATTACTTGGTCTTCCATAAGCATTGGAACCATATACTCCAACATAAGGTCCTGAACCAGCTACTCCAGCACCTGTGCTAGGAAAAATACTAAATCCTGCTCCAGCACCTCCCATAATTGCTGTTCCTCTATCATTAATATTTGTTCCCCAAACTGCATTACCAACTGTATCATCATTTCTTCCTCTTAATGCATCATTAAATGCTCCTGAAGTATTAACATATAATTTTGTCCAAGCATCTCCTGGAGAATTTATTGCAACATTCCCATCAGAACGAACAACTGCTCTTTGTAAATTATTTGTTCTAAAAATTAAATTAGTATTATCAGTAGTTCCTAAAAAATTTACTCCAGGATTCGTTCCTGAATTTCCAAGAAGAGACCAGTCTCTACCTCCATTTCCGTCAAGAGCAACCCACTCTGATCCATCCCAAAAGTAATAACCTGGACTAACTTGATAAGGACTTGGTCCACTTATTGCAGTATTGTATACTAATGTTCCAATTGACAACAATCCACCTTGTGGGTTAAAAACTGGAGGAGATACATTTCTTGAAATCAATGCTATTCTTGGAAATATTACTCCATGGTTAGTAGAAACAACATCTAACTCTCCTTCCGGTAAAGTGGTTCCAATTCCAACTTGTGCATTAGTCATACAAAAGCAAGCTAATGCGATTAAGGTTATGTAATTTTTTTTCATAATGGTAGTTTTTTGAGTTCATAAGTCTGTTTTAATTTTAATATTATAAAGATATATAATTTTTTATTATGCGCGCATATATTTTACATTTTATTTATTATTAATGTTAATTTTATAAATATTTAATTGTTAATAAAATTAATTAAGCAATATATTCTTATTAAAATACGTATTTAACTAGATAAAATGTAAAAAAAATACGTTTATAAAATAAACGTATTCAAAATTCATTAATAAATTACATTTAACTCTTTAATACCTTTTTCCTTATTACAAAATTAAATAATCGGTATCCTAATATTCTTCGGAGGTATTTCATGAAATTTGCATCAAAACCAATAGTGTATTTTCTAAAACTTTTAGAAGGTTTATTTGCTATAGAAAATAACTTAGCTACAATTGTTTTTGTAAGGTTTTGGTTTTTACTGGTTTTTTTATTAAGGATAGTATTTATAGAATCCATCATTTTATCATAAGATGGTATTTTTGATTCTTCACACTTAACAACATTATTCTGAAAATCTGTTGGAGCATTTCCAAATTGCACAGTACAAACACTTACATTAAAATCGAGTAATTCATAAGACATGCATTCTGAAAAACTCTCTACGGCTTGTTTTGTAGAGTGATAAAAATTACCCAATGGCAAATTAACCAAACCAGCAATTGATGTAATGTTAATAAACTGACCATATTTTTGTTTTCTAAAAACCGGAATGAAAGCCCTACAAACTTTCACAACGCCTAACCAATTTACATCTACAATTGTATCTATTTTAGAATCTTCGGAAAGCTCTACAAAACTTCTGTAACCTAATCCTGCATTATTAACAACAACATCAATAGCTTCAAAATCATTTAAAATTTGTGTTTTTGCTATATTAATGTTTTCTGTAGAAGTTACATCAAGTTGATAACATTTAACATTTGGATATCCTTCTAAGTCCTCCGCTAAATCTAAACTAATCATAGTTGCAATGACATTCCAACCGTTATCAGCAAAATGTTTTGCAGTTAATTTTCCAAGTCCTCCAGAAGCTCCAGTTATGAGTACGTTTTTCAATTGTGTATATTTTAGATTGCAAATAAAGTTTAATTAAATAAGTTTTAAAAGAAAGCAATAAAAAAAGAGGATATTTTTATCATATCCTCTTTTTTATTATTAATCTAAATTTTCAATACTCTTATAAGCATCAATAACTTTCTTGACTAATTTATGACGTACAATATCTTTATCATCTAGATAAATAATCCCAATTCCCTCTACATCTTTTAAAACCAAAATAGCTTCTTTTAAACCAGATATAGTTCTACGCGGTAAATCTACTTGACCAGGGTCTCCAGTAATCATAAACTTTGCGTTTTTACCCATTCTCGTTAAAAACATTTTCATTTGATTATGTGTCGTATTTTGAGCTTCATCTAAAATAACAAAAGCATGGTCTAATGTTCGTCCACGCATAAACGCTAAAGGAGCTATTTGAATAATTCCTTTCATAATATAATCGTCTAATGTATTGGGCGGCAACATATCGCGCAAAGCATCATATAAAGGTTGCATATAAGGATCAAGTTTTTCCTTCATGTCTCCAGGAAGAAAACCTAAATTTTCGCCAGCTTCAACAGCAGGACGAGTTAATATAATACGTTTTACTTGTTTTTCCTTTAAAGCTTTAACCGCCATAGCAACACCCGTATAGGTTTTTCCTGTTCCAGCCGGACCAATAGCAAAAACCATATCATTTGTCATCACTAAATCAACTAATTTTTGCTGATTTGGTGTCATTGCTTTAATTAGTTTTCCTCCTATTCCATGAACAAGAATCTTATCGCTTTTGTTCATGTGTTGCATTTCTTGAGCATCGCTTTCCAATACTCTTAAAATAACATTATCATCAATTCTATTGTATCGCGAAAAATGTTGCATTAATCTTCTAAAACGAGTTTCAAATTCGTTGAGGATTTCTTCTTCGCCATAAGCCTTAAGAAGCGTTCCTCTTGCGACAATTTTCAACTTTGGATAATATTTTTTAATTGCTTCAAGATGAATGTCTTGAGCGCCCCAAAACTCTTTTGGAGTAATGTCCGTTAATTCAATAATTCTTTCGTTCAAAGGCTTTTTGTTTTAATTATTTTTGTTGTGCTGAAAATACATTAGCTTTGTATCTATATTTAAGATATTATTTTATCGGAGAATATAGAGTCATTTTTCTTCATCTGGTTTATAAACTTTAATGAAGTGATGATATCAAATTTAAGAAAAACTATTTTTGATTTTAGAATAAGTTATAAACAAAAGAATGTCAATAATTACTTTAACAACTGATTTTGGATTGAAAGACCACTTTGTAGGTTCTTTAAAAGGAAAACTAATTTCAGGTTATAATGAAGCTACTATTATTGATATTTCTCATGATATTGATTTATTCAACACCTTAGAAGCTGGTTATTGCATTGCCGCTGCTTATAATAGTTTCCCAAAAGGAACAATACATATTATTGGTGTTGATAGTGAACGTACGAATGAAACCCAACATATTGCTCTTCAATGGGACGATCATTTTTTCATTTGTGCAGATAATGGAATTTTAAGTACACTTACTCAAAAGAAAGTAGCCCAAAAAATGGTTGCTATAAATATTCACGACCGACTTAATAAAGACGCTACGGATATAGATGTATTTGTTGCAGTAGCTTGTCATATTGCTCGTGGAGGCTTACTAAACGTAATAGGTAAAGAAATTACTGAACTGAAAAAAGTAAACGAATTAGTGGCTGTGGTTTCAGATGATTTAACAATAATTAAAGGAAATATCGTTTATATAGATCATTTTGGGAATTGCGTTACCAATATTTCTAAAAAATTATTTCAAGATATCAATAGAAACAGAGGTTTTGATATTAAGTTTAATAACAAAAAAATAAGTACTATAAAAAACAGTTTTTCTGACTTTAATACTACCGAAAAATTTTCTCTAAAAGATTTTGAAGGAGAACGCCTAGCTTTATTTAATGAAAACAACTTATTAGAAATTGCTATTTATAAAAGCAATCCAAAAACTGTTGGCTCTGCATCTACCCTTTTAGGCCTTAATTTTAGAGATGTAATAACAATAGAATTTAAATAAAATGTTTGTACGAATTGTTAAACTGCGTTTTCACGAAGAAAATATCGCTCCTTTTTTAGAGAACTTCCATGAAGTGAAAGAGCAAATTAGAGGTTTTGAAGGAAATTTACTTTTAGAGTTATACCAAGATAAAAACGACAATAGAACTTTTTTTACCTACAGTTATTGGGAAACCGAATCAGATTTAGAAGCTTACAGAAATTCAGAATTATTTAAAGGAGTTTGGAGTTACACTAAAACTTTATTTAGTGATAAACCCGAAGCTTGGAGCGTAGATAAAGTTGCAACATTACAATAAGTCCTTCATTTAAAATAACGGTTGCTATAATTTTTATAAATTCGCAACTCTTTTACGTAAACGATTGAACAAATAAATAGTTAAAAATAAATGAAAGCATTATTATTAAGAGAAATTAAATCCTTTTTTGGTTCAACCATTGGTTATCTCGTAATTGCTATATTCTTATTACTTAATGGATTATTTCTATGGGTATTTGAAGGGGATTTTAATATCTTAAATTCTGGATTTGCAGATATGAGTCCTTTTTTCAAACTTTCTCCATGGATATTCACATTTTTAATTCCTGCAGTAACGATGCGTTCGTTTTCTGATGAAAAGAAACAAGGAACTCTTGAATTACTTTTTACCAAACCATTATCTATTTGGGAAATTGTAAATGGTAAATTTTTAGGAGCTTTCATTCTAATAGTATTAGCAGTTTTACCATCGATAGTGTATGTTTTTGTCATTTCATATTTTGGTTCACCACAAGGGAATATTGATATGGGAAGTACGCTAGGTTCATATTTTGGATTGTTATTTTTAATTGCTTCTTACACTGCAATAGGTATATTTACTTCTACATTATCTGAAAACCAAATTGTCGCTTTTATTTTGGCCGTATTTTTATGCTTTGTTTTCTACTTTGGTTTTGATGGCATTGCCTCTTTATTTGAAAGTAACAGCAAATTAATCGCTTCTTTTGGTATGGATTATCATTTTAAAAGTATGAGTCGTGGTGTAATAGACACAAGAGATATTCTTTATTTTTTAAGTGTTACTGTTTTATTTTTATCAGTAACGGTTTATAAATTAAAATCTTTAAAAGCATAATGAGAGCAGCTAAAAAACAAAACCTTAAACAACTTGTTATTATAGCAATCGCTTTAATTGTTATAAACATAATAGGAAATTATTTTTTTAAACGATTTGACTTAACTGAAGACAAACGTTATACTTTATCAGAAACTTCATTAAACATCATCAAAAGTATAGATAGTCCTTTGATAATCGATGTTTTTTTGGAAGGAAACTTTCCGCCAGAATTCAAACGTTTACAAGACGAAACAAGACAATTACTAGAAGAATTTAGTGCTTATAATTCAAACATCATTTTTGAATTTGCAAATCCTATTGAAAAGGAAGAAGAACGAGTTGCTGTAATGAAACAGTTTTATGAAAGAGGATTACAACCGCTTAACATTACTGTTGAAAACAAAGGGAAACAATCTCAAGAAGTTGTTTTTCCATGGGCAATTGCCTCTTATGGTGACAAAAGCACTAAAATTAGTTTACTAAAGAACCTAATGGGTGCATCAACTGAACAAAAAGTAATTAGTTCTGTGCAGCATTTAGAATTTGCTTTCGCCGAAGCCATCAATAAAATTTCAAAAGACAAACAAAAGAAAATTGCAGTTTTAAAAGGAAATGGAGAGCTAGAAGATAAATACATAGCCGACTTCTTAAAAACGGTTAAAGAGAGTTATTACATAGGTCCGTTCACCTTGGATTCAGTTGCAAAACAACCTACACAAACACTTGAAGCTTTAAAAAAATACGATTTAGTTGTTATTGCTAAACCTACTGAAGTTTTTACAGAAGAAGAAAAGCAAGTACTTGATCAATACATTATTTCAGGTGGAAAAACACTTTGGTTAGTTGACGCTGTAAAAGCAGACATGGAAGAAATGTTTAATGAAACAGGAACCATTTTAGCACATCAAAGAGATTTAGGTTTAAACGACATGTTTTTTAAGTACGGTTTTAGAATTAATCCTTTATTGATTAAAGACGAACAAGCAACGCCTATAAAATTAGCTACCGGAGAACAAGGAAGTGACACTGAATACCAACAATATTTCTGGAAATTTGCTCCTTTTATATATCCTGCAACTCCAAATCCAATTGTTAAAAATCTTGAAGGAATTAAATTTGAATTTACTTCTCCAATAGAGTTATTAAACAATAAAATAAACAAAACGGTTTTATTGAGCAGTTCTGAATATTCTAAATCGGTTGGAACCCCTTCAGAAGTTAGTTTAGAGTCAGTTACTGAAGAAACAACACCTGAAGAGTATCAAGGTAAAGGATTGCTTCCGGTTGCCGTATTATTTGAAGGTAAATTCAACTCAATGTATACTAATAGAATCTTGCCTTTTAAAGACAATAGCTATTTGGCAGAAGGTAATGCTTCAAAAATGATTGTAGTGAGTGATGGTGATCTTATTAAAAATCAATTGGATCAAAACGGACCATTAGAACTTGGATTTGACAAATGGACTAATAATCTATACGGCAATAAAGAATTCTTAATGAACTGTGTCAACTATTTACTTGATGATACCGGACTTATTAACATTAGAAGTAAAGATGTAAAATTACCTCTTCTAGATAAAGAAAGAGTTTATCAAAATTACACCATGGCACAAGTGCTAACTATCGGGTTACCAATGCTTATTTTAATAGTATTTGGTTTCTTATTTACTTATTTAAGAAAAAAAATGTATACTAAATAGTTGTTGATAAATAGTTTTTGCTATTTGGAGAGATTTAGAATATATTTGTGAAAATAAAATCATAAAAAGATTTTTAATATAAAGATGATGAAGTTTATAGTATCGAGTTCGTATTTATTAAAACAGCTACAAGTATTAGGGAGCGTTATTAACAGTAGTAACACGTTACCTATCTTAGATAATTTCCTATTTGAATTAGACAATAATGCACTTACAGTATCTGCATCTGATCTAGAGACTACTATGTCTGCTACATTAGAGATTGATTCTACAAGTATAGGTAGTGTTGCAATTCCTGCAAAACTTTTATTAGATATTTTAAAAACATTTCCTGAACAACCTCTAACTTTTACAGTTGAAGAAAACAGTACTGTTGAAATAAGTTCAAATTCTGGTAAATATGCAATTGCTTATGCTCCAGGTGATGAATTTCCAAAAGCAGTAAGTTTAGAAGATCCTTCTTCTACTTTAGTTCACGCTGAAGTTTTAGCAACTGCAATAGGAAAAACAATATTTGCCGCTGGTAATGATGATTTAAGACCTGTAATGAGCGGTGTTTTCTTTCAGTTTTCACCAGAGGGTTTAATATTTGTTGCAACTGATGCTCATAAATTGGTAAAATATGCACGTACAGATGTAAAAGCTTCGCAAGTAGCAGATTTTATTATGCCTAAAAAGCCTTTGAATATTTTAAAAGGAATATTAGGTGCGTCTGACGCTGAAGTTAAAATTGATTATAACGATGCTAATGCTACTTTTTCTTTTGAAAACTATGTATTAACTTGTCGTTTAATTGATGGAAAATATCCAAACTATGAAGCGGTTATCCCAAAGGAAAATCCAAATAAATTATTAATCAATAGAACACAATTTTTAAGTTCGGTACGTCGTGTGGCAATTTTTGCTAACAAAACAACACACCAAATACGTTTAAAAATTGCTGGAACAGAATTGAATATTTCTGCTGAAGATATTGATTATTCTAACAAAGCTGATGAGCGTTTAACTTGTGATTATCAAGGTGACGATTTACAAATTGGTTTCAACTCTCGTTTTTTAATAGAAATGTTAAACAACTTAACGAGCGATGAAATTCAACTTGAAATGTCTATGCCAAATAGAGCCGGAATTTTAACTCCAGTTGATGGATTAGATGAAGGGGAAACAGTTACTATGCTTGTAATGCCAGTAATGTTAAACAACTAGAAAATATTGAGATTATAAGTTAATACTTATTCTCACACGATTATAACCAACCTTAACTACAAAAAACCGCAAGACTGAAAAGTTGATCGCGGTTTTTTTTATTTTACTGAATTTGATTTTCGCACTTGAACTTGTTTTTTTTTAAACACATAGGCACATAGTTTTCCCTTACTTATGTTTCAGACTTTACACTTAACATAGAGTTCAATAGCTTATATGGCTTATCTGTTTTAATTCCTAAACCTACATTCTAAAAAAACTAATTACTATCACTAATTACTAATTACTAAATTTTATCTTTGCAGAACTAAATTTAAATTATGATTAACCAAGAAACCATTGTTGCTTTAGCTACTCCATCTGGAGCTGGAGCTATTGCTGTTATTCGCCTTTCGGGATTAGAAGCTGTAACTATAGCGGCAGAAGTATTTCAATCGGTTTCTGGAAAAGATATTACCAAACAAAAAACGCATACCATTCATTTAGGCCATGTAGTAGATGGAAATAAGACCTATGACCAAGTTTTACTTTCACTATTTAAAGGGCCTAATTCATATACAGGCGAAAACGTAGTGGAAATATCGTGCCATGGTTCTACGTTCATTCAGCAACAAATTATTCAATTGCTACTTCGTAAAGGCGCTAAAATGGCACAAGCAGGTGAATTTACCTTACGTGCTTTTTTAAACGGGAAATTAGATTTATCACAGGCAGAAGCAGTGGCTGATTTAATAGCATCAGACAACGAAGCAACTCACCAAATTGCTATGCAACAAATGCGTGGTGGATTTAGTAATGAAATTGCAAAATTGCGTCAGGAATTGTTGAATTTTGCTTCTTTAATTGAACTAGAACTTGACTTTGCGGAAGAAGATGTTGAATTTGCAGACCGAACTGCTTTTAAAGAACTTTTAGAGCGAATAGAATTTGTACTGAAACGATTAATCGATTCTTTTGCAGTGGGTAATGTTATTAAAAACGGTATTCCGGTTGCTATTGTAGGTGAACCTAATGTGGGTAAATCTACTTTATTGAATGCATTATTAAACGAAGAACGCGCCATAGTTTCAGACATTGCAGGAACTACTCGTGATACTATTGAAGACGAATTGGTGATTGATGGAATTGGTTTTCGATTTATTGATACCGCTGGAATTAGAGAAACCGAAGACCATGTAGAAAGCATTGGCATTCAGAAAACGTTTGAAAAAATAGAACAAGCACAAGTTGTTTTGTTTTTAGTTGATAGTACTGAACTGACAATGGATAGTTTGGAACGTTTGAAAGTAGAAGTAGAAAAAATAAAGAATAAATATCCGCAAAAAGCCTTACTTACACTTTTCAATAAGAAAGATAAACTAGAAGAAAGCTTACTTTCTACCTTACAATCTCAGATTGAAAATTCAATTTTTATTTCTGCCAAACAAAAAGAAGGAATTGAGGAGTTGAAAAACGAATTAATGTCGTTTGTAAATACAGGTGCTTTGCGTAATAATGAAACTATTGTGACGAATACACGTCATTATGATTCGTTATTAAAAGCCTTAGAAGAAGTACAAAAAGTAAAATATGGCATTGAAAGTAATACTTCATCTGACTTTATTGCCATTGATATTCGACAAGCTTTATATTACTTTGGAGAAATTACCGGAGAAGTAACAAACGACGAACTTTTAGGTAATATTTTTGCCAACTTCTGTATTGGTAAATAATGTAAGAAATTTAATATACATTCTCAATCACTCACACATAGAAAAGCCACGTATTACGTGGCTTTTCTATGTTCTACAGCACCTCCCATTTATGCGCTCATTTGCGCTAATTTTAATAAATTTGTACCTCGCTTGTACCTCGCTTAAAAAAAAAATATTACATTTGACAATTAAGGGAAATTATGGCACTTATTTCTTCTTATATAAACTTAAAGTGGATTTAATGATATATATAATTTATTAAATGTATGAGTTCAAATATTAGAGTTAAAAAAAAATGTGAATATTGCGAAAGTGTTTTTGTTGCAAAGACCACAAGGACAAGGTATTGCACCCCTATTTGCAATAAAAAAGACTATAAAAAGAAGGCTCGTGAAAAAAAAATTGGAGCAGTTTCTAATCCAGAAATAATCAAAAAAACTAGTGTAATTGACATAAATCAGAAAGATTTTCTTACAGTAAAAGAAACAGCTAAAATTTTAAATATGTCTATTCGTACTGTTTATAGGCTCTTAGAGAGGGGAGAAATAAATTCGTATAATTTCGCGGAGAGATTACTAACGATAAGGAGAAAAGACTTAGAAAGCTACTTTGACCTTAACTTAATTAATACGAAAGTGGATAAGGAAAAAATCACTAAAATGATTACTTTAGAAAACTCTTATAGTATGGAAGAAGCTTCTAAAAAATATGATATTTCTTTAAGTGCACTATACAATTTAATTAAACGCCTTGAAATACCAAGTAAGCAACATGGAAAGTATGTATTAGTAAAAAAAATAGACATCGATAAAATATTCACCGACAATGATTAAAGTTTCACTTAGAGAAAAAAAATTAAAGTCTGATAAATTAAGTTTATATCTTGACTACTACCCTCCTATTATAAACCCAACAACAGGTATAGAAACACGAAGAGAGTTTTTAAACATACACATTTTTAAAAATCCTAAAAGTCAAGATGAGAAAAAGTACAACTCAGATACATTATCATTAGCAAATGTAGTTAAATCAAAAAGAGAAGTACAAATACGAAATAAAGAATTTGGCTTTAAGGATAATGTTAATATTAGTATCGATTTAGTAGGCTTCTATAAACGTATTGTTGACGATTATTACAATAAAGGAAGTAAATCTAATTATAGTACTTGGAAATCTTCCTTAAATCACTTTGAAAATTTTTGTATTTATGCCATTACAACTAGCCAAATTGATATACAATTTGTAAATCGGTATCGAAATTATCTTTTAAACGCAAATACAACTCGAAACCTAGATGAACCTAAACGACTTTCTAGAAATACAGCTGCAACTTATTTTAAACATTTCCTATCTGTTTTAAAACAAGCATATAAAGAAAATTTCATAGAAAAAAACTTGATTGAAGAAGCTGAGTATATTAAAGAAGAAGAAACACATAGAGAATATTTGACAGAAGAAGAACTTACTCTTTTATGGAAGACACCTATTAAAAAAGAAAAAGTGAAGCACATGGCAATTTTCTCTGCTTTATCTGGATTGCGTTTTGTTGATATTAATAATTTAGATTGGAAGAAAGTTTATAACGATAAACATCAAGGCTATTACATCCAGCTAAGAGAGCAAAAAACAAAATCTATACAAAATCATCCAATTTCTGAAACAGCTTATAATATACTTAAATCACAAAACACAACAACTGGTTTAGTGTTTGGAGATATTAAATACACACAAATAACTAGGCCTTTAAAAGAATGGCTTGTTGCAACAGGAATAAATAAAAAAATATCATTTCATAATTTTCGCCATAGCTATGCTACACTGCAACTAGCTAACGGCACAGACATATATACTGTTTCAAAATTACTGGGACACAAAAACGTTGCAACGACTCAGATATACACAAAAGTACTAGATAAAAATAAAATTGAAGCCGCTAACAGAATAAACTTAAAATTAGATGGAATTTGAAACACTTTACTTAAAAAGATTTAATGAAGTTAAATTAGCTACAGAAAATTATATCAAAACAAGATTAATTGATTCAGTTGAAATTGGTCTTGAATTTGTAAATATATCAAATGAACTATTAGAAGATCACATTGATAAATTTAGCACTGATAAATTTAATTGCTTTCAACCTTATACAGATTTGATTTATACTTTTGAGAAGCATAAAAAAAACTATTCAAAAAACAGTTACGAAAATTCTCTAAAAAGGGATGTAAAACCGTTATTTGAAACCCTCGAGATAAAAGAAGATTCATTTGAGCAACTTATTATGGACTTAGCAACATATTACTCAGAAACAAATATTTACAGAATTTTTAGAAACCAACATAGTTTATACAATTTAATTTATAAATCGGAGGACTTTTCAAAGTTTGAAATTCAAGAATATGAAACAGAAATAGAAAATACAGAAGTTTTCAATTACTATAAAAAAATAGTTTACCCTGAAAACAAAGCTGTAAACAAAAAGAGTAAAACTCTAAAAGATATAACTCAATTAAGTGAAAACAATTTTAGTAGTATTGAAAATAGTCTTTTGTTATATATTTTTATTTCTATAATGAAAAATAATGGTTTTGATACTAATGCAGAATTATACAAAACACTTAGTCTTATTAAAATAAAACCACATTTTGATTTTGAAAATAACGATTCCTATAGGTCTTCACTTGAATACAAAGCAATTAGTGGAAAAGTAAATGACATCGATTTAAATAATATCAGTTCAAATCATAAATTCCAACTAAAAGAATTTAAAGATCAATTGAATGAATTGAAATTAAAAATTAAACCTTTTAAATTGAAGAATATTAATATAAAAATAGAAGAACTAAAATCAAATATTTTAACTCAAATCACATAATTTGAGTTTTTTTATGTTTTTTTATAAATTTCAATATGCGAAAAACTTTAAAAAAAATTAAGTTACTTTTTTAAAACTTATTTCTTGTTTTTTTAAAACAAAACTCATAATGCTGATTTACAGTTATTTGCGTTTTATTTCACATGCGCTATTAGATGCGCTATTAGATGCTTAACAAGTTGTACAACTTGCAAGCATGGAAAAAACAATAACTTTTTTTAGCGAAGAAGATCTTTTAGTAATCGCTAAATACATTTCGGAAAACATTAAAAAAGAGTTGCAACCAACTTCAAATGCAACTACAGAAGATCAATTTTTATCAATTGATCAGTTAGCAGAACTTATTACGTTAACTAAACCTACTATTTATGGTCTTGTATACCGTAAAACAATTCCTTATATAAAAAAAGGAAGAATGTTACGCTTCTCAAAACACGACATTTTGAACTGGTTGCAATCAGGAAAAAATCAATCAAATAAAGATTTAGATGCAAAAGCTAATGTCTATTTAGCCAACAACCCCCTTTTTAAACGTTAATCTAACGTAAAATTTACGCTTATGGACAATTATATATACATGTGTGGGTATTGTGGTAAGAATTACAAACCCAAAAGAAGAAAAGTGCAAAAGTATTGTTGCAACAGTTGTAGAACTAGTGCTTTCAATTCAAAAAAAGTATTAGGATTATCAAAACCTGAGATTAAAAAACCAAATAACAATCAAATAGATAAAATGAGTTTTGCAGGTGTAGGAAATGCAGCAGCTGGAACTTTAGCTGTTAATACATTAACTAGCATCTTTACTAAAGAAGAAAACAAGCCAGCAACAAAGAAAGATCTTAAAGAAATTAAAGATTTTTTATTGGAACGTTATCATGAAATTAAAAACATGGAACTAGATTCTTATGGCAATGTTCCTTTCTATGATATGGAAACTCAAACTATCATTTATTTAAAATCTTTCAAAAAAAAATAAAACATATAAAAAATGGATACTAAAGAATTATCAATAAAAATAGATTCAGAAATGAATAAAAATTCACTCTTTGAAATAAAATCAGCCAATATCTGGATTGAAGAAGCAAAAAAAAGACCAAGACCAAAAATGCTATTTGGAGAACTTTGGTTTGAAAACGAACTATGTATACTCTTTTCTGATACAAATGTTGGAAAATCAATCTTAGCTGTACAAATTGGAAATAGTATTAGTAAAGGTCGTTCTACATGCGGGCTAAACCTTGAAATTGAAGCCTCGAAAATCATATACTTTGATTTTGAATTATCTGACAAACAATTTGAAAATAGATATTCTACAAACTTTAAAGAACATTATAACTTTGACTCAAATTTTCTTAGAGCGGAAATAAATCCTGAAAAATTTAATCCTGAAAAATTTAAATCTGAGGAAGATTTTTTAAGTGATGCTATTGAAAAATGCGTTTTAGAACATAAAACTAAAATTTTAATAGTTGACAACATTACTTATTTAAAAAACGAGACAGAAAAAGCGAAAGACGCCTTACCGTTAATGAAAATGCTGAATGAATTAAAAAAGAAATATAATCTTTCGATTTTAGTTCTTGCACATACTCCTAAACGAGACGACTCAAAACCTATTCGTAATACAGATATATCAGGAAGCAAAATGTTAATCAATTTTTGTGACAGCAGTTTTGCTATTGGAAAAAGTTGTCAAGATTCCAGTTTCAGGTATATAAAACAGATTAAACAAAGAAATGTAGAAGAAGTGTATGGCGGAGATAACATCATATTGAATGAAATCAAAAAAGTAAATAGCTTTTTACAATTCTGCTTTAACTCATTTTCAACTGAAGGCGAGCATTTAAAAGCTGTTAACGAATATAGAGATGAGAGAGATGAGTCTATTTTAGAATTAAAAAAACAAAACCTAACCAATTGTGATATAGCTAGGCAAATTGGTATAAGTGAAGGAACTGTAAGGAATGTATTAAAAAAAACAATGTAAATGGCACTATCATTAAAAACGGTTGAAGAAATATTTAACTCTCTTTCTACAGAAGACAAAGATAAGTTTGTAACAATTGTCAATAAGTATAAAAAATCAAGAGAGAATGAAACAAAAAAAATAATAAAATCTAAAGTAAAATTAAAAATAACATTTGATGAGGCTGTAGAATATTTACTAAATAATCAACTTAAAAAACGTTCGTAATATTCGAAGCATTCGTAATATAAATTATTTGTTACGAGTATTACGTAAAATACGAGTAGAACTATAAATGTATAAATATACTTTTGATAAATCCAGTAAAAAATTCATTTGCCCAGCTTGTGGTAAAAAGAGATTTGTGAAATATTTTGACAATGAATCTAAATCATATCTTGAAAATGGATATGGCAAATGTGACCGTCATACAGCATGTGGTCATTTTAAAAAGATTGACGGCACAATTAATAACATTATAAATAACAATAAGCCTATTGAAAGAAAAATACAATTTGGATCAATTGAAATAAAGACATTTACAAAAACACTAAAGAGCTATAAGAGTAATAGTTTTGTGCAATTTTTATTAAAAAATTTTAATGAAAATGAAGTTAAAAATGTAATTGAAAAATATAAAATAGGAACTTCAAAAAAATGGAACGGCAGTCCTATATTTTGGTTGATAGATGAAAACAACATAATTCGTTCAGGGAGAATAATGGGATACAACTCAGATACAGGCAAACGAATTAAACATCCATTTAATCATATAACATGGGTACATAAAGCTATAAAAATAAAAGATTTCAACATTAAACCCACTCTTTTTGGCATTCATATAATTAACCATAATTCAAAAAAAATTGCAATTGTTGAATCTGAAAAAACAGCTATAATAATGTCTATTTTAAAACCTCAATATCTTTGGCTTGCTACTGGTGGTATTCATAACTTAAAATCAGCAGCATTAAATCCTTTAAAACAAAATTGTATTACCTGTTTTCCAGATAATGAAGGATTTGAAACGTGGGATTTAAAATGTCAGAAATTACGAAAAGAAGGATTTGATATTAGCTGTAGTCTTGTTTTAGAAGATAAAACAATAAAATCAGGAGATGATATTGCAGACTTATTTCTAGAAGTAATTATTAGTAATAAAGATCATGTCACTAATAATTCAAGAACTTATTATGAAACTGAAATTGAGCGTATATCAATTATAAACCCAGCAATTAAATTATTAATTAACCAATTTGATTTAATTGATGAAAATGGAGATGAAATTAAATATTAAAGAGATTAATCCGTTAAAATTCAAATACAGAACATTTGTACTAACCTTATTAACTTATTTTAAAAACCTTTAATCTTATTAAACTTAACAATTACCTCATAGCCTAGATTACCTTTATAACTACAGCACTCTATTACTTCATTTGCATTTATGGAATCGTAAAATGATCTATTTATTTTAAAATTTTCTTCTCCATATTTAGTTATAAAAGACATTTTATGTGTTGAGTTCCTTTTACCTGTGGTAAATTTACTAACAACTTTAAATTCAGAACAATTAAGATATTCTGGTTCTTTGATTGTATTCATAAAACAAATAATTGCAGGAAACAAAACCAAGCTGCCAATTGGAATGCAAAACCATAGAGCTACACGCCTATTAAAATCAGAATTAAGACTTGGAGCTATATAATTTAAAACAATTAGAAAGAAAATAGCTGAACCAAAACCAATTCCGCCATATTTCCAAAATAAACTAGAATCACCAATTGTATTTTCCATAGTTCTTCCTTGAACTAACATAAATACCATTGATAAAATTAAATAGATAGCTGTAAAATAATAAACAGCTTTTTCAAAAAGAGTAGATTGTTTATTATATGTTTTTGTAGGTAAGTATTTTTCAATTAAAAATGGTATTGAGACAATCAATGATAATAGCTGCATCATTCCAAAAATAAAAAAAGGTATAATGATCAATCTCAATGCACTTTTTTCATCAGCTAATATATAAACTGGTATTGCACAAATAATTATATAAAGTATGCGTTTTTTTAATCCAGCATCAAAGATCCCTCCTTTTTTTGTAGAATTATATTGTCTTTTTAATTGCTTCTTATTTTTCATCAAACCAACTTAAAATTGTTTTACCAATTGAATCATCTAATTCATTTTTACTATTAAAAATACTAATTTTACCTAAGGAACAAGCTTGATCTCTATCTTCAAATTCAACAAAATCATCAGAATTAAACTCTTTAGTCACATTTGAAGGATATAGTAACATCGCTTTTTTAGAACCCCAATATTCGTTATATACATACATTTGACGGAGATCATTTGTAGAAGGTTTGGAGTAATCAATATTTTTCCACTTTGTATCTATAACAAAAATTTGCTTTTTATCACCCTCTCCTTTTTCTATTATAATGTCTGGTCTAATAGTTATATTTTTCCAAAATGATTTATATTGCTGACGATGAACCTTGCAATAAATTGCAACTTTTTGCAATCTTATCAATATATATTCTTCCCACAAACTATTCATATCAAAAAGTAAGGCTAACATCTTTTCTGATCCACTAGAAATATTTGGTGCATAATTTAAAATAATCAATCGTGCAATTTCTATTGCTGAATCATAAGGAGCGGTTTTTCTGTTTCTAGGTAACTTTGCAAAGGTAGCTTCATTGGCCTGAATAGTTTTTACTTCTGGAAAATCTAATTGAATTGTCTTGCATTTACTATATAAATATGTCCCTTTCGATAATGATGCTATAATATCCAAAGCTTGTCCTAAAACTTGATGTAATAAATGGTCTTTATCATAAACTTGATGTGTCGTATAAAAACGTTCTTTATGAACTAAATTTTTAGCTATATGACCCGCAAATTCTAACTTTCCTTTTAAAGCTTTTACATTACCCGTTTCTTTATAGTATTGCTTTATCAATCCTTGATGAATTAATAATTGCACTTCACTTAAAAACCATTCAAAATAAATATCTAATAAATGTATAGACTGTTTTGTTACATTAGCCTGACCTACTTGTTGCACTTTTAATTTACGAGTTACTCGTAACATTTCAATTAGAGCGCTTTGCCATTTTTTTTTAACATCATCAGACTCGCCTTCATTTTTATCAATCTTAGGCAAAATCTCTATCGTTAAGCCATCAACTTGAATTACACCTACATATTGTTTAAACACAACTCCATTATGCTTTAAATCGAAGTACTTGTAACCATGTAACGCATTTAATTTAGACAATGCCTCAAAATGACGTTGCTCAAACTTACCTTCTTCTATAGATAAAAAAGAGTGTTCAAAAACTTGAATGGAGTTTACTTTTAGCATATTAAGCTAATAATGTTTCTAAAGCTATATCAAAACCTACATCATCGAATGGAATTAACTCGTATGATTTTACAATCTCGATTTCATTTTTAGTATCAAAGTCTGCAAAAATTGAAGTATTTGCATTTTTTGTAATTTCTTTTTCTCTCACAAAACCCTCACCTAATACTAGGCCAATTTTGCCATAATCATTATAGAAATATTCTTGTAATAAAGGAATAATCTCATTCTTAAATGAATTTTTAAAATCTTTTTTAATGAAATAAGAATGGCCTAAAGTATAATTTCTATCTAGTAAAACCTCAACACGGTGGTTAATTTTCAACATTAAATCTTTTCTAGCATAGTTGTCAGAAAAAGTAAGTTCATCAAACACTTTTTCATCAGGCATCATTTCAGTAAAACTAAAACGTCTTCTTAATGCAGTATCTAATGCTTCTACACTTCTATCTGCTGTATTCATTGTTCCAATAATATGTAAATTTTTAGGAACACCAAATTCCTTTTTGGAATAAGGCAATTTAACTTTTAATTCATTAATTGCCCCAATACGTTTATCAGGTTCAATTAGCGTAATTAATTCACCGAAAATTGCTGATACATTACCTCTATTAATTTCGTCAATAAAAATAGCATAATCATTTTCTAAATCGGCTTCGGCTTTTAAGCATAATTTCTTAAAAATACCATCTTTAATTTCAAAATTTAAGTCTGCTTCACCTTCATCAAGCTTAGGTTTTATTCCTTCTATAAAATCCTCATAACTAAACGACTGATGAAAGGTAATAAACTCATAGTTTTTTATAGATATTCCCGCATTCCCTTTAAAATTTTTAATACCATTTAGTATATCAAAAGCTTCTGGATAGTATTGACTTAACAATTCACTATCAATTGTCCAGTTTGAGTTTTCATCTTTATTAAAATACAAAGGTTCAGAACGATCTTTAACATTTACAAACTGACAATCTAAAACGGTATGTCTCTGTAATTGTCCCCAAATAGTTGGTCGTACGGTTTTAGAATCAGATATTTTCTCTTTTGCTTTTACAATTTCATGTTCATGGATTGTATTTACTTTAGAGGTCTTAAGGTCTAATACAGCTATACTAATTACTTGCCACCAATTCAAATCTGATACTAAATTTTCTAAATACTGTTCTTTTGTAAGTGTAGATTCGTTTATTGAAAATTTATCAAAATATTCATTTTGTAATTTATAAGTTTTTCCTGTTCCTGGAGGTCCGTAAAGGATTTGATTTAGTGGGGCTTTGTATTTATTACCTATAGATTCATTAGTCATAATATTAAAAAGTTTATTTTCAAAATCAACATTATTCCACTTTCTAAAACTTGATTTATTAGATCTTTCTAATTCTATGGATAATTGTGAAGCTACATTATCAAAATTCATTTCAGCAATATCAAAACTATCAAACTGAGTGTAAAAAGGATTAGGCTCTTTACCGCTAAATTGACTACTACTTTCATTTATTCTTTGGTTTGAAATAACTCCATATTTACCTTTTGCATCTGAAGCAAATAAATTCCAACAATATCTTTGGCCTATTATAAAATTTAATTGATTATCTCTTACTGAAAAAACTATTCTCTTATCACTATTTTTTATCCCTAAAAAACTTAATAGTTTTCTTAAATAGGTAAAATAATTTTCTAAATCTGCCGCATTCATCTTAGAAATCAATTCATTAAAATCTATATTAGAATCAGACTCTTCAAAATTCATATCACTATTAACATCTTCATACTTTAGAAAACGTTTGTCTTTTCGCTCTAACATAGAATCAAACTCTTCTTTAGTTATTCTATGCATTACAAAAGAAGGATTATTTACTTTAAAGCTGGCTAATTTTTCATCAACTAAGTCTAAAATGATTTTTAAATCTCCATCTATATCAAGTAACATTTTACTAATACTATCATAAAATTTAGAGGAAGATTTAGTCTTACTACTATACATTTTTTGATCTTCACTAGTAACATAATTTAGTCCAATCCTTTTTTCTAATTCTTCCTCCAGCGACTGAATAAATTGCAATGCAAAAGCATTTTGATCATCATGAGGGCTTTTCGTTTGTGTAAATTCAAAGAAGTAACTATATCCTGAATCTGATATTTTGAAAATTAAATTAATACAATCGCTAGAAGATCCCGGAAAAGCAACTGGTAATGTCCAAAATGTGGTGCCAAAATAACTAGATTTACTCGTTCCTATAAAATAATCTAATTCTGCTCCTTTAGAACCTTTTTGGCGTAAGGAAAAAGTAAACTCAGGATTTGACTTATGCTTAGCCATTAACCAATTATATACTTCTTCTTCGTATGCTCTATATTGTAATATTTTTGACATCTATTATTATTTTTATCAATTAAAAAATTTAAAAACCTTTTTTGACATTTTCTTTAATATTTTTTTTTGACATTATTAAAAATTTTAAGGATGTCAATCCGATAGCATTTGCATCCTCATCAAATTTAATTTGTTCGGAATTTAAAGAAAAACTCATCATCACATTATTTCCAAACCAACTAAGACTTATCGTTTTTTCACCTACTGAACTTGGACTTCCTAGTGCAATTATTAATTTACTATTTATCTCTTTATATTTTTTAAGAACACTAGGATCCGAATATGGTTTTTTAATTAAAAGAACAACACTTATAGAAATAAGCTTTTTTGTTGTTCTATCAAATGTTAATTCAAAATAGTCAACTTTGTCGTCAAAAAAATAACCTAAATTTTCATCTGTTGTATTCCACAAACCAATAATTTTAGTAGGATAATCAAATGGTGCTTCTTTTATCCCTTCAAACATTGAAATATGATCGCCGAGTTTTATATCTTTAAATCCATTTCTTTTATCAACTTCTAAATTTTGGGAAGAAGCTATTGTAATAAAAAAAAACGAGAATAATATGTGAAACTTTTTCATTTATAATTCTATTGATTAAACATTTAAGTATTTATAATTTATCTTAAGCCACCATACCATTAACAAACACCTCAATAAACTCCTTCATTTTTGTAATAATTCTATCGCCAATAACTCTGGCCTGTAAAATACTTGGGCGGTTATCTAAACATTGGAAAACTTCATCTTTTATAGGTTCTCTACCGCTGTATATATAAGCATCAATCAAAGCCTTGAATTGTGCTTTGTCTAAATGCTCTTCTTTACATATAGTATCTAACGCCAAGACTTTTTGGTCTTTCCAAAATTTCTCAAACTCATCATCAATATTATCTCCATCTTTTATAAACGGTAAATTTTCATCAATAAATTTCTGGATTAATTCTCGCTTACTACGCAACTGAATATCTCCTCCTAGCAAATCAAGAATAGTTTTACGTTGTGCTTTAGCTTCTGATGTATTCGTGTTTTTTAATTGTGCTAATAGTTTTATAATATAAGCTACATTAATTTGATCTCTATGAATTAATTCCAATTCAAAATCAATGTCATCTAAAATAGAAGTTTTTTGATTTTGATTATCCTGTCTTACTTTTTCATAAAGGTCTAAATACTTGCTTTTATAATTTTCAAATTCTTGCTCGTCTATGGTTAAATCTTCCCAATCAAAATCAGTATACGATTGTAAAACATTTATGTTACGCATCAATTTTCTAAAAGCCTGTACAAATTTTGCTTCCTCTTCTTCACTCTGCAATTCGTTTACACTTTGATAAGTTGGTGCAATTTCTCGTAAGAATTTTAAAGCTTCATCAAATTTCTCCGCAATTTTATCATAGTCAGGCATGGTAACAACATCAATTGCATCTTTATTTGAAAATAAAGTAATTGCATCATCAGTAGCCTTTTTAAGGTTTCTAAAGGACAAAATGTTTCCTTGCGACTTCTGTTCTCCTAATATCCTATTTGTTCGTGAATAAGCCTGAATTAATCCATGTTGCTTTAAGTTCTTATCTACATAAAGTGTATTTACTTTTTTAGCGTCAAAACCTGTAAGCATCATGTTTACAACGATAACAATATCTAAGCGATCTTTTTCATCGTTAAAACTTGTCTTTTCTTTGTCTTTTAAACGTTGGCTAATATTTTTGAAATAATTCTCAAATTGTTGGCTGTCTTTGGTTGAAAAATTGGTGTTGTACATTTTATTATAATCACCAATATAGCTTTCTAATTTATCTCTGGTATGACTTGATTGATAAGCTGTTTTTGGTTCTGCTGCAATATCAAAATCATCTGCATCTGGAAGAAAATCCTGAGCTTCATCTGAATCTTCATTTGTACCATACGTAAATATGGTTGCAATACGCAAATCATGTTCTCCAGCTGCTTTCTTTTGTTGAAAAAGGTCGTAATACTGAATTACATTATTAATGCTACTTACTGCTAACAAAGCAGAATAGGATTTACTAAATGTTTTTTGACCGTGATAAGCAATAATATAATCTACTATTTTGTTGATTCGCTTTTCAGAATCTAATACTTCTTTTTTGTCAATATCTTCTACTTCTATATCAATAAAAGCATTACTCTTGTTTTTGTATTTCCCAACATATTCAATTCCAAAACGCAATACATTTTGATCTCTAATAGCATCGGTAATTACATATTTATGCAAACAATTACCAAACAAATCTTTTGTAGTTCGTTTTCCTAAGTCGTTTTTAGATGCATTTTCAGCAAAAATAGGTGTTCCTGTAAAACCAATTAACTGGCTTTTATCAAAGAACTTCGTAATACGTTCGTGTGTTTCTCCAAATTGAGAACGATGGCATTCATCAAATATGAAAACTATTTTTTCATGTCTTAATTTTTCAATGCTATTTTTAAAACGATCTGAAACTGCATTGTTCAATTTTTGAATAGTTGTTAAAACTAATTTTGTATTATCGGTTAATTGCCTAACTAACGATTGTGTATTATCGGTAACATCAACGCTGTCTTTTTTAAAGGAATTAAACTCATTCATGGTTTGGTAATCCAAATCCTTTCTATCTACTACAAAAACAACTTTGTACACTTCTGGCAATTCCATTAAAATTTGACTTGCTTTAAACGAAGTCAATGTTTTACCAGAACCTGTTGTATGCCATATATAAGCATTCTTGTTTGTGTTTTTTACTTGCTTAATAATAGCTTCCGTTGCAAAATATTGATACGGACGCAAAATCATCATTACTTTATGCGTTTCGTTAATTACAATATAATGCGCAATCATTTTACCTAAATGATTTGGGTTTAAAAACGCATCTGCAAATTCTACTAATTCCGTTACGTTTTTATTGTTGGCATCCGCCCAAAAGAACGTTTGCTTTACCGATTGCAACTTGTTATTTGCTAAATATTTAGTATTTACGCCATTGCTTATCACAAACAATTGCACGTACTGAAACAAACCGTGATTACTCCAAAAAGAATGATTTTGGTAACGATTAATTTGGTTAAATGCTTCTTTAATTTCGATACCTGAACGTTTCAATTCTATTTGTACCAAAGGTAAACCGTTAACTAAAAGAGTAACATCATATCGGTTTTTGTAACTTCCTTCTAAAGTGATTTGATTGGTTACTTGAAATAAGTTTTTATTAGTGTCTTCTGTATTAAAAAAACGAACATAAAACGAAGTGCCATCTTCTTTAGTCAATTGAAAACGATCTCGAAGCGTTTTGGCTTTTTCAAAAACATTCCCTTTTGCTAAATGATTTAAAACCGTATCAAATTCTTTGTCTGTAAACGTAGTTTCGTTAAAAACTTCGAGTTGCCTTTTTAAGTTGGATACCAAAGCTGTACCATCTTGAATTTTTACAGATGTATATTTTAAACCAGCTAATTGTTGGATTAACTTATTTTCTATTTGAGCTTCAGTTTGATGACTCATAGTAATTAAATTTTTTTGACACTTTCTATCATTTCGACAGACACAGAATGAGGTGCTTTTGACATTAACATTCCTTTTGGTGGAGTTAACACTAATCCAATTAAGTGATAAATGGAATCTTTATCAGGACCTTTAACTTTCGCATCTGTTAGTGTTCCTATTAATTTTCCATTTCCTTTCAAAATTATTTCAACATTAGATTTTGGTTTAATCTGTTGTTTCAAAAATTCATTAATAAGCTCTTCTTTTGTCATTAGTTGATTTTTAAATTTACACAAACATTTGCTGCAACAACCCTTTTTTAAACGTTTGCGTTTTTTCTAATTGCGCATTTACACTGGCTATTTTATCATCTATTCCCGATAAAAAGGACGCTATTTTTTGTTGTTCTTTTAGGGATGGGAAATTATATTTCAAACGTTTAATTATTTGTGAAGATAAATTACCTTGTCCACCTTGTATAAATTTTGCAACAATTTTATCTTTATTTGACAAAAGAACATAGTACAAATATTCTATACATTCTTTGTTTCTAATACACAGTATTGCCTGATTAATTGCTCCTTCCATTTTTGAAATTGAAACTTCACCACTATTTGCTCCATAAAGAGCATAAAGTAAATCACCTTTTTTGATAATTTTTGCAGAAGAATTATTTAAAGCTTCTTCTGTTATAAAACTAAAAACTTCTGAATCATAAATATTTCCTGAACCAATAAATGGTATTGTTCCTGAATAATATTTTTGATTTGTACTTGTTGGAGTTCCACCAGAAAAGAAAGTACAAAATTCCCCCAATTTCTTCTCTTCCCACTCCGGAAAATCCTTACCATCATCATCCTTAAATCGTAATGTACCCGAAAACAGTTGTTGCATAATGCCTTTTTTGTACTGTTCTAACAAAGCAGCTTTGCGAGTCAATTGCTGTATTTTTTCATCCACAGCACTTAAAAAGGAAGCTATTTTTTGTTGTTCTTGTTTTGAAGGAAAAGCTAATGATATCCCTTTTATACTTTGGAAATTTAAGCCTTCACGACCACTTCCTGTTTGCAAACTAGTAAAGATATTTTGACCTTTTTTTGAAGCAAAAATTGGTTGGATAAATGCTGGTTCGTTTTTTTCGTTTAATCTAATTATGCAAACGTGTTGATTAACATTTCCAATAGTAAATTCTTTAGGTACTACGCAACTTCTGCCTAAAGAAGCACCAGTTATATTTAATAAGATATCATTTGGATGAACAACACTATTTTTCATAGAATCATTTATCTCATTAGTTATATAAGTTGAATTTTCAAAAGACAACTTACTATCTAAAACATTTTGACTTCTTATAAACAATATTCCTTCAGTAACATATACTTCTGAACCACCACGAGGAGTACTTCCACTATTTACTTTCTTTGCAATATCTCCTATTTTTTTATTTTCCCATTCCCCATCAAACTCAGGAAAACGCAAAGCAGGTATGTTGTTTTGTGTTTGCATGGTTAAAAGGGTGTTTCAATTCCTAGTTCCTCACAAAACCCTTTTATAGTTGCATCGGTAGTTGCACTTTCTTGGGCTAGTTGTCGTAATTCTTGGGTTACAGCCGTTAAATCTATCGCTTCTTCTTCTTCAAAGGTATCTACATATCTTGGTATATTAAGATTGTAGTCGTTTTCGGCTAACTCGCTTAATGGCGCTACATAACAGTATTTGTCTTCGGTTGTGCGGTTTTTGTAGGTAGCAATTATTTTATCAATATCTTCAGTTCGCAGTACGTTTTGGGTTTTTACTTTTTCAAAATGTTGGCTGCTGTCTATAAACAAAACGTCTTTAGCATGCGTTCTGTTTTTCTTCAACACCAAAATACACGTTGGTATACTGGTACCATAAAAAATATTGGCTGGCAAACCTATAACGGCATCCAAGTAGTTTTTATCTTCAATTAAATACTTGCGTATGTGTCCTTCGGCTGCACCTCTAAACAAAACACCGTGTGGTAATACAATAGCCATTGTTCCATTTTCGTCTAGTTGGTGTACCATGTGTTGCAAAAAGGCAAAATCGGCTTTACTGCTTGGGGCTAGTTTTCCATAAGAAGAAAAACGATCGTCGTTCATAAACAAAGGACTAGCACTCCAATTAGCCGAAAAAGGTGGGTTGGCTACAATAGCTTCAAAACGTATATCATAATGCTGAGGGCGTTCTAAAGTATCTTCGTTTTTAATGTCAAAACGCTTGTAGTGTACGTTGTGCATAATCATGTTCATACGACATAAATTATACGTCGTAGGGTTCATTTCTTGTCCGTAAAAAAAGCTAACGTCTTTTACTTCTTTAGCCACACGCAACAATAACGAACCAGAACCACAAGTAGGGTCATAAACACTTTTTAGTTTGTCTTTACCCACTGTTACCAATTGGGCTAAGATGCTACTTACTTGTTGTGGGGTATAAAACTCTCCTGCTTTTTTTCCAGCACCACTAGCAAATTTACCAATAAGGTATTCGTAAGCATCTCCTAGAACATCGCTATCTACATTCTCTAAATCGAAGTCGATTTCCTCTAAATGCACTAATATTTTTACAATCAATTCGTTTTTATCCGTTTCTGATTTTCCCAATTTATGAGAAGTCAAATCCAAGTCCGAGAACAAGTTTACAAAGTCTTCTTCACTTTCAGAACCCATTGTACTTTGTTCAATATGTGTAAGTACTTTAGATAAATCTCCCAGAATAAAATTGTTTTTTCCTCCTGCATTTCCTCTTCGTGCCAATTCAGAAAACAATTCACCAGGTTCTAAAAAGAAACCTAATTTGTCGATAGCCAATTGTTTTACTTCTTGTTTTAAAAGTTCTTTATCCTTATGTCCTTCAATTTCTTGAAAAGTCAATCCATCAGGAGACAGAATTTCATTGGCATACAACTCCATTTTTCTACTTAGGTATTTGTAGAAGATAAAGCCTAATATATAATCTCTAAAATCGTCTGCATCCATTTTCCCACGTAGGGTGTTTGCAATATTCCAAAGTTGTTGTTCTATTTTTTGTTTTTGTTCTGCTGCCATATCTGTTTTTTACAATCTATTGATTGTTAATACAATACTCTTATTGTATTATTAGAAGTTAATTTATTCAAACTTACCGAAAATAATATTGTTAAGCAACAGTATTTATACGTGGTTACTTACTTTTTTTAATACGTTATAGAATGTAAAAATAGTTGGAATATTCAGGCTTTTTTTATGGGAAACCGTAAAAGAAAAAAACTTCACATAGGTTATTTATGGATGGGTCTTAATTTTATTTTTAATTAATTCTTCTGCAATAGGAATATCTGCAGGTGCTAATTGCCAATTCTTCAATCCTTCAATATTTACCCATTCAAATAAATCATGATCAGTCAAATTAAAAGTTGCTTCTAAAAAATTGCATTTATATGCTATAAGCTCTACTGAAAAGTCCTCGTAATGGTAAATTACTGTTTTAAAGAAATCATTAACTATAACTTTCATTCCGAGTTCTTCAAAAAGCTCACGAGTTAATGAATCTTCATCATTTTCACCTATCTCTATTTTACCTCCCGGAAACTCCCAATAACCCCCTAGTACTTTTTCGGCTTTTCTACGTGAAATAAAAATTTTATCTCCTTTATATATTATTCCACAAACTACCTTAACCATTATTACTTTCTTCTTTATAAGATGCTTTGTATTGAGTTGCATTCAAATTAAAATGTTCCTCAATATTACCATTTAGGATATAGAACTCTGCGCTATTCATATCCTTATCATAATTATAGAGTCGATATACGTAATAGCTTTTATTTTTTTTATTTGACACTAGTACTTCATTTATACTTACATCAAATGAAGTATTCAACCCACCAACTGTAGTTTTTACTTCTATAAATATTTTTTCACCCTTCTCATCATAGGATTCAATATCATAACCATGTCCATCCCCTTCTAAAGATTTATGTAATACTTCTTTGTCTATACCAAATTTTTTGAGTTTATTAATTTCAAAATCAACAACTAATAACTCGCCGTTATCTCCATTTTGTTTAGAATTTTTAGCAATTTTTAAAAAATCAATTTTTAAGATTTTTGTACCAGGCTCAGATATTTTTCTTTGTTTTTTAGGAATTGGAAGATAATCAGTTTTAATTAGTTGATTTTTCTGCTTAAAGTTTAATTTCGGTGTAAATGGATCGGATTCTAATTCAGCATCTCCTAATTTAAGCCCAATCTTATCAAATAACTCTTGATTAACTCCCCAATCAAGTATTTGCCATTGAAATTGAACAGGTTTTTCTTTTTCTGGATTATGTAATTCGTATGATAATTTCCCTAAATAAGTATATTTATCTTTTGAGTTTGTTCTTAAAAGTAAATGGATATTACTAGTTTCAAAATCATGATTTATAAGTCTCTTGATTTGAGGATCACCTAGCTTTTGACCTGGTTTACTTTGCCATGTCAAAACTCCATCTTCAGTTATACCTTCTTTAAAAGTATGCCCGGCTTGAGTTGTACCAAATGTCACAAAAAACACAATATCTGCTTTTGTATTTGGAATAGAAACAATACCATGTAAACCCCATTTACCAGCTCCTGGAGTAAACCTAGTATCTCTTGAGTAAATATTATGAATATCCTCTCTGCTATAACTTTTATATTTCTTTAAACTCATAACTTCTTTACAATTTTGCGCTTTTAAAGTCCCCAAGTTGTTATTAATTCTTTTACACTAATGTTTTTTTTTATTGTACCATCTAATAACCTCCCGTTGTCTGAAATATAAATTATGAATGCTCCTTTATTTACTTCTAAATTATTTGGATAATTGAATAAACCAAAATCAAGACGTAATCTTTTTGAAATTATTGGAAACATAATATATGGTTGCTGATTTTTTCCAAATAATTTATAATGTTCATTAAAGTTTTTTATCCATGAAAGAATACTCACAAATTCATCTTCATTAAATTCGAAGGTTGATTCATTTTCGATAATTATATCTTCTGGCAATCTTTTTTGTATTTCCTTTATGTATTTTGAGGTTTTCATGTATTTTGTATAATTTGTTTTCTAGGCATCTAACCTGATATCAATTTCATAATTCATTTTAAACACTTATTTATTTTTAAGAAACCGATGTTAGTAAATGTTACTTATAGGCGAATAATATCTTTTACCTTTTTATATTCTTTACATCCTTTTTACTTCAATAAAGTATTTAGACTAAATATCCTATATTATTAAAATAACAATAGTTTTCTTTCGATCATTTGTGTTATTTTATTTTAATTTTTGCCGCTTTTACATAAATTATCTGCTAACATTTGACGGCTTGTGACAGTTGCATAAATTTAGCACTTAATTTGACAAGTATAAAACTACTTTAGAATTTTCAGAAAAAATTCCGAACACAAGCCAAGCCCAAGCAATTGCAACAAACGGCTGTTGGCAGTAGGTGGTTATTTTACATTTGAAAATTATTTTACAATATTACGATTATAAATCAAATTTTAAATTGTATATTTAAAAGAATATTGTACTTTTGCGCCAAATTAAAAATAACATAAAATAATATTAAAATTGCTTTTTTATTTTAAAATTTGTTTTATATTTGGTTTAAATAATTAGGGTTGCAAAATAAAAAATTTCTAATTAAAAAATTAAAGTTATGTATTCTACTGTAATGACACAATCTTTAGAAATGAATAAAAGATTTGTCGAAACCTTATCGGTTGTTGAATTAGATAATATGATGAAGGAATTTGATAACTATGAAATCGAAAAGCAAAATTTTTGGTTTACCGATAGTGATACTTTCCATAATTACTTGTCAAATAAATACAAGAAATTTGAACTTTTTAAGTTTTTTGATAAACAAGAAAGGAAATCAATAAATTTAAAAGAAGATATTAAACAGGACCTAAACAAGGTCCTTTTTTTTTAACAAAAAAGTGAAATTAAGTAAATATGAAAGCACAATTAAATTTTGTAAACTTTGTTGTTCCTAAATTTTTATTTGAGAAAGTTCAAGTAGATCAACAAGAGAATATTTTTGAAATTATACCACAAGCAGTAATAAGTAGAAAAAATAAACAATTCCATATTAATATTGATTTAGAAATATTTGATGTAGAAAATGACTTTAATTTAAAAATGCTCTGTGTTGGGATTTTTGAATATGATACTGAAGATGAGGCATTACTTTTGAACTTCCTTTCGGTTAATGGTCCAGCAATTGTATTTCCTTACATAAGAAGTTTTGTATCGTCTTTTACTTCATTAAGTGGTTTTGATACGATAACATTACCAACATTAAATTTATCAGGTCATAAAGAAAGATTAATTGAAACTTTGATTGATTTGGATAATGAGTAATTTTATTCTATATACATATCAGCATACATGTAAAAAAGCACAACCAGCTTATATATTGAAAGAATCTCCTTTTAAATCTGTAAAAAAGCGAAATGAATCTGGGAAAACATCCTTGCCTTTTTTGGGTGAAGGTTTTTATTTATGGGAAGAAAATATAGAAGCAGCAATTAGATGGGGTGTTAGACATTATCAAAATGATTATGCTGTAGTTGAATATTCAGATTTACATATAGAGAAAGATGAATTATTAGATTTTCTTGATAGAAGAAATTTGAGGTATTTTAATGAATTAAGAGAATTATTTATTAAAAAGAGACCAGAATCAGCGAAATGGAAGATAGGAGTTTGGATTGAGTTTTTTAAAAAATTAAATGTTACAGAACCGGGAAAATTCCCTTTTACTTATTTTAGAGCTGATGAAAATTTACCTGATTTAGAAGAAAATTACAGAGTAAAGGAAAAAATGAATTTTGTTGACGGTTTAAATTATTACACATTTTTATCACCTTTATTTATTATTTGTTTATTAGATAAAAGAAAGATTAAATGTAAGGATAAATTACTTAAAAAATAGTGTCAAGTATTAGTCAGTTATGCAGTACGCTCACTGCCAACGTGTTGCAGCTAAAAGAAGTGGCGACGAGACTAAACCAAGCCAAAACAAATATAAAGCAAGCTTTTGAATTTTCGGAGAAAATTCGGAAGTATGCCCTTGCCTAAGCCATTGCTTTTAAATGCTGTTACCTGCTGTTACTTGCTGGCTTATTTTATAATTATGTAAATTAAAAACACACAAAAAGTTATAAGCATGTATTGTAAACTCAAATTATAATTTTTAAACTTCAGATTAGCAATTTTACTATTTATAAATATTTGTGAGTTAATATCATTTAGGTAATTTTCTTCACTTTCACTTTTAATTTCAGTATTAAAATCTTTAAAGTTTTTGTTGCAGATACTACCAAAGAAAATATTAGACGATGTTACTAACCCCTCTTGACTATATACTTTTGGATCAATTCTAGCTTTTAAAGTCAAATATGTAAAATATAATGTCATTGACGATAAAATCAAGAATAAAATAAAAAGTAATAATTGCAAAAAGTTATTAAATGACTTTGTTGTGATTTTATCAGCTGAAGTAAATTCTAAACTTGAAATCATACCCTCACCAACATTAGATGTGAAAATAATTGTTATAATTACTCCAAAGAAAGTTAGTATGTATGAACTTTTAGAATCACAATTACTGATCCAACTATTAATTAAATTCAATTTATTTACGCTATTTTCTATTTTATTTTTCATATTGTCCATTTTACTGATGATTGATATATTTCTACATTTACGTCTTTTATTTCATGGTCTTCAACAATACTCCACCAATTATTTTTTATTGCTAAATCGTTTGGATTTGTATTTTTATAACCATCATAAACACTTTTAGTTATTATAATTTTTTTAAAAATTTTTAACGAAGATATTTTTTCAAATTTGATAAATTCTCCTTTAGAATACTTCATTTTACTATTTTCAAAATTTATTTTTTCGCAAAATTCATCTTGTGTAAGTGTGTCGGTTATGTTGCTATCTAAAAAAGGAGAGCCTCCAATACCTTTGAAAAGTGGAGATGAACTCAAAAAACTAAAGTCGATTAAAGATTTATAAGTAACTTTAAATTTAGTAGTTTTTATAACTTTATTTGCACTATCGGTTAGTCTAGAGGCAATGTTTGCAGGGTAACCAACCCAAACTAAATTTCGGTTTTCTGCAACTTCTGATCCTTGTCTATGGAGTCCAACTTTTATGACTTTTAAATTTCCATAGTCTATACCAATTCCGCATTTAAAATCAACATCTGTAAATATAGAGTTTATAGAAATTGATATATTGTTTATTGTATATGCACAATGAATTGCATTAGTAAAACAATTTTCAGGATCAAATACAATCATAACCCTATCACCTATAATGTTACGAACATGACCTTTGTGATTTTTTGCAGCTTTAAGAATTGATTTAGTAAAAACACTATATATTCTTCCCATAGTTTGGGTGTGGTGCTTTTTATTTAGAGCAACAGAATTTCTTATATCTACAAATAATACACATGTGTCTAGTTCTTTACCAATTTTGTTTTGACCTCTTTCAAAAGTTAAACTAGAATCATATCTATTGGGAACAGATTTTGTAGGAATGTATTCAAATTTTTTTGCTTTGATATCTTTGATATCTTCTGTTATTTCATTTAATAAATTTTTCACAATTTGATACATTAAGTTTTTTAATTCGTGTTGGTTTTAAAGCTTGCAGGTAACTTATTAATATGTCTGATAAGTCATATTTATACACTCCAAAACGGATGAATATATATAATGATTTACACACGTTCAAATTTATATAAAAATAAACATATTATTTTACGAAAAACCATAAAATAGGAAAAAAATTACAAAAACAATTTGGGGGAATTAAAGGAGAATTAATTAACGATGTTTTTTTTGTGTTTTTGTATGATAGGTATTACACTAAGAACGCCAATTGACATATAATGGCTTTGGCATCCAAGGATATCTGATAACAGAAAAGGAAACTGGATTCCGATCTAATAAAATATCATAAACTCTATTTTCAACAGTTAATACCCAACGATCTTCCTCTTCTCTTAAAACTCCTGATCTAATTAACCAGTTTTGTCTAAATCCATCAACTGACGAACTACCTATTGCAGGCCAATAGCTAATTGCACTTATAATCATGCTATCCATAATTGCTTTTTCTTCATTAGAAATCTCTACAGAACCACCTATATACTCTTGTGGTGCAATTCCACAAAGTACTTTGTTCAAGGATAGTAATGATTCATCTGCTTGAGAAAAACCAGTAGCCAAATATTGTAAACAATAAACGGCTTTTATATTTTCATTATCTGAAATAAACTGATTATTATCTAAAAGATTTAAACGCTCAAAAAGGGCTCTGTTATAAGGGTTTAAAATTACCAAACCAGAGTTTTCGACAACAATTTCTGTATTCTGAGACCCAAGAAGACCTTCGTTAAGCTTCGGTTCATTTGAACAGTCTACAAAGAGTAAGCCTAATATTGAAATTAATAAAATCTTTTTCATAAAACTAAATTTAATATTTCTTTTTCTTATAATATATTAAGCTCTAATTCAAAGAACGACTCAAAATTATTTAAAACTCATAAATATAAACTATATATTTTTTTAAGAACTACAAATATATAATATTTTGATATTATTTAAATTTGATATTATTTAAAAAAGAGAAATTACAGGAGAATTAAATAACGATGTTTTTTTTTGTATTTTTGTTTTTACAGAAGTTAGCAGTCGGATTTCAACTTTGTACCTCGCTTGTACCTCCACTCGCCACGTTCATTAAATATAGCATTTGCCAACTTCTGTATTGGAAAGTAATGTAGAGGAAATAAATTTAACTTATCGTTATATTTTTATTGTATAAAAATTATTTTTTGACTGCCCCGTACATTTTGATTTTTATCTCGATATAAGAAATTAGCAAATAAAAAACTTATATTACATTTTATTAACTTATATATAAGCTAATAAATACTATGACAAATATCAACTATTGATTACAATAAAACCAATACCTTTATGTTAATCTTAAGTATATTTTATAATGCAAAAAATATTTTTATTTATCTTTTACAGTCTATTACTAGTTGCATGTAAGCATGAGAAAAGCATTACACCTCAACAAATTGATATGACAGAATCTATTTATAGCTCTGTAACCATTCAGCCCGATAGTTTGTATCAAGTATATGCTGTTATTTCAGGGATTTTAGAAAAAACATTTGTAGAAGAAGGCAATGTGGTGACTAAAAACCAAACTTTATTTAAGGTAACTAATACCGCTCCCGAATTGAATGCACAAAATGCAAAGCTTGCTTTAGATTTGGCAAATGATAATTACAGTGGTGGCATTACCGTTCTGCAAAGTATTAAGGACGAAATCAATGCTGCGCAATTGAAATATAAAAATGATTCCATCAACTATTTTAGACAAAAGAATCTGTGGGACCAAAAAATAGGTTCTAAAATAGAGTTTGACACTAAAAAACTAAACTATGATTTAGCTAAAAACAACTTAATAACTCTTCAAAGTAAATTAAATCGAACTAAAAATGAATTGTACATCAATGTTAAACAAGCTAAAAATAATTACAACACTACACTTGTAGCGACTAAAGATTACACCATTAAAAGCAGTATCAATGGGAAAATCTATGCCATTAATAAAAACTTAGGTGAACTAATTAATACCAATACTACCATTGCTACTTTAGGAAGTGCTAATCAATTTATTGTGGAAATGCTGGTAGATGAAGTAGATATAGTTAAAGTTATAAAAGGACAACAGGTTATTATCAATTTAGATGCATATAAAGGGGAAGTGTTTACAGCAAAAGTGACTAAGATATTACCTAAAAAAGATGAACGCAATCAAACTTTTAAAGTAGAAGCTGTTTTTAACATCCAACCTAAAGTACTTTACCCTGGCCTTTCTGGTGAAGCCAACATAGTAATTGGGAAACGAGAAAATGTTGTAGCTATACCGATAGAATATTTACTAGATGGTGATAAAGTAAAAACAGATGCTGGTATTATATCCATTAAAACAGGAATGCGCAATATGGAATACATAGAAGTCCTATCTGGAATTACTGAAAAAACAATACTTTATAAAACAGAAGAATGATTAATTGGGCTGTTATTTTAACGATTGCTAAAACGCATTTAATTACGAAGATTAAACAGACTTCTGTGGCCGCTCTTGGTGTTACATTTGGTATTGGTGCTTATATTACTTTAGTAAGTTTTATGACGGGTTTAAATAGCATGTTAGACAATTTGGTAATGAATCAAACCCCACATATTCATATTTATAACGAAATAGAACCCTCTAAAGAGCAACCCATAGCTTTATATGAAAAAGTGGTAAACAGTACCCATATCGTCCATTCCATTAAACCCAAATTAAGTCAGAAAAAAATACACAATGCTTTGCCTTTAATGAAGCATCTGAATGAAGACCCCAATGTAAAAGGTGCACTTCCGCAAATAAAGGCACAAATCTTTTACATTGCAGGTTCTATAGAAATTGCAGGTAATCTAACAGGTATTATCGCTTTAGATGAAGCCAAGTTGTTCAATTTAAAAGATTATATTATTGAAGGTTCTGCTGAAGCTTTAAACAATAACGATAATGGTATTTTGCTGGGTATTGGAATCGCTAAAAAGATGGCACTTCATATTGGGGATAGAATTCAAATAAGTACAATTAAAGGAGATGTATTTCCATTGAGGATTGTTGGACTCTATCAAAGTGGTATTTCTGACATAGATGCTATTCAAAGTTTTTCCAATCTTAAAACGGTACAACGCATTTTAGGGGAACCCGAAAACTATATTACCGATATAAATGTAAAGTTAAATGATATAGAATTGGCCTTTCCAATGGCTAAGAAATTAGAACATCAGTTTGAACTCAAAGCTATTGACATTAATACTGCAAATGCTCAGTTTGAAACCGGAACTACAGTTAGAAACTTAATTACCTATGCGGTTTCCATAACCTTATTAATCGTAGCTGGTTTTGGTATTTATAACATCTTAAACATGCTGATTTATGAAAAGATGAATGACATTGCCATACTAAAAGCAACAGGCTTTTCGGGTAAAGATGTGCAAATGATATTTATGAGTCAGGCTATGATTATTGGTTTTGTTGGTGGTGTTCTAGGTTTGCTTTTAGGTTTTGTCTTATCGAGTATCATAAGCACTATTCCGTTTGAAACAGAAGCTTTGCCTACAGTTAAAACCTACCCCATCAATTTTAATCCCTGGTTTTATGGTGTTGGAATAATATTCGCATTAATATCAACTTTTTTTGCAGGCTATTTACCTGCTCAAAAGGCTAGGAAAATAGACCCCGTAAAAATTATAAGAGGACAATAAAATGAGTACAGTTTTAGAAGCACAAAACATTAATAAGTATTTTGAAAAGCCTGTTCGTTTTCAAGTTTTAAAAGACATTAATTTTAAAATTGAAAAAGGAGAGTTTGTTTCTATTATGGGAAAATCGGGTTGTGGTAAATCTACTCTACTCTATATTCTTTCTACTATGGATACCGAATATGAAGGTCGTTTGTTGTTAGATAATGAAATCATCAGCGGACAATCTAGTGAAAAACTATCTTATATAAGAAATAAACATATTGGTTTTGTTTTTCAGTTTCATTATCTATTAGCCGATTTTACGGTTTTGGAAAACATAATGCTTCCAGCTAAAAAACTAGGTGAAAAATCAGTACAAGAAATAGAACAAGATGCTTATGAAAAACTAAAACTATTAAAAATAGAACATTTAGCATTAAAGAAAGCTTCTCAAGTTTCTGGCGGTGAAAAACAACGTGTAGCGATTGCTAGAGCGCTTATCAATAATCCATCGATAATTATGGGTGATGAACCTACAGGAAATTTAGACAGTCATAATGCGGATAATGTTTTTACTATTTTTAGAAAATTATGTGATGAACAAAACATGTCTTTGCTTATAGTAACACATGATGAAGATTTTGCCAAACGTACTGATCGTATTATTCTAATGGAGGATGGGAAAATACTAGTTTAATTTTATAAACAAAGTTACTTAATCAATAAAATAATGGAAAAAAAATATGCAATAGCTTTTCATCCTTCTGAAGAAATTATTGAAAAAGTAAAGCAAATTAAATTGGACTTAGCTTCTAAAATTGGTTGGTATAACAGTAAAAATTCATTAGCGCATATTACGATTTCAAAATTCAAATTACATTCTACTAAAATAGAGTTAGTCAGTAATGAACTTGGAAAAATTTGTAAGCACATTCAACCTGTTGACGTAATTTTAAGCAAATTTAGTTCATATCCTAATGGGACTTTTTATCTTTGCCCAAATGATTTAAGTTCCTTAGCATTAAAAAAGTTAATGAAACAGATAAATACATCGCTTTCAATTAAGTTAAGTTATAAAAGTACTAACCCGCATTTAAGCATTGCGAGAAAATTGGAAACAGAAAAACTGGAAACAGCAATTCGTTCTTTTTCATGTGTTGACTTAAACTTTTTATGTGATACTGTTATAATTAGGGAACTTGACTTAGAAAAAGGACAATATAAAATCGTAAAACAATTTAAATTAGAAGGACAAACACCAATAAATCAGCAAGGTGTTTTATTTTAACAAAACAAATTAATAATGAATCAAGATAATTTTCAACCAAACAACACAAAATTACTTTCAACAATAAAAGCATTCCAAGCCAACCAAAGTGAAGATACTTTTATGGCTGTTTTTGAAGAGTTACAAGGAGACAGTGCTTTTTTAGTAGTTCCAACAGCAGAACCGGTTAAAGGAGGAAACAGAGATGAAAACGGTTGGTCTACTATTGAAAAAGGAACTCCTATGACTTTTACATCAGTTTTTGAAGTAGAAAATCAAAAAGTAATGGGGGTTTTTACTTCTCAAGCGGCTTTAACGATTTGGTCGCAAGAAACGAAACCATTTGTTTCTATTCCTGCTAAAAATCTTTTAGAAATTGCCATGCAAAATGACATTGAAAAAATTATCATTGATAGCAATCAAGATACTATGTTTGTTTTAGGAAGAACAATTTCTAAGTAAATATTAGATTATTGGCACAATGATTGCAAATATTTTTATATTTTGTGCCATTTAAGCCCAAAATCTACGAATTATGCACAATTTACTCAAACCTATTGGTTTCTTTTTTTCTTTATTATTATTAATTAGTTGTAAAGAAACTACATCATCACAACCTGAAAATGAAGTTTTAATAGCTGAAACCAATTCTTCAAATAGTTCTGAAAAATTCAATCCTAATGATTTCATAGGTTTATGGCAGTCAGAAAATGGAGAAAATTCTATTCGAATAGAAAAAAATAATCCTGGTTTTCTTTTAATTTGGAAATCAAAAGCAGATGCTTCTGAACTGCATTATATTTATTGCTCAGTAAATGAGAATCAATTAGTTGGGGATTATTACGGACATAAGAGCAATTTAAAAGTTAAACTTCAAAACAATAATTTACTATTTACCATTAATCCTTTTTCTGAATTTGTACCTATTATCAATCAAAAATTTACTTTGGTAAATACGATTAACAATTATGTAAAATCAAACGAAGTAGAATTGTACTCGTTTAGAACTTTTGAAGGTAAAAAACTAAGCATTTGTAAAGACACTTTAGATGAATATCTGGTTTACAGATTTGGTACAGAAGAAAAAGTTGAATTAGAATTTCCAAAAGACAAATCTAAAAGTTGGGATCTTTTTATGTACAACTATTATTTAAGAGGTGGTGGTATTCAAAATGAAGGAATGGACGAAAACAACTTGTCTTTTACAATTGGGAAGTACAAATACAAAATTTACGACAACTACTATTCTAGAGGCGAATTATACGAAACAGGAATTACCATTATTGATACCGAAAATCATGTAGAAACTACTTTTAATGGTGAAGTTTCTTCAAAAAAGAATTCTTTAGTTAGCCTAAGAAGATATGATAAACTTATAGAAGAAAAAAAAGGTAGAAAAAGACCAAAGTTAACACCCGAAAATTTAGGTTCTTATTTATTATTATCTGAAAACATTGGAGATTTATCTATAGAGATGAAAAAAAGCGATGTGCTAAAATTTTTAGGTGAACCCGATAAAAAAATAGATGATGGACGAAATGAACACTTGGGAGAACATTTTTATTATTTTGAATATACAAAATTAGGTTTAACTGTTATTTTTAACGATCGTGATTTTCAAAATAATGGTGAAAACTTTAGAATTTGCAATATTAACTTATATGGAAACTCTAAATTAAAGACTAAAAAAGAAATCGCTATAGGTGCAACAGTTGAGCAAGTAAAGAAAGCGTACAAATATGAAATTCATGATGGAAATGCTGTTTACCAAAATCACGATTGGGACGACCCAAATTTAAAATTTATTCACCTTGGAGATATCGACGGATTGAATTTTATCTTTAAAAATGATAAAGTCATAAAAATTCAACTTGGAACTTTTCAATGGAACTAAACTTAAAATTATGAAATATATACTTTGCTTTTTGACATTCGCTTTTGGTCAAATTACTTTTGGTCAAACTCAATCAGAAATGAACCAAGAAGCGTTTAATCATTATAAAGAAAAAGACGCAGAACTAAATTTGGTGTACAACAAAATATTGAAAGAATATGGTAATGAAAAAGACTTCATTATTAATTTAAAAAAAGCACAAAACATATGGATTCAGTTTCGCGATGCTGAAATGGCCATGCGATTTCCAAAAGAAGATAAATTATTTCATTATGGTAGTGTTTATCCAATGTGTAGAAGTTACATCTTGGCAGAAATGACCGAAGAACGCACCAACAAATTAAAGGTTTGGCTGGATGGAATTGAAGAAGGTGAAGTGTGTTTAGGCACTATTAAAATGAAGGATTGATTTTATAGAAAACCTACTTACCTTTCAATAAATTAATACTTACCGTTGCATAATCTGTGTTGGGAAACTTCTTAAAATACAATGGATCTGGAAATAAACCAGCTTCAGCAGCTACTTTATGCAACACATCAATTTCTACAATATATTGGTCAGAAAAACCATGCGTAGCATCATAAGCAGTTGCTGCAGTGTTTCCTATATTATTTGCTGTTAATTGCGGTGCAATGGTGTGCAGTTCTATAATCAATAACCCAAATTTATGCACATAAGGCGCCCAGCTGTTTAAATGTTCCAACAGGTTGTCTTCTACTGCATTATTTGTAATTAGTTTTCCTCTATGAGCAAATGCACCTGTAGAATTGCTTATTCTATTAGGAGTACTATTTTTAGGCTCTTGCCAAATGCGGTTATGATCTAAAAAGGTTCTTACGTTTAATAAGTCTTTTAAATCTATATTGTAATTTTCGTTTAAATCTTGTGCTAACAAATCTGGGCGACCAATGTCTCCCCAAATTACTTTTGCCCAAATATCTGCTTTTATTAAATTAGCTCTTGTTACTTTTAAAGCCGCTTGGTTATAATCTGCACCAACTAAAAACAACGGATATTCTTCAAGCATTTTACCTCTCTTGGTTTGTCTTTCAATTACTTCAAAAATATGTTGCAAAAAGGCACCGTTACCACAACCCATATCTAAAATTCCTTTTGGTTGTTCAGCAATAGGTTTGTTGAACAATTCAATGATAATTTCGTCAACTACTTTAAAATAAGTAGTGTGAGCCCCTCCACTTCCCCAAACATTCATTTCTCTGTTTACATGAATTTCATCTTCATTTTGAGCAATATCTCGTAAAGCAGTTGCGTCACCAAAAAGCAACTTTTCAATATGCTTAAACATTGGCAAATACGAAACAGTTACTCCATAAGCAGTGGCTCTTTTGGCAAAAAACAATCCTTTATCGGTAAACTGGTAATTATTATTTTTCTTGGTAAACCATTCTAAATAAACAAAAAAGTCAAGTATAATTTTAAAAACTTCTGGTTGTTTGTGAAATTCTTCTGCACTAAAAGACGTTTCCATAAAGTAATTATGAAACATACCTGTCATTCCTAAACTTACAACAGCTGGAGCAACTAAATAGCCTTCAATATGTTTTAGTATTTGAAGTTGAATTTCCTTTTCAACAGAGTCATTTGAAAAAGTAAGGTTTAAATTATTTTTATACTTCTGAAATACATTTTCTAATTTTTCAATTGAAGTTGTATTTATTTCTACTGAAGTAAACAAATCAGTTTCTGTCAACAATTCTACTACATCTTCATATAAAGGAAAAAGAGAAAAGGCGTAAGCACTTTTAGAATTGGTTTGTACAGTAATTACATTTAAGGCAGTATTAACTTGGTAATCTATAAAACCTTGTGAAGCCAAATTTCTTAAGGCTACATTTAAATAACCTACGTTAGCATTAGTTAATTGTACAAGTTCACTTAAGGTAATTTCTTTTTTTAATAATAGAATATCTAAAACCCTTTTTTTATGTAAACAAAAGGCAACAGGAGAAATAACTAAACCATCTAAATGTCTAAATATAAGTTGTCTTAATTCTTTTTTATCGTTTATCATAAAAATGTAGTTTTACCAAAAATAAGAAAATTAGTAGGGAAAATTAAATTTTAGAAAATTATTAGTATTAATCACTAAAAGAACTCTCCATCTACATAATACCAAATTTCGTTTTCTTTCTTAAATGTAGATTTTTCATGATGGACTTGTGCCTTTAGCTTTTCATCTAAATAATAAGCTTTAAACTCTACTTTATTTTCATGAGCAGTAATAACTTCTAATTTTAACCAAGTATTGCTTTTTGCCCATTGTAATATATCTGTAACTGAATAAAATTCTCGTTGAGAAACATGTGTTGTTCCCATTAAATAATTTGCATTTTGTATTACGTATGCAGAATATCTCGAACGCATAAGTTCTTCAGGATTTACAGGAAACTTTAATCCATTAATAAAAGGTTTACAACAACTTTCAAATGGTTTATCAGAACAACAATAACAATTCTTCATAGCGTTAACAATACATTCTAAACCCTAAGGCTGCACAAAATTTAGTGTATTTTTTATAAAAGCCTAATTTTATATCTGAAAATTCATCAAATTTCTGACAGGTCTCAAAAAACAAAGCATCAATAGCTAAAGTAGCCAATAATGGAGAATCTAAACTATAACCCGAAACAGAAGAAGCATTCGTAATTTCCATAAAATAATGAATTTCTTCATCACTTACTCTTAAAATAGAATCACCTCCAAAATGAATCATTTTATTTTCAAATTTTCCTTCAAAAAGATCTGCAAGTTCTTCTAAACTTAAAAATTCATCATTAATTTCAATATAGTTAGGTTTGCCTTTTAGAGCAAAGTATATCATTTCAAATTCTTGATTGATTTTTTCTTCAAATAAAAAACTACTTAAAACAGATTCAAATTCTTCAAAATTGCTACATGTTTTATAGCTAATCAAAATGTCATCATTTTCTGCCAAAACTTCTAGGGTAGCTTGAGTAGGCATTGAAGAGTTTGAATCAGAATATTGTATGCCTTCTATGCAAAATATATTTTTAGGATAAATTTCTATCACTAATTAAAGTTTATTAATGAAATTACTGTATAAATCTTTGTATTCATATCCTTTTTGAAAACGATTTTTAGATAGCTTTTCATGTTCCACTAACCCCCAAAGGATGAATTCTTTTAAAAAGTATTTATCTTCTTTAGCAAACTCTGGTTGGTATTTTTGAATAATGTTTTCTAATGGTTTAACTTCATTTAAAGTATTCTGGTATACTGAATTAGTAAAATCATCTTGTAATTCAAAACCGCTTTCTGTAAAAAACCATTCTAACAATTCAGAATAAGCATTTTTTTCGTTTTCGTGTTCTAATTTTTCAATCTTTGGAAAATAATTTGGAAATAAAGTCTTGATTGCATCACCTATCAAATATTGCGCAACAGTTGCAGCTCCTTCTTGTTCCCCTTCATAAACCAATTCTACTTTTCCTGTAATTGCAGGAATAATTCCCATAAAATCAGATAAACGAACAATAGTTTTTTCTTCTCCAGCTAATAATGCTCTTCTTTCAGCTGCTGAAATTAAGTTTTCATAGGCCGTAATACTCAATCGAGCAGAAACACCACTTTTTACATCTACAAATTCACTTTCTCTAGCTTCAAAAACAATTTGTTCTAATACATCTTCGGCTAAACTAGGCACATAAACCATTTCTTGCTGATCTTTATCAAACTTCACTTCTTGTGCTGTAATAGTTTTTGCAATTGCAATAGTTTCTGGATAATGCGTTAAAATTTGAGAACCTATTCTATCTTTTAAAGGTGTGACAATACTTCCTCTATTGGTATAATCTTCAGGGTTTGCAGTAAATATAAACTGTACATCTATTGGTAAACGCAATTTGAAACCTCTAATTTGAATATCGCCTTCTTGCAAAATATTGAATAAAGCAACTTGAATACGTGCTTGTAAATCTGGTAATTCATTGATTACAAAAATACAACGATGCGCACGAGGAATCATTCCAAAATGAATGACACGTTCATCTGCATAACTCAATTTTAGATTAGCCGCTTTAATTGGATCTACATCGCCAATTAAATCAGCAACAGTTACATCTGGAGTGGCTAATTTTTCGTAAAAACGTTCGCTTCTGTGTAACCAAGAAATTGGAGTTTTATCTCCTTTTTCTGTTATTAATTCTTTTGCAAAACGAGAAATTGGATCTAATGGATCATCATTAATTTCCGAACCTTCCACAACCGGAATATATTCGTCTAATAATTCAATCATTTTACGTGCTAATCGTGTTTTAGCTTGACCACGAAGTCCTAATAAATTAATATTATGACGCGATAAAATAGCTCTTTCTAATTCTGGAATTACAGTATTTTCAAATCCGTGAACACCTTCAAAAGTAGTTTCACCTGCTTTTATTTTGTTTCTTAGATTAGTTCGTAATTCGTCTTTTATATTTTTAGGTTGGTAACCCGATTTTTTTAATTCGCCTAATGTTTTTATTTCTTTCATTATAATATGTTATATTTTGTCTTTTATCTATTATCTAATTTTCTTTTTCCTATTGCTTTCATAATCTTCAAAAATCATTTCACCTAATCCCTTTAGACCTGTATAAAAGGCTTTTCCTTGATTGGCTTCTGTAAAATGGTTTACAAATTGTTGCAAATAAGGATCGTTAGCAATCATAAAAGTAGTAATTGGAATGTGTAATTTTCGAGCTTGAGCAGCTTGGTTGTAACATTTATCAACAATATATTGGTCTAAACCGTTACTATTCATATAATATTCGCCGTTTTTTTCGCGAATACAACTTGGTTTCCCATCTGTTATCATGAAAATTTGCTTATTGGTATTTCGTTTTCTACGTAAAATATCCATTGCCAATTGTAAACCAGCAACTGTATTTGTATGATAAGGACCAACTTGCAAATAAGGTAAATCTTTGATTTTTATAGTCCAAGCATCATTACCAAAAACCAAAATATCTAAAGTGTCTTTTGGATAACGAGTTGTGATTAATTCGGCTAAAGCCATTGCTACTTTTTTAGCTGGCGTAATTCTATCTTCGCCATAGAGAATCATACTGTGCGAAATATCAATCATCAAAACCGTACTCATTTGCGATTTATGATGATTATCTTCCACGACCAAATCTTTTTCGGTAAGTATAAACTCTCCTACTCCATTATTAATTTGGGCATTTTTTAAACTTTCGGTTAATGAAATTTGTTCCACTGCATCGCCAAACTGAAATTCTCTCAAATCTCCGGTTTGTTCATCACCTTTACCGGATTGTTTTGTTTTGTGATTTCCAGAACCCGCTTTATTCAAATTTCCGAATATTTGTTCTAAAGCATGTTGCCGAATAGCTCTTTCTGTTTTTGCAGTAATTGCCATTCCGCCAGAACCATTGGGTTTTAATTCGTTTTTGATATACCCTTTTTTCTTTAGATCTTCGATAAAATCATCAATGGTATATTCAGATGTGGTTAATTTGTATTCCACATCTAATTGTCGTAACCAATCAATCGCTTCATCAAAATCGCCAGAAGTATGTGTAATTAATTCTTTGAAAATGGGAAATAATTTTTCGAATGGCGTTTGAAAAGGCGCTTCATATTTGGTAAACTGAAACCCACTTTTATAATTGTTATTTTTCATTATTATAAAGGTAAGTAAACTTATATACCTTTTAAAAAAACGATTATTAATATTTAGTTAAAGAAGTTTTTCATATTGTAAATTGAAAGTTGATGTAATACTTGAAAACTTATTCAGATTCGTTTAATTTATTTTGAAGATGTTGTGCTAATACTTGATACTTACTCAATTCTATTAAAGTTTCATTATTTGAACTTGTATCTATATATGTGTCAATTGTATTGTTCACTTTTTCCAATTTTAAACTGGCAGTTCTAAATTCTTTATTCGCAATAGCATCAATAACTTCTTGAATAGCGGAATGTAAATTAGTAAGTGCTGTTTTATCTAGCATAATTTTGTTTAATTTTTATAAAAGTATCGTCTGTATTAATGAGCTGACTTACTATTTCTTTTCGCAAAACTGAAGGGTCATTATATTCTAAATATTTTGCCCAACTTTCTGTTTGTAAAACCTCTTTAATGGTTTGAATTCTTTTTGCGGTTTGATTAGCTGCACGCAAAATGGCATTTCCGTTAAATTGCGGATTGTCTTTATGTTGAAAATTTATTTCAAAATTTGACCAATTCACATCAATATAAAACAATTTTTCCGTTTCGTTGTTTGGGTAGAAATCGGTCCATTTTGCAAAACCGCATTTTTGAGTTTGTGATTTTATCTTTTCGTTGGAAATCAATCGCCATCTGCAATTTGCGGCTCTTCCCCAATGATTAGAAAATCGATAAACACCAACATCCGTAAAAGCATAACTGCTCCCCGACTTACTTTTGTAATTCACAACAATATTTGCAACTTCGTCCGTTGCAATTTCTTGAAAGTCACAATAGGTATGTTTATGAAAATTGTGTTTAGAATAACCCATTAAAACTCACCTAATTTTAACTGCCATACATTTTTTTCAGTAGTTCCAAATTCCTTTTCACCTGGAAAAAAATAGACTTTCTGCGTAACGGTATGACTTGTAGTTTTCGAATTTAAAGTAACTTGAATTGTATATTGAAAAGTAAAATAAGAATCTGAAATGGTTTTACTTTGATTAAAATTACTAACCGAAATAACAACTGATTGCTTTTTACATTTGTTCAAAAAACTATTCAATGAAATTGGCTTTTCTGAGTTATCAAATACGTCTTTTAATTGAATTGAATTACTTAGAAATAAGTATTGAATGCTCTTGTCAACCTCAACTTTCAATTCGTTTGTAATTTCTGAAGAATGGTATAAATTAATGTAATTATAAAAATCTTTAATGGTATTTATTGCTTGGTTTTGGTATTCCACAATAGAAGCATTTGAAAACTGACTTTGAATGCTATTTATCTTAACTCCAGCATTTGTGTTCAATTGCTTAGCAGAAACATTTTCTTGATTTGAAGTCGTAGTTGAATTACTTTGACTAAAAATCAAAAAAGGAAATAACAGTAACAGGTACAGGTACATTGCTTTTTTCATTATTCTTGAATTATTCTAATAAAAGTAATTTGATTGTTACTATCATTGGTTACTTCTACTATTTTCATTTTCTTTAAAGATGGCGTAGGAATGATTAATTTTTGAGAAAACTCATTTTTATTAAAATATTCTGCACCTAAATTATTTTTCAACATTACTATAACTTCAACATTGTCATGTAAAATCTTCTGTAATTGCTCTTTTCTAGTTTGCCAATCTTTAATATCGCTTTTTATAAAACCTTGTAAAATATTGGTATAATCATTTGGTTGCAAACTTACTTTATTAACATTTGGAGTTTGTGTTAAATCAATTTTCTTTTCTTTATAAAAAGGACTTTTAATTACAACTTGAGCGTTTTTACCAACTTCGATTTTAGAATCTTTTAACACAACTTCATTTTCAATATTATCTTTCACAACATACACTTTTGTGGAGCTAGACGAAATACTATCGTTGCTAAATTTCTCTTCTAATCGTATTGTTTGAAGTTGTTCTTTTTTTACTCGAATTTTCCAAAAAGCAAGTCCAAAAATCACAACAGTTACAAACCCAAAAACAATATACTTTTTATTCTTTGTAGGTTTCTTTAATTGTTTTTCTACATCAGCATTGTCAATTGGTTGAAATTTAAATTCATCCCAACCTGAAGTTCCTAGATACTGAGAAAAAATATCCAACATATCTTTTCTTGGAAGTTTTTCGTTAGTTTCAGGTTTTAAATGCGTGTAAATCCACTTTTCACTTACACTGTTTTTGGTTTGCAATTGTACATCATCAATCAAATTCAAAATGTCTTGAGACGTAAAATTTTTCCAGCTTCCCTCAAAATAAGGGTAACGTTTTTTATAGTGCTCTAAAACACATTTTTTCAATTCATAAAAAACATTAATATCTGTCATAAACCTTTGGCAAAGTTAGTTCTACCATTTAATTAACTGCTGTAAAACGACTGTAAAAGTACTGAAAAATCATTACAGTACCTATACAGTGATTTTGCTAAACTCTTTTTGAAAAACAAAAGTATGTTTGCCCTGTCAACAGTAAAAAACTAAAAATATGAAAACTAAATTATTTATTGCTTGTGTGCTTTTATCATCAACTGTAAATGCACAAATAAGCGGAAATCAGGTAATGGGAAAAGAAGGATATAATTCTTATAATAAGAATAGTTCTTCTCCTAAAAACTCCATAAGTATTAATGACAATCATCTTGTTGTTAATGTAAAAATATTGCTTAACAATAAAGCTGATTCATTTACCATAATGTTAGGGACAAATGAAGAAGCTGAAACAGTTGCGACTTGTAATACCAATATTAATAAACGGATTAACGGATTTACAAACGATTTAAACTCGCTAAAAATTAAAAAAGAAAACATTTATATTGATTTTATAAGTCAAATGAAAATCTATGATTACAGTTTAGAAAACAATAAAGCCGAACAATTTCAAAAAGGGTTTGAAATTAAAAAGAACATCATAATTACAAGTAACAACATTAATGATATTGAAAAAATTATATCACATGCTTCAAAATATGAGATCTATGACATTATTAAGGTCGATTATGCTAATGATGATATTCTAAAAATAAGAAGCGATTTATTCACTGAAGCTTTGGCTATAGCCGAATTAAAAAAAGAAACCTACACAAAAGCTTTTAGAAAAAGAATAATTGGAACTCCAAATGCTACCGAAAACTTTGGTATTTATTTCCCTAAAACGCAATATAAGAAATATCAAGCGTATGAGAATTCAGAAATTGAAACATTATACCGCAATCAAAACCAAAACTTCATAAAAAAACTAGCACGTAAAAACACAACGTATTACTATGAAGGTCAAGACACTTCAGATTTTGATAAAGTGATCAATGCTGCCAAATCAGAAATCGGAATTCAATACGAGTTATCCATTACCATTACTTATAAAATAGACACTTCTTTATAATCATTTATTAAACTAAAAATTATTTATCATGAAAAACGCAAAAAAATTACTTTCGTTATTGGTTGTATTTACAACAGCTTCATTGGTTGCACAACATTCAGGAAATGCCAATTCAGAATCGGCTAAAACCATTTCAAGCGGTAACTACAATTACCAAAATCAGTATCAAAACAATCAAGTAAACACTATTCAAACTACTACAGGGAACGAAAATGAAATGTACATTAGTATTAAAGGAATTTATAATGAAAAAGCAACTTCACAACGTGCCGTTTTTAGTGTACTGCAAATTGGAAAAACAGCTGAAGAAACCACTAAACTTATAGATGAGCGGTTGGAAATCGTAATTAAATCAATAACTGCTTTTAACCCAGAAGTTGAAGTAATAATTGATATGATTTCTTTTGTTCCTTTATACGAATATGAAATTCAGAAAAAAATATTCAACCCAAAAACCTATAATGAAAAGCCTTCAGGGTTTGAATTGAAGAAAAACCTAATCATCAAATTTAAAAAAACCAATGATTTAAATACCATCATGAATATTTGTGCCAAACAAGAAATTTATGATTTAGCCAAAGTAGATTATGTAACTAGTAACTTAGATCATATTAGAGATGTTTTACAAGTTAAAGCGGCAGAAGAATACAAACAAATGCTAACCAATTATTCTGCGATTATGAATACCGATTTATTTAAAAAAGAAAAATCTTTAACGGAAGGATATAACACAGTTTACCCAATGGAAAGCTACAGAAGTTATTCAGCTTTTAGTCAAGCGAGTATTAATTTTGAACCTGAAAGCACAGTTAATAATGTTAGAAAAAACAACACACAATTTTATGATGCTGCTCTTGCAAAAACACACACCTTTGTTGTAAATGCAGATATAACAGAACCAACCATTCAAATATTCTATGATTTGACTATTAAAATAAAACTTAAAGAAGACCAATTACCAAAAAATACAATTATAAGAAACAATCGATATTATATCATAACAGCAAATGGAGATGTTAAACCACTAAATTTATAAAGATTAAGTTAAAGAAGAGTGTTCATAATGAACACTCTTCTTTTTTGTAACAAAAGTCACAAATCCTTTTAGGAGAATAAACGTATCTTTACACTAAATAAAAAAAGGATGAACGAAAAACTTTTTGAGGCTTATCATTTCATTTTTGAAGAAGCTTTACTTGAAGAGATTTCTTCAGTATCGACTTATAAAGAATTTAAAGGAAATGATTATTTAATAGAAATTGGAGATGCAATTCAATCTATGCCTTTATTATTAAATGGAGCCATTAAAATTCTTCGTGAAGATGAAAAAGGAGATGAATTACTACTTTATTTTCTTGAAAGAGGTGATACTTGTGCAATGACATTAACATGTTGTTTAGGTAATTCTAAAAGTAAGATTCGAGCCATTGCAGAAACAGATGGTTCGCTTTTAATGATTCCTATATCTAAAATGGAAGAATGGCTTACAAAATATAAAACATGGAGAAATTTTGTTTTTGAAAGCTATAACATTAGATTAAACGAAATGCTTGAAGCAATTGACTCTCTTGCATTTATGAATCTTGAAGAAAGGCTATACAAGTACCTAACAGATAAAGTAAAAATATTAGGAACTCCTAATTTAAATACCACACATTTAGAAATCGCGACTGAGTTACATACATCTCGAGTTGTAATTTCAAGATTACTGAAAGCATTAGAGATACAAGGAAAGGTTAAAATAAACCGTAATAAAATAGAAGTTCTGCAATTTTGATTGAAATAGTAGGTTACATAGGTGCATTGATAATTGGTTTAGTTTTAGGATTAACAGGTGGTGGCGGCTCTATTTTAACGGTACCAATACTCGTTTATATTTTAAGTTTTAGTCCGATTACAGCAGCTGCATACTCTTTGTTTATTGTAGGAACAACTTCTGCTTTTGGAGCCAGTGTCAATTATTTTAAAGGGCTAGTAGATGTTAAAACTGGTTTTATTTTTGCAATCCCTTCATTTATTGCAGTTTTCATAACACGTAAATATATAGTTCAAAGTATTCCAAATCATATTATTCAATCAGATAATTTGGTTATTACAAAGGATGCTTTCTTAATGGGATTTTTTGCAATTGTAATGCTATTTGCTGCCATTTCAATGTTAAAAAAGAAAAAAAATGAAATTGATAATACAACCCAAATTAAAACATCAACATTAGTAATTCAGAATTTCATTATTGGAATTATTATTGGTTTAATTGGAGCCGGAGGAGGTTTTTTAATTATACCTTCTTTAGTTTTATTTGCAAAACTACCTATGAAAAGGGCAGTTGCAACTTCTTTATTTATTATTTCAATGAATTCGCTTATTGGCTTTTTAGGCGATGTTCAAAACATAGAAATCAATTGGCAATTCTTATTACCATTTACATTAGTTACAATTCTTGGAATTTTAATAGGAATTGGTCTTAACAAATTCATAAATGAGTCGCAATTAAAAAAAGGATTTGGTTACTTTGTACTTCTTATGGCTCTTTTTATTTTATCAAAAGAATTCTTGTTTATGTAATTTGAGTTACATAAAGAAAAAAAATAAATATTAATTTTACAAAAAAATTATATATCATGAAAATAGAACAAATTTATACTGGATGTATTGCTCAAGCAGCATATTATTTAGAGAGTAATGGAGAGGTTGCAATTTTTGATCCACTTAGAGAAGTTCAACCTTATATTGATAGAGCAACAAAAGACAATGCGAAAATTAAATATATTTTTGAAACCCACTTTCATGCTGACTTTGTATCTGGCCATTTAGATTTAGCTAAAAAAACAGGCGGAAAAATCGTTTATGGTCCTACTGCGAAACCAAATTTTGAATGTATAATTGCTGAAGACAATCAAGAGTTTAAAGTTGGAAACTATACCATTAAGGCTATTCATACTCCAGGTCACACTTTAGAAAGTACTTGTTATTTGTTAACAGATGAGAATGGAAAAGATCACGGAATTATTTCTGGTGATACTTTATTTATTGGTGACGTAGGAAGACCTGATTTAGCACAAGAACTTGTAGGCGAATTAACCCAAGAATTATTAGCAGGTTATCTTTTTGATTCATTGCGCAATAAAATAATGCCATTATCAGATGACTTAATTGTCTATCCAAGTCATGGCGCAGGAAGTGCTTGCGGAAAAAACTTAAGTAAAGAAACTACTGATACTTTGGGTAACCAAAAGAAAACGAATTATGCTTTAAGAGCAGATATGACTAAAGAAGAATTTATTAATGAATTACTTGACGGTTTAACTCCTCCTCCAGCCTATTTTCCTCAAAATGTAATGTTAAACATTCAAGGTTACGAAAGTTTAGATAACATTATGGAAAAAGGAAATAAACCTTTAAGTCCGAAAGAATTCGAAACAGTTGCAAACCAAACAGAGGCATTAATACTAGATGTTCGTCATGAAAATGACTTTGTAAAAGCACATATTCCAGGTTCAATTTTTATCGGATTACATGGAGGTTTCGCTCCATGGGTTGGTGCTATGATAAAAGATGTAAAACAACCAATTTTATTAGTTATTCCAGAAGGAAAAGAAGAAGAAACTATTACGCGATTATCTCGTGTGGGATTTGATAATACTCTTGGCTATTTAAAAGATGGAATAGAAGCATGGAAGAATGCAGGTTTTGAAACTGATACAATACAATCTGTATCTCCCGAAAATTTTGCTTCTCATTATAATGATGCAATTGTAATTGATGCAAGAAAACCCAGTGAATTTGAAGCAGAACGAGTAGAAAAAGGTATAAATATTCCTTTAGATTTCATAAACGAACATTTAGCTGAAGTTCCTAAGGAAGATAAATTCTATGTCCATTGCGCAGGAGGTTATCGCTCAGTAATTTGGGCATCAATTATGAAGTCTAGAGGTTATCATAACATGATAAATATAGAAAAAGGAATGTCGGGTATTAGAGACACATCAATTCCTTTAACAAAATTTGTTTGTCCTTCGACTTTAAAGTAAACTTATAATTAAAAAAATCAGGCGTTACGCCTGATTTTTTTTTATGAAAAGATTAATATTAATTAGTTACAAAAAAAAGAAAAAATAAATACATTTGTCAAAAATTAATTTAAACTGAAATGAAAAAAATATTTTACATTATTACACTTGCAACATTAGCTTTTGCATGTAACAAACTTGAAAAAAATGAATATTTAGTTAGTGGAGTTGCAGATGGAATTGAAAACGGAAAAAAAATATATATTGAAATACAAGACGAAGCAGGACCTATAACTAAAGATACTGCTGTTATAGAGAATGGAAAGTTTGAATTCAAAGGAAAGTTTGAATCGATAGAATTAGCTTTTATAAAAATTGAAAATGAGAATGGTCAATTACCTTTTATTTTAGAAGAGGGAAAAATTAATATTACTTATGCTACTGATAGTTTATTTAAGTCTAAAGTTAGTGGTACAATGAATAATGATAAACTTCAATTTTATAATAACGAGTCAAATAATATCTCAAAAAAATTAGCAAAGTTTCAACAGCAAAACTCAGAAAGAATGAAAGCTGCTAAAACTGCACAAGATACAGCAACTATAAATATGATTATGAAAGAATACTCAAGCTATCAAACAAGTTTGAACGATGTTTCTAAAAATTTCATAAAAGATAACCCTAAAGCTTTTTTATCAGTACTTTTAGTTGAAAATTTCTTAATGAGACAATACCTTACTAATGAAGAAATTAAAGAATATTTCAGCAAATTAGATCCAAGTTTATTAAAAACTAAATCAGGTCTAAATATTAAAAATACTTTAGATTCATTTGAAAACATACAAATTGGAAACAAAGCGCCTGACTTTTCTGCAAAAAATCCAGAAGGAAAAGAAATTTCTTTAAAAGAATCTTTAGGAAAAGTAACAATCATTGATTTTTGGGCATCTTGGTGTGGACCTTGTAGAGCTGAAAATCCAAATGTTGTAGCTTTGTACAATCAATATCATGAAAAAGGATTAAATATCATTGGTGTTTCTTTAGACAAAGATGCTGTAAAATGGAAAGAAGCAATTGCTAAAGATGGCTTAACTTGGAATCATATTTCAAATCTTAAATTTTGGAAAGAACCTATTGCAGAACTTTATAATGTAAAATCTATTCCTGCAACTTTTATCTTAGATGCTAACGGAAATATTATTGCTAAAGATTTAAGAGGTGATGCACTAAAAGCTAAAGTAGAGGAATTATTAGCTAAATAATTTACTTTTATTTATATAAAAATTTAAAAATCTCCTTATGGAGATTTTTTTATGCTTTTCATTATCAATCAATTAAAAAAAAGTCCATAAAATTGTATAAATATTGTTTGTTACTAATGAAAAACAATTCTATATTTGCCCTGTTGAATGCAGTTTAAGACTGCTGACGTTGGGGAGATACTCAAGCGGCCAACGAGGGCGGACTGTAAATCCGCTGATTACATCTTCGCAGGTTCGAATCCTGCTCTCCCCACAAAAAAACCACTCAAAAGAGTGGTTTTTTTTATAGATTATATTTTTGTTATTTATTCTAATATAAATGTTACTGAAACTGTAGAGATTATTTCAATTTCACCAACTGCTAATGTTTCTCTTGGCAAATCATCGCTTTCCATTGCCATAGTTTTCATCATACCACCATACATTGGTTGTGGATAATGTGTTTGAGAATTATCTGAAATCAACAATGCCTTTCCTACTTTTTGCCCATCTAAAACTGAGACATAATCATTTGCCTTAGCTTTTGCGTCTATAAGAGCATTCTTTCTAGCTTGTTTTTCAAACTCTTTAATTTTTGAAGATTTAAATTCTACACCTTGGATTCTATTAATTCCTGTATCTACAAGTTCTAACATTAGTTCATCGTATTTTGATAAATCTTTTAAATGAATTGAAATAGTTTGATTGGCTACATAATTCTTCTTCTTTGAACTATAATCATAATTTTGAGTCAGACTCATTCTTTGAGTTTGAAAATCGCTACTTAAAATTCCTTTTTTCTTAATAAGCTTTAAAACTTTATCAGCAATTACATCATTCTGATTTTTTGCTTCCTTGACTTCTTTTGCAATCGTTTCAACTGAAACAGATATTAAAGCTTCATCTGGAACTACTTTTATTTTTCCTTCACCAATCACACTTATTTGAGGAACTTGCTTTACTTCTTGAGCAAAAACTGAACTTGAAACCATAATTAACAACAAGATTACTTTTTTCATAATTAAATATTTTTTAAAATTACTTTTTCAAATCACGTGCCAACTTTATAATTTATTAGTTTTATGTAAATAGAACAATACAATTATTGGAATAGTTAATAAAACAACCATTTTCGTGTTAGTTTCTATTAAACTAGGTTCTTTTATTAAAGTAAATAAATAACCACCTATTGCGCCTCCAAAATGTGCAGTATGACCAATATTATCATTCTTAGCTTTCATTCCATAAATTGAATACAATAAATAACCAATCCCAAAAATATAACCCGGAATAGGAATAGGAATAAAAAATAAATACAAATCCATTTCAGGAAAAAGCAAAATAGAACTGTATATTATTCCCATAACTGCCCCTGAAGCTCCTACTGCTCTGTAATGATAATCATTTTTATGAAAATACATGGTAAGTAAACTTCCGGCTGAAAGACTTATAAAATAAACGTATAAAAAATTTAAATTCCCAAAAGTGTCTAATACAATTGGTGCGAAAAAATATAGGGTTAACATATTAAAGGCTAAATGCATTAAATCTCCATGCAAAAAGGCAGAGGTCAACATTCTTATTTGCTCACCAGAACGTATACTTCCAACATGAAACTCATATTTTCTAAAAAACTCTAAATCATTAAACCCTTTTAAACTTACAACAGCATTAATACCTATAAGTACCATTAAAAATATATCCATGTATTAAATTATTTATGTAAATTTAAAAATACTTACTTATTATCCTTTATAAATCTTAAACTATATTTGTAAAAAAATAATTCATGCAGTTACTGTTTTATATTTTAATCTATCCAATTCTTTGGTTGATTTCAATTTTACCCTTTCCTTTATTATATGTTTTTTCAGACATTGTATGCTTTTTGGTCTATAATATTATTGGGTATAGAAAAAAAGTGGTTAGAGAGAATTTAAAACTTGCATTAACTCACCTTTCTGAAAAAGAGCAGAGAATTGTTGAGAAGAAGTTTTACAGCCATATGTGTGATATGTTTTTAGAAATGATAAAAACTATGACTATTTCTAAAGCTGAAATTCAAAAGAGATACAAGTTTACAAATATGGATTTGTATCTAGATATGGAAAAAAAGAATAAAAGTATAGCTCTATTATGTGCACATTATGCAAGTTATGAATGGGCCGTTTCAATGGATTATTATATTAATTTTACGGGTTATGGAATTTACAAAAAAATTGCCAATAAGTATTTTGACAAATTAGTTCACACGATTCGCTCTAGATTTAAAGCAGTTTTAATTACTACAAAAGAAACAGTTTCAACAATTGAAAATTGTACTAAAACGGGAGAACTTGGAGTTTATGGTTTTGCGAGTGACCAATCACCAAAATCACATAAAGGTTCACATTGGGGAACTTTTATGGGTATTGAAACACCTATTCATGTTGGAGCAGAAGTATTGGCTAAACGATTAGATATGAATGTTATTTTCCTTAAAACGAAAAAAGTAAAAAGAGGATATTATGAAGCAACTTTTGAATTATTGGTAGACAACCCAAAAGAATGTCCAAACTATGAAATATCAGAATTATTCATGAAAAAAGTAGAACAACAAATTCTTGAAGCTCCTGAATACTACTTATGGACGCACAAACGTTGGAAACATAAAAAACAAGCATAAAAAAAGGCTCTGAATTTCAGAGCCTTTTTTATTTTATACAGAAAACCAATTGGCTACCATTTCTTTTTCTTTAAAAGCAGCCTTATGATGATTAAATTCATTAGACTTTGGATTGTAAACATATTCTTTAGCCCATTCTAAATGATTAGCAGCTAATTCTTTAATACTATTACAAACGTACGTTATTTCTTGAGTCGTTGTGGTAGGGTGAATTGACATTCTAATCCAACCCGGTTTTTTCATTAAATCTCCCGAAGATATTTGGCAAACCAAATCGTTAGACATTTCTTGATCTACATGCAAAAGGAAGTGTCCGTAAGTTCCTGCGCAACTGCATCCTCCTCGCGTTTGAATTCCAAATTTATCATTAAGAATTTTTACACCTAAATTAAAGTGTAAATCAGTTATGTAAAATGAAAACACTCCTAACCTATTTTCATGTTGTGGTGCTAAAATATTAATGTTTTCTAAACTTCCTAACTCAGAAAAAACATATTCTATAAGCTCATGCTCTCTATCCAAAATATTTTGAATTCCCATTTTCTCTTTCAACTGAATAGCCAAAGCAATTTTTATCACTTGTAGAAACCCAGGTGTTCCTCCATCTTCTCTATCTTCAATATTGTCAATATATTTATGTTCACCCCAAGGATTAGTCCAACTTACAGTTCCACCACCAGGACAATCGGGAACATTGTTTTTATATAAGTTTTTATTAAATACTAAAACACCAGATGTTCCAGGTCCACCTAAAAACTTGTGTGGTGAAAAGAAAATAGCATCTAAATAACTTTCTGGATCTTCTGGATGCATGTCTATTTCTACATACGGCCCAGAGCAAGCAAAGTCAACGAAACAAACACCATTATTTTGGTGCATAATTTTAGCTACTTCGTGATAAGGCGTTTTAATTCCTGTAACATTTGAACATGAAGTGATAGAAGCAATTTTAAAACTTCTATCTTTATATTGCTCTAATAATTTTTTAAAATTCTCCAAACAAAAAAGACCTTCATCATTTGCAGGAACCACAACTACATCTGCAATTGTTTCCAACCAAGAAGTTTGATTAGAATGATGCTCCATGTGCGAAATGAATACAATAGGCTTAATAACATCTGGAATAGTAGTGTATTCTTTTAATGTTTCAGAAACTCTTAAACCTAAAATACGTTGAAATTTATTTACAACACCTGTCATTCCAGTTCCATCAGTAATTAGAACATCATTATCGTTTGCATTAATATGGTGTTTAATAATATGTCTTGCTTTATGATAAGCCATTGTCATAGCCGTACCAGAAACCGTAGTTTCAGTATGTGTATTGGCAACAAAAGGGCCAAATTGATTCATCATTTTTTCCTCAATAGGACGATACAATCTTCCGCTAGCAGTCCAATCCGTATACACCATTTTTTGAATACCAAAAGGAGTTTCAAAATTTTGGTCCACACCAATTATGTTCTTTCTGAATTCATCAAAATAAAGTTCTAACTGAGTTTTTTCTGTTGTTGCAATCATTTGGGAAAATATTTGACTCCAAAGATAAGAATTTTAGATTACTTGAAATTTTAGATGCCTATTTTAATTCGTAACTTTGAAAAATACAATTATAGCATGAAATTAAACATTCAAAATATCTTTATAAATGAATTACCTGCCGATGAGAATTTAGAAAATTCAATTCGTCAAGTAGATAATGCTTGTTTTTCATTTGTTGATCCTACAAAAACAAAAGCTCCAAAAATTATTCATGTTGTTACTAATGTTGCCAATGAAATTGGGTTAACCGAAAATGACATTCAATCGGATGATTTTTTAAATGTATTTACTGGAAATAATATTTACCCAAACACAAAACCTTTTGCTATGGCTTACGCCGGGCATCAATTTGGAAATTGGGCAGGACAGTTAGGCGACGGAAGAGCAATTTCTCTTTTTGAAGTAGAACATGAATCAAAATCATGGATGTTGCAATTAAAAGGCGCTGGTAAAACGCCTTATTCACGCCGTGGCGATGGATTAGCCGTTTTACGTTCATCGATTAGAGAACATCTATGCAGCGAAGCCATGTTTCATTTGGGTGTTCCTACTACTCGATCGCTTTCTTTAGCTTTAACTGGTGATGAAGTTTTACGCGATGTGCTTTATAATGGAAATGTAGCTTATGAAAAAGGAGCTGTTGTGTGTAGAATGGCGCCAAGTTTTATTCGTTTTGGTAATTTTGAATTGTTTGCTGCTAAAAATGATGTGAAAAACCTTCAAATTTTAGCCGATTATACCATTAAACATCATTTTCCAGAAATTAAAACAGAAGGAAAAGAAAAATACATTGCTTTTTTTAAAACGATAACCGATTCTACAAAAGAAATGATTTTGCATTGGCAACGTGTTGGTTTTGTACACGGCGTTATGAATACCGATAACATGTCGGTTCATGGAATTACAATAGATTATGGACCTTATGGTTGGTTAGAAGATTTTAACCCAAATTGGACGCCTAATACTACCGATGCCGAAAACAAACGATATCGATTTGGGAACCAACCTAATATTGCGCTTTGGAATTTACTGCAATTGGCTAATGCATTGTATCCGTTGATTGAAGATGTAAAACCTTTGGAAACCATTTTAGAAGGTTATTCTAATGAATTTCAAGATGATTTTTATAAAATGATGAGCACTAAGTTAGGCTTTGAAAACCTGAAAGAAAATGACGCATCTATTATTGACCAACTACTGGCTGTTTTACAAGAAACCGAAACCGATATGACTATTTTTTATCGCAACTTAAGTACGATTTCGAAAACCGATTCACCTGAAAAAGGGTTAGAAAAAATACAAGATGCTTTTTATACCATTGCCGAAGTAAAAGAACGAGTGGAAGAAACTTGGTTGTATTGGTTTACCCAATATATAAATCGTTTGCAAGAAGAAGAAATATCAGATAGTGAACGAAAAGGAAAAATGAATTTGGTGAATCCAAAGTATGTATTGCGTAATTACATGGCACAATTGGCTATTGATGCAGCTGATAAAAAAGATTACAGCTTAATTGACGAATTATATACTTTATTACAAAAACCTTACGATGAACAACCTGAAATGGAAAAATGGTTTATTAAAAGACCCGATTGGGCTAGAGTAAAAATTGGTTGTTCGATGCTGAGTTGTAGTTCGTAAACGATTTTATAAATAGTTTAAAAAGCAATAAAGTTTTATTAAAAAACTTTTGGCATACTAATTGAATTATTATATTTACAATAATAAATTCACAATTATGGAAACAAATAAAATGAAGATTTCAGCATTTTGGTCAATAATAGTTTTAACTCTATTATTCCTTATCCCCCAAGATGTGTTTTCACAAGGACCACCACCATGGGCACCAGCGCATGGATACAGAGCCAAAACAAAACACATTTACTTTCCTGATCAAAATTTTTATTATGACGTGGAAAGAAAGTCTTATTTACATCTAAGCAATGGAAAATGGACAATTTCTACTAAATTACCAAGTATCTATTCAAAAATCAATTTAGGAAAGTCAACTCAAATTCAATTAGAAATTGGCGGACACACTCCTTATATTTACAATAAAGAACATATTGTAAAATATAAAAAACCAAAGAAACATAAAGGTCATAAACATAAGCATTAAAAAAAAAAAGCAGATTCTTAAGAATCTGCTTTTTTTTATAACGTGTTGCCGCTTGTGGCAGTTGCGTAAATTTATAACAAAAGATTACAAGTACAAAACTCCTTATGGAATTTTCGGAGACCCGAGCACTACGTGCGAACTGACGAAGTAAAATTCGGAAGCATGCCCTTGCCTAAGCCATTACTTTTAACTGCTGTTAGCAGTAGTGGTTTTGCCTTCCATTAAAATGCTTTTAATAGTAATACAATGATTAAAATTGGCACTAAGAATACCAAAACAGGCAGCAGCAAATTTAGTATTGACTTTCCAATTGAAAGTTTTTGAACTTCAGAAATTCCAATAACACAAAATATCAAAGTACATATTCCAAGAACTACTTCTAAAAACATAGAACCATAAACAAAAATATTAGAAATCAAGCCAGCACTAGTTATATCTCCATCTTCTTTAAATATCTCTACTCCGTAAATTCCAATTTGTGGAATTAAAAAAACAAGAGCAATTATTGAGGGTATCATTCCATAAGAAAATATTCTTAAAATTGAAGAAGTTTCACCTTGTCCTTTCATCCATTTCCCTGTCCAACTCACTAATGCCGCATATATATAAAATGAAATCCAACCTAATAGTCCACCAAGAATTATACTAAGTCCAATAATTGCCCATATAGACATATTGTCTCCCATATTTTTCATCGAGGCTCTGTCAAATGCTCTTGAAATTCCAGATAAAACTAATAATATCGTAACATACTTATCATAATTGTTGTCGTTAATATATTTAAAAACTTGTCTTGGAGAAGTCCACATTTTTATAAATAAGTCCTTATCCTTCAAGTTTGAACTTTCATTGTTGTTCTCTAAAGCATCTTCCATATTTTGTTATTATTTGTTTGAATGTGTAGTCTTAACATTACTGCCAACGTGTTGCCGCTTGTGGCAGTTGCGTAAATTTATAACAAAAGATTACAAGTACAAAACTCCTCGTGGAATTTTCGGAGACCCGAGCGAAGCGAACAGACGAAGTGAAATTCCGAACACAAACCATACCTAGCAATTGCTATAAACGGCTTTTAGGCCTTGTATTTATCCAAATTTTCGTTTAATGTTTTCATAAGTTCAGAGTAATTCATTTGCATTGAGTTTGCTGAAAGATTAAAAGGAGAACCATAATTATTTACGTTGAACTTCATCATTTTTTTTCTGAATCCATTTTCTTCTTTTTCAATCCAATAATCTGAATTATTTACGTCAATTATTATAATTTTTGCGCTTTGGATTTTTATCTCAGAAAATCCGTTAATGTTTTTCCATTCTATTCGTGCAGATAATGATTTTTTTGGATTAACATTAAGTCCAATTTTGTCAATTATAAGAATTAATTGATTTTGTATTAATTGTCTAATTGAAACATATATTCCTAATCCAAAAAATAGAACACAAGCTATTCCAATTCCTTTAGTGAAAAGCGGATTTCTTGCTCTATATCCCGTAAAATTTTCAGCATTCATGAACATATAAATTCCTCCTACAACAAAAATAAGTGAAGCAATTAGTAATAAAAGTGATTTTTTCTTACTTGAATAAATTTCTATTTTTTCCATTTTCTAAATTTCTGTTTTTCAATTTGAGGTCTTTCAACTTTTCGTTTCAAGAATATAACACCAACGGTCTCGTATAACCGTCAGTTACGGGTTAGTATGCGTTAATTTTCGGTTTAGAACTGACGTTAGCAATTCCGAGTGGATTCGGACGTAGTCGAATCCGCCGTAATTGCGGTTATACATTGTTGTAAAACGTTTTTTAGTCAATCAGCTTTTGTTTTTTCGGTTTTATTATGATGTCATCGTGCAAGTTTGGGAAATACTTAAGCATTGTTTCTTTATCTTTTCCAGAGGTATCGATAAAAGTCCAGTTCTGTCCATTGTCATTTGATATTCCAATTAAAGTATATTCAGATTCTATTTTTCCACGAGGTGTTTTCATTACAATTACTTGAGTCAAAGAGCATTGTAATTCATTATTTTTTTTTAAGAATTCAGAAGGTTTTTTGTAATTCAAGTCAATTATTGAAAAACCATCATTTTTTATTTTGTCCATACTTTGCCTTGTAACTTTAGCCATATTAGATTTTCCACCCATCATTTCAATAACTCTTGGGTAAGTGTAATCAGCTATTTTTTCATAATTTCCATTAAGCATAATATTTTTCATCTCTCCAAGTTGAGAATTTAAATTTTCGTTTTCAGTTTGAGCAAATGCAAGTGAAGAAGTAATTGTCAGAATTAGAATCCAAATTTTCTTATTCATAAAGTTTGTTTTAAATGTTTTACAACTAATTTATACCCGCTATTACCTTAATTTCATTTACAAAACGTTCCGCTAAAACATCTGCTTCTTGTTGGGTTGGCGCTTCTGTATAAATACGAATAATTGGTTCAGTGTTTGATTTACGTAAATGCACCCATTCTGTAGGGAAATCAATTTTTACGCCGTCAATCGTCGTAATATCTTCGTTTCCGTATTTCTCCGTCATAGCTTTTAAAATTGCATCCACATCAATTTGAGGCGTTAATTCAATTTTGTTTTTACTCATGAAATATTGTGGATAACTTGCTCTTAATTCGGCAACTGTCATGTCTAAACTAGCCAAATGTGTTAAAAACAAAGCAACACCAACCAAACTATCTCTACCGTAATGACTCTCTGGATAAATAATTCCGCCGTTTCCTTCACCACCAATAATAGCATTGGTTTCTTTCATTAAGGTAACCACGTTTACTTCTCCAACAGCACTGGCTTGGTATTTTCCACCGTGTTTTTCTGTAATATCACGTAAAGCACGAGAAGATGACATATTAGAAACGGTATTACCTGGCGTTTTGCTCAACACATAATCGGCACAAGCTACTAACGTATATTCTTCTCCAAACATTTCACCATCGTTAGAAATAAAAGCCAATCTATCAACATCTGGATCGACAACGATTCCAAAATCGGCCTTTTCTTCTAAAACTAGTTTACAAATGTCTCCTAAATGTTCTTTTAATGGTTCTGGATTGTGTGGGAAATGTCCGTTTGGTGTACAATATAATTCTACAACCTCAACGCCCATTTGTTCCAATAACTTAGGAATAATAATTCCTCCCGAAGAATTTACACCATCTACGACTACTTTGAACTTACGTTTCTTTACTGCTTCTGCATCTACTAATGGTAAATCCAAAACCTCATCGATATGAATGTCCATGTAAGCATTGTTCTCCGTAACTTCTCCAAGAGAATCTACATCTGAAAAATCAAATGCTTCTGCTTCTGCAATTTTTAAAATTTTAGCACCATCATCACCATTTAAAAATTCACCTTTAGCATTTAATAATTTCAATGCATTCCATTGTTTTGGATTGTGAGAAGCTGTAAGTATAATGCCTCCATCTGCTTTTTCTAATGGAACCGCAATTTCAACAGTTGGCGTTGTAGATAATCCTAAGTCAATAACATTAATACCAAGTCCAACTAAAGTATTTTGCACTAAATTGTGAATCATTGGTCCTGAAATACGTGCATCTCTTCCAATTACTACAGTTAGTTTTTCTTTATTAGAATTTTGTTTTAAGAAAGTTCCATAAGCCGAAGCAAACTTCACTGCATCAACCGGTGTAAGGTTATCTCCTACTTTTCCACCTATTGTTCCTCTTATTCCTGATATTGATTTTATTAACGTCATTCGAATTATGAATTATGAGTTATTAATTTTAAATTGCAAACAAATATACTAATTGACCTTTTAAAATTCTGGTCAAACACAAAAAAATATTTATGAACTTCCTAGCTCATATTTTTCTTTCCGGTGATGATGAATTACTAAAAATTGGAAATTTCATGGCTGATGGTATTCGTGGAAATGATTATTTAGATTATCCAGATAAAATTCAAAAAGGAGTTGTTTTACACAGAGCAATTGACACTTTTACTGACGCTCATCCTATTTGGAGACAAAGTAAACATCGATTACATGAACGATACGGACATTATTCAGGCGTGATAATGGATATTTTATACGATCATTTTTTGGCCAAGAATTGGAATCAATATTCTGAAGAAGATTTAGAAAATTATGTCGCTCGTTTTTATCAATCATTAAAAGACAATTATAATATTTTAAGTCCAAAGACCAAAAATTTAATGCCTTATATGATTGAAAACAACTGGCTTGTTAGTTATGCTTCTATAGCCGGAATAGAACAAATTCTTTTCCAAATGGATTATAGAACTAAACATAGGGTAAATATGCAAAATGCAGTTCAAGAATTACAAGAGTTTTACACAGAATTTGAAGAAGAATTTACTTTATTTTTTAAAGATTTAATTAAAATGGTTGAAGATTTTAATGCTAATGATTAGCATAGCTTTTAATTAAAAAGTAAATTCGCAAGAATCAAATTTCATTCCAATGGCAGAAAAAAAAGCTAGCCCTTTTTTTCGATTTATTACTAAAGTTTTTAAACGTTTAGAGCGCTTTGTTTTTGCATTAAAAACCATGCTAACACCAAGGCAATTTATTTATTTATCTTGTGTATTAGTTGGAGTTTCTTCTGCTTTAGCTGTAATCTTCTTAAAAACATTTGCGCATTGGGTTTATACATCAGCACAATATTTAGACGGTTACCTTCATTTACCTTACAGTAATAGTTTATTACCAGTAATTGGAATTGTTTTAACGGTTTTTGTAGTATCAAAATTTTTAGATGGAAGTATACAAAAAGGAACTTCACACATCATGTATGCCGTTGCTAAAAACGGAGGAATTCTTCCTAAAAAACAACTCTATTCTCAAATAATCACGAGTTCACTTACTGTTGGTCTTGGAGGAAGTGCTGGTTTAGAATCACCTATTACCATTACTGGTGCAGCATTTGGAAGTAATTATGCTCAAAATTACCGACTCAATTATAAAGACCGAAGTCTGTTATTAGCCTGTGGAGTTTCTTCTGGTATTGCAGCTGCGTTTAATGCTCCTATTGCTGGGGTACTGTTTGCGATTGAAGTTGTTTTAGCCGAGATAAGTATAACTGCTTTTATTCCTATTATGATTAGTGCAGCAACTGGTGCTTTAATTTCTACTATACTATTAAATGAAGACATATTACTTTCCTTTAAAAATGTAAAAGAATTTGATTATCATAATATTCATTTTTATGTAGTTTTAGGCCTACTTTCTGGTTTAGTTTCTATTTACTATGCGAGAACGTTTAGAAAATTAGAAAACTTTTTTGATAAAAGTAAGTTAGGCACTTATCGAAAAGCACTACTTGGAGCAAGTTTATTGGCTGGTTTAATCTTTCTATTTCCAACATTGTTTGGTGAAGGATATCTTAGTATTAAAACAATAGCAAATAATCATCCTGAGAAAATATTAGACAACACCTTACTTGCAAATTTTAAAGACTCTAAATGGATTTTATTATTGTTTGTAGGAATTACAATGCTTGTAAAAGTTTTTGCAACCGGATTAACAATAGGCTCAGGTGGAAATGGAGGAAACTTCGCTCCATCATTATTTGTAGGTTCTTATCTAGGTTTTGTTTTAGCTTATTTTGTAAACTTAACTGGACTTTCAAAACTTCCGGTTACAAATTTTACTTTAGTAGGAATGGCAGGAATTTTAAGTGGATTATTCCATGCCCCATTAACTGCTATTTTTCTTATCGCAGAAATTACAAGTGGTTATGAGCTAATGGTACCATTAATGATAGTTTCATCGGTAAGTTATGCTATTTCAAAACGCTTTGAGCCTTATTCTTTTGACATTAAACACTTAGCTGATAAAGGAGAAGTTTTTACCAATAATAAAGATAAAAACATCTTAACTACTTTAGACCTTTCTAAATTGGTACAAAGAAACTTTAAATCGATTTCTAATTCAGAGAACTTAGAAGAATTAGTTGAAGTCATTAAAACTACTGACGAAGTAATTTTCCCTGTCCTTAATGACAAAAATGAATTAGAAGGAATTATTTATTTGGATAATATTCGCAGTTATATTTTTACTCCTTTTAAAATTAAATACACTACCATTTCTGAAATAATGGAACAACCAAAAGAAATTGTTTTTTACGACGAAACTATGGAAACAGTTATGATTAAATTTGAAAAAAGTAATATTACTCATCTTCCAGTACTTCAAAAAGGAAAACTAATTGGAATTGTTTCTAAACAATTTGTTTTAGAAAAATACCGTGAAAAATTAAAGGAAATGATTATTGAATAAGCTTATTTGATTAGTATTAGAAAATCAAAAATAGTATCTTTGTGTTTTTGCAAAAACTATGTTAAACACAGACGATACAATTGATATTATTGGCGCTCGCGTTCATAATTTAAAAAATATAGACATTTCCATTCCAAGAGAAAAACTAGTTGTTATAACTGGTTTATCAGGTTCTGGAAAATCTTCATTGGCATTTGACACTATATATGCAGAAGGTCAACGTCGCTATATAGAAACTTTTTCTTCTTATGCGCGTCAATTTCTAGGAGGTTTAGAACGCCCAGATGTGGATAAAATAGATGGTCTTTCACCTGTTATTGCAATAGAGCAAAAAACTACAAGTAAAAGTCCCCGCTCAACAGTAGGAACCATTACCGAAATTTACGATTTCTTGCGTTTATTATATGCTAGAGCTGGAGAAGCTTTTAGTTATAATACAGGCGAAAAAATGGTCTCGTATTCAGATGAGCAAATCAAAGAGTTAATTCTTGAAAACTTTGATGGAAAAAGAATCAATATTTTAGCACCAGTGGTTCGTTCTAGAAAAGGACATTATCGTGAATTGTTTGAACAAATTGCAAAACAAGGTTTTCTTAAAGTTCGTGTAGATGGAACTATTCGCGATTTAGAATTCGGAATGAAAGTAGATCGTTACAAAATACATGATATTGAGATTGTAATTGACAGAATGGAAATTGACACTTCTGAAGATACAGACAAACGTTTAAACGAAAGTATTAAAACTGCGATGTATCATGGCGAAGATGTAATGATGATTATTGAACAAGAATCACAAGAAACACGTTTTTTTAGTAGGAATTTAATGTGTCCTACTTCTGGAATTTCATATCCAAATCCTGAACCTAATAATTTTTCATTCAACTCTCCAAAAGGAGCTTGTAATCATTGTAATGGTCTAGGAAGCGTAAACGAAATCAACTTACAAAAAATTATTCCAAACGGAAAATTATCTATAAAAAATGGTGGTTTTGCTCCATTAGGAGAAACAAAAAACACTTGGATTTTTAAACAATTAGAAATTATTGCTCAAAAATATGAGTTCAAATTAACTGATGCAATTGAAACAATTCCTCAAGAAGCGATGAATATCATCTTGTATGGTGGAAACGAAAAGTTTTCTGTTGTTTCAAAAGTAATGGGGATAACAAAAGATTATAAAATTGATTTTGAAGGAATTTCTCACTTCATTAAAAATCAATATGATGAAAGTGGTTCTGCCTCTATTAAAAGATGGGCAAAAGAATTCATGGACGAATATACGTGTAGCGAATGTAACGGTTCTCGATTACGAAAAGAAGCTTTATATTTTAAACTAGATGATAAAAACATAGGTGATTTAGCACACATGGATATTTCTGAATTATCTAAATTATTTAAAAGGTTACCCAAATCACTTTCTGCAAAACAAAATGCAATTGCAGTTGAAGTTATTAAAGAAATTGAAACGCGCTTGCAGTTTTTACTAGATGTTGGGTTAGATTATTTATCACTTCACAGAAGTTCAAAATCACTTTCTGGAGGAGAAGCTCAACGTATTCGTTTAGCGACTCAAATTGGATCTCAATTAGTTGGTGTTCTATACATATTAGATGAACCGAGTATTGGTTTACACCAAAGAGATAATGAACGATTAATAAAATCATTAGAAAACTTACGTGATATAGGAAATTCTGTTATTGTTGTAGAACACGACAAAGAGATGATTGAAAGTGCCGATCACGTTATAGATATTGGTCCAAAAGCAGGTCGTTTTGGCGGGCAAATAATTAGTGAGGGTACGCCTAAAGAAATGTTACTTGGTGATACTATTACTGCGCAATACTTGAACGGTAAAATGAAAATTGAAGTTCCAACAGAGCGTAGAGTTGGAAACGGAAAAACATTAAAGCTCTTTGGAGCAAGTGGTAATAATCTTAAAAATGTAACAGTTGAGTTTCCGCTTGGTCAACTTATTTGTGTTACAGGAGTTTCAGGTAGTGGAAAATCTACTTTAATTAATGAAACTCTCTACCCTATTTTAAATACACATTTTTTCAATGCTGTTAAAAAACCTCAAGCGTATAAAAAAATTGAAGGTTTAGAACATATTGATAAGGTGATTGCTATTGACCAAAGTCCAATTGGTAGAACTCCACGTAGTAATCCTGCAACATATACCGACGTATTTTCAGAGATACGAAAATTATACACAATGACACCAGAAGCGATGATTCGTGGCTATAAACCAGGTCGTTTTAGCTTTAATGTAAAAGGTGGTCGTTGTGAAACTTGTGAAGGTTCTGGAGTACGAACTATTGAGATGAGTTTCTTACCTGATGTTTATGTGGAATGTGAAAGTTGTCAAGGGAAACGTTTCAACAGAGAAACTTTAGAGATTAGATACAAAGGAAAATCAATATCTGATGTATTGAATATGACTATGGATGAAGGTGTGGAATTCTTTGTAAACATTCCTAAAATTCATCGTAAGCTAAAAACAATTCAAGATGTTGGGTTAGGCTACATTACTCTTGGTCAACAAAGCACAACGCTTTCTGGTGGAGAAGCACAACGTATTAAGTTAGCATCTGAACTTTCTAAAAAAGATACTGGTAATACTTTTTATATTTTAGACGAACCAACAACAGGTTTACACTTTGAAGACATTCGAGTATTAATGGATGTAATTAATGAACTTGTTGAAAGAGGAAATACTGTTTTAATTATTGAGCACAACTTAGATGTTGTAAAACTTGCCGATTATATTATTGATATTGGTTATGAAGGTGGAAAAGGCGGCGGACAACTAGTTGCAAAAGGAACCCCTGAAGAAATCATCAAAAATAAAAAAAGCTACACTGCACAATTTTTGAAAAAAGAACTATCTTAGCTGGCTTGTTTAATTTTAAAAAAAGAAAAGAATATGGCTTTAGAGCAATACGAAAACGACGATCACAGAATACAAGAAAAGTTTAAGCAAAAAACTTGGAACGAAATACGTTCAAACGATTCATGGGCAATTTTTAAAATCATGTCTGAATTTGTTAACGGTTATGAAGCAATGGGAAGAATAGGTCCTTGTGTTTCTATATTTGGTTCAGCAAGAACAAAGCCCGAAGACAAATACTATTTATTAGCTGAAAAAATTGCGTATAAAATTAGTAAAGGTGGTTATGGTGTAATTACTGGAGGTGGACCTGGTATAATGGAAGCGGGTAACAAAGGTGCTCATCATGGTGGTGGAATTTCAGTAGGTTTAAATATTGACTTACCTTTTGAGCAACATTTTAATCCTTATATTGATAGGGATAAGAACTTAAATTTTGATTACTTCTTCGTAAGAAAAGTAATGTTTGTAAAATACTCTCAAGGTTTTGTTGTTATGCCCGGTGGTTTTGGAACTCTAGATGAGTTGTTTGAAGCAATCACTTTAATTCAAACTAAGAAAATAGCAAAATTCCCAATAATCTTAGTTGGAACTAGTTTTTGGTCTGGATTAATTGATTGGGTAAAAACTACTTTAGTAGAAAAATATAAAACTGTTAGCCCAGGAGACTTAGATTTATTTGCAATTGTAGATAATGAAGATGAAGTTCTAGAAGCGCTAGATAATTTCTATAAGAAATTTAACTTATCTCCTAATTTCTAATATAAAAAAAGGCTCAATTAAATTGAGCCTTTTTTTATATATTATATCGGCACATCTAAATCTACCGAAAGAGTATCTTCCTTTTTCTTATCAACAACTTCCTTTTCCTGTTTATTAAACATTAATCCTACCATCATAAACAAGGCTGACAAGACAATTACTTGTATAATTAATGCTTTACTTACAAATGGAATCCTATTGACTTCAGGTATGCTTAAAAACAATAAAATTGTAATTAAACCCCTAGGTGCAATAAATAATAACGGCATTAACTTAACTTTAAACAAAGCTAATTGCATAGCTCTAATTAAATAAATCAAAACTATAATTCCTAAAGCTATTCCTAAAGTTTCTGGATTTAAAATATCTTCAGTTTTCATTAAAAAACCAAATAACAAGAAGAAAAGAGAACGTATTAAAAAAGCAGCTTCAATTATTAACTCTTTAAACTTTTGAACCTCTTTATCTAAAGCTTTAGGTTTTAATTTATGTATCCATTCATATTTATCTAATTCATCAAAGTTTTCCATAATCAAACCAAAAAACATAATAAAAATAAGAGCTGGTAAATGATAAACTTCTGAAACAGCAAAAATTAAAATTATCAGTAAGGCAATTGGAGCAAACTTTACATGATGATTTATTCTACTCAATAGAAATGCAAGAAATGCAGTTGCAACAAATGAGATTCCTATCATTATTAATATTTGCAATCCAAAATGCATAACTGAATTTAAATCAATTACAGCATTTAGAACAATAAAATTAAAAAACAAAACACCAATGATGTCTGACAAACTACTCTCATATATTGCAAATTCTTTATTAAATGAGTTCAAATGCCCTACACTTGATATTGCAATGGCACTACTTATAATACATAGTGGAATTGCATTTATTAGTCCATCTTTAAAGCTAACTTCTAAAATATAACTAAAAGCAAAAGCTATAATAAATGCGGTTATTATTAACGGAACAATTGCCGTTATAAATGTTTTACTAACAAAAGGAAGTTTTTCTTTATTTAATTTTAATTCTAACGAACCTTCTAATACAATAAGCACTAATCCAACTGAACCCAAAATTGGAAGTAGTGGATTCAAGTCCGGAATAACAATATGAAAAGCATCTGTAAGTTGTTTAGCAACCCATCCTAAAATAAGTAATAGTATTACAGAAGGTATCTTTGTTTTAGATGAAGAAATGGTAAATATATATGCTAAAAGCAATAAAGAGCAAATAGTAATTATAATAGCAAAATTCATATTATTTTTTTAGCAAGATAAAAATTGTTTTGGAAATTAAACAATTTAAGAAAAACTTTTTTCTAAATTTGACCTAACTTTCAAAACTCATGATAAACCCTTCAATTAATGGCTGGATAGAGAAATTTTTTGTCGAAAACGACTCAAATTTCATTGATTATTCAAACGATTATAATTCATTCTATTCAGAAATTAGAAAATCAGGTTTTATTTATGGTCATGTTGTTACTTTAAATTTAAAATCTACTATAGACCTTAAAGGTTTATCGCATGATGAAGTAACCAAAATTGCTTTACTTAATTCTATGTTTTCCATTTATAGAATTGTGAAGAAAAACACTAATAAAGAAGATTTTATAGAACAGATTAATCTTTTTTATAAAAAAATTCAGCATGAAAATTTCAATTTTCTTAATAAATTATTACCCTCTGGAAGTCAAATTTCAATTCTAGAAAGTAATTTAAATGATCGCGTTCAAACTAATAAGAATATTGTTAGCAAGAATTTTTCACACATTATAACAAATGCATTATTATTTATAGATGTTTTAGCATTTCATCATTACTTAGTAAAAGGCGATCTTACTACAAAATACTTAAAAGAATTTGAGTTGAGTTGTATTAAAATTGTGTCATTAGCGTTTTCAATTAAAAAAGAAAAGTCAAATTATGATGAGTTATTAGTAAAGCTTTTTGAAAACTCATTACGTTATACTAAATTTAAGAGTGTTGGAAATTTACAATTAGAAGCAATTTCATTGGAAAAATACAGTTTTGAAATTGAGAAATTATATTTATTAGATCTTGCTCAAATGGCACTTTGGAGTGATGAATTATTAGAAATAGATGAAAATATTTTTTTAAATAAATTAGCTCATAAACTTACAGTTCCAGAAAACAACCTTGTTGAAAGTACAACAGTAATTAATACTTTTATCAAAGAATATAAAAAAGAAATTCCGTTTTTTAATTATTCAAATCCTGTGAAGCATTTTTATGATCAAACAAACAATACGGTTACAAAACTAATTACCAGAAACAAAAAAAGACTTACAAAAGAAATAATAGAAAGTAAAGAATTGATGATTCTACTTGCGCAATCTACAACTAGAGAACTAGATTCTGATGAAAAAAAGAAAGTAAAAAAACAGCTATTAGACATCTGTAAATCGGTGCCATCTTTAACTATTTTTTTACTTCCTGGTGGAGGAATACTTTTACCTATTTTGATAAAATATATTCCTCAACTATTACCTTCTGCATTTAATGAAAATTTAGAAGATTAAAATTTTAACTTATATACATCATCTAAATCTTTATCACAACTAAAGTTTACACCTAAGTCTGTTACATAGCCAGAGTTTAAACCGTAAACCCATCCGTGTATACTTAATTCTTGTCCACTTTTCCATGCGTTTTGTACGATAGACGTTTTAGCTAAATCAAAAACTTGTTCTTTTACATTTAATTCAACAAATTTATTAAATCGCTCCTTTTCATCTGTAATAGCGTTTAACTCTTGATGATGAAAACGATAAACGTCTTTTATATGTCGTACCCAATTGTCAATTATACCAATAGAATCATTACCCATTGCAGCTTTTACTCCACCACAACCATAATGGCCACATACTATAACATGTTTTACTTTTAAAGCATTTACAGCATAATCAAGTACGCTTAACATATTCATGTCTGTATGAATAACCATATTAGCAATATTTCTGTGTACAAAAACTTCTCCTGGTTGTGCTCCAATTATTTCATTAGCTGGAACACGACTATCAGAACAACCTATCCATAGTAATGGTGGTTGTTGTCCTTCAGCTAAGTTATTAAAATATTCAGGGCTTATTTGAAGCTTATCTTCTACCCATTTTTTATTATTCTCTATAATTTTTTTATAAAAATCACTCATAATATTAATTTATTAAATTTATTATATAATATCTTTTACATTCGTTTTAACCCAATTTAAACAATCACTAAATGAATCAAAAATAAACTCTTCTTCTATTAAATCGGGGATTATATCAATTCGTTCCATCAAATATTTTGGTTGCTTTGGGATTCCTACTAAAAGTACAGTTTTATTGTTACTTTTTAAATCTATTAATACATCTTCAATTGCATATAACCCCGATTGATCTAAATAGTGCATTTTATCCATTCTAATTATTATACAAGACGCTGTGTCAGGTATTTGTTTAACTAAAGCCTGAAAATCATCCGTAGAACCAAAAAATAATGGACCATTTACGTGTTTTATGAATACCTCTTCTTTTAAATTTTCAGGAAAGATAAATTCATCATTCCAAATATCTTCCTGAATTAGAGGAATAATTTTTGAATTGGTGGTAGTTATATCTCCCATTTTCTTCATAAACATTAAAGATGCAAATACTAAACCAATACCAACTGCATACACTAAGTTCCAAAAAGTAGAAAGTAGCATTACAACTAACATAATAAGAACTTCAGAACTCAAATTAATTGGTCCTAACTTAATGTCTCTTGGTAAATTTGGAATTGCTTTTAATCCTTTATAATCCATTACTCCTATTCCAACTGTTATAAGAATACCTGCTAATACAGCTGCTGGGATTTTAGATGCTACATCTCCTAAAGCTAATAAAATGAATAATAACAAAACACCCGCTATCATCCCCGACAATCGTGTACGCGCTCCCGATTTAATATTTACAACGGTTCTTATAGTTGCTCCAGCTCCTGGAATACCACCAAACAAAGCAGCTATACTATTCCCGATACCTTGACCAATTAACTCTTGGTTTGGCTTGTGCTTCGTTTTTGTCATATTATCCGCAACAACACTCGTTAACAAAGAGTCAATTGCTCCTAACATAGCTAAAGTTATTGCAGTAAAAACATATGGTGAAATACTGGCAAGGCTAAATTTTGTGAAAATTTCAAAATTTGGAATTGGTAACCCAGATGGTATTTCTTCAATTGGTATATAATCAAAATTAAAAACTAAAGCAGCACTTGAAACTATCATCAAAGCAACCAAAGTACTTGGAACAGCAGTTGTGATTTTTTTGAAACCATAAATTATAATAATTGTCGATAATGCTAAAATGAGCTCTAACCAATTAATATTCTGTAAAGCTGTTGGCAAAATCTTAATAGTACCTAAAACTCCAGAAGCTTCAGTTGCTGCTAAAGTTTCAGATTCTTTTATAATTTCTTCTTGTGAAATATGTTGTGCTTTATCAATTGTAACCTTAAAATCTTCTAAAACCAATATACCTTCAGCAGCTTCTTCTTTTAAAATATTTACTAAAATAATTTCTTCAGCGTGAGGTTTAAATTGATTTACATAATCTAAATCTTTTTTAGGGTAATACCCAATTGCTGGTAATATTTGCGTAATTAAAATAATAACCCCAATTGCTGTCATAAATCCAGAAACAACAGGATACGGAATATATTTTATATACTTCCCAATTCCTAGAACACCTAAACAAATTTGAAAAATACCTGACAATAAAAACACCGTTAAGATATAAGGCAATGCTTTGGAGACATCTCCGTCATTTGTTGCAATAATTCCTGCAATAACAACCATACTTACGGCTGTCATAGGTGCAGTAGGTCCTGAAATTTGTGTGTTTGTTCCTCCAAAAAATGCACCAAAAAAACTTAAAAATATTGCTCCATAAAGTCCGGCACTAGGCCCTAAACCAGATGAAACTCCGAATGCTAATGCCAAAGGCAAAGCAACGATTCCAGCTGTAATTCCTCCAAAAGCATCTCCTTTTAGGTTGGTAAATAAACTTTTGATTTTAAACATAAATTAGCAATATTAATATTTAAGTATTTTTTTTAAAGATAAATGCATATTTAGTAATCACTCAAATTTAACACTAAAAAAGCCATTAATCAAGCTTTAATCAAGCTTTAATCAAGAATAATGGCTTCTAAAAAAATATTAATGTCTCAATTCAGCAACAGAAAAATTCGGATTTAAATCTTCTTTAATATACATTACATCGGTATAAAAGAAACTTTACCCGTTTCAATATCCTGCATTGCACCTACTATACCTATTTGACCGTTTTCTAACATTTACTCTTACACAAAACTACTCTCAATAATGTTTTTCACACTTCGCTTAACATTAATTTCAGAAACGTTTTCTACAAAAGTCTCGTTTTTAGCAGTTCTATCTAATTTAGTTTCACTCTCTTGATATACTGCAGGTTGTATTTCAGACAATAACTCTGTCAAATTACCCATTTCTACATGATAACAGGTCACTTTTACTGCACCACATTTACTATGTCTTAAAACTACTATGAGTATAGAACCAGCCACCTTACAAGCAAATTTCATACTACCTAGAACATCCGTGTTTACAATGTTTCCTGCAATTCTTACTGAGAAAACATCTCCTAAACCTTGATCGAAAATTAATTTTGTAGAAGTTCTACTATCAATACAACTCAAAATGGTTGCAAATGTCCATTGTCCATAACTTGTTTCGTTTCCTGCTGTAATAAATTTCTATCTGTTTTTAAATTATTAATAAATCGTTCGTTCCCTTTTTGTAATATTTCTAAAGCTTGTCTAGGTGAAATAAATACTTGTAATTCTTTATTTAAAAAAAAATTTAAACAAATCTATTTTGGTTACTATAATTCGTATTTTAATATTGTTTTTTTCAATTTAAAAAATTCAATAAAACTTGAAGGATTGTCTACAATACCTCTTTCTGATTTTAAGTGAATAAAAATATTTTTATTTTTTGCCTGAATAATAAAATCTTCTAAAATTTCAACAACATCATAATCTAAATATGTAGTTTTTCTAATGTCTAATTCTAAACGAGAGTTAGCAGGTATACTGAATAATTCCTTTTGAATAGCTGCTTTATTTAAAAACGAAATTTCTTCAGCAAAAGTCATTTCTATGACATTTGTATCCTGGCTTTCTTTTTTATGTAAAAAAACAGAATTTTGATAATTTTTAATCAAAACTACAGCAAAACCAATAGTTAATCCTGTAAAAATTCCATACAATAAATTAGTAAATACAATAACCAAAATAGTAGCCATAAAAGGCACGAATTGTATCCATCCCAAAGTAAACATTTTCTTAAACAATGATGGTTTTGCTAATTTAAATCCTACAACTATTAAAACAGACGCCAAAACAGATTTTGGGATGTGGTTTAACATAATTGGTATACTCATAACCGAAATTAATAATAAGAAACCGTGTAATATTGCAGACATTTTAGTTTTTGCATTAGACTGCACATTTGCAGAACTTCTTACAATTACTTGTGTAATAGGCAATCCACCTATTAAACCTGATGCTATATTTCCAATTCCTTGAGCAAACAATTCTCTATTAGTTGGTGTTATATTTTTTTCTGGATCTAATTTATCTGTGGCTTCTACACTTAAAAGCGTTTCTAAACTGGCTACTAATGCTAAAGTAAATGCAATAACCAATACTTCGGTTGAGAATATTTGACTAAAATCTGGAAAACTTAAAAAACTTTGAAAATCACTAAATTTTTCAGCTACAGGAACTTGTACCAAATGTTTTCCTTCAATCATTAAACTATCGTTATCGCTAAAAATTATTTGTAAAATAGTTCCAATAAAGACAGCCACTAATGAACCCTGAATAATTTTGAATATATTGTGCTTTTTAGACAAAATATTATCCCAAAACAGAATAATTATTAATCCCAATGCACCAATTATAATTGAGCCCAAAGTTAAATTATCAACAACATGTGCTATAGCGGAAAAAGTATTCTCTCCAGACTTTGCCCAAAAAAATCCGTCTGCTCCCTCTACTTCTAAATCATAACCAAATAAATGTGGTATTTGTTTTAAAATAATAATAATTCCTATTCCCGTTAGCATACCTTTAATTACACTATTAGGAAAATAATAACCAATAACACCCATTTTTAAAACTCCAAATAGTATTTGAATTACCCCAGATAAAACAACTGCGGATAAGAACAACTCAAAGCTTCCTAATGAACTAATTGCAGCAGCCACAATTGCAGCTAAACCTGCTGCAGGACCACTAACACCAATTTTTGATTTACTAATGAAACCAACTACAATTCCACCAATAATACCAGCTATTAAACCAGATAAAGGAGGAGCATCACTGGCTAGTGCAATTCCTAAGCATAAAGGAAGTGCAACGAAAAAAACAACAATACTCGCTGGAATATCGTTTCTTAAATGTTTAAACATAAATAGATTTTTGAATTATATAATATTTTTACACTTCTAGATAAAGAAGCAATTAAAAAATTATGTTAATTCAGGGGGAGGTAAAAAAATATTAGGTGTGATAGAATTTACTTTTCTATGGTTTAAAACTGAATATTTTACTCTTTGGAAACCTTCAAAATCAATAACAATAGGAATTGAATAAATAGATGGTATCGTTTTAATTTCATTAAAAGCATTATGGTTTTCTTCTTCACTCATATTAAAAAAGTAAGACGTATCAATATCCTTATCAATAGCAGACAAAATAGTTGGTGTTGCTAAAAACAGAATAAAAACCGCAATTACAATTTTACATAAAATTTTCATATGCCAAATATAAAATATATTTATAAGAGATGAAATAAATAATTACTAAATAAAACATAAAAAAAACCGACATGATTGTCGGTTTTTTTTATTTCTAAATTATTCCATCCATGCTTTTAGCATCCAAATGGTTTTTTCTTGCTCTGAAATAAAATTACTCATTATTGAGTTTGTTCCCTCATCATCAATTTTCCCAGAACCTATTAAAATTTCCCTTTCAATGATTAATAATTCACTTAATGAATGTAAAACAAGTTCTACTGCTTCTTCATCTTTAGAAATATTTTTTCCAACCTTTAATTTATTTTTTGAAATATAATCTTCAAAAGTATGCAATGGAATTCCACCTAAAGTAAGTATCCTTTCAGCAATTATGTCAATTTTCAATTGTGAGTCATTATAAAATTCTTCAAACTTAACATGTAAATCAAAAAAACGTTTTCCTTTAATATTCCAATGTAAACCTCTAAGATTTTGATAATATACTTGATAATTAGATAATAAAACATTTAACTCTTCAATTATTTCCTCTGTTTGTTTAATAGGCAATCCTAATGCATTCATCATAATAGTTTCATTTTTAATTATATACGAATTTACTTAAAAAAAACAACAAGTTTATATAAATCTAATTGATAGTTTTTATATTTTTATCAAAAAAACTTATACTATGACAATTACACAATTACATTATGTCTTAGCTGTAGCTGAATATAAAAATTTTACTTACGCTGCAGAGAAGTGTTTTGTTACACAACCTACTCTGAGTATGCAAATTCAAAAATTAGAAGATGAATTAGATATTCTAATTTTTGACAGAAGTAAAAAACCCATTCAATTAACAGAAATAGGTAGCAAAATTGTAAATCAAGCTAAAAACATAGTTAATGAAGCTGGAAGAATTAAAGACATTGTTGAACAACAAAAAGGATATATAGGTGGAGAATTTAAAGTAGGGATTATCCCAACAATCATGCCTACACTATTACCCATGTTTTTGAACACATTCATTACAAAATATCCAAAAGTAAATTTGATTATTGAAGAAAGTACTACAGAAGAAATTATTACAAAACTTAAAAACGGCCATTTAGATTGTGCTATTGCTGCAACACCTCTCGAAGAAGATAGCATTAAAGAAATTGTTTTGTATTATGAACCGTTTGTTGCTTATATTCCTAATTCAGAAGAGTTAAATAAACAGGAAATTGAAGTTTCTGATTTAGATTTAGACACTATTCTATTACTTCAAGACGGACATTGTTTTAGAAATAGTATTTTAAATTTATGTAAAAACAACTCTCATTTTAATCAAAATCATTTTCAAATAGAGAGCGGAAGTTTTGAAACTTTAATAAAATTAGCCGATGAAGGTTTAGGAATTACTTTACTCCCTTATTTACATACTTTAGACTTAAACGATAATAATAAAAGTAAACTTCGTAATTTTAAAAACCCAAAACCTGCAAGAGAAGTAAGTTTACTTTATCCAAAAAACGAATTAAAAATTCATATGATTGATGCTCTTAGAAACACCATTTCTGGGATTGTAAGAGGTGCAATTGCATTTAATGATGTAGAAATAATAAGTCCTAAATAAAAAAAGGTACGCATATAGCGTACCTTTTTTTATTTAGTTAATATAGATTAAACATTGTCTTAATTCAGGTTTTTCTTCCGTAAACTGTAACAGCCAATCTCTAAGTTGGTCAATTTCGTAGGGTAGTAATACTTTTAATGCTTTTTCTAATTCTTTGCAAAAAAGTTTGGGGTCAAAACTTACTCTTTCAAGTATAGATTTAGTATAAGAATACATAGTTCTAGACATACTTTAAATAAAATTTGGGTTAGACTAATTATAAGAACATGTTGTAAATATAATTATATTTTTTTGAAAAAACTTATATAAAATTTATAAAAATTGCTAAAGTTTTATAAATTCTTCTATTTAACAAGTAAAGCATTAAGATAAAGCAAGTTACCTGTTGATTTAAAACATATAAAAAGAAATTAAACTTTAATTCCTCTAATCATTTCTCTTTTTCCTGGTGCGCCTGGTAATTTTTCAACTTTGAAACCTGCTTTAAGCATTGCTCTTTTAATTGAACCCCTACATGCATAAGTAACTAAAATGCCATTCTTTAATAATGAATCATACATTGATTGGAAAATTTCTTCACTCCATAATTCGGGTTGAAGAGTAAACCCAAAAGCATCAAAATAAATTAAGTCAAAGCAATCAATATCATTAATCTCTTGAAATAATTGTTTCCTTTTTGTGAGTTTAAATTGAGAAGAAATTTCAATTCCTTCATCCCATTTTGAATCATGCATCAAGCTAAAAACATCTTTCTCAATTTTTGCGTTCAATTCTTCAATATAATTAAGACTATTAACTTCATCTTCTGAAACTGGATAAGCTTCAACACCAACATAATTAATTTGTGTATTGGACTTTTTAGCTTCTAAATAAGTTATAAACGCATTCAAACCTGTACCAAATCCAATTTCGAGAATATTAATAGATTGCTTTTCAACTAAAGAATAACCAGCATTAATAAAAACATGATATGCTTCTTGTATTGCACCGTTTTTAGAATGATAACTTTCATTCCATTCTGGTATATATATTGTACTAGAACCGTCGCTAGTTATAATGATTTCTCTTTTCAATTTAGTTTTACTTTATATAAAGCTTTTTAATTCTTGGAATTGGTCCGCCACATTTTACTTGATGGCATTCAACACAAGCATTAACTCCATTATTAAAATGTTCTTTCGCATTTTTAGGATCTTTATAAATTAACTCTTGAGCAAGGATAAATTTGGAAGCTTGTTCGTTAAAAAAAGCATCTTTATCAGTATTGTCAGTTAAAACTGCTGCATGAATTTTAGTAAAATGCTGAGGGAATTGACCAATTGTATCTCCTTTTATAATTCGATCTTTTAATCGTTCATTATCAACATACATTTGTTCCATTAATACAGCCATTTCCGACATTTCATACATTTCAAATTCTTCAGAACTTTCTGATGTTTTTTCTACAGTCTCTTCTTTTTTTGTATTACAACTACAAAAAAGGAAAATTGATAGAAACAATACAATTGAATGTTTCATTATTTAGAAATTAAAACACCATTTGCCATAATTGAATAAGTTGTTTTTGGAGCAATAATACTATCAATCGATGCTTGAGTTTTACCCGCATCTTTTGCATAATGCTTTAAATCATCAACACTTTCAATACTTACATAAGCTTTACCTTCAACAACAACATCTTTGTTTTCAGCATTCATTGGTACAAAAAAGGCATAATCTTTGAATTTTACAAAAGTAGTGTTATCATTCTCCAAAGCTACATTCATCCAGCAACCTTTCTTTTGACATATATCATTAATTTTTGAAGTAAATTTAACATCAATAGTGTCTCCTTCTTTCAAAGATTCAAATTTAGACATCATTTCTACATTTGAAAGAGCTCCATCTTTTGAAATTGAATCGCCAAAAATTGCAAAATTTTCAATTTCTTTTACTTCTTCTTTTTTACCACAAGAAACCGAAAATACTGCTAACGCAAGTAAACATATAATTTTTTTCATTTTTAAAGTTTAGATATATTACAAAAATAAAAGAAATACTCAAATCATGAATATAAAATATGTTAATAATATCCTTAAATTAATTATAGGTTAACTTAAAAACAAACATAATTTTATTAGTTTTGCATTTATAAAGAATTAAAGGTATTCAATCCGATAATTTCAAATAACAATTAATCGCTTCATAATGAATTTACCAACAATCAAGGATATTGAAATTACTAAAGCCCCAAGCTCTAAAGTAGACCAAGTTGATTTCGAAAATTTAACTTTTGGAAATATTTTTACAGACCATATGCTTGTGTGTGATTACGCAGATGGTGTTTGGCTAAAACCAACTATTGAACCATATGCACCGTTTACAATAGATCCTTCAGCAAAGGTATTTCATTACGGACAAGCTATTTTTGAAGGAATGAAGGCCTACAAAGATGAATCTGATGACGTATGGTTATTTAGACCCGATGAAAACTACATTCGTTTTAATAAAAGCGCAACTCGTATGGCAATGCCAGAAGTTCCTGAGGATGTTTTTTTAGGTGGACTAAAACAATTGTTAGAAATTGAAAAAGAATGGGTTAAAAAAGGTAAAGGTAATACTTTATACATAAGACCATTTATGATTGCTACAGGAAGTGGTGTTATTGCTGCTCCTGCAAAGTTTTACAGGTTCATGATTATACTTTCACCTGCAAAATCTTATTATTCTGGTGAAGTAAAAGTACTAATTGCAGAACATTTTAGTAGAGCTGCAAACGGAGGAATTGGAGCTGCAAAAGCAGCTGGTAATTATTCTGCTCAGTTTTACCCAACAAAATTAGCTAATGATCAAGGTTTTCAGCAAATTATTTGGACAGACGATGCAACTCATACAAAATTAGAGGAAGCTGGAACAATGAATGTGTTTTTTAGAATTAACGACACTTTATTTACAGCACCAGCGAGCGAAAGAATCTTAGACGGTATAACACGAAAAAGTATTATCGATTTAGCGAAAAGAGAAAATATAAATGTAGAAGTCCGTTCGGTTTTAGTTTCAGAATTAGTTGAAGCTGCAAAAAACGGAAGTTTAAAAGAAATATTTGGTGCAGGAACAGCTGCGGTAGTTAACCCTATAGTTGGTTTCTCATATAAAGAAGAATATTACGAATTACCAAAAATGGAAAATTCATTCGCAGCTGAAATAAAAGAAAAACTAACTAATATTCAATACAAGTTAGCTGAAGATACTTTTGGTTGGACTGTGAAAATATAATTATTTCAATTATATAAAAAATAATAAAAATGCGCTTTTCAAATTGAAAAGCGCATTTTTATTATTTTAGAATTTCTTCAAAATTTGGTTTAAAGTATTCTGGACCTTTCATTACTTTTCCATCTTCTCTATAAATAGGTTTTCCATTAACACCAAGTTTACTCATGTTACTATTTTGAATTTCATCAAAAACCTCTTCAATTTTATGTTGTAATCCATGTTCTAAAATCGTTCCGCATAAAATATACAACATATCACCAAGAGCATCTGCTGTTTCAACAATATCATTATTTCTAACTGCTTCTAGATATTCTTCGTTTTCTTCTCGCATTAACTCAAAACGTAAATCGTTTTTTTTATCTCCTAAATCAGCTTTCATTTCGTGACTGACTCCTAAACCAAAAGTTTCATGAAACTTTTGAACTGCTTTTAATTGTTTTTGCATAATTCTCTAAATTTTAAAACATAAATATATCTAAAATGATTTTTTGAATTCTTATTTTTACAAAAAATTATACTTATGTTTTCAACAGGTCAAAATTATTTTGCCGTCTTCTTCATAATTGTTTTTACAATCATAATGACTTTTGTATATAGAAAGGATTTAAAACAATTAAAGCTACAATATAAAGGCGTTTATTGGATATTATTTGCTTTTTTAACTTTTATCTTGTTATTATTCTTAATAAAATTCTTTTTGAAAGATTAATTTTATATTTTTGGAATAAACCTTATAAGTCGTAAATGAAAATCACAAAATATATTCTTCTTTTAGTACTATTGCTTTCTGTTGCTTTCGTTGTATTTATTGCTACTCAGCCTAATGATTATGAAATAAATAGAGAAAAAATAATTACTTCCTCAAAAGAAAATATATTTACTTATGTTAATGATTTTACAACTTGGGAAGATTGGTTCAATTTAAAAGAATTAGACCCCAGTACAAAAATAGATTATACTACAATTACTTCAGGACTAGGTACTGGTTTTTCTTGGAAAAGCACAACTTCTGACGGAAAAATAATAACAACCAAAGCGCATCAAAACGACACTATTTATCAAGATTTTTATCTAAATGATGATGTTCATAAAATTTGTTGGATTTTTTCCGAAACTCCTAAAGGCACAAAAGTAAATTGGTCCATGAAAGGAAAACTATCTTTTAAATGGAAATTTAATGCTATTCTAAAAAACGGAATGGATGATGTATATGGTGATATTTTTGAAAATGGAATTAATCAAATAGAGAAATACCTAGTAAACGAGTTAGAATCAATGAAAATAACTCATCAAGGAATAGTCACAAAACATGCTGCTAACTTTATTCAACAAAAAGATTCATGTTCAATTGATGATTTTCAATTGAAATCTAAAAAAATGTTGCAGAATATGATTGAGTTTGTTGAAGACAACGAAATTAAGCTGACCGGTTTACCTTTTGTAATTATTGACAAAAGAGACGAAAACCTGAATTACATAAAGTTTGCAATGTGCGTTCCTGTTGAAGAAGAAATTTTAACGACAGAAGGAAGTGAAATTTCAGGCAATCATTTTGATGAATTTTTAGCTTATAAAACAACACTTATAGGAGATTATAAACATCTTAAAAAAGCTAGAAATAAAGCTACAGAAGAATTCACAAAACTTAATTACGTATTAGACAACAGCAATAAATATATTGAAATTTATAAAGTAAGTTTACCTAAAGTTAAAAACCCTTCTCAATGGGTAACAGAAATTTACTTTCCTGTTAAAAAGAAAATAATTAAACCGGTAATATCATCACCAGTTATAACTGAAGAAACAGTAAATACAATTACAGAATAAAAAAAATCCGAAGCTTAATACTTCGGATTTTTTTTTATTTCTTTTTAACAATATACTTAATAACTGTTTCTGCAGCATACAAACCAAATAATGCTGGCATCCAGCTATTAGTACCGTAAAACGACTTTTTATAGTTCGTTCCATCGGTTAATTTAAGACTCTTACTATCTGGTATTTCAGAAGAAAATACCGCTTTTATACCTTTATTAATTCCAACTTTTTTTAATCTTTTACGAATGTTCTTAGCTAAAGGACAATATTCCGTTTTACTAATGTCGCGAACAGATACTTTTTCAGAATCATATTTTCCACCAGCTCCCATATTGCTTATTAACTTTACTTTTTTACGCTTTGCAGCAATAATTAAGTTCATTTTTGGTGTTAAACTATCAATACAATCTAAAACATAGTCAAAATCTGGTGAAACCAATTCATAAGCTCTTTCAGGAGAAAGAAACTCTTCAATTCTTGTAAGTTTTAATTCTGGGTTAATGTCCAATAATCGGTCGCCAACGATTTTAACTTTAGATTGCCCTACAGTAGAATGTAATGCAGGCAATTGTCGATTAATGTTAGTAATATCTACTGTATCTCCATCAACAATTGTCATATTCCCTACTCCTGCTCTAGCTAAAAATTCTGCAGCAAAGCTACCAACTCCTCCTAGTCCGACTATTAAAATAGTTGCATTATTCAATTTGTTTATTCCTTCTTCTTTAAAAAGCAACTCTGCTCTTTCTTTCCACTTTGCCATTTTTATTGCTAGACTTTATATTACTTAAATACTTGATTGAAATTCATGTTTACAATTTCTTTCAGGCCTTCTATTTTTATATTCTTTATTTGAGATGCTTTTTGATAAACTTCTAGAATTGTTTCTTCAATAGTATCCGTTTCTAAAAAAATTCTATCAACGGGTGCAAAATTAAAAACATTTTCCAAATCAGGGTTTCTCAACAAATATTTTCCAAAAGAAAGATAAAATCCGTTATCCAACAACGATTTGGCTACTTGCATATTTTTAGAAAAACCATGAATAATCATTTGGTTTTTAATATTCATTTCTTTTTTAATCTCAATTATCTCTTGATAAGCTGCTACACAATGCAAAATAATTGGTTTATCCGTACTTTGTACCAATTCTACTTGCTGCTGAAAAACTTCTATTTGAGTATTTAAGGACATTTCAATTCGTTTATCTAAACCACATTCACCAAGAGCCAAACAATCATTCAATAAGAGCTTCTCTTCTATAATTTTTAAATCTTCGCTTAACCGACTTTCATTTATATACCAAGGATGAATTCCAATAGAATACTGAGGAATTGCTTCATTAAATTCCCAAGGATATTGATTGACAACTTCTAATAACGAATCATCATTTGAAAATGAATGGGTATGTAAATTTATAAATTGCATTAATCATGAAACTTTTTAACGCCAGCATTGATTGCTATATTTAAATCATTTTCCAAAGGAACAATTGGGCAAGAATATTTGTAATTATAAGCACAATATGGGTTATAAGCTTTGTTAAAATCAATTAATACTTTATGATCTTCTGGTATTCGCATGTCAATATACCTCCCACCAATGTAACTTTCTTTTCCATTTGTTAAATCGGAAAATGGCAAAAACAAGTAATCTTTATAATCTTGTAATTTCATTAAATCGATATTCTGATATACGTTTAACTTCATTTCTTTTCCTTCTAAAGTAAAATGCAATTCTCCGTATTTTTTATACAAAGGAGTTCTATCTGTAGAAGTTTTCATTTGGAAAGTTTTCTCTTTTTTTGTTCTTATTAAAATCGCTTCAACAATAAACTTTTCATCAATCACAAAAAAGTCTAAAGCTTTAAAATGACTTCTGTCTTCTTCGGCTAATGGACTTTTAAGTGAATCTGCAAATTCTTCATTTAAATGATGTTGATACTCTAAACTAGTTTGCTCCTTCTTATCTTGAGCAAAAATTGAAGAAGTAACAAACAGAATCAATACGAGTAAATTTTTCATAGATTAAATTTTTACAAAAATATATATTTTATATAACATTCATTTCTTTTTCAGTTTTGTATTTTTGTATTTTACACTTCATATGATTCAAAAAGCATTTCAAAAATACATTAACAACTTTAAAGGTTTTTCTAGAGAGATTTGGATCCTAACGATGATAACATTTATCAATCGTGCAGGTACAATGGTTTTACCCTTTCTATCTAAATATTTAAAAGAAGACTTAGGCTTTAGCTACAGTCAAGTAGGTTGGATTATGGTAAGTTTTGGAGTGGGTTCAATGCTTGGTTCTTGGCTTGGCGGAAAATTATCAGATAAAATTGGCTTTTACAAAGTAATGATTTTTAGTTTGCTCACAAGCGGATTAATGTTTTTTGGTTTACAAAAAATCACTTCTTTTGAAGGTTTAATAGTTGCAATATTCTTAATTATGGTTGTAGCGGATATGTTTAGACCGGCCATGTTTGTTTCGTTAGCTGCTTACTCAAAACCCGAAAACAGAACTCGATCATTAACCCTAGTTAGACTTGCTATAAACTTAGGTTTTGCAGCCGGACCTGCACTTGGTGGATTAATTATTATGGCAGGAGGATATAGCGGATTGTTTTGGGTTGACGGATTCACTTGTATTGCTGCTATATTGATTTTCTGGTTATTGGTTAAAGAAAAAGAAAAATCACCTTATTTAGATAAAGAAAATCCTGGTGAAGTATTAACAAATTCTGTATTTAAAGACACTCCTTTTTGGTTGTTTTTAACAACTTGTTTAATAACTGGAATCATGTTTTTTCAATTATTTACAACAATACCATTATATCACAAAGAACAATTTGATTTATCTGAATTTCAAACTGGATTACTTTTAACCTTCAATGGAATACTCGTTTTCTTTTTAGAAATGCCGTTAGTAAGCTATATAGAACGCAAAAAAATAAGCGCAGTAAAAATTGTAACATTTGGCTGTTTAGCAATGTCGTTAAGCATGTTTTTAATGTTAGTAAATTTTTGGGCAGGAATTTTAATCATCATGATGGTTTTTATGACATTTGGAGAAATGTTTGCGTTTCCTTTTTCTAATTCATTCGCGATGAGTAGAGCTCCAAAAGGTCACGAAGGTCGCTATATGGCTATTTTTACTATGAGTTATAGTTTAGCACACATTCTTTCAGCAAAAACCGGAATGGAAATTATTGAGCGTTTTGGTTACCAAAGTAATTGGGCTTTTATGGGCGCATTAGGTTTAATAGGTGTTTTCATTGGGTTCATTGTGCTTAAATTAGTATACAAAGAAAATAAATTAAGTTAATTTTCGTTTTAAAAACTAAAACCAATATTTATGAATTTTAAGAATGTAAAAAAAGCCTGTTCTATTCTTTTACTATTTATAGGACTACAAGTGTTTGCTCAGGATAAAGAAAAAGCAAACCTTTTTGAAAGAATTGAACTTACAAATGGTGATATTGTAATTATTGATAGTAATAAACATATCAAATTCCCAGGATATCCAAGATTAGCATTAAATACAATGAAAATTGTATATGATGGAACTCAAATTGAAGAGAATACAACCTTTTTTAAAAACACTAACACACATCTTTTTAAGGAAATTGAAATTATTCCTGGTCCAAATGGAACAATTCAAAGAATAAAAATCAAAACTAAATAAAAAATGTCCCGCAATAGCGGGACATTTTTTTGACTATATTTGCCAAAAATTATAAACGATGTATAAATTTTTAGCAAAATTAAATAAACTTATTTTACCAAGTTTCACTAAGCAACGTTTGGATGTAACCAAAGCAAAAAAATGGCAACAAGCTATTTTAGCTTATAGATATTATATTACTATAAAGTCTTTAGATTAGTACGTTAATACTGCAAATATTTCTTTGTTCGGAAGTTTATCTCTTCCATTTAGAAAACTAAGCTCCATTAAGAAATTACATTGTATAATTTCGCCACCAAGTTTTTCTACCAACTCGCAAACTGCTTTTGCAGTTCCGCCAGTTGCCAACACATCATCATGAATTAAAACTCTATCACCTTTTTGAATAGCGTCTACATGAATTTCTAGTGTGTCTGAACCATATTCTAATTCATAAGAAGCCGAAATCGTATCAAAAGGTAATTTATTTGGTTTACGAACAGGAATAAATCCGGCATTTAATTTTTGAGCAATTAATGTTCCAAAGAAGAAACCTCTGCTTTCAACACCAATAACTTTATCTATTTTTTTATCCGCTAAATTACTGATTAACAAATCTAAACAAGAAGCCATTGCCTCCGGATTATTCAATAATGGTGTAATGTCTTTAAACCCAATTCCTGGTTTTGGAAAATCTTGAATGTTACGAATGAATTTTTCTATGTCCATTTTTTTATTTTTTTTACGAATAGATTTGCAATTTAGTCATTTATATCTATATTTGCACCCTCAATAAGGCCTCGTGGCGCAACTGAATAGCGCATCTCATTACGGCTGAGAAGGTTACTGGTTTGAATCCAGTCGAGGTCACAAAAAAGCTCTGTTTTTACAGAGCTTTTTGTATTTTTACACTTATTTTGCAGCTATGAGCATAGAAGAAAAGGTTCAATTGGTAAACGAATTGTACCAAAACCTAGAAACAGAGATTAAAACTTTTCAAACACACACGAGGCTTAGTTGTGTCGTTGGATGCGGAAAATGCTGTTCTACTCCAGATATTGATGCTTCTCCATTAGAATTTCTTCCATGGGCTTTTCATGTTTTTATGGAAGATGAAGCAGAAAAAAAATTAACTGCCTTAAATGATACAACAACTCCTAATTGTCATTTGTACCAACCTAAATCAATTGAAGAGTATACCAAAGGACAATGCAGCGATTATAAACATCGTGGTTTAATTTGTCGTTTATTTGGTTACGGCGCAACAACTGATAAATATGGACAACTTAGAATTGCAAGTTGTAACATAATTAAAGAAGGGCAAAAAGAGAATTTTGATAAAAGTACAATTGCCATAAATAATGGGTTAGCAATTCCAATTTTTACCGAATATTATATGCAACTTTCTCAAATCGATTTTAGAATGGGAAATGTTTTTGTACCCGTAAACAAAGCTATGAAGCTCGCATTAGAAGAAGTTTTACAATATTATGCTTACAGACCTTTTCCCGATAATTACAAAGGAGAAAAGCATTAATTTTATAATTAAGAGTAATCCTAACAAGCAACCGTTTAATAGACTACCTTCGAAAGAAATTAATGTCAATAGAAAACCGTGTTAGATTAGTTGAAGAATTATACAAAAATCTTGATCTAGAAATTGCCGAATTTCAAACACAAACTAAACTTGGTTGTATTGCTGGATGTGGAAAATGCTGTACAAAACCAGATATTGACGCCTCACCTTTAGAATTTTTACCTTGGGCTTTTCATCTTTTTTTAAATGGAGATGCAGAAACTGTTTTGGCTAAACTTAAAGTAAAACAAAGCTCTATTTGTCATATTTACCAACCTTTATCGTTATTAGACAGTAATTCGGGAAGTTGTGGAGACTACCAATATCGCGGCTTAATATGTCGCCTTTTTGGTTATGGAGCAACTAAAGATAAATACGGTGCTTTACGATTAGCTACATGCAAAATAATCAAAGAAAGTCAAACAGAAAATTTCAATAAATCTACAGAAGCAATAAACAAAGGATTACCGGTTCCTGTTTTTACAGATTATTACATGAATCTTTCTCAAATAGATTTTAGAATGGGAAATGTTATTGTTCCTGTAAATACTGCTTTAAAACTAGCTATTGAAGAAGTGTTACAATATTATGCGTATAGAGATTTCCCAGAAGGTTTTCCTAATTGTGCCTAGATTTTGAACTTTTCATCAATCACTTTTCGAATAGAGACAAAACCAATTTTTTCTAAATCGATTTCATTTCGGTTTACCCAAATTAAATCTTGAATTTCATCTTCAGCAGTAATAGAAATTACATCAGTTTGTAGCGGACATTCATAAAAGATATCCATTGTTCTATACGGTACGTTTTTGTATAAATAATTGTTTGGAGAAGTAGTAATGTACTTTAAATCATTTGGAGCAATATCTAAACCCAATTCTTCTTTAATTTCTCTACAAGCAGCCGCTTCAGCATTTTCGCCTGGATCAATAAATCCGCCTGGTAAATCCCATTTCCCTTTATCAGGATCTACGTTTCTAACTGTAAACAACACTTTATCTTCAAATGTAAAAACAACTGCTACAGCTGCAGCTATATTATGGTAATAATTGAATTCACACGTATTGCAATGAAAACGAACATTATTTGGAAAAGTAAAATCGGTAGATTTACAACTAGGACAAAATTTAAAGAAAATCATTTTTTGTTTTTTGTAAAAATAAAAGAATTTTCTGAATTCTGATTTTTTATCTTTGCGATATGCAAAATCACTTAGTAATCATTGGAACCGTTTGGCCAGAACCAACTTCAACTGCTGCAGGAACAAGAATGTTGCAAATTATTGAGGTGTTTCAAAAAGAAAATTATAAAATCACCTTTCTATCTTCAGCAAGTAAAGGCGAAAATTCTTTTGATTTAGAAAGCATTTCTGTTGATACAAAAGCAATTCAGTTAAATGATTCTAGTTTTGATGCACTAATTTCAGAATTAAACCCAACAATAGTTCTTTTTGATCGTTTTATGATTGAAGAACAATACGGCTGGCGCATTGCTGAACATTGTCCGAATGCTCTACGAATGTTAGATACAGAAGATTTGCATTTTTTACGTAAAACAAGAGAAACAGCATATAAACAAAATAAAACTGTAGTTTTTGAAGATTACATTTCTGATGTTTTTAAACGTGAGTTAGCTTCTATTTATCGCTGTGATTTGAGTTTAATTATTTCGGAATTTGAAATGCAATTACTTACCGAAACTTTTAAAGTTGATAATTCTATCTTACATTATCTCCCTTTCATGGTTGAAGCTTTAAACGAAAAACCATTTGAAAACATTCCAAAGTTTGAAGAAAGAAAGCATTTTATAAGCATAGGCAACTTTTTACACGAACCAAATTGGCAAACTGTACTTCAACTGAAAAAGCATTGGAAATCGATTAAAAAAGCACTCCCTGAAGCCAAAATGCATATTTATGGTGCTTATGTTTCGGAAAAAGCAAAACAATTGCACAACGATAAAGAAGGTTTTATCATTAAAGGAAGAGCTGAAAGTGTTGAAAAGGTTTTCAATTCAGCTAAAGTCTTGCTTGCTCCTATTCCGTATGGTGCTGGTTTAAAAGGAAAATTATTAGAAAGTATGCAATTTGGTTTACCCAATATAACTTCTACTATTGGCGCTGAAGCAATGAATAATAATTTAGAATGGAATGGTTTTATTACCAATTCTGATGAAGAGTTTATTGAAAAGGCAATTGCACTTTATTCGAATGAAGCACTTTGGAATACTGCACAAAAAAACGGAATTGACTTAGTAAATCAACGTTTTGAAAAATCGCTTTTTGAAACTTACTTTGTTTCAAAAATTAACGAGTTACTTTCGAATTTAGAGATTCATCGCAACCAAAACTTTTTAGGGCAACTATTTCAACACCAAACCATGCAAAGCACCAAGTTTATGAGCCGTTGGATTGAGTTGAAGAATAAGAATTAGCGCTTTTTTTGAAGATACTTCGTGTCTCAGCAGTAGTGATTTTAGTTTTTTGACTCTTTAATCCTACTCTCTAAAATATCAATTCTTCTTATATCGAAAATATCACCACTAAAACTACTAAAGTGACCATTTAAACCTGCTTTAAAAGTACCAATAATTGACACATATTTTTGATTACATTCCACTGTTAATTTTGAAGAATTAGCTTTATCTAAATTTAAATAAATGGCGTTTTTAAATATCTTATACTCGAAATCTTGATAATTTAGATAAAGTGCATTTCCTTCAAAACTTAAATTTAAAAAACCTTTTATCATTATAACTTTATTATCATATTTTTCAGGGAAAGTAATTAGTTGAATAATTGAAACACTTAAAGGTTTTCCTGGAGATTTATCAATATTTGATTCGATAAAATCAGATAAATAATCATTTTCTTGTGAATAAGAAAAGTTACTTAAAAACAATGCTATTAAAATATAATTAAAGAATAGTTTCATAAATATAATTATCCGTGAATAGACTCAGACTTTCCGTAGCTGGCAATAATTTTAGCTTCGGCTTCAAGCCATTCTTCCCAGCGTTTTTTTACATCAATATCAGTTCCTATTTTTGTTGCGAAACCTATAAAAGCAGTATAATGGTTGGCTTCACTAATCATTAAATCTTTGTAAAAAACAGCGAGTTCTTTATCAGCTATTGTATCAGAAAGCACTTTAAAGCGTTCGCAACTCCTAGCTTCAATCATTGCTGCAAATAAAAGTCTTTCTACAACAAATTGTTGTCTACTTCCGCCTTTTAGCATAAAGTTATACAATTCATTTACATAACTGTCTTTTCGTTCACGTCCTAACACCCAACCGCGTGCTTTTATAATATTATGTACTTGTTCAAAATGATCCATTTCTTCTTTAGCAATAGAAATTAATTCATTTACTACTTCGGTATGTTCAGGTAACATTGTAATAAGTGTAATGCAATTTGTAACTGCTTTTTGTTCGCACCACGCATGGTCTGTTAGAATTTCTTCTAAATTACCTTCTGCAATGTTTGCCCAACGAGGATCTGTAGGAAGTTTTAATTTGAACATTTGTATAAGTTTACTGCAAAAGTAACTTAAATAAGTTAATCTTTAAAATGAACAACTGCCCAAAATTCATTTGTCAAAGCATTATAAACCGCAAAATGAGTATTGTTTTTTCTATTCCCCGATTTGATATAAATTGAATTTGGATTCTCACTTATACTGCTTACGTCTGCTAAAAAATATTGCATACTTTCTGGTTCTAAATCTAAAATATCTTCAAGTTTAGTCAATTCATTATTAAGAACATACTCTTGTGTATCTAACTTTTGAAACTTGAAATAAACCGATTTTACTTTTTGTATAGAATCATAATAACATTCTGAACTTTCAATTTTTGGAATATCAACACCTACATTAATTTCAACGTTATCAATATTGGCAAATTCACATCCTCTATTGTCTTTTATTGAAGTTACAAATGTTTTTAAGCCAAAAAAAAGTAAAGTAATAATTGAAATCAATATTAGTAAAACGGTTACAATTGTTTTCATAAATTATTATTTTTAAGAGAACGAAAGAATATTCTATTTAGTATTTATGTGAATTATGTAAGAGATTTTAAAAAAAACATAACGCATCAATGTATTTTAAGTGTTATCTTAGTCAAGAATCTTAAACAACATAAATTATGAAAAAAGTAACTTTAATTTTTGCAACTATCTCAATAATGATCTTTGCTTCTTGTAATGATAAAAAAGAGGTGACGGAAGAAACTGTAATAATAGAAACTGAAGCTGCTGCTCCAGCTGTTGAAGAAGAGGGTGACGGAACATCATTAAGCATTAATAATGATGGAGTAGAGTTTTCTACAAAAGACGGAGACAACAAAGTAGAAGTTGAAATTGACGATAAAAAAAAGTAATTAACTTTTTTTTACAAATGAGATAAAAAAAAACCAACGTACGTTTGTTTTTTTTATCTCATTTTTTTAATATCCCATTCTATTGAAGGGTTGTAATAAATTTTACCTTTTTCTATAAAAAGAGGGCAATCAAAATTATTGGTATATAAACCTCCCGTCCCTAATCCTTGAGGTAATGGATTTTGTAAAGTATAGGTAAATTGTGTGATTGCATTTAAACCAATATTACTCTCTAAAGCAGAAGTAATCCACCACTTAATATTTAGTTTTTCGGCAATAGAAATCCATTCTAAAGTTCCTTTAAACCCTCCTACTAAACTTGGTTTTAAAATAATGTATTGTGGCTTAATTTTAGTCAGTAATACTTCTTTATTTTCTACTCCAAATACACCAATTAATTCTTCATCCAAAGCAATTGGTAAAGGTGTCACTTTACAAAGCTCTGCCATGCTGTCAGTGTTGTTTTTTTCGATTGGCTGTTCTATACTATGAAGCTCAAAACCAGTCAATTGCTTTAACTTACTTAAAGCTTCATTTAATTCAAAAGCACCATTAGCATCTACTCGAATTTCTATTGTTTGAGCATCAAAATTTTGACGAATAAAATGCAAAAGCTCCATTTCTTTATCAAAATCTATTGCTCCAATTTTCAGCTTAATACATCGAAAACCCTGCGCTAGTTTTTCTTCAATTTGTTCTTTCATAAATGAAGTAGACCCCATCCAAACTAAACCGTTTATTTCCATAGATTGTTTACCTAAAGTAAACTCGGAAGGAAATAACTCAAAAGGTGTTTTTGAAGCCAAAGAAAGAAATGCCATTTCTACTCCAAACTGAATAGATGGAAATTCAATTAACGCATCCCAAAGCGTATCTTTTCCTAAATGAATATTAGCGCAAACCCATTTTAATTTGGCTTCATAATCAGGTCTGTCATCAATAGAAAGCGTTCGTAAAATACCACACTCACCTATTCCTATTTTTCCACTTTCTTCTACAATAAGAAACCACGTTTCTTTCTCTATTAGAATTCCACGAGAAGTTTCACTTGGTCGTTTAAAGTTAAGTGTGTATTTTTTATAGGTTGCTTTCAAATTAATTTTTTCTTAATCAAATACTCTAAGAATTTTTTTAAAATTATCTGTTGGTAATCCATGTTTTTCAAATTCTTTAAAATCAATTTGAACTTGTTTTAACCATGTATTTCCTGTAAAAAGACTTTCGTGTTTGTATTTTTTATGTAACTCTTTAGCTTCTGAAATTCTATCTGTAAAAAGATAAACATTTGCCAAATTCAAATAGAAATCAATTTCTGAAGGTTGTAATTGCAATCCTTTATTATATGTTTCTTCTGCTTTTGTAAATTGTTTTGAAAACAAATAATAATCACCTAAAATTCCATAATCATTATAAGTCGACCTGTTTTTATTAAAAATATCAACTTGAAGAATCTTAATAGCTTCTTGATAATTACCCTTGTTGAATTCTTTATACGAATTCTCTCTAAACGTGTCGTAAAATACATTTACTTCTCCTGATTTTTTCAAGCTCTCTTCAGTAAATAATTCTACATCCCTGTTTTTTTCAATTGGCACCAGATTATTAAATTCGGTAGTGGTATATTTTGAACTTACTAATTCTAAGAAGTTCGCATAAAAAGCTTCTTTATTTTTTAAATTAGTGGTAACTGGTAATTTTTTAGCAAAGCTAATAATATTGTTTTTTGCTTCAGAATTCCAACCTCTACTCGCTACATAATCAACCCATGGAACAATTTCTAGAATAATCTTTTGATTCATTACCCAATTTTGGCTTTCAAATCCGAACCATAAATAAGGAATGTTATCTAAACATTTTGAATTTTTAATCGCAATTAGTTTTGCCTCTTTAGTTACTTTTTCTTTTTGAACTAAACACGCTAAATCTACATTTGCCTCTTTTAAATAGACATTTGCTCCTTCAGCAGTTGAAAACAAGGCATAAGTACATTTATCACTACCTGAAATAGAAGAAGTTAAAAAAACAGCACCTGCAGCACCTTGCGAAACTCCAGTTGGATCAGGAATTGCTTTTAAAATTGAAACTAAACTACTCGATAATTTCTGACTATCGTTTAGCAGCGTAATTCGGTAAACAAATTCAGTTGTACCAATAGGTAAATCTTCAGATTTAATTAACGTACGTTTTCCAGCACTTAAAGAGATCTCCTTTGAAGTTGCTCTTTGATTATCCCAATAACCACTTTGTTGAGCAAACGAAATAGTTGAAATAAATAATATAAGTGTAGTATATTTTCTCATTGTTCTTTTCAAATTGTTTCTTCTACAATTCAATACTTGTGCCAATTTCTAATAACATCAAATCTTTGTCTTTATCAAAGAACTTACGTTTTGCTTCTTCATGGTTGATTTCGATATAACCAAAAGTATCGTAGTGATAACCTAAAATTTTATCGCATTGAATAAAATCGGAGGCTATAATAGCATCATCAACATCCATAGTAAAGTTATTTCCTATTGGCAAAATAGCTAAATCTAGTTTGGTACGCAATGGAATTAACTTCATGTCCATTGTTAATGCAGTATCTCCAGCAATGTAAATATTTTTACGTTCTCCTTCAATAATAAAACCACCTGGCTGACCACCATAAGTTCCGTCTGGAAAAGAAGATGTATGCACAGCATTTACATATTTAACAACTCCAAACTCAAAATCCCAACTTCCGCCGTGATTCATTGGGTGGTAATTGAAGCCTTTATTTCCATAATAAGTAGCTATTTCATAGTTTGACACAATAACTGCGTCAGTAAGCTTTGCAATAGCTTCTACGTCTAAAATATGATCTTGATGTGCATGTGTAATTAGTATGAAATCGGCTTTTATCGAATTGATGTCGATATGAGCTGCTTTTGGATTTCCTGAAATAAATGGATCAACTAAAATAGTAACCTCATCCACTTCAATTCCTATACAAGCGTGTCCGTAAAATGTAATTTTCATGATTTTAGTAATTTAAAGTTCATTAAAAATATTCTTTAACCCAATCTGTTAAAAATACAACATTAAATAAAAACATCAAACTAATTAAAAATGTCCCTATAGCAACAATTTTTAATTGTGAATCAAGTACTCTTGGTTCTTTTGCGTTTTTTACAAAAAAGAAATGATTTGTAAACAAAACAATACAAATAATACCTAAGAAACCTTGAAGGTGTATGATAATTTCTGTTATCATAAAAAGGAATGTTGAAGAAATCAATAAGAAAAAATGATATTTTTTCGCATTCTCAAATCCCAATTTTACAACTAAAGTGTTTTTTCCAGCAGCCTTATCATTTTCAATATCACGCATATTGTTCAAATTTAAAACGGCTACGCTTAATAACCCAATTGCTGTAGCAGGAAGAAAAACTTTCCAATCTATAAAATGAGTAAATAAAAAATTTGAACCCACTACACTAACCCAACCAAAGAAAACAAATACAAATAAATCGCCAAAACCATTATAACCGTAAGCATTACTACCAACAGTGTATTTAATTGCTGCTCCAATAGAACCAACTCCCAACAAGATAAAAATTAAGCTTAATACAAAATTTTCCTTTCCAAAAGCTACATAAATTAAAGCCAATGCAATTATAAAAGTGATAACTGCTGTTATAATAACTGCTTTTTTCATTTGTTGTGCTGTAATAATACCAGCAGCAACTAAACGCTTTTCCCCTATTCTATTTTTATCTGTTCCTTTTACACCGTCACCATAATCATTTGCATAATTAGAGAGCACTTGTAACCCTAAAGTAGTCAATAAAGCCAAAACAACAATTTTCCAATTAGAAAATCCTTGATGATAGGCATAAGCACTTCCTACAATTATTCCAGAAAGAGATAAAGGTAATGTTCGTAATCGTGCGGCTTGAATCCAGTGTTTCATGATATTAATTTAAAAATAAATAAGATTGAATTTGGTTATAAATTGCAATTAATAATAAAGTCCCTAAAAATATTGAAAAAGGTGCGCAAATCTTTAAATAGATTGGTTTTAATTTTGCAGCAGCATTTTTCGCAAAATTGTTATGTGTTTTTATAGGAACTAACATCAACAATAAAGCTGATGTCATTAAAAAATAGCCTATTACTTTAAATTGCAATTCATAAATAGAGAATAATGACGAAATTAGAAAAGCAATTCCAATTATCAACCTAATTCCTAATTCTGTATAATTTATAAAATAAGTACTTCCTGCTTTACCAATTATTTCTCTAACCCTTTCAGGCTTAAAAAACATTAAAAATCCAGCATACACTAAAAATAGTCCAAACAGAACAATTATGCACTTTGCTATGATTTGAATTACATCCATTTTTTTGTGCTTGTTTCTACTTGGTACAACCATGTATTGCTTAATTCCGTAATTTGATTGTAAAACCCTGTTGTAAACGAAATTGTTCCACCAGCTGTATAAAGATACACACTTCCTATGTTTAATCGCTTTTGCCAAAAAAATTGGTTGGTTTTAATCGCTTGAATCTTGTAAGGCTCTATAATTGCGGTATCAATATCCCAAAAACCAGATTGCACCAAAATAAATTCGGGTGTAACCATTAATTTGTAGTTTTTATATAAACGCCAACAACTTAATGTTCCAACTAATAAATATAAAGAGGCTAGTAAATATAATTTTTCCCAAAGTAAGAAATGAGCAAACGCATTTACATAAAGAATGATTGTTATTGGTAAAACAATCATAAAAATAAAACGAATCCAAAATTTTCGAATACTTGGAAAATATACTTCTTGATTTGTAATTTCTTTATTGTAGATGAAATCTAAAATTTGATTCTTAACTACTTCAGAACATCCAGGAACTTCAATTCTATCTTTCTTTTTTTCTTTCGAATTTGCTTCACTCGAGGCTTGTTCAATTCTTAAGTTTCGAATGTCTAATTTTTCTTGAAAGAAATTTTGAGAGATTTTTATCAGTTGTACTTTAATCGGATTAATTATGGTGTTTCGAGTAGTAATTAATCCGTAAGTAAGTAAAAGTGAGCTTTTAGTTCTTGTAATACTAAAATCAAAATAACGAACAATCGTTCGAACTAAGTTAATAGCAATTATCATTATAAAAATGAAAATTAATCCAAATAAAACAGAAACAATTATGGAGTTAAAGTTTATGTATTCTTGAACACCAGTGGTATCAAACTTTTCTTCAAGATTGATATACTTATTGTTTTCCCAAAATGTATTTACCAAAATAAACAACCATCCGAAAGTTTCCACATATCTCGATGTAATTCCTGTTTTTATTAAAGTAAAAAAACCAATTTTTATCGTTTTTGCATCTATTGCTTGAACAGTTTCTTCATTATTCGAAATGTCAATTGTTTCCGTTTCGTTTAAACGTTCAATTGTTTCTTTTAATTGATTGGCAATATAACTTGAAACTGCTTTAATTTCTACTTCTTTTTTTCCGCTTCCAGCAGTATCCACATTAATTTCATACAATTGAAATACTTTATGCAACAAATTCTGATTTAAGTTAATTTGCTGAATTTTATGCAATTGGATACTTATTCTAGATTTTTTTAAAAACCCTTTTTGAATAACTAACTCTTTCGACTTATAATCAATTTGAAAAGTGAAATAATAATATTTTATAAAAGTTACGAAAACAGATATTAAAAAAATGGCAATACCTAACCAAATTAATTTTCCGTAAAACTTATTTGCATTCATTGCAAAAACAACAATCAAAGCAATTGACACTCGTATTATTTTTTGCAAGGTAAAAACAAACAAGACTAATATCCCTAATTTGGATTGTCGTTGAGGAATTGAAAAATCAAATTTCATCTTAGACATCTATTTTGATTGTTGATTCTTCCTCTGACTCTTCTATTAAAGTATCTATTTTCTGGATAATCCAAATTTTATAACGTTGTGCATCTTCTAAAGTCAATCCGTTTATTTCCAAATCTGTTGAACTACCGCCAGCTGTAAACAATTCTAAAGAAGCCAATCCGAAATAACGAGAAAATAATCCTTGATGCAAAGCAACATGCTGAATTCTTTTATAAGGAACTATAGTTGTGGTTTGAGAAACTACTCCTGATTTATAAATGGCGTCGTGTTCTCTAAATGCATAGCTTTTGTATTTAAAACTTAACCTAGAAAACAAAAGACTTATTGTTAAAAGCACTGTATATGAAGCACCAATTAGCATCCAAATTCTATTTGAAAAAAAATCTTCTTTGAAATACGACAACACAGCTAAGCCAATACCTAATGACGTAAAAACAACCCCTATGTTAATTAGAATTACTTTATAATAAGAAGGATGAATAGGTTGTAATTGAACAACTTCAAATTGTGGTAAATCTGAAATTGAAATTTCTTTATTTGTAAATTCGTTCATAAATTAAGGCAAATATTTCTTTTCGAAATTTGGTTTACGTTTTTCTAAGAAAGCATCTCTACCTTCTTTCGCTTCATCAGTCATATAAGCCAAACGAGTAGCTTCACCCGCAAAAACTTGTTGTCCTACCATTCCATCATCTGTTAAATTCATAGCGAATTTTAGCATCTTAATTGACGTTGGTGATTTTTCTAATATTTCTTGTGCCCATTCAAAAGCTGTATCTTCTAATTCAGCATGCGGAATAACTGCATTTACCATTCCCATTTCAAAAGCTTCTTGAGCCGAATAATTTCTTCCTAAAAAGAAAATTTCTCTTGCTCTCTTTTGCCCTACCATTTTAGCTAAATAAGCCGAACCATAACCTCCATCAAAACTCGTTACATCGGCATCCGTTTGTTTAAAAATAGCATGTTCTTTACTCGCTAGTGTTAAATCGCAAACTACATGAAGTGAATGTCCGCCCCCTACAGCCCAACCTGGAACAACACAAATAACTGCTTTTGGCATAAAGCGAATCATTCGTTGCACTTCTAATATATTCAATCTATGGTAACCGTCTTGACCAACATAACCTTGATGTCCACGAGCTCTTTGATCTCCTCCACTGCAAAAAGAATAGATTCCATCTTTAGAACTTGGTCCTTCAGCTGAAAGTAATACAACTCCTATTGAAGTGTCTTCTTGTGCATCATAAAATGCTTCAATTAATTCTTTTGTAGTATGCGGACGAAATGCATTGCGCACATCAGGTCGATTGAATGCAATACGCGCCACACCATCACACTTTTTATAGGTTATATCTTCAAATTCTTTTACAGTTTTCCAATTGATTTTACTCATTTTATATCTTGTTAATTTCGTTGAAAAGTTATTTTATAAAATTATAATTTCAGTAAAAATAAAGCATTTTTTACATTATATTGCAAGTTCAAAACAATAAGACTCATGAAAAAAATATATTTAGGATTACTTTTTGCTTCAGGATTACTTTCTGTAAACGCACAAAATTATGAATTTCAATCGGTTATAGAATTAGAATCTACTCCTGTAATCTCTCAAGGAAAAACAGGAACGTGTTGGAGTTTTTCAACTTCTTCGTTCCTAGAATCTGAAATCACAAGGCTTACCGGAAAAAAAGTAGATTTATCTGAAATGTACCAAGTAAGAAACACCTATCCTAAAAAAGCAGAAAATTACGTAATGCGTCAAGGAAAAGCACAATTTAGTGAAGGTGGATTATCTCATGATGTCTTGAACAGTGCAGCAGAATATGGTTTAGTCCCTGTTTCGGTTTATACTGGTTTATCGGAAGAAGAAAAAACACATAATCACGCAGAAATGGTTGCCGTTCTTGAAGCAATGGTAAAAACCTATGTTGAAAACCCTGGAAAAAAGCTTTCACCAAAATGGAAAATGGCTATTGAGTCTATCTTAAACACTTATTTAGGTCAAAACCCAACAGAATTTACATTTGAAGGTAAAAAGTATTCGCCTAAGAGTTTTATGGAAGCGATGAAAATTAAGCCAGAAAACTATGTGACTATAACATCATTTATACACCAATCCAATTACAATTCTTTTGTTTTAAATATTCCAGATAATTTTTCAAACGGAAGCATGTATAATCTTCCATTAGACGAATTTATTTCTAATATTGATAACGCTTTAGCTAATGGCTATTCTTTAGCATTAGATTGTGATGTTTCTGAAGCAACTTTTTCTGCGAAATACGGAATCGCTTTTGTACCTCAAGTTGAAGAAGATGAAAAAACTGGTTTAGCTGAAATTATTACCGAAATGAATGTTACACCAGCATACCGTCAATCGGAATTTGAAAATTTCACAACTCAAGACGATCATTTAATGCACATTGTAGGAACAGTAAAAGACCAAAAAGGAACTACCTATTATAAAATTAAAAACTCTTGGGGAACGGATGAAAAACGTGTTGCCAATGGTGGTTATTTGTATATGAGTGTTCCTTATATGCGATTAAAAGCAATTTCTGTTTTGGTACACAAAGATGCTTTAGTAAAGAAAACGAAAAAAGCTTTAAAATTGTAATATGAAGCATATTAAAACATTATTGCTTTCAATAATTGCAAGTGTTGCTATTGTTTATTTAATTACAATTGCATTCAGTTCATTTACTTTTAGTTATAACCCTATGAGTAAGGATATCGAACAAAAAAAATATATTTTAAATACTAAATTTAAATCTGTTTTGGGAATAAAAATAGAAGTTGAAGAGTTTTACACTAATGAAGAAGCTCTTTTTGAAGCTTTAGAAAGTAGTCCAAGTTTTTTTAATAAATTAGGTTACTATAATCAAGCAGTTAAGTTGTCTATAAGATATATATTCATTTTAATTCCTGTACTGTTTTTTATTTTATACACAAGAGAGAAACAAAAAATCAATATTTGTTAAAGCTATGACTTATTACAAATCAGCTTTTAGTACTTTATACAAATGGATAATGGCATTTACTTTCATCCTTATTATTGGAACGACAATTCCTTTATTATGGGCTAAAGACACATCAGCAATTTTCGTTGTTTTAATTGTGAATGGTTTAACACTAGGACTTTTGTTATGGCTTATTTTACAAACCAATTATGTACTTGATTCTAAAAATTTGTTTTGGAAATCTGGACCGTTTAAAGGAACTATTGCGATTGATTCTATTAAAAAAATAGAATTTCATAAAGGTGTTATTGTTCCTGTTATTTGGAAACCAGCAATGAGTCATGTTGGTTTAATTATTACCTATAACAACTACGATGACATTTATATTTCACCTGAAAACAGAGCAGAATTTGTTCAAAAAATAACTATTCTTAACCCAAATATCAACCTTATTAACCAACCCGCTTAATGTTTATTAGATTAATTACCTGCCTAACCCTACTCTTTTTTGTTTCTTGTAAAGAAAAAATAACTAAGAAAATCATAGCCCAAAAAGACACTATTAAAGAAGAATTGTATGAAGTAAAATTCAATACACTTAGTGCTTCTTATATAAAAGATAAAGAGCATTTTATTGAACATTTCTTTTCAAAAAAAATAAACGATAAGGACTTTAGTGGAGGCTTTTTAGTTGCAAAAAACGGAAAAATACTATTCGAAAACTATTCAGGTTGTTCCAATTATAAAACAAAAGAACCAATAAATGAGAATACACCTTTGCATTTAGCATCGGTTAGTAAAGTGTTAACTGCACAAGCCATATTAATGTTAGTTAAAGACGGAAAAATAGAATTAGATCAACCCTTTAAAAGTCTGTTTCCAGAATTTCCATACGAAAAAACAACCATTAGAATGTTATTGAACCACAGAAGTGGCTTGGGACATTATGGTTATTTTGCAGATCATAAAGAAAATTGGGACAAAAGAAATACACTTACCAATAAAGACATTTTAAATATATTAGCTACTAAAGACATTCCGCTGGAATATCAAATAGACAGAAAATTCAGTTATTGTAATACAAATTATGCCTTATTGGCTTTAGTAATTGAAAAAGTAACCGGAAAACCCTTTCCCGAAGCGATGAAAAAACTAGTTTTTGAACCTTTAAAAATGAACAATACATTTGTTTTAAGCATTGAAAATAAAGACAAAGTGAGTCAGTCGTACAAAGGAAATAAAGCACCAATTGCTTGGGATTTTTTAGATGCTATTTATGGCGACAAAAACGTTTACTCTACACCACACGATTTATTAAAATTAGATTTGGCAACCTATTCACCAAATTACCTGACACCAGAATTAAAAGCAGAAATGCTAAAAGGGTACAGTTATGAACATAGGGGAATTCGTAATTACGGTTTAGGAATTCGCATGAATGAATTTGATAACGGAAATACAATACATTATCACAACGGTTGGTGGCACGGAAATACATCTTCATTTACAACCTTAAAAAAAGATACGGTTACTATTATTGCACTTTCTAATAAGTTTACTCGTAAAGTTTACAAATCGGTTACGCTGTCTAGTTTATTTGACGATTACCCATATGATTTAGAAGATTAATTTTTATATTTAGACAAGTAAATCATACATATATAATAGTTAGTTGTAATTTTGTAAAACAGACATAAACAGCAACTTAATTTAAAAAAAATGAGAAACACTTATATTATTTTTTGTCTTTTTATGTGTGTTTTATTTATCAGTTGTACAAAAGACGAAGCTACAAAAACAGAAATTTACAATCAGAAAGCAAACGAATTAATTTTCCAAACTTTAAAAGAAAATAAATGTAATTGTATTCTAGAGATTCCGAAAGAAACAATGGTTGAGATCAGCAATGCGGAAAATCCAAAGTATGATATTAGAACTATGTTGAAAAATCAACTAAAAGCAAAAACTAATGCAAATCTCGATAGCTTAATAAATGTTTCAAAAAAATTCAAATTGGACATAGAAAAAATTAAACTTAATAAAATAAAAATCGTCAGCTTGGAAAATATTAAGAATATTAAAAAGGGAAACGACAGTATAACTTTAAAAATGTGTAAAAATGGAATTATTTCCATTCAAAAGCCAATTTTTGACGAAAATTATAAGAAAGCAGTTTTTGAATATAATTATACTTTTACTTGTTTGAGGTTATTACCAACTCCCATTTATGAGTTAAAAAAAGATAAATGGATTCGAACAGAAAAATAAAAAAATCATACAACAGCCTTTTGTAGCAATTACTACGCTTGGTTTGTGTTCGGAATTTTACTTCGTCAGTTCGCACGTAGTGCTCGGGTCTCCGAAAATTATAAAATAACATAAAGGTTTAAAAAATGAAAAAATATATTTTACTATTCGTCTTTTTAAGCTTTTTCGCTTGTAAAAAATCTGAAAATGAAGATTTTGAAGTTTTGAAACCTGAACCAATTATTGAACTCAATAAAACCAATTGGAACACAAAAGAAGGAGAAGAATATAGCTATAGAGAATTGCTTTTAGATTCTGTTGTTTACAATCAAAAAATAAGAAACCTTGGAAAGAGCGAACTTTTTAATCTTCTTGGTGAACCAAATCGAATAGAAAACAATCATTTGTATTATACTATTTCACAAGAAAAAATGGGCTTTTGGCCTTTACACACTAAAACAGTAGTAATTAAATATTCAGAGTCTGATACCATTACTTGGATTAAGATTCATGAGTGATTTAATATCAAAAGGTTATCTTTATTTTTTTAAAGAGATTTTGAGTATGAAAAGAATTTTTAAAATAATATTGTTCCCGTTAATTATAATTTCATGTTCATCAAACGATGATACAGCTATTGAATACCCTTCTTTTGGGAATGAAATTGATGTAACCATTAACGGTTTATCATTTGATGCTATGGAACCATTTATTTCACCTAGTGGAAGTTATTTGTTTTTCAATAATGTAAACGACGGCATTAACACAAAACTTTATTACGCTACAAAAATTAATGATTCTACATTTAATTATGTTGGCGAGTTAACTGGCGCAAATCAAACAACAACTCCGTTTTTAGATGCAGTTGCTGACATGGATGTAAATGGAAATTTTTATTGGACTTCAACTAGAAATTATCCGGCAGAATTAAACAATCTATTTCATGGAACTTTTAATGCTGGGACAATTACAAATATTGGAAGAGTAGAAGGAAACTTTAATATGAATACTCCAGGTTGGCTTGTAATGGATCATGGAATAAGTTTAGACGGACAATTTTTATATTACAATAATGCACGATTTGATGAAGCAGTTTGTCAAGCCCCATGTGAAACTAATATAGGAATTGCTCAAAAAGTAGATGCAACAACATTTAATACAATTTCAAATTCATCTGAAATACTTCAAAACATAAATGACTCTAATTATATTTATTACGCGCCTTGCATAAGCAGTGATAACTTAGAATTATATTATACAAGATTTTTGAAAGGTACAATTACTGCTAATACAGTTTTTGATATTTGTGTAGCTGTTAGAACAAATAGTTCTTCTGAATTTTCAGTTCCAAAAGTTCTTTTTTCAAAAAGCATCTCAACTTTAGTTGAAGCTCCTTCTCTTACTATTGACAAGAAAATAATGTATTATCATGAAAAAACTTCTAGTTCTCATAAAATAATGATGAGAAAACGAAGTCTTTAAGGATTTTACTCAGGGAAAAATTCAAATCCGAAATGACGAATTATAAAAAACATATTGATGATGTTGAAAATCAACGCCACAACAATACGTTTACTTATATGATTTCGTTCTAAAATTATTTCAGCAAAATTAAAAATGGGAAGTAAAATAGTAAGTGTCCAAACGGGAATCCAAATGATTGAAAAATGCATTCCAAAAGCATCAATTTTATCAAAAGAAACAAAAATAGCTATTAGCAACATTATAAATGAAATGATGCTAAGAGCTAAAAAAATGTTTTTCTTGTCTTTCATCTACAACAAATAAATACCGTCGTCTTTAATGTCAATAAGCTCTTGTCTGTATAAACTACCAACAGCCTTTTTAAAAACCTTTTTACTCATTTTTAGCACCGTTTTAATATCTTCAGGGTGACTTTTATCGTTCAAACCAAGAAAACCTCTATTTGCTTTTAATTCGTCTAACAATATTTGTGCAGAAGGTTCAATAGCATCAAAACCGAGTTTACGCAACGAAACATCTACCTTTCCATCAGGTCGAATTTGTTTAATATAACCGTTCATTCGCATTCCTGGTTTAATATCTTGGTATACTTCGTTTTTATACGCTAAACCTTTATGGCGTTCGTTAATAATAACATTAACACCTGATTCTGTAATGTGCGAAACAATTAAGCCTACTTCTTCACCTTCTTCAAAAGTAAGTTCGTCGTTATTTAAAAACTGTTGTGTTTTACTTGAAGCAACCATTCTATTAGTCTTTTCATCCATAAAACAATAAATTAAATAACGTTTCCCTATTTCCATAGGACGAGCCTGTTCTTTAAAAGGAACAAATAAATCTTTTTCTAATCCCCAATCTAAAAAAACACCAAATTCGTTTTTATAGTTCACTTTTAAATGCGAAAACTCATTCAGCTTCACATAAGGTTTTAAAGTAGTAGCAACTGGTCTTTCTTCATGGTCTAAGTATACAAAAACCGTCATATCATCGCCAATATGGAATTCTTTAGGAACATATTTATTGGGAAGTAAAACATCAAATTCTTCATTTACGCCATCGCCTAAAAAAAGTCCAACTTGTGTATCTCTAAGAATTCTAAGGGTATTGTATTGACCTATCTGTAACATAATTGCTATTAATTGACTGCAAAGGTAATCAAATGAATGTAAAAATTATATTCCTATTTCTACTTGTATTCTAAAATACCAGTTATTTAAAGTAGGACTGTTAAAATAATATAACTCATTATACGTAACTTCTCCCTGAAACTTAAGTGAATGTTCCCACAAATATCTAGTTAGTCCAAGACTATATTGTTTTGCGTTTGGTGTAAAAGTTTTAATTTCGTTTTTTACAGATTGAGTAGAAAATCGCCCAATTAATTCATAATTACTTGGAAAAACATAACTTAATTGATAATCTACTCCATGACCCACATAAACATAATTAAAATCAGTTATATCAATTGGATTAAAAGTTATTACGTCTGATGCATTCCTATTCATATAAGCCGTCATAAAACTCCATCCGTTATATTTCAAAAGTGCATCAAAAAACAATGATCTAATAGTTGAAGAACTAAAAAGTTCATTTCCTATTTGACCTTGAGTTCTTAATGCATTATTATTTTGATGATAAGCTCCTGAAAGAAGTAATTTTGGCTTTACCTCTCGTAAAATATCTCCTTCAAAATAATAACCGTTATTCTTAAATGAACCAAACGGAAACAATTCAATTTTACCTGTTAGAGCAACTGCATCATCAGAAGTTTTTGTCCAGTTTCTTCCTTCACCAGTAGAAATAGCTGTTTTAATATTGATAGAGAATTTGTTCGGTTTTTCATTTATATAATATCCTTGTACACCAAAATCTCTATCAATATTAAATCTAGAATTATTTATACTTCTATCGGTAAGTTGTAAAGCGCCAGAAGAATTTACTCTTTGTCTATTTCCAGGCAACTTTGTTTGACCAAAAATAATACTCCATTTAGAATTTGGTCTATAAATAAATGCGGCATCTCTAATAATATTTACATTATCTCCTTCCTCAATAACTCCAACATCGCCCGGGGCAAAAGATAACTGAATTACATATAAATACTTTGGATTACCTACATAACCGTCAAAACGTAAGCGCAATCTTCTTATTTGAGCTTCATAGCGATTATCTATATCTTCTTCACTAAAATATGTAACCCTATTTTGCATTCTAAAGCGAATGTTTAATTGAAAAATACTATCTGGAGAAGTAATTCCTAAGCCTTTTCCAAAACTATAATAGGGTAAGGCAGCAAGTTTTAAGTCATTATTTTTAATTGAATCTTTAGGCACTTGAGAGAAACAAAATAAAGTTAAAGTTGAACAGATTATAGTTATAAAGTATTTCATGAATTGTGCGTTGTATTAGTAATATAGTTTGCAAAAATAAATTATTTAAAAGGAATTGCTTTATTTATCTTTGCAAAAAAAATAAACATGTCAAATATTTATATAGGATATCATTTTACTGTAGAACCAAGAGAACTAGGTACTGAAATACTACTTGCCGAATTAGGAGAAAAGGCTTTTGAAAGCTTTCTTGAAACCGAAACAGGCTTGTCGGCTTTTGTTCAAAAAGACTTGTGGACGGAAGATATCTTAGAAGGTATTTATATTCTTGGAAGTGATGAATTTAAAATCTCGTATACTTTTGAAGAAATAGACCAAGTAAATTGGAACGAAGAATGGGAAAAGAATTTTGAAGCGATTGATGTAGACGGAAAATGCCATGTTAGAGCTCCTTTTCATTCAAAAACAGAAGCAGAATTTGATATTGTTATAGAACCAAAAATGAGTTTTGGAACGGGTCATCATGAAACTACACATATGATGATTCAACATTTACTAGAAACGGATGTTGTAGGTAAAAAAACGTTAGACATGGGTTGCGGAACTGCAATTTTAGCTATTCTTGCTGAAATGAAAGGCGCTCAACCTATTGATGCAATTGATATTGATAACTGGTGTTATTTAAATTCTATTGAAAATGCTGAGCGCAATAATTGTAAACACATTTCGGTTTATGAAGGTGATGCTGAATTATTAAAAGGAAAAACGTACGATATTATTATTGCCAACATTAACAGAAACATTTTGTTAAATGATATGAAGCAATATGTAGATTGTTTAAATGCAAATGGAACTTTATTTTTAAGTGGATTTTATACAGAAGACATTCCGGTAATTGATGCTTCTTGTACTGATAACAGATTGACTTATGTTAAAAAGTTTGAAAGAAATAATTGGGTTGCATTGAAGTATACTAAATAGTTTTTTATAAATTTGCAATCTTAAGCATTTGAACTTTAAACTTTTAAGCTAAAAAAGAATGAGTACAATAGAAAAAATTCAAGAAGATGTTTTAGTTGAAGAATCAGTAGGATTAAACAACGAAATCATATTATATAATGATGATGTAAACACTTTTGATCATGTAATTGATACATTGGTTAGAGTTTGTGATCATGAACCAATTCAAGCAGAACAATGTGCTGTTTTAGTCCACTATAAAGGGCGATGTACTGTAAAAACAGGGAGTTATGATGAACTTAAACCATATTGCTCTAGTTTACTAGATGCAGGTTTAAGCGCAGAAATTCAATAAAAGCAAAAAAAAATCCCGAATCATCGGGATTTTTTTATTATTGTATTGTATTAATTATTAATGTGGTAAAATATCTTTTAACATTCCATAAATATATGTTCCTAATAAAGCACCCAGAAGCACTACACCAATAGAGTAAATTCCTGTTCCTAAAAGAATAAAAATTGGTCCAGGACAACAACCTACTAATCCCCAACCTAACCCAAAGAAAATTCCACCAGTCATATAACGTATAAAACCTTTTTCTTTTTCAACAATCATTATAGGATTGCCTTTAAAGTCTTTTGCTTTTTTCTTTTTTATGATTTGAATTCCAATTACTCCAGTTGCAATGGCAACCATAATAATTCCATACATATGAAAAGATTGAAACATAAACATTTCATATATGCGATACCAAGAAACAGCTTCTGCCTTGGTTAAAACAATTCCAAATATAAATCCTACTATTAAAAATCTAAATAACTTCATTTTTCTTTTTCTTAAATTAAAATAATAATGGTAAAATTAAATGCGCCATGATTAAGCCTCCAATAAAGAAGCCAATTACTGCAATTAAAGAAGGTAATTGTAAATTACTCATTCCTGAAATTGCATGACCAGAAGTACATCCTCCTGCATATCTAGAGCCAAAACCTATTAAAAGTCCGCCAATAAGTAAAATGGCAAATCCTTTCATTGACAACATTGTTTCAACACTAAAAAGTGCATCTGGAACTAGTTTTCCATTTGGAGCGTCAATATTCATTGTAGCCAATTGCTTAATTGTTTCTGGGTTAATTGCAACTTCTGTTCCATTTTCTAAAAAATGATATGCAACAAAACCGCCTAGTATTGCTCCAAGCACAATTGCTAAACTCCATTTTTGTTCTTTCCAATCTAAATCAAAAAAAGAGCTGTGTTTACCTGCTCCAGCCATTGAACACATCGTTCTTAAATTAGAAGACATTCCAAATGCCTTTCCAAAATAAATTAAAAGAAGCATGATTAAACCAATCAATAAACCAGAAATAGCCCAATGCCAAGTTCCATATAGAAATTCCATAAATAAATTATTTAACTGCAAAAATAAAAATTCAATTCTTAAACTGTGTAACTTTTATTACTTTATCTTAAATTTGAGCAATAAACTTTATAACTATGAATAAAATAGCCATTGAAATTAAATGGGGAATCATCTTTACAATATCTGGATTATTATGGATGTATATAGAAAAGTTATTAGGTTGGCATGATGAACTAATCGCTAAGCAGCCTATTTACACGCTCCTATTTTCAGTAATTGCAATTGCGCTTTTTGTTTTTGCTCTTCGCGATAAAAAAGTAAATTTCTTTCAAAACAATATGGATTGGAAACAAGGTTTTTTATCAGGTTGTATTGTTTCATTATTCGTAGCATTATTAAGTCCAATAAGTCAATATATAACAATTGAAGTTATTTCACCTGATTATTTTCAAAATGCAATAAAATTTGCTGTAGATCATAACAGAATGTCACTTGAAGAAGCACAAGCTTATTTCAATTTAAAAAGTTATATGTTCCAAGCAGCTTTTGGAGCTTTATCTATGGGAATAGTAACATCTGCTATTGTTGCCTATTTTATAAAAACTAAATAAATTTATTATGAAACGTTATTTAATACTTCTTTTAGTAGCTACTTTAACTTCTTGTGTAAGTACAAAATCTACCATTCAAAACATAGATAATACAGCCGTAAAACCTATGGTTAAAAATGACAAGTTTTTATTTACTGAATATGCAACAGATGGAAAATATGGCTTTGATGCAGATTATCCTATCAATATTGGATTAATTTTAGAAAAGCAAGAACAACAATATATTGGGTATTTTTTCAATGGTTTAGAAAGTAAAAACGGAGAAAAAATCAACTTTAAAAAAGTAGACACATGTTGCCCTTTTCCTACTAAAAACAATACTATGGGAGCAGGAACACTCTCAATTTATGAATATACTTTTGAAGGAACTAACAAAAAAGGATTACTGTATTTTAATATTTTAGAAAAAGGCAAAATACTTTGTCCAAAAGGTTTTGCAATAAAAAATAAATAAGCTCCTAAAAGTTAAATTTTAGTATGTAACATAAGTAACCTTTTAAACAACCGTTTAAAAGGTTTTTCTTTTTATCTTTGCAACTTCAAAATCAACACATCATGAATTTAAAAAACATACCTCAAATTAAACATACTGAATCTGGAAACTTTTTTCTTTTAGCTGGCCCTTGTGCTATTGAAGGAGAAGAAATGGCAATGCGAATTGCTGAACGATTGGTTGAAGTAACTAATAAGTTAGAGATTCCGTTTGTATTTAAAGGTTCGTTTAAAAAAGCAAATCGTTCAAGAATTGATAGTTTTACAGGAATTGGCGATGAAAAAGCTTTAAAAATTCTTGAAAAAGTGTCGAAAGAATTTGGAGTTCCTACGGTTACTGATATACATACAAATGAAGATGCTGTAATGGCGGCGGCTTATGTTGATATTTTACAAATTCCTGCTTTTTTAGTTCGTCAAACTGATTTATTAGTTGCAGCTGCAAATACAGGTAAAACAATAAACTTGAAAAAAGGACAATTTATGAGTCCGGAAAGCATGAAGCATGCCGTTCAAAAAGTTTTGGATTGTAATAATCAAAATACAATGGTAACGGATAGAGGAACAATGTTTGGCTATCAAGATATGATTGTTGATTTTAGAGGAATTCCTACAATGCAACAATATGCAACTACTGTTTTAGACGTTACACATTCATTACAACAACCAAATCAAACAATTGGTGTTACAGGTGGAAGACCCGATATGATTGAAACAGTTGCAAAAGCAGGAATCGCTGTTGGTGTTGATGGTTTATTTATTGAAACACATTTTGACCCTGCAAACGCTAAAAGTGATGGTGCAAATATGTTACACCTTGATTATTTTGAAGGATTGATGACAAAACTAGTTGCCATTCGTAAAACAATAAATCAATTTTAATTTTTTATTCATTCTAAATGAGACATCCATTTTTAATGGTTGTACTAACTTTTTGTGTTTTTTCACAGTACACCTTTTCACAAGAAATTGCAGAAAATCCTGAAAAATACACAGCTCATAATAAAGGTAAATTTTATATTTATTGGGGTGGAAATAGAGAAAGCTTCTCAAAATCTGATATTCGCTTTAAAGGTGATGATTATGATTTTACATTATATGATGTGGAAGCCCATGATAAACCAAAAGGTTGGCATGTAGATTATATTAATCCAGGTAGAATGACAATTCCACAAACAAATTTTAGAATTGGCTATTTTATAAATGATCATTATAATATATCAATTGGGTTTGACCATATGAAATATGTAATGTACAATGACCAAAGAGTAGATTATTCTGGCTATTATCCAAATACAGGTACTTATAATGAAGATCCGAATAATGGGTCATTGACTCTTGATGAAGATTTCTTATTATTTGAACACACAGATGGTCTAAATTATGTTAATACAGAATTTTGCAGAGTAGATGATATTTCAAATTGGTTTGGCTTACCTAATACTGATAAATTTCAAATTAATGCTACAGAAGGATTAGGAGCTGGTTTTTTATATCCAAAAACAAATACAACCTTATTAGGAAAAGACAGATATGATGAATTTCATATTGCCGGTTATGGAGTTTCTGCAAAGGCTGGTTTAAACTTCACTTTTTTTAAATACTTTTTCATTCAAACAGAATTAAAAGGTGGATATATAGAAATGAACAACATTAGAACGACTCAAAGTTCTGCAGATAGCGCAGAGCAAAACTTTTGGTTTTTACAACGCATTATAACGGTTGGAGGAATTTTTAGGTTATAAATAATTATTTAATAAACATATAATAGAGAGTGTCAGGCAAAATCTGACACTTTTATTTTATAAAATAAGCAACAAAAATATTTTTACTAATTCATTTCTGAATTATTTTTACTTTTCAAAATTAATTTTGAAGCATATTTATAAAATTTTATATTCAACCAAAGAACTAAAGCGACAAAAGTAAATTGTCCTAAAATTATCCCCCATTTTTCAGCATTCGATACAAATGAATCATTGTTTGAAGCTTTAATTAAATTAATTACGCTCATTAATAAAGCAATAAATATATAAATACTTATAAAACGAATTAAGTAACCTAGGTATTTCATTTTTATTTTTTTGTAAAAATAATGCAATTTTATTTTGGTAACAATGAAAATTATTGTTTACTTTGCCATTCAAAGTACTTTTATATGGAAGCAAGTAAATATTTAAAAGATATACAGGACATTAAAGAAATGATGAGTAAATCAACTCAGTTTATCTCTTTAAGTGGCTTATCGGGAATCTTAGCAGGCGTTTATGCACTTGTTGGAGCGGTTTATGCAACTTATCTTATCAATACACATGAATACACTTATATTACATTAGAAAGCAAAACGTTTAAACTAATTATATTGACTGCTTTTATTGTATTACTCCTTTCGTTAGGAACTGCTTATTATTTAACCGTAAAAAAAGCAAATAAATTAGGTGAAAAAATTTGGAATCCTGCTTCAAAAAGAGTTTTAATCAACTTTGCTATTCCTTTGGTAACAGGCGGAATATTTTCATTGCTTTTAGTTCGTCAGCAAAATTTTGTTTTAATTGCTCCTGTAACTTTACTCTTTTATGGATTAGCTTGTTTAAACGCAAGTAAATATACACTGAGAGATGTTCGCTATCTTGGAATCACACAAATCATTTTAGGTTTATTAGCTGTTGAATTTACGGGTTACGGCCTTTTGTTTTGGATTTTAGGCTTTGGTATAGCTCATATATTATATGGAAGTATAATGTATTATAAATACGATAGAGAATAGAAATCAGAAGCTAAAAAGTAAAATTCATTAGAAAGAAAAAAATATCAAAATAATAAAACAAACTAGTTTGTGAAAAACATCATTCAAAATATAAACAAAGCATTTGATCATCGTATCCGTTTAGGTATCATGTCGGTTTTGATGGTGAATGAAAGTGCCGATTTCTCAACACTTAAAGAACTCCTTGGTGTTACCGATGGTAATTTAGCCAGTCATGCAAAAGCTCTAGAAAATGAAGCCTATATTATTGTAGAAAAACAATTTATTGGGCGTAAACCCAACACAAGTTATATTGCAACAAAAGAAGGAAAAAAAGCCTTTCAAGATCATATTGATGCGCTTGAAAAATTAATATCGAATACTTAGAACTATTTTTTTATCCATTTACTTTGAAATTCAAAGTACTTTTAATAATCAAAAATGAAAGACTTAATCGTAGAAAAAATGTATGAAGCCACGAAGAAACCCTATCAAAAGTGGCTTAAAAAAAGTGAACCTTGGAACATCTCAATCAAGGAGTTATTAAAATATTCCGAAAACTCTCTTGGGTTTCATTTAGGTTGCTTTTTATGCAAACATGATTTTGAAATTCAAGATAAATTAGAAGATCACGACGTATTTCATGTATTAACAAATACTGGAATTTCAGTAATAGAAGAAATCGGGATGCAATTTTACTTATTAGGAAACGGAAAACGCAGTTTGTATTTACTTTTTGGAATCTCAGTTGGAGTTCTCTTCTACCCTACTCAAATAAAATTCTTCATTAATCAATTCAAACGTGGAAATAAAGCGAATCCTTTTTATGATTTAGATTTTTTAAAACTACTAAATCAAGATAAAAATCAACTACAAAACACTTTTAATATACAATAGCCATGGAAAAAGACAAACAAATAGAACTCATTGAACAAAACATTATTCCTATTATATCATTTGCAGTTGGTGCTTCTTTACTATTGTCCTTTGCAACCACAAAATACGAACCACTATTATATGTTGGATTATTATATGTTTCAGGCGCACTTTTAATAAACACAGTCTATCTACTTTACTTAATAATTCAACTCATAAAAAATTGGGATAACAACTATGAAATATTTATTCGTATTGGTATAACTCTTATCAATATTCCAATCTCAATTTTATTTACATACATAGTAATCAATCATTTATTATAACATCTCTAAACAAAAAAACAATGGAAAATCAAAACGAAAAACCAATTGCTCCTAAGTCGAACTTCTTTCAATCAAACACAGCCAAAATGATTATGGTTGGAGCGCTTACACTTTTTTTACTCATTCCTTTAAGTCTCGTTCAAGACTTAATTAGCGAGCGTTCGCAACGAAAGAATGAAGTACTTGCCGAAGTCACTAATTCTTGGGGGGAAGACATTAACTTTTACGGACCTATTTTAAAGGTTCCTTATAAAGAAGAAATAGAAACCACTTATATTGATGGTAAAACGAAGCAAACTAGTATTCAAAAAACAATATCTACTAATTATGCTTACTTTTTTCCAGAAACACTACAAAACAAAACAAAAATAGAGAAAGTTAGCGATATTAAAAGAAGCTTATACAACCCCATTGTTTTTAAAGCCGATATGACGTTTAACGGAAGTTTTGAAAAGTTAAACTTTGAAAAATTAGGCATTAAAAAAGAAAATATCATTTGGGATAAAGCGACTATTATCATTAAAACAACCAATTTAAAAAGCATAAAAAGCGATTTAAAAATAAATGTAAACGGTTCTAATTATAGTATGGAATCTAAAACTGATGAAAGCGATAATGTTTTTGGAACACTCGAAACAAGCACATTTAACATTACTAATGTTTCAAAAATCGATTTCAATTTCAATATGAAATACAACGGAAGTAATAGTGTGCAATTTGTACCTATTGGTAAAACAAATTCGACTTCATTAGATGCAAATTGGAATTCTCCAAGTTTCATTGGAAATTTTGCTCCAAATGATACTACAAAAGCCATTTCAAAAGATGCTTTTCATGCCGATTGGAAAATTTTGCACATTAATCGTGCATTTGCTCAGCAGCACATTGGAATAATTCCACATTTAAAATCATATGCCTACGGAGTAAAATTAATTGAAACAGTCGATCAATACCAACAAAACGAACGTGCTTCAAAATATGGCTTTCTAGTAATTGGACTAACATTTCTTATTTTCTTCTTAATTCAAACCATTAGTAAAATTGGAATTCATATATTTCAATACACCATGATAGGCTTAGCGTTAATTATGTTTTACACTTTACTAATTTCCATTACCGAACATTCTAGTTTTACAATTGCTTATATCATTGCAGCAATTTCCGTAATCATAATGCTTATCCTCTACTCTATTTCGGTATTAAAAAACAAAAAATTTCCATTATTCATAGGCGCAGCACTAACCGTTTTATACAGCTTCATCTTCGTAATCATACAATTAGAAAACTACGCATTATTAGTTGGTAGCATTGGCTTATTCTTAATATTAGGAAGCGTTATGTACTTCTCTCGAAAAATAGATTGGGGAAATAATTAGAAACGAATGGTTTAGGCATATTTGCAAAGCCTATTCCTGCTTTCGCTCATAGTTTTACGCTACGCTACAAAGCTAAACCGCTCAATCAGGGCTATAAAAAAACCTGTCCTAATTATTTGGACAGGTTTTTCATATTTATATGTTTTTTTTAACTATTCTTTCCCGTCTACAAAATCTTGTAAGTATGCAAAACGAGGAGTTAATTTACCATTTTCTGTCATTTTTGCTCTTTCTAAAACTCCATCAGCATCATTATTAAAAAATGCTGGTATAACACGCTCTAAAAACACTTCACCAAATCCATCACTTGCATCTTTTGGAAGCTCGCAAGGTAAATTATCAACAGCCATTACAACAATTGCCGATGGATGTTTATAAGAAACCTCTTTATGCTCACTTGGTAAATAACCATAAATTGGATCTGCAATAGTACTTGGTTTTATAGTACACGCAACTGGTCCATCAATATCGCAAGAAACATCTGCAACTACTTTTAGTTTACATTTTGGAGAACGCAACATTTCTTTTGATAAAATAATTGGTGCATTATTTCCATAAAAGTGTCCTGCAATAAACATATCTGAAACTTCAGAAAAACGCTCAAAATTAGAAACATATTCAGTTGGATTATTATAAAAATCTTCTTTAGTTGAAGCTTGACCATCTTCTCTTTTGTTATAATCTAAAACGTCAATAAAAGTATAAACAGGTTCTGCGTAGGTTTTTGTTAAATAGTTTTCAATTGAAACTTCATTTATTTTCATAGCATCGAGCATTTCTTTAGCTCCATATGCTACTTTACCTCTACCCGTTAAAACAATTTTAATATTTGGTAATGGATTTCGTTTTAAACGTTCAATTAATGTTTTTTGATCTGGTAAAGTTTCTGCTTTAGACAAATTAAACAATTCAAATTTTAATCCAAATGCTCTAATACCATTATAAGCACCAACAATTCCAGCATAACGTCCAAAACCAATTAATCTTCTATTGTTTTCATCAACAATAGTTTCATGATCATATAATTCAATATTTTTTTCTAAAATTGTTTTTAGAAGCGCTCTATTATAAGGCTGCTTTTTAATTGTATGAGAAAAGAAAAAATATTTTTTATTAGGAATAAGTGCTTCTTTAGGAACTTCTTTTACACCAATTAAAACATCGCAATCGTTTAAATCCTGAGTAACTTCTATCCCTTTTTCAAAATACTTATCATCAGTAAAAATTCTAATATCTGAAGACTCTACTTTTATGGTAGCTTGAGGGTAAGTATTTTTAAATTCTGCTAATCGTTCTGGAGAAAAAACTACTCTTCTATCTGGTGGATTTTTACGTTCTTTGATTATTCCGAATTTCATTTTTATTTATTTAACTGATGGCATATCGATTTGTTACAAATATAACATTACTAAAAGTGATAAACAAAATTTTTTCTTCCATAAAATAGTAGTAATTTTGGCGTAATTATTGTACTAACATTAATAGTTATAAAAACTGGGGTCGACTGGTTTTGACAGCGAGTGGAATTAAATTGTAAGCACGTCGAGAACTGGGACAATTCTCGTTAATAAAAGGTCTTAAACTTTTACACGGCGATAATAACTACGCTTTGGCTGCATAATCTGAATTATAGTAAGATGTGCCTAGTTCCTACCAGGTAGGAAAGCTGGATTCCCCTCAAAAGCCTTGGTTTATGGCGTTTGACTCAGAGGAACCGTAAATGTAAACCTAGAGACGGTGATGTTTTAAATCCGTTTTGAACTGGTAAAGCTAAGCAATAGGTGGTTGTTTTTAACCTAGCTTATTGTCGAAAATCTAATTAAAAACTAAACGCGTAGAAAGCTTTTTGATTGCTTGTTTGGACGAGAGTTCGATTCTCTCCGACTCCACAAAAAACCCTGTAAAGTATTAATTTTACAGGGTTTTTTATTTACACATTACTGTTAGAATGTTGTTTCAATAGGCTAAATTGTTGGATTGCTTTGGTAATTTAAACGAAGAGTTAAAAGCTTCATTGGTTGTAATTTTAAAATTGAATCAGTTTTAAGATAGACACATCTCATTTAAACTAAATCATCCCAATATCTTTTGCAAGTGCTACCAGTTGAATAGTATTCTTCGCCTTCAATTGCGTTTTTAATTTATTAATGCGTTTTTCAATTGCACTAACACTATATGGAGTGATGTTATTTGTTTCTAGGTTATTTGCAATTTCACTTTGAGTACAACCTTTTGCTAATAATCCTAATATTGAAATATCATAATCTGTTATTTCTTCTGTATCCTTAGTAAAAAGATAATGTGCAATGTCTTTTGAAATGTATTTTTCTCCTTTATTTAATTTACTTACGGCTTCTCTTAATTCTAAAGAACTATACCTGCCTTTTAAAACAAAAGCGTTAATGGTATATAAATCAAATAAGCATTTTATACGATAAGGTTTGTCCTCTATAGAATAGACTAAAATAGGAAGGCCTGAATCAATTTCTTTAATGGCAGCAATTAAATCTTCCCCATTTTCTAAAACAGCTTCTTTGTAATCTTGTTTAAAAGATAGATCCGTAATTAATAAATCATAAGGTTCATTGTCCAAGATGGCTTTTTTATATTTTAATAAAGCTTCATCACAATATTTTGCATGACTTGTTTCAACACCTGGAATCCCTTCTAAGACTCTTTCGATTCCATAGTTGATACTGTCTATATCTTCGGCTATTAAAATTTTCTTAAACATATTTTTTAAATTGGAATGTTGATTTTAACTTTTAATCCATTGTTTGATTCAAAAGTAATCGTTCCATTTATGCTTTTTATACGGTTTTCCACATTTTGGAGTCCAATTTTAAATTTTTCTTCTTGCAACCCAATTCCATTGTCGCTATACTTTATTTCAAGAGTGTCTTTGTTGCTAATAATTGCAACAAAAACTAAACTACACTTACTGTGTTTTTTCATGTTTACCATTAATTCTTGTAAAACCCTATAAAGAGCGATTTTTTTAATTGGAAGAATTTTATTCCAATTAACTTCATCAATTCCTTTTGTTGCAACTTGAATTTCAGAGGTAATGAAATTATTAAGTAATGCTCTTAGTTCTTTTGGGTATTCCGTTCCAACTTCAATAGAACTGTTTTCATGAGAAATAGATCGTGTTCTTTTATAAATTTTATCGATTTCGTTTACAATTCTTTCTTTGTCTTGAGTAGTTGAAATGTCTTGATTTTCAATAAAAGTTAAGGTATTAAAAACATCGTTTGCTAATTCGTCATGCAGTTGTTTAGAAATACGAGTTTCGGTATCGTAAACGGTTTTTAATTGTTTTTGTTTGTTTTTAATTCTAATAAGTATAAAGCTTATAAGTGAAAGTAAAATAATTGCAACAATGCTTATTGTTAATTTTTCTTTTTGCGTTTTTAATATTTTACTTTGTGTCTCAGATTTTGAAGCATCATATTTTATTTGAGCAAATTGATTTTTATTAAAATTTCTTTCCTTTTGTATACTATCATTAATGTGTGCATACTTTAAATACCATTCTTTAGTATCGGTGTTGTTTTTAATGATAATATCTAATGCCTCTAAACGGTCATCCGGACTTTTTGAAGCAGTTGCAATTGAATACGCTTTTAAAGCAAATTCATTTGTTTTTTCGATATCTAATTTTTGTTCAAAGTAGTTCGATAAGTGAATATAGGATGAAATTTTACTGAAATTATCATCAATACTGTCTCTTATCTGTAACCCTTTTTCTAAAAGTGTTTGAGCCTCAGGTAATCCTTTTTTTAAATAGGCATAGCCTAAATTATCAACAACTTTTGAAAAGAAAAATGGATTCTCTTTTAATGCTTTGTTGTTTAAAAGGGGTTCTAAAGTCTGTATAGCTTTGTTGTACTCTTCGTTATCTAAATAAACAAGAGAAAGGTTACTTTGAATCACTGCATTGTGTAATGAGTCGGTAGTGTTTTTTGTGGCTAAATATAATTGCTCTGTTGCTTTGTCAAATTTTCTTTGTTCTTGAAAAGCAGTACCCAACATATTGTGCAAATACGAATTATAAACAGGATTTGTGTTGATGGCTATGGCTTCAATTGTTTCTGACTCAGATTCAATATAATCGCATTGAAGATAATACAATCTGGCTTTTTCAAGTTTTGCATATACTCTATTGTCAAGAATGTAATTTTCATCATTTGAAATGGTGTTCAAATAATAAAAGGCACTATCTACTTTATTATTATTCTCAGCATCTAATGCCTTTTGTTTGATTAATTTAAATTCAATTATTGGTTCTTTTTGTTCAAAAAAGGAACACGAATTTAAGACCAATACGAGTAATACAATTAGGGAATAAAAAAGATTGTTTTTCATTCCCCAAAATTATTAAAAATAATTTACAATTTAAGGATTACTTGGAGGAGGTAAATGCCCTCCTTGTCCACCAGTGTCTGAAATTGTATCATTTACTTTTTGTGAATACACCGGATTAAAAAAGAAACATATTGATCCTTATATCCTTGGGTAATTAACTAGTTTAATTTTTGAACTAATTATTTATACATATTGTAAACATTGAGTAAATTTACATCATACAATTTGCAAATAATTGAATTCGGATTTTAGGTGCTAAATTCGGTTATTTTTAGATGTAACTTATAAAAACCACGAGTAAAATATAGGGTTCCGAGAGTGGTTTTATTCTTTCGGACTCCACAAAAAAACCTGTAAAGCATTAATTTTAAAGGGTTTTATATTTAAATTGTTAAATAGGTTTTCTCTGAATTCTATTTCAAATAAAAAGCAGCACCATTTGGTACTGCTCTTTTATTTAAAATAATTAATCTTTATCTAATCATTGAGAAGTGAGCTCTAAATACTCTTTGTTGTCCTCCTTCAACAAACTCAATTGTAAACCAATAATCTGTAGATGGTAATAATTGCCCATTAAGTGTACCATCCCATCCTTGACCTGTTGTACTAATCTGCTTGATTAGTTTACCATATCTATCAAAGATGTATAACTTAGCTCCAGGTTGGTCTTTTAAACCAATTATATTCCAATGATCGTTTATACCATCTCCGTTTGGTGTAAAATAATGAGGATAATCAATTACCATTACTTCTTGTGTTAAGTAAGTACACCCTTGTGTATCTACAACAGTAATGGTATGTAATCCTGCGCTTACTCCTGTAAAGATATTTGAACTTTGCAATGCTTCATCATCTATTTGATACATAATCGTTCCTGTTCCGTCTGGAACATTTACAACTATTGTAGCGTTATCTGTAAAAGCATTGGTTACCGTATAAGTAAATCCTGTTGCTGGATTCGTTTCGATTACCGTTCCAAATACTTCTAGTGACGAACAACCTGTTGCAATATTTGTAGCAATTACAGAATAACTTCCTGCAACTGTTGCCTCATAACTTGTTGATGTTGCTCCTGGAATTATTGTTCCTTCATAAGACCAAACAAATGTATGAGTAGCATTACTTAATCCTGTATGGAAATAATACGTTTGGAATGTATTTCCTGATGAATCAACACATATTGCTCCGTCTTCTAAAACAGGTACAGGTAATGGATTTACCCTAACTCGAATCACTATAGGTGTTCCTGAACATCCATTTAATGTTGGAGTTAT
>NZ_JAWUXR010000011.1:0-608848 GCF_034111225.1 Flavobacterium sp. | reverse complement strand
GCTTTTGGTACCTCTAGAGCCACAAGTGATTTAAAGAAAAGAGCTGAAATGCTTAAAAAAGCTGTTTTGGTTACCCCAAATGCTGATTTAAATTTATTGAATGAAATCGATAAAATTTTGAGTGATTTGAAACTTGTTGATATTAAATTAAACGGTGATAAAAGCATTAAGAAAAGAGAGTTCGAAACGGCACCATCCATAACAGATAGGGTAGGCCAAATCGTTTGGTATGTCTATAATTCAACTTCTGCTCCAACTCAAACGCAACGTGATAGTTACAGAGTGGCGGGGGAGACATTTAAAGCACTGTTAGCTGACTTGAATGTGACTTCAGTTAACCTAGACTCTGTTCATGATAAATTGGAGCAGAGTAAAGCTCCTTACGTTCCGGGTAAAATTCCTAATTGGGATTTTTAGGGCGAATAAAAATTCTTATAACAAGAAAAAAGGCGAACCATTTGGTTCGCCTTTTTTTTGAGAATAACTATTAACTAGTTATTAATATCTGTAGTAATCAGGTTTAAATGGTCCTTCAACCGTAACGCCGATATATTCAGCTTGATCAGGTCTAAGTTCTGTTAACTCAACACCAATTTTAGCTAAATGTAGCATGGCTACTTTTTCATCTAAATGTTTTGGTAACATATACACTTCATTTTTGTAAGCAGCAGTATTAGTCCATAACTCTAATTGAGCTAATGTTTGGTTTGTAAATGAATTACTCATTACAAAACTTGGGTGACCTGTAGCACAACCTAAGTTTACTAAACGTCCTTCAGCTAAAATAATAATATCTTTTCCAGCGATAGTGTATTTATCCACCTGTGGTTTGATTTCAACTTTAGAAGCGCCATGAGTTTTGTTTAACCAAGCCATGTCGATTTCGTTATCGAAGTGGCCAATGTTACAAACGATAGTTTTATCTTTCATTTGTTCAAAGTGCGAACCTAAAATGATGTCTTTATTTCCAGTAGTTGTAATGATGATATCTGCATTTCCAACAACCGTGTCTAATCTTTTAACTTCAAAACCGTCCATTGCAGCTTGTAAAGCACAAATTGGGTCAATTTCAGTAACTGTTACAATAGAACCTGCACCTTTAAATGAAGCAGCAGTTCCTTTTCCAACATCTCCGTAACCACAAACCACAACCCTTTTACCAGCTAACATAATATCTGTTGCTCTACGAACTGCATCAACTGCAGATTCTTTACAACCGTATTTGTTATCAAATTTAGATTTAGTAACTGAATCGTTTACGTTGATTGCTGGAACATGTAAAGTTCCGTTTTGCATTCTTTCGTATAAACGGTGAACACCAGTAGTTGTTTCTTCAGATAAACCTTTAATGTCAGCAATTAATTCGGGAAAACGGTCAAAAACCATATTCGTTAAATCTCCACCATCATCAAGAATCATGTTTAACGGTTTTCTGTCTTCACCAAACCATAAAGTTTGTTCAATACACCAATCAAAATCTTCTTCGTTTAAACCTTTCCAAGCATAAACTGGAATTCCAGCAGCAGCAATAGCAGCAGCAGCATGATCTTGAGTTGAGAAAATATTACAAGAAGACCAAGTAACATCAGCTCCAAGAGCAACTAAAGTTTCAATTAAAACAGCAGTTTGTATAGTCATGTGTAAACACCCAGCAATACGTGCTCCTTTTAAAGGTTGACTTGCGCCAAACTCAGTTCTTAATGCCATTAAACCTGGCATTTCAGCTTCAGCTAACTCAATTTCTTTTCTTCCCCAGTCCGCTAAAGTAATGTCTTTTACTTTATAAGGCACATAAGTTGTTGTATTTGAACTCATCTATTATGTATATTTGTATTATTAAATAAGAATGCAAAGGTACTAATTTCCTTTTTATTTTTTAAATAAATGCCTTATTTTGTGAAATGTTTAATAAGTTAATGCTTTGAACTTCAACCTTATATTTAATGCCTTTTTATAAAAAAATACAAGTAAATGCCTTAACTTCAGTTCTTATATGGAAAATTGAAGAAGATTTTAATGAGTTGTTTCGTCAAGTTAGGTTAAAAGATGTTTCACTTGCTAGACTTGAAAAAATGAAATCTGAAAGTCATCAAAATGGCTTTTTGAGCATTAGACGTTTGTTGAAAACAGCGGGTTATTCGGACTTTGATTTGTTTTATGATGAAGAGGGAAAACCTAATTTAATCGATGGAAAAAAAATATCGATAACCCATTCAAATAATTTTTCAGCTATTATTATTGGAAATGAAAACGTAGGCATTGATATAGAATTACAAAGAGAGAAAATTGTTAGAATTGCAGATAAGTTTGTGGGTTATGAATTTGATTACTTAGATAAAAACGCATCTGATTATATAAAGAAATTAACAGTAATTTGGGGAGCTAAAGAAGCAAAATATAAAATGTGTGATTCTAGAAGTTTGAGTTTCAAAGATGATATGAAAGTGTTTTCTTTTGATTTAATAGATGGAAACGGGAAAGCTTCAGTCGAACAGAATGAATTTGAAAAAGAGTTTTGTTTTTTCTTTGAAGAATTTGAAAACTTCACATTGGTTTACGCATTAGAAAAATAGAATGAAAGAGTTGTATAAAAATATTTTACAAGCCAAAAAAGAGCGCAAAAAATTACTTGCTATTTTATTAGACCCTGATAAAATTGAATTGAAAAATGTAAATGATTTGGTTGCAAAAATCAATCAATCACCAGCTACTCATGTTTTAGTAGGAGGAAGTATTGTTGAAAATAATATTATAGACGATTTAATTATTCAATTGAAAGAACAATGTAATTTACCAATTTTATTATTTCCAGGTAATCCCTCTCAAATATCAGACAAGGCAGATGGAATTTTGTTTTTAAGTTTACTATCAGGAAGAAATGCAAATTATTTAATAGAACATCAAGTTAATGCGGTGCCCATTTTAGAAAAAACCAATTTGGAGATTATTTCTACAGGTTATTTGTTAATTGAAAGTGGAGCTATAACTGCTGTCGAACGTGTAAGCGGAACAAAGCCTTTAGATAGAAGCAATATTAATTATGTATGTCAAACAGCTAAAGCAGGTGAGTTATTAGGTAATAAACTCATTTATTTAGAAGCAGGAAGTGGAGCGCAGAAAGTAGTTCCGTTAGAGATGATTAATAAAGTTGCTAATACTATTCAAGTTCCGTTGATTGTTGGAGGCGGCATTCGTTCTAAACAAGCAATTGATGAAGCTTTTAATGCAGGGGCTGATATGGTAGTAATTGGAACTGCATTTGAAAACGATAATACTTTTTTTAAATCATGTTAGAGTTTTTGTTTTCGCAATACAGTGAATATGCAACAATTGATATAGTTCTAGAAATTATTGCAGTATTATTCGGATTAACGAGTGTTTTTTATGCCAAGAGTAATAATATTTTGGTTTACCCAACAGGATTAGTGAGTACAATTATTTATGTTTATTTACTGAATAAATGGGGTTTAATTGGGGATATGCTTATTAATGGCTATTATGCCTCCATGAGTGTGTACGGATGGTTTCTTTGGACAAGAAAAAAGGATTCTCAAGTAGAATATCCAATATCTTGGATGACTAAAAAAGAACAACGAAGTGCTTTAGTTATTTTTATACTAACAATTCTTTTTGTAATATTGGTATATAATTGGTTCAATAAATTTAATGATTGGACAGCTTATGTAGATACATTTACTACAGGTGTTTTCTTTGTAGGAATGTGGCTTATGGCAAAACGTAAAATTGAAAATTGGTTGTTATGGATTGTGGGAGATATTATTTCCATTCCATTGTATTTCTATAAAGGATTTACTTTTTCAAGTTTACAATTTTTAATATTTACAATAGTTGCCATTTTTGGCTATTTAGAATGGAAGAGAATTTTACAGAAGAAGATTTAAGATATATTGAAAAAAGAGGGAATTCATTAATGAAAGTAAGACAGCAATTGTTTTACTTTAAAAATGGTATTCCAATGATAGATCTTGTTAAACCTGCAATAGTAGGGGATGGTATTATGTCTCTAAGTCAAAATGAAGTTGAAGAATATTCTATTTTTTTCAACAACCATAAATCTAATTACACTATCGAAAAATTTGTACCTGCTTCAGGTGCAGCTTCAAGAATGTTCAAGTTTCTAATCGAATTTTTAAATGAATTTGATATAAATACAGACACAATTAATAGTTATATCAATAAAAAAGGAAATCAAGACTTATCTATTTTTATTTTTGGATTGAAAAATTTTCCTTTTTATAGAGAGCTTAAAGGTAAAACTATAGAGTTATATCCGGAATTCTATTCTTTTTTTACAGATAAAAAGCAATATTTTTTAATTAAAACATTATTAAGTGAAGAAGGGTTGAACTTCACTCAAAAGCCAAAAGGGATACTGCCTTTTCATATAAGTGATGCAAAGATTATCACACCTATTGAAGAAAATATTATTGAAGCAAATTTCTATAAAAAGAATGATGTCAAAACTAAAATTCATTTTACAATAAACGAGGAATTTCAAAATGAATTTGAGGCAATAGTCAGCCAGTTTAAAGATTTTGAAATTGATTATTCTTACCAAAATTCAAATTCAGATACTATAGCTGTTAATCCTGATAACTCATTATTTCGATTAGAAGATAATTCTTTGTTTTTTAGACCTGGAGGTCATGGTGCGTTAATTGATAATTTGAATCAGTTAAAGTCAGATTTTGTTTTTTTAAAAAACATTGACAATGTATCTCTAAATAACAGAAGCTTAATTGTAGATTACAAAAAAGTTTTAGGTGCAATTATTATAAAAATACAAAGTAGAATTTTCGAATATTTAAATGATTTGGAAACGAAAGATTTGTCTGAAAAAGATCTTGATGAATTAATACTTTTTACTGAAAATGAATTATCCTTTCCTTTACCAGAAGATTTTAAATATTTCAAAAAGTCATATAAGAATGAATACTTGGTAAAAGTCTTAAATAGACCTATTCGAGTGTGCGGGATGGTAAAGAATGAAGGTGAGCCAGGTGGTGGTCCTTTTTGGACAAAAGATCAAAAAGGAAGGCAAACGCTTCAAATAGTAGAATCGTCTCAAGTGGATGTTTTAAATGAAAATCAAATTAATATTTTGAAATCTGCAACTCACTTCAATCCTGTTGATATTGTTTGTGCTGTTTATAATTATAAAGGGCAAAAATTCAACTTAGTTGATTTTGTAGACCACAATGCAGCATTTATTACAGAGAAAACTAAGAATGGTAAGCCAATCAGGGCATTTGAATTACCAGGTTTATGGAATGGCGCAATGGCAAAATGGACCACTATTTTTGTTGAGGTTCCTTTGGAAACTTTTAATCCTGTAAAAACAGTAAACGATTTATTAAAATCAGCACATCAATCATTAGATGAATAAAGAATTAATCATTAATGAATTAGATTTCAAAGCGGTTAGAAGTAGTGGAGCCGGTGGGCAAAACGTAAACAAGGTTTCTTCAAAAGTTGTACTTACTTTTGACTTAGAAAAATCATCAGCAATATCTGAAGATGAAAAAGAGTTGTTGAAGAATAAATTATCCTCAAAATTAACACAGAACAATATTCTTATTTTAAATTGTGATGAAGATAGAAGTCAGGTTAAAAATAAGTCCATTGTAATTAAAAGATTTTTCTCAATTATTGAAAAAGGTCTCCATAAGCCTAAGATAAGAAGAACAACAAAAGCACCACGAAGAGTTAAGGAAAAGAGACTTAATTCTAAGAAAATTATGAGTGTTTTAAAGCAAAATCGAAAAAAACCTAATTTTTAAAAAATTAAATTGAAACTTTAAACTAAAGTAGTACTTTTGCACTGTCTCAAAGGGGTGCTCTAAATAACGAGCTGAGATTATACCCATAGAACCTGGGCAGGTAATGCTGCCAAGGAAAATGACAAAATACTAATGTGCACGTTGGTATAAGTCTATTAACACAATTTAATTTTAAAAAAAGAATAATTACCCCTTTTATTCGTAACTAATTTTACGAATGAAAACTTTATTCAAAAAAAAACAAACTAAAAGTGTTTTAAAGCTAAGTCTTTTCGCTTTTTTCCTTTCACTCTTTTCTTACGCACAAAAGCAGCCAGTCGATTCTTTAAAGGTAAACAACCTAAAAGAAGTAACAGTCTTGTCTGTTAGGGCAACAGAAAAAACACCTATTACATTTTCAAATGTTTCTAAAGAGCAAATTGAGCCAAGAAATTTGGGTCAAGACATTCCTGTGCTTTTAAATTACTTACCATCAGTAGTTACTACTACCGATGCTGGTAATGGAGTAGGTTATACCTCAATGAGAGTGCGTGGTTCAGATGGATCAAGAATTAACGTTACCTTAAATGGAGTTCCTTTTAATGATAGTGAAAGTCATGGGACATTTTTTGTGAATTTGCCAGATTTTGCTTCTTCATTAGAGAGCGTTCAACTACAAAGAGGAGTGGGAACGTCAACTAATGGAGCAGGTGCATTTGGAGCCAGTTTAAATATGGAAACAAAGTCTTATCAACTGCAATCTCATGCTGAAATTTCAAATTCTGCAGGTAGTTTTGGAACAAGAAAGCATACTTTATCTTTCGGGACTGGCTTGCATAATAATTTCGAATTTAACGGAAGAGTTTCTCAAATTGCATCAGATGGGTATATTGATAGAGCTTCTTCAAACATGTTTGGGTATTTTTTTAATGCTAATTATGTAAAAGAAAATACTTTGATAAAACTTATTGCCTTTGGCGGTAAAGAAAAAACATACCAAGCTTGGTATGGTCTAGAAGATTTAGATAAGTTAGAAAACGATAGGACTTATAATTCAGCAGGTTTGTATTTTGACGAATTCGGTAATGAACAATTTTATGATGATGAAACCGATAATTATTGGCAAAATCATTTTCAATTGCATTGGTCTGAAAAGTGGTCTGAAAAGTGGAATTCAAACTTGGCGTTGCATTATACTCTGGGAAAAGGGTATTATAAGCAATATAAAGAAGATCAAACATTTTCTGATTATGGTTTAAGTGATTTTGGAGTTAATTCAATAACAGATTTAATTCGAAAAAGATGGTTAGATAATGATTTTTTTGGAACAACCTTTTCTTTAAATTACAATACTCATGAAACCAATATTCAATTAGGTGGAGCCGCTAATAGGTACTTAGGTAAGCATTATGGTGAAGTAGTATGGACGCAATATTATATACCTGGCAACAATAGGTACTATAATACTTTTGGAAACAAAGATGATGTAAATGTATATGCAAAATTATCTCAAGATGTCTCTTCAAAGATGAATATTTTTGCTGATTTACAATATCGTCTTGTGTACTATCAAGCAAGTGGAGTTCAAGCGACAGATGTTAATGATACGTTTCGTTTTTTTAATCCTAAAGTTGGTGCCAACTTTAAAATTAACCTTTCAAATTCTATTTATGCTTATGCAGGTGTTGCTAACAAAGAGCCGAGAAGAGATGATTATGAAAATGAAAGCACAAAACCTGAACGATTAATTGATTTTGAATTAGGTTGGAAGTACAATACAAGTAAGGTTAAAGTAAATGCAAATGCTTTTTATATGGATTATAAAGATCAATTGGTATTGACAGGCGCTTTGAATAATGTAGGAGCTCCAATATTTACTAATAGTGGAAAAAGTTACCGCTTAGGGTTGGAAGTAGATGCGCTAATAAAAATATTTGATAATTTATTATTTCAGCCAAATGTAACTTTAAGTCAAAATAAAAATAAAGATTTTTATTTTGAAAGAGATGGGGTTTTAACTAATTTAGGAAATACCAATATTGCTTTTTCTCCTGAAATCGTTGGTGGTGGAAATATTACTTTTTTACCTATTAAAAATCTGCAAGTAAGTTTGTTGGGTAAGTTTGTTGGAAAACAATATATGGGAAATATAGATTCTGAAAATTCTACACTTAGTGACTATACTGTTTTAGATTTCAATGCTAATTACGATTGGAAAATTAATAAAGGCATAAAGTCAATTGTTTTTTCTGCATTAGTTAATAATATACTAGACAGAAAATATGAATCAAATGGTTATTTCTACACATATGATGATACATGGAGTGGTCCAGGAACAACCACAATAGAAGGAACAGGTTACTATCCTCAAGCAGGAGTGAATCTCCTTTTAGGAATGACCTTAAAATTTTAAAATTAGTTCAGTCAGTTTAAAGTTAAATCCCTGTAAGATTCGTTTTGCAGGGATTTTTAATTGTAAACCTTTAAACTTGTTGAACTAATTTTTTGTACTCTATATTGTTTCATAGGATATTGTTGTCCTGGAGCCTGACCACTAAAAAAACTGTATTCAGCTCCGTCACAAGAACATAAAGCTTTAATGCCGTTAATTGTCATTGTTGAGCAACTGCTTAAGGCTTGGTTTGGACAAGCAGCATCAAATGCAACATAGTTTTCATTTCCAGTGTTGAAAACAAAAATGCCTCTTATTCCTGCTCCAGCGTTATTAATATATACTGCATTTGCAGGATATATTAACTGGCTGTATTGAGGTAAATTTAAATTTATAGTAGTTGAAAATCCATAATTAGGTAAATACGGATTATTGTTATTAAAAGAATCATTACTACAACTTAAAATTAGTGGTAATAAAATTAGTGTTAAGTATTTTTTCATAATTACAAATTTAAATTAAATTTAATAAAGTAATTGAGAAGCTAAATTAAATTTAAAAATTATTTTAGTATCTTTGTTATAAGGAATCCCATTTATTATGTGGGATTCTTTCTATTTATATAAACGATGAAGTTATGAGTGATATATCATATTATACAGCAGAAGGATTAAAAAAATTAAGAGACGAATTAGACTACTTAAAGAGCATTGAGCGCCCTAAAGCTTCACAAGACATTGCCGACGCAAGAGACAAAGGCGATTTGTCTGAAAATGCAGAGTATGACGCAGCAAAAGAGGCGCAAGGATTATTAGAAATGAAAATTTCTAAAATGGAAGGTGTTGTAGCTAATGCAAGGTTAATTGACGAATCTCAATTAGATCTTTCAAAAGTACTTGTTTTGTCAACTGTAAAAATTAAGAATCAAGTTAACGGTATGGAGATGATTTATACTTTAGTTGCTGAAAGCGAAGCCGATTTAAAATCAGGTAAAATTTCGGTAACTTCTCCAATAGGTAAAGGTTTATTAGGAAAAAGTGTAGGCGATGTTGCTGAAATTAGTATTCCTAATGGAGTTATTAAGTTTGATATTGTTGAAATTACAAGAAACTAAAATATGGCAAGTATTTTTACTAAAATTGTAAACGGAGAGATTCCATGTTATAAAATTGCTGAAGATGAAAATTTCTTAGCTTTTTTAGATGTTAATCCTAATGCAAAAGGACATGCGCTTTGTATTCCAAAACAAGAAATCAATAAGATTTTTGACATGGAAGAAGATTTGTATATGGGTTTAATGGCTTTTTCTAGAAAAGTAGCAAAAGCACTTGAAAAAACAATTGAATGTAAAAGAGTAGGTGTTGCCGTTGTAGGTCTAGAAGTTCCACATGTACATGTTCATTTAATTCCTCTTCAAGATATGGATGATATGCGTTTTCAACGAAAAGCAAGTTTGTCTTCAGAAGAATTTGAAAATATAGCCAAACAAATTAGTTTGAATTTATAAAACAAAATCCCGATACGTCGGGATTTTGTTTTATAATCTATTTTGCTTTAAAAGTCAGCTGCATAGTTGTTCCTCTCCCAATTTCAGATTGCGCAACTTTTATTCTCCCTTTATGGTACTCTTGAACAATTCTTTTGGTTAACGACAAACCTAATCCCCAACCTCTTTTTTTAGTGGTAAAACCAGGTTCAAATACTTTGTTGAATTGGTTTTTTGGAATTCCTTTTCCAGAATCTTTAATTTTTAATTTCACTATATTATTTGATTCTTCAATTGTAATGTTTAGGCTTCCTTTTCCTTTCATTGCATCAATGGCGTTTTTAATTAAGTTTTCAATGGTCCAACTATGTAATGCTGAATTCAATTCAATATAAACAGGTTCTTTAGGAACATTAATAGTAAAAACAACTTGTTTAGAAGTTCTAGTTTTTAAATATTCAATTGAGCTTAAAGTTTCTTCTACAAAATCTTTTCTCTCTAAAATAGGTTCAGATCCTATTTTTGAAAAACGTTCTGTAATGGTTTGAAGTCTGTCAATGTCTTTCTCAATTTCATATAAAGTACTTTCCTCTACATTTTCCATTTTCAGTAGTTCAAGCCAACCAATTAATGAAGATAAAGGTGTTCCAATTTGATGCGCAGTTTCTTTTGCCATTCCAGCCCATAATTTATTTTGGGTTGCCATTTTCGTAGCGCGATAAAAGTTGTAAACAACAGCTCCAAAAAGAATGATGATTAATAAAAGAGCAATAGGGTAATATTTCAACTTGTTTAATAAAGGTGAATTTCCATAATATAATAACTGATAATTATTTTCAGAAAGCTCCATTTTAATAGCTTTATTTTCTGCCTTTATGGAAATAAGTTTGCTTTGAAGAGTTAAGCTATCTTTAGAAACTTTCTCGTCAATATTATTGAAATTAATAATCCTCCCATTAATATCGGTAACAATCATTGGGCTAGATGTGTTCCTTGCAATAATTTCAAAAGGCAAGTCAACATCGGTATTTTCATTAGCATTAGCTAATGTTTTTTGAGCAGTTGCCCACAGTTCCATTTTAGTCCTTTCTTCAACTTTAAAAATTTGAAAAAAGTTATAGGTATTCCATAAAATCAAAATTACAATGAAAAATGATGCTAAAATAATGAACCAACGTGAAATATTTCGTTTTTCGGAAAACTGCATAAATAGGATTTGTTAGTAAAAATACTAAAAATGTATCAACTTATACGCTTCTAAATTATTTCAAAAAAGTATCTTTGTAAAAACTTTTTAACATGTTGTCAATCAACCCAAAAGAAATAGCACCTGCAAAATTACAAGGTTATTTACAAAGTGCCGTTGCACCAAGACCTATTGCATTTGCTAGCACACTCGATGAAAATGGTACGCCAAATTTATCGCCATTTAGTTTTTTTAACGTATTCAGTTCGAATCCGCCTATATTGATATTTTCACCTGCTCGTAGAGTAAGGAATAATACTGTAAAGCATACTTTGATAAACGTTCAAAATACTAAAGAGGTTGTAATTAATATTGTTAATTATGATATTGTTCAACAAGCATCTCTTTCAAGTACAGAATATGCAGATGGAGTAAATGAATTTGAAAAGGCTGGTTTAACGATGCTTGCTTCTGATGTTGTAAAGCCGTTTAGAGTTGCCGAGAGTCCAGTTCAGTTTGAATGTAAGGTAAATGACGTTATTGCGCTTGGTGATCAAGGTGGAGCAGGTAATTTAGTGATTTGTGAAGTTGTGAGAATTCATATCAATGAAGCGGTTTTAGATGAGAATGGAATGATAGACCAACACAAAATTGATTTGGTTGCACGTATGGGTGCCAATTGGTATTCACGTTCAAATGTTGGAATGTTTGAAGTTGAAAAACCTTTATCAACTTTGGGAATAGGAGTTGATAACGTTCCAGAGCTTGTAAAACAAAGCCCTATTTTTAACGGTAATGATTTGGGTAAATTAGGAAATATCGAAGCTGTTCCTACAGAAGAAGAAATTGCTATATTTGTAAAAGAAAATTTTGAGATAAAAGGAGTTTTAAGTGCAGATGATGCTCAAAAACAATTAGAGAAAGCAAAAGAATATTTAGATAAGAATGAAGTGCTAACCGCTTGGAAAGTACTTTTAGCAAAACAATAAATTAATAGTAAGATGGAAGTAACAGGAAAAATTAAATTAGTTAATGACGTACAACAAATTAGTGCTTCATTTAAAAAAAGAGAATTAGTTGTAACAACTGATGAGCAATATCCTCAAATGATAATGATTGAGTTTACTCAAGATAAATGCGACTTGTTAAACAGCTACAATGTTGGAGAACCAGTTAAAGTTTCAATTAATTTAAGAGGTAGAGAGTGGATTAACCCTCAAGGTGAAGCTAAATATTTCAACTCTATTCAAGGATGGAGAATTGAAAAATTACAAGAGCAAGCGCCTGCTGGAAATGTTCCTCCAATGCCAGCTGCTGATGCTTTTGAGCCAGCAACTAATTTTAAAGAAGAAGAACACGACGATTTACCTTTTTAATTGAAGATTAATAAGTAAACCATAAATAATTAAATTCCAAATTCCAAAAGTCTTTAAAATGACGTTTATTGGAATTTGGATTTTTTTTTGAAGTTGTAATTGATTTTTGAAAATGAACAAATGTATTTTTTAACTAAAGAACTATATTTTCCGTCTGTAGAAGAAACTACTCCTGAAGGCATATTGGCTGTTGGTGGCGATTTGTCCCCCGAACGATTAATGCTGGCTTATAATAGCGGAATTTTCCCTTGGTTTGAAGATGATGAGCCTATTTTATGGTGGTCTCCAGAAGAACGAATGGTGTTGTTTTTTGAATATTTGAAAATTTCAAAAAGCATGCGAAGTATTTTAAAAAAAGGTGAATTTAAGGTGACTTTTAATAAAGATTTTAAAGCTGTAATTACCAATTGTCAAAGTGTAAAACGAGAAGGCCAAAATGGCACTTGGATTACAGAAGATATGATAAATGCATATTGCAAGTTACACGAATTGGGTTTTGCTAAATCTGTTGAGGTATGGAAAGACAATGAACTTGTGGGTGGTTTGTATGGAATTGATTTAGGAGATGTTTTTTGCGGTGAAAGTATGTTTTCAAAAGTTTCAAATGCAAGTAAAATTGCATTTATAACACTAGCTCAAAAATTAGAAAAAGCTAATTATAAATTTATTGATTGCCAAGTGCACAATAACCATTTAGAAAGTTTAGGTTGTGTAGAAATTGACCGTGAAGAATTTATAGCAATTTTAAATTACTGATAATTAACTGCTTAATTCGACCTGAGTGGTTAATTTAATTTTTTGGCACAATAATTGGAATTTATATTCAATAAACAATTAATGAAAAAATTATGAATCCAGTATATTTAAATAATTTCGTAACAAAAATAAAGATCACTTTTGCTTTTTTGTTTTTATTAGCACTTCAAGGTAATGCTCAAATAGGAGTTAGTATTAATATAAATTCTCATCCTAGTTATGATAGGGAATATGAACGTCATAATCATTATGAAGATGTAGAATATTACTATTATCCTGAAATTGAGGCTTATTTTGATGTTCGTTCATCAGTTTATATTTATTTTGATCAAGGAAGATGGGTTAGATCTAGAAACTTACCAAGATATTATAGTAATTATGATGTTTACAGAGGGTATAAAGTTGTTATAGATTATCGTGGAAGAGACCCTTATAGTCATTTTCATGCTCATAAAAAAACATATAATCGTAAACAATATAGTTCATGTTGTGATAGAAAATATAAACATAAAGGTCATAAAAAACACAAAAAAAATCATCATAATGGACATGATGATTAGTAAAAAAATTAAAATAATAAAAAAGGGATTGTTTGATATCAAACAATCCCTTTTTTATACTTAAAACTTTGGCAAAGTTCTAATGTATAATTCTTCTACCTTTGTTCTTGCCCAGTCCGTTTTTCGTAAGAAAGTAAGGCTAGACTTAACAGATGCTTTTTCTTTAAAACATTTAATGTTTATCAATTCTCCTAAAGTGTCAAAGCCATAGAAATCTACTAATTGTTCTACAATAGCTTTTAATGTTTTTCCGTGTAATGGATCGTTACTCATTTTAATTATTTTTTTGGGTAAAACAATCTGCAACATGATCGTTTACCATTCCTGTTGCTTGTATGTGTGCATAAACTACTGTTGAACCCACAAATTTAAACCCGCGTTTTTTCAAATCTTTACTCAATGCATCTGAAAGTGGTGTAGTGGCTGGGACATCTTTTAAAGTTTGAGGTTTGTTGTCAATTGGTTTGCCTTCAACAAAAGCCCAAATGTATTTTGAGAAACTTCCAAATTCTTCCTGAACTTTAATAAAAGCTTGCGCATTACTTACTGCAGATTTAATTTTCAATTGGTTTCTGATAATTCCAGTATCTTCAATTAAAATTTGCAATTTCTTGTCGTTATAGGAAGCTACTTTTTTCACATCGAATTTATCAAATGCTTTTCTGAAATTTTCTCTTTTCTTTAAAATAGTGTGCCAACTTAAGCCTGCTTGAAACGTTTCTAAAATTAAAAATTCAAACAAAGTTGCATCATCATAAACTGGTTTCCCCCATTCATTATCGTGATAATTTCTATATAAATCATCTTTTTCGCACCAAGCGCACCTGATTTTGTTTTCTTTATTAATACTCATCATCATACTCATCTACATATTCATCACTTAATTTTCCATGAGTTACTCTTATATGGTCTTGATTTAAAGATTCGTCTATTTTCTTTTTTATGATAGCTTCAATTTCATCTTCTTCTAAATAACTTTCTTCTCCTAATACTTGAAATGCATTTATAATTAGGTTGTCGTTATTGGTAACAAAGGCTATTCCTGTTATTTTTTCTTTTTTGTAATTATATGAATCTTCATTAATTGATGTTTTTTTGAAAAAGAAGTATTTAATATCGGTATTATTAAACCTCATTTTTTTTGTGGAATAGATTGATAACGCATGTTTTTTAGGGTCTATACTTTCAAAATAAGTTAGTGCACATTTGGCAACATCTTCACTGCCAAAAATGTTGATTAATTCTTTTTGCTTTGTGTGGTAAAGCATTTGAATACCTCTAAATTTAATTTTTGGGTTTGATAGTATTTTTGAAGCTAACAAATTTTCAATACGCTTGTCGTTTTTTAATTGAAGTCTAGCAATTGCTAAATCGATTTCATCAATTTCTAACTTTTGTGCTTTATTGAATAATTCTGCTATTGTTTTTTCGCCTCTAGATGAATATAAAATATTTAAGTATCCTTCAAAATCTGAAGTTGGTGCAGAATCATCATATGTGTCTTCTGCATCTTTAATCAGCTGTTTGTTTTTCCAACTGGTAAGTCTTTTTGCTTCTAACTTGGCATTGGTTAAAAGCATTTTTTTGAATGACTTTAATTTTTTTGGATTTACCATCTCACTATTTATCAATTGATTTGTTAATTCAATTATTGGATTATGGTATTCTTGAATACTATAAAATTGGAAAACATCTGGAAATAATACCTGACTGTTTTCTAAATCTCCTTCAAAATAATTAAATAACCCTCTAATTTCATAACTGCTATCTGATATAGGCAAATCATACTCTAAAAGAGATAATATCATTTTATATGCTTCTTTGTTTTTTTGGAGTGTTAAGGCTCTTAAAACAGATAATTGTAATACGGTATTTACATTTGGTTTTTTATAAACACTTTCTAAAAACGGAATCACTTTTGGAGACTTTACTCTTCCAAGCTTTTCATATAAATCGCCCAAAATTTCAGTTTCATCATTATTAAATTTAAAGTTTGAAAGAAAGTATTGAAATTTTTGTAAATCTTCTTCTTTTAACGATAAATAATGAATTGATTTTAACGCCGAAAACCTTATGCTATCATGTTTGCTCATAGCATCATTCATGAAAATACTTAATTTATTTTCAAAGACGCTATTTTTATAAATAGTGTCTAAAAGAGTAAATGAATTGAATGTTTTCTCAATAAATGAACTTTCATTTTTATAATTATTGTCTACTAATGTTTTTATAACATAGAAAGTTCCATCTCTAAAAACGGCTTTGTATTTTATGGCTTGTTTTGAGTTTTCTTTAGAAACTAAAGCATTATATGTACTAATATTCGTTTTAGAATCAGTTTCGATATTTTCAGAAACAATAGTTAATTTAGGTTCTTTTTTCTTGTTTCTAAAAACAATATCTTCCCATCTCGATACCTTATAGTTCGATTGGTTTGTATTGTTGTTTTCTATAGCTTCAGTAACAGATAGGTGTTCAAGATCTTCGTTACCATTATCTGCAGTAAACTTCCTGGTAATAATTTTTCTATAATTGGCCCAAATAGAGTCAATACTTACTTCGCTTTCGTATTTATGGTATTGGTTGTAGTTAAGTTCTATTAAATTTCCTGTTGACGATAAGAACTCATAGTTTTTATAGTTTGAAGTAAAATAATTCTTCTTTTTTGAAGAGTTGTTGTTTTTCTCAGTTATAAAATCTAAATGTTCGTTTTGTTTTTTTGGAATTTCAATTTTAAATTGTGCAATAGTGTCTGTAAATGTTCTGTATTCCTCATTGTTTAAAGTGGGCATAAATACAAAAGAGTCGAAAAATTTATTTGTATTTTCTTTACTGGCATTTACTGTTCCTAATAAATAATATTTATTACCATTCATTAATGTTTTTAATTCTATTTCTTTTTCTCCAATTTTAGATTTTGAAGTAAAATAAAAATTATCATTATCAAAATGAGTGTAAGTTGAATCTAAATTATGTTGGTTGTAAAATTCATATTGAATTCGCTTAAGTTCAAACTTCGTGTCTTCTAAATTATAATTATCTTGAAGTGTTTTTTCAATTAGAATATAATTGGCGTCTTCTTTTTTGTCATACGCAATTATTTTCATGTCATCATTGCCTTTTAAATTGGCTTTGTTGCCTGAAAAACTATAATAAGAAGGAACCTGAACTTGGTAACTTCCTTTTAAAGGATTGATGATTTCCCACGACTCATTATTTTCTTTTAAAGTTATTTGTGAATATATTTCTTCTTCAAAAATTCTTACATATTCACCTTCACCACCCATCATTATTGAAATAATTTCTATGGGAGTTATATAGTATCTATAGTGTTGAGCGTTTCCTGTTTTAGTTTTATTTTTTATGTCATAAACTAAATAATTTTTTTCATTATATGTTTTTTTCGAAATAATTTCTCCAGGAATATTTTCGTAAAATAAACTATCTAAAGTTTTTGGGTTAAAGGTTTTGTTGTTTTTATTTAAGAAGTCGTTTAAATAGGTTCTTTTGAAGTTAATATAACCGCCATTAGCTAGGTCTGGTGATTCAATGTTTTCGTTTGATTCTAAAACTACATCAAAAACTGGGAATGTTACCATTCCGTCTGCTGTAGTTTTTAATTTCAATTCTGGCTTGATGAAATTTTCTTCAATTTTCTTTTTTAAAGCTTTCCCTTTTTCGGTATAGTTATCAAAAACAGGAGATACTTTATATCCTTTTTCTCTTAACATTTCAATGACTCCCTTTTTTCCTGGTAAATGAGCCGCCCCAATTGCACTAAACAAGCTCCCTTGTTTCATGTTTATCTCCATATTACTTACCATTTCAATATTTCTATCAAATAAAAGCGCTTTTATATAGTTTTTAGGTGAAGATAAAACAGTTAGAGAATCAATCATGTCTAAATCTTTTTCTCTGTAGAAATCTACTAAAGCTTCATTATAAGGCTTGTTTTTTAATATCTTTAATATGGCTTGATAATTCTTTTCTACTTCAGAATTATCCATTTCTGCCTCTGCTTTCATGATGTTAATTGTAGAGTTCTTGACATCTTCTAAGCCAATGGTTTTTTTATTATATTTTCTACCCGTTCTATAAATAAACATATCTAAATATGTTTCCTCTTGGTATTCTTTATTAGATTCGGTAGTTCTAGACAATAAGCCTATTAAATTATAGTTAGAACTTTGAAATAGAGAATGTAGGTCGTTTTTTTCTAAAGGAGTAAGGTAAAAGTGGGTGTAGAAAGCTTTGTTTTTAGTATAGCTGCTGTAAAAACTAAATAAGTCAAATAACTCTGTCCAAGTTCTTGGTTCACTTTCATTTGCAATAATATCTGCATTTAATAAATGTGTATAAAATGCATCTGATAAATGATAAGAAACTTTATCGCTAACATGCATTGTTCCATAAATATAGGAGTTTTTTTCTAAGCCATTCCCGCTGACTTCCCACAATAAACTTTGGTATTTTTTTTCTTGAGCAAATGAAGAAAAATAGAATAGACTTAAAAAGAAGATGTAATTTTTCAAGAATTGTAAATTTAGATTTGTTTCTACCAAATATACAATTTGTTTTTTCTGTTTTAAAAAAATATGCCTTAATTCTAAAAAGAATTAAGGCATAAATATTTTTTAATTTTCAGGAAAATTACCCTAAAGCAACTCTTTTAAATCCTGTAACTGTTAAACCTGCATCTACAGATTTTACATAGTTAGCAACACTCATAGAACTATCTTTAATAAAGTCTTGATTTACTAAGGTATTGTCTTTGTAGAAACGTTGGATTTTACCTTTAGAAATGTTGTCTAACATTGCTTCTGGTTTTCCTTCTGCTCTTAATTGCTCTTTTGCAATTTCAATTTCTTTTTCAATGATTGCAGCATCAACACCTTCTTCGTTTAACGCGATAGGGTTCATTGCAGCAGCTTGCATTGCAATATTTTTTGCAGCTTCATCGCCACCAGCAACATTTGCAGATAATGCTACTAGAGTAGCAATTTTACCTGAGTGGATGTAAGAACCAATAAAAGCACCTTCTAAACGTTCGAAAGAACCAATTTCAATTTTTTCACCAATTACACCAGTTTGCTCAATTAATTTTTCTGAAACCGAAAGCCCATTAAAATCAGAAGCTAAAAATTCTTCTTTAGATGAGAATTTTAACGCTTGATTAGCTAATTCAGTTGCTAATTTTACAAAAGTATCATTTTTACCTACGAAGTCAGTTTCACAATTTAATGTAATTGCAACTCCAGCAGTGTTGTCTGCGTTTAAAACAGCAATTGCAGCACCTTCAGTAGATTCTCTATCTGAACGATTTGCAGCAACTTTTTGACCTTTTTTACGTAAGTTTTCGATAGCTAATTCAAAATCACCATCAGCTTCAACTAATGCTTTTTTGCAATCCATCATACCAGCACCTGTAGCTGTTCTTAATTTATTTACGTCTGCAGCAGTAATATTTGCCATAACTTTTATTTGTTTTAAATTATAAAATTCCAAAAAGCAAATTCCATATTATTTTAAAAATGAATCTAAAATGTATGTTGGAATTTGCTTCTGGAATTTATAAAGATTTATTATTCTTTTATTTCAGTAGCTTTTGCTTCTGTAGCCTTTTCTTCTGTAGCTTTAGCTTCAGCAACTTCTTTTTTAGGAGCAGCTTCTTTAGGAGCGTCATCTTGCTCATCTTTTTCAGTTTTTCTTTCAGAAAGACCTTCAATGATTGCAGCAGTTACATGTGAAAGAATTTTATCGATTGATTTAGAAGCATCATCATTTGATGGTATAACAAAGTCAATTGGACGTGGATCCGAGTTTGTATCAACCATTGCAAAAATTGGAATGTTTAATTTCTGAGCTTCTTTAATCGCGATATGTTCAGCTTTAATATCTACTACAAATAATGCAGCAGGAAGTCTTGACATATCAGATATTGAACCTAAGTTCTTTTCTAATTTAGCACGTAAACGATCTACTTGTAAACGTTCTTTTTTAGATAAAGTTAAGAATGTACCGTCTTTTTTCATTCTATCAATAGTAGCCATTTTTTTAACAGCTTTTCTAATAGTAACAAAGTTAGTTAACATTCCACCAGGCCATCTTTCAGTGATGTAAGGCATGTTACAAGCAGCAGCTTTCTCAGCTACAATATCTTTAGCTTGTTTTTTGGTAGCAACGAAAAGTACTTTTCTACCAGATGCAGCAATTTTTTTCAAAGCATCATTAGCCTCTTCAATTTTAGCTGCAGTTTTGTATAGGTTTATGATATGGATACCATTACGTTCCATATAAATATAAGGAGCCATGTTTGGGTCCCATTTACGAGTCATGTGTCCGAAATGTACACCAGCCTCCAATAAGTCTTTAACTTCTATGTTGTTTGTCATTTTGTAATAGTTTACGTTCCGTTGATTAGCAATTTTCAAGTAGTTACTTGCGTTAGTCTTGAAAATTTAGATGCTAAACTAATTCCCTTTTTTATTAAAGGAATATCGACAACTGTGTTTTTAAATTCAATTTTGTTTGTAAAAATCTGTTTGAAAAATAATTCAAACCAATTCGAAATATTAACGTTTCGAGAATTGGAATTTTTTTCTTGCTTTTTTCTGTCCAAATTTCTTACGTTCTACCATTCTTGGATCTCTTGTTAGTAATCCTTCTGGTTTCAATATAGATCTGTTTTCAGCATCTACTTCACACATAACGCGTGCTAATGCCATTCTTACAGCTTCTGCTTGTCCTGTAGAACCTCCTCCGTAAACATTTACTTTAATGTCAAAGTTTTCTGCATTTTCTGTCATTGCTAACGGTTGCATAACTTTGTACTGTAAAGTAGCTGTTGGGAAATAAGTTGTAAATTCTTTTTTGTTTACTGTGATTTTTCCTGTTCCTTCTGAAACATAAACACGAGCAACTGCGGTTTTTCTTCTACCGATTTTGTGAATAACTCCCATTATTTAAGATCGTTTAGATTAATGGTTTTAGGTTTTTGAGCGCCATGTGTGTGCTCAGAACCTACAAATACATTTAAATTACGGAATAATTCAGAACCAACTTTAGTTTTTGGTAACATTCCTTTAATAGCTTTTTCTACTAATAATGCAGGATTTTTCTCTTGCATAACTTTAGCAGTTAAACTTCTTTGTCCTCCTGGGTAACCTGTGTGGCGAATGTATGTCTTCTCCTCTAGTTTGTTACCTGTAAGGTTAATTTTCTCTGCGTTGATAACGATTACGTTATCCCCACCGTCCACGTGTGGTGTAAAACTTGGTTTGTGCTTACCTCTTAAAAGTATTGCTACTTTTGAAGCAAAACGACCTAAGTTATGACCTTCAGCATCTACAACAAGCCATTCTTTTTGAACAGTTGCTTTGTTTGCTGACACAGTCTTGTAGCTTAATGCGTCCATAATATTATTTAAATTAAACATTCCTTCCCAATTAAGGGAGTGCAAAAGTACAACTATTTATTTATTATACAAACACCTATTTTGAATATTTTCTTATGTATATCATTTAGAATCTGCACTATTCTTCTAAATTAAAATTTAATTTTTGCCCTCCTTGGTTTAATATAAATGATTTTTCACCAAATTCTATTTCAATTCGTGCTGCTTGAAATACAAATGTATTTTCGTTTTTTTGAGTTAGAGGAAATGCACTTTGACCTGTAGCTTGTGCTAATAACTGGCCATCTTTTCCAAACACAGTTATTTTTAAAGGAATGTCTTTAGATGAATAAACACCTGAAATTTCTTTAATTTTTTCTGGATTAATTTTTTCGAAACTTGGAAATGGAAATGGCATTTTATAATAAATGCTTAAGATTCCAATCATTATATCGTTTCTGTTAAAGTTGTCTCCGTTTACAACTAATGAAATTCCAACTTTCTCAGTTGGATAATATCCTACAACAGACCTAAAGCTTTCAATCCCTCCAGTATGACCGTAAAATTTTCTTTCTCCAAAAGGCATTTGAATAAGCGCTTTTCCGTAGCTGTCTTTTATTTCTTTCATGCTTTCTAAAGAACTTTTTTTGACCAATTTCCCTTCAAAAAGCTCATATAAAAATGCAGTTAAGTCATTTGGTGTAGAAATTACAGCTCCAGCTGCATAAGCGATGTCGTTTTTCCATTCTTCTGTTTTCTCCCATTTTGTACCGTCAAATAGATAAGAATAACTTTCTTTATTAGAAATGTTGACTTGCTCGCTTGGGTAATATGTGTTTTTTAAATTAATTTTTTTAACGATTCGGGTTTCTAAATTTTCGGCAAACGATTTTTTTGTAATCGTTTCAATAATGCTTCCAAGTAGATAGTAATTTGAATTACTGTATTCAAACTTTGTGTTTGGTTCAGCGATTGATTTATAGTTTGCTATTTTGTTTAAAATAGTTTGTTTTAAATCAGGTTTGTCTAGTTCTTCTTGCGAAAGTGAATCTTGATTGATGTAATCTTTTATTCCTGATCTATGATGAAGTAAATCTTCAATTGAAATTTGATCTGCGTTTTCAATTTTCGGAAAATATTTAGAAAGTTTGGTTTCTAATCGTAATTTTTTTTCTTCGATTAACTGCATAGTAATTACAGCTGTAAAAATTTTAGAAATAGAGCCTACTTTATATTTTGTTTCGTTATCTGCTTTTATTTTTTGATCAGCATCAGCAAAACCATATCCTTTTGAAAAAACAACTTTGTCTCCTTCTCGAATCGAAATCGACCCCATGAACTTATCATTCTTATTTAAATAATTTAATAAACTATCTATCTTATGGTAGCGATTTTGTGCAACTAAACTAGTTGATAAAGCTAAAACAAATAATAAAAGTATTTTTTTCATGAAGTTTAATTTTATATTAGACAAATTGAATAAAGAAATGTTACATATTAATGTGCTTCTAGCCAATCTTTTCCTAATCCTAAATCAACGATTAATGGTACATCTAATATAAAAGCATTTTCCATTTCTTGTTTAATCATAGGTTTGATTTTTTCTAATTCGCTATTGTGAACATCAAAAACTAATTCATCATGCACTTGTAATAACATTTTAGATTTCCAATTTTCAGTAATTAATCGTTTGTGAATGTTAATCATTGCAATTTTAATAATATCGGCAGCACTTCCTTGAATAGGAGCATTAACTGCATTTCTCTCTGCGCCACCACGAACCATTGCATTTGCCGAATTAATATCTTTTAAATAACGACGTCTGCCTAAAACCGTTTGTACGTAGCCATTGTCTCGAGCAAAATCTACTTGTTCAGACATGTATGCTTTTAGTTTTGGATACGTTTTATAATATGCCTCAATAAGATCTGCACTTTCGCTACGTGATAAATCGGTTTGATTGCTCAATCCAAAAGCAGAAACACCATATATAATTCCAAAATTTACTGTTTTTGCATTACTACGTTGTTCTTTTGTAACTTCTTCTAAAGGAACATTAAATACTTTTGAAGCTGTTGAACGGTGAATATCTTCCCCGTCTTGAAATGCTTTTATCATATTGTCTTCGCCAGATAAAGCAGCAATAATACGTAGCTCTATTTGCGAATAATCGGCAGCTAATAAAGTGTGATTTTCATCTCGAGCAATAAATGCTTTACGAATTTGTCTTCCTCTTTCGGTACGAATTGGAATATTCTGTAAATTAGGATTATTCGAACTCAAACGTCCGGTTGCAGCTACAGCTTGCATATAATCGGTATGAACACGTCCTGTTTTTACATCTACCTGATTAGGCAAGGCGTCCACATAAGTGTTTTGTAGTTTTATTAATTGGCGCCATTCTAAAATATAACGTACAATTTCATTGTCTTTGGCTAAATAACTTAAAATTTCTTCACCAGTTGCGTACTGACCAGTTTTGGTTTTCTTTTGTTTTGGTCCGCCAATTTTGAGTTTATCAAATAAAACATCTCCAAGTTGTTTTGGCGAAGCCAAATTAAATGTTTCGCCAGCAATTTCGAATATTTTAGCTTGAAAATCATCTATTTCTACTTGCATGTCAGTAGACATTGATTTTAAAAAGTCAACATCTAAACGAATGCCTTCGCGTTCCATAGCAGCAAGAACTTCTACCAAAGGAATTTCAATTTCGTCAAATAATTTTTTGGTTCCCACTTTCTCTAAAATAGGTTGGAAGTGTTCTTTTAATTGGAACGTAATGTCTGCGTCTTCAACAGCATATTCTTTAACTTCTTCAACTGCTATATCGCGCATTGATTTTTGATTCTTCCCTTTTTTTCCAATTAATTCTTCAATACTTTTAGGAGCATATTTTAAATAAGTTTCACTTAAAATGTCCATATTATGACGCATGTCTGGATTAATTAAATAATGCGCAATCATGGTGTCAAATAATTTTCCTTTTACATAAACGCCATAATTTGCTAATATTTTTAAATCGTACTTTAAGTTTTGCCCAATTTTCTCAATGTTTTCATTTTCAAAAAACGGAAGTAATTTTTGAATTAGAATTTTAGCTTCTTCTTGATTTTCAGGGAATGGAATATAAAATCCTTTTCCTTTTTCATATGAAAATGCAATTCCAACTAATTCAGCATTCAAAGCGTCTAATCCAGTAGTTTCTGTATCAAAACAAACAGAGGTTTGTTTTTCCAAATTTTGCAAAAGCAATTTTAAAGCTAGATCTCCTTGTATAGTTTGGTAAAAATGCTCGGTATTTTCTAATGTTGCGTAATATGATTGTTCGGTTGTATTTGAAGTGTCTTCATCGGTAAAGCCAAATAAATCAAATTGCTCTTCATTTTTTGGAGCTAATTTTTTCGCTGGCTTTGGTGTTTCCTCATTAGAGCCGTTTCCGTTTGTGTTTATTTCATCATAATCACTTCCGTCTTTAAATAGTTTATCGAATTGCTCTTGCATTCTTCTGAATTCTAATTCATGGAAAAGCGCTTCTGTTTTCTCTACATCTGGTTTTGATAATTCATAATCTTTTTCATCAAATTGAACCGGACAATCTAATAGTATAGTTGCAAGTACTTTAGATAAAATTCCCTTTTCTTTATTCGCTTCAATGTTTTCTTTCATTTTTCCTTTCAGCTCATGTGTGTTTGCTAAAAGGTTTTCCATAGAACCGTATTCGGCTAAAAATTTCTTTGCCGTTTTTTCACCAACACCTGGTAATCCAGGAATATTATCGGCAGAGTCTCCCATCATTCCAAGGAAATCAATTACCTGTAATGGATTTTTAATTTCAAACTTGGCTAACACTTCAGGAACTCCCCAAATTTCAATTCCATTACCCATACGGGCTGGTTTGTACATGAAAATATTTTCAGAAACCAATTGGGCAAAGTCTTTATCGGGTGTAACCATGAAAACTTGATAATTCTCTTTTTCAGCTTGTTTTGCAATAGTTCCTATTAAATCATCGGCTTCAAAGCCCGCAACTTCTATAATAGGAATGTGCATTGCTTTTAATAATGCTTGAATATAAGGAACAGCTATTTTTATAGCTTCAGGCGTAGCATCTCTATTGGCTTTGTACTCTGGGAACATTTCGTTTCTAATGTCGCTTCCTCCTTTGTCAAATGCTACTGCTAAATGATCTGGTTTTTCTCTTTTAATTACGTCCATTAACGAATTCATGAAACCCATAATGGCTGATGTGTCCATTCCTTTAGAATTGATTCTTGGGTTTTTTATAAAAGCATAGTAACCTCTAAAAATTAAGGCATACGCATCAAGCAGAAATAATCGTTTTTGTGACATATTAAAAAGTTATAGTTAGTCCAATTCCGTTTTGAAAAGGGGTTAATTTGATATCATATAAAACAACTTTTTTATTTTGATTTTCAATTTCTTCATTCATTAATAAAACAGCTTTCTTGATTTTTTTTTGATATCCTATTTTAATGGGTATAGATATTAAAGTAGCAATGACTCCATAGCCAGATGTTAATGCGACTGTTGTTTCGTTTCCTTCTTTAGATACTTCGTACAGAGCATATCCTGAACTTAAAAGGCCAGTATATAATAAGAAGTTACCTGTTGTTTTCTTTGCAATTCCTTTTTTATATAATTTAATTATTTCTGGATTGCTATTAAAATACATATCGATATCTGACCCGTTAAGTTTTCTGTCATTTTCGTAAACTCTTCCTCCAAATTTATATGTGTACGAATTTTGGGCCATTATAAATAAAGGAGTAAATAAAAAGAAAAGTAATATTGTTTTTTTCATTTTCTAGATTTGATATTTTTTTCCAAACAAAAATACAATTCTTGTTTAAAAATACTTTGTTAAAATTGAATTAATATATAGTGTTATTTGTCAAGGACTTGCTTACTTTGCAAAAAAATAAAAGATATGCTCCGCGGTTTAATACCACTTCTATTAATATTAATGATCGAAATTTATTCGTTTCAAGCTGTTAAAACAATTGTAAAATCAAAATGGGTAATAGGAATTTATGTACTTGTTTCTCTTTTTATCATTGCATATATAGCCTATTTTATGTTTACTCACGATAGAGGAAATGGTCAAAATAAGCAATCCTTGTTTACAATTGGACTTCTTTTAATTACTATTTTGCCAAAAGTAGTTTTGACAATTGTTCTTTTTGGTGAAGATGTTTTTCGTTTTTTCGAAGGAATTGTTGTTCATTTTATGGGAGATAATGATGGAGGTAAGTTTTTGCCAGCCAGAAGAAAATTTGTTAGTCAAGTTGCGCTTGGAATAGCTGCAATTCCGTTTGCGTCATTATTGTACGGAATGACTATTGGTAAATATAACTTTAAGGTAATTAAACAAACTTTATTTTTTCCTGATTTACCAGAAGATTTTGAAGGAACGACAATAACACACATATCAGATATACACAGTGGAAGTTTTGATAATATTGAGAAAATTCAGTACGCAATAGACTTAATTAATGAACAAAATTCTGATATGCTTCTGTTTACTGGAGATATTGTAAATACACATGCAAAAGAAATGCATCCTTGGGTGGATACTTTTAAAGGTATTCATCAGCCTAAATTTGGTAAATATTCTGTTTTAGGAAATCATGATTATGGCGAATATTTTAAATGGGACTCTGATACAGAAAAAGAAGATAATTTTAATGCTATTAAAGATTTGCATCGTCAAATAGATTTTAAATTATTATTGAATGAAAATTTAAAAATCAAAAAAGGAAATTCTGAAGTTGTAATTGTAGGTGTTGAAAACTGGGGAAAACACTTTAAAAAAGTAGGGGACTTAGCTAAAGCTTCTGAAGGATTAACGAAAGAAGATTTTAAAATATTATTGAGTCACGATCCAAGTCATTGGGATGCTGAAGTACAGCATGATGATAAGCATTATCAATTGACATTATCAGGACATACGCATGGTTTTCAATTTGGAATTGAAATTCCCGGTTGGTTAAAGTGGAGTCCGGTTCAATATGTTTATAAACAATGGGCCGGTTTATATGATAACTTAGGTAGATATGTTTATGTAAATAGAGGTTTTGGTTTTCATGCTTATCCTGGTAGAGTAGGAATTATGCCTGAGATTACCGTAATAGAACTAAAAAAATCTAAAACAACAGTATAATTCATTAAAAATAGTACATTTGTATATTGTTTTTAGTGTTAAACTATAATTTTTTAACCCATTTAAACGTTAGTTTATGTCAAAATTTGGAGAACTAATAGATGCTCAAGTTCCAGTTTTAATCGACTTTTTTACAGAGTGGAACGAGCCTTCAGTTGCAATGAACGAAGTAATACGTCATGTAGCAGCAGCTCTTGGTGATAAAGCAAAAGTAATTAAGATTGATGTTGATAAAAACAGAGAATTAGCTGAAGCATTAAGAATTAAAGGTCTGCCAACTTTAATGATCTACAAAGAGGGTCAAATGATTTGGAGACAAAGCGGAGAATTAGACGCAAATACTTTAATTAGTTTAGTGCAAGAACAGGCTTAATTTATCTTATCAAAAATAAATCCTTTTTCTTTTAATTGCTGTATTAATTTAGGTAATACAAGTTGTAAATTTCTATGCGCTTTGATGCTGTCGTGGAAAATAATTATGCTTCCATTTGAAATATTTTTTAAAGTGTTTTTGAGACAAGCTTCGGGATTTAAAGAATTGTCAAAATCATAACTCAACACATCCCACATAATTATTTTATAGCCAAACTTTCTTAATTTTTTAGCCTGCTTGTTTTTAATTTTTCCGAAAGGCGGACGAAATAACAAAGTTTGTTTATCATGAGTTTTTAGTAATTTATTGTTGCATAATTCAATGTTTTTAAGGTATTCCCTTGTTGATGTTTTCCATCCGTTTAGGTGGTTGAAAGAATGATTTCCAATAGAATGATTATCTAGAACTATTTGTTTGAATACTTCGGGGTGTTTTTGAATATTGTCTCCAATACAAAAAAATGTCGCTTTTATTTCTTCCTTTTTTAAAAGTTCCAAAACCCATTCTGTAACTTCTGGAATTGGCCCGTCGTCAAATGTTAAATAGATTTTTTTTTCATTATTAGGTAAATCCCAAATGTATTTTGGAAAAAGCATCTTAAAAAATCTATTTGTTTTAAACATTCTAAACATAGGTTCAAAGCTAAAAAAAATGTGTCAACAAGTAAAATTGTTGACACATTTTTTATTTTTTAAAATATTTTATTCTGATTTTCTTCCAAAACGCTCAAACATTTTGTTGAAATTATTAAATTTTATTTTCTCTTGGTTGTATAATTCTAAATCACCTGAAATTTGCATGATTTCTAATAGCCCTCTGTAGCGCTCTATGTCGGTTACTATATCTACAGCCATATTTCTTTGTTCACTCAATTTAAAGCCATTAAAATAAGTCAGTTCTTCCTGATATTTTACAATCAATTGTTTCAAAACTGCTCTCGCTTTATCTTTTTTGCCAATTTCATAATAACCTTGTGCAAAAGGCTCAACAAGTGTATAATATTCAAAATACTCAACAGGCATTTTAGCCATTGCCAATTCAATTATTTTTTCTGCCTTGTCGTTTTTGCCTTCGTTAATTAAAGTTTCCATTAAACGAGCAAGGTTAGTTCTATAAGTAATTCCGTTTTTACGCGTTTCGGGGTCATGGTACATTTCTGGATTACCACTGTTTCCCCAATCCCATTTCATGACAATATTATACATTTTATCAGAATCTAAATATCCCATTTCTAATGGATTAGGACCTTCTTTTCCGTTTGAAGTTTTTACAGGGACTAATTTATAACACATGCCATCTAATTGAAGGTAGTCTTTCATCCATAAATAATCATCTTCACCAAAACTACCCCCAGTAAAATAAATTGGTCGTTTCCAATTGTTTTCACTTACAATATCAAGCATCATTAAACGGTTTTTGTACAATGCTTCGCCTTTAATTTTAAATTGTATTGCCGGAACAATAGAGTCATAGAATTTAGGAGAAACTACTTTGTTTTTTATCATTTCCTCCTTGTTTATTGGAATAATGATTTGGTTAGAAGGGTAATAGTTTACAAACTGACCGCTTCTAAGTTCAACTTTTGCTCTTTCGTCTTCTAACGAGATGAACTTTATTAAATCGCTTAATAAGATAGTGTCTTTTGTTTTCTCTATTAAGAAGCTGTAATCTCTATTACTTCCTCGATATAACTTCCTGTCAAAAGAAGAAGGAATTGGTTCAGAATCATATGCCTTTCTTTTCATTTGGTCAATGTACCAATCTGTCATGAATAAGCTCGTGTTTACTATTCTAATGTCGGTTCTGTATCCTTCAATTTCTTGAGCATACCATAATGGAAAAGTATCATTGTCACCAATGGTGAATAATATGGCATTTGGTTCACAAGAATCTAAGTAAGCTTTTGCCATTGCTAAAGCAGTGTGTTTTCCTGATCGATTGTGGTCATCCCAGTTTTCTTTAGCCATTAATACTGGTGTAGTAAGTAATGTAATTGCTAATGTAACAGGAATGGCAATGTTAGGTTTAATGTATTTTTTAATCCCTTCGTATATTGCAAAAACACCAACTCCTATCCACATTGCAAAAACATAAAAGGAACCTACAAGTGCGTAATCTCTTTCTCTTGGTTCAAATGGTCTTTCGTTCAAGTATATTTTTAAGGCTAAACCTGTAAATAGGAATAGTGCAAGTAGTACATAAAAACTCTTTAAATCTTTACGAGCATGGAAAATCATTCCTATTACTCCCAAAATGAATGGCAAGAAAAAATAAGTATTTCTTCCTCTGTTGTTTGCCATATCTGTTGTTAAGTTAGCTTGTGAGCCTAGTCTTATTTCGTCTAAAAAAGAAATTCCACTTAACCAATTTCCATTTAAGTTGTCGTATTTTCCTTGATTGTCATTTTGTCTACCAACAAAGTTCCACATTAAGTATCTCCAATACATGTAACCAAATTGATATTCAAACATAAACTTCATGTTGTTTACAAATGTTGGTTTTTCAATAATTAAGTATTCACCATACGTTTTTAAGAATTTATCATAATCTTCCATATCAACACGGCCTGTTTCATAAGCGGCTCTAAAGTCTGAAACTAATTGAATTAGTTGATTTTCTTCAGCGTACTCAGGATTTACTCTAAACTCTAAAGGTTCAGTAAAAGTCATGTAATTTTCATTATGATCAGAACTCCACATTCTTGGTAAAAATGCTTTGTGATTGTCATCAGTATTTTGTTCTGAATTAATATAGTTATTAGTTATAATGTATTTTCCACTAGCATTATCTCTTTCATAGTTCGGTTTCCCGTCTTTATATGGGTTTTCTTTATCTAATCCAGAATAAGCATCTGAAAATTGAGATCCATAAAATAAATGTTGTTCTCCATATTGTTCACGATTGTAGTAGGCTAAGACTTCGGCTGCATCTGAAGGTTTGTTTTCATTTATAACAACGTCTGCATTTGCTCTTACAGGTAACATTATCCATGTTGAGAAACCAATTAAAATAAATAAAGTGCAAAGCAATAAAGTATTGTAAAAAACGAGGTTTTTATTGTGAGTATATTTTAAACCAAAGTAGAAAACTGCAAGAATAAGTAAAAAAGCAAAAATTGTACCTGAGTTAAATGGTAGTCCAAGACCGTTCACCATAAAAATTTCTGTTTTACCAAAAAATCCTAAAGTGTAGGGTAGTAATAGTTTAAAAATAAACAATAAAATAGCAATTATTAAAACGTTTGCTATTAAAAAACTTTTAACCGTAATATTGTCGTATTTTTTGAAAAAATATAAAAATCCAATTGCTGGAATTGTTAATAAAGCCATGAAATGCACACCAAAAGAAAGTCCAATTACCAATGAAATCAGTAAAAGCCATTTGTTTCCTCTTTCTGTATCTAGGTCTTGTTCCCATCTTAATCCTAGCCAAAATAATAGCGCAATAAATAATGAAGCCATTGCGTAAACTTCGGCTTCAACTGCATTAAACCAGAAGCTATCTGAAAATGTATAGGTTAAAGAACCTATAAAAGCACTTCCTAAAATCATTAATTGAGTGTTTTTATCGCCATTTTCATTTTTAAATAAAAAGTTTTTAAATAAAAGTGTTAACGACCAAAACATAAATAAGATGGTAAATGCACTTGAAAAAACCGACATCATGTTTACCATTAATGCAATTTTACTTGCACTTGTTGCAAACATTGCAAAGAACGCTCCTAGCATTTGAAAAAGAGGAGCTCCTGGTGGATGGCCTACTTCAAGTTTGGCAGATGTAGCTATGTATTCTCCACAATCCCAGTAACTTAGAGAAGGCTCTACGGTTAAAGAATATGTGATTAAAGCAATTGTAAAAGCTGCCCAACCTAGAATAGTATTCCACTTTTTAAAATTAAATGATGCCATAAAACAATGAGTTTTTTATAGAGTTTTGCATTTTGAAATACAAAGAAACTATTTTTTTACTTATTGTAACGGATAATATTATTTTTTAATATTTTTTTTAGAAAAATTTGCAGGATAAAAAATATGTTTTACATTTGCACTCGCAATCGAAAAGGTTGTTTGGTATTGTCCCATGGTGTAATGGTAACACTCCGGTTTTTGGTATCGTCATTCAAGGTTCGAGTCCTTGTGGGACAACAAAAAAGTCCTGCTTCTAGCAGGACTTTTTTTATTTTACCGTTTTGCAGTTATATTTTAAATGTAATGACTGGTCTTTTAGCATGATTAACTAAGTCTTCACTAATACTTCCGTTAAAGAAATGCGCGATTCCTTTTCTGCCGTGAGTACACATTCCAATAATATCTACATCGTTGCTTTTTGCAAAATGTAAAATTCCTTTTTCTACATTAATGTCGTTGTAAATGTGAGTTGTAAAGTTTTTTGCAGAAGTGTCTTTTACAAAATCTTCCATAATTTTTTCAGCAACTCTCGTTGATTTAAAATTGTTTGGAGTATTAATGTTTACTAGATGAAGATGAGAATTGAACTTGTTTGCAAAAGCTGCTACTTTTTCAAAAGGTTTTTTTATCTCTTCTGAAAAATCTGAAGCAAATACAAATTTATCAGCACTAAAATTAGGCTCTTCCTTTTTTATTACTAAAACAGGAACATTAGAGTTTCTTACAACTTTTTCCGTATTAGATCCAATGAACATTTCTTGGAAGCCTCTTGCTCCATGTGATCCCATTACAATTAAATCTACACCATGGCTTTCTCCATTTTTGATAATTCCTTCAAATGCCATTTCAAATTGTATAATCTTTGTAACCTTTAAACCGTCTAAGTAACTTGCCTGCATTGCATCATTCATTCTGTTAACTGCTGCGTTTTTGAAAAGCATCAATTCAGGAATGTCATGAGAATTAGATAATGCATCGCCGCCAGCACTTGGTAATTCAAGCATATGCAACAAAAACACTTCTCCATCATTTTTTTTAGCAATTTGCGCAGCTACTTTTAAAGCATATTCTGCATGTTTTGAAAAATCGATTGGTACTAGAATTTTTTTCATAAATAGTTATTTGTAGTAATGTTATATTTTATAATTGGTACAATAAAGATACGACTTAAATCTTATATAGACAATTTTTTTTATTTCAAAAATATTATTTATATTTGCGCAAATTATTTGTTATTTAATTAATAATGAGGCACGCACTGCGTGCCTCTTTTTATAAGATATGACGTTTACAGATAAAGTGAGTGAGTTGGTTAATGAAGTTTTTGATTCTAGAGAAGATTTGTTCTTAATAGATTTGAAAATTGACAGTTCTAATAAGATTATTATTACCTTAGATGGTGATAATGGTGTGAACTTACAAGACTGTATCGAAGTAAGTAAAGCTATCGATGATAAGTTAGATAGGGAAGAAGAAGATTTTTCATTAGAAGTTGCTTCTGCAGGTGTTTCTAGTCCTTTAAAATTGGTAAGACAATTTAAAAAGAACCTAAACAGAACCTTAAAAGTGAAAAAGACTAATGATGAAGTTATTGAAGCTCAATTAACAGCGGCTTCAGATGAAAATATTACTCTTGAATGGAAAGCAAGAGAGCAAAAAAAAATAGGAAAAGGAAAAGAAACTGTAGAAAAGAAAGTACAACTTTTGTATAGTGAAATAAAAGAAGCAACAGTTATAATATCATTTTAAATAAAGAATTAGCATGGAGAATATTGCATTAATTGATTCGTTTTCAGAATTTAAAGACGACAAGCTCATTGATAGAGTTACCTTAATGGCGATTTTAGAGGACGTTTTTAGAAATGCACTTAAAAAGAAATATGGTTCAGATGATAATTTTGATATTATCATTAATCCAGATAAAGGGGACATGGAGATTTGGAGAAACAGAACTGTTGTTGAAGACGGTGAGGTGGAAGATTCAAATTCTGAAATATCTATATCTGAAGCAAGAAGAATAGAGCCAGATTTTGAAGTTGGTGAAGAAGTTTCTGAAGAAGTGAAGTTAATTCAATTAGGAAGAAGAGCTATTTTGGCTTTACGTCAAAACTTAATTTCTAAAATTCATGAGCATGACAATACAAATCTTTATAAGCAATTTAAAGATTTAATTGGAGATATTTATACTGCAGAAGTTCATCATGTACGCCCTAAAGCGGTTATATTGATGGATGATGATGGTAATGAAATCATTTTGCCAAAAGAAAATCAAATTCCAAGTGATTATTTCAAAAAAGGAGATAATGTAAGAGGAATTATTGAAAACGTTGAGTTAAAAGGGAATAAGCCACAAATAATTATGTCTAGAACATCTCCAGATTTCTTAGAAAAATTATTTGAACAAGAAATTCCTGAAGTTTTCGACGGATTAATTACAGTTAAAAAAGTAGTAAGAATTCCAGGTGAAAAAGCAAAAGTAGCTGTAGATTCTTATGATGATAGAATTGACCCTGTTGGTGCTTGTGTTGGTATGAAAGGTTCTCGTATACATGGAATTGTACGTGAATTAGGAAATGAAAATATTGATGTTATCAATTATACTTCAAACATACAGTTGTTCATAACAAGAGCATTGAGCCCTGCAAAAGTATCTTCAGTTAAAATTGACGAAGAGAAAAAAACGGCAGAAGTTTTCTTAAAAGTTGAAGAAGTTTCTAAAGCAATTGGTAGAGGTGGTCATAATATCAAATTAGCTTGTTTAATGACGGGATATGAATTAGATGTTATTAGAGAAGGAGTTGTTGAAGAAGAAGATGTTGAATTAAGAGAATTCTCAGATGAAATCGAAGGATGGATTATTGATGAATTCGAAAAAATAGGTTTAGATACGGCGAAAAGCGTATTAAGCCAAGATGTTGCAGATTTAGTTAGAAGAACAGATTTAGAAGAGGAAACTATTTTAGATGTTGTTCGAATATTAAAAGAAGAATTAGAAGATTAATTTTTAATTTACTATTCCTAAGACTAAACAACATAAATACACAAAAGAATTATAAAAAGATTATATGTCTGACAATAGAGTAATAAGAATCAACAAAGTTTTAAGAGAGTTAAATATTTCTCTTGATAGAGCTGTGGACTTTTTAAAAGAAAAGAATCATGAAATTGAATCTAGTCCTAATGCTAAAATATCTCAAGAAGAATACAACATCTTATGCAATAATTTTTCTGCCGATAAAGGTAAAAAAGTTGCATCTCTTGAAGTAAGTGAGGAAAAGAAGAAGGAGAAGGAGGCGCTTAAAAAAGAGTTAGAAAAAGAACAAGAGTTGAAACGTCAGCAAGAAGCAGAAGCAGAAAAAAAACGTCAAGAAGTTATCAAGGCTAAAGCTGTTGTTGAAGCACCAAAATCTGTTGGGAAAATTGATCTTAACCCTAAAAAAGTAGAGATTAAGAAACAAGAAAAAACTGTTGAAGCTGCTCCTGTAGAATCGAAAAAGGTTGATTCGGATCAAGTTTCTGAAAAACCTAAAAAAGAGAAGCCCAATAAACCTAAAGTAGAAGTTTCTAAAAAAGAAGAGCCAAAAGCATCTAAAGAAGCTGAAAGTTCAACTCCAGAAACTACTGAAGAAGAAACGATAACAACAAATTATCAAAAACTTTCTGGAACTACTTTTACTGGTCAAAAAATTGATTTAAGTCAATTCAATAAACCTAAAAAGAAAAAAGAAGACCCTAAAACAGTAGGTAAAAAAGCAGACGCAACTGCCGGAGGTAATAATGCAAACAAAAATAAACGTAAGCGTATTACTAAGCCAGTTCCAGGTGCAAAACCAGGTGCTGCAAATACTCAAGCTGGTGGAGTTAAGAAAGTTTTTTCTAAAGACAGTAGGTTTAGTAAAGGTAAAAAAGTAGTTGTTCAAAAAACTGAGCCTACTGAAGAAGAGGTTAAAAACCAAATTAAAGAAACTCTTGAAAGACTTCAAGGAAAAGGTAAAAGAGGTTCAAAAGCTGCAAAATACCGTAAAGATAAAAGAGACTCTCACCGTCAACGTGTTGATGATGAGTTAGAACAAAAAGATTTAGATAGCAAAATTTTAAAAGTTACTGAATTTGTAACTGTTGGAGAAATTGCTTCTTTAATGGATGTGCCTATTACAAAAGTAATTGGAACTTGTATGTCTTTAGGGATCATGGTAACTATGAATCAGCGTTTAGATGCTGAGACACTTTCAATTGTTGCTGATGAATTTGGATATGAAATTGAATTCATAACTACAGATATTGAAGAAGCTGCTGAAGTAATTTTAGACAAACCAGAAGATTTAGTACATAGAGCTCCTATAGTTACTGTAATGGGACACGTAGATCACGGTAAAACATCTTTACTAGATTACATTAGAGATACAAATGTAATTGGTGGTGAATCGGGTGGAATTACACAACATATTGGTGCTTACGGAGTAGAATTAGAAGGTGGAGAAACAATTGCTTTCTTAGATACTCCAGGTCACGAGGCTTTTACCGCAATGCGTGCTCGTGGTGCTCAAGTAACAGATATTGCAATTATTGTTGTTGCGGCGGATGACGATATCATGCCACAAACAAAAGAGGCAATTAGCCATGCACAAGCTGCTGGAGTGCCAATGATTTTTGCAATTAATAAAGTAGATAAACAAACAGCAAACCCTGAAAAAATTAAAGAAAAACTTGCGGCAATGAACTTACTAGTTGAAGACTGGGGAGGTAAATACCAATCGCATGATATTTCTGCAAAAATGGGTACTGGGGTTAAAGAATTATTAGAAAAAGTATTGCTTGAAGCAGAAGTTTTAGAGCTTAAAGCAAATCCAAATAAAAATGCCATTGGTACAGTTGTAGAAGCACAATTAGATAAAGGTAGAGGTTATGTGTCAACAATATTAGTACAAGCCGGAACTTTAAAAATTGGAGATTACATGTTAGCAGGTAAAAACCATGGTAAAATTAAAGCGATGTATGATGAACGTGGTAACAATGTTACTGTTGCAGGTCCGTCAACTCCAGTTTCTATATTAGGTTTAGATGGAGCGCCAACAGCAGGTGATAAGTTTTCTGTTTATGATGATGAAAGAGAAGCAAAACAAGTTGCTGCAAAACGTACGCAATTACAACGTGAGCAATCTGTTCGTACTCAAAAGCACATTACGCTTGCAGAAATCGGTCGTCGTATTGCATTAGGTCAATTTAAAGAGTTAAACATAATCCTTAAAGGAGATGTGGATGGTTCTGTAGAAGCTTTAGCTGATTCGTTCTCTAAATTGTCAACAGAAGAAATTCAAATCAATATTATTCATAAAGGTGTAGGTGCAATTACTGAATCTGATGTGTTATTAGCTTCGGCTTCTGATGCAATTATTATTGGATTCAACGTTCGTCCTCAAGGAAATGCTAAGCAACTTGCTGAAAAAGAAGAAATCGATATCCGTAACTATTCAATTATTTACGCTGCTATTGATGATTTAAAAGATGCAATGGAAGGAATGCTTTCTCCAGAATTGAAAGAAGAAATTACAGGAACTGCAGAAGTTAGAGAATTATTCAAAATTTCTAAAGTAGGTACTATTGCAGGTTGTATGGTTACTGATGGTAAAATCTTAAGAAATGGACAGATTCGTTTAATTAGAGAGGGTGTTGTAATATATACTGGAGAATTAATTGCTTTAAAACGATTTAAAGATGACGTTAAGGATGTTTCTAAAGGATATGATTGTGGTATGCAAATTAAAGGATATAACGACCTTAATGAGCTTGATGTTATCGAATGTTTCCATGAAATAGAAGTTAAAAAGAAATTGAGATAATACCTTTCAATTTTATAAATATAAAATCCCAAGTTTTCACTTGGGATTTTTTTGTTTATATTTATACTATAAATAGTTCCTTATGAAAATACGATTTCTCCTTATAGCGTTATTAATTTCTACATTTTTTTCTGCTCAAAATAAAGAATGTGAAAGGTTTAAAAATGGAAGTTTTTACTACCCTTCTATGCCAGATAAAATTTCAGTTAGAAATGGTTCTGTGCAAAAAAGTTATGAGGATGAAAATTTAGAAATGATTTGGGATGTTAATTGGATAAACGATTGTGAGTACGATTTGATTTGTGTTAAAATACTAAGTAATACTTCAAATTTTGAAGTAGGTGAAAGAATTAAAGTAAAAATTGTTTCTTCAGTAAAAAACTGCTATTACAGCATGTTGACTGTTTATAATAAAGAATACCCAAAAGGCTATGCTTTGCCTGGAGGACCTTTTCCACTTTGTAAAAAAGAATAAAAAAAATTCGCTTACAGATTAATGTAAGCGAATTTTTAATTAAAAAAGGATTTATCTTAAAAACTATATTTTATTCCGCCGTAAATATTTCTTCCAGGAGCATTGATTCCTGATGCAAAAACGCGGTATTGTGTATCTAATATGTTTTCTACACCAACAAATAAAGTTCCGCCTCTAATGATGTTAAATGCCGTTTTGAAATTGTATGTTTCCCAAGCTGGCATTCCTCCATTAGGAGCGTATTGTTCGTTATCTTCACCATTTAAGTAGTAATCACTAATAGGTTTTTTACCATTGAAAAGTATATAAGCTTCAAGTGTTCCCCAGCGTTTAGCATAATTCAAACCAAGTTTTCCGTAAAAAGGAGGAATGTGGTCTAAAGGGCTTCTTCCGCTATCTTCAGTAATTCTTCCTAAAGTGTAATTAAATGATCCGTTTAATTGTAAATTTTCAAATAGATATGCTTTTAAATTAGTTGAAAACCCTGTTACAAAAGCTTTCCCTTTATTTTGATTCGCTAAAACTTGACTGTTAACTCCGTTATATAAAATAGTAGATTGGCCTTCATATATAAAATTATCAGTTACAATAGCGTCAAAAAAGCGTGTATAGAAATACGTGTTTTCTAGTTGAAAACGTTTGTTGTTGCTTTTGATTACAAAGCCTAAATCTGTAGTTATGGTTTTTTCTGGACTTAAATCTGCATTTGGAACAATAACATATCCTCCACCAGACTCAAATACTTTAGCTAAATCATCAATATTAGGAACCCTAAAACCACTACTAATATTTGTTTTTAAATCAACATTTTTAGAAGGTTGATGGATTAAACCAGCGGTTGCGCTGTAAGTAAAGTTTTGTTGGTTAATTGAGTTAAAAGGCAATGGAAAAAATGCATCATCATCAATGCTACTGTGTAGTAAAGTGTATCCAGCTCTTGCGCCTAAGTTCCATGCTGTTTTAGCGGTTGACTTTTCATTATAAGAAATATAAAAATCATTTCTCATCATATAATTGTTTCCATTTGGGTAACGAGTATCAATATTTGAAACAGCTCCCGTATTTATGTTGTTTGAGTACGCATCAGATTTTAGGGTTTCATAATATGATTCTAAACCATAAAATAGCTCTCCCTTTGTGAATTTTTTATGTAAATCTATAGACGTAGAGAACATGTTTACTTTTTCCGTTCTGTTTTGCAAGTTGTAATTTCCAAATCTTCTATTGTGTCTGCTTTCTTCTACGTTTTGGTAGGCAAAGTCTACTTTAAAGTCACTGTTTAAAATAAGTTTTTCTTTAGATAAACTGTAAATTGCAAGTAATCTCTTTTGTGGTCCATAATACCATTCTGCATTTTTCAAACCTGTAGAAGACGAGACGTCTGTTAATCTATCATATCTTGGAACATCTGTTGAAGTTGAGTATTGAAAGTTTAAGCCGTGTTCAAATCCTTTGGCCGTTTTATAAGCCAATTTTTGCATAAAATTATACTGTTTGAAAGCGGAGTTTTTCTGAATATATTTATTTTCATTTGCCACTAAAATATCAACTCCGTTTACGGTCTCTACATAATAGTCTCTTTCTCCAAAGTAAGGATTGTTTTTATTTCTTTTTTTCCCCATTCTTAAGTCACCGAAATCATTATAAGAAAATGAAGTCAAGGATGCCCAATTTGTTCCTGCAAAATTCAAATCAAAATAACCAGATTTTTCTTCATTTACTGAACCATATCGAGTAGAAGCGTTACCGCTTAAAAACTTAGTATTACTGCTTAAATACTTTGCTTTTTTAGTATTCATGCTTACAGTTCCACCAAGTGCATCACTTCCAAAAAGAGTAGAGGTTGGTCCATAAAATATATCTACATTTTCAAGTAAATTTTCGTCAACTGTAATTGCATTTTGCAAATGTCCTGAACGGAAAATTAAATTATTCATTCTTACTCCGTCTACCATTAAAAGAACTCTACTAGATTCAAAACCTCTAATAGTTGGACTTCCACCGCCTTGTTGTGATTTTTGCACGTGTAAATTTCCTGAATTGGCTAATAAATCAGCAGTGTTTTGATAGTTCTGAAATTCAATTTCTTTTTGAGAAACAGATTCAATTTGAAATGGAATCAATTCTTTCGACCTCGGCACTTTGTTAGTTACTACGATAACTTCTTCAAGTTGATTGGTTTTAATTGTGTCTTTTTGTGTTTGGGAAAACCCAAAAGAAAACACTATCAATAAGGTTAAGTTTATTAATTTTTTCATTAGATATTTTAATTATTTAAAAGTCTTTGTTTAGTTTTTGTACTCTAATCTGAAATCTTTTTAAACAATTGGCGGTTTAAGTATAGGGATAACTACTTTGATGTTCTTATTTTGTTCAAAATAAAAATTATTTTGTCTTCCGTCAATTGTGATAAAATTATTTTTAATTTCCTCCTGAAAAGTTAAAGATAGGGTAATTCCTCTTTTAAGTTTTGCTTTGTTTTTCTTTGATTTTTCTTTTTTTAAAGAATAACTGAGGTATTTTACAAAACTTTCATTTTTATCTTCAATTACAAATAATTTTATCGTATTCTTTAAATGATCTACTTTTTTTATATCGTAATAAATATTGTCTACAATGATTTCTTTAGTCCCTTTTAGCAATAAATATTCCTTTTTTGAAAAAACAAAAGTAGTCTTGCAATTTGTTTTTTCAATAATATAGGATTGTCTTAATTCAATAAATTTATGGACTAATCCATCTGCATTTTGAAAAAATAATTGCAAACCAAATAAGGTGAATAATAAAAATAATATAATTTTATTTAAAATCATTTATTTACCTGGTTTTATTAAAAGCGCACTCGGATATTTCTTTTTAATGTCTATTAATACCTTTTCAGCATGAAGTCTAGACTTGTAATTCCCTACATATACTTTGTAAGTAGGATTTGAGTATATTATTGTGCCCTCAATGTCTTTGAAATCTCTTTTAAATTCAGAAAGTTTCTTTTTAGACTCTTCTCCAGAACCATAAAATATTTGAATTTTATAACTATCTGTAATAGATATGTTATTATTTATTTTTTGTTTTTCTTTAAGTAAAAGTTGGAATTTTGCATCTTGCTCAACAGTAGTTTTTGATTCTTGTGCAAAAGTTTTTGAGCTTAACAATAAGAATATGAAACTGATAAGTAGAATTGGTCTAAGTGCTAAATTTCTCATAATGAATTATATTTAAAACAAAAATACAACTAAAAATAGAATTCAAAACCCCTCAAATTATTTAGAATAAATATAAATTACATTTTAAGATAATATTAAGGTTTTTAGAATAGTCCGAATATTGTATTTTTGTCGGAGTTTAAAATTAAAGTGCGATATTTTTATAGTAGTTATTATAACTAATATCGTACCAATTTTGTCGATAATCATTAATTAAATATGAAAAAGGTGGGTAACCATAAGTCGTTTTCAAAGATTTTCTTCAGTTTAGCTTTATTGCTATCTTTTTCTTTATCTATGTATTCTCAAGATGCTGCTGAAGATGCGGCAGTTCCTGTTACGGCAGGAGCAGATGCAGTAAAGGGTAAAGAGTTGTTTAATGCTAATTGTGCAGCATGTCATAAATTAGATGCTAAAGCAACGGGGCCTGCGCTTCGTGGTGTAGCGGATAAGTATGATAAAGAATGGTTGTATAAATGGGTAAAAAACAGTAGTGACCTTATTAAGTCAGGAGATGCTCAAGCAGTAAAGGTGTATGAAGAAAACGGAAAAGTTGCAATGACTGCTTTTCCTCAATTGTCAAATGCTGACATTGATAATATTTTAGCTTATACCTCAGAAGTTTTGCCAACGCCTACTGGACCTGTTCCAAGTATGGAAAATGCATCAGCCAATTCTGATTCTGGAATTTCAAACAATATAATATTAGCTGCGCTTTCTTTAGTGTTGTTGATGTTAGTTGTTATGTTGTTCTTGGTTAGAAATGTTTTAACTAAAATTGCTAATTCTAATGGTATTGAAGTTGCTTCTAAAGAAAAATCTTTACCAATATGGAAAGCATATGCTAAAAATCAATTTTTAGTTTTGGTAACAGCAGTCTTGTTTCTATTGATGTCTGCATATTTTGCATACGGATATTTAATGCAGGTTGGTGTAGATCAAGATTATGAGCCAATACAACCAATTCATTATTCTCACAGAATTCACGCAGGTGATAATGAGATAGATTGTAAGTACTGTCACTCAGCTGCAAGAGTTAGTAAGCATTCTAATATTCCATCATTAAATGTTTGTATGAATTGTCATAAAAACATTGGTGAGGTTACTCCTGAAACATTGGCGGAAGGAAATGAATATGGAGTTGATTATAATAATGAGATTCAAAAGTTATACGACGCAGTTGGTTGGGATAAGTCAGCTCAAAAATATACAGGAAAAACTACTCCGGTGAAATGGATTAGAATTCATAATTTACCTGATTTCGTTTACTTTAATCACTCACAACACGTTACTGTTGCAGGTGTTGAATGTCAAAAATGTCATGGTCCTGTTGAAGAAATGGAAATCATGAAGCAACATTCTCCATTAACTATGGGATGGTGTATTAACTGTCACAGAGAAACAAATGTGAAGGTTGAAGATAATGAGTACTATAAAAAAGTACACGAAGAGCTTTCTAAGAAATATGGTGTTAGTAGTTTAACTGCTGCGCAAATGGGAGGTTTAGAATGTGGTAAATGCCACTATTAATAATAATTAAGAAGTTTAATATCTATATATAATATGGCATCAAACAAAAAATACTGGAAAAGTGTTGAAGAACTAAACGAAAATAGTTCTATTGTTGAGACGCTAAGAAACAATGAGTTTGTTGAGCAAATTCCTGTAGATGAGTTTTTAGGAGATAAAGATTCACTTGCAAATGCATCAACTTCTCGTCGTGACTTTTTGAAATACGTTGGATTTAGTACTGCGGCCGCTTCGTTAGCTGCTTGTGAAGGTCCGGTTGTGAAATCAATTCCTTATGTTATACAGCCAGAAGAAGTAATTCCGGGTGTAGCAGATTATTATGCAACTACAATTGCTGATGGTTTTGATTTCGCTAACATTTTAATTAAGACTCGCGAAGGTCGTCCAATTAAAGTTGAAAACAATAAATTAGAAGGAGCTGTTTCTGGAGCAAACGCTAGAGTTCATGCATCTGTACTTTCATTATATGATAGCTTACGTTTAAAGCAATCAAAAATTGCAGGTAAAGACGCTGCTTGGTCAGAAGTTACCTCTAAAATAAAATCTTCATTAGAAGACGCAAAAGCTAAAGGCGGAAGCGTAGTGTTGTTAACTAATACTATTGCAAGTCCATCTACTGATGCATTGATTGCTGATTTAGTTGCAAAATATCCATCTGTTAAGAAAGTGGTTTATGATGCGGTTTCAGAGTCAAATGCTTTAGATGCTTTTCAATCTGTTTATGGTGTAAGAGGGTTAGCTGATTATGATTTTTCAAAATCAGACGTAATCGTTTCTGTTGGAGCTGATATCTTAGGTGATTGGCAAGGTGGAGGTTATGATGCTTCTTATTCAAGAGGACGTGTGCCTAAACAAGGTAAAATGTCTAAGCACTTCCAATTAGAGGCAAATATGTCTTTAGCTGGTGCAAATGCAGATAAAAGAATTCCGTTAAATGTTACGGAGCAAAAATTAGCTTTAGTAAAAATTTATAATACTATTACTGGTTCTTCAGTTGTAACTGCTAAAATTTCAAACGAAGATTTAGTTACTAAAGCTGCGAGCCAATTAAAAGCAGCTGGTTCTAAAGGAGTTTTGGTTTCTGGTTTAGATGATAAAGACGCACAATTATTAGTTTTGGCTATTAATATTGCAATCTCTTCTGAATCTTTCAATCCTTCTGCAGCTCGTTTAACTAGAAAAGGAGATGCAAAGGCAGTTGCTCAATTAGTAACTGATATGAATGCTGGTTCTGTTCATACTCTAATTATGAGCGGTGTGAATCCGGTTTATACTTTAGCAAATTCAAAAGAGTTTGTTGCTGGACTTAAAAAAGTAAAACTTTCTGTTGCTTTCTCAATGAAGGAAGATGAAACAGCTAGTGTAACTAGTATTGCTGCTGCTGCGCCACATTATTTAGAATCTTGGGGAGATATTGCTCTTAAAAGAGGACATTATAGTGTAATGCAACCAACAATTCGTCCATTATTCGATACAAAACAATTACAAGAAGTTTTATTATCATTAACTGAAAATGCTACTTCTTATCACGATTATTTAAAAGGTTTTGCTGCAAGTCAGTTAAACGGAAAAACTTGGAATCAAACGGTTCATGATGGTTTTGCTGTTTCTGAAGTTGCACCTTTATCTGCAAGTGTTGTAGATGCATCAGCTTCTGCTTCAAAATTAGCTTCTTCAAAATCTACTGGACTTGATTTGGTATTGTATACTAAAACAGGAATGGGAGATGGTCAACAAGCAAACAACCCATGGTTACAAGAGTTTCCTGATCCAATCACAAGAGCTTCTTGGGATAATTACGTTACGGTTTCTAAAGCTGATGCTGAAAAATCAGGGTTAGAAAATTGGAACGTAGCTAATGGTGGTTTAAATGGTAGTTATGTTACTTTAAAAGTTGGGAATACTACTTTGAATAAAGTGCCTGTTATTATTCAACCAGGTCAAGCTAAGGGAACTGTTGGTTTAGCTTTTGGTTACGGTAAAAAAGCTTCTATGAAGCAAGAAATGCAAGTAGGTGTTAATGCATATGAATTGTATGCTAACTTAAATGCGAATCAAACTGTTTCTATTGCTAAAGAAGAAGGTGAACATGAATTTGCTTGTGTTCAATTGCAAAAAACATTAATGGGTAGAGGTGATATCATCAAAGAAACTACCTTAGAGATATTTAATTCTAAAGATTCTGCTGTTTGGAACCCAGTTCCAATGGTGTCTTTAGATCATAAAGAAACTCCTGCTACAGAAGTAGATTTATGGACTTCATTTGACAGATCAACAGGTCATCATTTCAATTTGTCTATTGATTTGAATGCGTGTACTGGATGTGGAGCTTGTGTTATTGCATGTCATGCAGAAAATAACGTTCCTGTTGTAGGTAAAGATGAAGTAAGAAGAAGTAGAGATATGCACTGGTTGCGTATTGATAGATATTATTCTTCTCAAGAAACTTTTGATGGGGATAACAAACTTAAGGGAGGAACTACTGGTCTTATGGATTCGGTAAGTACTTTAGCTGCAATGGAAGATCCGTCAGAAAATCCTCAAGTGGCTTTCCAGCCTGTTATGTGTCAACACTGTAATCATGCACCTTGTGAAACAGTTTGTCCTGTTGCTGCAACATCTCATGGTAGAGAAGGTCAAAATCAAATGGCTTATAATCGTTGTGTAGGTACTCGTTACTGTGCAAACAACTGTCCATATAAAGTTAGAAGATTCAACTGGTTCTTATACAACAAAAACAGCGAATTTGATTATCATATGAATGATGATTTAGGACGTATGGTATTAAATCCAGATGTTAATGTTCGTTCACGTGGAGTTATGGAGAAATGTTCTATGTGTATCCAAATGACTCAAGCGGTTAAGTTAAACGCTAAGCGTGAAGGTAGATTAGTAAAAGATGGTGAATTCCAAACGGCATGTTCTGCTGCTTGTTCAAGCGGAGCAATGGTTTTTGGAGACATAAACGATAAAGAAAGTCAAGTTGCTGCTTTAGTAGAAGATGACCGTATGTATCACTTATTAGAGCACATTGGTACAAAACCAAATGTAATCTACCATGTTAAAGTTAGAAACGATAAATAATTATTAATTAAGAAACAATATAAAGGATATGTCGTCTCATTACGAAGCACCCATTAGAAAGCCTTTAGTAGTAGGAAGTAAATCTTACCACGATGTTACTGTAGATGTTGCAGCACCTGTTGAAGGTAGAGCTAATAAGCAATGGTGGATTGTATTTTCAATCGCATTAGCTGCTTTTCTTTACGGATTAGGTTGTATGATTTATACCATCACTACAGGTATAGGAACTTGGGGATTAAATAAAACAATTGGTTGGGCTTGGGATATTACTAACTTCGTTTGGTGGGTTGGTATTGGTCACGCCGGAACCTTAATCTCAGCAGTATTATTGTTATTCCGTCAAAAATGGAGAATGGCAATTAACCGTTCTGCAGAAGCAATGACAATTTTCTCTGTAATGCAAGCAGGTTTGTTTCCAATTATTCACATGGGTCGTCCATGGTTAGGATACTGGGTTTTACCTATTCCAAATCAATTTGGTTCATTGTGGGTTAACTTTAACTCACCATTACTTTGGGATGTATTTGCAATTTCAACATATTTATCAGTATCGTTAGTGTTCTGGTGGACTGGTTTACTGCCTGATTTTGCAATGCTTAGAGATAGAGCAATTACTCCTTTCACAAAAAGAGTATATTCTATACTTTCTTTTGGATGGAGTGGTAGAGCAAAAGACTGGCAACGTTTTGAAGAAGTTTCATTAGTATTAGCTGGTTTAGCCACTCCTCTTGTACTTTCTGTACATACAATTGTATCTTTTGACTTCGCAACTTCTATTGTGCCAGGTTGGCATACAACAATCCTTCCTCCATATTTTGTGGCGGGAGCTGTATTTTCAGGATTTGCAATGGTTAATACCTTGTTAATCATCATGAGAAAAGTATCAAACCTAGAAGATTATATTACAGTTCAACACATCGAATTAATGAATATTGTAATCATGATTACTGGTTCTATAGTTGGTTGTGCTTATATTACGGAGTTATTCATTGCTTGGTATTCTGGTGTAGAATATGAACAATACGCATTTTTAAATAGAGCAACTGGTCCTTACTGGTGGGCATATTTCTTAATGATGGCGTGTAATGTTGTTTCTCCACAAGTAATGTGGTTTAAGAAAATTAGAACAAGTATTATGGCTTCATTTATCATTTCTATCGTTGTAAACGTAGGTATGTGGTTTGAACGTTTCGTAATTATTGTTACTTCTTTACATAGAGATTATTTACCATCATCATGGACAATGTTCCAACCAACATTTGTTGATGCAGGTATATTTATAGGAACTATCGGATTCTTCTTTGTATTATTCTTATTATATTCTAGAAGTTTCCCAGTAATTGCTCAAGCAGAGGTTAAAACTATTTTAAAATCTTCTGGAGATAATTATAAGAGAGCAAGAGAAGCAAACGGTCATAATTCAGATAATCATTAATATCATGAGTAATAAAGTTATACACGCTATATATAATGATGACGATGTTTTAATGGATGCTGTAAAGCAAACAAGAGCAGCTCATCATCATATCGAAGAGGTTTATACACCTTTTCCAGTACACGGACTAGACAAAGCTATGGGATTAGCGCCAACAAGACTTGCTATTGCATCATTTATGTATGGTGTAGTTGGAATTTCAGTTGGTACTTTCATGATGTATTTTACCATGATTCATGATTGGCCACAAGATATCGGTGGTAAACCAAGTTTTAGTTATTTGCAAAACATGCCTGCATTCGTTCCTATTATGTTTGAAATGACAGTATTTTTTGCAGCCCACTTAATGGTTATTACTTTTTATATGAGAAGTAAATTATGGCCATTTAAACAAGCTGAAAATCCTGATGTAAGAACTACAGATGACCATTTTTTAATGGAAGTTGGTATTCATGGAAACGAAGAAGAATTAGTTTCTTTTTTCCAATCTACAGGAGCAGTAGAAGTTAAAGTAATCGAAAAGCATTAATATCAAGATATGAAAAGCTTATATAAAATAGTAGCTGTATTAGGTTTGTCATTCATAGCAACATCTTGCTTTGATAAATCGAAACCAAACTACCAGTTTTTTCCTAACATGTATGAATCAGTTGCATATGAAACTTATTCAGAGTCAGATGCATTTAATTCTGAAAATGGTTTAAAAGGAAAAGAAGGTCAATTACCAGCAGAAGGTTCTATAAAAAGAGGATTCGTTCCTTATGAAATACCAAATACGCCAGAAGGTTATTTGCTTTCTAAAACAATAACTACTTCGCCTTTAGATAGTATTTCTGGAAATACAGAAAAAGGTAAAGAATTGTTCAATATTTATTGTGCAATTTGTCACGGAGAAAAAGGAGACGGAAAAGGAACCTTAGTTAAAAGAGAAAAATTTCTAGGAGTTCCTAGTTATGCTGATAGAGAGGTAACGGTTGGTAGTATTTTTCACGTAGTGACTTATGGGTTAAATTCTATGGGTTCTCATGCAAACCAACTTTCTAAAGAAGAAAGATGGCAAGTTGCTGATTACGTTTTGAAACTGAAGTCTGAATTATAATTGTAAAACACTTTTTTGAAAATCATTGATATGTATACATTTTCAAGTAAATTAAAAACTTTTTCTCTTATCCTTATGATTGTAGGGGTAATTGGTATTGGGGTTGGCTTTATGAAAGCTCCAAAAACGATTGAAGAAGTTGAACAGATATTAAGCGCTGACCATGGGCATGATGCTCATGCAGATGCAACAGCTCATCATGGCGCAGATGCTCATGATGCACATGCAGCTGCTGAACATAAAGAACATTTAGAACACGTATTACATCAACAACAAAATAAGCCATGGGCTGCATTTTATGTTGCTTGTATTTTCTTTATGTTAATTTCAGTAGGTGTTTTAGCATTTTATGCTATTCAATATGTTTCACAGGCGGGTTGGTCACCAGTTCTTTTTAGAGTAATGGAAGGGATAACAAGTTATTTGTTGCCAGGTTCTATTATTTTCTTTCTAGTTCTTGTAGCTGCCGGTATGCATCTTGGACATAATGGTATTTTTGTTTGGATGGACGAAGCTGTTGTAGCTAAAGATCATTTATTACAAGGTAAAGTAGGATACTTAAATGTGCCTTTCTTTCTTGGTAGAGCTGCTTTTTTCCTAATTGTTTGGAATTTATATCGTTACTTTTCAAGAAAAAACTCAATTGCTCAAGATAATGCAACTGATAATTTATTCTTCAAAAAGAATTTCAATATCTCTGCAATGTTTTTAGTATTCTTTATTGTTTCAGAATCTATCATGTCTTGGGATTGGATTATGTCTGTTGACCCACATTGGTACAGTACATTGTTTGGATGGTATGTGTTTGCAAGTTTTGTAGTTAGTGGAATTACAGTTATTGCATTTGTAGCATTATATTTGAAATCAAAAGATTTATTGCCAGAAGTAAATACAAGTCACATACATGATTTAGCTAAATTTATGTTTGGATTTAGTATTTTCTGGACTTATTTATGGTTTTCTCAATTCATGTTAATTTGGTACTCTAATATTCCAGAGGAAGTTACTTACTATGTAACAAGAATCGAAAATTATAACTTACCATTTTTTGGAATGTTAGTTATGAATTTTGTATTTCCATTTTTAATTTTAATCAACACGGACTTTAAGCGATTAACTTGGATTATTGTTATGGCTGGTATTGTTGTTTTATTTGGTCATTATCTTGATTTTTTCAACATGATTATGCCTGCAACTGTTGGTGATCAATGGTATATAGGAATTCCAGAAATTAGTTCATTGTTGTTCTTCTTAGGTTTGTTTATTTTTGTAGTGTTTACTGCTTTAACAAAAGCTCCACTTGTTGCAAAAGGGAACCCATATATTGAAGAGAGCAAACATTTTCATTATTAATATTTAAAGAAATAAACAAATGACAAGTTTATTGATATTCTTAGTTTTAGCTTTAATTGGAATTGCAGTTTGGCAATTGACTAAAATTTTCGACCTATCTCAAGTTGGTACTTCAAAAGATGATTCTGGAGTTGCTAATGATTACGATAATAAGGTTAACGGTTATTTAATGTTTGCCTTTTTAGGTTTCATTTATGTATTTACAATTTATTCTCTAGTTGTATGGGGAGATTTAGTTTTAGGAACTCCAGCTTCTGCTCATGGTCCTGAAGTAGATAATTTAATGAACATTTCGATGGCATTAATTTTCTTCGTACAAACTATAACACAGTTCTTATTACATTATTTTACACATAAATATAGTGGTAAAGAAGGTCAAAAGGCATTGTATTTAGCGGATAACAATAAGTTAGAAGCAATCTGGACTATTATTCCGGTAATTGTACTTTCTGGTTTAATTCTTTATGGATTATATACTTGGAATGATATTATGTATTATGATGAAGAGGAAGATGTAATGTATGTAGAAGTTTACGCTAAACAATTTGCTTGGGAAGCTAGATATGCTGGTGAAGATAATACATTAGGTAAGGCTAACGTAAGATATATTGAGGGTGTAAATACTTTGGGTGTAGATTTGGAAGATCCTGCTGCAAACGATGATAAGGCAGTTAGTGAATTACATATTCCAACAGGTAAAAAAGTTGTATTTAAGTTTCGTTCTCAAGACGTCTTGCACTCTGCTTATATGCCACATTTTAGAGCGCAAATGAATTGTGTTCCGGGAATGGTTACCCAATTCGCTTTTGTTCCTACGGTTACAACTGCTGAAATGCGTTTAGACGAAAAAATTGTTGCTAAAGTAATTAAAATCAATAAAATTAGAGCTGCAAAAAGCCTTAAGCTCGTTGCTGAAGGTAAAGCTGCTTTAGATCCTTACACTTTTGATTATTTATTATTATGTAATAAGATTTGTGGAGCCTCACACTATAACATGCAAATGAAAATAGTAGTTGATACTCCTGAGGATTTCAAAAAATGGTTAGCTGAAAAGCCTACTGTTACACAAGTTTGGAAAGATGCTAATGCACCAGCTCCAGTTGAAGTTAAAGTTGTTGCTCCGGTAGCGATTGTTGATTCTGCTATGGTAGTTGCACAAGTTATAAAATAATTTAGGTTTTTAATTTTAGAATAAGATTATGTCAGCACACGAACACGGTCATCATAAAGAAACTTTCATTACTAAATATGTTTTTAGTATTGATCATAAGATGATTGCTAAGCAATATTTAATTACAGGAATGTTAATGGGAATCATAGGAGTTATGATGTCTATTTTTTTCCGTATGCAAATTGCTTGGCCAGAAGAATCTTTTGAGATATTTAAAATATTTTTAGGCGAAGATTATGCTCCGGGTGGAGTTATGAAAAATGATATTTATTTAGCATTAGTTACAATTCACGGTACTATAATGGTGTTTTTTGTACTTACTGCTGGATTAAGTGGAACGTTTAGTAACTTGTTAATTCCTTTACAAATTGGAGCTAGAGATATGGCGTCTGGGTTTATGAATATGATTTCATACTGGATGTTCTTTGTTTCTTCTGTTATTATGATCGCTTCTTTATTTGTAGAATCTGGACCGGCATCTGCAGGATGGACAATTTATCCTCCTTTAAGTGCCTTGCCACAAGCTATACCAGGTTCAGGTACAGGTATGACACTTTGGTTGGTTTCTATGGCTATATTTATTGCTTCTTCGTTAATGGGGTCTTTGAATTATGTAGTTACAGTTATCAATTTAAGAACAAAAGGAATGACAATGACGCGTTTACCTTTAACTGTTTGGGCATTTTTTGTTACAGCAATTATTGGTATTATTTCATTCCCTGTTTTATTCTCAGCAGCATTATTGTTAATTTTTGATAGAAGTTTTGGAACATCATTCTTCTTGTCAGATATTTTTATTGCAGGTGAAGTTTTACATTATCAAGGTGGTTCTCCAGTTTTATTTGAGCATTTATTTTGGTTCTTAGGTCACCCTGAAGTATATATTGTGATTTTGCCAGCAATGGGTCTTGTGTCAGAAATTATGGCTTCAAGTTCACGTAAACCAATTTTTGGTTACCGTGCCATGATTGCTTCTATTATTGCAATTGCATTTTTATCTACAATTGTTTGGGGTCACCACATGTTTATTTCAGGTATGAATCCTTTCTTAGGATCTGTATTTACATTTACAACTTTATTAATTGCAATCCCATCAGCTGTAAAAGCATTCAACTGGATAACTACTTTGTGGAAAGGAAATTTACAATTAAACACAGCAATGTTGTTTTCAATTGGGTTTGTTTCTACATTTATTACAGGTGGTTTAACGGGAATTATTTTAGGAGATAGTACGTTAGATATTAACGTTCATGATACATATTTTGTTATTGCGCATTTCCATTTAGTAATGGGTATATCTGCACTTTATGGATTCTTTGCGGGTGTTTACCACTGGTATCCAAAAATGTTTGGTAGAATGCTTAATAAAACATTAGGGTATGTTCACTTTTGGGTAACTGTAGTTTGTGCTTACGGAGTTTTCTTCCCAATGCACTTTATAGGAATGGCTGGTTTACCAAGACGTTACTATACTAACTCTGCATTCCCATTGTTTGATGAATTAGCAGATGTGAATGTTTTAATTACTGTTTTTGCTATTATTGGTGCTTCTTTCCAAGTTGTTTTCTTCTGGAATATATTTTATAGTATGTTTTATGGTAAAAAAGCAACACAAAATCCATGGAGATCTAATACTTTAGAATGGACTACGCCAGTTGAGCACATACATGGTAACTGGCCTGGAGAAATCCCTGAAGTACATCGTTGGCCATATGACTATAGTAAACCAGGTCACGAGGATGATTTTGTGCCTCAAACTGTTCCTATGATGGAAGGTGAAGAAGAATTACATCATTAAAATTTATAAAAATATATAAAATACCTTTCCATTTTGGAAAGGTATTTTTGTTTTAAGTTTGCTTATATTTGTCTTATGAATGAGAATTTAGACCCAAATAAAGATAGGTTTACTCCTCAAGAGATTGATGTCGAAAAGGCATTAAGGCCTTTGTCTTTTGATGATTTTGCTGGTCAGGAACAAGTTTTAGAAAATTTGCAAGTATTTGTACAAGCTGCAAATTTAAGAGAGGAAGCGTTAGATCATACTTTATTTCATGGCCCTCCAGGTTTAGGTAAAACTACCTTGGCAAATATTTTGGCTAATGAATTAGGTGTTGGAATCAAAATTACTTCTGGACCTGTTCTAGATAAACCAGGGGATTTAGCTGGTTTATTGACAAATTTAGAAGAAAGAGATATTCTTTTCATAGATGAAATTCATCGTTTGAGTCCAATTGTTGAGGAATATTTATATTCTGCTATGGAGGACTTTAAAATTGACATTATGATTGAGTCTGGTCCAAATGCTAGATCCGTTCAAATCAATCTTAACCCTTTTACACTTGTTGGTGCTACCACTCGTTCAGGTTTGTTAACTGCGCCCATGCGTGCTCGTTTTGGTATACAAAGTCGTTTGCAATATTATAATACAGAACTTTTGACTTCAATTGTTGAAAGAAGTGCGTCAATTTTAAAAATGCCTATAACTACTGAGGCTGCCATTGAAATTGCTGGAAGAAGTAGGGGGACTCCACGTATTGCAAATGCCTTACTGCGAAGAGTTAGAGATTTTGCTCAAATAAAAGGAAATGGTAGTATTGATATAGAAATTTCAAAATTTGCTTTGAAAGCACTTCATGTAGATGCAAATGGACTTGATGAAATGGACAATAAAATACTAATAACAATTATTGATAAGTTTAAAGGTGGACCTGTTGGTTTGACTACTATTGCAACGGCTGTTTCAGAAAGTAGCGAGACAATTGAAGAAGTTTATGAACCCTTTTTAATTCAAGAAGGATTTTTAATGAGAACGCCAAGAGGTCGTGAAGTAACTGAAAAAGCATACAGGCACTTAGGGAAAGTTAAAAACAACATTCAAGGAGGTCTTTTTTAATATTAAATAGAAATAATGAGAGTTTTAAAACAAATTCCTGAAGTCTCGTTCCTAAAGTTCCTCAGACATTCGGTTTCTATATTACGAAATCCATTACCGTTTCATAACTCTAATTTTCTTTTACACGGCAACTCTTTCAGATTGAAAATTGGTTTTAGAAAATCGGTTATTTTTACTCGTGATGCTGAACTGTTGAGTTATGTGCTCCAAAAAAACCAAAAAAATTATACAAAGTCGCCCATTCAAACTAGAGATTTAGCGAAATATATTGGAAAAGGTTTGTTAACTGCCGAAGGTGAAAAATGGCAAAAACAAAGAAAGTTAATCCAACCTGCTTTTCACAAAAGTCAATTAGCACTTTTGTTAGATACAATTCATTCGATTATCCAAAAGGAACTAAATAATATTGTTACTGATAAACCAAGTGATGTTTTTCCAGTTTTTAATGATTTGGCTTTTCAAGTGGTTGTGAAATCTTTGTTTAGCTCAGAAATTAAAGAAGACGATATTAAAAAGCTGCAACATGCAACAGAAATAACCCAGCAAATGCTTGTTAAAGAATTGCGCCAGCCTTATTTAGGTTGGTGGTTTAAAGTTTCTGGCAAAATAAAATTTCATATTGATTTAATTGACGAATCTAGAGCGATTTTAAGGAGGTTGGTTAATGAAAGAAAGCAAAGTGCTTCTAAGTATAATGATTTATTAGATATGTTACTTGACGCTCGTTATGAAGATGGCGAAGCGATGGAAGAAGCTCAATTATTAGATGAAATCTTAATTTTATTTGCTGCTGGTCATGAAACTACTTCAAATGCTTTAACTTTTACGTGTGAATTATTGGCTCGTAATCCAGAAGCCCAAAATAAGATTTTAGAAGAAGTTCATAAAGTAAAAAATGAATCTTCGGATATTATGCATTGGTTAAAAAACAGTAATTATACTAAAATAGTTATTGAAGAAGCAATGCGACTGTATCCACCTGCATATTTTATCGATAGAATTAATAAAGAAGATGATCAATTTAATGGTTTTGAATTGCCAAGGGGTTCTAATTTATTATTTTCTGTATACGAAATTCACCGTCATCCTGATTTTTGGGATAAACCAGAATCGTTTGTCCCTGAACGTTTTTTAGATGAAAATATTAAATTTTCAAAAAATTATTATCCATTTGGAGCAGGTCAAAGAATGTGTATTGGTAATAATTTTGCCATGTATGAAATGATTTTGGCAATTATGACGGTTGTTGAACAATATGAAATTTTAAAAAAGAAAACACCTATTCAGATAAAGCCATTAATTACCTTAAAGCCTTTTGAAGCTATTTTAGAATTTAAAGCCAGAAAATAGCTTATTTTTCTTAATAATTTCATTTAGTAAAAGAATTGGGTTAAATTTTTTTTGTTGACGTGCTTATGTTAACTTTGTGAGTTCCTATAGATTTAATCATATGCATAAAGATACAAAAAGAAGAGAAGCATTATTATATCATGCTAAACCTACACCTGGTAAAATTCAGGTAGTTCCTACAAAAAAATATGCTACACAAAGAGATTTGTCATTGGCTTATTCGCCAGGGGTTGCTGAACCATGTTTGGAAATTGCAAAAGATGTAAATAATGTATATAAATATACCGCTAAAGGAAATTTAGTCGCTGTAATTTCAAATGGAACAGCTGTTTTGGGTTTGGGGGATATTGGGCCAGAAGCGTCGAAGCCAGTTATGGAAGGAAAAGCACTTTTGTTTAAAATATTTGCAGATATTGATGTTTTCGATATTGAAGTAGGTACAAAAGATGTTGAAGAGTTCATACAAACCGTTAAAAATATTGCGCCAACCTTCGGAGGGATTAACCTCGAAGATATTAAAGCTCCTGAGTCATTCGAAATTGAAAGAAGATTAGTTGAAGAATTGAATATTCCTGTAATGCACGATGATCAGCATGGTACGGCAATAATTTCATCGGCAGCTTTATTGAATGCTTTAGAATTAGCAGAGAAAAATATAAACAAGATAAAAGTTGTAGTTTCAGGTGCTGGATCAGCAGCTTTAGCTTGTGCTAATTTATATGTTTTATTAGGAGTAAATCCTGAAAAAATTATAATGTTTGATAAAGATGGTGTTTTGTCTTCTGAAAGAACAGATCTGTCTGATTTGCAAAAAAAATATGCAAAAGGAATGCCAAATACCACACTTGGTGAGGCATTAAAAGATGCTGATGTGTTTTTAGGACTTTCGGCAGGAAATGTTTTAAAGCCAGAAATGCTTATTTCAATGGCAAAAGACCCTATTGTTTTTGCAATGGCAAATCCAACACCGGAAATTGAATATGATTTAGCTATTGCCACTCGTGATGATATTATTATGGCAACTGGTCGTTCTGACCATCCTAATCAAGTAAATAATGTTTTAGGGTTTCCTTATATTTTTAGAGGAGCACTAGACGTTAGAGCTACAAAGATTAATGAAGAGATGAAGATGGCTGCTGTTCGAGCTTTAGCAGAATTGGCGAAGACACCTGTTCCTGAACAAGTAAATATTGCTTACGGAGAGACTAAATTAAATTTTGGTAAAGATTATATCATTCCTAAGCCTTTTGATCCAAGACTGATTTCAGTAGTTGCTCCTGCTGTTGCGAAAGCAGCAATGGATTCTGGAGTTGCGCAAGTTGAAATTCAAGATTGGGATAAATACGAAGAAGAATTATTAGATAGATTAGGTTCTGATAATAAGATGATACGTATGTTAGTCAATAGAGCTAAAACTAATCCAAAACGTGTAGTTTTTGCTGAAGCAGATCATTTAGATGTATTGAAAGCGGCACAAATTGTTCTTGAAGAAGGAATTGGAATCCCTATTTTACTAGGGAATAGAGAAACTATTAAAGAATTAAAAGAAGAAATTGGTTTTGATGCAAATGTAACCATTATAGATCCAAAATCTAAAAAAGAAAAAAACAGGAGAGATATTTATGCTCAATCATTTTGGAAAGCTAGACAAAGGAAAGGACTTACCTTTTTAGATGCTCAAAAATGGATGCGTGAGCGTAATTATTTTGCAGCAATGATGATAAACGAAGGCGAGGCCGACACACTTGTTACAGGCTATTCTAGAAGTTATCCGTCAGTTGTAAAACCAGTTTTAGAATTAATTGAAAAAGCACCTGGAGTAGTTAAAATTGCAACTACAAATATGATGATGACAAGTCGAGGGCCTATATTTTTGTCGGATACGGCTATTAACCCTGATCCAACTGCCGAAGACTTAGCTCGAATTGCATTAATGACAGCAAAAACAGTTAGAATGTTTGGAATGGAGCCAGTTATTGCAATGGTATCGTTTTCAAATTTTGGGTCGTCAGTAAATCCAAATTCTTCTAAAATAAGAGAGGCTGTTGCTTATTTACATAAATATTATCCAGATTTAATTGTTGATGGAGAAATTCAAACCGACTTTGCTCTAAATTCAGAACTTCTGAAAAGTAAGTTCCCGTTTTCTAAATTAGTCGATAAGAAAGTAAATACATTAATTTTCCCTAATTTAGATTCCGCTAACATTACTTACAAAATGATGAAAGAATTAAATAAGTCAGATTCTATTGGTCCTATAATGTTAGGCCTTGATAAGCCTGTTCATATTTTTCAATTAGGAGCAAGTGTAGAAGAAATGGTTAATATGGCAGCAGTATCGGTTGTAGATGCTCAAGAAAAGGAAAGAAGATTAAGGCAAGTAAATCAATAATATTTTTTATTTTTGGTAACAAACATAAACAGAATTCATGATAACACACATACAAGGTAGACTAGTAGAAAAAACACCAACCGGAGTGGTTATTGACTGTAATGGTTTAGGTTATCATATTAATATTTCGTTACATACTTTTTCTTTATTACCTGAAGGTGAAAGTTTAAAATTATTTACCTTTCTTCAAGTTAAAGAAGATTCACATACACTATTTGGTTTTGTTGAAAAGCAAGAAAGAGAATTATTTAAACTACTTATATCTGTTTCTGGTATTGGTGCAAACATTGCCAGAACAATGCTATCTTCGCTAGAACCGCAACAAATTATACAGGCTATTGCTTCAAATGACATAGCAACTGTGCAAAGTATAAAGGGAATTGGTGCTAAAACAGCGCAAAGAGTAATTTTAGATTTAAAAGATAAAGTGTTAAAAATTTATAATTTAGATGAAGTTTCTGTTATAGCAAGCAATACAAATAAAGAAGAAGCGTTATCTGCCTTAGAGGTTTTAGGTTTTACAAGAAAATCAGTTGAAAAAGTAATTGAAAAAATCAATAGAGATTCCCCAAATGCTACTGTTGAAGATTTGATAAAACAAGCATTAAAAAGTTTATAAAATTTGAAAAATATAACTATAAAAAATACGTTTTATAAATTTATACAAGTAATAAAAGTTTTTATTTTTATTGCTCCTTTTTTAGTCTTTTCTCAAGTTAATGAAGAAGAAAATGACACTATAAAAACAGGTGTTGATTTAGGTAGAATTGATGTTCCAAATCCACAAAGTATTGTAGAGGCATATACTTATGACCCTGGAACAGATAGGTATATTTATACGAATACATTTGATGGATTTAATATTAATTACCCACTTGTTTTAACCCCAGAACAATACCAAGAATTGGTATTTCGTGAAGAAATGCGAAAGTATTACCAGGAAAAATCAGCAGCAATTGATGGTAAAAAAGCAGGGAGCGAGGAAGCTAAAAAAGATTTATTACCTAGATACTATGTAAATTCAAGGTTTTTTGAAGCTATTTTCGGAAGTAATACGATTGATATTAAGCCAACAGGTTCTGTTGAGTTAGATTTAGGAGTTAGATTTACAAAACAAGATAACCCTGCATTTTCGCCTAGAAATAGAAAAACGACAACTTTTGATTTTGATCAAAGGATAAGTGTTGGTCTTCAGGGAAAAGTAGGAACTAGATTAAATGTAAATATTAATTACGACACTCAATCTACTTTTGCTTTTCAAAACTTAATCAAATTAGAATATGGATCAGATGAAGATGATATTCTTCAAAAATTAGAAGTTGGTAATGTGAGTTTTCCATTATCTAATTCTTTAATTAGAGGAGCTCAAAGTTTATTTGGAGTAAAGGCTCAATTCCAATTTGGAAAAACTAGAGTTACAGGAGTTTTCTCTGAACAAAAATCACAAACACGATCTGTTACTTCTCAAGGAGGAGGAACATTACAAGATTTTGAGGTTTTTGCATTAGATTATGATTCAGATAGACATTACTTTTTATCACAGTATTTTAGAGAACAATACGACAAAGCTCTTTTGAATTATCCATACGTTAACAGTAGGGTTCAAATAAACAGAATTGAAGTTTGGGTTACGAATAAACAAAACAGGGTAAATTCTACAGAAAATAATTTAAGAAATATCATTGCGCTTCAGGATATTGGAGAAGGTCAAGTTATAGGTGTTAATTCTCAAGAAATTGTTGCTATTGACTTAGCAACAAATCCAACCTTTTTCAATGCAGCTGCCGATACACCTTCTAATAATGCAAATAATAAATTCAATCCAAATCAAATAGGGAGTAATTTTTTAAATTCAAACATTAGAGAAGTTGCAACTGCAGGAAACGGGTTTAATATAACAGGAATGAATGAAGGTTTAGATTATGCTAAACTTGAAAATGCCAGAAAATTAACAGCATCTGAATATACTTTCCACACTCAATTAGGTTATGTTTCATTGAATCAAAAACTTGCTAATGATGAAGTTTTGGCAGTTTCTTATCAATATACCATTGGAGATCAAGTTTATCAAGTAGGTGAATTTGGTACAGACGGGGTAGATGCTACACAAGTAAGTACTTCTGGAGTTCCAACTTCTCAAGCGTTACTTTTAAAATTATTAAAAAGTAATTTAACAGCGGTTAAACAAAAAGTTCCTAATGATGCTTTAACAATGCCAACATGGAATTTAATGATGAAAAATATTTATCAAATTCCTGGTGCATATCAGTTGCAACAAGAAGATTTTAGATTTAATATTTTATATACAGATCCGTCTCCATTAAATTATATTACTCAATCTGGAGTGACTCCATTGCCAGCTGATGTTGCTGATACACCCTTGTTGAAAGTATTTAATGTTGATAAACTTAATTATACCAATGACCCACAAGCAGGAGGAGATGGTTTTTTTGATTTTGTACCTGGAGTAACTATAGATTCTCAATACGGTAGAATTATATTCACAACTAAAGAGCCTTTTGGAGAGCATCTATTTTCAAAATTAGACACGAGTAGTGGTGAAGATTATAATATGCCCGTAACATATAATTCCAATCAAAGTAAATATGTTTTTAGAAATTTATATACTTCTACACAAGCGTCTGCTCTTCAAGAAAGTGAGAAAAATAAATTTCAATTGCGTGGTAAATTTAAATCTACTGGTGGAGACGGAATTTCAATAGGTGCTTTTAATGTCCCACAAGGTTCTGTAGTAGTAACAGCAGGTGGTAGATTATTGGTTGAAGGTGTTGATTATACTGTAAATTATCAATTAGGTAAAGTCCAAATCTTAGATCCATCATTACAAGCTTCTAATACTCCAATTGAAATTTCTGTTGAAAATAATTCAGTTTTTGGGCAACAAACAAGAAGGTTTTGGGGAGTAAATGTTGAGCACCAATTTAATAAAAACTTTTTAGTAGGTGCAACTTTGTTAAACCTATCGGAGAAGCCTTTTACGAATAAATCAAACTACGGACAAGAATCTATTAACAATACAATTTTTGGTGTAAATACCAACTATTCTACTGAAGTGCCTTTCTTGACTAGGTTGGTTAATAAATTACCAAATATCGATACTGATGTCCCGTCTAATTTGTCATTTAGAGGGGAAATAGCTTATTTAAAACCTGGTGCTTCAAAAGCAGATCAGTTTAATGGAGAGGCAACTACTTATATAGATGATTTCGAAGGCTCTCAATCAACTATAGACTTAAGATCTTCTAATACTTGGAGTTTAGCGAGCGTACCATTAGAAGGTGATTTTGATGGGAATCCAGCTGATTCAGAATCTTCTTCAGATGATATATCAATTGGTTATAAAAGAGCAAAGTTTTCTTGGTATTCAATTGATCCTGTTTTCTATACACAAACACCAAGTGGTTTGAATGATAATGACTTATCATTTAATAGTACGAGAAGAATTTTTATTGAAGAATTATACCCTGTTACAAATATTGCTCAAGGACAATCAACTGTTGTAAACACATTAGATTTGAGTTATTATCCTTTAGAAAGAGGTGCTTATAATTTTAATCCTTCATTGGCGGCTACAAATCAATTTCCTGCTATAGATGCTCCAAATAATTGGGGAGGAATTATGAGGTCTATTAATACAACAAATTTTGAGCAATCAAATGTTGAATATATTCAGTTTTGGGTAATGGACCCTTATTATGGAAACTCTTCTGCAGACCCTACAAATACTGGAAAATTAGTTTTTAACTTAGGGGAAATAGCAGAGGATGTTTTAAAAGATGGACGTAAGTTATATGAAAATGGTTTGCCAGAAGTAGGTTCAACACAACCTACAATTGCTACAAACTGGGGAGAAATTCCAACTTCTCAATCATTAATTTACGCTTTTGACACTAATGAAAACAATAGAGCGATTCAAGATGTTGGTTTTGACGGGTTAACTGATGCTGAAGAAGCAATTAAGTTTCCGGCATTTGCGGCACAACCTGACCCTTCTAACGACAACTATCAGTTTTATTTAAATACAAATGGAGGAATTGTTGATCGTTATAGAAATTACAATGGTGTTCAGGGAAATTCACCAGTAAATGTTACAGATACAAATAGGGGTAATACTACTTTGCCTGATGTTGAAGATATTAATCGTGACAATACAATGAATACCATTAATGCTTACTTCAAATTTGAAGTGCCTATCGATTATTATCCTGAAGGTTCTACGGTTCCTACAGGACAAAATTATATCGCAGATGTTAGAGAAGATAATGCAATTACACTTCCAAACGGAACAACAGGAAAAGTAAGATGGATATTATATAAGATTCCAATTCAAGAATTTACGGCTGCCAATCAAGTTGGGCCAATTACTGATTTTAGGTCAATACGATTTATGAGAATGTATATGACAGGTTTCAAAGATGCTGTAACATTGCGTTTTGGAGCTTTAGATTTGGTTAGAGGAGAATGGAGGAGATTTACTGGAACTTTGGATGCGACAGATCCTGATCCAGATGATGATAATACAGGTTTTGATGTAGTTGCTTTAAATATACAAGAAAACGGAAACAGGAGTCCTATTAATTATGTTACTCCTCCCGGAGTAGTAAGAGAGCAATTGTATAATAACAATACGGTAATCAATCAAAATGAGCAATCTTTATCGTTAAGAGTTTATGATAAACTTGGAGGTAATGTAAATGGTTTACAGTTAAATGATTCTAGAGCTGTTTTTAAAAATGTAAATGTAGATATGCGTCAATTTAAAAAATTACGTATGTTTTTACATGCTGAAGCATTGCAAGATAATACTTTAGCAGACGATGAAATGGTTGCTTTTTTAAGATTTGGAAATGACTTTACCGAAAATTTTTATCAAATTGAAATTCCATTAAAAGTTACGCCTCATGGTTCAATTGCTGCAGATATAATTTGGCCATTTGAAAATGAAATTGAACTTCCGTTAGATTTTTTAACTAAATTAAAGATATTAAACATAAATAATGACCCTTCAATTATTGTTGATCCAAACGGTATAGGTTTTGTTGAAGAAGAAGATCCAGTTATAGGCTCTTCAAATAATAGACTTACTCTTGGTATTAAAGGGAATCCAAATTTCGGATTAGTACGTACGATTATGGTAGGTGTGAAAAATAAAAATGGAGGCACAACCGAGAGAGGAGAAGTTTGGTTCAATGAATTAAGACTTTCTGATATGGATAATAAGGGTGGTTATGCTGCTGTTGCAAATTTAGATACAAACTTAGCTGACTTCGCAAATGTTTCTGCAACAACACGTGTTAGTACTATTGGTTTTGGTGGAATAGAAGAAGGTCCTAATGAGAGAAGTAGAGAGGATGTTTTTCAATATAATGTAGTTACTAATATAAATTTAGGTCAGTTGTTACCTAAAAAATGGGGTATTAATTTGCCGTTTAATTATGCTGTTGGAGAAGAAACAGTAACTCCAAAATATGATCCTTTTTATCAAGACATAGAGTTAAGCCAGTTATTAGACATCACAAGCGACGCTGCTGAAAGAGAAAATATAGAAAGTAGAGCTATAGATTACACAAAGAGAACCAGTATTAATTTTATTGGAGTTAGAAAAGATAGAGCGCCAGAACAAAAGCAACACTTTTATGATGTTGAAAATTTAACATTGTCGTATTCATTTAATGAAATGGAGCATCATGATTATGAGATTGAAAACTTAGTGGATCAACAAAATAGATCATCAGTTGATTATGCATATTCGTTTAAGCCTTTAGAGATTCAGCCATTTAAAAATTCTGAAAAATTAAAGAAAAACGGTTATTATAAGATGCTGTCAGATATTAATTTTAATTTATTACCTGCAAATATTTCATTTAGTTCAAATATTATAAGACAATTTAATAGACAACAATTTAGGTTGGTTGATGTATCTGGAATAGGAATTGATCCATTGTACAGAAGAAACTATTTCTTTAATTATCAGTATGGGTTTAATTATAATTTGACCAAATCATTAAGGTTAAATTATACTGCTGCTTCAAATAATATTGTTAGAAATTATTTAGACGATGACAATATTCCTATTGACGGTTTGGATATATGGGATGATTATTGGGATATTGGGCAATCAAATCAGCACAATCAACAATTAGTTGTAAACTACGATTTGCCTATCAATAAAATACCAGCTTTAGCATTTGTAAAATCAACTTACTCTTATACAGGTGACTATAATTGGCAGCGTTCTTCAGATGCTTTTTCAACTATTGAAGCACAAGATGGAACTATCTATCCTTTAGGTAATACGATACAAAACGCAAGTTCGCATAAATTGAATACTACTTTTAATATGGATTTGCTTTATAGATATATAGGTTTAACAGGTAACAAAAAGACGAAAAAGAACAGAAATACTGCGAAACCAACAACTATACCTTTGCCTGGGCAAAAAATAACAGCTTCAGATAAAAAATCAAATTCAGAAGGAAATATATTCTTAAAAGGACTAAAAGGTGTTTTAACGAGTGTAAAAAATATTCAAGCAAACTATTCGGAGAATAGTGGAACGGTTTTGCCAGGTTATTTACCAGGATTAGGGTTTTTCGGTTCTTCAAAACCTACTTTAGGATTTGTATTTGGTAGTCAATCAGATGTAAGATATCAAGCAGCACAAAACGGTTGGTTAACATCTTTTCCTGAGTTCAACCAGAATTTTACTCAAGTAAAAACAAAGCAATTGAATTTTACAGCTCAAATGGAGTTGTTTCCTGATTTAAAAATTGATTTAAAGGCAGACAGGTCTTATACTGAAAATTACTCTGAACAATATGACGTTTCAGCAGGTCAATATAATTCAAGGTCTCCATACGAATTTGGGAATTATAATATATCTACAATCCTTATTTCCACTTCATTTAGTCAAAGTGATGAAAACTTCTCTCAAGCTTTTCAAGATTTTAGAGAAAATAGATTGGTGGTTGCAAATAGATTAGCGACTTCATATTATGGTAATACAACTTTTCCAACAGATGCAGAAGGGTATCCTTTAGGCTTTGGTAAAAACAGTCAGCAGGTTTTATTGCCCTCATTTGTGGCTGCTTATTCTGGGAAAGACGCTGGTACAGTTTCGACAGGTGTATTCAAAGATATTCCATTGCCAAATTGGACAGTTAAATATACTGGTCTAATGAGGTATAAATTCTTTAAAGATACATTCAAGCGTTTTTCGTTACAACATGGTTATAGAGCAAGTTATAATGTAAATGCTTTTACGACAAACTTAAATACTTCTCCGGTTGATGTAAATGGAAATTTCTATTCTAATAAATTAATCTCAAATGTAAATTTAGCAGAACAGTTTAACCCTTTAATGAGAATAGATTTTGAAATGAAAAATTCAATAAAAATTCTTGCTGAAATGAAGAAAGACAGGACTCTTAATATGAGTTTTGATAATAACCTACTTACAGAAGTAAGTGGTAATGAATACACTATAGGTCTTGGATATAGGATAAAAGATGTGACTATAAATTCAGCGCTAGCGGATAGTAAAAATGGAGTCATTAAAAGTGATGTTAATATAAAAACTGATTTTACATTCAGAAGAAATAATACAATTGTAAGGTATTTAGATTATGATAATAATGAATTAGCTGGAGGACAAAATATATGGTCGGTAAAATTAACTGCTGATTATTCATTTAGTAAAAATCTTACTGCAATTTTCTTTTATGATCATCAATTTTCTAAAGCAGTTATTTCAACGTCTTTCCCTATAACTAATATTAGGTCAGGGTTTACCATTAGATATAATTTTGGAAATTAATTTAAATGAAAAATAACAAAAAAGTTATTTTTCATTTAAATTAATAAAACTACATTTGTACTTTAATTTTTTTAAAACTACATAAATGAACATACCAACTAATTTAAAGTATACAAAAGATCACGAGTGGATTGCAATTGACGGAGATATTGCAACTGTAGGGATTACTCATTTCGCTCAAAGTGAATTAGGAGACATTGTATATGTTGAGGTAGAAACTTTAGATCAAACTCTTGATAAAGATGAAGTGTTTGGAACAGTTGAAGCTGTTAAGACAGTTTCTGATTTGTTTTTACCTTTGTCTGGAGAAATTATTGAATTTAACGATAGCTTAGAATCTGAGCCTGAAGTAGTGAATTCAGACCCATATGGTGCTGGTTGGATGGTAAAGATAAAAATTTCAGATTTGTCTGAAGTTAACGGTTTGTTATCTAACGAAGATTATGCAACTCTTATTGGAGCGTAAATTTATTTTTATTGCTGTTGTTTGGACAATATTAATTACTACGTTAAGTTTAATTACTATTGAAAAAGCCCCTTTATTTGTAGTGCAATTGCCATTTAAAGATAAAATTGTTCATTTTATTTTTTATTTTTTTTTGGTTTTCTTGTGGAGTTTTGGTTTAAGGAAAAAAATAAATCATTTTAGATTTAAAATACTTATTGGTGCTATTTTTTATGGCATAATTATTGAAGTATTACAAGGCGCTGTAACTGTAACTAGAACAGCTGATTTTTACGATGTTATTGCAAATTCAATAGGAGCATACATTGCTTATATTAACTTTCCTATATTAGAAAGGAATATTATCAAGCAAGAACAAAAAATTAAAAAATAATATTTATATTAGCAACACAAAAATTAAGTCATGGAACTAAAGAAAAACCCAAATGTTGACCCAAAAAGAAATAGTACACTTTTCTTTCAAGTTGGTTTAGCAGCAGTATTGTTATTGACATTTATAGGAATAGAGTTAAAATCTGCTGATCCTGTAATTGAAACAGAGAAATTAAATTTAGTTGATAATTTTGTTGATGACGAGGAAACAATCATTACACTTCCTCCTGTTCAAAGATTACCACCACCACCACCACCTGCCCCTGAAGTAATTCAAGTAGTAGATGATAAAATTATTTTAGAAGATAAAAAAATTGAGACTACTGAGGTTGATGAAAAGAAGCCAGTAGTTGTAGTTAAAGCTTCTGAAGTTGGTGAAGCAGGTGGAGATTTTGATGATATTCCAGATGAATTACCATTTGCTGTAATTGAAGACATTCCTGTTTTTCCAGGTTGTGAAGGTGTTGCAAAGAACAAAAGAATGGATTGTTTTAATGAAAAAATGGCAGCACATATAAATAAACATTTTTCTTTTCCACAAAGAGCACAAGAAAACGGATCACAAGGTGTTGTTTCTGTTCAATTTGTTATTGATAAGCAAGGAAATGTAACAGATATTTTGACACGTGGTAGAGGAATTAAAAGTGATGCTAATTTATTAGAAGCAGAAGCTAAAAGAATTATCTCTAAATTACCTAAGTTTACTCCAGGGAAACAGAGAGGTAAGGCTGTTGGAGTGAAATATGGACTACCAATTAACTTTAAGCTACAGTAATATTTTAAAAATCCCAATCAACTGATTGGGATTTTTTTTGGCACATAAATTGTATTGTAATAATTAAATATTGTTTAATTAAAATAGAATACTATGAGACCAAATGTAAATTTTAAAGGAAAATTAAAAAACAGCTTCGCTTATTTTCAAATAGGTTTAATAGTTACTATGGTGGTAACGCTTTTTGTTTTAGAATATAAGTTTGAAAACAAAAAATCAGTTACTAATGATGAAAATTCTGTAACAATATCAGTAGAAGATGTTTTTAGATACAATCCAATAATACCTGAGAGTAAACCTGTTGCTAAGTTAGAAAAGGCTGTTGTAAAAATGAATAGAGTAAGTCCTGTTTTTAAAAAAGTTGATGACAATCAAGTTTTAAAGCCAGAGACAAAAAATATTCCTGACGAGAATAATACAATAAATGAAGTTCCTAACGATTTAAAACAATCTCCAGTAAGTGAGACTGCGACAAAGTCTAGTGAGAATACTATATTTTCTGTAGAACAATTGCCAATGTTTGAAGCATGTAAGGGGCTTGCCCGTAGCGAACAAAAAGCATGTTTTGATAGTCAATTGGCAAAAGCAATTTCTAGAAATTTAACTTATCCAGATTCAGATTTCGAAAGTGGTAAGCAGGGTACTGCTCTTGTAGAGTTTGTTATTGATGAAAAAGGGAATATTACTAATGTAATTTCGGTTGATAATAATCGAGCTACTTATGATATGAGAATGGCTGCTGAAAAAGCCATAAAAAAAATACCTAGAATCACACCGGCAAAGCAAGGAAAGGAAAATGTAAAGATAAAATATATTATTCCTGTGTCGTTTAGATTAAAATAAAAACATTTAAAAAATAAAAAAATCCCTTTTTAAAAGGGATTTTTTTATTTTTACAACTTTCATAATAATTTGACTATGAATATCAAACAATATTTAGACTCGACATATTTAAAAACAGCGGAACAATCTTTAATATCTGAAGAAAAAAATGTTGAAATCGTTGAAGCGACTATAGATGAATCTATTTCTGAAGGTTTTAAACTTATAATGATAAGGCCAGAATATATTAGTTTGGCAAAAAGAGCAATTGATGAATCAAATTCTAAATTATTGATAGGGACAGTTATCGATTTTCCAAAAGGAACAAATTCAACTGAAGAGAAGTGTGATGAAGCGCTAACTGCTATAAAGCATGGTGTTGATGAATTGGATTATGTTATTGACTATGAAGCTTTCAAAAGAAATGAGTTGGATTATGTGAAGAATCAGGTTATTGAGTGTACTAAATTAGGCTTGAGTAATAATAAAGTTGTAAAATGGATCATAGAGATTGCAGCATTAAATAATCATGAAATAGTTCAAATTACTGCTTTAATAAAAAATTGTGTGATTTCAAGCTTTAATGAATCACAGTACGATAAGGTTTTTGTAAAATCATCAACAGGTTTTTATGTAACTCAAGATGGTTCCCCAAATGGAGCAACATTTTCGGCAATTAAACTAATGATTGAAAATGCTTTTCCATTACCGGTTAAAGCTTCAGGTGGAGTTAAAAGTTACGAAGATGCAATCCAAATGATTAACCTTGGGGTTAAGAGAATTGGAACTTCTTCAGCAAAGCAAATTGCTAATAATGAAATTACTAATACAGATTACTAAATTAATCATGAAAAAAATATACTATATAATTTTATTATTCGCTACAGGATTTTCCTTACAAGCGCAAATAAATCCTTCAAATGAGCAACTTCCTGTTTTCCCTGAATGTGAGAACACAACTTCAGATAAGTATGAAGCATGTTTTTACAATACTATTCAGAATTTCTTTTTTGAAAATTTTAAAGTTCCCGAAGAAACAGCTAATTCAAGTTTTAAAGGAAATGTAGTGGCATTATTTGAGACAGACACTCTAGGTGAGTTTAAAGTGATTTATGTTGATGCGCTGACGGAAGATTTAAAAACGGAAACCAAGAGAATATTTGGATTGTTGCCAAAAGTGAAATCTGCAACTTATTCAGGTAGAAAAGTATACTCAAAGTTTACTATTAAAATACCTATTCCTTTGCAAAATCCAAAACCTTATGGTTCAAGAGCAGTTGTTGAAGAGTTTGATAAAGCTAATTCTAAATTAATTGATAATAGTAAAATTTTGAATGAATTTGAGTCAGTTTCAGAAAATTACAAACCTTATGAAAACGCTACTTATAAAAGCAGATTGAATATTCCTTTTACGCATCTTAATTATTCTAATTTTGATGCTTTAATGAATCAAGTTGGGAGTAATAATCATACCGCAACTAAGCCTTATTCTTATCAGGAAGTTGCTAAATATTATGATTTTGAAGCTGTTAATCAGTCTTTATTAAAAGAGAAGTCAACTTGGTTGGGTAAAAAGTTATGGAACGAAAACCTAGTAGCTATTCAAGGAGAAGGTTATTGGTTTACAATGAATCCAATTTTAGACTTAAGAGTAGGGAAAGACTTAGATAGTGAATTGTCCAATACGTTTGTGAATACGAGAGGTGTTCAGGTTCAAGGTGAGTTAGGTGAAGAGTTAAGTTTTTCTGCTTCTATATTTGAAAGTCAAGGTAGGTTTGCAGATTATTATAATCAATATGCTTCAAGTATTAGACCTTCGGGTGGAAATCCAGCAATAATTCCAGGAATTGGAATCGCTAAAGGATTTAAAGATGATGCTTTTGATTTTCCATTGGCTGAAGCAAATATAAAATATACGCCTAGTAAGTTTATTAATATGCAATTAGGGTATGGAAGAAACTTTATTGGAGATGGATATCGTTCGCTTTTGCAAGGAGATGGAGCTAGTCCTTATCCGTTTTTAAAAATTAATACAACTTTTTGGAAGATCAAATATACCAATACTTATATGTGGTTAAAGGATGTTCGTCCAGATGTTACTGTTGACGGAGCTTATGCTACTAAGTATATGGCAAGTCATTATTTAAGTTATAATGTTTCTAAAAAATTAAATATTGGACTTTTTGAAAATGTAGTTTGGTCAAATACTAATGACAGAGGGTTTGACGTAAACTTTGTAAACCCTATTATTTTCTATAGGGCAGTAGAGTTTTCTTCTTCTTCAAAAGCCGGAAATGCAGTTTTAGGATTAACATCTAAATACAAATGGAACAATCAGGTTAATTTTTATGGGCAATTTCTAATTGATGAATTTGCTATAGGTGATGTCAAAGAAAGTAATCAAAGTTGGAGAAATAAATTTGGTTACCAAGTTGGTGTTAAATATTTTGATGCGTTTAAAGTTAAGAACTTAATGTTGCAAATGGAGTATAATCAAATTCGACCATACGTATACTCACACAGTAACCCGTTGACAAATTATGCGCATAATAATCAAAGTATGGGACATAACTGGGGCGCTAATTTCAGGGAGTTAATTGGAGTTGCAAGATATTTTAAAGGAAGGTATTTTGGAGAGGTCAAGTTAATTTACGGACAAAGAGGTTTTGATTTTAATTCTTCAACAGATACATTTAATTATGGTGGAAATATTTATTTAGACTATGATGACAATAGACCATACGATACTGGAGTTTCAATAGCTCAAGGTAATAAAACTACCGTAATGATCACTGATCTGCAGTTTGGATATGTTGTAAATCCTTCAGCTAACTTAAAGGTTTTCGGAAATTTTATGTTTAGAAATTTTGATCCAACTGCAGAGACTGCAAATACATTAAAATCTAATACTACTTGGTTTTCAATTGGTCTTAGAAGTGATTTATTTAATTGGTATTTTGATTATTAAAATCTTCTTAACTTTTAAGAATTGATACTGTTTTATCAATAATCTTATTTGTATCTTTGCCATCAATTAAAACTAAAGTTTTTCATAAATTTTGAGTACTACAACTAATAAATCAATGTTTGCTAATTTTGTTGCAATTACTAAAGCCAGACTGGCTATTAGTGTTGTTTTTTCTACAATTGCAGGTTATTTGTTGGGAGTTGAAAATTGGGAAGCCTCAAATTGGTTGACGATCTTGTCGTTAATCATAGGAGGTTATTGTATGGTTGGTGCTTCAAATGTTTTTAACCAAGTAATAGAAGTAGACTTAGATGCTTTAATGGATAGAACTAAAAATCGTCCATTACCTGCAGGAGATATTACAAAAAATCAAGCAATATTATTAGGAAGTGTTTTAACGGCAATAGGGTTAATTATACTTTATTGTATTAATCCTAAAACAGCAATGTTTGCGGCGATTTCCATTTTCATGTATGTGAGTTTGTATACGCCTTTAAAAACAGTTACGCCTCTTTCAGTTTTTGTTGGTGCTTTTCCAGGAGCTATTCCTTATATGTTAGGTTGGGTTGCTGCTACAGGCCATTTTGGTATAGAAGCGGGTGCTTTATTTATGATACAATTTTTCTGGCAATTTCCTCATTTTTGGGCAATTGGTTGGTTTTTGTATGATGATTATAAAAAAGCGGGATTCTTTATGTTACCTACAGGCGAAAGAGATAAAAAAACAGCGCTTCAAACAATACTATACACAGTTTGGATGATTTTAGCCTCTTTAATTCCTGTGCTTGGAATTACTGGAAGGTTATATTTAACTAAACCGTCTGCAGTTATTGTGTTTTTACTTGGTATTTGGATGTTGTATGCTGCTGTTAAATTATATAAAGAAATGGACGCCAAGGCTGCAAGAAAATTAATGCTTGTTAGTGTAATGTATATTTCATTAGTTCAAATAATCTTTGTTTTAGATAAATTTATAAGATAATATGGAAACAAAAATGTCTATAGAAGAACATCAAATACGAAAAGGGAAATCGTATAAGTTGTTGTTGTTGTTTGGTATGATTAGTATTTTAATGATTTTCGCTGGTTTAACGAGTGCTTATGTTGTTAGTAAATCTAGACCAGACTGGATGAGTGATTTTCAAATGCCAACAGCCTTTATTTATTCTACGTTAGTTATGATAACGAGTAGCGCTACTTTTTATTTAGCATATAGATCAGTTAAATCAAATAATAGAGCTCAAGCTACGATGTTTTTTTGGGGAACTCTTTTATTAGGATTTTTATTCGTTTATTTGCAATTCAAAGGCTTTAAACAAGCAGTTGAAAGCGGATATTTTTTTACTGGGAGTGAGAGTAATGTTACCACTTCTTTTTTGTACATTGTAGTAATTGTGCATTTAGCGCATTTAATAGGAGGGTTTATTTCTCTCTTTATAGTAATTTATAATCATTATAAACAAAAATACAATTCCTCTCAAACCCTTGGTATTGAGCTAAGTGCAATGTATTGGCACTTTATGGATTTTATTTGGGTTTATTTGTTTTTATTTTTCTATTTTTTCAAATAGAAAAAAAGTAATAAATTTGGGAACTTTTTAACAATAAAAAAATATGGGAGCGACAGGTACTTCACATGACGAAAACGCTTTATTAGATGGCGGTCCAGGCCCTTTAGGAGCAACTTATGGTAAATTGATGATGTGGTTTTTTATCGTATCAGATGCTTTAACATTTTCTGGATTTCTTGCGGCTTATGGTTTTTCAAGATTTAAATTCATTGAAAATTGGCCAATTGCCGATGAAGTGTTTACTCACTTTCCTTTTTTACATGGTGTCCCGGCGCCTATGTATTATGTGGCATTAATGACATTTATCTTAATCTTCTCATCTGTAACGATGGTACTAGCTGTTGATGCTGGTCATCAAATGAAAAAGAGTAAGGTTGCTTTTTATATGTTTTTAACAATCATTGGAGGATTTATTTTCTTAGGTTCTCAAGCTTGGGAGTGGAAAAACTTCATTAAAGGTGAATATGGAGCAATCGAAACAAAAGGTGGTTCTATATTGCAATTTGTTGATAAAGATGGAAAACGTGTTGCTTTACATGAATTTGCAAAAGTAATGCATGAAGATAGAACTCAGCTAACTAGAGATAAAGGTTTTTGGTTTATAGATGAATCTGCATTACCTTCTTTTTCTGTAAATGAAGTTGTAGAAGGTTTTAAATCACATCCAGAGTTGTTTGTGAAATCTGAGATGATTGTAGATAAAGAAAAAGTTGTTCTTACTAGAGAGGAATCTTTGAAAAAAATGGAGAGTGCAATGTATGTTGTAGAAGGAGCTAATTTAATTAGAAACGAATACGGACATAAATTGTTTGCAAACTTCTTCTTCTTTATTACTGGTTTTCACGGTTTCCACGTTTTTACAGGAGTTTTACTTAATGTAATTGTTTTCTTTAATGTTATTTTAGGAACTTATGAGAAGCGAAAAAGTTACGAAATGGTTGAAAAAGTAGGATTGTATTGGCACTTTGTAGATTTAGTTTGGGTATTTGTATTCACATTCTTCTACTTAGTATAATTTTAAAATAAAAGAATCATGGCACACGCACACGAATCAAATACAAAAAGAATCTGGATAGTTTTCGCAATTTTATCTGTTATTACTACAGTTGAAGTAGCGTTTGGTATTGTTAAACCAGATGCATTGTTTAAAGTTCATTTTCTTTCAGTAAGTTTATTGAACTGGCTGTTTATTATTTTAACAATTGTTAAGGCGTATTATATTGTTTGGGCATTTATGCACTTAGAAGGTGAGACTAAAGGACTAAGATGGTCTATAGTTGCCCCTTTAGTGTTCTTAATATTATATCTATGTTTTATTTTATTAGTTGAAGGTGATTATATACATGAAGTATATAAATCAGGTCAAATCAAATGGAATTTTTAACAAGATATTCTGATATATAAAATCCCGCATCTCGCGGGATTTTTTTATTTTTGTATAACATTAAAAGATATTATGAAAAAGAAAATTGTTTTAATAGGGTTGTTTATATTACCCATCGTAGCATATTTAATTTTTGCTTCTGCAAAACATAACTCTTTGTTTCTTCCTACCTTGTCAAAATCAAATGAAGAATTGCCTTTAAATTGGAAATCATTTGATAGTTCTGAAAAGATTCAGCTCAAAAATAAGATTACTGTTTTAGGATTTCTTGGAAGTAATGTAGAGTTAAGTAAGGGGAATTTATTTAACTTGAATCAAAAAATTTATAAAAAATATTTTGGCTTTGATGATTTGCAATTGGTAATGATTGTTTCAGAAGGGCAAGAAGAGGCTGTGAAGTCTATTATAAGTGAATTAAAACCTATTACTGAAGATATGAGTGGATGGAAATTTATCTTTGCTCCTGAATCAGAAATCAAACCTTATTTTGAAAGTTTTAAAATACTTGGAGGTCTCGATGAAAAATCAAGTACTCCATCTGTACTTATTTTAGATAAAGAAATTAATCATAGAGGTAGAAAAGGAAAAGATTTAAAAGGACAAGATGAATACATAGATAGTTATAATACTATTTCTGCTGCTGAACTCCATAATGAAATGACAGACGACATGAAAATTATCTTAAGAGAATATCGTTTGGCTTTGAAAAAGAATAAAAGAACAGACGAGTTTAGAGATAAGATTACTAAGAATGTTGAAGAACAGATAAAAAAGAAATAATATGAAGAATAAATCTTATATAGGAATTTCGTTTATAGTTTTAATTTTTGGAATTTGGACAGTAAAAGAAATAAAGGCTCGTTATTTTACAAAATCTGAATTAATTGAAATTGGTTCAGCACCTAGTTTTTCATTGACAAATCAGAACAATAAAATCATTTCAGATAAAGACTTAAAAAATAAAGTATATGTGGTTGAGTTTTTCTTTTCAACCTGTCCTACTATATGTCCAATAATGAATCAAAACATGCTTGGAATTCAAAAGCAGTTTTTTTCTAATAATGACTTTGGAATTGTTTCTATAACTATTAACCCAGAAAACGATACAGTTGAAGTTTTAAAAAATCATGCTGATCATTTGGGAGTAACACACAAGAACTGGCATTTTTTAACAGGAGATAAAAAGTATATCTACGAAATAGCTAATAAAGGTTTTAATTTATATGCTTCTCAAAATAATAAAGCAAAAGGAGGTTTCGAACATTCTGGTTTTTTTGCTTTAATTGATAAAGAAGGAAACATTAGATGTAGAAAAGATGAATTTGGCAATCCTATTTTATATTATGATGGAATTGAACAATCTGGAGTTGACGCTATAAAAGAAGACATTCAAATATTATTAGAAGAATAAAATGGAACAAAATAAAACAGAAACGAAGTACAATAAATTAATAATTGCATTATCAATTATTATTCCTCTAGCCGTTGCGGCACTTTTTGGAGTTAATTTAAGGGAATTGGGTTACGATGTGGAGCCATTGTCTTTTTTACCGCCAATTTACGCCACCATAAATGGCTTTACAGCAATTTTATTAATTGCAGCGGTAATTGCTATTAAAAAAGGAAATAGAACTTTACATGAAAGATTAATGAAGTTTGCAATTGCTTGTTCGGTTGTGTTCTTAGTTATGTATGTTGCTTATCATATGACTGCTGATTCTACTAAATTTGGAGGAGAAGGAACCATTAAATATGTTTATTTCTTTATACTTATAACTCACATTGTACTTTCAATAGTAATTATTCCATTGGTTTTAATTACTTACGTAAAAGCTTTAGCTAAACGATTTGATAAGCATAAAAAAATTGCAAAAATAACATTTCCTATTTGGTTGTATGTAGCAATTACAGGTGTTGTAGTTTACTTAATGATATCTCCTTATTATGTTAGTTAAAAGGCTAAAATCCAAAGTTAAAAGTTCAAAACTATTGTTAAAAGTTTTTCTTATTTCTTCTTTTTTCTTGCCTCTATTATCTCAAGCACAATGTGCAATGTGTAGAGCGGCATTAGAAAGTGAAGAAGGTGGTGTGCAAGCTGAAGCCATTAATGACGGTATAGTTTACTTAATGGTTATTCCTTATGTATTAGTTGCTGTTGCAGCTTACGCAATTTATAAAATACGAAGTGTAAAAAAAACTGAAAAGGAATAATTAGTAAAATATTTTATTCCATTCCATCTATTGTAATTTTCATTTTTCCAGATGTTGTAATGAAAGCAATAATAGCATTGTTTGTGAGCTCTACTTTTTCAAATTCGAAATCATTTAATGTTCCATTTACAAATACTCCTTTGGTTGGAGAGTAATTGTTTAAATAGGGTAACATGTTTTGTTTTGCTTCTTCCAAATTTTCTCGGATTGAGTACCTGCAGTTTTCTTTTATTTTATTTAAAATGGAACCTTGGGCTAACCAGTTTGCCGATTTTAACAGAATACTTTTGGTGTTTAAAACATAATCTAAATCTTCAAAATAAATTTCTCTTGATACTGAATTGTAATCAGGATAACCTGATAAATAAATTGTTCCATTTATAGAACCTATTAAGTCTAATGCGATTATTAATTTATTGTCTTTTTGCCAAATTTCAACCTTTTGAACCGTAACACTTCTGCTTCCTGAAGAAAAAGTCTCACCTTTAAAGTTTTTAGTAATAATTTCTGAAGCATTTTTGTAGGTGGAAACTGCTGCTATAGATGCGTTTATTTTATCGGGCATGCTTGAAACAGGTTTTAAAACAATATTGTCTTTGTTGAAATTGTTTTTTGGTTCCTGACCTACCATAGTTTGCATAATGCACTTTAAGCCCATTTGCATAGTGATTTTGTTGTCTTTTAAAACAGCTGTAGTGTCGTATAATTCTATAGGATGAAGCTTAAACCAAGTTTGATATGTGTTGTTTGCTAAAAAGGGTTTGCATAACACATCTAAAGCATCAAGAACAATAGGTTTAAAGTCGCAAGTAGAATCAATAGCATTGTCAATTTGTGTTGAAATTTCACTTTTAAACATTGAAATTGTTGGATTGATTAAATAAGTAATAGGTATCAATTTCCCTGAAATTATAATACTTGGACTTTCATTCCATTCTAGTTTTTCAATAGTGGAATTAGTAGTTAATTTCCAATTTGTTAAATGAGTTTTGCTTCTTAAAGTGATTGTGCCATTTAAATAAATATCTTTTGTGTCATTTAAGCCAAGAAAATCGGTTCCATATTTTACAGTAGTCAATATTTTTAAAGGAATTTCAGAGTAAATAATTCCGTATTTCTCTTTTAAAATAATATCATCAGTCTTCCAAATTTTCATTTTCACATTGTCATCTTCAATGTTATCGTCTTCATATATCAATCCATTTAAATTCTTGTTTAATTGCCTCTGAATATCTTGAATAGTAATTTCAACAGGCATTGCAATAAACGAAGTTTTGTTTTTATAAACCATTGGTAAACTTCCAGTTGGAGTTGGTTTAAGCGCTTCTATTTTTTTTACTGTTCCACAAGAAACAAAAAATAAAAACACTAAGAATAGACAATATTCATATGTTGATTTTTTCATCGATGAAAATTATTTTGCTGTAAAATTAAAATTTTAATCGTTTCCTGTAACAAAACTAACCTTTTTTGGTCTTATTATTAAATTCATTTATAAAAAATATATAATGATCATTAAAAAAATAATGTTTTTTCTCTTTCTGATAGGTTTTCAGTTATCTGCTCAAGAAAAAAAATGGACACTTGAAGAATGTGTAGACTATGCCATCAAAAATAACATTTCTGTTAAGCAGTCAGAATTAGATTTAAAAACTTCTGAGATTGAAAAAATGGAAGCTATTGGAGGCTTTTTGCCAACGTTAAATACTAATGCTAACTACAGTATGAATACAGGAGCAAGTATTAACCCTGTAACCAATCAGTTCCAGAATCAAACGTTTAAATCGTTTTCGGCAGGTGCTAATTCAAATGTTACCTTATTTAACGGTTTGTCTAACTGGAAAACTCTTCAACGTTCTAAGTTAAATCAAATTGCGAACACGTATCGTTTAGATAAAATGAAAGACGATATTGCACTTTCAGTTGCCAATTCTTATTTGCAAATATTGTTTAATAGAGAGCAGTTAAAAGTTTTAATCAATCAAAACTCAATTACTAAGGAGAACTTGATTAGAACGCAGCAGTTAATTGACGCAGGTTCATTACCAACTGGTGATATTTTTGAACTTCAAGCAACTGATGCAACGCAACAGCAACAAATTATTAGTACTGAAAACACGCTTTTAATTTCTAAAATTGCTTTAGGTCAAATGTTGCTAATTAAAGATTATGCGACTTTTGATGTTTCTGATGAAGATATAGATTTACCTTTAACAGATTTAAGTACTGAATCACAGCAAACTATTTTAGCTAAAGCTAAAGAATCGGTAAACGATATAAAAATAGCGCTTTCAAATGTTGAAATTGCTAAAAAAGATCTTGCAATTTCTAGATCTTCTTATTTGCCAACACTTTCAGGATTTGTGGGTTATAACACCCGTTGGTCTGAAAGTACCCCTTTTAATTTTACAGATCAATTATCATTGTTTGATGGAACAGCAATTGGACTACAGCTAAATGTCCCAATTTTAAATGGATTATCAACAAGAGGAAGGGTTCAAAGAGCGAAAATAAATCAAGAACGCTCTGAGTATCAATTACAACAAGCGGAATTAGATTTAGAAACTAGTGTTTATCAAGCATATAATGATGTAATAAATGCTAAGAAAAGTTATGAAGCGGCACAAAAAACTTTAGAAGCGCGTAAACAAGCCTTTGGTTTTTCTAAAGAAAGATACGAAGTAGGATTGTTAAATACTTTTGATTTTTCTCAATCATCAGTAGCTTTGGATAGTGCAGAATCAGAATTATTACGCACAAAATATGATTACATATTTAGAACAAAAATATTAGAGTTTTATTTCGGAATACCATTAATTGAAAAAAAATAAATTATGACAAAGAAGTCAATATTCATTACAGTTGGATCAGTAGTTGCTTTTATAGCCGTTTTACTAGTGTTAAAGAGTAAAGGAATTATAGGTAATAATGAAGATGTTAAAATTGTAGAAATTGCAAAAGTCAATGAAATGACAATTGTAGAAACAGTTTCTGCAACAGGTAAAATACAGCCTGAGGTTGAAATTAAAATAACTTCTGAGGTTTCAGGTGAAATTATAGATTTGCCTATTAAAGAAGGACAACAAGTTAAAAAAGGAGATTTATTGGTTAAAATAAACCCAGACATTTATGTTTCTGGTGTAAATAGAACTGCAGCTTCTGTGTCAAATACAAGAGCAGGTTTAAGCCAAGCAGAAGCTCAGGTAAAAGAAGCAAAAGCTAATTTTGAGAGAAATAAAGCGTTATTCGAAAAAGGAGTTATCTCTAAATCTGAATGGGATAGAATTGTTTCTGCATATGAAGTAGCGGTAGCTTCAAAGCAATCTGCATATTATAATGTTCAAAGTGCTTCGGCAACTTTAACAGAAGCAAAAGATAATTTAGGACGTACTACAATTTACGCTCCTGCTGATGGAACAATTTCATTACTTTCAGTAGAATTAGGAGAGAGGGTATTGGGTACTCAGCAAATGGCAGGAACTGAAATTCTTCGTGTGGCAAATTTAAACCATATGGAAGTTGAAGTAGATGTAAACGAAAATGATATTGTTAAAGTAAGTGTTGGTGATTCAGCTAATATTGAAGTGGATGCGTATTTGAAAAAAGAATTCAAAGGAGTTGTTACGAGTATTTCTAATTCTGCTAGTTCTGCATTAACTGCAGATCAGGTTACTAATTTTAAAGTGAAAGTTAGAATTTTAAAAGAATCTTATATGGATTTAATTGAAGGAAAACCAGATACATATTCTCCATTTAGACCTGGAATGACTGCAACTGTAGATATTATTACAAATAGAAAAGTTAAAGTTATTGGTGCGCCAATTAGTGCAGTTGTAATTAAAGATGACACTACTTCTGTGAAGAAAGATATCATTGCTGAGTTAGATAAAGAAGTTAAAGAGAAAAACGGAACGTATAAATCAGATCAAAAATTCGAATGTGTTTTCGTTAAGAATGGTGATAAAGCTCAAATTAGAGTTGTAAAAACAGGTATTCAAGACGACACGAATATTGAAATCATTTCTGGATTGAAAAAAGGAGATGAAATTATTACTGGACCTTATACCATGGTTTCAAAAGAGTTAAATTCTAATGACAAAATAAAGCTCGAAGATAAATCCAAGAAGAAAGAATAATTTTTTGTTATAATTAGTATAAAAAAAAGAGGCGTGATATTCATGCCTCTTTTTTTATTGAAATACTAAAACTAAACTTTGTATTTTTGCACTATAATTATTTTAAAGAATGAGTTTTATATTAAGTATTGAAACTGCAACAAAAAACTGTTCAATAGCATTGTCAGAGAATGGAAAAACGGTTGCATTAAAAGAAATTGCGAGTCATAATTTTTCTCATGCAGAAAAACTACATGTTTTTATTGAAGAGATTTTAATCGAAAACAATATTACGTTTAAAGATTTGTCTGCAATTGCGGTAAGTAAAGGTCCTGGTTCTTATACAGGTTTAAGAATTGGTGTTTCTTCGGCTAAAGGCCTGTGTTATGCTTTAAATATTCCTTTAATTTCAGTTGATACTTTAACTGCATTGGCAAAACAGCTTACAATTGAAGATGGAATAATTATTTCAATGATAGATGCACGAAGAATGGAAGTATATGCCGCTTTTTTTAACCCGCAATTTGAAATGATTAAAAATGTAGAAGCCTTAATTATTGATGAAAAGTCATTTTCTGAAATTGAAAGTACGATACATTTAATTGGAGATGGAGCATTAAAATTTAAAGAGACTCTTACTGATGATAAGTTTAAATTTCATAACGATATTATTTATCCGTCTGCTAATGAAATGAGTAGTTTTGCATTTGAAAAATACAAAATAAGCGACTTTGAGAATGTCGCTTATTTTGAACCTTATTATTTAAAAGATTTTGTCTTAAATAGATAATTATTTTTTATGAATTTCTACCTGATGTGGATATGGAATTTCAATATTGGCTTTGTCAAAAGCAATTTTACATGCTTCTAGTATTTCTGAACGAACTTTAAAGTAATCTTCAACTTTTGCCCAAGGACGAATTGCCATGTTTATACTACTGTCAGCTAAGTCTAGTACAAAAGTTGTAGCTTCAGGTTCTTTTAAAACATGGTCATTTTTACTCATCACTTCTTTAATAGTGTTTTTTACTAATTGTAAATCAGAACTGTAATCAACACCTATAACTATGTCAACTCTTCTTATTCCTTCTTGTGTATAGTTTGTAACTACACCATTTGATAAAATTCCGTTAGGAATGTATATAGTTTTATTGTCAGCTGTAAGTAATCGTGTGTTGAAAATTTGAATTTCTTTCACAACTCCAATTACTCCTTGAGTTTCAATAACATCTTCTACTTTAAATGGTTTGAACAAAATAATTAAAATTCCACCAGCAAAATTAGATAAAGAGCCTTGTAGTGCTAAACCAACAGCTAAACCTGCGGCTCCTAAAATTGCTACAAATGAAGATGTTTCTACTCCAAGTTTTGAAATAAATGTAATAAATACAAGTATTCGAAATGTCCAAAAAAGAAGATTTCCAACAAAATTTGCTAATGTATCTTCAACTTCTCTTTTCTTTAGAACTCTCTTTATTAATTTCGTTATGATACTTGTTGCCCATAGTCCTATAAACAGGATTAAAAAAGCGAAAATTATTTTAGGGGAATATTCTAAAACAACTTTTTTTAATAAGTCAAAATAGCCTTCCATTTTATTGTCAGTCATTTTTTATTTTTTTAGGATTGTTTACAAAGGTAATTTTTCAAATTGTTTAATAAAATAAAATCCTCCTGTAAATAGAATGTTTAGGGTTTTTTTGTTTTGAAAAATTATTCTATTCCAAATGTAATTTTTAAATTGATTCTAAATTCTGAAACCTTATTATGTTTTATTGAAGCTTTTAATCCTGAACACATATTGAGTGAATGTTTTTTTTATTGATTTAGATCTATGTTTAACTGCTTTTTTAGTTGAGTCTTCTCAACTTTTTCAGAACTAGATAATACTTCTATAACTTTTAAAATTGCTATTATAAATATTTTTAAATGATTATTATTGTTATAAATTTACAAACTAACAGACTCTTCTGCAACTTCCTTATTTTTTAAATAAATAACGTTAGCTTAACATTAGATATAATAAGTTAAAGGAATTTTGCATAAAATAATTATATACAATTAGATGGAACAAATTTATGTGATAATGCTTGTTGCACTTGCAATTCTAGCATCAATTGATTTAATGGTTGGAGTAGCTAATGATGCGGTGAATTTTTTAAATTCTGCTATTGGTTCAAAAGCTGTTTCTTTTAAAACTATTATGATAGTTGCGAGTATTGGTGTTGCTGTTGGAGCGTTGTATTCTAACGGAATGATGGAAATTGCCAGAAGCGGTATTTTTACGCCAAGCATGTTTAGTTTCAATGATGTCATTATGATATTTTTAGCTGTAATGATTACAGATGTATTGTTGCTAGATGTTTTTAATACATTAGGACTGCCAACATCAACTACCGTTTCTATTATCTTTTCATTATTAGGGGCTTCTGTTTTTATCGCAATTACAAAAATTTATTTTGCTGATGGAGATTTTAATACACTCGGAGAATACATAAATACAAAGAAAGCATCTGAAATTATATACAGTATTTTATTGTCGGTTATTTTATCGTTTACATTAGGGTCAATTATACAATATATTTCTCGTTTACTTTTTACTTTTCATATTGAAAAAAGATACCGTTATTTTGGTGCAATTTTTGGAGGTTTTGCATTAACTGCAATTTCATTCTTTATCTTAATTAAAGGTTTAAAATCAGTTACTTTTATCTCTAGTGATGCAAAAGATTTTATAAAAGAAAACCAATTAATGATTATTGGTTACTGTTTTATCTTTTGGACTGTTGCATCTCAAATAATAATGAGTGTAATAAAGTTTAATATATTTAAACTTATTATTATTGTTGGAACTTTTGGCTTAGCATTGGCTTTCGCTGGAAATGACTTGGTAAACTTTATTGGAGTTCCAATTGCTGCTTTTCAATCTTATGAGATGTATACTGAGGTTGGTCAAACACTTGGTGCAAAAGAGTTTATGATGTCTGGTTTAGAAGGAGAAAATTTACCAGCACCATTTATCTTTTTAGCTTTAGGAGGAACTATAATGGTGTACACACTTTGGACCTCTAAAAAAGCTAAAAATGTACTAGAAACAGAACAAAATTTATCAAGACAAGGAGAGGGGTCTGAAAAATATAATGCAAATACTTTATCAAGAGGTATTGTAAGAGGAGGAATGTATTTAGGAAATGCAATTAATTTTGTTCTGCCTAAAGCAGTTCAGATAAAGATTGATAAGCAGTTTATTTTGCCAGAATATAAAGGGAAAAGAAGCGAGCAACCAATGTTCGATATGGTAAGAGCTTCTGTGAACTTAATTGTTGCGGCAGTCTTAATATCAATTGGTACTTCAATGAAATTGCCTCTTTCTACCACTTATGTAACATTTATGGTTGCAATGGGTTCTTCTTTTGCTGATAGAGCTTGGGATAGAGAAAGTGCGGTTTATAGAATTGCAGGTGTTTTAAATGTTATTGGAGGTTGGTTCTTCACTGCAATCGCAGCATTTATAGCATCAGGAATTATTGCTTATACACTATACATAGGTGAAGCATTTGCATTCCTTGCATATATGATGATTATTGCTATTTTCTTCTATAGAAGTAATCAATTGCATAAAAAGAAAGTGCAAGAAGAAGAAGAAGTAAAAAGTTTAAAAAGAGAAGACATTGTTACTATTAATGAAGTAATTAATGAAACTTCAGATCAGATTGCAAATATTGTAAACAAATCTAATAAAATTTATAGTGGAGTTATTAGCGGCTTAAGTTTACAGGATTTATTGATTTTAAAAGAAAATAAAAAAGCAATTAAAAAACTTGAAAAACAAGTTGATGATCTTAAGAATAATGTATACTACTTTATTAAAAATCTTGATGAAACTTCGGTCGAGGGGAGTAAGTTTTATATTTTAATTTTAGGTTATTTACAAGATATTTCACAATCAATGAGTTTTATTGCTCAAAATGGATATTCTCATGTAAATAATAATCATAAACAATTAAAGTTCAATCAAACGAGAGATTTAAAAAGTATTGAATTGCAAGTTTTAGAATTGTTCAACAACATTGTTTTAGTATTTAATAGTAAAGATTTTAAAAATATTGATACGATTTTATCTGAGAAAGATGTTGCGTTAGATAAAATCTCAGATTTAATTCAAAAACAAATTGAAAGAATTAGAACAACTGAAAACAGTCCAAAAAACAGTAAGTTGTATTTTGCGTTATTATTAGAGACTAATGATTTAATTAAAGCAACAATGAGTTTGTTGGAGTTGTTTAAAGATTTCAATCAATACGCAGCTAATAAGTCAAAGTAATTAGATATAAACAATAAAAAAAGGGAGCCTATGGGCTCCCTTTTTGTTTATATGAGTTAAAGTTAAGCGTTAATTGCTTCAACTTTAATGTCTTGGTCTTTTAGCATGTCTTTTAGCATGTTTTCAATTCCGTTTTTTAAAGTAAATGTAGAAGAAGGACATCCACTACAAGCGCCTTGTAAAATAACTTTTACTCTTTTTTCTGTTGGGTCAAATGAGTCAAACATAATATTTCCACCATCACTTTGAACAGCTGGTTTAATATATTCTTCAAGGATATTAATTATTTGTTGCGAAGTAACATCAAGTTTGTCAAAATAATCTTCTTGTTGATTTTTATGGATTTCTGTTTTTACTATTAAAGATTCGTCAACAACAATATTTCCGGTTTCAATAAACTCTTTAATAAAGGTTCTAATTTCTAAGGTAACGTCATCCCAATTTGCAACTTCATATTTTGTAATTGAAATGTAATTCTCATCAATAAAAATTTCTTTTATAAAAGAAAATTTGAACAATTCTTTAGCTAAAGGTGAAGCAACAGTGTCGTCAATATTCTTACACTCAATCATTGTTTTTGTGAGTAGCTTGTTGCTTACAAACTTTAAAACAGCTGGGTTAGGTGTGTTTTCAGCATAAATTGTAACTGGAGTTTTTTTTGTAGAATTTTCTTCAATCTTAACAATTATTCCGCCGTCGTTTATAAAGCTTTCAATTTGTTCGGCAACTTCATTTTGTACATCTTTCCATTCAACAATCGAAAAACGCTCTATGGCAATAAAATTTCCAGAAATGTATACTGTCTTTACAAATGGTAAATAAAATAATTGTTGAGCAAGTGGTGAATTTTTTGCTTCATCAATGTTCTTAAATTCAAAACTTTGATTTTTTACAATAAACTCATCTAATTCAAACTTTATAATTAATGGATTGTTAGTCTCTTTTATAGCTACCTTGTACATTGTCTTTTTTTTACAAAGGTAATAAACAAAACTTGTCTATATATTTCATTTTTATTTTTTTAACTTTTAACATTTATTTTAGATAAAAATAAGTTGTTAAACTTAAATTAAAATTTATATCTTTGGCAAGTTCGTGATTTTTACGCACTTCAGAAAGTTATATTTTTCGACTGATAAACAGTTGTTTACATTAAATTATTGAAAATGAATTTAAATAAAATTTTTTTAATTTTTGCTTTTGCATTGTCTCAAATTACTTTTTCTCAAGAAGGAGTTGCTGTTTATTCAGATTATTTATCGGATAATTACTATTTAATTCACCCTTCAATGGCTGGTGCGGCTAATTGTGGAAAAATTAGATTAACTGCACGTCAACAATGGCTTGGTCAAGAGGATGCTCCTGCGTTACAGACTATAAGTTTTAACACTGCATTAGATGAAGACGGTACTTCTGGAGTTGGTATGATTCTTTTTAATGATAAAAATGGTTATCATTCTCAAAAAGGAGCAAAACTTACTTATGCCCATCATTTAAGATTCTCTAGAGGAACTTCTGATTTAAATCAGTTGTCTTTTGGTTTAAGTGCTGCATTTGTTCAGAGTAATATTGACGGAACTGACTTTGATGGATTTGATCCTGTTATTGTTCCAGGTGTTATTCAAAAAGATGCCTATTTTAATGTTGATATAGGAGCTTCATATCATTATATGGATTTCTTTACACACTTAACAGTAAAAAACTTCTTAGCAAACAGAAGGGAATTATATACAAGTCAAATAGAATCAGATAATTTAAGAAAATACCTTTGGAGTGCTGGAGCTGTTTTTGGAGATAGTGATAGATTAATGTTTGAACCTTCATTTATGTTTCAGATGACTGAAGAAACAGGTGAAAAGTCTATTGATTTAAACTTGAAAGTATATAAGAACCTTGATTTTGGTAGATTATGGGGTGGAGTTTCTTATAGAAGAAGTTTTGACGGCGCAGAATATTTAAGTGGAACGACTGTTAAAGAACAAAAATTACAATATATTACTCCAATTATTGGTGTAAACTATAAGAAATTTATGTTTTCATATACTTACTCTCACTTGTTAGGAGATGTTAAATTTGATAATGGTGGTTTCCACCAGATAACACTTGGATTTGATATCTTTTGTAGAGCTGCTGATTGGGATTGTAATTGTCCTGCGGTTAATTAAAAATATTATAATTATATAAGATTTATATTTGTCCTGAATTTATTCAGGACATTTTTTTTAAATAAATAAGACATGGTAATTAAAGAAGTTAACGGTAAATATCCAATTATTCCATCAGATTGTTACGTGGCAGAAAATGCTACAATTGTAGGTGATGTCTCTTTTGGAGATAATTGTAGTGTGTGGTTTAATGCAGTTATTAGAGGCGATGTTAATTTTATTACAATAGGAAATAAGGTTAATATTCAAGACGGTGCTGTTATTCATTGTACTTATCAAAAACATCCTACTATTATAGGAAGTAATGTTTCAATTGGTCATAACGCAATTGTTCATGGGTGTGTTATTCATGATAATGTGCTAATTGGAATGGGGGCTATTGTAATGGATAATTGTGTAATACACAGTAATTCAATTATTGGAGCAGGTTCTGTAGTTACTCAAAACACTATTGTTGAATCTGGTTCTATATACGCTGGTATTCCAGCAAAAAAAGTAAAAGATATTGATCAAAGTAATTTTGCAGGTGAAATAGAAAGGATTTCTAATAATTATGTGATGTATTCAGGCTGGTTTAAGGACGAATAATCAATTAAAACTCTTTTTCCCAAACTATGTATCTGTTTTTTAAAATCTCTTTTAAAACAGCAGAATTACTATTAGTATAAAAGTGATTGAAACTAGTTCCTTGCGTTTCATTATTTATGCTGTATTGATTTAAAATGTTTTGGGTCTGTTTTGCAACAGCTTCACCCGAATCGATAATCTTTACATGTAATGGTATTATCTTTTTTATTTGAGGTATTAAATAGGGATAATGGCTGCAACCTAGTACTAGATAATCAATGTTTTGTTCTAGCATTGGTTTAATATAACTTTTTAGTAGAAGCATCATTTCATTTGAATTAATATCGCCGTTTTCTATAAGCTGAACTAGTCCATGACCTATTTGTTCAATTATCTTTACATCTGAAAAGTTAGCGACGTTTGTGTGAAATAATTCGCTATTAAGTGTTCCTTTTGTAGCTAGAATTCCTATTGTATGTGTCTTGGTTTTGTCTGCTGCAGGTTTAATAGCAGGTTCTATTCCAATGAATGGAACTTTATATTTCTCTCTTAATTCTTTTATTGCATTTGTAGTTGCTGTATTGCAGGCTACAACAATTAATTTGCAGTTTTTGTTTAATAAAAATTCCGTGTTCTTAATTGATAATTCAATGATTTCATCTTTTGATTTCACTCCATAGGGTGCGTTTTTACTATCTGCTAAGTAAATGGTGTTTTCAAGTGGTAGTAGTGAATGAATTTCTTTCCAAATTGATGTTCCACCAATTCCAGAATCAAATAAACCAATAGGATTTTTATTACTCATGTAACAAATGTAAAAAAAAACTGCCCAAACTATTTAAAGTTTGAGCAGTTATATTTTAAAAAATTAGAGACTGATTAGAATCCTAATTCTTTTTTAACATCAGCTAATAAATCAGTTCCATCTGCAACTAATACACCGCTTCCAGTTGTAGAGTCTAAAACGTACTGAAAACCTTTAGCTTTAGCCACTTTTTTAATAGCTCCTTGAGCCTTTTCCATAATTGGCTTAATAAGGTCTAGTTCTTTTTGTTGTAATTCTTTTGTTGCGTTTTCACGATATTGTTGGATTCTTCCGCCCATATCTTGCATTTCTTTTGAACGAGTTTCATTCATAGCCTCTCCAACAGTTGGAGCTTCTTGCTCGTATTTTTGTAATTTTGTTTGGTATTCTTGCACCATTGTTTTGTACTCCTTGTCGTAAGTTGCTTGAACTTTTTCAATTTGAGATTGTGCAGTTTTCATTTCTGGCATACCAGTCATTAAAGCTTGAACATCAATATGTGCCATTTTAGATTGTGCAGATACTTGAGTACCAACAAACATTACTAATGCAATTGCTAAAGTTTTTAATTGTTTCATTCTTATTATTAATTTAATTTAGGTTATTATTAATCTACTTTACTTTCCTCTTCTTTTGTTTTTTTTGCTGCTTCCCTTTCTTCTAAAATTTTTCTTCTTTTTTCTTCCAGGGCTTGTTTTCTTTCTTCTACTTTTTGCTTTCTTTCTTCAATAACTAATTGTCTCTTTTCTTCAGGGGTTAATTCCTTCTCATTTGTAGCTTTATTTTCATCTACATTTGGATCTTTACTTTCGCCTTCTGAATTATTAGATTCAATTACTGTGCCATTTTTTTTAGCTTCTCTTTCATCAATAAGTTTTTGCCTCTTTTCAGCGGCTACTCTTTTTCTTTCTTCTATAGCTAGTTTTCTTTCTTCTAAAAGTTTTTCTCTTGCAGCTTTTCTTTCGTCTAATATTTTTTGTCGTTCAGCCATAGCAGGATTTTCATCTACCATGTCTTCTTCTGCTTCTTTAGCCTCCTGGTCTTTAAGTTGCTTTTTTGATAATTGTTCTCTTTTTTGAATTCTTGTCAAAATACGCACAACTTGGTCACTAATGTCAAATCTTTGAGCTGCAAATAACATCGTTAAATCAGAAGATTTGTCAAATATAAAATCATATTTTTTTGTCTCTGCAATATCTTGAATTGCTGTAAATATTTGATCTTGTATTGGTTTTACTAAAAGTGTTTTTTGGATAATTAAATCGCCTCTGGCTCCAAATCTTTTTTCTTGATAATCTAATAAATCCTTTTCTTGAAAAGAAATTTCCTCTTCCCTTTCCTCTATTAATTCTTTGGTTAAAAGAACTTTTTCAGTATTTAAACTTTCTTTAAGGGTTTTTATGTCGTTTTTTTTAACTTCAATTTCTTGTTTCCACTTTTGAGCTTTTTGTTCAAGTTGGTTTTTAGCTTCAGCATAATCAGGCACTTTTTCTAAGATATATTCCATATCAATATACCCTATTTTAACACCTCTCGATTGAGAAAGTGATGAAATAGAAACTAGTAAAAGTACAATGGAGATGTATTTGCTTATTCTCATATTTTAATATTTAAATGCTTTTTGAAAAACCTAAAAAAACATTCCGAAAGATAAGAAATGTTTTTTTAAGTTAAAATTCTAAATTTTATATTTTATTAAAACGCATTTAAATTAGAATTGTTGCCCTATGATGAAATGAGTTTGCCAGCCGCTTTTTACATTTTGACCTGGTATTGCGTCGAAACCGTGAGCAAAGTCTATTCCTAATAAACCAAAAGCAGGCATAAATACTCTCAACCCAAATCCAGCTGATCTTTGTAAATTAAATGGATTGTAATCTTTGAATTTATCAAAAGCTGATCCTGCTTCAGCAAATGATAAAACATAAATTGATGCTGCTTGTTTTAGCGTAATTGGATATCTTAATTCTAAAGAGAATTTATTATATATAGTTCCACCGTCAAGCGATGATAATGAGTTGTTTGGATAACCTCTTAGTTGTATTACTTCTCTTCCATCTAGTGCAAAGTTAGCTAAACCATCTCCACCAAGGAAAAATCTTTCAAAAGGAACAAGTCCTCTGTCGCTATTATAAGCGCCTAGGAATCCAAATTCACCTAATGATCTTAGAACAAATTTGTCATAAATTCGTGTATACCAATCGGCCTTAAATTTAACTTTATAATATTCTAACCAATTGAATTTTTTCTGATCTACTTTTGCTTGATCTGCTACAGCATCATTGAAATCTGCTACAGCATCTCCATTTTCATCTAGATAAGCACCACTCGGAACCCAATTACTATTTGAATTAAAATAACCATTTCCAGTATTGTTTGTAACTTTATATGATTCCTGATTTTCTAAATCTCCATAATCTATACCGTTTAATAATGAATAGGGTAATGTAAACCTACCTGTCACGCTAAATTCAGATCCATAAGTAGGGAATACTGGGTTAGTTCCTTTACTATTTCTACTTAATCCAATTGTGTATGCTAAGTTTCTAGATGCACCATCTCCAAATGTAAATAATCCGGTGTTATAATTATTTAGTTTATAAAACTGAAATGAAGCTGTGTGTGATAATACAAAGAAGTCATCTGGTACAGTTAATCTTTTGGCAAGTCCAACTGTTAAAGATATAATGTCAAAGCTTTGATCTCTAGCTACGTCTCTACTTTGAAAATTAAATAAATATTGTTTACTATATGATATAGATGTTGACAAACTAACAGGTTTTTTTCCTCCAAACCATGGTTCAGAAAATGAAAGGCTATAGGTTTGGAATTGTTGACTTCCTTGCAGTCTTAATGACATTTTTTGACCATCTCCCATGGGTAGTGGTTTATAAGCACCTCTTTTAAACATGTTTCTAGCTGAGAAATTGTTAAATGACAATCCTAAGGTCCCAATAAAGCCTCCTCCGCCATAACCACCTTGAAGTTCTACTTGACTAGATCCTTTTTCAACCACACTATATTCGATGTCTACAGTTCCTGCTTGTGCATCTACATTTTTAAAGTCTGGTTTAATTGCCTCAGGGTCAAAAAAGCCAAGTTGCCCAAGTTCTCTTATTGATCTAATTAATTCTTCTTTGCTGTATTTTTGACCAGGCTTAGTTCTTAATTCTCTATAAATTACATGGTCATTCGTCTTGTCGTTACCTACAACTGATATTTTATTAAAATAAGCAATTGGTCCTTCTGTTATTCTTATTTCAAAATCAATTGTGTCGTTATAAGTTTTAACTTCAACAGGATTTATGCTTGAAAATAAATAACCGTTATTTTGATAAAGATTTGTAATATCCTCTCCATCCGGCTTAGATTGGTCAGCTATTCTTTTTTGAAGCATAACCCCATTATAAACATCACCTTTTTTAATTGCTAATATTCTATCTAATTGCTGGTCTGTATATATAGTATTTCCTAAATAACGAATATTTCCAAAATAATATTTCTTACCTTCTTCTAGGTTAACTTTGATCGAAACTGTATTTGATTTTTTATCATATGAAATTGAATCAGAAATTACACGAGCATCTCTAAATCCTTTTTCTTTATACTTGTTAATTACAGTAACTAAATCTTCTTTATATTTATCTTTTATATACTTTGATCTCTTAAAAACATGTAAAGGGCTTTTTTGCTTAGTATTTTTAAATGCTTTTTTTAGCTTACTATCTTTGATTTCATTGTTGCCTGTGAATTCTATTTTTTTAACTTTTACTTTGTCTCCTCTATTGATGCTTAGAAGCATTTTTACATTATTGTCTGTCGAGTCAGGAGTAGTACTTATAAAAACTTTAGTATTATAAAAACCTTCTTTTTTGTATTTACTCTCAATGTAGTTTTTAGTAGTAGTAATTAAATTTTCATTAACTATTCTGCCTTTTTTTAAATCAGCTTGCTTGATAATTTCATCAGCTTTTCCTTTTTTTAAACCAACAACTTTAACATCAGCTAATTTTGGAGATTCATTCAGGTTTAATTCAAGAAAAATACTATCGCCTTCAATTTTATTAATGTAAAAATTCACATCACTAAATAAGCCAAGCTTCCATAATTTCTTAATAGCCGAACTAATGTCTTCTCCAGGAACCATTATGTTTTGTCCTTTTTCAAGACCAGAGAACGTTACTACAGTTTGTTGGTTGTAACTTACTTTTCCGGTTACTTCAACATCAGCTAAAATATATTCTTTTCCGTTTTCAAATTTTGTTTCTTGAGCAACTGTTGTATTGTAACTACCTATTAACAATAAGGTAAATAACGCTTGTATTCCTTTTTTTAACATTTTTTTACTTTGAAATTTGTTCGCTTGTTTTTCCAAATCTTCTTTCTCTTTTCTGATAACTGATAATTGCTTCATATAGGTTTTCTTCACTAAAATCTGGCCATAAAACATCTGTAAAATAAAATTCTGCATATGCAATTTGCCATAATAAGAAATTACTTATTCTGTGTTCGCCACTAGTTCTGATTACTAAATCAACGTCAGGTAAATCTTGCGTGTAAAGATGCTGATTAATAATTGATTCATCAATAGCTTCATTGGAAATTATATTATTTTTAACTTTCTCACTTATTTTTTTAACAGCTTGAATTATTTCGTCCCTTGAACCATAACTCAAAGCTAAGGTTAAAGTCATTTTAGTGTTTGTTGCTGTTTTATCAATAACCTCGTTTAATTCTTTTTGTACTTTTATAGGTAAATTTGTTAAATTCCCTATGGCATTTAATTTGATGTTGTTTTCTTGAAAAGTGTTAACTTCTTTTTTTAAAGATGAAATTAATAACCTCATTAAGGTGTCGACTTCTAATTTTGGTCTATTCCAGTTTTCTGTTGAAAAAGCATAAAGTGTTAGGTTTTTAACTCCAAGTTTAGCACAACATTCTACAGTAGTTTTAACAGATTTAGTTCCGCCTTCATGCCCAATAGTCCTTAATAAGCCCCTTTGTTTTGCCCAACGACCGTTCCCATCCATTATTATTGCTAAATGGGTGGGTATATTTTTCTTGTCTATGTTGTTAAGCAAACTCATATCATTCTGTGCAAAAGCAAGGGTTTCTCCCAAAAGTATAAGTTAGAGTGAATCCTGAAAAGACATACCAATCTTTACTGTTTAAATTTCCAAATTTTAACGTTTCAAAATTTTCATTTATTGGGTTGCTTCCGTCAAGATTATCGGTAAATGTATATCTAGCTCCAACTTCAAACCCGATTATAAAATTTCTGATAAGTCTTGTTTTTAATCCTACTACTATAGGTATCGCAAAAGAACTATGTCTATAATCTATGTGGCTTTCGTTTCCTAAAATAAAAATTTCATTATAAATAAAATGGTTAATTCCTGTAAATACATAAGGAGTTGTTGTTTTTTCATTACTATGTAAGTCAAACTCCAAGAAATTAAACTCAATTCCAGCAGAAAACTCTTTAATGTTGTTTTTAAAACTATTACCTCTTAATTTTCTACCTGGCACATCGCTATCTATATCTCTTGAAGTAATGTTTCCTTGATAATATGAAAATCTATAGGAATGTCTTGTGCTTCTGTTCCATTTATAAATAACGCCAAATGCAGGCTCGTTAGGAGATATGTAATCAGTTGGACCAACGTCGCCAATATAATTACTTCCTCCTAAAAAAACTCCTAATTCATTGATTTGAGCAGTAGCATCTAAAGCACAAAACAATAATATTATATATAGGTATACTCTTCTCATTTTATTTATAGTTTGCAAATATAACAATATTGACTTCTTTACCACATTTTATGGTAATTTTTATAGTTATATTAAAACGTAAAAAAATGAATTTCTTATATGTTGTGATTAATTTCTTCTGTCTTCACCCCAGAGTAGTTTTTTTCTGATTGTTTTTAAGAAGCCTTCATCTTTAAATTCAATCATGTTTACTTGAAAGGATGTTTTGTTTATTTTTAGAAGAGTTTCGTTTGTTACAGAAGTAATTCTAGAGTCTAATGAAACAAGATATTGTTCTTCTCTACCTGTAACTCTTAGTTCAATCTCGGTATTGTCTGGAATAACAAGTGGCCTTGCGTTAAGGTTATGAGGAGCAATAGGGGTTATGACTAGACTGTTTACATCTGGCATTAAGACTGGGCCACCACAACTTAAAGAGTATCCGGTCGAACCTGTTGGTGTTGAAATAATTAATCCGTCTGCCCAGTATGATGTTAAGTATTCTCCATTTAAATAAGTTTCTATTGTAATCATAGAAGTTGAATCTTTTCTAGATACAGTAACTTCGTTTAAAGCAAAATTTAAATCTACTAAATCGGGATTCCTAGGCGTGCATTGAAGGCTTAGTAGGCTTCTTTTAGAGATTGTGAAATCTCTATTAATTACCTTATTTAGTAAAAGATTAATGTTTTCAATTTGAACCGTTGCTAAAAAACCAAGTCTACCAGTATTAATACCTACAATTGAGATGTTTTTATCTCTAACAAATGTTACTGCTCTTAAGATTGTTCCGTCACCACCAATACTTATCAAAATATCAATAGAATTGTTAAGCTGTTCGTGAGACGAAAATGTTTTATGATTAGTATCTATTGTTTTAAAACTATTTTTGAATTTTTCTTCAATTATAATTTCAATATTGTTTTCATCTAGAATCTTAATAACTTCTGAAACAATGTTTTCAGTGTTGCCTTGGTAGTTTTGACCAAATATTGCAATTTTCATAACAGTAAATTATATGTTTAAATATTTGTCTAAATATTCAGACCTCTCTTTAAGATTTTCTATATACGAATCCTCTTGATGTTGAGAAATTATTTCATATTCAAATCTTCTAAAAGTTTGAACAATACCATTTAATTCCCCTAAACTTATTTTTAATGTAATTTCAATTTCGTTGTTTTCAATTTTTGAAATAAATAAGCCTAATAATTTTGCGTTATTGCTTTCAACTATTTGGATTACTTGACTCATTGAAAAGTCATTGTTATTTTTCTTAACAACAATTATACCTCCTTCTTCTTTTAAAAATGGAGTTTCATTGAATATTTTAATGATGTCTTCCATTTCAAAATAACCAAGATACTGGTTTTTTTCGTCTAAAACAGGCATAAGGTTAGTTTGATTTCGAGCAAAAAGTTCTTGAACATCTAGCCAACTCATTGTGTTTTTAGCAAAAAAACGATCAAAATTAATTTTATTAGAATCAATCTTCACATCATGACCTAATGTTTCAGCATCTTCTCTGCTTAAACAACCTATGTAGATTTTATTCTCTAAAACAGGAAAATGTGAATATGAAAAATCTATGAATAAATCTTGCGCTTCATTCATAGTTTGATTGCAATCAAATGGTTTTATGTCGTTATTGATGTATTCTAAAATAGCATTCATTTATTGTTGTTCAATTTTAATGCAAAATAATCAAAAATTGCTTACTAAAGCTATATATAGTTTGTATTTTTGTAAAATTAATAAATAAAATATGACTAAATTATCAGTAAATATAAATAAAATTGCAACCTTAAGGAATTCAAGAGGTGGTGATGTTCCAAATTTATTAAAAGTAGCAAAAGATATTCAGACTTTTGGAGGCGAAGGAATTACAATTCACCCAAGACCAGACGAAAGACATATTCGTTACCAAGATGCTCGTGATTTAAAGTCAGTTGTTTATACCGAATATAATATTGAAGGTAATCCTCAGCATAATTTTATTGATTTAGTATTAGAATGTAACCCAACACAGGTAACACTAGTTCCAGACGCTGTGGGTGCTTTAACATCTAATGCAGGTTGGGATACCATTAAGCATCAATCTTATTTAAAAGAAGTTATTCAGGAATTTCAGCGTAACGGAATTAGAACGGCAATTTTTGTTGATGCTAATGAAAAAATGGTAGAAGGGGCAAAAGAGACTGGTACAGATAGGATTGAATTGTATACGGAAAGTTTTGCTCATGAATATGGATTAGGGAATAAAGCCGGAATCGATCCTTTTATAAAAGCAGCAATGAGAGCGAATGAATTGAATATTGGTATTAATGCAGGTCATGATTTGAATTTGGATAACATTAAGTTTTTTAAAGATAATATTCCAAATTTGTTGGAAGTATCAATTGGTCATGCTTTAATTTCAGAATCTTTATATCTTGGATTGGAAAATGTAGTGAATATGTATCTTCAAAAATTGAAATAATGTTATATTCAAAAATAGAGGGAGAAGGAAAACCTTTTTTAATATTACATGGCTTTCTTGGAATGTCGGATAATTGGAAAACACTTGGATTAGAGTTTTCTAAATTAGGTTACCAAGTTCATATGTTAGATTTAAGAAATCACGGAAGAAGTATACAGTCGCCAGAATTTAATTACCAAATTATGGCGCAAGATGTAAAAGACTATTGTGCTGAAAAAGGTTTGGAGAATATAGTTTTATTAGGTCATTCTATGGGTGGTAAAGTGGCTATGGAAATTGCTTGTGCTTGGCCTGATTTAATAGATAAACTTATTATTGCAGATATTGGTGTAAAGTTTTATCCGCCACATCATCAATCAATTATAGATGGGTTGATGTCAATTGACTTTTCGTTAAAGCCTTCTCGCTCAACAGTAGATGAGCAATTGTCTCAATACATTAAAGATTTTGGGACGAGACAATTTTTGCTTAAGAGTTTGTATTGGAAAGAGCCAGGTCAGTTAGATTATAGATTCAATATCAATTATTTAAATAATAATATTGATGAAATTGGTAAAGAATTGTCAAGTGATAAGTCTTTTGAAAAAAAAGCATTGTTTTTAAGAGGAGGTAAATCAAATTACATTTTAGATGAAGATGTTTTGCATATTCAAAACCATTTCCCAAATATGACCTTGAATACTGTTTCTAATGCAGGGCACTGGCTACACGCTGAAAATCCATTAGAGTTTTACGACTATGTCGTTAATTATTTAAATTCTTAGAAGAATTTACTATGAATGCATAATATTTTTTAACAAAATATTGGTAATTCCATATTTTATTATAATTTTGAATAATTGATTTTAATAAATTCAGAAAAAAAACTAACACAATTTTACATTATGAGAAAATTACTTTCTTTAACATTATTAGCCTTGGCTGGTTCTTCTGCTTTCGCAGGAGGATATAGAGTATCTATACAAGGGCAAAAGCAATTAGCTATGGGACACACAGGTGTTGCTGTGGTTAATAGTGCTGAGGTTACGTTCTTTAACCCAGCCGGAATGGCTTTTTTAGAAAATAAATTTAATTTATCTGTTGGGGCTAGTGCACTTTTTGCAGAAACAAAATTTCAAAATTCTACTTACAATTGGACGGCGTCTACAAGTAATGTGGGAACACCATTTAATGTTTATGCTACATACAAAATTAACGACTGGTTAACTGCAGGTATGGCAATTTATACGCCATATGGTAGTACTGTAGAGTGGGATCAAGATTGGCAAGGTTCTCATTTGGTAAATAATATTGATTTAAAAGCAATTTTTGTTCAGCCAACAGTTTCTGTAAGATTAGGAGAGCACTTTAGTATTGGTGGTGGTCCAATATATGTTACTGGTTCAGTAGATTTTAATAGAAATTTATCTAGAAATTTAACTGATGAAGATGGAGATAGAACAGATTTACAAATTAGCGCAAAAGGAATTTCTGCATGGGGTTATACTGCGGGTTTAATGTTTAATCCAACGGATAAGATAAGATTAGGACTTAATTATCGTTCTGAAATTATTATGGAAGCTAGAGATGGAGATGCTACATTTAATGATGTGCCTGCATATGCTGCTGGAACTCTAACAAATACTACTTTTAATGCTGATTTACCTTTGCCGGGTGAATTAACTACAGGATTGTCTGTTCAGGTTACTGATAAATGGTTGTTAGCATTTGATTATAACTATACTCTTTGGAGTGTTTATAAATCTTTAGATGTTGAATTCAATAATGGATTGCCAACTTCTGTTAATCCAAGAAATTATAAAAATTCTAGTTCTTATAGAGTAGGAACGCAATATACTGCTACAGATAAATTTACTTTTAGAGCAGGTTGGTATATTGATGAAAGTCCAGTACAAGATGGTTATTTTGCGCCAGAGACTCCAAGAAATGATGGAATGGGTTTCACGGGTGGTTTAACTTATCAAGTTAATAATAAATTAGGAGTTGACTTTTCATTCCTTTATTTACACTTTGATGAAATTGATAATTCTTATGATCATTATAGTGACGGTAGTAGTTTTGGTGGTACATATAAGTCTAGTGTGTTTTCACCTGGAGTTGGTGTAACTTATAGTTTCTAATTTAAAAAAAAGATTAAAATGAAAAATAAATTTATATACTTAGCTGTTTTGGCTGCAGGTTTCATTTCTTGTGAGCCAGAATTTGAAAATGAAGTTTCGAATGCAAGTTATTCATCTGGAGATGCAGACTTTTCTTCTTATGTTGCTGTTGGTAACTCTTTAACTGCCGGATATATGGACGGTACAGTTTCTAGAGTAGGACAATCGTATTCTTATCCAAATACCCTTGCAGGTCAATTTGCAGTAGTAGGTGGTGGAATGTTTACTCAGCCTTCTTTTGCAGACGATGTTAATAATTTGGGAGGTTTAACTTTAGGAGGATTTCCAATTGCTAGTACAAGACTAATAATTAATGCTGATCCATCAGTTGGAGGCCCTCAAAACATTGCAGGATCTTCAACTATTGAAGTGTCAAACTTACAAGCTCAGGCTTATCATAATATGGGAGTTCCTGGCGCGAAATCTTTTCATTTGCTTTCAAATACTTATGGAGATGTAGCAGGTGTTGTGCCTCAGACTTCAAACCCTTATTTTGTACGTCATGCTACTTCTGCTTCTGCTACTGTTTTAGGAGACGCAATGTCAATGAATCCTACTTTTTTCACAAACTGGATTGGTAACAACGATATTTTATCGTACGCTACTTCTGGTGGTATTGGAGTTGACAGATTAGGAAACTTAAATCCTGCAACTTATGGATCTAACGATATTACTGACCCTCAGGTTTTTGCAAGTGTATATTCTACTATAATAAATACTTTAACTTCTGGTCCTGTTCCAGCAAAAGGTGTAGTTGCGACAATTCCAGAGGTTACGTCAATACCTTATTTTACTACAGTGCCTTTTAATGCTGTGCCTTTAGATGCTGCAACTGCGGCACAATTAAATTCAGGTTATGCTCCTTATAATGCAGGTTTGGTATTTGCATTTAATAACGGTTTTATTTCTGAAGCAGAACTTTCTAAAAGAGCAATTAGCTTTAGAGCTGGTAAGAATGCAGTGGTAATGGTTGATGAATATTTGACAAATTTATCTGGATTTGGTATTCCTTCTTACCGTCACGCAACTTCTAGTGATCTTATTGTTTTACCTGCAATGTCTTTTATTGGGACTTTAGTAGGAGGGGATCCTTTACGAGTTAATGGTGTAAGTGAGCCTTTAGCTGATAAATGGGTTTTATCAAAAGAAGAAAAAATGTTAGTAGCTAACGCTACTGCAGCTTTTAACAATGCAATTGTTTCTATTGCAGCTTCAAAAAATATTGCTGTTGCAGATATGAATGCAATTATGACTAAATTAAAAGGTGGATTGACTATTGAAGATGGTACAATTTATACTGCTAATTACTTTTCTTCTGCTACTGCAGGAACTGTGTTGTTTTCATTAGATGGTGTTCATCCAAATGCAAGAGGTTATGCGGTTATTTCTAACGAAATAATTAAAGTAATCAATTCTTTTTATAATGCTAACATTCCTTTAGTTAGTGCAGCTGGGTTCCCTGGAGCTACAATCCTGACATCAAACTAAAAAATTAATATAATTTTAAAAAAGGCACCATTTTTGGTGCCTTTTTTTGTACAATAAAAATACATAGATATGAATTTATTAATTAGACTTATCATTACAACTATTCTAGTTGTTATTATTGCTCATTTTTTACCAGGAATTTCTGTTCAAGATTATACGTCTGCTTTATGGGTAGCTTTAGCTTTAGGCCTTTTAAATGCTTTCTTAAAGCCTGTACTTGTTCTGTTAACACTTCCAGCAACAATATTTACTTTAGGCTTGTTCTTGTTAGTAATAAATGCTGTTGTAATTTTAGTTGGTGATTATTTTGTTGATGGCTTTGCTGTTGATGGTTTTTGGAATGCTTTTGTATTTAGTATTTTACTGTCATTAGGTCAATCTGTCATGAATGGAATATTTATTTCAGAGAAATAATTTTTTTATACAATTGAAATTCAAATAATTAAAAACTTGTTTGAGTTGTAAAAAATGTATAATTTTGCAACCCAATTTTTATGACCTTTAAATAATTTAAAATGAATATTACAAAAGAAAATGTAGATGCGTTAAATGCTGTAGTTACAGTTGCGATTTCTAAAGAAGATTATTCTACTAAAGTTGAAAATATATTAGAAAACCACAGAAAAAATGCTAACATACCTGGTTTCAGAAAAGGGGCAGTTCCTATGAGCGTAATCCAAAAACAATATGGTAAAGCAGTTCTTTTAGAAGAAGTAAATAAAGTTTTGCAAGCGTCTTTAAATGATTATTTAGTTAAAGAAAAGTTAGATATACTTGGGAATCCTTTACCTAAAATCACTGAAGATTTTAACTGGGATAAAGAAGACTTTACTTTTGAATTCGAATTAGGTTTAGCTCCAGAATTCTCTGTTGATTTAGCTTCAGTTAAAAAAGTAAATAAATTTAATATTATTGCAGACGAGAAAATGCTTAACGAGCAAGTTGAGCGTATTCAAAAACAATACGGAAAACTAATTCCTCAAGATAAAGTGGAGCAAGACTTTACGTTAAGAGGAACTTTTTTAAATGAAGAAGCAAACATTAATAACGCAACAAATATTACATTAGATATTTTTAGTGATAAAAAAACTGCTAAATTATTCATTGGTAAAAAAGTAGGCGATGTAGTTGAATTATCTACAAAAGGTTTATTTGATGACGACCATAAATTAATGGATTTTTTAAAAGTAGATCATGATAATGTTCACGGTTTAGATGTTGTAGTTAACTTTACAATTGAAGAAATTAACGATATTGAAAAAGCAGAATTAAACCAAGAATTATTCGATAAATTATTTGGAGAAGGAAATATTTCTTCTGTTGAAGAATTAAAAGCTAGGATTAAAGAAGATGCTGAAGGTCAATTTGGGCAACAAGCAGATCAAAAATTCTTAAGTGATGTAATTGAAAGCTTAATCGAAAATACAAAATTTGATTTGCCAGCTGCGTTCTTGAAAAAATGGATTATGTCTGCAGGAGAGAATCCATTATCTACTGAACAAGCTCATGAAGAGTACGAAAAATCTGAAAAAGGTTTACGTTACCAATTAATTGAAGGTAAAATTATTGCTTCAAATAATTTACAAATTAGATTTGAAGATTTAAAAACGCATACTTCAGTTTTAATCAAACAACAAATGGCTCAGTTTGGACAATTAAATCCAACTGATGAAGAGGTTGAAGGAGTTGTAGCAAGAGTGCTTTCTAATCAAGAAGAAGCAAAAAGATTATCTGAACAAGTAATGAGCACTAAAATGCTTGAGCTTTTCAAAGGAAAAATTTCTGCTAAAGCAAAAGATGTTTCTTACGAACAATTTGTAAAAGAAATGTACGGAGAATAAATTCTCGTAAAAAATAATTATCTTTGAACGTCAAGCTTAAATAAGTTTGACGTTCTTAGTTTTAAAAAACACACATAAAAAGTAAGTCAATATGAATTTCGGAAAAGAATTTAAAAATTACGCTACAAAGCACCACGGAATAAATAACATGTATTACGATAAAATCGTAAATAGAATTACGCCAATGGGTATGACTCCATATATTATGGAAGAACGCCAAATGAACGTAACTCAAATGGATGTTTTTTCTCGTTTGATGATGGATAGAATTATCTTTATGGGAACAGGTGTTGATGATCAAATTGCTAATATAGTTCAAGCTCAATTGCTTTTTTTAGAAAGTTTAGATGCTTCAAAAGACATTCAAATTTATATTAACTCACCTGGAGGAAGTGTTTATGCAGGTCTAGGTATTTATGACACTATGCAGTTTATAAAACCAGATGTTGCAACAATTTGTACTGGTATGGCAGCTTCAATGGGAGCAGTTTTATTATGTGCAGGTGCAGATGGTAAACGTAGTGCATTACCTCATTCAAGAGTAATGATTCATCAACCTAGTGGAGGGTCTTCTGGAGTTGCTTCTGATATGGAAATCAACTTACGCGAAATGTTGAAATTAAAAGACGAATTATATCGTATTATAGCACAACATTCTAAACAAGATTTCGATAAAGTGTATAAAGATTCAGAACGTGATTATTGGATGATTGCAAGCGAAGCGAAAGAATACGGAATGATTGATGAAGTTTTAATTAGAAGTTAAGAATAAAGAAAAAAAACTTCTTTGAGGAGTAAAATAAATAAAGATGGCGAAGGAAATTTTAGAGTGTTCATTTTGCGGTAGGAAAAAGCCAGAGACTAGTTTGTTAATTGCTGGTATTGATGCACATATTTGTGACAAGTGTATTGAACAAGCACACGGGATTGTGTTGGAAGAAATTAAGCAAACAGGAAATGCTGACTTGCTTGCCGATACGGTTTTGCTTAAACCAAAAGAAATCAAAGCTTTTTTAGATGATTATGTTATTGGACAAGATCAAACTAAAAAAGTAATGAGTGTTGCGGTTTATAATCACTATAAAAGGTTATTGCAAAAAGAAACAAACGATGATGTAGAGATTGAAAAAAGTAACATCATAATGGTAGGTCAAACGGGTACAGGAAAAACATTAGTTGCAAAAACAATTGCGAAAATGTTAGACGTTCCTTTGGCAATTGTAGATGCAACTGTTTTAACGGAAGCTGGTTATGTAGGTGAAGATGTAGAAAGTATTTTAACAAGGTTATTACAAGCTGCAGACTATGATGTAGCTAAAGCCGAAAGAGGAATCGTTTTTATTGATGAGATTGATAAAATTGCTCGTAAGAGTGATAATCCTTCTATTACTAGAGATGTTTCTGGAGAAGGCGTTCAACAGGCTTTATTGAAGCTTTTAGAAGGTACTGTTGTAAATGTGCCGCCAAAAGGTGGTAGAAAACATCCAGATCAAAAATTTGTTGAGGTAAATACTCAAAATATTTTATTTATTGCTGGTGGTGCTTTTGACGGAATCGATAAAGTAATCTCAAAAAGATTAAACCGTCAAGCGGTAGGGTATAGTTCTTCAATAAGTAATGAACAAGTTGATAAGGATAATTTATTGCAATATATTATTCCGAAAGATTTAAAAGATTTTGGATTAATTCCTGAAATCATTGGCCGTTTACCCGTGCTTTCATATATGAACCCTTTAGATGCGGAAACGTTGAGAGCAATTTTGACGGAACCTAAAAATGCATTAATTAAACAATATCAAAAATTATTTTTAATGGATGATGTTGAGTTTACAATTGATGACGAAGCATTAGATTTTATTGTTAGTAAAGCATTGGAGTATAAATTAGGTGCACGTGGATTGCGTTCATTATGCGAAGCTATTTTAACTGATGCGATGTTTGATTTACCAAGTTCTTCAGAAACTACGTTACATGTGAATAGAGTATTTGCAGAAAGTACAATTAATAAAAATTTGTTGCAGCGTTTAAAAACTGCTTCTTAATTTAAGAGTTGATATAAAATAAAAAATCCCGCTAAAAGCGGGATTTTTTATTTTTATGCGTCTTTAGTTTTTTCAATTTCTTTAGACTTGTTGACTTTAACATAACTTGCTTTACAACTCCATCCACTAGAACATGATGTTAATAATGCAGTACTAGATAATGCTAATATAATTATTCCTTTTCTCATCTCTAATTTTTTGCTTTGTTAATTTTAAATTCAACACGTCTATTAGCTTGGTCTTGTTCAGGAGTGCAGTTAGAGCAATCATTTAAAGGTTTAGACTCTCCATAACCTTTATATGTTAATCTTTCTTTGGCAATTCCTTTAAATATTAAATAACTAACAGTAGACTTTGCTCTTCTTTGAGATAATGCTAGGTTATATTTACTAGATCCTTTATCATCAGTATGTGCATTGATTGTTAAAGTCATTTCAGGGAATTGATTTAACACCTCAACTATTTTGTTTAATGATAATTCAGATTCTGCTTTGATAAGATCTTTATCAAAAGCAAATAATATATTTTCAATTACAATAGCGTCAGCAGTAATTTCTGGTCTAGTTTGTTTAAGTTGTATTGGGTCACTTAATAAGTTTTCAGAAGTAAATCTACTTGTAAATGGTTCGTAACCTTCTTTTTCAACTGTAATAAAGTTATATGAGATAGGATTTAAAGGGATTCTAATTTTTCCATTTTCATCTGAAATTGTTTCATTTATAATGTCGCCAAATTCATTCTTAATGACAATTTTCGCATTTGGCAATGGTAATTGAGATAATTGTTCAACAACAGTATAAGTTGGTTTGCTTTTTTCTAAATGTTTGATTTCAAATTTTAAAATGTCGAAATTTCCAGAATGAGATTTATCAGTTGATAGATATCCTTTGTCTTCTGAAACAAGTACAAAAGCTAAATCGTCTCTTCTTGAGTTTAAAGTAACTCCTAAATTCAACGCTTCTAAGTATTTGTTGTCAACAATAGATGATCTAAAAACATCATATCCACCAATATTCATATGTCCTTTTGAAGAAAAATATAAGTGTTTGTTGTCTGCTGTAATGTTTGGGAATTTTTCATCTTCAGACGTGTTTATATTTGGGCCTAAATTAACAGGTTTTCCGTAAGTTCCATCTTCATTAATTGATGCTTCATATAAATCATAACCGCCTAATCCTCCAGGAATATTAGCTGCGAAAAATATTTTCTTTCCATCAGGAGAAACACTCGGTGTTTCAACAGAATAACCATCTGGTATTAATGAAACTTTCTTAATATCTGTCCAATATTCTTTTGAATCAAGGTTTAATGTTGCCTTATATAAATCTAATTTCCCTTCTTTTTCAGCACTTTCTTGAGTATAGTAAACTGTTTTTTCATCTGGTGAAAATGCAATTGAACCTTCGTTATCTTTAGAGTCAATAACACTTGAGAATAATAAAGGAAAAGATAAATCTCCATTCTCTTTAACATCTACACAATATAAGTTATTGTTTGGAGTGTTTGTTTTTTCATTAACAGTAGTTTCATAGTGTCTTCTTTTTTTATTAGACAAGATGATATACTTGTTTTTGAAAAAAGATGTTCCTACTTCATTTAACTCAGAATTTATTCCTGTATCATTTAAAACATAACGCACACCTTTGGTAGAAGCATTAATTAGATTAACAATTGAATCGTTACCATCTAAACGTTGTGGTTCTTGAGCAAATAGTGAAGAACTAATTAAAATGGTTAATGCAGTAAATTTGGTTATAAATTTCATAAATAAATTTCTAAGTTTCTGTTTATTAAATAGTTTTACTTAAAACGAGTGCAAAAATATACGTTAATTCTTGAAAAAAAATTTTTTTATAACTTTTTTTTTGCTTTTTGTTAATATTTACGATGAAATGCAAAAAAAAACGATTTAGCGTAAGCTAAATCGTGTAATTTTTTGCGAATAATATAATTTATCAACTATTTTGGGCTTCTTTATTCAGTGATTGTTTCTCTAAAGGTATTTTTATTGAATTTTGTTTAACTTCACACCTTCTTCCTGGACCGCATCCGTATCTCTTAGGACCACACGATATTAGAAAGAAAATTCCTAAAATTCCAATAATAATTGTTCTCTTTTTCATGTCTTCATTTTTAGGTTAAGTGTTCTTGGGCTGCTAATATTGATTCCAAATAATTACGTTCATTTGATAAGCGGGGTACTTTATTTTGTCCGCCTAATTTATTTTGGTTTTTAAGCCAATTATAAAACAATCCTTCGCTCGCAATATTAATTTTTAAGGGATTTAATGTGATGTTATTATTTCTTTTGGCTTCGTAATCTGAATTTAACTCTTGTAACGTATTGTCTAGCAATATACTAAATTTTTCTAGATCATTTGGGTTTTTTCTAAATTCAATAATCCATTCATGTGCTCCTTTTTCTTTTCCTTCCATAAAAATAGGGGCTACGGTATAATCAATTACTTCACAATTAAACTCTTTACAGGTAATTGCAATAGCTTTGTCTGTGTTTTCAACCATTAATTCTTCGCCAAAAACATTTATATGATGTTTTGTTCTTCCGGTTACCATAATTCTATGTGGACTTAAAGATGTAAAACGAACAGTGTCTCCAATTAAATAACGCCATAGACCAGAATTTGTAGTAATAACAATAGCATAGTTTTTAAAAAGTTCTACTTCACTCAATGGAATGACTTTTTGATTTTTTGTTCCAAATGTATCCATAGGAATAAATTCATAAAATATTCCATAGTCTAGCATTAAAAGTAGCTCACTAGAATTGTTTAAATCTTGAATCGCAAAAAAACCTTCCGATGCATTGTAAATTTCGTAATATTTGAAATTATCTTTTGGGAATAATTTTTTGTACTGTTCTTTATAAGGTTCAAAATTAACTCCTCCATGGAAGTATACTTCAGCATTTGGCCAAATGTCTAAAATATTTTCTTTTCCTGTTTCCTCAAGGGTTTTATTTAAAAGGACTAACATCCAACTTGGAACTCCAGATAAACTCGTTACATTTTCATTAATGGTTTCATTAATAATTGCAGGAAGTTTAGTCTCCCAATCACTCATTAATGAAATTCTACTACTGGGTGTAGAACTGAATTCTGCCCAAACAGGCATGTTATCAATCAATATGGCAGATAAATCTCCAAAAAAAGTATTGTTGTTCTCGTACATTTGCTTGCTCCCGCCTAATCGTAGACTCTTTCCAACAAACATTTGAGACTCTTCATTATTGTTTAAATACAAGCATAACAAATCTTTACTCGCTTTATAATGACAGCCTTCTAATGCCTCATTACTCACAGGGATAAATTTGCTTTTCGCATTTGTGGTTCCACTTGATTTTGCAAACCATTTTATGTTAGTAGGCCAAAAAACATTTTGAGCACCTTTTCTAGTTTGCTTAATCATTGGCGCAAGCTCTTCATAAGTAGAGACAGGAACACGTTCGCTAAATGTTTTGTAATTCTTAATTGAAGAAAAGTCATATTCCTTACCAACAACTGTGTTTTCGGCAGTTTTTAATAAATTAAAAAGTAATTCTTCTTGTACTTCATTTGGGTACTTAATAAACAATTCAATTTGATGAATACGTTTTTTTAAAATCCAAGTTGCAATAGAATTAATTATTGGTAATGCCATTTTTTAATTATGAATTATGCGTTATGAATGATAACTTTACCAAAAATAACAATTTTTTTATTTTTTCGACTATAACATTTAAATTTTAAGAAGAATGACATATCAAGGCGTCTTGCAAAAAATGCAAACCGAATTTTTAAGCCCTATTCAATATTATTTAGTATTTGAAGATAGTTTCTTGAATGTGAATCAACTAATAGGTAAAGAAATCTCTATTTCTTTTGAAGGTTATCAATGTTTGAATTGTGGAAAACCAAAGAAAATTTTTAGACAAGGTTATTGCTATGATTGTTTTATGAGTAGCGCATCAGTTGGAGATTGGATAATGCGGCCTGAATTAAGTACAGCTCATTTAGATGTTGAAGATAGAGATTTGGCTTATGAAAAGCGTGTGCAATTACAACCACATATTGTGTATTTGGCTTTGTCAAGTGATGTAAAAGTTGGAGTTACTAGAAAAACCCAAGTTCCTACACGCTGGATAGATCAAGGTGCGATAGAAGCTATTCCAATTGTTGAAGTTCCTAATCGTTATTTAGCTGGAATTACAGAAGTTGCTTTGAAAAATCATTTTGTAGATAAAACGAGCTGGCAAAAAATGCTAAAGAATAATGTTCCTAATGTGGATTTAATTTTTGAACGGAATTCTGTTTTACAATGGTTACCTGAAGAAATAAAACCCTATTTTGCTAAAGAACAAGAATTATATAAAATTGATTTTCCTATTACAAATTACCCAACTAAAATAAACAGTTTAAATCTTGAACGTACACCTTCATACAGCGGTAAAATGATGGGTATAAAAGGACAATACTTATTGTTTGAAGATGGAACTGTTTTTAACGTTAGGAGCAATGAAGGAATTGTTGTAAAAATAGAAGTTTAGTTTTTTAAAAAATCTAATAAAAAAAATCCCATTTCTTAATTGAAATGGGATTTGTCTTTTTATAAAGAATAATTATTCTTTTTTCTTCTTCCCACCAAGGATGCCTCCAAGTACGTTTTTAACGCCATCTTTTACATCGTCTTTTGTAGGTGTTTTAGGGACAACTGCTTTGGTAGTATCTGTTGTTGCAGCTGCAGGATTATTTGTGTTAGAATTATTCCCTCCTAATAAATTAGTTAAAGCTCCAGTTCCTTGACCAATTAATTTGTCTTTTTGCATTTTAACTAATTGTGTAACTAGGTTTCCAGTTGCTTGTTTCATGTCAGTAGTTACTTTTGGGCTACTAAAATTCCCGCCTAATAAAGCATTAACTGGTATGTTTTCAATTTTTGCTGCATCTGCAGGAGTTAATTTTGCTAAAAGGTTATTCACTTCTGGACCTAAATATTTAGCAGGAACATCAAACTTAACACTATAGTCCATTGTTTGATCGAAACCATGTGTTCCGCCAATTTGCATATTAATATCTTGATATTTTAAATTAAACGGTTTTACAGCAACTTTTCCGTCTTTAAATGTAAGTGCAGCTTTTATATCGTTCAAATTCAATTTAGATACATCTAGAAACTTTACATTAGAACTAAGTGCAGTTAATAATTGAGAATCATTTGCGTTTACTTTAGATTCTAATAATTGACCTAATAAATCACCTGAAATGGTTTTTAAATTAGGCGTCATATCATTTGTTAAGTCTCCTGATAATTTAATAGTAGAGTTTAATTTACCACTTATTGTATTTGCAATTGGAGCAATTGATTTTAACATGTCAAGCTGTGTAAATGACTCAGCTATGCTAACTGCGTTTAAGACTAAATTCATATTAAATTTCGGAGTATTTCCTTTTGTAGAAACGGTTCCGTCTAGTCCAATTTGACCACCAAAAATACCCATTTTTAAATTATTAAGCGCTATTGCTTCGTCTTTAACGACTAAATTTCCTGAAACGTCTTTTAAATTTAAATTGTCGTAAACTACAGTATTTGCTTTTGCAGTTATGCTGCAATCTAAGAAAGAAGGAATTTTTACGGCTTCTGTTGTTTTTTTACCTTCTCCAGTTGTTGATGTAGTTGGAGCCATGAAATCTTCAACCACTAATTTGTTTGAATTCATATTGAAATTCCCTTTCAAAACTTGGTTTTTAAACATAAAACCATAAAAATTATCTAATGCACCAGTTACATTCAAATCTGAACTTCCTGTTTTAGCATCAAATTGATTTAATTGAATTTTACTCGTATTGAAAGTTATATCAGCCTTGTTTATTAAGAATGGCTTAGCCATTTCTGGTCCTGTATAATTAAATCCAGTAATTGACATATTTCCTGAATTCTGAATATTTTGATACTGACTCGTTTCTACTGATTTCATATCAAACTTAGTTACAACGTCAGCTTTTAATATACCAGTTAAGGGTTTGTCTAATTGAACAGGATATGCTTTTGTAACATTTGCTAGATTGATAATGCCTTTTAATTCAGCGTTTACCAATGCATTTTCAGCAATATTTCTAATGTTTGCTTTTGCATTAAAAATATCTTGGTCAATTGAGAACGAAAGTTTGTCTAAATTGACATAAGTGTCATTTATTAATCCTGTTTCATTTACAATATGAGTATCAATGATAATGTTTTTAACTGCTTTTGGCAAATCTGGATATTGAAAAGAAGCATTGTTTGAAGCTATTTCAATATTGAATTTAGGAATTGTAGTTTCTGTTAATTCTCCGTTTACGATTCCTTTTACAGTAAAATCACCTGTTGTTTTTACCTTTTTAATATCTCCAGAATATGCTTCAGGAATTAAACCAAGAAAGTTTGTAAATGAAGATGTAGGTGTGTTGAATTTTAAATCATAAACTTGCCCGGCATCAACCATTTGAATAAATCCGTCAAACTCTAAAGGTAATTGGTTAATTAACGCTTTATTTTCCTTGAATTGGAATTTCATCTTGTCTAAATCAATTCCTAAAACGGCATCAAGTGTTATGGCTACATTATTCATGTAGTTCATCTTTTCCATTTCAAAAGAAAGTTTGGCTGTTGTTTGAGTGTTTAAATCAAGTTTTTGTGCAGCAAAATTTCCGGTTCCTTCATGATTAATACTGTCTAAAACCATTTTAATATCTGATGATTGATCTAAATAAGTAAAACGCATATTTTCAACAGAGTATTCTTGTATGTTTAATGAGAAAGGTTTGCTGTCTTCTTTTTTGTCCTCTTCTTTATTTTTTAAAGCAATGTCAAAATTTCCTAAGCCATCTTTATTGAAAATAACATTGACTATTGCATTTTTACTGCTAAAACCTTGAAGATTCATTGCTTCGCCTTCTCCTTTAAAAAGCTCTTTAATGCTCATTTTTAAATTCAATTCACCTGAGTAAAATAAAGTGTCGCCTTCAAAAGGTGCTTTGTTAATAATACTTAATTTTTCAATAGTAACATTTGCATTTGGAAAACTTTTAAATAAACTTAAGTCTACATTTTCAAAAGCAACTTTAGCATCTACATTTTCATTTATAGATTTAAGAACCATTGCTTGAATTTTATCTTTAAACAAAAAAGGTATTGCTGCCAGAGCAGTTATTGATAAGAAAAGGAATATACCTAGACCAATAAACACTTTTTTAAAGTTGATTTTTTTAGACATGACGATTTTCATTTTTTAAAGTTAAATGCGTTTAAGCTTAATTATCAGTACAAAAGTAATACCAATTTCAATTTTTTAGGCGTCTTTGTGATAAAATTATCAATTAATCGATATTTATTTCTTCTCCGTCTTTTAACTTGAATTTTTTCTGAAATAAAAAGACTGCTAAATACATAAAAGGAGTGTCAAAAACTGCAATCATTAATTTAAAAGCAAAACCACTAATGAATAATTTCCAAAAGATATTCCAAGGTAAGATTTCGAAGCAACACAATAATAATAACACAGAGAATGTGTCTACTGCTTGTGAGGTAATTGTTGAGAAATTATTACGTAACCAAAGCATTTTACCATTAGTTAGTTTTTTCCAAAAATGATAGACTTGTATGTCTATATATTGAGCTGCTAAATATGCGGTCATAGATGCAAGAACAGCCAATGATGTTTGTCCGAATACTTTTGAAAACAATTCGTTTGAAACAGGTGAATTTTCAATTGCTGGGGCAAAATTTGCGATGTAAATAATTCCTAAAGAGAAAACCGAAGCAAAAATTCCTGTAGTTACAACCTGATTGGCTTTTTTACGTCCGTAAATTTCTGAAATTATGTCGGTTACTAGAAACGTAATAGGATAGGGGATTATTCCAACTGAGATTTCAAATAAATTGGCTCCAAAAATGGTAAAATCTTTACCAAATGGGTACCAATAAAAGAATTTTTGAAAAATTAAGTTAGATACAACTAATGAACTGATGAAAAGACCACCAAGAATAAAATAAATTTTTTGGGCTAATTGTTTTTCTTTGCCATTCATAAATTCAAAAGTAAAAAAAGAAAGCCTAAAAAGAAAGCTATTCCGTTTCTGAAATAGCTTTTTATCTAATGTTTAATTCTTATTGTATCTTCAGTTCAAAAGGCATTAATGCTTGAACACCTTTTAGTTGATTTGCTTTTTTAATTTGTTGAATTAATAAATAACTTTCTTCTCCAAGATGTTCTCTTAATAAAGCATCTTTTGTTTGAAACATTGAAATCCCAGTTAAATTATTTAGTAAATCTTCAAAATTTTGTTCATATTCTGGGTAATTTTCTACTTGATATGATTTTGTTTTCCCTAAAGTTGCTGCGTGTTTTATAGCATCTTCAAGACCACCAATTTTATCAACTAGTCCAAGCTTTAAGGCATCAGTACCTGTCCATACTCTTCCTTGTGCAATAGAATCAACTTGTGCAGTTGTCATCTTTCTTCCTTGTGCTACTCTTTCCAAAAATGTTCCATATATGTTTTCCACACTTTCTAATGTGAATTTTTTGAAATTTTCATCTATTGGTTCGAATAAACTATATCCAGATGCATTTTCATGGGTTCTAACTTGTTCTGCATTTATACCAATGTTTTTAGCCAATGTAGACATGTTTGGTAAAACTCCAAAAACTCCAATAGAACCTGTTATCGTGCTTTTTTCAGCGAAAATAGCGTTAGCGTTACATGCAATATAATATCCGCCAGAAGCAGCTACGTTCCCCATAGAAACCACAACTGGTTTTACTTTTTTAGTCAATTCAATTTCTCTCCAGATCAATTCTGAAGTTAAGGCACTTCCTCCTGGACTATCAACTCTAAGTACAATAGATTTTACATTTTTGTCTTCACGAGCTGCTTTTAAAGAACGTTTAATTGAACCTTCTCCAATTATATTTACTCTACCTTCTCCTCCTTGAATTTCACCTTGCGCATAAATTACTGCGATGATGTCTTTTTTAGAAAAATCAGAAATTGAGGTTGCATTGTTTTTTGCGTAGTCTAGAATGCTTATTACGTTATAGTCTTCCTTCTTAGTAACTTTTAATTTTGTTTTAATAGCGCTGTGATATTCGTCTTCATAGGCAATTTTATCAATTAAATTATGAGCCAATGCTAGTTCTGGTGTTCTTGCGTCTAAGCTATTAGCAATTGCATTTAAGCTGTCAATTGGTATGTTTCTGCTTTCAGAAATATCGGTTACAATAGTATTCCAAACCGAGTTTAAAAGAACTGAAATTTGTTCTCTGTTATTTGCACTCATTTCTTGGTTTAAATAAGGCTCAACAGCACTTTTGTATTTTCCATGGCGAATAACTTCCATTTTTATTCCTGTCTTTTCTTGTAATTCTTTCATGAATAATACTTCAGAAGAAAGACCCTTGAAATCAAGTTCGCCAATTGGGTTTAAATAAACAGTATCGGCAACTGAATTTAAGTAATAATCTTTTTGCGTTAAAAAGTCAGAATAAGCAACTACAAATTTTCCCGATTTTTTAAAGTCAGCTAGTTTTTTTCTAATGGCTTGACTTTGGGCTAAACCTAAATTAGATTGATTTTTTAATATAGATATTCCTTTGATTTTATCGTCAGTTTTTGCATTTTCAATAGCATTTAAAACATCTGTTAATCCATTGTGATTGGTTTCAAAGTAGTTAAAGTCTTTGAAATTTATTTTTCCTGCATAATCAAGTGAAACTTCCGATAAGTCTAATTCGATTACAGAGTTTTTCTTAACCGATACTTTGCCATCATCACCTCCAAAAATAGCTCCAATTAAAATTATTCCGAAGAAAAATAACATACAGAATACAAATATTCCAATTATTGTAGCTAAAACATTACTTATAAATTTCATCTTTAAATGTGCTTTTAAATATTATACATATATGTCTTACTAAATGTTAAAATGTTACATGTTCATAAAAAAACAGAAAAGGTAATTCATAAAATTAAAATTGTTTGTTATTTTGCTTCCAATGAAGAATCAGAATAAAATTGTATTATCATTAGGAAGTAATTTAGGCGATAGGTTAGAAACTATTCAGCTATGTGTTGATGCTATACATGATAAAATAGCAACGGTTATAAAGGTTTCTATGGTTTATGAAATGCCTTCTTGGGGTTTTGAGAGTGAACCTTTTTACAATTGTGCAATACTAATTCATTCTTCAAATTCGCCACAAAAACTACTTTCTTCATTATTAAGTTTAGAAAAAAAGTTGGGAAGAGTTAGAAAGGATTCTAAAAATTATGAAGCTAGAGTTATTGATATTGACATTGTTTCGATAAATGAGGAAATTATTGAAACAGAATCTTTGAAAGTCCCACATCCTGAAATGCAAAATAGAAATTTTGTTTTGTGTCCAATGAACGACTTAAATTTAAACTGGGAACATCCTGTTTTAAAAAAATCGGTTTCAGAATTATTATCAACAAGTTTAGATGAAAGTAATTGTGTTGCTGTTAATAGATTAGTTTCCCCAATTGAAAAATTAAATGTTCAGCAGTTAAACTATATTGCAATTGAAGGAAATATAGGAGCAGGAAAAACAACACTAGCAACGAAAATTGCAAATGATTGCAATGCGAAATTGGTTTTAGAACGTTTTGCCGACAATCCTTTTCTTCCTAAATTTTATAAAGATCAATCTCGATATGCTTTTCCATTGGAAATGTCTTTTTTAGCCGATAGATACCAGCAGTTATCTGACGATTTAGCGCAATTTGATTTGTTTAAAGATTTTGTTGTTGCCGATTATCATATTTTCAAATCCTTAATTTTTGCAAAAGTTACTTTGCAAGAAGATGAATTTCGTTTGTATAAAACCATGTTTGATATTATACATAAAGAAATGCCAAAGCCTGATTTGTATGTGTATTTGTATCAAAGTACAGAACGTCTTTTGGAAAACATCAAAAAACGCGGTAGAAGTTACGAACAAGAAATTCCTGCTGATTACTTAGAAAAAATAAACAGAGGTTATTTAGATTATATCAAAACCCAAACCGATTTAAATGTTTTAGTTATTGATGTTTCTGATTTAGATTTTGTAAAAAAACAAGAAGATTATATTTTCCTCTTGAATGAGATAAATAAGAAAATCTAAGGCTTCTTTCTTTGTTTTGTAACAATTAGTCTTCCAATTACTATAAACTGTAAGGCAGCAATAAGTTTATAATTTGTTAATGGATTATTTGGAATCCAATCTAAAATAGTAACAAGCATTATAGCAAATGAAATAAGTAAAATAAGTATTGATAGTGGTCCGATTTTCATAGTTTACATTTTTTGAAATAAATCCCAAATTACAATTCCAGCACTTACTGAAATATTTAGCGAATGTTTGCTTCCTAATTGCGGAATTTCAATGACGCCATTACTTGCATTTATGGCTTTTTGATTTACACCTTTAACTTCATTTCCAAAAATTAAAGCATGTTTTTTACAAGGTTCAGGTTGAAAATCATTCAACATAATTGAGTTTTCAGTTTGTTCAATAGCATAAATAGCTACGTTTTCTTGTTTTAGTTTTTCAATAACATCTAAAACATTTTCAGCATGTTCCCAAGCAACGGTTTCTGTTGCTCCCAAAGCTGTTTTATGAATTTCCTTATTTGGGGGCACAGCTGTGATTCCGCACAAATATATTTTTTCAACCAAAAAAGCATCTGAACTTCTAAATACCGAGCCAATGTTGTGAAGGCTTCTAATATCATCTAAAATAATAATAATTGGAGTTTTTTCAGCTGCTGCAAATTCTTCTTTACTGATTCTATTTAGTTCCTCGTTGACTAATTTTTTCATTGTTTGTTTTGAATTACAAAGTGCCAAAGATACAAAGTTGAAATTGTATTTTGTCATTGAAATTGGCTTTTGAATTTGTCATTGATTTTTCCAATTGCAATTGCACTTGATTTTTGTAACTTCGCAAGCAGTATTTAAAAAATAGAATTGTGGCGAAAAAAGCAGCAGCACCCAAAGAGAAAAAGGAAACTCCATTAATGAAACAATACAACGGTATTAAGGCGAAATATCCTGATGCTTGTTTATTGTTTAGAGTTGGGGATTTTTATGAAACTTTTGGAGAAGATGCAGTAAGAGCTTCCAAAATTTTAGGAATTACACTAACAAAACGTGGGGCTGGTTCTGAAACCGAAACTGCTTTGGCGGGTTTTCCACATCATTCTATCAATACCTATTTACCAAAACTGGTTAAAGCCGGACTTCGAGTTGCTATTTGTGACCAATTGGAAGATCCAAAAATGACGAAAACCATCGTGAAACGTGGTGTGACCGAATTAATTACGCCTGGAGTTTCTATGAACGATGAGGTTTTAAACTCTAAATCTAATAATTTCTTAGCTTCGGTTTCCTTTGGTAAAAAAAATCTAGGTGTTTCATTTCTAGATGTTTCTACAGGAGAATTTTTAACAGCGCAAGGAAACGAAGAATACATTGATAAATTATTGCAAAACTTCAATCCAAGTGAGGTCTTAATTCCAAAACAAAACAGAGTTCAGTTCAAGGAGGTTTTTGGAGAAGATTTCCATACTTTTTACCTAGAAGATTGGGTTTTTAAAGAAGATTATGCTTTTGAGAGTTTAACCCAGCATTTTCAGACAGTCTCCTTAAAAGGATTTGGAATTGAAGAATTACATGATGGCGTTATGGCTTCTGGAGCAATTTTGTATTATTTATCGGAAACTCAACATAATAAAATTCAACACATCACAAATATTCAACGTATTGCAGAAGATGCATACGTTTGGATGGATCGTTTTACGATTCGTAATCTTGAATTGTATCATTCTATGAATGTAAATGCGGTTACGCTTTTAGACGTTATTGACAAAACACTTTCGCCAATGGGTTCGCGTTTGTTAAAACGTTGGTTGGCTTTGCCTTTAAAAGATGCAACACGAATTAGAAGCCGTCATGAAGTTGTTTCTTATTTAAAAGAGAACAAAGAAGATTTACAAAAAATACAATATCAAATCAAACAAATTTCCGATTTGGAACGTTTGATTTCAAAAGTAGCAACAGGGAAAATTTCGCCAAGAGAAATTATTTATTTAAAAGATTCTTTAGATGCTATCATTCCAATCAAGACATTGGCCTTGGCAAGTAAAAATGAATCGTTAAAAGTAATTGGTGATAGTTTGCATGCTTGCGATTTGTTGAGAGAGAAAATTTCAAGCACATTAAATCAAGATGCGCCTGTAGCTATTAATAAAGGAAATGCAATTGCAACAGGAGTAAATGAAGAGTTAGATGATTTACGTGCTATTTCTTCAAAAGGAAAAGGTTTTTTAGAAGATCTAGAGCAAAGAGAAAGCGAAAAAACTGGAATTACATCTTTAAAAGTAGCCTTTAATAATGTTTTTGGCTATTATATTGAAGTTAGAAATACGCATAAAGATAAAGTCCCAGAAGAATGGATTCGTAAACAAACATTAGTAAATGCAGAACGTTATATAACGGAAGAATTAAAAGAATACGAATCGAAAATTCTTGGTGCAGAAGAAAAAATACAACAATTAGAGGGTCAATTGTTTGAGCAATTGGTCAATTGGATGGGAACGTATATTAAACCAGTTCAGTTGAATGCTAATTTAATTGCGCAATTAGATTGTTTGAATTCGTTCACGCAATTGGCAATTGAAAACAACTACTCAAGGCCTGAAATTGATGATAGTTTTGATTTAGAAATCACAGAAGGTCGTCATCCAGTAATTGAAAAACAATTACCTGTTGGAGTTCCTTATATTTCTAATAATGTTTATTTAGATAGAGAAACCCAACAAATGATCATGATTACCGGGCCAAATATGTCAGGTAAATCAGCTATTTTGCGTCAAACAGCTTTAATTGTGCTGTTGGCTCAAATGGGAAGTTTTGTTCCAGCAGAAGCGGTTAGAATGGGAATTGTAGATAAAATTTTTACTAGAGTAGGAGCGAGCGATAATATTTCGATGGGAGAATCTACTTTTATGGTAGAAATGAACGAAACAGCTTCTATTTTGAATAATATTTCAGAAAGTAGTTTGGTTTTATTAGATGAAATTGGAAGAGGAACTTCTACTTACGACGGAATTTCTATTGCTTGGGCTATTGCCGAATATTTACATGAACATCCAAATAAACCAAAGACCTTATTTGCAACGCATTATCACGAGTTAAATGAAATGGAAGTTTTGTTTGACCGAATTAAAAATTATAATGTTTCTGTAAAGGAATTAAAAGATACGGTTTTATTTATTCGTAAATTGGTTAAAGGTGGTAGTGCTCATAGTTTTGGTATTCATGTTGCTAAAATGGCTGGAATGCCACAAACGGTAATTCAAAAAGCACAAAAAATATTAAAAAAATTAGAGAAAGATCATTCTGGAGAGAATTTAAGTGGAACTGTTTCGAAAACTGAAGATGAGTTGCAATTGAGTTTCTTTAATTTAGATGATCCTTTATTAGAGGAAATTAAAGAGGAGATAATGAATATAGATATTAATACATTGACTCCAGTGGAAGCTTTAATGAAGTTAAACGAAATAAAACGCATGCTAATAAAAAAATAAATTGAAATAATTATTTAGCAATCAATTCGTTATATTAAAAATTGTATTTTTTTATAAAAAGTACTTGTAAAAAATAAAATAGGTCTTATATTTGCATCCGCAATAAGAGATAATCTATTTGCCTCGTTCTTTAAAATATATTATGCGAAAATAGCTCAGCTGGTAGAGCGCGACCTTGCCAAGGTCGAGGTCGCGGGTTCGAGCCCCGTTTTTCGCTCAAATACTACTTCTTAAAATATTTGCTTGAGTGGTGGAATTGGTAGACACGCTGGACTTAAAATCCAGTGGGTAGTAATGCCCGTGCGGGTTCAAGTCCCGCCTCGAGTACTAAAAGCTTCAAACTTTGTTTGGAGCTTTTTTTGTTTAAATTAATTGTTTAAATAGTTTGTGAGTTTAATTAAAAGAATTATATTTGCACTCGCAATCAGGGAAAAAGATTGATTAAAATCTTGTCTCTTTTTATTGAAAAAATACTACCTTTTTAAAATACTTGCTTGAGTGGTGGAATTGGTAGACACGCTGGACTTAAAATCCAGTGGGTAGTAATGCCCGTGCGGGTTCAAGTCCCGCCTTGAGTACTAAAAGCTTCAAACTTTGTTTGGAGCTTTTTTTGTTTATATACTTTTCAACATTATATGTGCTTTTTAAATTGTAATTACTATTTTTAAATTTTAAATAAAATATGGCAACATTCGTAATTACAAAACGGTTAAACGACTTATATAAATATGAACTTACTTCTCGAAAAGGGAAGACTATTTTTACGAGTAATAGTTTTGAATTACGTTTTGAGTGCGAAGAACAAATAGGCTATTTGCAAGAATCGTTAGAAAGAGTTGTTTTTTTAAAATTTAAATCAGGTAGAGGAAAGTTTTTCTTTAGACTTGTTTTAGATGATAAAGAATTAGCTATAAGTAGAAAATTTTCGACTCAATTAATGTTAGAGAAAAGTATTAATGAAATTCTAAAGTATACGCCTGTGGCTGAAATTTTAGATTTTTCTGCAGACATTGATGTTTTTAATGATTTAGATACTATATAAAACAAAAAAAAGCCCCACTAGTGGAGCTTTATTTTTTTTTGATAGCGTTAGCTAATTAGTGAGCAGCAGGAGCTTCAACAGCTTCAACAGCTTCAACAGCTACAGTAGTATCAACAGCAACTTCTTCAACAGCTTCAACAGCTTCAACTGCAACTTCTTCTACAGCAACTTCTTCAGTAGCAGCTTCTTTACATGATACGAACATAACAGCAACTAATGCCATACTTAAAACAACTTTTTTCATCTTAATTTTTATAAAAGGTTAATTATTAATTCGAAGCAAAGATATAAAATTTTTGACACGACAAAATATTTTTATACTTTTTTTTTATCTTTTTTTTAAATTCTTACTTTTTCATTATCAACGGGTTATAAGAACTCTTTTGAAAATATTATTTATTTGACTTTACTTTTGGGTGAACTAATTCCATTTCTTCTATTAAGTGTTTTGCACCTGCATACTTATCGATAATAAATAATACATATCTTACGTCAACCATTATGTTTCTGCAAATAGAAGGGTCGTAGTGAATATCACTCATTGTTCCTTCCCAAACACGGTCAAAATTTAATCCAATTAAGTTTCCGTTTGCATCTATTGCAGGACTTCCTGAATTTCCACCAGTAGTATGATTGGTTGCAATAAAACAAACAGGCATCTTTCCGTTTTCTTGATACTGCCCGTAATCTTTGTTTTTTATTAATTCAAGTAATTTTGCCGGAACGTCAAATTCATAATCTCCAGGAACATATTTTTCCATTACACCTTCTAAATGTGTAACCGGTTCATAATATACTGCATCATTTGGATTGTAGCCCTTTACTTGACCGTAAGTAATTCTTAAAGTACTATTTGCGTCTGGAAAGTATCTTCCTTCTGGAAACAGCTCTAATTGGGCTTTCATATAGTTTCTTTGTAATGCGCCAGTTTCTAGATTTAACTCATCATATTTTGGCGCAATGTTTTTGTAAAAATTATCAGCTAATTTTTTAACTAATTGATATCCTAAATCCTTATTTAAGTTTCTCAATACAGTTTTTGAATCTCCTTTTAATAATGATTTTAAACCTTCATAAGAAGTTAGCTTGGACTTACTGTAAATATCTGTAGTAGTTTTACTGTAATTCATTGTTTTTAAATCAGCAGGAACTAATGGAGATTTTTGGCCGTAAAGAGCAATTAATTTCTCAAAAACTTTTTCGTCAACATTTGCATTGAAATCTTTATAGAAACTTTCTAGTCCTTTTATAGTGTTTTCTTTCCTATCTGTAAAAGATTGTTCGCCTTTAGTGGTGTATACTTGTTCTAATTGGTATAAACGAAATCCAGCGCTTAATAGTTCAGTGTTTCTTAATACTGTTTCTATGAAATAATCTCTAGCTAATGAATAATCATTAATTGCTTTGTAATTTTTTTCAAAATCAGCAAGTAATGAGCCGTATTCATCTGTTTTATTGTTTTTGATTACTCTTTTTTGGAATTCTATTTCAAAATTTTGTTTGATCTGTATAGCATTTGATTTTTTTAAACCTTGACTTTCTCCAATCCATTTTTTCCAATAGTTAGCAACACTTGCAAACTTTGAAGCATATTGAATTTTAATAGCTTGGTCTTTTCTCATGAAACCATCTTGCACTTTCAAAGCTGCATCTCTTAATTCAATTTTTGCAGGATTTAAAGTGTTTACAATTTGTTCAACTGCAAATGATGGTAAATACTCTTGTGTTCTTCCTGGGAAACCAAAAACCATTGTGAAATCATTTTCAGCAACTCCATCTAATGAAATTGGTAAAAAGTGTTTTGGAGTATAAGGAACATTGTCTTTTGAATATTCAGCAGGTTTATTGTCTTTGTTAGCATAAATTCTAAATAAAGAAAAATCACCAGTATGTCTTGGCCAAACCCAGTTGTCTGTATCTGAACCAAATTTACCAATAGAACTTGGTGGAGCACCTACTAAACGAATGTCTTTGAAGGTTTCAGTTACAAATAAAACGTATTGATTTCCTTCGTAAAAAGTTTTAATCTTATTTTCTTGCCAAGATTCTTTAGGGAAAGAAGTTTGTAGTCTGCTAATGTTATCTGCAATTTTCTTTTGTTTTTCAATTTCTGATGAAATTTGAGATACACCTTCTAAAACAGTATTGGTTACATCGTGAATACTTACTATTAAAGTAGCAACCATTCCTGGGTTTGTTAGTTCAGAATTTAAGTCTTTTGCCCAAAAACCATCTTGTAAATAATCGTGCTCGACTGTAGAGTGACTTTGAATTTCTCCATAACCACAATGATGATTCGTTAACATAAGTCCTTTAGAAGAAATTAATTCTGAAGTACAGCCTCCATCAAAATGAACAATTGCGTCTTTAAGACTAGAGTTGTTAGCATCATAAATATCTTGAGCCGTCATTTTCATTCCTAAAGCTTTCATTTCGCTTTCGTTCATGCCTTTTAGCATGCTTGGAATCCACATTCCTCCTTGTTGTGCTTGTAGTTGAACAACAAATAGGATAATAAATAATTTTAAAATTCTCATAAGTTTAATGGTTTTATAATGTGTGCAATTTACTTAAAATTGTATATTTTTTATTAATTAAGGTGATTTATTATTCTGTTAGTAGCTCCTTTATTCATCTCTACAAATGTGCTGCAAACATGACCCTTTTCTACTCGTTCATCTTCATTTTGGAGCAGTAAATCAAATGCTTCTTTTAATTGACTTGAATTGGAAATAGAATTACAACCTTCCATGTTTACTAATGCAGTTGCTTCTGCAAAATGAGAATAATTTGGACCAATTACAATTGGCAACCCAAAAGTAGCTGGTTCTAAAATGTTATGAACGCCAGGTTTTCCAAAACCACCTCCTACGTAAGCAATGTCTCCATAAAAATAAATTTTGGTTAGAATTCCTATCGTATCAATAATGAATACTTGATATTCTGATAATTTTTTACCTTCTTTTTCGGAAAATAAAACGGTCGATTTTTTTATTAGAGAAGTAAGATTTGCAATTTGTTCTTTTTTGATATTATGTGGTGCAATAATGAATTTTACATTTTCTGATGACTGATTAATGTATTCAATTAATATATTTTCATCTTTTGGCCACGAACTTCCAATAACAATTGTTATGGTGTTGTTTTTAAATTCTTCTACAAAATCTAAACTATTGTCTCTTTCTAAAATTGCAACAACTCTATCAAAACGTGTGTCTCCTGAAATTTTCACATTGTTAAATCCAATGCTTTGAATCAGTTTTTTTGATTTTTCATTTTGCACAAAAAAGTATTCAAATGTTTTTAAAGCATCTTTGTAAAATGAACCATACCATTTAAAGAAAGCTTGGTTTTCTCTGAAAATGCCAGAAATTAAATAGGTTTTTATATTTTGCTTCTTTAACTCGTTTAAGTAATTAGGCCAAAATTCATATTTAATAAAAAATACCATTTCTGGATGAGCTAAATCTAAAAACTGTTTTGCATTTGATTTGGTGTCTAAAGGTAAATAAACAGTAACATCAGCAACTGTATTGTCCTTTCTAACTTCATAACCAGATGGAGAAAAGAAGGTAATTATGATTTTATGAGTTGGGTATTGTGTTTTAATTTTTTCTATAACAGGTAAACCTTGTTCGTATTCGCCTAAAGAAGCAGCATGAAACCAAATTATTTTATCTGAAGAGTTAATTTTGTTTTGTAAAGTTGAAAAAACTGTTTTTCTACCTTCTACAAAAAGTTTCATTTTTGGGCTGAAAAGCGCCAGTAATTTAACTATTTGTGAGGCAATAATTGATATGATATTATAGATAAAAAACATTTCATACTTTTTGAGGAGTTAAAAATACGTTTCTTTTGGGTAACTTTAAATTATACAGCATAATTTCTTACTTTTGTTCTACTTAATTTTATTCAAATGAAAAAACTACAAATGGTTGACCTTAAAAGTCAATACGAAAAAATAAAAGAGGAAGTTAATGCTTCTATTCAAGAAGTTTTAGAAACAAATACATATATAAACGGACCTCTGGTTCATCAGTTTCAAGCTGATTTAGAAAAATATTTAGGTGTAAAACATGTAATTCCTTGTGCTAATGGAACAGATGCATTGCAAATTGCCATGATGGGATTAGATTTAAAACCTGGTGATGAAGTTATTACTGCCGATTTTACATTTGCAGCTACGGTTGAGGTTATTGCCTTATTGCAATTGACTCCAGTTTTAGTGGATGTTGACATGAACAATATGAACATTTCGCTTGAAGCTATTAAAAAAGCAATTACTCCAAAAACAAAAGCAATTGTTCCAGTTCATTTATTTGGACGTGCAGCTAATATGGATGCAATTATGGAAATTGCAAGAGAGTACAATTTATATGTAATTGAAGATAATGCACAAGCTATTGGAGCTGATTATACTAATAAGGATGGTTCTAAAACTAAAGTAGGAACGATTGGTCATGTAGGAGCAACTTCATTTTTTCCTTCTAAAAATTTAGGATGTTATGGTGATGGTGGAGCTATTTTTACCAATGATGATAAATTAGCACATACTTTAAGAGGAATTGTAAATCACGGGATGTATGAAAGATATCATCATGATGTAGTTGGAGTGAATTCGCGTTTAGACAGTATACAAGCGGGTGTTTTAAAAGCAAAACTACCTCATTTAGATAATTACAATAAAGCACGTCAAGATGCTGCTAGAAAATATTCAACAGCTTTAGGTGTAAACCCAAATATAGTGGCGCCAACAATTTGTGATTCTTGCGATTGTCATGTTTTTCATCAATATGTAATTCGAATTACAAACGGAAAAAGAGATGCTTTATTAGCGCACTTACAAAGTAAAGATATTCCATGTGCTATTTATTATCCAATTCCATTACACAGTCAAAAAGCATATGCTGACACAAGATACAAGGAAGAGAATTTTCCTGTAACAAGTCAACTGTGTAAAGAAGTTATTGCATTGCCAATGCATACTGAATTAGATGATGATCAAATTAAATTTATTACAGATTCAGTTTTAGAGTTTCTGTAATTAATAGTTTTTTGTTTGAAATTTTAAATCGAAAACAAAATTGTAAACTTAAAGAATGAAAATAGTAGTAACTGGAGGATTAGGTTTTATAGGATCGCATACCGTAGTTGAATTGCAGAATGAGGGTTTTAATGTTATTGTAGTTGATGATTTATCTAATTCATCTGAAAGTGTTTTAGATGGTATTTTTAACATAACAGGGAAAAAGCCAGCTTTTGAAAAGTTAGACTTGCGTGAAAAATCAGCAGTACAAACTTTTTTCAAAAAGTATAATGATGTGGTAGGTGTAATCCATTTTGCTGCAAGTAAAGCGGTTGGAGAAAGTGTTGAAAATCCATTGTTATATTATGAAAACAATATCAACGCGTTGGTTTATGTTTTGCAAGAATTAACAAAATTACCACAAGCTAATTTTATATTTAGTTCTTCTTGTACGGTTTACGGTCAAGCCGGAAAAATGCCAATTACAGAAAACGCATCTATTCAGCCAGCAATGTCGCCTTATGGGAATACCAAAAAAATTGGTGAAGAAATCATTACAGATGTTGCCAAGGTGACAAATGTTAACTCAATATTATTACGCTATTTTAACCCAATTGGAGCGCATCCGTCGGCTGAAATAGGAGAATTGCCAATTGGAGTTCCTCAAAATTTAGTTCCTTTTATTACGCAAACAGCAATGGGTTTAAGAAATCAACTTTCTGTTTTCGGAAATGATTATCCAACATCAGATGGAACTGCAGTTCGTGATTATATTCATGTTGTGGATTTAGCCAAAGCACATGTTATAGCTTTAAAACGTTTATTAGATAAAAAAAATATTGAAAAAGTTGAAACTTTTAATTTAGGAACTGGAACAGGAAGTTCGGTTTTAGAAGTTATAAATACATTTGAAAAAGTTTCAAACCAAAAATTAAATTATCAAATTGTTGGTAGAAGAGAAGGTGACATAACCGAAGCTTATGCCAATACAGACAAAGCAAATACTATTCTAGGTTGGAAAGCACAATCTTCTCTCGAAGATGCTTTAGCAAGTGCTTGGAAATGGGAAAAAAAAATTAGAAGTTAATACAAATATAAAACCCCATATAACCAAAGTTATTTGGGGTTTTCAATTTTTAAAAGAAATTACTTTACAGCTTCTTCTACTTTTTCACCCATCTTTTCTGCTCCTTCTTTCATGTCGTTTCCAACTTCAGTTGCAGTAGAGTCCATAGCATCAATTGCATTTTCAGTAGCTTCTTCCATTTCAGCTCCAACAGCTTCAGTTGCGTCTTCTACTTTGTCTTCAGTAGACTCTTTACAAGATACAAATGCTAAAGTTGATACAAATGCTAATGCTAAAATTGCTTTTTTCATAAATTTATATTTTTAAAATTAATAATTATTTGATAATCAAATATATAAAAATCTATTCAATCTTCAATAACCAATTTGGATCTGGACAATTTTTAGAATAAAAAGACAACGTGTTTAAACTGCAAACACCAGCATAATCACCTTTTTTACCCTCCATGTCAATAATAATTTGAAAGTGTAAATGCGGTGCATAATCGCCATTAATTGGAGGTAATCCAAGGTTCCCTATTTGTTCTCCTTTTTTTACAACTTGTCCAATTTCTTTTCCAACTAAACTATCCTCATTTAAATGACCATATAAAGTATGAAATGTAAAATTTTCAACTGTGTGTTCTAAGATGACAACAGGTCCGTAATCACCAAGTGCGGTGTTGTTTTGAAAACTGTGTATTTTTCCATCCAAAGCGGCATAAATAGGAGCGGCTTCATTAATCCATAAATCTAATCCTATATGAATGTTGCGTTCATCGGTTAAATCGTTTTTAAAAACAGTACTACGTTTATATAAATTCCGAGTTTCCTTATAGCCACCATAAGCCATTTTTGCATTATTGGCGACTAAATAGTTTTGAATGAATTTTTCGTAATCTTGTGCTGTTTCTAGTTCAATATTATTTAAAGCACTATTGTCTGGAGATAAGTCTAAAGCAACATATTTAGAATAGTCAATTTCGCTTGAAATTACTTTAGCACAATCTAGTTGATTAAAAAATTCTTTGACATTCTTCATAATAGGTTTATTAAAATATAAAAAAAACCTCATAATTTTATGTATGAGGCTTTTTGTAAATTGTATAGATTATGCAGAAAATGTTTCTGCTTCTTTATTGATTTTTCCAACTAATCCAACCAATACTTTTCCTGGTCCAACTTCTGTAAAGCTTGTTGCACCATCAGCAATCATTTGCTGAACCGATTGTGTCCATCTTACCGGAGCAGTTAATTGAATGATTAAATTTTTCTTTATTTCAGTTGCATCAGAAACAGCGCTAGCAGTAACATTTTGATAAACCGGACAAATAGGAGTAGAGAATGTAGTTGCTTCAATCGCAGCTGCTAATTCTTCTCTTGCTGGCTCCATCATTGGTGAGTGAAATGCTCCTCCAACAGGTAAAATTAAAGCTCTTTTTGCACCGGCTTCTTTCATTTTTTCACAAGCTTCTTCCACAGCTTTATATTCTCCAGAAATTACTAATTGACCTGGACAGTTATAATTAGCTGCAACAACAATTCCGTCAATAGAGGCGCAAATGTCTTCTACGATTTTATCGTCTAAGTTTAAAACTGCTGCCATTGTAGAAGGCTTAATTTCACATGCTTTTTGCATTGCTAAGGCACGTTGAGAAACTAGTTTTAATCCGTCTTCAAATGATAAAGCTCCATTGGCAACTAATGCAGAAAACTCACCTAATGAATGACCTGCAACCATTTCTGGTTTAAAGTCTTCACCAAGTGTTTTTGCTAAAATTACCGAATGTAAAAATACCGCTGGTTGTGTTACTTTCGTTTCTTTTAATTCTTCTGCAGTACCTTCAAACATAATGTTGGTAATGCGAAAACCTAAAATTTCGTTCGCTTTTTCGAATAATTCTTTGGCTAAAGTTGAGTTTTCATATAATTCTTTGCCCATTCCTGAGAATTGTGCTCCTTGACCTGGAAATATGTATGCTTTCATTTTTTTAATTTAAAGATTGAATGATTTAAAATTAAATCGGATACAAAAATAGTAATTTTTTTAGGAGCGTAAAAGTTTGATAATCTTACTGCAATCTAAAATTTATAGGTATTCCATACTTCACTTTTACTGCTTTTCCTTTTTGATAACCTGGAGTAAATTTTGGTAATAGCGACATTATTCTATGTGCTTCCTTTTCCAATAATTCTCCGCCCATAGGCCCTCTTGTCTTTATATCGTTGACATTGCCAAATTCATCAACAATAAATTGAATAGAAACTCTACCTTGTATATTTTTCTTTTGAGCCTCTTGAGGGTAATTAAAGTTTATATTTATGTGCTCCATCATTTTTTGATTAAAGCAATCAATAGCATCTTTTGCGCCTTCACAGCCTGGAAAAATAGGAACTATATCTATATCAGCTAAAAAATATTCGTTAACTTCATATTGAAAATGGTTTAGCTTTTTACTTTTTACATTAAATTTTCCAGTAAATTCTATTTTATAAGGTATTGTCTCGTTATTATCATTAATTGCAGGAGTAAACCTAGGTAACATATTTATAATAAGTTTCATGTAATTATTAAAACTTGTAATAGGAGTGTTTATGATTGTTGAATCATTTTCAATATATCCATAGGCATCAATTATGTATGATATTTGAAACTCGATAGAATCATTTTCTTTTAGTTTCATTCTTTTTAAAAATAAACTATCTGTTTTTTTAGAGATGAATTCTAATGTTTTAAAAACTATATCTTTCTTTTTAATCCCAGTAAAAGAAGATTGATCACTTCCGAAAAAAGTAGGAACTGACTTGGGATTAGAAAAATCTTGTGCAAAAATTGAGAAAGTAAATAGAAAGAAAATAATTGGTATGATAACTCTCATAAAGTAAATTTTGCGCAAAAATAACATTTTTATTATAATTCGATTGAATTTACAATTTCCAAGAATTGATTTTTTAATTCTTCGTTTGTGATTCCCTTTTCAGAATCAAAATTAGCGTTAAAACTAGGCAAAGAAAAACTCCCTTTTATATCAGCACCTTGATACGGAAAGTAATTTTTTGCTATTTCTAAAACAGTACTTCCACCACGAGCACCAGGAGATGTTGCTAAAAGCAACATGGGTTTTTGTTGAAATGTTTTGGCATTTATACGTGATGTCCAGTCTAAGATGTTTTTAAAAGCAGTAGAATAAGCACCATTATGTTCTGCCAAAGAAATTACAATTAAGTCTACACTACCTAGTTTGTTGTAAAAATCATGTGCTAAAGCATGTATTCCGTTTTCTTTTTCTTTATCTACAGAGAAAATGGGCATTTCATAATCGTTTAAATCTAAAACTTCTACATTAGAGTTCTTAAATTGTTGGGCAGCGTACGTAGCTAATTGTTTGTTTATTGAATTTTTGCTTGAAGAAGCGCCAAAGGCTATTATTTTTTTAGTCATTTTTTATTTTTTGTTGATGTAATAGGTCAGTGCTCCTGAAGGACATTTTTTAACTGTTTCTATGATTTTTTCTGTTGTTGAGCCTTCAGGATGAATCCATGGTTTTTCACGCGGTTTGAAAACATCAGGATTATTTTTTACGCAATTTCCAGAATGAATACACTTTCCAGATTGCCATACAATGGTAACTTCACCATTTGTATATTCTTTTGTAATGTCTTTTGGATCCATAATTTCTTTTTTTATGTTTATAAAATATCTTGAAATTCAGGTATTTTATTAATTACACTTTTTGCAAATGGACAAAGGGGAATAATCTTTATGTTTTTTGCTCTAGCAAAATCTACTGATTTTACAACCATCATTTTGCCATAGCCTTTTCCATTATTTCCAGGATTTACTTCTGTGTGATCAATAATAATTTTATCGTCACCAGCAAAAACAAAAGTCATTTTTGCTTCTACTTTTCCGTCAACTTCTATATAAAAATAGCCATTTTTATCGTTTAATTCAAATTTTACCGTTTCGTTCATAATTATTTTTGTTAAAGAGTTTGTTGTTTGTTTTAAAAGATTCCTCTTCTGAAAGATTTCATTACATTTATAGCAAATAATAAATAACTTTATTTTTTATGGAAAATTATTTATTGGCTTTTTCTATTAGTTTATTAGGATTGTTTTTTCTGTTTTTTAATGTTATTTATAGCTTTAAAATTAGAAAAAAAGTAAACCAAATAGCTTTTAGATTTTTTATTTCATACATCTCAATAATGTTAATTATTGAATTGTTTTGTCATGTTATTGGTTTCTTAGATCCAGGTTCAAATATATTTATTTCCCATTTTTACTTTAATTTCCAATTCATATTAGTAACGACTTTCTTTGTTTTTTTATTTAAAAACTCAAAAAAAATTCAAAACGGATTAATTTTAATATCAACTATTGTGTTGTGTTTAATTCTTGCTTCCTATTTAATGGGATATTTTAGTTTCTGGGAATTTAATTTATTAGAAATTGGCTTAACTTCACTGGTTTTAGTTTCTTATATCATTTTCTATTTTTACGTTAACTTTGAAAACAATAATGTTCCTTTTTACAACTTTTTCGGGGGCTTAGCTGTTTATTTACTTAGCAGTTGTTTGATATTTTTAACCGGAAATGTTGAACTTGTGTTTATTGATGAACCATTGATTGATATTTGGGTATTAAATTCTATTTTATATATAATCTTTCAATTCTTTATTTTTAAAGAATTGAAAGATTTTGAAAAAGAATAAACCTTTTTAAAGATTAGACTTCCATTGGAATTTCCATAATTAAAAATTTAGCATTTGTATTAGCTTTAATTTCTAATTCTTTTGTTTCCCAAATACCAATTGCATCTCTTTTTTCTAAAACTTCGCCGTTTACTTCAATCTCACCTTCAATAGCCATAATGTAAAAACCATTCCCTTCTTTTTTTAGAGATAATTTTTTAGAAAAATCTTTATCAAAATCACTTAAATAAAACCAAGCGTCTTGATGAATCCAAACACCTTCGTCATCTTCATTAGGAGATAATATTTGAGCAAAAGCATTTTTTTCTAGGGTTTTGTCAAGTGTGATTTGTTGGTAACGTGGCTCAACATTTCTTGTTTTTGGAAACAACCAAATTTGAAATAATTTTGTTTGTAGATTTTTGTTTGGATTGAATTCACTGTGTTGAATTCCTGTTCCAGCACTCATAACCTGAACGTCTCCTGTTTTTATAGTTGCAGCATTTCCCATACTGTCTTTATGTGCTAAATCGCCTTCTAATGGAATAGTAATGATTTCCATATTGTCATGAGGGTGTGTGCCAAAGCCCATTCCTGCAGCGACTGTATCGTCATTTAAAACACGCAAAGCGCCAAACTGAACTCTTTCTGCATTGTACCAACTAGCAAAGCTAAAACTATGGTAAGCATTTAACCAACCGTGATTTGCATTTCCTCTTGTGTTTGATTTATGTAAAACTGAATTTTTCATTTGTATATAAATTTAGTAATTATTATAATACAAATTTACAATGACATGAGAGAAATGGCACTTAACCTAGATTAAGAAATTATCTTTTCAGCATTTTGGCCTTCATTTTACTGAAAAATTCTGGCGTTACGCCAATATAGGATGCGACTTGCTTTTGAGGCACTTTTTGGATTAAAGTTGGGTATTTGTTGCAAAATTTTTCAAAACGCTCTTCAGCTGATAAGCTTAAGTTATCCATTAAACGTTCTTGATTTGCTACTAATGAATTTTCGGTAAGAATTCTAAAAAAGCGTTCTAGTTTGGGTATTTCTCGAAACAATTCTTCTTGATTTTCTTTAGAGAGTAAAACGACTTCAGCATCTTCATTTACTTCAATATAAAGATTGCCTGGTTTTTGAGTTATCAAGCTATACATGTCTCCAATCCACCAACCTTCACAGGCAAATTGCAAAACGTGTTCGACAATATTGTCGTTTATGTTGAAGCTTCTTAAAATTCCTGAATTTACAAAATAAGAATATTCGCAAACTTCCCCAGCTTGTAATAAAACAGTTTTTGCTTCGTATTTGTACACTTCAATTTTAGATAAAATTAGCTCCTTTTCTTGTTCAGAAAGTGAAACTATTTTTTCTATATTTTGAAGAATTAAAGGCATTTTATTTTTCTTCTTTTATAGGGAAAAGTTTAAAAGTTTTTATTTTGAATTTATTGTCAACGATTGTTCCTTCTATTTCAGCTTTTCTAATTGCTGAACAAAAGCCATCTTCAGCATGTGCATCACCATGATCGTCAATAGTTGTTCCATCAACAAAATAGGATTTTCCTTCAATTCGAACGGCTAAATCACAGCCTTGTCCTTCCATATTAAATTTACATTGTCCACATGATGCTTGTACAATTTGTTTCTTAACGATGATTTCTTTCTCTTGTGCCGAGATAGAAAGTGAAGTGATTATAAGTAATAAAGTGACTATTTTTTTCATTATAAGTTGCTTTAAGAATTAACAGTTACTAAGGTAGCGGTTTTTTTTGCTCTTTCAGTAATTTCTTCAATTGAAGTTTCTAAAGTGTCATAAGTTAATACAACTCCCATTCTTCTATAGGGTCTTGAGGTTGGTTTTCCAAATAACCTAAAGTCTGTTTTAGGTAAACAGGCTACATTTTCAATACCTGTAAAAGTTGGATTATTTGAATTTTCAGAAGCTAAGATAACTGCACTCGCTCCATTTTTTTCTAAAGTGATTTCAAAAATTGGTAAACTTAATATAGCACGTAAATGCAGTTCAAATTCGTTGAAATTTTGTGTGTTGGCTAATGTTACCATTCCCGTATCATGTGGTCTTGGAGATAATTCAGAAAAATATACACCTTCATTAGTTAAGAAAAACTCTACACCAAAAAGACCAGCTCCGCCAAGTGCTTCGGTAACTTTTCTTGCCATGTCTTTTGCTTCTTCTAAATCTTTGTCAGAAACTCTTGCAGGTTGCCAACTTTCTTGGTAATCACCGCGTTCTTGCCTGTGTCCAATTGGGGCACAAAATAGAGTAGGGTTATTGTTTTGAGTAACGGTTAATAAAGTTATTTCGGAATGAAAATTAACAAAAGCTTCAACAATTACTTCTACAACATCGCCACGTGAACCTTCTACAGCATAATTCCAAGCTTTTTCAATATCTTCTTTTGTTTTTATAGTCGATTGTCCTTTTCCAGACGAACTCATTAATGGTTTTACTACACACGGGATTCCAACAACTTCGACTGCTTTTTGCAATTCTTCAGCAGTTGTTGCGTAACGATAATTTGCAGTGCGTAGACCTAAATCTTTCGCCGCTAAATCACGAATGGCTTTACGGTTCATTGTAAAATTGGCTGCTTTTGCAGAAGGAACTACATTGATTCCTTGTTTTTCGTAATCGTAAAAACGTTCAGTACGAATAGCCTCAATTTCGGGAACAATAAAATCAGGTTTGTGCTTGGCTACAATTCGGTCTAATTCAGCACCATCTAACATATTAATAACTTCAAATCCGTGTGCCACTTGCATTGCAGGAGCATTTTCATAACTGTCTACCGCAATTACAATCTGACCAATGCGTTGTGCTGCAATTACAAATTCTTTTCCTAGTTCACCTGAACCTAATAGTAGTATTTTTTTGTTCATTGTTGTTGTGTTGTTTCAATTTACGAAGATACATAATTACAAATAAAATTATTTTCAAATAAGAAATTATGATAAAATTGAAAGATATGTAATAAAAATATGTAGTAAATGTTTGAATTTAAATCCTTTACTATTGCTGTTTTTATTTTATTAAAAATCTTACAATTTTTTTTAAATTTGTGCGTTTTTCTTTAAGACCAAATTAAAAAATAAAATGCCTAAAACTCTTAACATCTTAATAGTAGAGGATCATCCAATGATGATTGATGCATATGTTTCCATAATCAGTAATACTGTTGAAAATCGAAATCCTTTTTAACATACAACGAAATAAGAATTAATATTTGTAGAATGAATAAATTAATAAAAAACAGTTTTCTAGTAATATCGGTTTTGTCTTTAACCTTGATTTCTTGTAAAAGCAACTACACAAAAATTGGCGATAAAAATGCTAATTATATACCATATTATTTAAAAGTATATGAAGCTGACAGTTTGAATCTTGTTGGAGATTACAAACGTTCTAATAAAATTTTAGATAGTTTGTTTAAAAAATTTGAACCAATAAATCAACAGACTTATTCGGAGTATATTACTTTTATGAAGAATAAGATTATATTAAATGATTTTAAAAATATTGATAAAATTCTAAAAAAATCAATACAAGTTTATGGTTTTAGACCCGAATATTGTGCAAAAGATTCTTTAATAAGTATTGCTGTAAAAAAATCAAATTTTGATGAAAAAGATTTAATTGGTTTTTATGATACTTATGTAAAAAGTTTAAATCTAAGTTATCGTTATGCTATTAATGAAATGATAGAAAATGATCAAAGAGTTAGGTTAGCAGTACCCAAAAACAAGGAAGAATGGGAAAGAGTAGATAAAGAAAATGCAGATAGTATTAAAATTTTAATTAAAAAACACGGTTATCCGAGTATCAAAAAAGTTGGTAGATATGATTACGATTATAAAGGTGCTAATGTAGATATACTTTTTTTACATGCTACTAAAGAGGCAAGAGAAAGTTATATTTTAGATTTAATGTTAGAGTCTGTAAAAAAAGGCGAATGTGAGCCATCAGATTTTGCAACTGTTTATGATAAATATTTATGGGTTACAGGGAAATATGGGGATAAACTTTTGTATGGTGAGTTACGTGACCGAAAAACGAGTATTGACATGTTAGTTGTAAATCCAAAAAAAATAGATTCTATCAGAAAATCAATTGGATTAGAAAATATCGAATACAGAAGGTGGAAGATAAAAAAAATGACTGGGATTGACATTTTTAAATAATAAATATTAACTAATAATTGAAATATTATGAAAACTTTGAATGATTTTAAAAAAGACTATCCGAAATAAATATAGCATTCATCTAAAATAATTATATAAAAAAAGCCTCAAGAAAACTTGAGGCTTTATATTTATTAAGCTAAAGCTTGTTTAATTCTGCGCATTGCTTCTGTAAGTAATTCTTCGCTTGTGGCATAAGAAAAACGAATACAATCTGGATTTCCAAAAGCATCTCCTGTTACTGTTGCTACATTAGCTTGGGATAAAAGATACATTGAAAAGTCGGTTGCGTTTTCAATTTTGGTTCCGTTTAACGTTTTACCAAAATAAGAAGAAACATCTGGGAATACATAAAACGCTCCTTCTGGAACATTGATTTTTAACCCTGGAATTTCTTTAATTAATCCAACTACTAAATCACGTCTTTTATGAAAAGCTTCCACCATGTAGTTTAGTACATTTGGATCTGCTTCAACAGCAGCAATAGTTGCTCTTTGTGCAATTGAATTTGCTCCACTAGTAACTTGACCTTGAATTTTTGTACATGCTTTTGCAATAAATTCTGGTGCCCCAATATAACCAATTCTCCATCCTGTCATGGCAAATGCTTTTGCAACACCATTAACAGTGATTGTTTTTTCTAACATTCCTGGAATCGATGCAATACTGCAAAATGTTCCAGAGAAGTTGATGTGCTCGTAAATTTCATCTGAAACTACGTATATGTTTGGATGTTTCTCTAATACTTTAGCTAAAGCTGTAAGTTCTTCTCTACTGTAAACAGAACCACTTGGGTTACAAGGAGAACTGTACCAAATCATTTTCGTTTTTGGTGTAATTGCTTTTTCTAATTGTTCTGCTGTAATTTTAAAATCACTATCAATTGAAGTTGGAACTTCAACAGGAACTCCTCCAGAAAGCTTGATGATTTCAAAATAAGAAACCCAATACGGTGCAGGAAGTATAACTTCATCACCTTCATTTAACATTACTTGTGCAATATTATAAAGAGATTGTTTAGCGCCAGTAGAAACAACAATGTTTGCTGGTTTATAATCTAAATCATTGTCTCTTTTAAATTTTTTGCAAATAGCTTCTTTTAATTCGGGATATCCATCAACTGGAGTGTACGTACTGTAGTTTTCGTCAATTGCTTTCTTAGCAGCTTCTTTAACGAAGTCAGGAGTGTTGAAATCAGGCTCTCCTAAACTTAAACTGATAATGTCTTTTCCTTGGGCTTTTAATTCTCTTGCTAAAGCAGCCATGGCTAAAGTTTGAGATGTAGATAAATTGTTAATTCTATCAGATAATGGATTCATTGTGTTGTTGTAGTTAAAGCTTTATTATGCTATTTGTGGTTCTTTTCCTAAGTCTTTTAGATGTTTGAAATGCGCAATAACTGCACTTCTCATCGTTTTATATTCATGATATGGTAAGTTGCATTCTGCTGCTGTTTTCTTGACAATTTCTGCGATTTTATCGTAATGAACATGGCTAATGTTTGGGAATAAATGGTGTTCTACTTGATGATTTAATCCACCTGTATACCAATTTACAATCCAGTTTTTTGGAGCAAAATTAATAGTTGTAAATAATTGGTGAATAGCCCAAGTATTTTCGATTTCGCCAGTTTCGTTAGGTTCTGGATTTGTAGTATCGTCAATAATATGTGCTAATTGGAATACAACACTTAAAATTAATCCGGCAACATAATGCATAACAAAAAAGCCAATTAATACTTTCCACCAAATAACACCAACTACCATTGGTACCACTAACCAAACTGAAAAATAAATTATTTTTGTAATAACTAAAGTTGTCCAAAGGATTTTTGGGCTTTTAGCCTCGCCATATGATAACTTTCTTTTTAAATATCCAGCCATTTGCTTGAAATCAGTAGTTAAGCACCAATTAAAAGTTAATAAGCCATATAAAAAGATAGAATAATAATGTTGAAATTTATGGAACTTTTCCCATTTAGCTTCTTTTGTAAAGCGGATTACACGACCTGCATCTAAGTCTTCATCATGTCCGGGGATATTTGTGTAAGTGTGGTGTAGAACGTTGTGTTGAACTTGCCAATTGTAAACATTTCCAGCAAGAATGTAGATACTTCCACCCATAAATTTATTGACCCAGTTTTTGGTTGAATATGCGCCATGATTTCCATCATGCATTACATTCATACCAATTCCAGCCATTCCAATACCAATAATTATTGATAATAAAATGAATATTCCAAAATGGATTTTTGGAGACGCAACTATAATAAAATAAGGTGCTATAAAAAGGGTAAACAGTATAATCGTTTTTATGTACAATTTCCAGTTCCCTGTTTTTTTAAGATTATTATCTTTAAAATATTCGTTTACTCTTTTGTTTAAAGTTCTAAAAAACTTTGTATCGTCTTTTTTAGAAAAAATCGGCACATTTGTATCCATAATCAAAATGATTTATTTGCTTCAAAGGTAATAATATTCTTTTTGAGCTTTGTTAAATTTTCAAATAAAATGTTAATCTAAATAAGTACTTTTGTTAAAATTTATAAATAATGGAGCTTTTATTAAGTTATTTCCCTCATTTAACTGAGGTACAGATAAAACAATTTCAAGATTTGCAAAATTTGTATGAAGATTGGAATGCAAAAATAAATGTGATTTCTAGAAAGGATATTGACGAATTATATTCACGTCATGTCTTACATTCTTTAGGGATTGTAAAAGTTTTGGAATTTAAACCCGGTTCTAGAATTTTGGATGTTGGTACCGGAGGTGGTTTCCCTGGAATCCCATTAGCTATTATGCATCCAGAAGTTGATTTTTATTTGATAGATGTTATTGCTAAGAAAATCAAAGTAGTCAACGAAGTTGCTACAGCTTTAGGATTAAAAAATGTAAAGGCAGAACAAAAACGTGCTGAATTAGTAAAAGATAATTTTGATTTTATTGTAAGTAGAGCTGTTACTAATATGCCTGATTTTGTAGAATGGGTAAGCGATAATGTAAAGAAAGAATCGAAACACGAATTAAAAAACGGTATTTTGTATTTAAAAGGGGGTGATTTAACCGAAGAATTGGCTTCTTTTCCATATGCTACTCAATATGAACTTTCTGATTTTTTTAAAGAAGATTTTTTCGAAACAAAAAAGGTGGTTCATTTACCGCTTAAATTTAAGAAATAATAAAAAAGCCCTTTCAAACTTTGAAAGGGCTTTTTTAATGATTGATTATCCTAAAAATGGATAACTATAATGCTCGGGTGTTACAAAAGTTTCCTTGATAGTTCTTGGAGAAACCCATCTTAAAAGGTTTAATATAGAACCAGCTTTGTCATTTGTTCCTGATGATCTAGCACCTCCAAATGGTTGACATCCAACAACAGCTCCAGTTGGTTTGTCGTTAATATAAAAGTTTCCAGCGCAATTTTGTAAAGCAATAGTAGCTTCTTCAATTGCATATCTACATCCGCTAAATACAGCTCCAGTTAATGCGTATTCTGAGGTTTGATCAATTAACTCTAAAGTTTCAGCCCATTTAGCATCTTCATATATATAAAGAGTAACTACTGGTCCGAATAATTCAGTTTCAATTGTTTTGTATTTTGGATTTGTAGTTACGATAACTGTTGGTTCAATAAAGTAACCTTTTGATTTATCGTAGTTTCCACCAACAATAATTTCAGCATCACTATCTTTCTTAGCTTGGTCAATATAACTTGCTAATTTGTCAAATGAACCTTCGTGAATAACTGCTGTTATGAAGTTTTTCATATCTGCAGGAGAACCCATTTTCATTGATTTCACATCAGCAATTAACTGTTCTTTTGCTGCTGGCCACATGCTTTGTGGAATATAAACTCTTGAAGCAGCGCTACATTTTTGTCCTTGGAATTCAAAAGCACCTCTTATAATTCCAGTTACAACTTGTTTCATGTTGGCAGAAGGATGTGCAACGATAAAGTCTTTTCCTCCAGTTTCTCCAACAATTCTTGGGTATGTTTTGTAATTATGGATGTTTCCACCAATTTTTGCCCATAAATCTTTAAATACATGAGTTGATCCTGTAAAGTGAATTCCTGCAAAATCAGGACTTGCTAAAACAGTTTCAGTAATCATTACCGGATCTCCGTAAATTACGTTGATAACACCATCAGGAACACCTGCTTCTTTAAAGATATCGATAATTACTTTTGCTGAGAATATTTGACTATCACTTGGCTTCCATACGACAACGTTACCCATCATAGCAGCACTTGCAGGTAGATTTGCGGCAATAGCTGTGAAATTGAAAGGAGTTATTGCATATACAAAACCTTCTAAGGGTCTGTGTTCAACTCTATTCCAAGTTGTAGAGTCGGAACCGGGTTGTTCTTTGTAAATTTGCGTCATATACTCTACGTTAAAACGTAAAAAATCAATCAATTCACATGAAGCGTCGATTTCAGCTTGATGAATTGTTTTTGATTGCGCAATCATGGTAGCAGCGTTTATTTTTGCACGGTATGGACCAGCAATTAATTCGGCAGCTTTTAAGAAAATCGCAGCTCTGCTTTCCCATGACATTGCTGCCCATTTTGTTCTAGCTTCAAGTGCATTACTAATTGCTTTTTCAACATGTGATTTTTCAGCTAAATGGTACGTACCTACAATATGTTGGTGATCATGAGGAGCTGACATTGTTCTTGTGTTTCCAGTTCTTATTTCTTCAGAACCAATATATAAAGGAACGTCAATTGTTGTGTTCCACATTTCATTATAAGTTGCTATAACACGATCTCTTTCTGGAGAACCAGGAGCATAAGATTTTACAGGCTCATTAACTGCTTTAGGAACATTAAAAAATCCTTTTGACATAATATTATTTTTTAAGAATTATTAAATTTTTGCAATGCAAATTTAATAAAAAATAATCGATTTTTATGTAACTTCAACGATAGACTTTTGAATGCTAGAATATTAGTTTATTGCAAATGGTGCGCTAAATCTAAATGTAGGAATGATGACTTTGAAGCTTTTTGTTGAGGTGAAATTTATCATATTGTAAAAACCATTCATCGCTCCAATTGGTGAAGAAAGTAAACACCCAGAAGAATATGTATGGGATTCACCAGGCTTAATAACGGGCTTTTTGCCCACAACACCTTCTCCGTCTACAATTTCTTTATTATTTAAAGCGTCAAAAATTTCCCAATGTCTGGATATTAATTGAACAGAATCTTTACTTTGATTGTCTATTGTAATTTGGTAACTAAAAGCAAAATGAATCTTGTAGTTTTTGAAGTAAGTGCCTTCAAAACTAGTGAGTACAGAAATTTTTATGCCTTTGGTTATTTGAGTTACCATTTATTAAAACAATATTAAAGCTAGTGAAATTACGAAAAAGGAAGTAATTAGCATTGCTGGTAAAAATAAGATATTCAAAAGTACAAATTTAAAAATGGTTTTCCAACGACTAGTTTCATAAAAATATCTTAAAGATTTGTATAAGTATATTGGAAAAATTAAGACAAAGCACAGTATTTGTAAAGTGGTTGATAAACCTTCGTTTAAATAACTTACTAGTTCTAATAAGAGTAAAGATATAAATACAAAAGTGTAAAATGTATAAGTAAAGACTAAAACTTCAGCATAGTTGTATTTTTTATCATAAAAAACAAGCCAAAAAATCACTGTAAGCATTGGTAGCGCTAGGAAAATTAAAAATGGAAGTTTAGCAATGACATAGTTGGTTATTTCTTTGTCGATATTATTCGATTTAAAATGCTGCGCTTTGTTGAAAATAAACTGATTTACTCTTGTGTTTTCGTATCCTAAATTTATTAATGCATCTGGTGTTTTAGTTTTTGGGTCTTTTTTGTGGTAATTTCTAAACGATGTAATTCTATAATAGGTGTTTCCAAGGAAATTTTCGCTTAGTTCAGATTTGGTGTAAATAGAATCTGCATGAAAATCTTGGTTTAAACCCAATTGGTCCATTACAGAAAATACCGACTTTTCACCAGCTATATTTTTACTTATACTATCTTGTTCTTTTAGTTGGTCGTTTAAATTATTTGCTTCGTTTGTTAAGGTATTGTTTTCGTTGAAATCGAAAGTGTTGTTAAGGTTGTAGGAAATAAATAAAAGCAATGAAATGCTTAAGAATAATCTAAAAGGATTAGCAAATGTTTGTCTTTTTCCTTCCACAATTTGTTTTGCAACAAAGCCAGGTTTGCTGAAAAGAAATAAGAAAGTGTTTCTTATTTTAGAATCGTAAGCATAAAAATTCGCAAAAAACTCTTCTAGGAAATCTAAAATAGTTAATTTTTTAGTAGAGTTTAATTGACCACAAAAATGACAGTATTTTTCGCTAACATCTAAAGATGTGTTGCAGTTTAAACATTTGTCGCTTCTGTAAGATATGTTTTTTCTTTTGGTCATTTTTAATTCCTAATTGTTTCACTGTTAGATTTTGTAATTCCTATTACACGGTCTGTTCGATCGTTATTGCCTCTGTAATATATAATTGCAATATAATTATTTTCGGTTTGATAAAAATTTCCGTCAATTGCATTTTCAAAATCAATATTTTTCTCAGTATCTGCAACTATGTATTGATAATTTATATATCCTTGTTTTAGAAGAACAGCTTTCTCAAATAGACCGGTTTTTGAATTATAGTTTAATTTGAATTCGTCGCTTAAATTATAATTGTTAAACATTCCGTTTATATAAATACTCTTGTTTAAAAAATAACTCGGGGCTTCAAGTGTAAAATAGACCCAAGCATAATCGGCTTCTGTTTTTGGGAATTCAGAGTTGATGTTTAGACTATAGAAATTCCCGTTGAAATCTGGAAAATAAGTGTATTGTTTGTTTTGTCTTGCATAATTTACATATAAATGAGAATTATAAATATCTCCCGCTGTTACTTTTGAAACTGAATTATTATTGTTTCTAATATTAGAATTGTCTAAGGTGTAAAACTCATTTCCTGCCCAAAATTGAGTTTCTTGATTGTATCTATAAATCAATTCGCTTCCTAAAGTGTATTGAGGTTTAACATTGTGTATTGCGTTATTCCAATTTCCATTTTGGAAAAAAGAAACTTTTACATTTTTAATTGGGTTTTGAAGAACTCTTTCGCCATAATTAATGGTTAATTCTAAATTTTGTTTTTCGTTTAAAGATTCAAAATCTCTAGCTCTTTTTACGAATAGACTTGCGCCTACAATATCTTCGTATAAAATTACTTTTTTTGAAAAAACAATTTCTTGCTCGTCATTGAAAATTTTAATAATGTAATTTCCGCTTTTAGTAATTCTATTGAATTTATTTGGGAAAACTTGGGTGTAATGTGAATATTGTTGTAAGGTATTGAATGAATTCTCATAATTCATAATCCTCTGGTTGTCCATTCCTGATAGATATTCCGATTTTACCAATGAACTTTCCGTCCAATCATAATTATAAAGAGTTATGGTATAATAGTAATCAGCTTCGTTTCCAAATAAATCATCAAATTCTAAGGCAAAACTATCTCCTAGTTTAACAAAAGGTGTAATGTTATTGCTGTTTTGTGTAAAAGCAATGGTTTTGATGTTAAACGGAGGTTGAATTTCTTCCTCAACTTGAGAATAACAGCCTAGATTGAAAGCTATCGATAATAAAGTGATTAAAATTTTACGCATGTAATCTTTAGTTAATAAATGTAAAAATAAGAATTCTCTATATGTTAATACAAATTTTATGCTGTAATTCCTTTTTTAATTCAGTTTAGAATTATTATAAATAACGAAAATGAGTGGCTATATTTTTGGTATCGTGTTACCTAATTATTTAAATTTGCACGTTTTATAAAATAGTATTAACCATATCTTCAATACACATGTCAAAAGACATTCGAATAAAAAAGGGTTTAGACCTTAAGTTGAAAGGTGAGGCAGAAAAGTCAAAATCTGGCGTTACCCGATCGAAAGTCTATGCTATTAAGCCTTCTGATTTTCATGGAGTTACTCCTAAAATGTTAGTTAAAGAGGGTGCGATTGTAAAAGCTGGAGAAGTAATTTTCTACTCAAAAAATGATGAGTCAGTAAAATTTTCATCTCCTGTAAGTGGAACCATTCAAGAAATCAAAAGAGGTGAAAAAAGGGTTATTTTAGAAATTCTTATCACTGCTGATTTTCAAGATATCCATTTAGAGCATAGCAAGAAAAATCCTAAAGACTTATCATCAGAAGAAGTTAAAGCACATTTGTTGGCTTCTGGTTGTTGGCCATTTGTTAAACAACGTCCTTATGATGTTATAGCAAATTCAGCTGATACACCAAAGGCTATTTTTGTTTCTGGTATTAATTCTGCGCCATTGGCTGCCGATTTAAATTTCACTATGAATGGAAAGCAAGACGCTTTAGCTGCTGGTTTTACTGCATTAACAAAATTAACTTCGGGACAAGTTCATGTAACTGTATCACCTTCGGCAGATTTCATGCCAAATGTAGATGGAGTTTCAGTTCATAAAGGACAAGGAGTTCATCCTGTTGGATTAGTTTCAACTCAAATTGCAAAAATAGACCCAATTAACAAAGGAGAAAAAGTTTGGACTATCCAAATGGAAGATGTTGCTATTATTGGTGAATTATTCTTAACAGGAAAATTAAACTTACACAGAACAGTTGCTTTAGCAGGAACTGGTTTTAATAAGCCTTCTTATGTAAATGTTACAATTGGTGCCCAAATGAGCGATGTTGTTGCAGGAAACTTACAAGACGGTAACTATAGAATTATTAGTGGCGATGTTTTAACGGGTGATAAAAAATCAAAAGAAGGTTTCTTAGGTTTTTATTCAAATACAGTTACTGCAATTCCTGAAGGAGATGATTACGATTTCTTTGGTTGGAATATTCCTAGACCTAATAAATTTAGTGTTTATAGAGCGAATATGTTTTCGTTTTTAACACCAAATAAAAAATACGATTTAAATACAAATACTAATGGTGAGCATAGAGCTTTTGTTCTTACTGGCGATTATGAAAAAGTATTTCCTTTAGATATTTATCCAATTCAATTGTTAAAGTCAATTTTGGTTAAAGATATTGATCAAATGGAAGCTTTGGGTATTTATGAAGTAGCACCAGAAGATTTTGCACTTACAGAATATATTTGCGTTTCTAAACAAGAGCATCAAGCAATTGTTAGACACGGTTTAGATATAATGATAAAAGAAGTAGGTTAATCTTCAAGAAATTTAAAAATCACTATAATGGGATTGAAACAAAATTTACATAATTTAAAGGAAAAGTACAAAGGTACTAAGATGGAGCAGGGCTTTAATGCTTTGCATACTTTCCTTTATTTGCCTAATATGACTACTCATAATGGTACTCATATTAAAGATGCAACCGATCTAAAACGTGTTATGAACACGGTAATTATGGCAATGGTGCCAGTTTTAATTTTCGGTATGTTTAATGCTGGTTTTCAGCATTATTCACAAATTAATGGCTTTCCAGAAGGAATTGCTTTTTTATCTAGCGAATTTTGGACATTAGCTAACTTATTAGTTGGAGCTGAGAAAATACTTCCTTTATTAATCGTCTCTTACGGTGTTGGTTTAGGTATTGAATTTATTTTTGCGACAGTTAATAAACACGAAGTAGAAGAAGGTTACCTTGTAACAGGAATGCTTGTGCCGCTTATTGTTCCTGTTGATTTACCATTGTGGATGCTTGCTGTTGCAGTAGCATTTGGAGTTGTAATTGGAAAAGAATTATTTGGTGGAACAGGAATGAATGTTCTAAATCCTGCTTTAACAATTCGTGCATTCTTATTCTTCAACTGGGCAGCTTGGATGTCTGGAGATAAAGTTTGGGTTCACGGAGCTGTTGATGGAGTAACTAAAGCGGGTAGCGTAGATGCTATTTCAGGAGAAACAATATTAGGAACTTTAGCTGCTAATCATACACCAAATTTTACTTGGACAGAAATGTTCTTTGGTATGATACCTGGCTCTGTTGGAGAAACATCAACATTCTTAATTTTATTAGGAGCTGCTTGGTTAATTTTTGCAGGAATAGGAAGTGCTAGAATTATGATATCTTCAGTAGTTGGAGCTGTTGTAATGGGATTAATTTTTAACGGAATTGTTGATGCTGGTGTTATTACTGAGTCAAGTAAATTCTTCGGATTAATGTCTTTCCCTTTTTGGCAACATTTACTAGTAGGTGGTTTAGCTTTTGGTATTGTGTTTATGGCAACAGATCCTGTTTCTGCAGCGCAAACAAACAAAGGGAAAATTATTTACGGATTCTTAATAGGATTCATTAGTATTTTAATTCGTGTATTTAACCCTGCTTATCCAGAAGGCGTTATGATGGCGATTTTATTAATGAACGTATTCGCTCCAACAATTGACCATTATGTGGTTCAAGGAAATGTGAATAGAAGAATGAAACGTTTAAAAATAAAAACAACTTAATTATGTCAACTAAACGTACAGATACAAATTCATATACTATTATTTTTTCTATAATATTAGTATTAGTAGTAGGTTCTTTATTGGCATTTTTTGCAAATGCTACAAAAGAAATGCGTGATAACAATGATAAAGTTAAAACGCAAATGGATATTTTAACTGCAATGGGTGTCGATTCTGATAGAACTAACGCAACTGAAGTATTCAATGAATATATTAAACAACAATTCGTTATCGAAGGTGAAAAAGTTACTGAAGATAAAGAAGCGTATTTAATTAATATTAAGAAAGAATTAGATAACGCAAAACAAGGATTAGTTCAAAAATTGCCTTTATTTGTTGGAGAAAAAGATGGTAAAAAAGTCTATATTGTCCCAGTTAGAGGTAATGGTCTTTGGGATGCTATTTGGGGATATATCGCTTTAAATGATGACTTAAAAAGTATCAACGGTGTGTATTTTGACCATAAAGGAGAAACTCCTGGATTAGGTGCAAATATCACAGAGTCTTTCTTTAAAGATGATTTCAAAGGAGAAATGTTGTTTGATGCTGAAGGAAATTATAAGTCAGTTGAGATTTCTAAATCAAACGGTGACCCAAACAATGAGGATAAAACAGATAATCAAGTAGATGCAATTTCAGGAGCAACAATTACCGGTACTGGTGTTGGAGCAATGTTAAAATCTGGAATTAAATTGTACTTGCCTTATTTCGAAACTTTAAAAAAATAACTATGGCAGAAAATAAAAACACAGAAAAAGAGCCATTGTTCTCAAAAAAGAATATCGGTTTAATCAAAGATCCTTTAACAGACAGTAATCCTATTACGGTTCAAGTATTGGGTATTTGTTCTGCTTTAGCAATTACTGCAGAGCTTAAAGCATCTATCATTATGGCATTATCTGTAATGTTTGTTTTAGCAGCAGGTAATGTTGTTATATCGTTAATGCGTAATATTATTCCATCTGCAATTAGAATTATTGTGCAACTTGTAGTTGTTGCTGCTTTAGTAATTTTAGTAGATTTAACGTTGAAAGCTTATGTGCCAGATTTGGCTAAGAAACTTTCTGTTTTTGTTGGATTAATTATTACAAACTGTATTATTATGGGGCGTTTTGAAGCATTCGCTTTGGCAAACAAACCTTGGAAGTCTTTCTTAGATGGAATTGGTAATGCTGCAGGATACGGATTAATTTTAGTAGTTGTAGGTTTCTTCAGAGAATTATTAGGTTCAGGAAAATTATTAGGTTTTCCAGTATTTGGTGATCCAGTTGAAAAAACAGGTTTATATGCTACAGGGTATGAAAATAATGGTTTTATGTTATTAGCACCAATGGCGCTTATTACATTAGGATTAATTATCGGATTCCAACGTTCAAGAAATAAAAGTCTAATAGAAACAAATTAAGAAATGGAATTAATACAATTATTTTTAAAATCAATCTTTATTGATAATATGGTATTTGCAACATTCTTAGGAATGTGTTCTTACTTAGCAGTTTCTAAAAAAGTTTCTACAGCAGTAGGTCTTGGAGCAGCAGTTATTTTCGTAATGTTAGTAACCGTTCCATTAAACTTTTTACTAGATCAATATTTATTGAAGCCAGGTGCATTGGTATGGATGGGACCTGAATACGCAGAATATGATTTAAGTTTCTTAACATTCATTCTTTTTATTGCTACTATTGCTACAATGGTACAATTAGTTGAGATGATTGTAGAGAAATTTGCTCCAGCATTATATACATCATTAGGGATATTTTTACCTTTAATTGCTGTAAACTGTGCAATCCTTGGAGGATCATTATTTATGCAGCAAAAAGAATTTAACAATATTACGGAAGCAACTGTTTACGGTGTAGGTTCAGGAATTGGATGGTTTTTAGCAATTTTAGCTATTGCAGCTATTAGAGAAAAAATCAGATATTCAAATGTTCCTCCTGCATTTAGAGGATTAGGTATGACTTTTATATTAACAGGTTTAATGGCAATCGGTTTTATGTCTTTTGGAGGTATGCTTTCAGGAGGTGACAGTGCTGAGCCTAAAAAAGAACTAGTTGAAAATGTTGCTCCAGCTACAACTGAAGTTGTGGAAGTTGCATCAGACTCAACAGTTGTTGAAACAGCAAACGATTCATTAACCAAAACAGTACAAGAATAATTATGATAGCTTTAGAAATTAGTACTACTGGTTTAATCAGTGTAACGGTTATAGCGTTTTTAATTTTATTATTAGTTTTAGTTGCGGTAATTTTATTTGCAAAAGCTAAGTTAGTACCGTCTGGTCCTGTTAAAATTAAAATAAACGGAGAAAACGAAATTGAAGTAGGTTCTGGTAACACATTACTTTCTACATTAAGTGCAAGTAAAATATTTTTGCCATCAGCTTGTGGTGGTGGTGGAACTTGTGTTCAATGTAAATGTATTGTTAAAGATGGTGGTGGTGAAGCATTGCCAACTGAGACTCCTCATTTCAGTAGAAAAGAATTAGCTGAAGGTTGGCGTTTAGGATGCCAAGTGAAAGTTAAGGCAGATATGATTATCGAAGTTCCAGAAGAAGTATTTGGAATTAAGAAATTCGAAGCAAAAGTATATTCAAACTACAACGTGGCATCTTTTATTAAAGAATTCATTGTTGAGTTGCCAGAAGATATGCACTACGAAGCAGGTGGATATATCCAAATTGAAATTCCTAAATGTGAAATCAATTTTACAGATATTGATATTACAGCACATCCAGTTGAGCATCCAGGTGAACCTGAAAAATTCAAAGCAGAATGGGATAAATTTAATTTATGGCCATTAGTAATGAAAAATGATGATTTAGTTGAAAGAGCTTATTCTATGGCTTCTTATCCAGCTGAAGGAAGAAAGATTATGTTAAACGTTCGTGTTGCTACTCCGCCTTGGGATAGAAATATTAACGGTTGGGCAAAATTAAACCCAGGTATTGCGTCTTCTTATATTTTCTCAAGAAAATCAGGAGACCCAGTTACGGTTTCTGGTCCTTATGGAGAATTTTTCATCAACGAAACAGAAGCAGAAATGTTGTATGTAGGTGGTGGAGCTGGTATGGCACCAATGCGTTCACATTTATATCACCTATTCCGTACTGTTAAAACAGGAAGACAAGTTACTTACTGGTATGGTGGTCGTTCTAAGCGTGAGTTGTTTTATACAGATCACTTTAGAGCATTAGAGAAAGATTTCCCTAACTTCAAATTCTATTTAGCGTTATCTGAACCACAGCCAGAAGATAATTGGAAAATTAAAGAAGGAATTGACGGAGACGGAGACGGTTTTGTTGGGTTTATTCACAATGTGGTAATTGATAATTATTTATCACACCATGAAAATCCAGAAGATATTGAATTATATTTCTGTGGTCCGCCAATGATGAACAATGCAGTTCAGAAAATGGGAGAAGACTTCGGATTAGATCCAGATAACATCCGTTTTGATGACTTTGGAGGTTAATATATCAAAAACCGATTCAGAAATGAATCGGTTTTTTTATTTCTATTAATTCAATTCGTACTTTTACACAATGGAAGAACTAACGGAACAAGAATTGCATCAAATTGGTATGAACCATGTTGGAAAAGACCTTGAGAAAAAAGGGTTTGAATTCATTGCAATTAATAGCGAATTAAAAAAGCATCCTCAATTTGTATGTGTCGATACACAAAACACTTTACATTTTGTAATGGTTCAAGTTGTTCCATATCCTATAAACCCAGAAGAGCCAAATGTTTTGTTTGTTGAAACATTTATTAATCATGCAAAATCTAAGAATGCAAAAGTGTTATTTGCAGGAGTAGGAATTGCAAATGCAGAAGATTTAGAAAAACCCATTTATACAACATCAGATTATGTCATCAATTACAATGGTTACAAAGAACTTTTATAGTCTATTAGTACTTTTAGTACTTACAGTTTCGTGTCAAGAAAAAGAAAATCAATTTTTTGTAATTCAAGGAGAAGCACAAGGCAGTACGTATAGTGTTAAATACATTGCCAATGAAGAATTGGTCACTAAAAATCAAGTGGATTCGTTATTATTGGCTTTTGATATGTCACTTTCGACTTATCGACCTGATTCTAAAATTTCAAAATTAAATGCAGGAGACTCTACAATTATCGTTGATGGTATGTTTGTAGAAACATTCAAGGCTTCTAGTCAAATTTTTAACGAAACTAATGGTCTTTTTGATCCAACTATTGGTGTTTTAGTCAATGCATATGGTTTTGGACCTAATCACGAAAGAAAAGAGCTAAATCAGCTTCAAATTGATAGTTTGTTGCAATATGTAGGTTTTGATAAAGTGAAGTTGAATGCCAATAAAACGATTTCTAAATTACATACAGCAACTTATTTTGATTTCAATGCAATTGCACAAGGATATTCAGTGGATGTAGTTATAGATTTTTTTAAATCTAAAGGAATTGAAAATGCAATAGTTGAAATAGGAGGTGAATTATATGCCTTAGGAAAAAATACAATTGATGATAAGAATTGGATAGTGGGCATTGATGACCCATTACAATTTAAAAGTGAACGTGAATTAATTGCAACCGTTAGATTAGAAAATCTAGGAATGGCAACTTCTGGGAATTACCGTAAAGTGGTTACCGACTCTATTACAGGTGAAAAATTCGTACATACTATAAATCCAAAAACTGGGAAGCCTCAAAAAAGTAATGTCTTAAGCGCAACGGTATTGACTTCGACTTGTAAAATGGCCGATGGTTATGCAACTGCTTTTATGGTTATGGATTTAGAGCAAAGCAAAGTCTTTATAAAACAACATCCTGATTTATACGTTATGATTATGTATGCTGATCAAAATAATGAAATGCAACGCTTTACTTCAGAAAATTTTAATCAGTTACTTAATGAATAGGAGTTTATGAGGAAATATTTAATATGTATAACATTTGGGTTATTGTCTTTTTCTTGTAAAGAAAAGAGTGTTTCAAAAAATGAATTATTTGATCAAGATTTGAATAAATCTCTTTATAAAAAGTTGAATTCTGAATTTAAAATTCACTTTAGTTTAAATAATTTGAATAGTGTTCTAAATGGAGTAAAAATAGAAGAATTAAAAAAAGGAAAAGAAATTGAAAAAGAAATGCTATTCGAGAATTTCAAATGTGATTGTTATGACAAAATAAAGATTTCCTATTCGCAATCTGAAAACAGATTCATTCTTTTTATATATGAAGAAGCTTTCGTCGAAGATTTAGATTGGTGTCCTGAAAGTTCATATTATTATTCTTTTGATGTAAAGAACAATAAAATAATTGATTTAAGGATGGATTTTATCGCGGGTTAAAACTTACAAATTTAGATTAAGCCTATTTAAAACAAACAGGAATAATTTCGCCTTTAGCTAAACAATATTTTTCAACTAATTCCGCTGAAATGGTATTGGTATAATCTACTTCGTTTACTTGAAAACCAATACTTCTTAATTTATCAAAATAATCACGTCCGTATATACGAACATGATCGTATTGTCCGAATATTTTAGCACGCTCTTTTTGATTGGTAATAGAATCATCAGAAAAAGTTGTTGCTCTTGATAAGTCTTGTGGAATTTGAAATATTCCCATTCCGCCAGGTTTCATAACACGATACAATTCTTGCATTGCTTTAGTGTCATCTGGAATGTGTTCCAATACATGATTGCATAAAACAATATCGTATGCATTATCTTCAAAAGGTAAATTACATATATCAGCTTTTACATCTGCCAAAGGCGAAAGTAAATCAGTAGTCGTATAATTTATATTGGCTTGTTTTTTAAAACGTTTGTAAAACTCTTGCTCAGGAGCAAAATGCAGTACTTCTAATTTGGTTTCAGAAGTAAAGAAATTCGTTTCATTTTGTAAATACAACCATAATAAGCGATGTCTTTCTAATGATAGTGTACTTGGTGAAAGGACATTGTTTCTTTGCGTTCCATAACCATAAGGTAAAAACATTTTAAAGCTTTTGCCGTCAATTGGATCTGTAAATCGATTTCCTTTTAATACAAATGCTATAATTGGTCTAACCACAATACTTAATCTAATAAGTATAGGTCTTGGGATAGTATTTAGAATGAACTTGAATATTTTTTTCATTACAGTACAAAAGGAATTTGTCTCAATCCATCTTCTTCATTAGAAGTTATTCCTAATGCTTCATATATGTATGCGAATGTAGAAAGCAATTCAGGTTTTCCGTCAACTATAGCAACATCATGTTCAAAATGAGCAGAAGGTTTTCTATCGGCTGTAGTTATAGTCCAACCGTCTTTATGTTGTACGATATTTTTAGTTCCCATATTAATCATCGGCTCTATGGCAATTACCATTCCGTTGACTAATTTTTTACCACGACCACGTTTACCGTAGTTTGCAACTTCTGGATCTTCGTGCATTTTTCTTCCTAAACCATGTCCGCAAAGCTCACGTACAACTCCATATCCGTGATCTTCACAATATTTTTGAATAGCATATCCTATATCTTCAACTCTATTGCCTACTTTAGTTTCCCTTACACCTATGTATAAAGACTCTTTGGTTATTTGCAAAAGTTTTTTAGTTTCTTCAGCAACTTCACCTACTTCAAAAGTATAGGCATGATCTCCATAAAAACCATTTTTTAAAGCGCCACAATCAACAGATATGATATCACCATCTTCAAGCGGAGTATTGTTAGGAATTCCATGTACCACTTGAGTGTTTGGGCTCATACATAACGAGTTTGGAAAGCCATACATTCCTAAAAATGCTGGTTCAGCACCATTGTCTCTAATAAATTCTTCGGCTAATTTATCTAAATATAAAGTGGTAACACCCGGTTTTATTTCTTTGGCAATTAATCCTAAAGTTTTAGAAACGATTAAAGCGCTTTCACGCATTATTTCAATTTCTTCTCTCGTTTTTATTACAATCATATCAAAAAATTATGAGCACAAAAGTACAATTTTATAAACAATTTCAATTTCAATTTGAAAAATCAATTTTAAATTTTAAACAGTTATTTAGGCCTTCGTATTTGAAAATGAGATTTATCATATTTTAAGAGCTGATTCAATGGTAAATTTTCAGTATATAAAAAACATTAGGTATGAGTAAATATATAACGGCTACAGAAGCTGTAAAAATAGTGAAATCAGACGATAGAGTATATGTGCGGGAATTGTTACAACTCGATCACATGTGCAGTATGTAATTACTGAAAATGTAATTGCTGATTTATATGGAAAAACATTAAAACAACGTATAAATCAATTAGTAAATATTGTGCATCCTTCTCATCAAGAGAGGATTGATAGAGAAAATTTTAATTTGACTAATATTTTCTAAATTAGAATAGTGTTAAAATAAACGAAATAATAATTTTTCATATCTATTAATAGATTATCTTTGCAACAATAAATTTTATATAAATGAATATTTTCGTAGGAAGTCTTCCATACAGTATTGAGGAAGCAGATTTAAGAGGTTTTTTTGAAGATTATGGTACTGTTGATTCAGTTAAAATAATTATGGATAAATTTACCGGAAGAAGTAAAGGGTTTGGTTTTGTTGAAATGCCAAATGACGCTGAAGCTCAAAAAGCAATTGATGAGTTAAACGGTGGAACTGTTGAAGGTAGAACGATTGTTGTAAACAAATCTGAGCCAAAACCAGAAGGAGAAAGAAGAAGCTTTAATAACAACCGTGGCGGAAGCAATGGTGGTGGAAGAGGCGGTTACTCTAATGACAGAGATAACAATAGAGGAGGTTATTAATTAACTTTCTTTTCTGAAAAAAATAAAATCCCGCTTTTAGCGGGATTTTTTTATTCTGGGTTAGCCATAGTTTTATATAAGTCTAAGGCAGATTGTAAATAATTATTAGTTAATGCAATATTAGTTAATTGAGCTGTTACTAACGTGTTTTCCCTTGAGTTGATAAGAAACAAAGAGCTTTCTCCCATTTGAAACAATCGTTCTTCTGCATTTAACATTTGATTGTAGTTAACCACTAAATCTGAAATAAGTTTAATTTGTCTTCTGTATGAATTGATTTCATTTTTTTGACCTTCTATTTTATTGATTAGCGCTTGTTGTTCAAAAGTTACTTCAAATTGAGATTCGGCAACTTTAATTTTTGCTAATTTTAAATTTGCTCTTTCTTTTCTTAAGAATAATGGAAATGAAAAGTTAACACCAAACTTGTAATCATTTAATCGATAATTATCAAAAGCACTTGGTTCGGATAGATAATTGTAGTTTACGTCAAGTTTTGGAAGTAAACTGTTTCCAGCGAGTTTAGTCTCTACATTTAAAATTTCAAGTTTACTATTTAATGCTTCAATTTTAGGGTGATTTTGGATAGAAAAATCTTGAAAATCATCAATTTTTAAGGCAAATAGTAAGTTTTGATCTAATACTTCTTCTGGACGAATAAATTCTTCTACTTCAAAAGGGGTTCCGTTTTCAGACCATAAATAATTTGATAACAAAAGTTTCGCTTTTATTAATTTTAGTTTTGAGTTTTCTAGATTTAACTTCCTAGATTTAACTGTTATTCCTGCTTCAATACTGTCAATTGCTGGTTTGTCGCCTTCTTCAATAAGTTTAAGGACTCCACTATAACGTATACTCGCATTTTTTAAATATTCTTTATAAAGTTCTACTTCATCAAAAGTTCTTTTCCAATTGATATAGCTTTGCGATGCTTCGTAAATTACTTCTGTTAACATTATTTTACGTTCGGCTTCATTTACACGTTGATATATTTTTGCTTTACGTAATTCAGCCATTCGTTCGTTTATCCATAACCCTTGACCAATTGGTACACTTATCCCTAACGATGTTAAGCCGCTATTAGGTAAAGTGTTTTCAGGATTTAAGTAAATACCTTCATTATTATCAAAAGCTGCTTTAACTTCAATTCCATACCAAGTTGGAATTTTAAAACTTCCATTGAAAATAGAGTAGTAGTTATTGTCTGAATATTCTTTTTCCGTATAATCAGCTTCAAGTTTAGGGTCAAAACCACCTCTGGCTTTCATAAGATTTGCTTGCGCTTCGCTTATTTTTAAATTTGCCTGCTTAGTAAGTGGATGTGATGTCTTAACGTATCCTAAAAACTCTTCAAATGATAATACTTCAGATTTTGTTTGCGCATAAATTAAATTTCCAATAAAAAGTAACAGAAGGATATATTTTTTTTTCATGCTTTTTTACTTTTTTTCATTGTTTTGTTCGCCATTAGTTGGATTATAAAAATTTGGAGGGAAACCATTTAGTGTTCTCCAAATTTCGAACCAAATTGGTACATTTTCAAGTAATGCAATGGTTTGTGTTCCTGCGCCAATACTTAATTCTTTTGGCCATTTTTTATCACTGTTATCTGGAGCAATAAGTATCCTATATTTGCCATTTTCACTAATGAAATTTTCTTTAGCAACAATAACACCTCCAAAAGTTCCAAATGAAGCTCCTGGCCAACCGCTAAATACAATTGAAGGCCAACCGTCAAACCAAACACGTACTTTTTCTCCTTTGTGAATTAATGGAAAATCAACAGGACTAATATATGTTTCTACTGCAATGTCAAAACTCGCGGGCATTATACTTACAATTGCGGTGCCTTCTTTAATTGTTTCTCCAATTCCGCTTTGCAAAGCGCGGTTTACATAGCCATTTTGTGGTGCAACAATATAATACATACCATTTCTTATTTGGTAGTTTCTATATTGATTTTTTAGTTTATTAACTTGTGCTTCTGTATCAAACTGAGAACTTAATGCTGTTTGTTTGTCACTCTGGGCTTTAGCTGTTTTTTCAGAATATTCAGCTAATATTCTATTAAGTTCCATTTTAGCATTTAAAACTTCATTTTGAGCACTAATGTATTTGTTTTGTTGTGTGATTATTTTTGCTTCAGTTTCTTGAAGTTTAACTCTCTTTTCTTCAACATCAGTTAATGGTTTTAAGCCTTCTTTATTTAAGTTAATTGCACGATTAAATTGTGTTTTTGAAATGCTTAATTGCGTTTTTACTGCCTCTAAGTCAATACTGTCACTTTGTACTTTTAGATTAGCTTGGAAGAGTTTATTTTTAGCTTGTTTGAATTTCAAACTTCTTTCATCACCAATAGCACCAATTTGATTTTCTAACGCTTGAACTTTAGAAGCGTATGAACTAACTGAGCTTTCTTTAGCAATAACTTGTCTTCCAGTGTTTTCTACTAAATTTGGATCTAAATAATCTTCTTTTATTTCTGAAATAAATAAAATAGTATCTCCTTTTTTCACATAGTCTCCCTCATTTACAAACCATTTTTCTATTCTGCCTGCAATTGCTGATTGAACGGTTTGTGGCCTCTGGTTAGGCTTTAAAGTAGTTACTGATCCAGCACCTGAAACGTTTTGAGTCCAAGGAAGAAATAGTATTAATAACAATAAAAAGCTTAAAACCCAAATTGTTTTTTTTATGCTTTGATAGCCTTTATTGTCTTCAAAAACTTTGGCTGATTTGTATTTTTCTAAATCAACCCATTTGTCTATTCTATTATTTGTTATGTTTAACATGACTATTTAATGGATTTGATGGTGTTGTTTTCTAATGTTATAATTTTAGTACATTTTTCTTTCCAATAATTTCCTTTTGCAATGACTACTAATGTCCAAGGGTTTTCAGGAGCAGTCAAAAAATCAATGATTTCTCCAGCTGTATATTTATCTAACTTTTCAACAGGTTCTTCGAGAAATAATAATTTTGGTTTTGTAATTAAACAACGCGCTAATAGTATTTTTTGTGTTGAAGCTGAGTTTATTCTTTTTCCTTCTGAAATCATTAATGTATCAAGGCCTAAAGGAAGTGATTTTATGAGATCAGTTAGTTTTAATTTTTCTAATAATTGTGCAACTTCCTTCTTTGATATTTCGGGATTATTACAAGTTATGTTTTCATAAATTGTGCCTTCAAAAGGACTATCGTCAATTGTTATTACACCAATATTGTTTCTAAATTCATCAATGCAATATTTTTTAATGTTTGTATCATTTAAGAATATACTACCTGTTGAAGGCTCAAGTAACCTTGCTAATAAGCGTAATAGTGTTGTTTTACCGCTCCCATTCTCACCCTGTATGAGCATTCTGTCGCCATTGTTTAGTGTTAAGTTGATGTTTTTTATTACTGCTGAATCACTATCTGGAAATTGAAACGATATTTCCTTCGCTTCCATACAAATGTTCTCGTCTTCTAAATAATAATTAGAAGTAGTGTTTTCTAGTCGGTTTTCCAATTCTAAATCTACAACTGTGCCTAGTTTTTCTAAAGATGTTGTAACGTCATAAAATAATTCTAAACCATAAAAGAGTTTTTCTACTGCAGTTATTATGGTAATAATGATGATTTCAGCTGCAACAAATTGACCAATATTCATTTGTTGGTTCAAAACCAATATTCCTCCAATAACCAATAATCCAGCTGTAATCAGTACTTTAAATCCAGTTAGTTGGATAAATTGTTTTCGTAATACTTTAAAGTGGCTTTCACGATGCGATAAATATTCATTTACGAGTATATCGTTTTTGTTAAGTGAGAAATCAAAAAGTTTCCCGTTTTTAAAACTTAAATGATTTCTAGCAATTTCTTGTAGCCAATGAGCTACTTTGTACTTGTATTTTGATTCTTTTAAGCTTGTTTCTAAACCAGAGTTAAAGTTTATTTTAAAAATGAAATATAATATAACGAGTAAGATTATTCCGAAAAATATAAAAAAAGGATGATAAAGTGACAATAAAAGAATTCCAAAAATAATTTGTAATGCAGCTGTAGAAACTTCTAGTATTAATTTTGAAAAACCTTTTTGTACTGTTAAAGTGTCAAAAAAACGATTTGCTAATTCTGGAGGTGAATAATTATAGATTTGGTTGAATTTTATTTTTGGAAACCTATAAGCAAATTCAAATGATGAGCGGACAAATATTTTTTGTTGAATGTTTTCGGTAATTCTAAACTGCATTATTTTTAAAATCCCCACAAATGCTACACCTAAAACAACTATAAATACCAAGACGATCCAAGAAGTGCTTACTTGTCCTGCTTGAATAAAGTTAATAATTGATTGTATTCCTAGTGGTATAGATAAACTGATTAATCCTGCCAATACTGCATATATCAACAATTGATAAACGTCTTTTTTATCGACGATAATTAAGTTTTTAAATCTTTCTATTGGGCTCATGATAATATTTTTTTAATCATATGAATGTAAAAGTCTGATAAACAATCTTTGTCTGAAAGATTGGTAATGGTTTTAAAGTGATCTTTTAAATAATGTTGATGTAAGGCTCCTTGAACAATTGAAGACGCTAAGCTTTTTGCATACGGGTATTTTGGGTTTACTTCTGTAATCATATCTATTAACCTATTGATAACTCTTTTGTAAACTAAGAAAAAGCCTTCTTTATTTTCTGTGTCAACATCTTTTGTTAATAATGTTTTTGAGAAATCAGATATAATTATACGATTTAAAATTGATTCATCGATGTGAGGTGTGTTTTTGTCATCAATTATGTTTTGTGTTATTATTTTGATGCTAATGCATAATTTATTTAATGAGTCTGAAATGTTATGAGTTGCGAATACTAAATTGTATTCAATCCAAGACCAATACCATGATGAAAGGTAAATCAATAACTTATGTTTGTTTTCAAAATATCTATAAATTGAGCTCTCATTAGATTGAATTTTTTCACCTAACTTTTTAAATGTAAAAGATTCAAAACCAATCTCGTCTATTAAAATAATGCTATTTTTTAATATTTTACGTCCTAGTTCAGATGTTTCTGGGTCTTTTACGTAAAGCTTTTCGTTAATAGTTATTTTTAAATTAGATAGTAAATTTTGCATTTATAATAATTTTATATGCAAATATAATAGTATTACTATTAAATCATAATTGTTTAACTTTTATTTAAGTTTTGTTCAAAAAAAAATCCTGATGAAATTCAGGATTTTAAATTTAATCAAACTAATTATTGAATATAAATATGTTTATAGTTGTTTCCATATAAAATGTCTATCACATCTTGTTCTAAACTTACTCTCGGAGATTCAACAATACGATTTACCTCTTTTCCGTTTTTGTAAAAAATAAAAGTTGGAACATTAGTAATGTTTAGCCCTTTTTCAAATTGTTCAGGCGTAGTTTTGTCTCTTTTCATCGTAATCAAAGTTACTTTTCTTAATGGAAAATCTACTTCTTCTAATATTTTATAAAACTTAGGCACTTGATTTTGGCTGTCTTCACACCAAGTTCCCATAAAAATAGTAATTGTATAGTCTTTTAACTCTTTTTCAATTTTATCTTCCATTTCTTCATTTATAACATAATTGTTATAACCTTGAGCAAACCAATCGTTAAAAGGAATTTGTTGCAAATCAGTTCTTTTTGCTTTTCCAACTAAGATGCCGTCTTCAATTTGTTTATGTTTGTTTGATAGGCTTAATCCTATTTCACTATTATCTATATCTTTTGTGTTTTTGTGTGATGAACAACTAAATAAAATTGTAATTGCTAAAATCGAGATTATCTTTTTCATGTTATAATAGAGATTTACAAGTCATTGCTTGTGGTTTTTGAATGTTCATTAAATCTAAAATGGTAGGAGCGATATCACCTAAAACACCATTGTTTATATTTTTCAATTCTTTATCGACTAATATAATTGGAACTGGATTTGTAGTGTGAGCTGTATTAGGAGTTCCATCAGGATTAATCATTGTTTCACAATTTCCATGATCAGCAATGATAATAGTTGTGTAGTTGTTTTCTAAGGCAGTTTCGACCACTTCCTTTACGCAAACATCAATAGCTTCACATGCTTTTATTGCGGCTTCCATAACGCCTGTGTGACCAACCATATCGCCATTTGCAAAATTCAGACATACAAAATCAACTTCCCCTTTTTTAAGTTCAGGAATTAATGCGTCTTTTAGTTCAAAAGCACTCATTTCTGGTTGTAAGTCGTAAGTTGCTACTTTTGGTGAATTTTTTAAAATACGAGTTTCACCTATAAATGGTTCTTCACGACCACCAGAAAAGAAAAATGTTACGTGTGGATATTTTTCTGTTTCGGCAATTCTAATTTGTTTTTTATTTGCTTTTTCTAAAAGTTCTCCAAGTGTTTCGGTGATGTTGTCTTTGTCGTAAATTACATGAACATTTGAATATGTGTCGTCATAATTAGTCATCGTAACATAAAACAAATTCAATTTGTGCATGTTTTGTTCGTGTAAATCTTTCTGCGAAAGCGCTTCTGTAAGTTCACGACCTCTATCGGTTCTAAAGTTGAAGAAAATCACAACATCATCTTCTTTAATTACTGAAACAGGGTTGTTATTTGAATCGGTTACAATCAAAGGTTTAATAAATTCATCAGTAACGCCGTTAGTATAACTTTCTTGAATGCTTTCTACTGGTTTTTGGGTTTTTATTCCTATGCCATTTACAAGTAAATCATAAGCTAATTTTACTCTTTCCCAGCGTTTATCTCTGTCCATTGCATAATATCTCCCTATAATTGAAGCTAATTTAGCATTGGTATTTTGTAAATAATTTTCTAAATCTAAAATGTATTTTGCTCCTGATTTTGGATCAACATCACGTCCATCTGTAAAAGCATGTACAAACATATTTTGGACACCTTTATTTTGAGCAACATCTATTAATCCTCTTAAATGTGAAGTATGAGAGTGAACTCCACCATCTGAAATTAGTCCTAAAAAATGAATGTTTTTGTTATTTTTCTTAGCATAATCAAAAGCATCCATTAATGGCTTCTCTTGATCCATAGTTCTATTGGCTACAGCCAAATTTATTTTAGCTAAATCTTGATATACAATTCTTCCTGCGCCAAGATTCATATGACCAACTTCAGAATTCCCCATTTGACCTTCTGGCAAGCCTACGTTTAAGCCATCGGTTCTTAATTGAGCATTTGGGTATTTAGTATATAAACTATCAATGAAAGGCGTGTTGGCATGGTCTATAGCGGATACTTTTGGGTCGGGAGATTTTCCCCATCCATCAAGAATCATTAAAATTACTTTCTTATTCATCTTAAAAGTGTTTTTACAAAGATAAATATTCAAGAGTTACAATAGAGCTCCTTTACGATTTTTTAAACCAATTTTTTCCTTGATTGTAATCAATATAATATCGAATACTTACTGACAAGATGTGGTTTAAATTATCGCTAATTAAATTAGAGAAGTTATTGCTAAAATCTTTATTTGTGGTTCTGTCAAAGGTTGCAGCATTGTTACGGTATAAAACAGAAACTTGACTGCCTGGAGCAAACCACCATGAATAAGTTAAGTCTAAGTTCCAGCTGTTGAAATTTGAATTTCTGTTTACGTTATAAGTTGTGTTCTCAGTAAAAGTACCATCATCATTTAAATTATGGAAGCTGTTGTTTTCAACAAATGACCAATAATGTCTAACGGATAAGTTAAAATTCATATTGCTGTTTATAGAGTATTTTCCACTAATACTATTAGTATAAGTGTCTCTATCTCTTTTTGCAAAAATTATATTTGTACCATCATTGTCAGTAAATCCTGCATTGTTTATTTGTTTGCCGTAATTGAAATTATATTGAACTGAAATCTTATCACTAAAACGATAACGTGGTCCAATGCTTATTCCATAACTATATCTATTAGTTTCAGAGGTATTGGTGAAATATGGGTTAGTGTCTAAAGCGAATTTATTTGCATAATTTGATGAAAAATATAACCATCCACCATAACTTTTAGGATAAATTGCAAATTTACCATCTTCTCTAGGCTCGTAATAATCATAATTTTCAAAAGGGTTGTAGTTAATTCCTCCTCCAAAAAAGTGATTTTTCTTGTTTGTAGAGTTTACACTTACGCCAAAATTATTTCCTTGTATTTTTGATGTTAAGTTGTTAAATTGAATAAATGAATTATAGTTAATTCTGAATGAATTGAAAACTTTAGTTGGATTTAATATCCTATAGCTTGCATTACTGAACAATGAAGTGTAATTAGTTTGAAAATTAATTCCAAGGTCGTTGTTGTCATAATCTTTTGAAACATAATTACCGCCAACACTATATCTTATTTTACCACTTGTTTCAGCAAAATTTAATGAAGTATTGTAGCCACTTTTATTTTCAAAATCATAAATACTACTCATTTTGATGTCTCCAGAAAGATTGTATGTATTCTTTTTAGTGTTTAAGTCAAATAATAATCCAGTGACATTTGCGTCTCTAAAACTTCCGTTTCTAGTTACATTAGTGTTTATAAAAGTAACTGAAGAGTTTTTATTGAATCGTTGATCAAAGACAGTTACATTATAATTAGTTAAGGGAGAAACAGTTTCTTTACGTGAAGTGTTGTCATCAGGATTTATAATATTTGCATCTGTTTTTTCAGTGATTGCATTTAAAAAACCTATTCCGAGACCGTCAGAGTTTCGTCCCGATATTTTTATTGCATTTAAAAGATTTACACTTGCAGGATATTCAGAAATATATTCATTACCAGTTAGTGTTGGGTAGAAACCAGGTGCGGATCCAATTCTTCTAGAATACAATAAGTTTCCTTTACTAAACAGGTCGGTTCCCTCAGTAAAAAAAGGTCTGTTTTCATTAAATTGTTGTTCAAAAGGACCAAGGTTTAGAATAACTTCGTCAAATTTAGTTTGCCCAAAATCTGGAACTAAAATTGCATCTAAAGTAAATGCATCATTAATTCCATATTTAATGTCTAAACCACCTTTTGCAGTTAAAGTAGTTTCTTCATTATTAGTGTTTAAATAACTCGAAGCATAAGGAATTAAGAACAATCGCGTTGGCGGCTCAATGTTTTCAATTCCGTTTAAGATTCCAGCTTGTTGAATAACTGCTCCAATTTTAGAATCAACAAATGACCATGTGTAGATTTGGCGGTCTCTTTTTATTTCTCTAATAAAATTGATTCCCCAAGTTTGTTTTGTTTCATTTGAAAATCTTAGCGCAGCATAAGGTATTTTCATTTCTACAGTCCATCCAAAATCGGTAATTTTAGCTTTACTGCTCCAAATTGCATTCCAAGAAAAATCTTCACCGGTTTGTTCTGTTGCTATACAATCCAGTTGACCGCCAGCAGCTGTTACAAAAAACCTAAAATCTTGCTGCCCGTCATTAAGACCATTTATAAAAACTCCAAAAGCATCAGTTGTGCCAAAATCATCTCTCTCCGTTATTTCTTTTAAAATTTTTCCAGGTTCATCATCATATAATTTTGCACCTATATAAACACCATCATTATCATAAAGAATTTTAACCTCTGTTTTTTTACTTTCACTAATAGGTCTTCCGTTATCAGGTTCAAACATTACAAAATTTGAAGCGGTTTGTGTTTCGCTCCATATACTTTCGTTTAATTCTCCATCAATAATAATTGATTCATTTATTTTATTGGCAACTAAGCTCTTTTTTTGAATTGAATCATTTTGAGCTTGAGACTTTAAAAAGGTAAAGGACAATAAAATTATGATAATCAGGTTCTTATGCATTATGATTTGTTTTTTGCAAAAATAGGAGGATTATAAAGTGTATGAAAAAAATTATAAAAAGTTTAACTTTATAAGAAAACACCGATTAAAGACATATTTTTTCGATAAAAAGCAATAAATAATTTGTTTTATAACTTTTTTTAAATACATTTGGAACAAGATTAACCGACTAACTACAACAACTACAATGAATTACAAATTATTAACCTTGCTTTTTTTATGTGTGTTTTCTTTTGGATTTATTAATAAATCGGATGATGATGGTGAAGCAAAAAAAGTAACAAAGCCAATGTTATTGGCTTCTAATGATAAAGTAATTATTAAATCTTCAACTCAATTATTTTTTGAAAGCATTGAAGAAAATAATTTAACTCTACCTCAATTTGAGTGTTTTTCTAAAGCTTTTGAAGGGTATGCTCAATTAAAGTCTCAAGGGATTATTCAAAAAGATTTTTTAACCATAATTGATTTTAGTCTGTCTTCTAATGAAGAAAGAATGTGGGTTATTGATATGGAAAGCAAAAAAGTTGTTTTAAGATCATTAGTAGCACATGGAAGAAATTCTGGTGAAGAGTTCGCAAATAAATTTTCTAACTCATCAGAGTCTTATCAAAGTAGCTTAGGTTTTTATGCTACTGGTGAGGTTTATCAAGGGAAACATGGTTTGTCATTAAGATTAGATGGTTTAGAATACGGAATTAATGATAACGCACGTAATAGAGCTGTGGTTATTCACGGTGCTGATTATGCTTCAGAGAAGTTTGCTAATGCAAATGGAAGGTTAGGAAGAAGCCTTGGTTGTCCTGCAGTTCCATACTCTGTACACAAAGAGTTTATAAATACTATAAAAGATAAATCTTGTTTATTTATTTATCATCCATCAAGAACTTATATTGCTAAATCTAAATTAGTTTCTTAAAGCTGTAAATAATTTTGAATCAAGATTGTAAATGTCTTCTCTAAATTGAAGCCCTTCTTTGTTAGACCAACTTGTCCAATAAAATAAGTAGATATTTATATTTGATTTCTTTAACGGAATATATCTTGTTTCCTTTTTATTAATGATAGTATCTATTTCTGCGCGGTTCCATCTTTTTTCATCTTCTTTCTTTAGTATCGTTTCAGATAACTGCAAAGGATTTTCAATTCTAACACAACCTGAACTTAAAGCTCTGTACTCTCTTACAAAGTAATCTCTATGATTGGTGTCGTGCAAGTAAACTGAATGTCTATTTGGAAAATTAAACTTCACCAACCCTAATGAATTATCATAGCCTGAAGTTTGTACATATCGATACGATTTAGATTTATTTGGGTCCCAATTTTCTGGAGCAACAATTTGTCCTTTAGAATCATAAATACTAATCCTTGTTCGGCTAAAATAACTTCTATTTTTTGTAGCTGAAGGGGTTAAGTCCTCTTTAATAATAGTTGGCGGAACTGTCCATGTAGGGTTAAAAACAAAATTAGAAAGTTTAGAACTTATAATAGGAGTTTCTCTGCTTGGTTTTCCAACGACAATTCTTCTTTCGGCAATTGTATCGTTATTTGCTACATAAGAAAGTTTGTAGTCTGGAAGGTTAATAAGTAAGTATTCTTCGCCAAAATTGTCCGGAAACCATCTCCATCTTTCTAAGTTGGCATAAATTTGTTCTCTTCTTTCGTTTTGAGTAAAGTTCAATGCTTTTAGTGTTCCTTGACCAATAACTCCATCAGCACTTAAGCCATGTCTTTTTTGGAACTTTTTTAATGCTGTAACTGCAGTTTTATCATAAATAGGCGTTATAATACTGTCTCTATTTCTAAAGTCTTTCCAGTACATTAAATGTTTTTTTATCTGAACAATTTCATTAAGTGTATCGTTTGGTTCAATTTTGTCTTTTAAATAAATTTTCCTTAATTTATATTCAGGTAATTCGTTTAAGGTAATCAAGCTTTTTTTAAGTGAAATGTATGTTGAATGTTGAGGTTTTAAATCTTTAAAAGTTGTTGCAACTATCCTTATTTTGATGGCTTTGTAAAGTAAATCAGATAATGCAATTGATTTTTGTGGAATGTCCCAATTTTCATAGATGTCTTTTGGATTGGTTTTTCCGCAATGTAAATGAGTGGCTAATTTTTGAAAAGATTCTGTAAGGAAAATGTCATAAGCAATTATTTCAGAATCACTCATGGTTGCTCTCTTTTTTTCTGATTCTAGGATTTGATCATAATTGTATTCATTTGGAATTAATCCTTCTTTGTAGCAAAATTTTATCTCGTTGATTAAATCTGCTCTATTTTCATCATTGAACCAAATTTCATATTCATTGAATTTTTTATAATATAGTTGAATACTATCGTTTTTCTTTTCAATTAAATTGATGTCAATTGGTCTAATGATAGTATGAGTAACAGGGTCCTCTAGGGGTAATTTAACCTCTGAAGTTGATTTTTTATCGTTTTTACAATTAATAAAAAAAAGCAGAATGAAAATTGAGAGTATTTTATTTATCATAAACTTGGGATTGACGCATTTTAAAGTAATAAATATTTTGACATTAATTAGAAATTTTCGTTAAAAACCACATAATGTCGACCTAAGTTAATAATATCAAAACTTATGCCAATAGTTTTAATGATATTTTGAAGTAATTAATAATAAAACTCACTAAGTATAATGTTTTGGCTTTTAGTTATTTATAGTCCTGGTGTGTATTTGTTATCGTTGAATTTTAAAATAATTGTAAATTTATTCAAAAAAAACTTGCTTTGAATTATTTTTTTCAATTATATTTGCACACCTAAAAATGCGAAAGTAGCTCAGTTGGTAGAGCGTCAGCCTTCCAAGCTGAATGTCGCGAGTTCGACCCTCGTCTTTCGCTCTAATTTATTGAAATTACCTTATGCGAAAGTAGCTCAGTTGGTAGAGCGTCAGCCTTCCAAGCTGAATGTCGCGAGTTCGACCCTCGTCTTTCGCTCAAAAAAAATCCTGCAATTTGCAGGATTTTTTTATTTTATACCATTTAGTTCCGTTTCTGGTTCTAATTCTGCTGGTTTTTTGTTTTGAGAAAATAAACGTGCAGTTAATTTTCCTTTTAATATAATTGAGTTTCCGTTTACTTTTAACCAACTACCTTCTCTTAACCCTAATACAGGTTGTGGATTAAATTTATGAAACTCATTAATTCTTGTTTCTCGTGTTTCTCCCATATGAGTAGAATTGTTGTCAGGGTCTAAATAATGAGGATTAATGTTGAAAGATACAAATCCAAAAGTTCTAAAACTTGGAGGGTAAATAATAGGCATGTCGTTAGTTGTTCCCATTGTAAGTCCGCAAATATTACTCCCTGCACTAGTTCCTAAATAGGGAATTCCATTATTTACAACATCTTCTATGTTGTCTAAAACATTATTTCTGTAAAGTTCAGATACTAATAAAAAAGTATTTCCACCACCAGTAAATATAGCTTCAGCGGTTTTAATAGCTTCTATTGGGTTTTCAAATTCATGAATTCCTTTTACCTTGATGTTTAATTTTTCAAATGCTTTTGAAGCTGTTTTCGTATATTCGTCATGGGTTATTCCTCCTGGTCTTGCATATGGAATAAATAATAGTGTTTCTACATTTTTAAAATGTTCTTTAAGAGTTGGAAACAAATAATCTAAATATTCTCCACCATGCAATGTAGAGGTACTCGCTATAATTAATTTTCTCATGTAGTTTTGTTTAAACTTCAAAGTTATCATTTTGTTTAACATAATTTTACCATGCTTTTAATATTTATTTTTGAATGTTGCTCTTACATTTACAAATATTAATCTAATAGTCTGCCTTATTAAAAAAATATACTTTTTCTTATTTTTTATTTCATTCTCTTTGTCAGCTCAAAATGACACAATATTGAAAGGTAAAATAACTTCAGATTCTTCAAATCTAGAAGGTGTTCATGTAATTAATCGTTCGCAAAAGAAAGGTACGGTTACTTTAGAAGGGGGTTATTTTACTTTAAAGGCAAAAATTACCGATACTATTATTTTTAGCGCAGTGCATTTAAATGCAGTGCAGCACATTGTTAGCAAAGAAAATTTTGGTCAAGACTTGCTTTTTATTAAAATGGAAGCATTGATAACGCCTCTAGAAGAGGTTGTTGTAATGAAGTATAAAAATATAAATGCTGTTTCTTTAGGGATAATTCCTGCAGGGCAGAAAACGTATACACCAGCAGAAAGAAAGTTATATACTGCAACCGGTGGAGGTAATAGATATGGTTTAAGTTCATCGGTATCATTAGACGGCATTATTAATGGCATCTCAGGACGAACTAAAATGCTTAAAAAAGAAGTGCAAGTCGAAAAAAAGGAATTTTTACTTGAATCTGTTCGTTTAGACTTTAATGACAATTATTTTATTGAAAATTTAAAAATTCCCAAAGATTATATTGAAGGATTTTTATATTATTTAATTGAAAACAGGAATTTTGTTTCTGTTTACAGCAAGAATAATAAAACTGCTACGGAGTTTGCTTTAGCAGGTCTTTCGGCTGAATATTTGAAAATAATCCTTAATGAAGTTGTGAAAAATGAAATTACTAAAGAATCTATATCTTTGCCAAATGAAAAATAAATATAAAATAACTTTACTGCTAGCAGTATTTACTTTAATGAGTTCGTTTGCAATTCATAAATTTTATGTTTCGGTTACCCAAATAGATTTTGTGCCTAAAAAGCAACGAATAGAAATCACTTCAAGAATATTTATAGACGATTTTGAAAAGGTGTTGAAGAAAAAATATGATAAAAATTTCTATTTATCAACCAATAAAGAAATAGCAGAAGCAGATAGTTATATTCAGAAATATCTGGAAGAAAAAATAAAACTAACAATTAATAACAAGTCTCATAAAGTTATATTTATAACAAAAGAAGTAGAAGATGATGTATTAATTTGTTATTTAAAAGTTCAATTCTCTGAAAAAATAACTACTTTCGAAATCTTTAATTCTGTACTTACAGAAATGTTCAGTGAACAAAAAAATATAGTACATACAGATATTAATGGTAACAAAAAGAGCGTTTTGTTGACATATAGTGAACGTTCAACTTTATTAGAATTTTAAACAACCCAAAAATGAGAAAATCAATCTTATTTTCTTCTTTATTAGCTGTTGCAGTTTCATTTACTTCAATTGCACAAGAGACTAAAACTGAAGAAAAGAAAAGAGAACAAGGGCATTATAACGAAAATAAATTTCGTCAAATGTACGATATTATGGCAACGCCTAATATGTTCAGAACCGCTTCTGGAGCTCCAGGTCCAGCATATTATCAGCAAAAAGCTGATTATAAAATGGATATAGAAATTGATGATAAAAATCAAAAACTATACGGTGTAGAAACAATTACATATTATAACAATTCGCCTGATGCCTTAGAGTATTTATGGGTTCAACTGGATCAAAACATGCGTGCGCAAGATTCTAAAACTCCATTGGTTGAAAGCCAAAGAATGGATCCTGCTTTACCAGCTGATAAATTCGCTAAAAAATTCATGGAAAGTGGATTTGAAGGTGGTTTTAATATAGAATACCTAAAAGATAAATCGGGTAAACCAATGAGTTATACCATCAATCAAACGATGATGCGTATTAACTTGGCGACACCATTAAAACCAGGAGACAAAACTGTTTTCTCTATTAAATGGTGGTACAATATTAATAATTACCAAATTGATGGAGGTCGTTCTGGTTATGAATTATTTCCTGATGGTAATAGATTATTTGTGATTGCACAGTTTTTTCCAAGAATGGCCGTTTACAGTGATGTTGAAGGTTGGCAAAACATGCAGTTTTGGGGAAGAGGAGAATTTGCCTTGACATTTGGAGATTATGAAGTAAACATTACCGTTCCTGCAGATCACATGATGGAAGCAACTGGAGAACTTCAAAATAGAAAAGAAGTATATACTTCTGAGCAAATGAAAAGATGGGATTTGGCTCAAAATACTTTTGACAAGCCTGTTTTAATCGTAACTCAAGCAGAAGCAGAAGCAATAGCAAAAGGTTTTTCAGATAAAAAGAAAACGTGGAAGTATAAAGCTAAAAACGTTAGAGATTTTGGAATTTCAACTTCTAGAAAATTTATGTTAGATGCAATGGCAGTTCAATTGGCTTCAAATAAACCAATGGCTATTTCAATTTATCCACCAGAAGCAAATCCGCTTTGGGGAGAATATTCAACTAGAGCAGTTGCACAAACTTTAAAAACATATTCTAAGCATACATTTGATTATCCTTATCCAAAAGCAGTTTCTGTTTCGGCAGAAGATCAAGGTATGGAATACCCAATGATTTGTTGGAACTTTGGTCGTCCTGATGAAGATGGAACGTATACAGATAGAATAAAATATGGAATGCTTGGTGTAATTATTCACGAAGTTGGACATAACTTTTTTCCTATGATTGTAAATTCTGATGAAAGACAATGGACATGGATGGATGAAGGTTTAAATACATTCTTAGAGTATTTAACAGAATTAGAATTTGATAAAAATTTTCCTACGGATAGAGGGCCAGCGGCTAAAATTGTTCCTTATATGAAAGGAAATCAAAATTACATTACTCCAATTATGTCTAATTCTGAAAACATTTTTCAATTTGGATCTAATGCTTACGGAAAACCAGCAACAGGTTTAAATATTTTACGTGAAACAATTATGGGTCATGAATTATTTGACCATGCATTTAAAACATATGCTCAGCGTTGGAAATTTAAACACCCAACACCTGAAGATTTCTTTAGAACAATGGAAGATGCTTCTGCAGTTGATTTAGATTGGTTTTGGAGAGGTTGGTTCTATTCTACTGATTATGTAGACATTGCACTTAAAGATGTAAAAGAATACTACGTTTCTACTGAGCCTACTGCTAAGTTGAAAAACTACAGAGTGAGAACAGGTCGTTTTACTTACGATGATGGTCCGTTTCTTTATTTAGTTGATGAATCTAACGAAGATTTCAATCCTGCTACTAAAAAAGCATTTAACATTAATGAAGTTCAAATGTTAGAAGATTATGTAGCTAAAAACTATACTTTAGAAGAAAAAGCGAAATTAAAAACTCCAAAATTCTTCTATGAAGTTGAATTTGAAAAATTAGGAGGAATGATTATGCCTATTCTTGTTGAGCTTCAATTTGAAGATGGTTCTTCAGAAAATCATACATTCCCAGCTCAAATTTGGAGAATGAATAACAGCACTTCTAAAAGAGTTTTCGCTACAGATAAAAAAGTAGTTAAAATTCAATTAGACCCTAAATTAGAAACAGCAGATATTGATACAAACAATAACGTTTGGCCAAGCGCAGCTGTAAAATCTAAATTTGACGAATTAGAAAAGAAATAATTTTTTAATTTATATAATATTTTAACCTCGAATTATAAAATTCGAGGTTTTTTTATTTTAACTAAGATTTTTGATGTTCACATAAAAATCTTTGTAACTTTGTTTCATTATAAAATATAATTCAATTAAAAATGTTTGGAATTGGTGGAGGAGAACTAATCTTTATAGTTCTTATTGCGGTAATGATTTTTGGTTCAAAAGGGATTCCTGATGTTGCTCGTTTTTTAGGAAAAACAATGGCGCAAATTAAACATGCGACTAACGATATTAAAACGGAAATTAACAACAGTGCCAAAGAAAACGGAATGGATATGAATTCGTTAACGGGCGGAATCTCAGAAGAAATACAAAAAGCTAAAGAAGGAATTTCTAAAGCTGTAAATCCATTAGAAAATATCAGTTCAGATATTCAAAATCCTATTCAAAAAGTAAAAGAAGATATTGAAAACATAACTGGGCCAATCAAAAGACAACTTTAATTTGGAACAACTACTTCACTTAGATAAAGAATTATTTGTTTTTTTAAACGGATTAGGTTCAGAGTCATTTGATGGTTTCTGGAAAATCATTACAAAACAACTGCATTGGGCACCTTTTTTCTTAGGTGTTTTTTATTTATTGCAAAAAAAAGTAGGTTGGAGAAACTTCGGAATCATTATTCTTTTTCTAGCGCTATTAATTACGTTTACAGACCAAATTACCAATCTTTTTAAATATTCATTTCAAAGGTTACGACCCTGCAATGACTCAGATGTTAATCAAATAGCAAGAATTGTTGAAAGCAGAAAATCATTTAGTTTTTTCTCGGGTCATGCAGCTAATTCTATGGCGAGTACAATGTTTATTTTCTTAATTATTAGACGATATTATAACTATTCGTTTCTATTGTTCTTGTTTCCTTTAATTTTCGCTTACAGCCGCATTTATTTAGGATTACATTTTCCATTAGACATTTTATCGGGTTATGTTTTCGGAATGCTTACCGGACTTTTCTTCTATAAATTGTACGAAGGTTTTATGAAGAAGTATCCAAAGTATAGTATTGATTTGTAGGTTAGCAATAATTAAACATAACTATGAAATTATTTGACAAAAAAACAGAAAAAAAAGTATGGATTGGATTAGTTATATCAATCCCTTTTTTAGTTTTTGTTTTGTGGAAAGAACGAGGAGGTTTTGGGAAAATCGAAATTATTATATCTTTATTGACTTTATCAATAGGTGTTGGTGTCCTTTATTTTGTTAAATGGTACTCAAATAAAAAATAATATAAATGGAATTAATATTTGGAATTGGAAATATCGGAATTGGTATAATGATGACATTAATTGGCTTTAAAGTTTATAATCCTTTTAAAGGGAAAAATGAATCTGAAAAAGAAAAAATTTGGTTTAATAAATTTGGAACATTTTTTAAAATTGGAGGAATAGCAATGTTTATCTTCGGAATAACCAAAACGATAAGTAATCTGTAATCTACTTCACCCTCGTAACCGTCAAGCCATCGCGAATAGGCAATAAAACCGTTTCTACACGTTCGTCTTCGTTTACTAACTTATTGTATTCTATTAAAATTTTAGTACTTAGGTCTTTCGCATTTAATTCTTCCAACACTTTTCCGCTCCACAAAACATTATCCGATAAAATAATGCCGCCTGGGTTCATCATAGGAACAATCATGTTAAAGTAGTTAATGTAGTTTTCTTTATCGGCATCAATAAAAACCAAATCAAATTTTTTATTTAAAGTAGGAATGATTTCCAAAGCATCACCTAAATGTCCTTTTATTTGACCTGCATATTCTGAAGCTTCAAAATATTTTTGCTGAAAATCAAATAACTCTTCATTAATATCAATCGTATCTAAAAATCCATCTTTTTGCATTCCTTCTGCTAAGCACAAAGCAGCGTAACCAGTATAAGTGCCAATTTCCAAAATGTTTTTTGGGTTAATTATTTTCGAAAGCATGCTCAAAACTCTACCTTGAAAATGTCCACTCAGCATTCTTGGTTGTAAAATCTTTTGATGTGTTTCGGTATTTAATTTCGCTAAAAGTTCAGGTTCTTTTTGGCTATGATTGGCTACGTAGTCTTCTAGTTCGTCCGATATAAAATGCATAATGGTTCAAATTTTAAACAAAAATACAAATTCCAACACTTCTAACTTCTAATTTCTGAATTCTAATTTCTAAATTCCTAACTTTGCACCATGCAAATTACAAAAAGAGACATAAGAGCTTTAACGAAAGATCAATTAAGAGATTTTTTTGTTGAAAACGGAGATAAAGCTTTTCGTGGAAACCAAGTTTACGAATGGTTGTGGAGCAAAGGCGCACATTCTTTTGAAGACATGACAAATGTTTCTAAAGAAACGCGTACAATGTTAGAAGCAAACTTCGTAATCAATCATATTAAAGTAGATACGATGCAACGTAGTACTGACGGAACCGTAAAAAATGCAGTACGTCTTCATGATGATTTAATTGTAGAAAGTGTATTAATTCCAACAAAAACGAGAACTACTGCTTGTGTTTCAAGTCAAGTAGGGTGTAGTTTAGATTGTAATTTTTGCGCAACTGCTCGTTTAAAACGCATGCGTAATTTGCAACCCGATGAAATTTACGACCAAGTTGTCGCTATTGATAAAGAAAGTCGTTTGTATTATAACCGACCGTTATCTAATATCGTTTTTATGGGAATGGGCGAGCCTTTAATGAACTATCCTAATGTTTTTAAGGCTATCGATATGATTACGTCTAAGGAAGGATTAGGAATGTCGCCAAAGCGAATTACCGTTTCTACTTCTGGAGTTACAAAAATGATTAAGAAAATGGCTGATGATGAGGTAAAGGTTAAGTTAGCTGTTTCTCTACATTCCGCTATTGAAGAAATCAGAAACGAAATAATGCCTTTTACCAAAAGTTTTCCGTTGCCCGAATTACGTGAAGCATTGGAATATTGGTACCAAAAAACAAAAAGTAAAATCACTTATGAATATGTGGTTTGGAAAGATATTAACGACAATAAAGAGTCTGTAGATGCATTGGTTAAATTTTGCAAACATGTGCCTTGTAAAGTCAATTTAATTGAATATAATTCTATTGATGACGATAACTTTCAACAAGCCTCTGAACAAGCGACTAACGATTATATTAATGCTTTAGAGCGAAATGGAATTGTTGTTAAGGTTCGTAGAAGTAGAGGAAAAGATATCGATGCTGCTTGCGGTCAATTAGCTAATAAATCATAAAATTGTATTAGCATTCTGATAAATTCTGTATTTTTGGTAACTGAATGAAAATCGTAGAGCAAATAAAACATCCAATCGCAAATGAAATGGAACTTTTTGAAAAAAAGTTTCACGAATCGATGTCTTCAAAGGTTGCGCTCTTAAATAGAATTACTTATTATATCGTTAACCGAAAAGGGAAACAAATGCGACCTATGTTTGTTTTTCTAACAGCCAAAATGGTTGGCGATGGAACTGTAAATGAACGTACTTATCGTGGTGCTTCGGTAATTGAATTAATTCATACAGCTACTTTGGTTCACGATGATGTAGTTGACGATTCGAATAAACGAAGAGGTTTTTTCTCAATTAATGCACTTTGGAAAAATAAAATTGCTGTTTTAGTGGGCGATTACTTGCTTTCTAAGGGCTTATTGCTTTCTATAGATAATAACGATTTCGATTTGCTGAAAATCATTTCAGTTGCAGTTCGTGAAATGAGTGAAGGCGAATTATTGCAAATTGAAAAAGCACGCCGATTAGACATTACTGAAGATATTTATTACGAAATCATTCGTCAAAAAACAGCTACTCTTATTGCAGCATGTTGTTCGCTTGGCGCTTGTTCTGTGATTCCAGATGATAAAGAAGTGGTCGAAAAAATGCGAAAATTTGGAGAGCTTATTGGCATGGCTTTTCAAATTAAAGACGATTTGTTCGATTACACTGATGATGCCATTGGTAAACCTACAGGTATTGATATTAAAGAACAAAAAATGACATTGCCTTTAATTTACGCCTTGAATAACTGTTCTAAAAAAGAGAAAAGTTGGGTAATTAATTCGGTTAAAAATCACAATAAAGACAAAAAACGAGTTAGAGAAGTTATTCAGTTCGTTAAAGACAAGCAAGGTTTGGTTTATGCCGAACAAAAAATGGTTCAGTTCCAACAAGAAGCATTAGCTTTAATACAAGATTTTCCAAATTCTCCCTATAAAGATTCATTAATTTTAATGGTAAACTACGTAATTGAAAGAAAAAAATAATTTTTTTTTCAAAATTATATACAACCATTTTAAAATCATTCTCGTCTATATAAATAGAAGGCAATAATTCTAAAGTCAAAATTCTATTTTCTATAATCAAACATGAAAGTAATTCAATTACATCAAGAAGAAAAAAAGTTAATAGCATTGGCTGTCGATAATAACCGACAAGCACAACAACGTATTTATGCTCAATTTTCTCCAAAAATGTTAAGCGTTTGCAGACAATATGTGAAAGACATTCACAGAGCTGAAGATGTTATGATTACTGCTTTTATGAAAGTGTTTACCAATTTAAAAAAATTCGAACATAACGGAAGTTTTGAAGGTTGGATAAGACGAATTATGGTGAATGAATGTATTGATTTCATTAGAGTTAAGAAAAATATTTTCCAGCACAATGAAATCGACAATTTGATAGCAAGTGAATCTGAAGATGTTGAGGAAATGGAAGATTTTTCGGTAGATGACATACAGTTGTTGATTGATAATTTACCAGAAGGATATAAATTGGTTTTTAACCTCTATGCAATTGAAGGATTTAAACATAAAGAAATAGCTGAAAAACTAAATATTAAAGAAGGAACGTCAAAATCACAATTGGCAAATGCAAGAAAACTACTTCAAACCCAAATTGTAGCACTTAAAAGAAAAGAAAATGGAACTAGATAAAAAAATAAAAAACAAACTTAACGCTAGAGAGATTCAGCCAAGTGTAAATTCTTGGGACAGACTTGGCGCTATGTTAACGCTAGAAGAGAAACCGAAGAAAAAAGCTTTCCCATTTTATTATGTAGCCGCTTCCGTTTTGTTTGCTTTAGGTTTAACTTTTTGGTTTACGAATCAGAGTTCAGAAATTATTATTCCAGAAAATAACGGAATTGTAATTACAAATGAAAATACTTCTTCAGAATCTGATAAAATTGAAAATTCAAGTCAAGATATTATTGTAAAAGATGAAACCAGCGCAGTTGTTTTGGTTCAACAAGAAAAGAAATCAGCAGATAAAGACACTTCAGAAGAATTTGTAAATAAAAAGAAAAGTATAGTTGTAGAAAATTCAAAAAGTGTTATTTCTGAAAATAAAACTCAAAAAACAAATGAAGCGAATCGTCTTATTTCTCCAGAAAAACTTTTAGCTTCTGTTGAAAATGGAGTTCAAGAAGAAACAAGTATTGTTGTTTCAAAACCAAATAAATCTTCTGTAAAAGTAAATCCAAATTCATTATTATCCTCAGTTGAAGGTGAAATTGATGAAGAGTACAGAGAAACAACTTTAGATAAATTAAAAAGAAACTTTAATCAAGTGAAAACGGCAGTTGCCAATAGAAATTACGAATAATCATCATCATTAATCAAAAAACGAAAAGTTATGCAAAAAATTATTTTATACACAGTAATAGTGTTAGTTGCTTTTGTAACTAAATTAAGCGCTCAAGAAGCAGCCGCTATAGATCCATCAGCAGGATGGAGTCCTAGACAAACCGTAGAAGGAAGTTATGAAATGCAAATTCAAAACGTCACTTCTGGAGATAGACAAAATGTTTCCTCAATTAAATCTATTGAAAAGAAAGTTGAAGGATTTGGGAACATCATGAAATCAATTAAACCAGATTTGTATTTGGGAAAAACAGTTAGGTTAACAGGTTATATTAAAAGTGAAAATGTAAAATCTTGGGCAGGTTTATGGATGCGAACAGATTATTACAAAAGTAAAGTTCTTTCTTTTGACAATATGCAAAATCGCGGAATAAGCGGAACAACAGATTGGGCTAAATATGAAATCGTTTTATTTGTCCCTCAAGATGCTACAGTAATATCTTATGGTGCTTTATTAGATGGAACAGGACAAATTTGGTTTGACGATATAAAATTAGAAGTAGTTGAAGATACTGTTCCAGAAACAGGAAGTATTAAGGGAAGAGATGTAAAGCAAATTTCATTTGAGACAAGAGCCGAGGCTATTGCAGATCAAATTGAAATGATTACAACCGAGGAGAAAAAAGCCTTAAAGCAAGAAGTAAAAGTTATTGATGATCAGGTTGAAAGCGGAAAAATTTCTAAAGAAAAAGGAGATGAATTAAAACTTTCTATTGCAACTGAAAGGGCTAAAAACATTGAAACTCAAGTTGCAGTTGAAGAAGAAAAATTAGCGCAGTTAGTTAAAGATAAAGTAGACGGAAAATTTGTAGAAGATAAGAGTAGACCTAAGAAAAAAGGAGGGACTAGAATTGTTTTAGGCGGAAGTTCTGATAATATTGGCGAGAATCAAACGGAAATTAATCTGGGGTCTTTAAAAGTTTATAATGGAAAAAAAGATTATGTAAAAAGACATTTTAAAAGAACAACATCTCAACTTGTATTTGCAGCAGGTTTAAATAATGTAGTTACGGAAGGTGAAAGTTTAAATGATTCAGATTTTAAAGTTTGGGGTTCCCATTTTTACGAATTAGGTTTAACTTTAAATTCAAGAATTTTCAATAACCACAATCTTTTGCACGCAAAATACGGATTGTCACTTATGTATAATAATTTACGAGCAACAGATAACCGTTATTTTGTAGAAACAGGAAATCAAACTTATTTGCAAACAGCAAGTGTTAATCTTGATGAATCACGTTTTCGTAGTGTGTTTTTAGTAGCTCCAGTTCACTTAGAATTTGACTTTTCAGGAAAAAAGACAGATAAAGAAGGTAATTCATATTTCAAAACACACAATTCTTTTAGATTGGGAATTGGAGGTTATGGAGGAGTTAGAATAAAATCAAAACAAATTCTTGAATATGAAGAAAACGGGAATGATATTAAAATTAAAGAGAAAGGTGATTTTAATGTTTCAGATTTCACCTATGGTTTAAGTAGTTATATTGGTTATGGGTCAACAAGTTTATATGTTAAGTATGATATTAATCCTATGTTTAAGAACAATAATATAGATCAAAACAACGTTTCATTAGGTATTCGTTTCGACTTTAATTAAGTAATTCGTTAGTTATAAAAAAAGCCTGAATATTATATTCAGGCTTTTTTTTAATCTATTTTATTGTTAATCTCTTTCAAATCTTTTTGTTTCAATTGATAACTCATAGATTGATAGTCGCGATATATTATTTCCCCTGTTTTTCCATTAACAACACTTACTAATTTAGAAGAATTTATTTTTGTATACATTAAATAATAAAAATCCTCTTTAGTGTTTAGTATTTTATTGTTCAAATCTTCATTAGAAATCCACTCGTATTTGTATTCATATTTTTTAAAAAGCTCATTAGGGTCTTCTCTTTCAGTGTCAGTTCCATCCCAACCATTGTATTTGGTGTTAATGTATGACGGAATGTATAGAGTAGTTTTAGAAAGTTTTTTGACAACTTTTTTATCATAATCACTCGCAAATGTCCATGAATACCAATCGTCTTTTAGATTTTTTTGAATAAATTGAAGGTAATTCTTCATGTATCCTAATTGATAATTATAAAGTTGATTTTGAAGATTTCCGTATTTTAAGGTGCTAATTATATTCCACATAGAATCTGCATCACCAGAAAAGAATACTGATGCAACTTCTGTTTTGTCAAATTTAATTTTTCCATTATTTACTTTTACATCAGTGTAGTAAAAATAATTGTAATTTAAATACAAATACTCTGTAGTCATTCCAGATTGACTAGTTATTGTTACTAAAAGCCCTGAAAATTCAAATATAGAGTAGTCTTCAGAAATGTACTTTTCTTTATTCTCTTCATATTTTTCTCTACTAAGTACTTCGTATTTATTTAAGTCCCAAAAAGTTTTAAGCATTTCTTCAAACTTAATTTCATCAAATGAATCAATTACAAAAATTGTCTTTCTTTTTTTGATTTCTTTATAGTCTTCTTTTTTTAAATCTTTAAAAAGTCCTCTATGTGACCTACTTACTGAAACTTGAGAAAAAGAAAAAGAAAAAAAGAGTAGAAAAATTATATATATATGTCTCATGACTTATTGATTAGAAGAAACTTTTTTTGAATCTACCTTTTGGGTTAAAGGTTCCCATTAAAATTCTAATGATGTCAATTAATAACCAAACACCTACACCGCCTAAAGACATTATGAAAATTATATTAACCGGCCATGGACATCCAACATACCATCTATGAGCCGCTAAAAGACCTAGTGTAAGTGCTAATATAAGAGCAATTCCCTGGCTTTTTTCAGAACCTAAATAAGGTTTGTAATCTTCTTCTGAAGTTTCACTAATGTTTGTTGAATTTTCAACAGATTTAGTTCTTTCAACTGGGAAAGAAGCAAATGTAAATTGTGTACTAATACTTATTAATAATAATACCAAAAAAGTTTTAAATTTCATTATAATATTTGTTATTTTGTTTACCGCAATATAAATAAAATATATAAATGAAGATATTTATTTCCGTAATTTTTTTCTTATTTTTTAACACTTCATTTGCGGTAGATTATGAGTTTTTCGGAGTCATAAAATTCAGTAAAACAAATATTATTTCTTACAGACTTGTTTTTAGTGAAAATAATGGGAAAATTTCAGGTTATTCTATAACAGATTTACAAGGATTAAATGAGACTAAAAATATAATTGTTGGTACTTATAATAAAAAAACAAATGCTTTAATTTTTAAGGAAAAACAAATGGAATATACAAAGTCAAAAGTCACTAAAAATGATTTTTGTAACATATATTTTGAAGGTAAAGTAAATTTGTTGTCATCTGATAAGTTAAAAGGAAATTTTCAAAGTTTTTTCAGTGATAATTCACCTTGTATAAATGGAGATTTGAGTATGGTTTCTTCCAAAAAGGCAACAAGTAGAATGGAAAAATTTGATAAAAAAATTTCAAAATCTAAAAGAATTGATGAAGAAGTAAAAGATAGTATAAGTTTGGTGAAGGTTTTAAATGAGTTGAAAGTTAATATAATAAAAGAAGGAGAGGTAGTGTCTGTTTTTATGAATTCTTCTGAAATTTTCATCTCATTTTATGATGCCGGACAAGAAGACGGTGATGAAATAACTGTTTTTTATGATGACTTAAAAATCATATCTAATTATAGTGTTTTAAATAAAGAAAAGATTCTTAAATTAACGCTTAAGAATAATAACTCAATTATAAAAATTATTTCAAATTCTGAGGGAAGAATTCCTCCAAATACTACAAAAGTTAAAATTTATAATAAAGAAAAAACAATAGAGCTTTTTACCGATTTAAAGAAGAATGAAGCAACGTCAATCCAAATAATAAAAAATTAATTTTGATTTCAAAAACCACCATAGAAAATGTATTTGAAACTGCTCGAGTAGAGGAGGTAATTGGCGATTTTGTAAATTTAAAACGTGCAGGTTCTAATTTAAAAGGATTGAGCCCTTTTGTCGATGAGAAATCACCTTCATTTATGGTTTCGCCTGTAAAGCAAATTTGGAAAGATTTTAGTTCAGGAAAAGGCGGGAATGTTGTGACTTTTTTAATGGAGCATGAGCACTTTACGTATCCAGAAGCTATTAAGTTTTTAGCAAGAAAATACAATATTGAGATTGAAGAAACAGTACAAACGGATGAAGATGCTGCAATGGCAAATGAAAAGGAAAGTATGTATTTGGTTTCAGAATTTGCAAGTAAATATTTTCATAATGTGTTATTGAATGTTGAAGAAGGAAAAGCAATCGGACTTTCTTATTTTAAAGAAAGAGGTTTTACTTCAGAAACGATTAAGAAATTTGGATTAGGTTATTCGCCAGAAACTTGGGATGCATTTACAAAAGAAGCACTTGGAAAAGGATATAAATTAGAATATTTAGACAAAACCGGACTATCTATTGTGAAGGAAGATAAACAGTTTGATCGTTTTAAAGGTCGTGTGATGTTTCCTATTCAAAGTATGAGCGGCCGTGTTTTAGGTTTTGGAGGTCGAATTTTAAACAATGATAAAAAAGCGGCTAAATATTTAAATTCTCCCGAAAGTGATATTTACCATAAGAGTAAAGTCCTTTACGGAATTTTTCATGCCAAACAAGCAATTGCCAAACAAGATAATTGTTATTTGGTAGAAGGTTATACCGATGTTATTCAGTTCAATCAATCTGGAATTGAAAACGTAGTTGCTTCTTCTGGAACTGCTTTAACAACTGATCAAATTCGATTAGTAAGTCGTTTAACAAAAAACATTACAGTTCTTTTTGATGGTGATGCTGCTGGTTTAAGAGCGTCTGTTCGTGGTATCGATTTAATTTTGGAAGCTGATATGAACGTACGCGTTTGTGCATTTCCAGAAGGTGAAGATCCGGATAGTTTTGCTAAGAAAATGCCATACGAAGAGTTGGTAAAATATTTGGAAGAAAACGCTATGGATTTTATTCAATTCAAAGCTTCTATGCTAATGAAAGAAGCTAAGAACGATCCAATTAAAAAAGCTGATCTAATTAGAGATATGGTTGTGAGTATTTCTAAAATTTCTGATAGAATTAAACGTGAAATTTACATTCAAGAATGTTCAAGAATAATGGATATTTCTGAACAGGTTTTGTTTAATACTTTGGCTCAAATGGATAAGAAAGATGTTTCTGAAGCCAATAAAAAATTCAAAGAAGAGCAAAAATCATTTGATGTTGTTAAGAATACCGAATCAGTATCAAAAACCAAAGTTGACATTCAATTTGAATTAGAACACATTATTATTCAAATATTATTGCTTTACGGAAATGTAGAACAAGAATTTGATGACGTCATGCTAAAACCAGATGATGAAGGTGAATTAAAGGAAGTTATTGAGAAAAACAAAGTAAAGGTTTACCAAAGAATATATTTAAGCTTACAAGAAGACGAAATAAGTTTATCGAATCCTTTATTTCAAAAAATATACAAAGACTTAATTGATTATTACAATCAAAATGAAACCTTTGTTCTAGAGCAATATTTAATTCGTTTAGATGAAGAGATAGCTCAAGAAGTTACTTCAGTTTTAATGAATGAAGAGCGCGAAGTTCTTCATAACTGGGAATCTCAAAATATTTTTGTAAAACAAAAAGACGCTACTGTTGCTCAATATGTAACAGAGACAATCTTAACGCTAAGATGGTATTGGGTAAATAATATTATCGATGATTTAAAAAATCAGTTAGGTGCAAGCGAATCTGATGATAATTCAGAGTCATTATCAATGGTTATGGATTATTTAGGGCTTACTAATATGTTCTCTCAAAAACTGGGAAGAGTAATGAGTAGGTATTCTTAAAGAATCTCTAAACTTTTCGCTTTATTTAATAAATCTACTAAATTGGTAACACTCAATTTGGCTAGTAAACGCAATTTATAAGTACTAATTGTTTTTTCGTCTAATCCAAGTATTTGTGCAATCTCCTTGTTCTTTTTACCGTCATTTAAATAACGCAAAACTTCAATTTCTCTTGTAGATAATTTTTTAAATAAACGATCTGATTTTTTACCTTTTTTAAGCTCTTCAATTGTTTTTTTAACTTCGTCGCTAAAAATAATAACTCCGTTAGAAACACGTATAATTGTAGTTTCAAGTACTTTTAAAGAAGCAGTTTTAAGTAAATAAGCAGATACACCAGCTTTTATTGCAGTAGGTGCATACATTTTCTCAGACACTGAAGTGTAAAGTATAATCTTAGAATCTGGATGTTCCTTAATTAAAGATTTTAAATCTCTTATACTAGACAAGCCGTCTAGTTCTAATTCTACAACAATTACGTCGATAGATTTAGACTGTAAGGTGTTTTGTAGTGCATTAAAATCATTAACAGTAGCAACAATTTCAATAGAATCACTATTATTAAAATATGATTTAACTCCATGTTGCACCACAGGATGGTTGTCGGCAATACATACTTTTATCATAACTTCAATTGTTTATTGGGTGGTAAATAGCATATCAAAGTTAATGAAAAAAAACGTAAATACTTGTTAAATAATTAGATATTCTTTATTTTTTTAGGAATTTCACAAACAGGGATAGGTTGCATTTTGTGTTGGTTGATTCTATTAAGGCGTTCGTATATTTTAAAAACTACTGCTTCACGGCCGTTAAAGTCCTTTTCAATCTTTCCATTTTCCATTTTTTTCATTGCCCATTCTAGTTCGTCATAACTAGCTCCAAGTTGATCTTCGTCGCTTCTGTCGTCTCCAAACAAACCATCAGTTGGTTTGGCAACTAAAATACTTGCTGGAACGTTTATGTGTTTAGATAATAAACGCACTTCACTTTTCATTAAATCGGCAATCGGACTAATATCAACTCCGCCATCACCATATTTGGTATAAAAACCTACGCCAAAATCTTCCACTTTGTTTCCTGTTCCAGCTACTAAAAATCCGTTTAAACCAGCATGATAATACAAAGTGGTCATTCTAAGTCTCGCTCTTGTATTTGCTAAAGTTAAATTTAAAGCTGCTTCGTTTTCTGAAGTTGGAACTTGATTCTTGAAAATTTCAAAAACAGGCGTTAAGTCGGTTCTGTCATTGGTAACTTTAGGGAACCTTTTCTTCAATTGTTCAATATGTTCGTTTGCTCTGCTAACATGACTTTCGGCTTGATGAATAGGCATTTCTACGCATAAAGTCGGTAAGCCAGTCATTGCGCATAATGTTGAGGTTAATGCGCTGTCAATGCCGCCAGAAATTCCAACTACAAAACCTTTAACTTTTGCATTTGTAGCATAATCTAAAAGCCATTTTACAATATGTTCGGTTACTTTTTCTGAATTGAAATTTGTAGAATTTGTCATTTTTTTAGGTAAATTTATTATACTATAAATGTATCTTTGCGTTCTTAAGCTTGTGAATGAGCTTTCAAATTTGGATAAAATTAAAAATAAATATCGAAGTAGTATGAATAAACTTTTAATTTTAAGTCTTATGCTTTTGCTTTTTTCATGTAAAAAAGAAGATAAAGTGGAAGAAGAAGTTGCTAAAATACCTGTAAAATTTAAAGTAGAACGATTTGATAAAGTATTTTACGAATCGAAACCTGAAGATTTATCAAAAATAAAATCACAATTTCCATTCTTTTTTCCAGAAGGAAATGAAGATACAGTTTGGACAAATAAATTGTCGAATCCCTTAATGCGTGAGCTTTACAGCGAAGTGCAAAATAAATATTCAAATGTTGGTCCGTTAGAAGCCGATTTGAGTAAATTATTTGGTTATGCCCAATATTATTTTCCCGAATATAAAACACCACGAGTGATTACTTTAATTAATGAAGTGGATAAAGACGCTAAATCTATTTATGTAGATACATTGGCAATTGTGGCTTTAGATTGTTATTTAGGTAAAGAACACCGATATTATCAAGATTTTCCAGAGTATGAGCGAATTGGTTTTGAAGAAAATCAAATACTTCCCGATTTAGTAAATAGCTTTTCGTTTAATAAAATTGCTTCTCCAACCAATAGAAGTTTATTGTCATTAATGATTTATAAAGGAAAACAATTATACCTTAAAGATAAATTATTGCCTGATTATTCTGATGCTGCTAAAATAGCGTATACTGATGCTCAAATAGAATGGTGTAAAGAAAATGAATACCAAATGTGGAGTTATTTTGTAGAGAACAAGATTTTGTTTGAAGCAAACATGAAAAATGAATTTCGATTCATAAACAATGCGCCTTTCTCTAAATTTTATTTGGGTTTAGATGCAGAATCTCCAGGAAGAGTTGGTCAATGGTTAGGTTGGCAAATTGTGCGTAGTTATATGGAAAACAACAACGCTTCATTAAAAGAAATGCTAGCATTAGACGCAAAAACATTATTCGATAAATCAAAATACAAACCAGCAAAGTAATGGCAAATAAAACATCTGAAATAAAATTCATAGTAGAATTAGACGAAAATAAAATACCTGAAAAATTAAATTGGTCAGCTCAAGACGGTGGTGTTGATAACGAAGAGGCAAAAGCTATAATGGTTTCTGTTTGGGATGCAAAAGCCAAAGAAACAATGCGAATTGACCTTTGGACAAAAGACATGCCTGTAGATGAAATGAAACAATTTTTTCATCAAACATTAGTAGCAATGTCAGACACTTTTAACCGCGCAACCGACGATGAAAAGATGACGGCAACTATGAAAGATTTTTGTGATTATTTCGCAGAAAAATTAGAGTTGACGAAGTAGTTTAAATCACATGATTTAAAACAAAAAAAGCGTAGTTTTAAAACTACGCTTTTTTTTGTTTTACGAATCTTTAGAATTAAATAAAACTATCATTCTCTTTAAAAACCACTTGATTGATATCGTCAATATAAGTAAGAATTTCTTCTCTTCCTGTTTTTTCTGAAGCAGACGTAATAAAATATTGAGGCATTTCGGCCCAGTTATTAGCCAGTATTTTTTTAGTGTAAGCCGCAACATTTTGTTGTGCTTTTACTTTTCCTATTTTATCTGCTTTTGTAAAAACAATACAAAATGGAACTTCAGTTTCACCTAAGTAAGTAATGAATTCTAAATCAATTTTTTGTGCTTCAAGTCTAATATCGATTAGTACAAATGCACAAACCAATTGTTGTCTGCTCTCGAAATAATCAGTAATAAATTCTTGGAATACTTCTTTTGTTTTCTTAGAAACTCTTGCGTATCCATAACCAGGTAAATCAACTAAATACCAGTTTAAATTAATTTTAAAATGGTTAATTAATTGTGTTTTCCCAGGTCTTCCAGATGTTTTTGCTAAACTTTTATGGTTTGTCAACATGTTGATTAAAGAAGATTTACCAACGTTTGAGCGACCAATAAATGCGTATTCTGGCAAGTTTTCGTTAGGACATTTACTCACTTCAGAATTACTAATTACAAATTCAGCAGTATTTATTTTCATCTGTTTATTTTTTAAAACGAGAATTTTATTCGTTTTATAATTTATGGCTAACCAACCAATTGTTTAAAATTTCATTGAATTTATCAGGATGTTCCATCATGGCTGCGTGGCCACATTTTTCAATCCAAAACAATTCAGAATTGGGTAGTAATTTATTAAATTCTTCTGCAACTTCTGGTGGAGTAACTTTGTCGTTTGCTCCCCAAATGATGCAAGCTTTTATATGCATTTTTGGCAAATCTTTTGCCATATTATGTCTAATTGCGCTTTTGGCAATAGTTAGCGTTTTTAGTAATTTCATACGGTCATTTACCGTTGCAAAAACGTCATCAACCATTTCTTTTGTTGCAACATTAGGGTCGTAAAATACATCTTCAGCTTTCTTTTTAATGTATTCATAGTCACCTCTTTTAGGGTAACTTTCGCCCATTCCACTTTCGTATAACCCAGAACTTCCAGTAATAACAATTCCTCTTACAAGTTCAGGGTAAGATTTTGCAAAATATAAAGCAATATGACCACCAAGAGAGTTACCGACTAAAATGGCTTTCTCAATGCCTAGGTGAATCATAAAATCTTTTACATATTTAGAAAAAGCTTTTACGTTTGTTTTTAAAATATTCTGCGTGTATAGTGGTAATTCAGGAATAATGACTTTGTATCCTTTTTCTGAAAAGTAATTAGCTACTCCATCAAAATTACTCAAGCCTCCCATTAAACCATGAAGTACTATAATTGGCTTACCTTCTCCAGCTTCAAAGTAGGTATATTTTTTATCTTTTTTCAGCATAAAGTAATTTCAAATTTAGGTTCTGAAATTTTCACAAATATAGGATATTATATATTAATAAAAAGACATTGTGTAAAACTAATTATTTAAGCTTTTGTAGGAAAAAAAAGCATTTAATTATTTAGTTTTCAACAGCTTTCACTTTTTTCGAATGTTTTGTTGTTGTTAATTTTTGGAGAAAATTAATTTTCAAATTCTTTGTTAAAGCATGTGCTTTGTGTGTTTACTTCTTTTTTTAATAAAAATCAATGGGTGTATGTGTGAAAACTTATTAACAAAGTGGGGTTTTGTGGTAAATTGTGGTAAATATTTTTTAAATTTGTCAATATTCTAAACAATACTATTTAGTTGGATTCAATAACAGGAACATACGAATGTAAGGTTGACGCTAAAGGAAGATTAATGCTTCCTGCTTCGTTGAAAAAACAGTTCAAATCATTGGAAGATGGTTTTGTACTGAAGCGTTCTGTGTTTCAGCCTTGCTTGGAGCTTTATCCTATAAAGGAATGGAATGAGATGATGTTGAAGATGAATAAGTTAAATCGTTTTGTAAAAAAGAATAACGATTTTATTAGACGATTTACTGCAGGTGTAAAAACGATTGAAGTTGATGCGGCAGGAAGATTGTTAATCCCAAAAGACTTGTTGGTTTTTTCTAAAATTGAAAAAGAAATAGTAATGTCTTCGGCAATTAATATTGTTGAAATTTGGGATAAAGATTTGTATGAAAATGCAATAGAAAATGCTACTGATGATTTTGCTGATTTAGCTGAAGATGTAATGGGTAACTTATATGAAAATGGAGATGGAATATCATAATCCGGTGTTGTTAAAGGAAACGGTTGACGGTTTAAATATTAAGCCCGATGGCGTGTATGTTGATGTTACTTTTGGTGGCGGTGGTCATTCAAGAGAAATGATGTCACGTCTTGGAGAAGGTGGAAGATTGATTGCTTTTGACCAAGATGAAGATGCTTTAGCAAACGCTATTGATGATAAACGATTCTTATTGATCAATGAAAATTTTAGAAATATTAAAAGATTTCTTCGTTTTCACGGAATTAAAAAAGTAGATGGAATTCTTGCTGATTTAGGTGTTTCTTCTCATCAATTTGATGTGGCAGAACGTGGTTTTTCAACTCGTTTTGAGGCTGATTTAGATATGAGAATGAGTCAAAAAGGCGAATTAAGCGCTTACGATGTGGTTAATGATTACGAAGAAAAACATTTAAGTAAGGTTTTCTTTGATTATGGTGAATTAAAAAATGCAAACGCACTTGCGGCTGCAATTGTAAATTATAGAAATGAAGGCGGTAAGATAAAAAGTTCTGATACTTTAAAAGAGGTTCTTTCTCGTTTTTTGCCAGCTCACAAAAGCAATAAAATTCTAGCACAAATATACCAAGCAATTCGAATTGAAGTAAATCAAGAAATGGATGCTTTAAAAGAATTCTTAGAGCAATCATTAGATATTTTAGAAGTTGGAGGAAGGTTAAGTGTTATTTCATATCATTCTCTTGAAGATAGATTGGTAAAACGTTTTGTGAAAAATGGTTTATTTGAAGGTGAACCTGAAAAAGATTTTTACGGAAATTTTGAAGTCCCTTTTAAAACAATTGAAAAATTAATTGTTCCGTCAAGTGCTGAAATAGCAATTAATAACAGAGCAAGAAGCGCAAAATTAAGAGTAGCTGAAAAAAAATAATTTGCCATGAAGAAAGGTATTTATAGTTTGTTGAAAGCTAAATTTCTTGTCAGTGATGATGCATTAAAAAATTGGAAATTCATTGTGTTTCTAGTTTTTTTAGCAATGATTATGATTGCTAATAATCATAAATACGACGAAAAAAATTATAGAATTACGGAGCTAACAAACATAGTAAAAGAAAAAAGATCACAATTTGTAGATAGACGTTCAGAATTAATGAAATTAAAAATGGAATCTACTGTTTCAAAAAAAATGGAAGAAAAATTAATTTTTCCATCTTCGGTTCCACCTACAAAAATTGTGGTTAAAGAGAATAATAAGAAAACTAAAGGTTTTATAGATAAATTAAAAATATGGCAGTAGTAGACAAAAAGATCTCTTACCGTATGTATTTGGTTGTCTTCATGATGTTCATGATGGCTGTTCTTGTTATGATAAAACTTAATAATATTCAGTGGGTTGAAGGTGATAGTTTAAGAAAACTTGCAAAAGAAAGAACGGTTCGCAATTTTACAATTCCAGCAAATAAAGGAAATGTTTATTCTTCAGACGGAAGTTTGTTGGCTACTTCAATTCCAGAATATGTAATTCGTTTTGATGCTTTGTCTCCAAGTAATGATGATTTTAATGATAATATCAGCGCATTAAGTGATTCGCTTGCTTCTTATTTTGGAAAAAGTTCAGGATTTTATGAAAGCAAATTAAAAAAGGCAAGAGCAAATAAAAACAGATACTTTTTAGTCGCTAGAGAGCTTAGTTATTCAGATTATTTGCGCTTTAAGAGTTTTCCTTTATTTAAAAAAGGACCATATAGAGGTGGTTTAATTGTTGAACAAAAAACAGTTAGAGAACATCCTATTGGTAGAGTTGCTCAAAGAACTATAGGTTATGAAAGAACAAATGATGATGGGACTCCAAACGGTAAAGGCTTAGAATATGCATATAGAAAATACTTAAATGGCGCAAACGGCCATAGAATGATGCAAAAAATTGCAAAAAATCAATGGAAACCGATTAATGACAATAACGAGTTAGAGCCTCAAGATGGACTTGATATTATTTCGACTATTGATGTTTATATCCAAGATATTGCGCATCATGCTTTATTGAAGCAATTAGAATATTATGAGGCTGATCATGGTTGTGTAGTAGTAATGGAAACAAGAACAGGTGAAGTTAAAGCAATTTCAAATTTAGGAAGAGCTAAAGATGGAAGTTATTATGAAACACAAAATTACGCTGTGGCTGAATCTCACGAACCTGGTTCTACATTTAAATTATTAGACCTTATTGCGTTGCTTGATGATAAAAAGGTAGATACAAGTAAGGTATATGATTCTAATGGTGGGGTTATTGAGTTTTACGGTAAAAAAGTAAGAGATTCTCATAAAGGAGGTTACGGTAAAATAACTTTAGCCAAAGGTTTTGAAGTTTCTTCAAATACTGTTTTGGTTCAAGCGATTTACGATAATTACAAAGATAATCCTAAACAATTTGTAGACAGAATTAACAGCTACGGTTTAAACAAACCATTAGGGTTGCAATTAATTGGGGAAGGAAAGCCAATAATTCCTCAACCTGGAGCAAAAAACTGGAGCGGTATTTCATTGCCTTGGATGGCTTTTGGGTATGGTGTTTCATTAACGCCTTTGCAAACTTTGTCTTTATATAATGCTGTTGCAAATGATGGTGTAATGGTTAAGCCATTATTTGTAAAAGAAATTAAAGAATGGAATACAACTGTTAAGAAATTTGAGACTCAAATTATTAATCCTAAAATCGCGTCAGATGAGGCTTTAGCTAAAGTGCGTAAGATTTTAGAAAATGTCGTGAAAAGAGGAACAGGTTCAAAATTATATTCGAAAGATTTTTCCATGGCAGGAAAAACAGGAACAGCTCAAGTAAATTATAAAGACAAATCGAAGTTGTTTTATGCATCTTCATTTGTGGGTTATTTTCCTGCAGACCAGCCAAAATATTCTTGCATTGTAGTGGTTCATAAACCAAATGTTGCATCAGGATATTACGGTGCAGATGTTGCTGGACCTGTTTTTAAAAGGATTGCTCAAAAGATATATACCGATTCTCCTCCAACGAATCATATTAAGAACATTGATGCTAAAATAAAATCATTAGAAGCTAATTATGCTTCTTATTATAAAAAATCACAAGCGGAAACTTCTGTTGTTCCTAACGTAAAAGGAATGGCTGCCATGGATGCAATTGCTCTTCTGGAAAATTTAGATTTATCGGTTGAGATAAAGGGAAGTGGTAAAGTACAGAATCAATCCGTTAAAGCAGGAGAACAAATTTCAAAGAATCAGATAATTATACTAGACTTAAGGTGAAAATATTAAAAGACATATTATACAAAGTAAGTATCGAGGCTGTAAAAGGCGCTACCGATGTTGCTGTTAATAAAATAACATTCGATTCAAGAGCTGTTGAATTAAATGATCTTTTTGTAGCAATAAAAGGAACGCATTCAAACGGTCATGATTATATTGAAAAAGCTTTAAGCTTAGGAGCTGTTGTAGTTATTTGCGAAGAGTTTCCAAGTGTTATTGTTAATGGCGTTACTTATGTTCAAGTAAATAACACCAATGTTGCTTTAGCGTTTATGGCTGCGAATTTTTATGAAAATCCTTCACAAAAAATTAAATTAGTTGGCGTTACAGGGACAAATGGTAAAACTACTATTGCCTCTTTGTTGTATCAAATGTTTAAAAAAGCAGGTTATAAAGTAGGATTGCTTTCTACTGTAAAGATAATGGTTGATGAAACCGAATATAAAGCGACTCATACAACACCAGATTCTATTACGATAAATAGATTTTTAGACGAAATGGTTGAACTGGGTTGTGAGTTTTGTTTTATGGAAGTAAGTTCTCATGGTATTCATCAGAAAAGAACAGAAGCTCTTGAATTTACTGGTGGAATTTTTACCAATTTATCACATGATCATTTAGATTATCACAGTTCATTTGCTGAATACAGAGACGTTAAAAAAGTATTTTTTGACCAATTGCCAAAATCAGCATTTGCTATTACCAATATTGATGACAAGAATGGAGCTATTATGCTTCAGAATACTAAAGCAAAGAAAGTTACTTATGCTTTAAAATCGTATGCAGATTATAAAGCACAAATCTTAGAGAATCAGTTTACAGGCTTGTTATTAAAAATGAACAATAATGAAGTTTGGTCTAAACTAATAGGTTCTTTTAATGCCTATAATTTATTAGCAATTTTCGCAACTGCTAAAGAGTTAGGGGTTGAAGAGCAAGAAGCACTTCGATTATTGTCTGAATTAGAAAGTGTTTCAGGTCGTTTTCAATACATTATTTCAAAAGGGAAGATAACTGCAATTATAGATTATGCACATACACCAGATGCTTTAGAAAATGTATTAAATACTATTGAAAACATCCGTGGGAAAAACGAGCAATTAATTACAATTGTTGGTTGTGGTGGCGATAGAGATAAAACTAAAAGACCAGTAATGGCAAATATAGCTTCTACCTTAAGTGATAAAGTGATTTTCACTTCAGACAATCCTAGAACCGAAAATCCAGATACAATTATAGATGAAATGGAAAAAGGTGTAGAGCCTCAAAATTTCAAAAAGACAATTTCTATTTCAGATAGAAAACAAGCTATAAAAACGGCTTGCCAACTGGCAAACGAGAATGATATTATTCTTATTGCTGGTAAAGGACATGAAACGTATCAAGAAATAAATGGTGTTCGCCATGATTTTGATGATTTGTTAATTGTAAAAGAAATGTTGAACCAACTAAACAAATAACAGATGTTATATTATCTTTTTCAATACTTAGATAGGGCTTTTGATTTTCCAGGCGCAGGTGTATTTCAGTACATTACTTTTCGTTCGGCATTAGCTTTTATTATGTCGTTAGGTTTTGCAACTATTTATGGAAAAAAAATAATTAATTTTTTAAGAAATCAGCAAGTTGGTGAAACAGTTAGAGAATTAGGGTTAGATGGTCAAAAACAAAAAGCGGGTACGCCTACAATGGGTGGGATCATTATAATTTTGGCAACATTAATTCCTGTTTTCTTATTGGCAAGATTAGAGAACATTTACATCATTCTTTTAATAGTTACAACCATTTGGATGGGAGCTATTGGATTTATTGATGATTATATTAAGATTTTCAAAAAAGATAAAGACGGTTTAAAAGGTAGGTTTAAAGTTTTAGGGCAAATAGGTTTAGGTTTAATTGTTGGTTCGGTTCTTTATTTCAGCCCTCATGTAACTGTTCGTAAAGACACTTTAAAGGAAAGAATAAAAATTGAACAAGGGGTAGATGCATCTTCATTAAATGAAAAGTCAACAGCTACAACCATACCTTTTTTTAAAAATAACGAATTTGATTATGCAGAAGTACTTTCTTTTATGGGAGACGGATATGAAAAATATTCATGGTTAATTTTTATCCCATTTGTAATTTTAATTATAACTGCGGTTTCTAATGGAGCCAACTTAACTGATGGTATTGATGGTTTAGCGGCCGGTACTTCGGCAATTTCAGTTCTCGCATTAGGTGTTTTTGCCTTTGTTTCGGGAAACGTAATTTTTTCAGACTATTTGAATGTAATGTATATTCCAAACTCTGGAGAAATGACCATTTTTATTGCGGCCTTCGTAGGAGCTTTAGTTGGTTTTCTTTGGTATAATACTTATCCGGCATCTGTTTTTATGGGCGATACGGGTAGTTTAACTATTGGTGGTATTATAGCTGTGATAGCAATATCCATTCGTAAAGAATTATTGATTCCAATTTTATGTGGAATATTCTTAGCCGAAAATTTATCAGTAATCCTACAAGTTGGATATTTTAAATACACAAAAAAGAAGTTTGGAGAAGGCAGGCGTATTTTCTTAATGTCGCCATTGCATCATCATTATCAAAAAAAAGGATATCACGAAAGTAAAATTGTAACACGTTTTTGGATTGTTGCTATTTTCTTAGCCATTTTCTCATTAGTATCATTAAAACTAAGGTAATATGAAGCGATTAGTAATACTTGGCGGAGGTGAAAGCGGTGTAGGAACTGCGATTTTAGGAAAAAAGAAAGGATATGATGTTTTTGTATCTGACTTTGGAAAAATTAAAGAAACGTATAAAGAAGTTCTTACTATTAATGCTATTTCTTGGGAAGATGAGCAACATACTGAAGCATTAATTTTAAATGCAGATGTGGTAATGAAAAGCCCTGGAATTCCAGAGAAAACTCCAATTGTAAAAAATTTAATTGAGTTAGGAATACCTGTAATTTCTGAAATAGAATTTGCCGTTCAATTTACCGATGCAGTTACGGTTGGTATAACAGGGAGTAATGGTAAAACAACAACAACTTTGCTTACGTATCATTTGTTAAAGCAAGGAGGTTTAAATGTTGGTTTAGCCGGAAATATTGGAAAAAGCTTTGCATGGCAAGTAGCAGATAATAAACACGATGTGTATGTATTGGAATTGAGTAGTTTTCAGTTAGATGGAATTATAGATTACAAACCACACATTGCTATAATTACAAATCTAAGTCCAGATCATTTAGATCGATATAATTACGACTATAATTTATATATAGAATCAAAATTTAGAATTACAAAAAACCAATCAGAAGAAGATTTTTTAATTGTCGATAATGAAGATGTTGAAATTAAAAAATGGTTGCAAAACAATAAGATTAAAGCACAATTAATTCCATTTTCATTAACTGAAAATATTGAAAACGGAGCTTGTATAATAGAACAAAACTTAATGAGTACTATAAATAACGACCTATTTACTATGCCAACAAATGAACTAGCATTAGAAGGAAAGCATAATTTAAAAAATGCTATGGCTGCAACAGCAGTTTCTCAGTTACTTAAAATTAGAAAACAAACAATTAGAGAAAGTTTATCTAATTTTCAAGGAGTAGAACATCGCTTGGAAAAAGTTTTGAAAATTCAAAATGTGCAATACATTAACGATTCAAAAGCAACTAATGTAAATGCGGCTTATTTCGCATTAGACAGTATGACGGTTCCTACTGTTTGGATAGTAGGTGGTGTAGATAAAGGAAATGATTATAACGAATTAATGTCGTTAGTGCGTGAGAAAGTAAAAGCAATAATTTGTTTAGGTGTTGATAATTCTAAGATTATAAGCACATTTAGTAATGTGGTTGATGTAATGGTAGAAACAACTTCGATGTCTGAAGCTTTAAAAATAGCAAAACATATAGCAGAATCTGGCGAGGCAGTATTATTGTCTCCAGCTTGTGCAAGTTTTGATTTGTTTGAAAACTATGAAGATAGAGGACGTCAATTTAAAAACGCGGTTCATAATTTATAATAATGAATGATATTGTAGCTAAAATAAGAGGAGATAAAGGGATCTGGGCAATAGTTTTTCTATTGGCACTTATCTCATTCTTGCCAGTTTATAGTGCTAGTACAAATCTAGTATATGTAATTGGTAAAGGCTCTACTTTGGGTTACTTAATCAAACATTTAGGGCATCTTTTTTTAGGGTTCGTTATTATTTACTTTGTACATAAAGTGCCTTATCATTATTTTAGAGCTTTGTCCATTTTTGGAATCCCTATAGTTATTGTCTTGTTACTCTATACGCTTACACAAGGCACAACAATAGGTGGGTCTGGCGCAAGTAGATGGATAAATATTCCTTTTGTAGGTATTGGATTCCAAACTTCTACATTGGCGTTTATGGTTTTAATGGTTTACGTTGCTCGTTATTTGGCTAAAATTGAAGACAAAGTCATTACATTTAAAGAATCCTTTTTAGAGTTATGGCTTCCTGTTTTTGGAGTGTTAATTCTAATTTTACCTGCCAATTTTTCTACTACCGCACTTATCTTTACAATGGTTTGTATGGTGGTTTATATTGGATATTATCCTATAAAATATTTACTATTCATCATTGGTCTTGGAATACTTGCATTGACGTTTTTCATATTAGTTGCAAAGGCTTTTCCAGATGCAATGCCAAATCGTGTAAAAACTTGGGAAAAACGTATTGAGCGTTTTACTTCAGACACTGCAGATGAAGATGTGTATCAAATAGAGAAAGCAAAAATAGCAATCGCTTCAGGAGGAATTAAAGGGTTAGGTCCAGGGAAAAGTGTGCAAAAAAACTTTTTACCTCAATCTTCATCCGATTTTATCTTTGCAATTATTGTTGAAGAATACGGGATGATTGGGGCTTTTGGAATCATGTTTTTATACTTATTGCTTTTCGTGCGGTTTATAATCAATGCACATAAAGCCACAACGCTCTTTGGAAAATTACTTATAGTTGGCTTAGGTTTCCCAATTATATTTCAAGCATTAGTCAACATGTCTGTGGCGGTAGAATTATTACCCGTAACCGGACAAACATTGCCTTTAATTAGTGCTGGTGGAACATCTATTTGGATGACTTGTGCTTCTATTGGAATCATTTTAAGTGTTACCAAAAAAGAAGAAGAAATTGCATTAGACTTAGAAGAAAAGAAAAATAGAGAAGAAGCATTACAAAGAATAATTGATAAAGAAGTTGAAGCAGAATTAGGAGATTTTAGTATTGATGATGAATCAAATAATGAAGAAACTAATCCGCTTGAACCCATTTTAAATAAATAATATGCAAAACTTAAAATTTATAATTAGTGGTGGAGGAACAGGAGGGCATATTTATCCTGCAATTGCTATTGCAAATGAATTAAAGGCACAATATCCTGATGCCGAATTCTTATTTGTAGGCGCTAAAGATAAAATGGAAATGCAAAAAGTGCCTCAAGCAGGTTTCGAGATTAAAGGATTGTGGATTTCTGGTATACAAAGAAAGCTGACGATGCAAAATTTAATGTTTCCATTTAAATTGCTTTCAAGTTTACGGGAGTCTTATAGAATTATTAAAAAATTTAAGCCAAATGTTGTTATTGGAACGGGTGGTTTTGCAAGTGGAGCTGTTTTAAAAGTTGCTTCGATGATGCAAATTCCAATTGTGGTTCAAGAACAAAATTCATATCCAGGAATAACAAATAAATTATTAGCTAAAAAAGCAAATGCAATTTGCGTTGCTTATGAGGGTTTAGATAAGTTTTTTCTAAAAGATAAAATTAAGTTTACAGGAAATCCTGTGCGACAAGATTTATTAGATATTGATACAAAGCGAATAAAAAGCTTAACTTATTTTGAGTTAGACAGCACAAAAAGAACCTTGTTGGTTTTAGGAGGAAGTTTAGGGGCAAGAAGAATTAATCAGCTAATTGCTCAAGAAATAGATTTTATAACTCAGCTTGGGGTTCAAGTAATATGGCAATGTGGAAAATTGTATTATGATGAATACAGTCATTTCAATAATAAAGAAAATGTACATGTTTTAGCGTTTATTGATAAAATGGATTTGGCTTATGCTGCTGCAGATATTGTTATTTCAAGATCAGGAGCGTCATCAGTTTCAGAATTGTGTATCGTTGGAAAACCAACAATTTTCATTCCGTCTCCAAATGTTTCTGAAGATCATCAAACTAAAAATGCTTTGGCAATAGTTGGTAAAAAAGCAGCAATACTTTTAAAAGAATCAGATTTGGAAGAAAAATTTAAAAACACCTTTGCAGAATTGCTTTCTAATGATGATATGCAGGATATGTTGAGTAAAAAAATTCACAAATTGGCTTTGCCTAATGCAACTAAGGAAATAGTAAAGGAAATAGAAAAATTAATAAAGGAATAAAAAAATGAATTTAAACCAAATACATAATATCTACTTCATAGGAATCGGAGGAATCGGAATGAGTGCACTTGCGCGTCATTTTATGAATATTGGTAAAAATGTAGCCGGTTATGATAAAACCAAAACAATATTAACAAATGAGTTAATTGCTTTGGGAATGGATATTCATTTTGAAGATAATTTAGATTTAATAGATAAGAAATATTTAGACAAAACAAATACTTTAGTAATTATTACACCTGCCGTACCAAAAGATCATTCAGAATGGAATTACTTTCTTTCTGAGGGTTTTGAAGTAAAGAAACGCGCAGAAGTTTTGGGCTTAATAACTAAAGATACTTTTTGTTTTGCAATTGCAGGGACACATGGAAAAACAACCACATCGAGTATTTTAGGACATATTTTATTTCAAAGTGGAGTAGACGTTACATCATTTCTTGGTGGAATTGTAGAAAATTATAATTCAAACATTATTGGAGATGGTAAAACCGTTACAGTTGTTGAGGCCGATGAGTTTGACCGTTCATTTTTACATTTACATCCTAATTTGGCTTGTATAACTTCTATGGATGCAGATCATTTAGATATTTATGGTGATGCGTCTGCAATTGAAGCCTCATTTGTAGAATTTTCAAATAAAGTAACCTCTCAAAATTTATTCATTGCAAAAGGATTGCCTTTAAACGGGAATACAATTGGAATTAATGAAGAAGCTACTTTTTCAGCACAAAATATCCGCATCGAAAATGGTTTTTATGTCTTTGATGTAAAAATGGCAAACGAAGTGGTTGAAAATGTGAAATTTGCTTTACCCGGGCATCATAATTTGTCAAATGCTTTAATAGCTTTTGCAATGGCGAAAAATTACGGAGTTTCAAATGATAATATAATTTCTGCTTTAGCTTCGTTTAAAGGGGTAAGAAGAAGGTTTTCGTTCCAAACAAGAACTGAAAACATTGTCTATATTGACGATTATGCACATCATCCTACAGAAATAAATGCAGTTCATCAAGCGGTGAGAGAATTGTATCCCAATAAAAAGATAATTGCAGCCTTTCAGCCTCATTTGTTTTCTCGTACAAAAGATTTTGTTGATGGTTTTGCAGAAAGTCTTTCTCAGTTTGATGAAGTTTTATTGTTGGAAATTTATCCAGCGAGAGAATTACCTATGCAAGGAGTAAATTCTAGTTGGTTGTTAAGTAAGATTTCAAATAAAAACAAAAAATTAATTACAAAAGAAGGTTTATTGCAAGAATTTAAAAATTCAGATGCAAATGTGTATGTAACAATTGGAGCAGGTGATATAGGTGAAATGGTATCGGAAATTAAAAAGATAGTAGATGAAAAGGCTTAATTGGCAAAATATTCGACTAGTGTTAATCATTGTTTTAATGGTTTTTTTCTATTCTTTTTCAATGAAAAGGAATAATGAACGATTGTTAAAGTCTGTAAATATTTCATTTGCAGCAGGAAAAGAGAATAATTTTATAACACATGAAATGGTTAATAACTTGTTAATACAAAATTGTGGAGAACCGTTATCAATCAAAAAAGAAAAAGTAGCTTTGAATACTTTAGAAACCGTACTCGAAGATCACGAGATGATAGAAAAAGCAGAAGTTTTTTCTGGTATAGATGGTTCTCTAAATGCGCATATAAAACAAAAGACCCCAATTGTACGATATATGTCAGATAATGCAAAGTATTATCTTGACAATAAAGGAGATAGAATCCCTTTGTCTGAAAATTTTTCGGCAAGAGTTCCTGTAGTTATTGGGCAGATTAATGATGCCAAAAAAAGTAATTATGTGTACTTGTTTAATAAAATCGCAAACGACGATTTTCTTAAAAAAAGTATAACTGGGTTAACTATTTTGCCGTCTGGAAGTGTTGTGATGACTAATAGAGATTATGATTTTAAAATAATTTTCGGGAATCCTATACATGTAGATAAGAAGTTAAAGAATTATAAAGCTTTTTATAAGCACGCTATAAAAGATACATTGATTAAAAATTACAAAACAGTAAGTTTATTGTTTACTGAGCAAGTAGTTTGTAAGAAATAGATAGATTATGAACAAAGAAACCATTGCAGTAGGATTAGATATTGGAACAACAAAAATTGTTGCAATGATCGGTAAGAAGAATGAATACGGGAAATTAGAAATTCTAGGAGTTGGGAAGTCTAAAAGTCTTGGTGTTCATAGAGGTGTTGTAAATAATATTACACAAACTATTCAGTCTATTCAACAAGCTATTATGGAAGCTGAAAACGACTCTGATTATAAAATTAATGATGTAGTTGTAGGTATTGCAGGTCAACATATAAGAAGTATTCAGCATAGCGATTATGTGAGTAGACCAAATGCCGAAGAAGTAATTAGTGAATTAGATATTGATACATTAATAAACCAAGTACATAAGTTGGCAATGTTGCCAGGAGAAGAAATTATTCACGTTTTACCACAAGAATTTAAAATTGATGGTCAAGCCGAAATAAAAGAACCTATTGGTATGTATGGTGGAAGATTAGAAGCTAGTTTTCATGTTGTAGTTGGTCAAGCTGCTTCAATTAGAAACTTAGGAAGATGTGTTAAAAGTGCTGGTTTAGAGCTTTCGGGTTTAACATTAGAGCCATTAGCTTCTGCCGATGCTGTTTTAAGTCAAGAAGAAAAAGAAGCAGGTGTTGCTTTGATTGATATAGGTGGTGGAACAACAGATTTAGCCATTTTTAAAGATGGTATAATTCGTCATACTGCTGTAATTCCTTTTGGAGGGAATGTTATAACAGAAGACATTAAAGAAGGTTGTTCAATAATTGAAAAACAAGCTGAATTATTAAAAATGCGTTTTGGTTCTGCATGGCCAGGTGAAAACAAAGACAATGAAATTGTTTCAATTCCCGGATTAAGAGGAAGAGAGCCAAAAGAAATATCATTAAAAAACTTATCAAAAATAATTCACGCTCGAGTAGTAGAAATTATTGAGCAAGTTTATGCAGAAATTAAAATATACGGTCACGAAGATCCAAAAAGAAAACTTATTGCTGGTATTGTATTAACTGGTGGAGGTTCTCAATTAAAACACATTAAGCAATTAGTTGAATACATAACAGGAATGGATACAAGGATAGGTTTTCCAAACGAACACCTAGCTGGAGATTCAAATGAAGAGCTTTCAAGTCCTATGTATGCAACCGCAGTAGGTTTAGTAATGAACAGTATTAGAAATAATACAAGAAGTGCTACGCCAATTGTTGAAATGAAAAAAGAAGTTCCGGTTCAATTACCTGTAGTAGAAATAGAAGATTCATTTGAAGAAGTAGATTCTAAAACAGAAAGGAATGAACCAAAAGTTACACAGTCAACGGAGGAAAAAATCAAAAAGTCATTTTTTGATAAATACATAGAGAAGATTAAAGAATTTTTAGATAACGCAGAATAAAAAGGAACATTATGTCAGAATTTACAAACATCTCATTCGATTTACCTAAAAACCAGTCCAACGTCATTAAAGTGATAGGTGTTGGTGGTGGTGGAAGTAACGCTATTAATCACATGTTTCAACAAGGGATTAAGGGTGTAGATTTTGTGGTTTGCAACACAGATGCGCAAGCATTACAAAACAGTCCGGTGCCAAACAAAATTCAATTAGGTTTAACTCTAACTGAAGGTTTAGGTGCAGGAGCAAATCCTGATGTAGGGCAACAATCTGCAATCGAAAGCATGGAAGCTATCGAGAAAATGCTTGACACAAATACTAAGATGCTTTTTATAACTGCCGGAATGGGTGGTGGTACTGGAACAGGGGCTGCACCTGTGATAGCACAATTAGCAAAAGAACGTGACATTTTAACTGTTGGAATCGTTACTATTCCATTCCAGTTTGAAGGTAAGATACGTTCTGAGCAAGCAATGATTGGAATTGAGAAACTACGTAAACAAGTAGATTCTTTAATTGTTATCAATAATAATAAGTTACGTGAAGTTTATGGAAACCTTGGTTTTAAAGCTGGTTTTTCAAAAGCTGATGAAGTTTTGTCAACAGCCTCTAGAGGAATAGCTGAAGTAATTACTCATCACTACACACAAAATATAGATTTACGAGATGCTAAAACAGTTTTAGCAAACAGTGGAACAGCAATTATGGGTTCTGCCATTGCTACTGGAGATGATAGAGCTAAAGATGCTATTAAAAATGCATTAGATTCTCCGTTGTTAAACGACAATAAAATTTCAGGAGCTAAAAATGTATTGTTATTAATTGTATCAGGTTCATCTGAAATTACACTTGATGAAATAGGAGAAATCAATGATTTTATCCAAACTGAAGCAGGTCATAATGCAAATATTATTATGGGGGTTGGTGAAGACGAAACTCTTGGCGATGGTGTTGCAGTTACAATTATAGCTACTGGTTTTGATGTAGAACAACAAGCTGAAATTGTAAATACAGAACCTAAAAAAATTATTCATTCACTAGAAGATGAACAAAAAATTGTTCACGATTTGTCTACTAAAGCCATTTCAAACATTGTAGTAAATGAACCAATCATAGAAACTAAAGCAGAGGTTAAAGAAGATATCATTAATCCAATTAGTGATGAAAAAGTAGTTTTTGCCTTAGAAGAAACAGAAAAAGAAGAAGTAGTTTTTGAAATTCAAGAGCCAGTTCTTCCTTCAATGGATTTAATTCCAACATCTGAATTTTTAAAAAATATAGACGTAACATTTGAAGTGATTTCTCCAAATATTGTTAATGAATTTGAAATCATTACTGCTCAAATTAGAGAGATTGAAGTTGTAGAGCCAGAATTTGTTAAAGCTGAAGAAAGTGATTTTAACTTTGCTTTAAACTTATTTGACGACAAAGAAGAAGATGACAATCAAATTGTTTTTAGTTTAACAGATGAAATCAAAGAAATAGAAGTAAAAGAACCGGTAAGTTTTATTCCTGTTACTGAAGTTAATCAAAATGGAATTGTAAAATATACTCTAGAAGATTATTTAGAAAAGGAAAAAGAATTAACGGCAACTGCAAAAGCAGAGGAAGTTAAAGAGCCTGTAGATGAAGAATTAAATTTTTCATTTAAAAATTTGGCTACAAAAAATAATAATACTCAAGCAAGTTATAACGAAACGGTTTCACCTTTAGATATGTCTATTGAAGACTCTTTAAAAGCAAGAGCTGAAGAACGTAAAAGAAAAATGAAGGACTTTAATTATAAGTTTAATAATAGTCCTGCACGTATAGATGAAATTGAAAAAGAACCAGCATATAAAAGAATGGGTATTGATTTAACTGAGCAACCTGCTAGTAACAATCAATCATCTAGAATGTCATTAGGTAAAGACAGTAATGATGATGTTCAATTAAGATCTAATAATTCATTTTTACATGATAATGTAGATTAATCCGCAATAAAACAAACCTACACATTTAAAAACCCGAAGAATTCTTCGGGTTTTTTTATTACTTTTGCATAAATAATTTTACAAGAAAACAATAATAAAAAAATAGGAAGCATGAGTTTAGAAGCAAATATAATGACGCACATGAAAGAAGCTATGAAAGCTAAAGATTCTGTGGCGTTAGAAGCATTAAGAGCAATTAAAGCAGCAATTATCATGTCAAAGACTGAAGCTGGTGCTTCTGAAGGTTTAACCGAAGATCAAGAAGTGAAAATGTTACAGCGTTTAGTAAAAATGCGTAAAGACAGCGCAACTATTTTTACAGAACAAAACCGTATGGATTTGGCGGAACCAGAATTAGCTCAAATTGCAGTAATAGAACAATTTTTACCTGCTCAATTGTCTGAAGACGAAGTAGAAGTAATTATTGCTAAAATTATTTCAGAAACAGGAGCGTCAGGTATTGCTTCAATGGGAAAAGTTATGGGATTAGCTTCTGCACAAATTGGCGGACAAGCTGAAGGAAAAACGATTTCTGGTGTTGTTAAAAAACTTTTAGTTTAGATAATTTAGACTTGCTTAGATTATTAGAAACATAGATTTTCTAGATGTCTAACAATCTAATTCTCTAAGCAGTCTAAATACGGCTTCGTAGTTCAACTGGATAGAATGACGGATTTCGGCTCCGTTGGTTGCAGGTTCGAACCCTGCCGAGGTCACAAACAAAAAAGAACGCTAATAGCGTTCTTTTTTATTAATCAATAATTTCATATTTAAAACTCCAACCTTTTCCTGTTGTCTTTGCGTCAGTAACAAACCAAATTAATGCTTCATTAGTTGCTGAATAGACAATTGGAGGCATGTTATTTCCGCTAAATTTAGCAAATATTCTATCAGGAATAGCCGTTTGTCCATTTACTAAATAAACAAAGTCAATATTAGGCTCTGTGGCCATTTTGTTAAAAATAAATTTTATTTTTTTACCTTCAGGAGCAGTTATAATCCATTTACAAGAACAATTATTAGAATAATTATTTTCGCTACTTCCGTCTTCAATAATACCGCTTCCACTTTCTAAATATATTTTGGTTGGAATATCTTGACAATATAATTTTGTGGAATCTATAGGTTTTCCATAATATTCTATTTTTAGAATATCCTTTTTCTTAAATGAATTATTTTTAAATGATAATCTAATTGAAGAAGAAGGAATTAATAGATTACTTGGTAATTCAGAAAGTTTATAGGTATTCCAAAGTGTGTCCTTTATAGAAATGTCAATGGAATGTTTTTCTTGGTTTTTAATATATGCTAAGTTGGGTTTTAAATAAATTCCATGAAATCCACCTTCAAGATTTATATTCCAATCTTTATTACTATTCGTTTTGTTTACAATAATATTTCCTCTAGTTCTTTTAGGAGAAAAACAAGCATCTTTATTTGTTTTTTCTTGCGAGTAGTCTATTGCTTTTTCAAGATTTATAATACCTGCTCCCAATTTTCCATTAAATTTAATTTGTTCACCAGAGAATAATGTTGCAGAATTTAACAGGGCTTCTTTAACTTCTTGAATGTTATTTACATGTTTTTTTGACAAAAGTATTGCTGCACAACCGGCTACTATAGCTGTAGCTGGAGAAGTTCCACTGTCAAAAAAATAAGCATTTTCTTTTTCAGAATGCGCTCCAAAAACATTTTCTCCAGGAGCGGAAATTGCTATTTCTATTCCAAAATTTGAGTGAGGTTCTTTTTTAAAGTTGCTATTAATACCTGCGACAGAAAACATATTTGGAATAGCTGCAGGAAATAATACTTTTTCTTCATTGAAGTTCCCTGCTGATGCTATTATTAAAACACCTTTATTGTGTGCTTCTTGAATTATTTTAATTTCTTCGGAAGTCGGATTGCCTCCGCACCACGCTAAACAGATAATATCTGCTCCATTATCAATTGCATATTTTATTCCTTTATAGCCATCTTTTAGATAAGTAGAATTTGTGTTGTCTGAAAGGACTTTAATAGGCATTATCTTTATTTTTTGACTTGCCGTTTCATTATAGTGTAAACTTGCTATGTTTGCAATTATGCTTGCAATATAGGTTCCGTGATAATAATCATTTTTATGTTCTTCCGAAACGGATACGTCATTATCATTATCTGAAATGTCCCAGCCAGAAACATCATCAATAAAACCATTAACATCTTCATCTATTGAATTATTGTTTTTTTCAAGAGGATTTTTATAAATAAAATCCTTAATAGTTTTATGGTTGATGTTAAACGCATCATCTATTACAGCAACAATAATTGGTTTGCCTTTGAATGTATTGTTTTTATTTATTGGGATATGAATGCTATCATAAGCCCATTTTTTTAATTGTTCCTGATTTTCTTGCGCTAATGCTGTAAAAGAAAAAAAACTGGTAAATACTATTGTACTTACCAGTTTGAAAAATATTTTCATATTCTATTGGTATATAATGGTATGATTATGAGAAGGCATTTGGCTAACGGTCATTGTGTTTGTTTCTGAACCGCCTCTTTGACCAATTCTATATGATGATAATCCAGGGCCATTTCCTGGGTGAATTGCAGTTCTACCTCTCATGTCTGGTAAACCAAAAGTAGTTCTTCCATCTCCACCATATATTGTTCCTAATAAAGAAAATAACGCAGTGTTTGAAGAAATTGCTAATAACTGTCCATCACAAAGGGCCCAGTTTCTTGGCGCAAAATTACCTCCGAACATCACTATATCAGCAATAAACGCGTCCGTACCGCTCCTAGAAGGAAAAATACCTTGAAGTGCAATAATATGATTTACAACTATAAAAGGTTGTATGTTGTTCATAGGTAGGTTTCCGCCAGTATTTGATATTACAGCATTTTTAGCCACCCAGTTTGTACCGTCATATGTAACTAAATCACCAGATACTTGATCTGTAATATTTAAATCAGTTGCTGTTTTTGCTTGTAATGTATAAGGAACACTCGTTAATTCACTTATTCCTTCAATTGAGTAAGTAGTTCCACCTGCAGGATCCGTTTCTGTTTTTATAAAATAAGGTCCATTTTGCCAGTTTATATCTGCAAAAAGGCCAGAACCAGTTACTATAGTTCCTTCTCCAATTTTTAAACTTAATAAACCGTTTATGTTGGTTGTTTTTGTTTGTGTTTCTACATATACAGGAATAAATCCACCTATATTTTGTAAAATACTAATTTGCATTCCAATAGAAGTGTTAGTAACTAAATCTCCTCCTGCATCTCTAATTACCGCTTGATAACTCATCTTTTCTGGAGTTTGAGCAAAAAGTATTGGTGCGCAAGATATCATTAATAATAAGGCGTATAGTTTTTTCATTTTGTTTTAGTTTTTAATTATTTTAAACGTTTTTATAGATTTATTGTTTTCTCTTATATTTAAGAAATAAATTGCTTTTTCTAAATGGGCTAATTTAATTTCTGTAGTGTTGTTTTTTATAACATTGTTTTCAATTAATTTTCCTTGCAAATCAATTAATTGGTAAGTTAATTCTTGACTTAATCCATTTTCAATTGAAAGAAATAAAATATCATTTGTTGGGTTTGGATAAGCTGCTAAATTCAATTTAATATGATTTTCTTCTAAACCTAAAACTACTGAAATTTCAAAAGGTTGTTGTACTCCTTGCGAAACAGAAAAATTTGAATCCGAATTAGAAATATAATCTATTTGACCAACTGAATAAGAAGCACTACCTCCCGTACCATTAGCTTCTCCTCCAGTAGAAGTTGTGTTTTGTTGAGCTTGTAATGTACTTATACCAAAAAGGAAAATAAGAGTAATTTTTTTCATACTTGTTTTTTTTGCAGTAATATACGCAAATCTAACTTTTTTTTAAATTATATACAATTATTAGTGGTTAAATAGCATGAATAATAGATAATGTGTATTTTTTTTAAAAAATAGGGTTTGTTGAAATGAATCTAATTAGATATAAAGAATAAAAATCAACTTAAAATCTCTTTTTTTTGAATTAATAATAAAGTTGGTTTTGTATTTAAAATTTATTCGTAGGTTTATCTATTAAATTTTATCTACTCAAAATTGATTTACATTTTACTTTTAATTGGATTTTCGTTCTTTGGTTTCTTTGCATATAATGTAGTTGTAGAACCTATTTATGCATTTGTTTTTCGTAAACCTATGTATGTTCACTTTTATCCCTTCCCAAAGAAACTGTCTCTAAAACAATTGACTATTCTTAATTCTCAATTTGAGTTTTATAAAAAGCTATCTTCTAAAGAAAAACTATATTTTGAACATAGAGTTGCCGTTTTTTTAAAGAAATATCCTTTTTACGGAAAAGAAGGATTAGAAATTACGGAAGAAATTCGTGTGCTTATTACTGCAACAGCAATTATGTTAACATTTGGAATGAGAACGTTTCTTTTTACAATAATTGATAAAATTATAGTTTTTCCAGACGTGTATTATTCAACAATGAATGATAACTATCACAAAGGAGAATTTAACCCAAGAATGAAAGCAATTGTTTTTTCTTGGAAACATTTCATGGAAGGTTATGAAATATCTAATGATAATTTAAATTTAGGTCTTCATGAATTTTCTCATGTATTGCACTTTGAAGGTTTAAAGAAAAATGATACTTCGGCTACAATTTTTTCGGTTACTTATAATGAAATTATGGAGCAAGTAAAACATCCTCCAAACTATAAAAAACTCATAGAATCTGATTACTTCAGGATATATGCTTATACAAATCAATTTGAGTTTATAGCAGTTATACTTGAGCATTTTTTTGAAACACCTATTCAATTTAAATCGGAATTTCCTCAATTATATGAAAAAGTAAAAGTTATGATCAATTTTACTGAAGAAATATAATATACGAATAAAATACTTAGTAATCAATGGGTTATGTTTTTTAGTTTTTGATTTTAATCGGTATCTTTAAGGTAAGAATTAAAAACAAACGTTATGAAACAAAAAGTTCCAGTTTCAACTATAATGACAAAAGAAGTCATAAAGTTAAATGTTACAGATACATTAACTAAAGCTGAAAGTTTATTTAAGAAACACCATATACGTCATATTCCTGTTGTAAATAGTAATAAAATTATAGGAATGTTAAGTTATACTGATTTACTTCGAATATCATTTGCTGATGCAATAGAGGATGATGAAGATGAAGTTGATACTACAGTTTATAATATGTTTTCAGTGGAACAAGTTATGGCCAAAAATTTAACGTCTGTTTCTCCAGATACGACAATTAGAGACGCAGCAAAAATTCTAGCATCACGAGAGTTTCATGCATTACCAGTTGTAGAAGGCAGTTTGTTAGTTGGGATTGTTACAACTACTGATCTAATTAAATATTTAATAGACCAATATTAAGATAAAAAAACTCCCAAGTTGGGAGTTTTTTATTATTGAGTAAGTCTTTTTAAATCGGTTATTGTTTCTGTTGGGTTTTCAGCGCCAAAAACATAGCTTCCAGCGACTAAAACGTCGGCACCAGCATCAACTAATGCTTTTGCATTTTTGTTGGTTACGCCGCCATCTATTTCAATTAATGTAGAGGCATTGTTACGAATAATAATCTCTTTAAGTTGGGCTACTTTTTTATAAGTGTTTTCAATGAATGATTGTCCTCCAAAACCAGGATTAACACTCATGATGCATACTAAGTCAATATCTTTAATAACATCTTCTAGTAAACTCACGTTAGTGTGTGGGTTAATTGCAACTCCTGCTTTCATTCCTTCTGCTTTAATTGCTTGTAAAGAGCGATGTAAATGATTGCAAGCTTCATAGTGAACTGTTAAGATATCAGCGCCTAGTTTTTTAAAAGTCGAAATATACCTGTCAGGATCAACAATCATTAAATGAACATCAATAGTTTTTTTTGCATGTTTTGATATGGCTTGTAAAACAGGCATTCCAAAAGAAATATTTGGAACAAAAACTCCATCCATAATATCAATATGAAACCAGTCAGCTTCACTATTGTTAATCATTTCAATGTCTCGTTGTAAGTTTGCAAAATCTGCTGCTAGAACTGATGGAGCAATTAGTGTGTTTTTACTCATAAGTAGTTACTGTTTTTTTTTTAGAATTCGTGAATCTACGATTTCATTGTGTTGTTGTTTGGCAAAGATAAATATATATTAAAGATTCTGAAACTAGTAAGTAATAAAAAACAAAACCTCGGACTCGAGACTGAAAGTCCAACAGAGCGCAAGCTAAACTCGAGAGCTTTGCTCGAACAGACTGATGTTTTACTTCCCTTAAAAAGTAAAACCTCGGTAATCAGCCGAGGTTTCAATCATCAATCAAAAAACGAACAGTTATTGAAACTGTTGTTATCTTTATAGTGTCACACTGAGCTTGTCGAAGTGTTATCCTAAATATGTTTTTAAAATTTTACTTCTAGAAGTATGTTTTAAACGTCTAATTGCTTTTTCTTTAATTTGACGAACACGCTCACGAGTTAAATCGAAAGTTTCTCCAATTTCTTCTAAAGTCATTGGGTGTTGGTCACTTAAGCCAAAATATAAACGAACTACATCTGCCTCACGAGGAGTTAATGTTTCTAAAGCTCTTTCGATTTCTGTTTGTAATGATTCATGAATTAACTCTCTATCAGGATTTGGAGATTCACCAGAACGTAATACGTCATATAAGTTTGAATCTTCTCCTTCAACTAATGGTGCATCCATTGATAAATGACGACCAGAGTTTTTCATAGATTCTTTAACGTCATTAACAGTCATGTCTAATTCTTTTGCTATTTCTTCAGCAGAAGGAGCACGTTCATTAGATTGCTCAAGTAAAGCAAACATTTTGTTAATCTTATTAATAGAACCAATTTTATTTAATGGTAAACGAACAATACGAGATTGTTCTGCAAGTGCTTGTAGAATAGATTGACGAATCCACCAAACTGCGTATGAAATAAATTTAAATCCACGAGTTTCGTCGAAACGTTGAGCTGCTTTAATTAAACCTAAATTTCCTTCGTTAATTAAATCGGGAAGTGTAAGTCCTTGATTTTGGTATTGTTTTGCTACCGATACAACGAAACGTAAATTAGCTTTTGTTAGTTTTTCTAGTGCTCTTTGATCACCAGCTTTTATACGTTGAGCTAATTCTACTTCTTCGTCAGCGGTAATTAAATCCACCTTTCCAATTTCTTGTAGGTATTTGTCTAGGGAAGCAGTTTCACGGTTAGTTACCTGCTTGGTGATTTTAAGCTGTCTCATTGATTTGCAGTAATTTTAAGTATTCAGGTTGTTATACGTTGGTAGTTACAAAAAAGTTACAAAAAAGTTTGTTTTTTTTAATTTAAACTATCTTATTGTCCATTAGCTGCTTTTATTAGTATTAATATGTATCTTTAAGTGAGATAACATTGTAGTTGCCTAAGTAATCAATAACTAAATTTTTAAAAATGAATTATAAAGTAACAATAAATAATATAACAACTCTAGAAGATATAGAAAACTACTGGACAAATGTTGATTTTGTAAATCTATTAGAGAAGTTTGATTTTCCAGATGCAAATACAATTAAGCCTGAAAATTTACAAGAAATGTTGTTTATGGCAATTCAAGATTTTGAGCCAAATGAAGCAGCTAATGTTGTACTAACATATAAATTGTCAGAGGTTCTTAATGAAGGACAAATAGACCAAGTTTCTAATGATATGCTTTTAGATAAAGTGTCTGAAGAATATCCAGATATTACTTTGCATTCAATCCTTTATAGTATTAATCAATTATTGTTTAAAGCATATAATGGTAAGTTTTTGAATACAAAAGCATCTAAATTAAGTTTAGATATTGTTCCAACTTCAGAAACAGATTTAGAAATGAATAAAGAAATTGCTTTAAAACTATTAACTAATGGTTTAACAGAAAGAAGTTTGATTAAAAGACTTTTTGCTGAACAGTTAGCAAGTGATGAGGTTTTTGAAGAAGCAAATGGTATTGTTTGGTATCTAAATAATATGGAAGGTAATTCTTATGAATTAATTACTTCAGAATATTGGTTGGATAGAGAAGATATTGCTGCTTCAGAATTTGAAGGTAAATATGAAGTAATTGAAGAATAACTTAGTTTTATATTTTAATTAAAAAAGGCTCTGATAATTCAGAGCCTTTTTGTTTTTAATTATTTAATTTGTTTACCACTTTGAGTATTTACAAATAGAACATTTCCTATTTTGTTGTAGTTGTTAAACAATTCAATTCCTTTTGTTTTGATTGAGCTTTCATGGAAACCAAGAATAGTTAAATCGGCAAGTTTTGAAGTTTCATTAATTAGTTCAACTTTGTCAGTTGTGTCTTCAATTGGAATTACAATGATATTGTTAGGAGAAATTGGTAATCTTCCTGTTGTTGTTAACTCTATTAAATAAGCTTTTTCGCTTTCTAAATTAGCTTTGTCAACACCAGCAAATATCTTTATTTCTGCTCCTTTCCAGTCTGGGTGACCTAATATGATATAAGATAAAAGAATCATTAAGTTTGCGTTTTCAAAATCCTCTTTCTTTATCCAAACATGAATTTCATTTTTGTAACCAAAATTTCTGTCAGAAGTTCCAAGAATACAAAGATCATATTTTGCACTTTGAATTAAACTGTAATTGTCTACAACGTCTTCTAGCCATTCTGTAGTCCCTTTTTTATATTCAAAAAGCATCATGTTATTGTTATGACCTGAAATTCCGGGTTGTTGAATAGCTTGAACAATTGCAGCTGTGTTTGAAGGCGAAATGATAGTTTCTAAAAACACATTTGACTTAGTGGTATTTGCAGTTTTAATTAACTTTTCAAGTTTCTGATCTGCTAACTCTTTAGAATGTTTAGAGAAATAATCTTTTTCATAATGAATATAAGTTCCAAAACCATATCTATACGATATCCATTTCATCATTTCTAGAGCTGATAAGCGTTCGAAACTATCTTTCGATAAGCATAAAACAGCTGGTCTCCAGTAATCTGCATCTGCTTCTTTATCTGTTTTTTGAAGGAAAACCTGTAAGTTTCTACTAAATTGATGGATAACGCCTTGGAATATATTAGCCATTCCTTTTTTATTAGTGTTACTATAAGTAATGTAGAAATAAATTGCCATCATCAATAAAATTGAAGCTACTGCGTAAAGTGCATTTATTTTAAACATTAAGTAAATACACAAAACAGCTCCCATTAATGATAAGTACCATTTAGATTTAAAAGAAGGTCTATATGCTGGATCAGCTGCAAAATGTTGCATGAAAGAAATTAAACATAGTGAGCCATAAGTTACCATAAAGAACATCGAAATAACTTCAGCTACAGCATTTACGTCTCCCATCATCACAAAAACAATTGCAATAACAGCAGTTATTATTGTAGCGTTTCTTGGTTCGTTATTTTTTGCCGTTCCTTTAGATACAAAATCATTTACTTTCTGGTTTGGTATTACATTATCACTACCTATAGCTTGTAAAGTTCTTGGAGCTACCATAAATGAACCTAATGCTGAAGAAATTGTTGCTGCAGCTAGCCCTAATGGGATAATTGGCCCCCAATATGCAATTTTACTCATTACTAATTGGTCGTTAACCAAATCATCTGGTGAGGCAGAATATGCTAGTTTTAAAGCAATAAATACATATATAACCATTCCAATTACGGTTGCAGCTAATGTTCCCATAGGAATAGATTTTTTAGGATCTTTTAAGTCTCCTGAAAGTCCAACTCCAGCGGTCATACCTGTAAATGCAGGAAAAATAATTGCAAAGACGAAGAAGAAACCGTTTTTAGAATCTACGTTACTAAATAATAATGAACTATCATAAGTTGCTGCGTAGTCAGTAGTTCCAAAGAAAAACATAATTAAGGAAACAAATAAGATTGCAACTACTACATAAAGTGCTTTCATTCCTAAATCGGCACCTTTTGTAACCATAAGACCTATTAATAATAAAAGAGCAGGTACGCTAAATAGTCTGTTGTCGTAAATTTCATAACCAAATTCAGATAATACCCATGGTTTTATTGCTTCGAATGATTCGGCAAATGCAATGATGTAAAAGGCAACACTAATAGCTTGTGATAAGTATAGTGCAAGCCCAATAGACGCTCCAATATTAACTCCAAATGATCGAGAAATGATAAAATATTCTCCTCCACCTTCAACTTTTTGATTGGTTGCAATTTCTGCTAAGGCCATTGCTGTTGGAATAGTAACAAGATGACCAACTAATATAATAAGAAGTGTTCCTAAAAAACCAACTTCACCTACAGCATATCCAAAACGCAAGAACATTACTGCTCCTAATATTGTTGAAATAGCTGTTAAGAAAACAGGTAAAGTACCAAAGTTGGCTTTAAAATTTTGTAATTTATTTTCCATGAAATAATGTTTTTTTTAGGCGCCTTTTTTGCCTAAAGTCACAAGTGCAAGTATAACGAATTTTTATTAAAATTAAATTAAAAATAAAAGTCCCATTTCAAATTAATGAAATGGGACTTTATATGAACTAATATTGTAATATAAATTACTCTTTTTTCTCAATTACTCTCTCTTCTCTAGGAGGTCTAGGTAAAAGTGCTTTTCTTGATACTTTTTCTTTTCTAGTTTTTGGATCCATACCTAAGTATTTTACTTGGAAGGTATCTCCCATGTTCACAACATCAGTAACATTTTCTGTGCGTTCCCATGCAAGCTCAGATACGTGAAGTAATACTTCATTTCCTGGAGCTTCTAGATATTCTACTACCGCACCAAAATCAAGCATTTTGATTACTTTCACATCATATGCTTCATTCATTTGTGGTTTGAAAGTGATTGACTTAATTTTAGCCAATACTGCTTCAATTCCAGCAGGATCAGTTCCTAAGATTTCAATAACACCTTCTTCGGTAAGTGGGTCTTCATTGATAACAATTGTACATCCAGTAGTTTTTTGTAATTCTTGAATTACTTTTCCTCCAGGTCCAATTAATGCTCCAATAAATGCATTAGGAATTCTTCTTGTAATGATTTTAGGTGCGTAAGTTTTAACATCTGCTTTAGGTAAAGCTAAAGTTTCTATTAATTTACCAAGAATATGTAAACGTCCATCACGAGCTTGCGCCAATGCTGCTTCCATAATCTCATATTTTAACCCGTCAATTTTAATGTCCATTTGACAAGCTGTAATTCCTTCAGAAGTTCCAGTTACTTTAAAGTCCATATCTCCTAAGTGATCTTCATCACCAAGAATATCAGACAATACAGCATAACGATCTCCATCTGTAATTAACCCCATTGCAATACCAGAAACAGGACGAATCATTTGAATACCAGCATCCATTAATGATAATGTTCCAGCACAAACAGTTGCCATTGAAGAAGAACCGTTAGATTCTAATACTTCAGAAACAACACGAATTGTATAAGGACAATCAGTAGGAATCATATTTTTTAATGCTCTTTGAGCTAGATTTCCATGTCCAACTTCTCTTCTAGAAGTTCCTCTTAAAGGACGAGCTTCTCCAGTTGAAAAAGGAGGGAAGTTATAATGCAAATAGAATTTTTCTTCTCCTTGTTGTGAAGGTGAATCAATTTGGTTTGCTTCTCTAGAAGTTCCTAAAGTTGCAGTTGCCAATGCTTGAGTTTCTCCACGTGTAAATAATGCAGAACCATGTACAGATGGTAAATAATCTACTTCACACCAGATATCTCTAATTTCTGTAGTTTTTCTTCCGTCTAAACGAGTTCCTAAATCTAAAGTTACGTTACGAACAGCTTCTTTGTTGGTTTTTTTGAAGTATTTAGAAACTAAATCTCCATCTACTGCCAACTCTTCTTCTGTGAATAATGCTTTAACTTCCTCTTTAACTTCGTCAAATGCAGCAGTGCGTTCTTGTTTTGAAGAACCTTTGCTAGCAATAGCGTAGATTTTATCGTAAGATGCTGCTTTTACTTTAGCGTAAATAGCTTCGTCTTCTCTTTCTCCTTCGTAAGTACGAACTTCTTTTTTTCCAAAAGCAGCTTGTAAACGTAGTTGAGCAGAAATTTGATTTTTAATATGTTTGTGAGCAAATTTAATTGCTTCAAGCATTTCTGCTTCTGAAATTTCTTTCATTTCACCTTCTACCATTGCGATAGAATCCATAGAAGCTCCAATCATCATGTCAATGTCAGATAAATCTAATTGTGCACGGCTTGGATTGATGATGAATTTTCCGTCGATACGACCAACTCTAGCTTCAGATATTAATGTTTCAAATGGAATGTCAGATAAAGCAAGTGCTGCCGAAGCTGCTAATCCTGCTAATGCATCTGGCATAACGTCATCATCATAAGACATTAATTGAATCATAACTTGCACTTCTGCATGGTAGTCATCTGGGAAAAGTGGACGTAAAACACGGTCAACTAATCTCATTGTTAATACTTCGCTATCACTTGGACGTGCTTCTCTTTTAAAAAAACCTCCAGGAAAACGACCTGCGGCTGCAAATTTCTCACGATAATCTACCGTTAATGGTAAAAAATCAATACCAGGACTTGCTTTTCTTGATGAAACTACTGTTCCTAAAATTACAGTGTTACCCGTTCTAATTACTACAGAGCCATCAGCTTGTTTAGCTAGACGTCCTGTCTCGATTGTGATGTTTCTGCCATCACCTAAATCGATGTTTTCTACAAATAATTGTGGAATCATAAATTTTCCCTTTTTAATTTTACATTGGTTTGTCTGCCTGTCGACAGTCTAGTTGTGTTGTTGTAGTTGTTGTGTTCCAATGAAAAACCAAACTTTTTTTAATATAAAATGTAAAATAAAAGGGGCACAAAGCCCCTCATATTTATTATTTTCTGATGTTTAATTCTTTGATTATCGCACGATATCTCAAAATGTCTTTCTTAATTAAGTAATCAAGAAGACTTCTTCTTTTTCCTACTAAAAGTACTAACGAACGCTCAGTGTTGTAATCATGACGATTTCTTTTCAAGTGCTCAGTTAAATGAGAAATTCTGTGTGTGAATAATGCGATTTGCCCTTCTGCAGAGCCAGTGTTTGTTGCGTTTCCTCCGTGTTTAGTGAAGATTTCAGCTTTTACTTCTTTATTTAAGTACATGCTAATATTATTTTAAATGATTATTATGTATGAATTGTGTTTTACAATTCGGATGCAAATATAGTAATAATTATAAAATATAAAATATAAAATATAAATTATTTTTTATGCTTAGAATAATTTCGCAACTTCTTGGTTTATAGATTGTAGCAAAATTTCATCGGCTTCAGTAAAAGGGTTAATTACATGAGAGTCAATGTCTATTTGACCTATGTTTACTCCGTTTACAAATAAAGGAACTACGATTTCTGACTTCACCGTGAAGCTACAAGCAATATAATTATCTTGTGCAGACACATCTGGCACTACAAAATTTTCATTTGAAACAGCAACTTGTCCGCAAATTCCTTTTCCAAATGGGATAACAGTATGATCAGTTTCTGCTCCTACATATGGTCCAAGGTGTAATGTTTTAGCTTCATGATTGGCAAAATAAAAACCAACCCAATTATAATAATCTATGCTTTCGTTTAATAATTTGCAAATATTTAATAATTTTTCATCTCTTGTAGAGTCGCTATTAACGATATCTTTTACAGATTGTAATATTGCTGCTGAATTCATTTTAATTTTTTTTTACAAAAGTATTTAATCTATAGTTTAAAAAAATACATATTTTTGTTAAAAATAGTAGAATTGAAATCTTTATTGTTACAACATAAACTTTTTTTTATATTTCTTATTAAGTTTTTACTGTTTTATGCAGTTTTTACTTTCATCTATAAGCAATATTTAAATCAATATAATCCTTTGTTAAATGAAGTAGATTCTATTTCAACTCTTGTAGCGCACAATACAAATGATCTTTTACTTTTTTTTAATCAGGATAGTAAACTCGTAGCTCATGAATTTGAACCTTCTATAAAAATATTTTACAAAGGCAAATATGTTTCTCGAATAATTGAAGGTTGTAATGCAGTGAGTGTAATTATTTTATTTGCAGCTTTTATTTTTGCTTTCTCGAGTAATATAAAAAGAACTTTCTTATATATTAGTCTAGGTATTATTTTAATTTATATCTTAAACATTATAAGAATAGCACTTTTAACGTATTCGTTATATTACTATCCACAATATGAAGAATTATTACACGGAACAATATTTCCATTATTTATTTATGGAGTGGTTTTCTTATTATGGGTGGGATGGGTTTTGAAATTTTCAGGAAATAACAAGAGTAATGTTTAAAAATAAATTAAGTACATTTTTAATTATAATAGCTTTTCTTTTATTAGCTTCTATTAGGGCTTTTGAATCTGAAATTTTCTATGATCCTTTTATCTCTTTTTATAAATCAGAATACTTTCATAAATCATTGCCTGATTTTGATTCAACTAAACTATTATTGAATCTTATATTTAGATTTACTTTGAATTCTTTGCTTTCAATATTTATCATTTATAAGTTGTTTTCGGAGAAAGCTACTGCTAAATTAGTAGCTTATTTGTATTTATTTATCGGTTTAACTTTAGTAATAATTTTTTATTTATACTTAAATTCTACAAAACCTGATTACATGATTCTTTTTTATATAAGAAGGTTTTTAATTCAGCCTGTATTTTTGGTTTTGTTTATTCCTGCATTTTTTTATCAAAAGAAATTAACGAATCGATAACAAGTTTTTATGCAAATAGTTATACATTTGCACTATGCAATTTAGAAAAACTAATATCTTATTTTTAGCAACCTTAATCCTGTTTTCAAACTTAGGATTAGCTATTAATGTGCATTATTGTAAAGATAAAATCGCAGGGATCTCTTTTACTACTCAAATAGAAGAGATTTGTATAAAAGATGAGAAGTCTTGTTGTAAAGTTGAAAAAACACATGATAATTGTTGTTCAAATAAAGTAATAAAGGCTCAAGAGAAAAATGATACTTTTTTATCAGATTATTCTAAAATTGATTTTCACTCACTTTACTTCGTTCATAATACTTCATTATCTTTAAGCAAGAATAATGTTTTTGTTTCCAAAAAAGAAATCGTTTCTTTTTATTGTGATTCAAATGCGCCAACTTTTTATAAATTATATTGCCAACTAGTTTTATACGCTTAATTTAATGTTTTAACTCCGATTCAATCGAAAACAAAAACATTAAATTAAATACTCATGTATAAAAAAATAGCATTATTGCTACTCTTTATTTCGTCATCATTATTCGCTCAAAACTCAGAAATTAAAGGAACAATTTTAGATGAAGATAATATCCCATTAATGGGTGCAAATGTCTTTTGGCAAGGAACTTCTATTGGAACAACTTCTGATGAAAATGGAAAGTTTACACTAAAAAAATCACCAGATACAAATAGCTTGTTGGTAAGTTATATTGGATTTAAAACTCAAAAAATTGAAGTTACAGCTTCTACTTCATTAGTAATAAAATTAGTTGCATTAACTAATTTAAATGAAGTTACAGTTTCTAAAACGGTAAAGAGTACTACAAATTCATATACATCATCTATTAATGTTCAAAAAATGGGACAAAAAGAGTTGCTGAAAGCGGCTTGTTGTAATTTGTCGGAAAGTTTTTCAACTAATCCATCAATTGATGTTAATTTTTCAGATGCGGTAACGGGAAACAAACAAATTAAAATGTTAGGGTTAACAAGTCCATATATTTTAATTGCAGAAGAAAATATACCTTCTGTTCGTGGAGCATCACAAGCTTATGGTTTGTCATTTGTGCCAGGAACTTGGGTAGAGAGTATTCAAATTACCAAAGGAGCTGGAAGTGTAATTAATGGTTATGAAAGTATTTCGGGTCAAATTAATTATGAAATTTTAAAACCAGCAAACGATATTCCGTTTTTTGTAAATGCCTACGGCTCAACCGAAGGGCGTTACGAATTGAATACGCATTTCAATCATAAATATTCAGATAAGTTAAGTTCTACTTTATTTGTTCACGGAAATACTAGAAATTCTAAAAATGACATGAATGACGATGGTTTCTTAGATGGACCAATAGGAAAACAAGTTAATATACTAAATCGTTGGCAGTATAACGATGCTGAAAAAGGAATTGTAAGTTTCTTGAATGTGCGTTATATGAAAGACGACAAACAATCAGGTCAAGTAAATTTTAACCCCGAAACAGACAAGCTAACTACAAATGCTTGGGGAAGTGAAATTAATACCGAGAGAATTGAAATTTCTAATAAAACAGGTTATGTTTTTCCAGATATGCCTTACCAAAGTATTGGTTTTCAAAACTCATTTCAATCACACAAACAAGACTCTTATTTTGGATTAAACCAGTATAATATTCATCAAAAAAGTTACTACTCAAACTTATTATTCAATTCTATAATTAGTAATACAAAAAACAAATTTACAACTGGAGTTAATTTTACCTATGATGCATATGATGAATATGTAGCTTTAAATTTCACGAAAGATTTTTCAAGAATTGATAATTCAGTTGGAGTATTTTTCGAGTATACTTACGATAATCTTGATGACTTTAGTTTAGTTGCTGGTGTAAGAGCTGATAATCATAACAGATTAGGAGCTTTTATAACACCTCGTTTGCATATTAGATATAATCCTTGGGAAAATGCTGTAATTAGAGCTTCAGCGGGAAGAGGTAAAAGGGCAGCTAATATTTTTGCCGAAAATCAAAATTTATTTGCTTCATCTCGTAGTTTTTCAATCTTAAATACTGATGGAAAATTATACGGATTAAACCCTGAAATTGCTTGGAATTACGGACTAAGCTTTAGTCAGACCTTCAAAGTGTTTGGTAAAGATTCTGAAATTGCTTTAGATTATTATGTAACCGATTTCCAAAATCAAGCAGTTGTAGATATAGACTTTAGCCCACAGCAAGTTGTATTTTCTAACTTAAATGGAAAAAGCTTTGCAAAATCTTTTCAAGCTGAATTTAGTATAGAACCTATTAAGCATTTAAATATTAAATCGGCTTATAAGTATTACGATGTAGAAACGCAATTTGCCACAGGACAAATGCAAAGAGCTTTACAGGCTAAACATCGTTTTTTTACTAATGTAGCTTTTGAAACACATATTAAAGACAAAGGACAACAATGGAAATTTGATGTTACTTATAACTGGCTTGGAAAACAGAGATTGCCAAATACAGCGAGCAATTTGCCTCAATATAGATTAGATGAGTACGCTCCTTCGTTTGCAGTGTTTAATGCTCAAATTACAAGGACTTTCTCAAGTACGTTTGAAGTTTATTTAGGAGGTGAAAACATTGGAAACTATAAACAAGATAATGCTATTGTAAGCGCAGACAATCCTTTTGGTGGGTATTTTGACAGCAGCATGATTTATGGCCCAGTTTTTGGACAAATGTATTACGCAGGATTACGTTTTAAAATTAAATAACAATAATAAAATTAAATAAATATGAAAAAAATAATTTTAGTAATGTTGATTTCATTAGTTGGAATTACAACACAAGCACAGGAGAAAAAGAGTAAAAATAAATCAGTTGAGTTTTTAGTTGGTGGAAATTGCGGTATGTGTGAAAAAAGAATTGAAAAAGCAGCTTTTTCTGTAAAAGGAGTTAAAAGTGCTAATTGGAATGAAGATCATAAAGACATACACTTGATAATTGACGAAACAAAATGCACTGTTGAAGATGTACAGAAAGCCATTGCAGGCGTAGGACACGATGCTGGAAAAATTAAAGCATCAGATGAGGTTTATGAAGATTTGCATGGATGTTGCAAGTATGAAAGACTATAGATTAACGAGCCCTCAATTTATTTGAGGGCTTTTTTATTAAATTATTAGTTAAAAAATATATTTTGTATTTAAATTAAATATACATTTGTTCAAAATTTGAAACAGTTTTGAGTTACCCAAACTATACATTAAAAAAAACTATTTTTACACTTCCATTACTGGCAATTTTATTGTTGGTTACTTCTGGTTTTGCAAAAATAAATGTAGAGCAAAATTCGTTTCTAGATGAAGTTTTCTTTCATCAAGAAGATCATCATCATAAAAATTTAAATGTCTGTAATTTCACAAGTCTTGATGAGGTTGAAATTATTTTTTCTGAAATAGAAGCTGAGCTTGAATTTGAGCTAAAATGGGGACCTATTCCAACTATTTATTCGAATTTTTTAGAATCAGTTTTAGAAAAAGAAAGACACTTTTTATTTCTTCACCAATTTAAAACCAATCAGAAGGTACCGCTTTATGATTTGTTTTGTAATTGGAAATTACACCTTTCTTAATACATAATCGAATGTTTTTTCGAATACTTATTTGTGTTTTCAAAACATAAATAAATCACCTATGTATTAATTTTATTTCATTTACACAATGAATAATTCTCACTCAAGTTTTGATGTACAACATGTTCTTCATCACTTAAAACATTATTTACCTGCACAAAACCCGTTGAAAGACTTTGTGCATCACAATACATTGCATGCTTTCCAAGACAAACACTTTTTTGAAGCATTGCATCAAGCATCACAAGTATTTGGGTATAAAACTTATTTATCTATAGAGGTTTTTAGAAAGCGCTTCCATAAAAAAGAAATAAATTCTGAAATCTTGAATCAAATAATCGTTAAAAATAAAGGAAACGAAAATTTAGATTTATGGCTAGATAAAATGCTTAATACTCTATATGATGAATCTATAAATCCAAGAATTGGAAGTCTTCGTTCTAATTGGAAAGAACAATACTCTGTAAATTTAGATAAATCAACTCATAGTACTTTGTTTAGAGTGCTTTGTGGTTATTTAGATCAAGGTATTGCTATTTGGTCTTTTCCAATTCATGATAAAGGTTTTTTGACTTCTATTCGAGAATTAGAACAGACGAGTTTTTCTGGTTTTTTTAGCTCTAAAAGAGCAAAAAAATTACTAGAAGAAAAAGCATCAATTTCAGATCTTTTAAAAGTTGTAGTCGGAGATGAACGTTTTTACGAAACGTATATTTTTGATCAACAATTTTCACATCCAGGTTGGAGTGGAATGGTTGCTACTTTAGAGAGTAACCCAACATCTCTTTTAGATAAAAAATCAATTACTTTAGAAGAGCTGATTATTTTTGAATTACTTCTTGAAATTGATGCGTTAGATAAAAAATTTGGCGAAAATTGGGCTCCATTAGCAAGTAGAATTACATCTGAACCTCAAGATTTATTTAGATTAGTTGCGGCTGATGAACATTTTGAAGTGTTGTCATTGTGGCAGCAGGCTTTTGAGTGGTCTTTATATGATCAGGTTTTAGCAACGGTAAAGCAACATAAGCCTACTAACGAAAAAGTTACGCCAAGTTTTCAAGCATTCTTTTGTATGGATGATAGAGAATGTTCTTTTAGAAGACACATTGAACATTTAGATAAGAATGCTGTGACTTTTGGAACAGCTGCCTTTTTTAATTTTGAATTTTTCTATCAGCCAGTTGATGGTAAGTTTTTTACAAAACTTTGCCCAGCTCCAATGACGCCTACTTTTTTAGTAAAAGAAGAACATAGAAAGAAAAAACACGCTAAAGATTTACATTATCATAAGCGTTCACATTCTTTATTTTTTGGGTGGATAATTTCTCAAACGTTAGGTTTTTCAGCTGCTTTAAAATTGTTTTTAAATATTTTTCAGCCAAGAATGACACCTGCCACAAGTGCTTCTTTTAAACACTTAAATAAAAAGTCAAAATTACATATCGAAAATAAAGACGTTAATGATAGAGTTGATAATTTACAAGTTGGTTTTACAGTTGAAGAAATGGCCAATAGAGTGGAAGGTTTATTAAAAAGTAATGGTTTAGTCAATGATTTTGCTTCAATTGTATATTTAGTAGGTCATGGTGCCACAAGTGTTAATAACACGCATTATGCGGGTTATGATTGTGGTGCATGTTGTGGTAGACCAAGTTCGGTAAACGCAACAGTTGCTTGTTTTGCTATTAATCATCCTGAGGTTAGAAAAATTTTAGTGGAAAGAGGAATTTCAATTCCAAATGAAACGCAATTTTTACCAGGTTTACACGATACTACTCGTGATGAAATTACTTTTTATCAAGAAGATACACTGTCAGAAAACAATAAAATGTTACACCAACAAAATGTTATTCTATTTGAAGAAGCATTGTTGAATAATGCTAAAGAACGTTCTAGGAGATTCGATACGGTAGACTCTACTCAATCACTTAAAAAAGTACATGAAAGTATTAAAAGACGCTCTGTTTCATTGTTTGAGCCACGTCCAGAATTAAATCATGCTACTAATGCAATGTGTATTGTGGGAAGAAGAAGCTTGTCTAAACATATGTTTTTAGACAGACGTTCATTCATGAACTCTTATGACTATACTGTTGATCCGTCAGGAGATTATTTATCTGGAATTTTAAATGCAGTTGCTCCTGTGGGTGGCGGTATTAATCTAGAATATTATTTCTCAAGAGTTGACAATCAAAAATTAGGTGCAGGAAGCAAATTGCCTCATAATGTTATGGGATTAATTGGTGTTGCAAATGGTATTGATGGCGATTTACGCCCAGGTTTACCTAGCCAAATGATTGAAGTACATGATCCTCTTCGTTTATTGGTAATTGTAGAACACTTCCCTGAAAAGGTAAAATACGCTATAACCAAAAGTCCAGCGACTTACGAATGGTTTATTAACGAATGGGTGAAACTTGTTGTAGTGCACCCGGAAACTTTAGATTTATACCATTTTCAAGCTGGAGATTTTGAAATTTACACACCAGTTCAACAAGAAATCGTTAGCGTAACTGATGAATTAAAATTAGCTGAAGAAACTATTGATAACCTTCCAATTGGAATTTTAAATTAAGGTAAGATGAACGAGTTATTAATATTTTTTATAGCACTACCTTTAGTAGGTTTTATCATAAGTTTACTCTTGCCAGAAAAAAAAGAAGCTTTAATTTCTTGGGTAGCATTTGGAACTGTTTTTATACAATTGATTGCTTTAATTGTATTTATTGTTTTTTGGCTGATTGACGGTGCAAAACATTTAAACTTAAATGAAGGTACACTTCTAAAAACAGAGCATTACGAGTTTTTTATTGATTTTTATTTTGATAAAATTTCAGCAGTATATTTATTCATTGGAGCACTTTTAACTTCAATGATTACAACGTATAGCCGTTATTATTTACACAGAGAAAAAGGATACAAACGTTTTTTTAATACCGTTTTGTTCTTCTTTTTCGGATATAATTTAGCAATATTATCTGGAAATTTTGAAACACTTTTCATTGGTTGGGAAATCATCGGAATTTCATCTTTCTTGTTAATTGCTTTTTATAGAGAACGTTATTTGCCAGTTAAAAATGCATTTAAAGTATTTTCAATTTATAGAATTGGTGATATTGGAATGATCTTAGCCATGTGGGCAAGTCATCATTTATTTCATGAAAACATCACTTTTATGAAGATGAATAATTTCGAATTGGTTAACGAGCATTTACAAAATCATACGTTAATAGGAACTTTTATTGCACTTTCACTAGCATTAGCTGCAGCTGCAAAATCAGCTCAAATCCCATTTTCTTCTTGGCTACCAAGAGCTATGGAAGGACCAACGCCTTCAAGCGCTATCTTCTATGGTTCACTTTCTGTTCATTTAGGAGTTTTCTTAATGTTGCGAACTTTTCCTTTTTGGGAACATCAAACTTCAATGCGAATTGCCATTGGTTTAATGGGTTTAACAACAAGTGTCATGGCTGCTTATATGGCTAAAGTGCAATCTTCTGTTAAAAGCCAGGTTGCATATAGTTCTATTTCTCAAATTGGATTAATTTTTATTGAAGTCGCTCTTGGTTTTGAAACATTAGCCTTGTTTCATTTTGCCGGAAATGCTTTTTTAAGAACGTATCAATTATTGGTTTCTCCATCTGTGGTGAGTTACATGATTCGCGAACAATTTTACAATTTTCAACCAAAGGAAAGAGGGATTAAAAATACATTGCCAAAACGTTTAGAATATGCTTTATATATATTGAGTTTAAAAGAGTTTAAATTAGAGCAATTCATGAATTTAGTACTTTGGAAACCTTTAAAAACTTTAGGTAAATCTTTAGATTTTTTAAACATCAGAAAGTTATTTGTAATTTTTATACCTACTTATCTTTTAGGAGTTATCTTTTATGAATTTAATGATATAGTGCCTGTCCAAATTATTAATATTTTACCTGAACTATTTGCTTTTATTGGTTTGTTATTTGTGTTTAAAGCTTTTTCAGAAAGAAATAGTCCTTTTATTGCATGGATTCTAATTGTCTTAAATCACTTTTGGATTGCATTAGCAATAGTATTTAATGAAAAAGTAGATTACTCAGAATTAGTAGTCTATTTATCAGGAATTGTTGTTGCTGGTGTTGTGGGTTATTTTGCATTACTTCGACTGAAAAAAATGGAAGCAAATGTGAACTTAAACCAATATTTAGGACATGTGTATGAACATCCTAAGTTTGCATTCTTCTTCTTATTAGCTGCTTTAGGAGTTACAGGATTTCCAATTACAACCACTTTCATAGGTGAGGATTTAATATTTAGTCACGTAGAAAGTAATCAGATAGTATTAGCCTTTTTTATAGCCTCAAGTTTTATAGTATCTGGAATTGCAGGAATTCGAATATACACTCGATTATTTCTTGGTCCACATATAAAAACATATCATGAATTGCCTTATAAATCTTCTTAATAGAACTTAAAAAAATCAATTTTTAAAAAATAATTCAAAAAATAATGAATACAAAAATTAAAAAATTTATACCTGCTGATGGGTTAGCAGGATTAAAAGAAAATTTCAGATCAGATGTTATTTCTGGTTTTATTGTTTTTTTATTAGCATTACCATTAAGTTTAGGTATTGCAAAGGCTTCTGAATTTCCGCCTATTATGGGGTTGTTGACAGCAATTATTGGTGGTATTGTTGTTAGTTTCTTTATGGGTTCAAGATTAACTATAAAAGGACCTGCAGCAGGTTTGATTGTTATTGTTGCAGGTGCAGTTGCAGAATTTGGTCAAGGCGATAATGCTTTAGGATGGAAATTGGCATTAGGAGCAATGGTTGTTGCAGGTGTAATTCAAATATTATTTGGTGTTTTTAAATTAGGAAAACTAGCTGATTTTTTTCCATTGTCTGCAATTCATGGAATGCTTGCTGCTATTGGAATTATCATTATAGCTAAGCAAATACCTATTTTGTTAAACGATGATCCAACTTTAGCTAAAGGAAAAGGGCCAATTCAGTTATTGATGAATATTCCAAATTTCATTATGAATCTAGATCCAAAGGCTTCATTTATTGGTATTGTAAGTTTAGCTGTAATGATGGGGTGGCCATATATCAAGAACAAAACAATTAAAATGATTCCTGCTCCATTAGTAGTTTTATTATTTGCTATTCCATGTGAGTTATTTATGCACTTCAAAGAAACAGAACCGGCTTATGCTTTAGTTAAAATAGGCAGTTTAATTGATAACATTAATATAAATGCAAGTTTTGCTGGAATTTCTCAAACGGGGTTATTTATAAAATTTGTTATTATGTTTGCATTAGTAGGTTCGTTAGAATCGCTTTTAACGGTTAAGGCAATTGATTTAATGGATCCTTTTAAACGTAAGTCTGATATGAATAAAGACTTAATTGCTGTGGGTATAGGAAATACAATCGCGGCATTTTTAGGAGGTTTGCCAATGATTTCTGAAGTAGCACGTTCTTCTTCAAATGTGAATAACGGAGGAGTTACAAGATGGGCTAATTTTTTTCATGGTTTTTTTATTTTAATATTTGTTTTGTTAGCGACTCCTATTTTAGAGTTAATTCCTAATGCTGCCTTGGCTGCGATGCTAATTAGTGTAGGAGTTAAATTGGCTCATCCGAAAGAATTTGTCCATACTTTCAAAATTGGTAAAGAGCAATTAGCAATTTTTCTAGTTACTATTTTCTTTACATTATTTGAAGATTTATTAATTGGTATTGCTGCAGGGATGGTCTTAAAAATGATAATTCATTTAATTAACGGAACTCCAATTTCATCTTTCTTTAAAGCTCCAACGTTAGTTTCTTTTGAAGGAAATAATTATTTAGTTGAAATTGATAAAGCAGCTATTTTTAGTAATTATTTAGGTGTAAAAAGAAAATTAGATGCTATTCCTCCAGGGTTTAATGTGACTATCGATTTAAAGAAAACAAAATTAGTAGACCATTCTGTAATGGAAAATTTAGAACACTTTAAGCATGATTATGAATCAAATGATAACAGTTCTGTTACAATTATTGGATTAGAAAACCATAAACCGTTGTCTGACCATCCATTATCTGGAAGAAAAAATAAATAATATTAAAATTGGTTGAATTAGTTATTTAGCAATTTGCGTCTTATTTTTGGATGAGGCGCTTAAAGCTATTTTAATAAATGAAATAAAATGAATTTAAAAAAATATAAAATAGTATTCTTTGCATTAGTTATGTCAGTATCACTTAACACTATTGCACAAGTTAAAAGTCAAAATAATGACATTTGGTTTCATTATGTAGGTAAGAATATGATTTCTGAAAAGACTTCTTTTACAGTTGAAGCAACGATGCGTTATGCAAATGGCTTTTCGGAAAAACAACAATGGTTTATTCGTCCATCGTTAGATTATAAATTTACTTCAAAATTTACAGGAAGTGTTGGATTTACGCATTATGAGACTTATTCTTATGGTGATCCAGCATTAAATAAAATTACAAGTCCAGAAAATCATGTTTGGATTCAAGGAGTTTATACACACACTAAAGATAATTTTAAATTCATTCATCGATTAAGAGATGAAAATAGATTTGTAGGAATTGCTAAAAGAAACAGTTCAACAAATGACTTTGAAATAGATCATTATGAATATAGAAATAGAGTTCGTTATATGTTTTTAGTCAATTATACTTTGACAAAAGTTGATGATAAAGCTAAGCTTTTTGCTGTTTTAGGTGACGAAGCTTTTTTGAATATTGGAGTGAATGCTGGTAAAACATTGTTTAATCAAAATAGAGTTATTGCTGGTTTAGGTTATAACTTAAATGCTAATCATCAATTGCAATTAAATTATATTCATCAAAATATTTGGAATTTTTCTAATACAATTCAAGAAAGCAATCCAACAATTAGAATGACTTATGTCACTAATTTTGATTGGACTAAAAAAGAATAGTTTTTAAACAACTAATAAAAAAAACCGATTAGATATTCTAATCGGTTTTTTTTATTAGTTGTTTAAAATTATATTTTCTGAATAAAAATCTCCTTGATTGTCAATTCCTTGAATGTTTAATATAATTTCTTTTTGGTTAAAATGCGGAAATGAAAACTCAAATTCGCCTATTTCATTAGTATATATACTAGGTTCCCAATGAAGCGTTCCATATTGACTAAATGAACTACTTTGATAATCAATATATTTTGGATTTGCATAAGATATTAGTTTTTCAAACCCATTTTTAATGACTAAAGATTTAGACTTTACTTTTACACTAGATACACTTTCTGTAAATTGAATTTTTCTATAAATTCTAATAGACCCGTTCATACCATCCATACCCATTCCGTAACCATTTTTATTAAAATATATTTCATCAACTTCATTTAGGTTTAAATTTGCTAACAAGTAAAAATCTGTAATTGGCGCATTGTCTAAGAAAACGGCTGGGCTTCTAGAGCCTAAAATTGATCTTGTAACTCTAGAGTTTATTGTGACCGTTCCTCCTTGTGTGCTAACATCATATCCATGAGAAGCAATAAATGACAAAACATCTCTAAAAGACCCAAAGTCTTCATCTGAAATTTTATAAGCTCTTGCCATACTGTTATTGTATTGACCAAGAAAATTCATTTTTTCTTTTTTTGCAGTAATAATTGTAACATTATTTAACTGTATTTGATTTTCTAAAAAAGGAAATTCGAAACTGTTGTTGCCGTTAGATAAAATATAAGATTTGTCATTACAAATTTGTTTTTTGATATTTAATGGTTTTAAAAATTTTCTATTATTATTTTTAATAATTGAATATACATTTAAGCTTTGCAGTTTACTCTCATCTTTTAGCAATGAAAAATGGAAGTTACTCGAATCTATTGCTAGAATATTTTTAAAAATAAAACTATTGTCTTCATCAATGTCAGCTAACTCATTTACTCCGTTTATTGAAAATAATCGAAGTTTCATTTTTGAAGGATTGTTAATCACTTGATTAATTTTTCCTTCTATATCTAAACCAATATCAAATGTGTATTTTTCGGTAATAGTATTTTTAATAATCTCTTTCCATTCTGTTTTTGGACTGTTATTAATTAAAAATAAATCTAGTTCATATTGTTTTTTTCTAGTCGATTGATTTAAAAAATAATCAGAATTACTAATCTTGTTTTTCAAATAATTATTAAAGACTAATTCGTCATGAATTGAATTTGAAGTAGAAATGTTATTTTTAGGAAGAATACTTATGCTAAAATTTGATATTCTGTCTTTTGTAGCGCCTTTAATTCTAATGCTGTCGCCTTTTTTAATTTGATTAGAAATAGTAAATTTAGTATTGTTCTGTATTGGGTTGTAAATTATTCTTTCCGATATTAAGTTAAGTTCATCATCTATAAGTCTAATTGTATTTATCCCTTTGAAAAGAACGTTTTTATTTAATACTAACTCTTTGCTAGTCTCTGTTCCAAAATCTAAATTGATATAGTTTACGAAATCATTTTTTTGTATAAGAATTAAATAAGGCTTGTTTTTTGATTTTTCTAAAGTGTTTTTATTAGTGCATGCTTTTATTATAAACTTGTCTTCAAATGCAAAGTTATTTGCAATGATGTTAATTCCTTCAATAACAGGGAGTGGTAGTTCTTTTTCAATTATTGAATTTTTATTTTTTATTTCTAATTTATATTTTTCATTTAGAGTATTTTGTATTTGGAATTTACCTAAACCAAATTCATTTGTTGCAAACGTATTAACAATGTTGTTTTTTGAATCTTTAACTGAAATTTCTGAGATTTTAAGCCCTTTCCCATTACAGTCTTTTATTGAGGTTACAACTGTGTTGTCTGAATTATATAATAGGTTTCCACCTTCAAATGAAAAATTAATATTTAAATCATTTGAAGAATAATTATTGTCTATTACTTTATCTTTAGTGTTTATGTATTCAAACGCTTTAAGTGAAGATTCGTCTTCAGGAAAGTTATTCATATAATTTGTATATACATGAAGATAATATGTTCCTGATTCAAGATTTTCGTCTAGTTTAATTTGGCCAATTATAATTCCATTAGAACTATAAAATAGGTGCGTTTTTATTTCTTTTTTATTTCCATCATAAACATTGACAAAAACATTTGTAGTTTGATAATTTAGTTTACTTTCTTTTTTATCAACTATGTAACCTTTAAACCACAAGGTTTCATTAGATAAATAAGTGTTTTTATTGAGATGTAAATAAATATTTTCCCTGTCTAATTTAAAATGATTAATTATTGAAGAAGTTATTCTTTCTTTTGATGAATTACTGAAGTCTTGTCCAAAAGTGATTCCTGTAATTAGAAGAATTCCGAAAATCAAACATTTTAAGTTCATATTTTTTTCTGTAAAATAAAAAAAACTGCTTGGATTATCCAAGCAGTTTTGATTTTATTTATAAAAAAAAACTTACATCATTCCTGGCATGCCTCCACCCATTGGCATTGCAGAACTTTCTTCTTTAATGTCAATAAGTGCACATTCTGTTGTAAGGATCATTCCTGAGACCGAAGCAGCATTTTCAAGTGCAACTCTAGTTACTTTTTTAGGGTCAATAATTCCAGCTTTAAGCATTTGAACATATTCTCCTGTTTTAGCATTAAATCCAAAATCACCTTTTCCTTCTAATACTTTAGCAATAACTACCGAACCTTCTCCTCCAGCATTCTCTACAATAGTCCTTAAAGGTGCTTCAACAGCTTTGTTTACAATTTGAATACCAGTAGCTTCATCTGGGTTTTCAGCCTTTAATTTAGCTAAAACAGCTTTTGCTCTTACCAAAGCAACACCACCACCAGCAACAATACCTTCTTCAACAGCAGCTCTCGTTGCATGTAGTGCATCGTCAACTCTGTCTTTTTTCTCTTTCATTTCAACTTCAGAAGCAGCGCCCACATATAATACAGCAACTCCACCTGCTAATTTAGCCAAGCGTTCTTGTAATTTTTCTCTATCATAATCAGAAGTTGTAGTTTCAACTTGTGCTTTGATTTGATTTACCCTTGCTTTAATGTTATCTGCACTTCCGGCTCCATTTACAATTGTTGTATTGTCTTTATCAATGGTAACATTTTCTGCAGTACCTAACATTTCTAAAGTAGCGTTTTCTAAAGAATATCCGCTTTCTTCTGCAATTACAGTTCCTCCGGTTAAAATTGCGATATCTTCAAGCATTGCTTTTCTTCTGTCTCCAAAACCTGGAGCTTTTACAGCAGCAATTTTTAACCCACCTCTTAATTTATTAACAACAAGTGTTGCTAAAGCTTGACCGTCTACATCTTCTGCAATAATCAATAAAGGTTTTCCTGATTGAGCAACTGGCTCAAGTATTGGTAATATCTCTTGTAAGTTTGATATTTTTTTGTCGAATAATAATATGTATGGATTGTTTAATTCAGCCACCATTTTATCTGCATCTGTTACGAAATAAGGAGAAAGGTATCCTCTGTCAAACTGCATACCTTCAACAACGTCTACATAAGTATCTGTTCCTTTAGCTTCTTCAACCGTGATTACACCTTCTTTTCCTACTTTGCTAAATGCATTAGCAATTAACTCACCAATAACTTCGTCATTATTTGCCGAAATTGAAGCGATTTGCTTTATTTTTTCTGTAGAATTGCCAACTGTTTGAGATTGTTTTCCAAGTTCTTCAACAATTGCCTCTACAGCTTTGTCAATTCCTCTTTTTAAATCCATTGGGTTTGCTCCAGCAGCAACGTTTTTTAATCCTTCTTTTACAATTGCTTGAGCAAGAACTGTTGCAGTTGTTGTTCCATCACCAGCTAAGTCATTAGTTTTAGAAGCAACTTCTTTAACCATTTGAGCTCCCATGTTTTCTAATGGGTCAGCTAATTCTATTTCCTTTGCTACTGTAACACCATCTTTAGTTACAGATGGTCCGCCGAATGATTTGCTAATAATTACGTTTCTTCCTTTTGGACCTAGAGTAACTTTCACAGCGTTTGCTAAAGCATCAACACCTCTTTTTAGTCCATCTCTTGCGTCTATATCAAATTTTATATCTTTTGCCATTTTTTTGTTTTTTAAATTGATTGTGTTTTAAATGTTTAAAGTTCTTCTACATTATACAAAATGCAATTTACTTTTAGATAATAGCGTAAATTTCTTCTTCTTTCATGATAAGGTAATCATTACCTTCATATTTAAGCTCTGTACCAGAATATTTGCCATACAATACTGTATCACCAACTTTAACAGTCATTGTATAGTCTTTTTTACCATTTCCAACTGCAACTACAGTTCCTTTTTGTGGTTTTTCTTTAGCAGTGTCAGGAATGATTAATCCTGAAGCAGTTGTAGTTTCAGCAGCCATTGGCTCAATAACTACACGATCTGAAAGTGGTTTAATTTTTAGTGACATAATTTATGTATTTTTTTAATTTTATTTTTATGAATAATGGATTTCAGAAATTGTGCCAAAGCATTTTTATGACAATTTTTCTTGTAAAAAAAATGCCAGCACTGACAGGCTGGCATTTTTAAAATATTGTTTTAAGCTTATTTCGCTGCTTCTTCCGTAGGAGTTGCAGTTTCAGCGGCTTGTTGAGTAGCTTCTGGCGTAGGAGCGATAGTTGTAGTAGCTGCTGCATCATCGTTTCCTAATATTTTAGAACCACTTGTGTTTCCATTATTAAAAGCAAGTGTAGATAATAATATTAAAGCAATTAAAATACCACCTAACGTCCAAGTACTTTTATCTAAAAAGTCTGTAGTTTTTTGTACTCCACCCATTTGTTGAGAGCCTCCAAATGAAGAAGAAAGTCCACCACCTTTAGGGTTTTGAACCATAATTGCTAATATTAATAAAAAGCAAACTAATGCTATTGCGATTAAAAAACCTGTGAATCCCATAATTAATTATTTTGTTGTAAATCTTTTATTTTTTTTATTCGGTCTGCAAAGAAACCACTTTTTTCTGGATATTTCAAAATTAAAATCTCATAAGCTTGTATTGCTTTATTGAATTTTTTTTGTTCTAAATAAACTTTAGCCAACGTTTCTGTCATTAAGTGTGTTGGTTCGTCGTTATTTAGGTTAATGTTAGAAGGAGTTTTGACTGTTTCTTTTACGGGTGAAATTTTCGGATTTAATTCAATAAATCGGTCAATAATTTCTATCTTTTTTTGTTTTTCCTCTTTTTCTTCTTCGTTATTAGACGATTCTTCTCTTTCAATAGGTGCTATTTTAGTCAACTTAAGCCATTCTTGAAATGAATGCTTTTCGCTATTTTCAAAAGCTAAAGGCTTGCCAATTTCCAAATCATCATCCTCTACTTCAGCTTCGGTTTCAATTTCTATATTTGAAGCTTTTATTTCTTCAATTATTTCGCTTTGTACAACACTTATGTTTTTGATGTTTGCTATTTCTTCGTCAATTAAGTTGCTTTGAATAGTTGTAAACTCATTTGAAGTAATAAAATCAAAAAGTATTGTTCTATCAACAGTATTAGCTGCCGTTTTCTTTAATTCGTAATTGTATCTGAAACTATCTTGATTTAATAATCCTTTTAGATGAAGAACTCTTGCAGCTTGAAAATATGGAAATTCATGTAGAACAGTTTCCAATGCAATGGTTTGCTTTTCATTTAAAGCATAAGGTTTATTAAGTAAATATGTTAAATCAGTGGTGTTCAATTTGTTTTTTATTTTAAATTACCATTTTGCTAATGATTCATTAAATATGTCTTGTGTTATTCTTTCGAAAATTTCATCAAGAGCAGTTGTTAGCCTACTCCCAGTCATTTGATCATTTGCATCATAATCATGATAAAAAGAAAAACGCTTTTCGAAATTATCGTCTTCCTTATTTTTGTTTGAAAAACGAACGTTTACAGCAATTGTAAGTCTGTTTTGAGCTGCTGTTTGGTTTGAAGTTGCAGTCATTGGTGTAATTCTATATTCAACAATCTCTCCTTCGTATAATAAATCACCCCCTTGGTTGGTTAGATTTAAACTCGTTTGATTTTGTAATATTTCTTGCAACCTAATTGTGAATGTTCTTTCAATACCTGGTTCAACTAATTCCGCATTATTTTGAAAATAGTTTACCTGAAAAGTGTCTGCATCAATTTTACCTGTTCCAGTGAAATTATAAACACTACAACTGTTTAAAGTTAGCGCTAATCCAATTAATAATGTATAAATAACTTTTTTCATGTTTAACTTATAAATCGTACTGTTTGATTTTTCTATAAAGGGTTCTTTCAGAAATCCCTAATTCATCTGCGGCAGCTTTTCTTTTTCCATTGTTGCGTTCTAAAGATTTTTTAATCAATTCAATTTCTTTAGCTTCTAAACTTAATGTTTCTTCTTCCTCAACTGCTTCTGCAAAAAGATAATTTGAATCGTCATCTTCCTCATTGTCTATAAACTCTTCTTGAGAGAGTTCGTCTGTTGAAGATTCAAGTAATTCAGTTTTTTTCTCTTTTTCAAAGATAGAACTATCTTCATTTTTATCGTAAATTCTTTTAATTAAATTTTTTTGGTCTTCTTGAACTTTAGAATTTCCATTTTGCATTAATTCAAGAGTCAGTTTCTTTAAATCATTTAAATCGCTCTTCATGTCAAAGAGGACTTTGTATAAAATTTCGCGTTCATTACTAAAATCATTTTCTGATTTTTTAGTATTGATTACCGAAGGTAAATTGTTTCCTTGCTGAGGTAAATAACCTTTTAAAGTTTGTAAAGAAGTTTCTCTGTTAGTTTCTAAAACAGAAATTTGTTCGGCAATATTCCTTAATTGTCTAATATTACCACCCCATCTATATTGCACAAGGTATTGAATTGCTTCGTTAGACAATTTAATAGGCGGCATTTTATATTTATGCGCAAAATCAGCAGCAAATTTTCTAAATAATAAATGAATGTCTTCTTTTCTATCTCTTAAAGGTGGAAGTAAAATCTCAACAGTGCTTAAACGATAATATAAATCTTCTCTAAATTTTCCTTTTTCAATTGCTTCAAACATATTCACATTTGTAGCAGCTACTATTCTAACATTAGTTTTTTGAACTTTTGAAGAACCCACTTTAATGAATTCGCCATTTTCTAAAACACGTAATAAACGTACTTGAGTTGTTAAAGGTAATTCTCCAACTTCATCTAAAAATATAGTTCCTCCATCAGCCACTTCGAAATATCCGTCACGAGCATTTGTTGCGCCAGTAAAAGAACCTTTTTCATGACCAAACAATTCACTATCAATTGTGCCTTCTGGGATTGCTCCGCAGTTTACAGCAATGTATTTTGCATGTTTGCGATGTGAAAGCGAATGTATTATTTTGGGAAGACTTTCCTTTCCTACACCACTTTCACCTGTAACTAATACAGAAATATCAGTAGGAGCAACTTGTATTGCTTTTTCAATGGCACGATTTAGTTTCGGATCGTTTCCAATTATTTCAAATCGTTGTTTTGTGGCTTGTATAGATTCCATTTATGAATTCTTTTAAACTAAATTATTGCATTTTAGAATAACCAATGGCTTTTCCTTTAAGTGTTGCTGATGAACAATCATGTACTTCAACCATTACAAAATCACCTGGCTTATAGTTTTCTTTTGGAAAAACAGTAACCATGTTTTCAGAATTTCTTCCGCTCCATTCTTCTTTTGATTTTTTTGATTCTCTTTCAACTAAAATCTCAACAGTTTTTCCTATAAATCGCTGCGTTCTTTCTAATGATAATTCTTGTTGTAAATCTACAATTTCTTGTAATCTACGTTTCTTCACTTCTTCAGGAACATCATCTTCTAGCTTTCTAGCAGCCATAGTTCCTGGTCGTTCAGAATAAGAAAACATATAGCCAAAGTCATACCTTACATAACGCATTAATGATAATGTGTCTTGATGATCTTCTTCTGTTTCTGTTGGAAAACCTGTAATCATATCTTGTGAAATGGTACAGTCAGGGATTATTTGTTTGATTTTGTCAACCAAAGTCATATATTCTTCACGTGTGTGCTGACGATTCATTTCTTTTAAAATTCTCGTGCTTCCACTTTGAACAGGTAAATGAATGTAATTACATACATTTTGATGTTTTGCAATTATATGTAACACTTCTTCGTGCATATCTTGCGGATTTGAGGTAGAGAAACGAAAACGCATTTTAGGAAATGCTTTCGCAGACATATCTAATAATTGAGCAAAATCTACAGAAGTTGCTTTTTGCATTTCTGAAGCTTTTTCAAAATCTTTTTTCAAGCCTCCACCATACCATAGATAACTATCTACATTTTGGCCTAATAAACAAACTTCTTTAAAACCTCTGCCCCATAAATCTGCTATTTCGTCTAAAATACTTTGTGGCTCTCTGCTTCGTTCTCTTCCTCTTGTAAAAGGAACTACACAAAAAGTACACATATTATCACATCCACGAGTAATTGATACAAAAGCATTAATTCCGTTACTGTTTAATCGAACAGGAGAAATATCGCCATACGTTTCTTCTTTAGAAAGAATAACATTGATAGCATCTCTACCTTCTTCAACTTCGTTTAATAAGTTTGGAATGTCTTTATATGCATCTGGACCAACAACTAAATCAACAATTTTTTCTTCTTCTAGAAATTTTTCTTTTAGACGCTCTGCCATACAACCTAAAACACCAACTTTCATCCCAGGATTAATGTCGCGTTTTACAGCATTATATTTTTGAAGTCTTTTTCTAATTGTTTGCTCTGCTTTGTCTCTAATAGAGCATGTATTGACTAAAACTAAATCAGCTTCTTCAAGTTTGTCTGTTGTATTGTATCCTTGTTTATTAAGTATGGATGCTACAATTTCACTATCAGAAAAGTTCATAGCGCAACCATAACTTTCTATAAAAAGCTTTTTTGTATTTTCTTTTTTTTCTTCTAAAACAAGTTTAGTTCCTTGTTTGTTTTCATCAATTGTCTTTTCCATAAAAGGTTTTTCTCTTTTTCCAACTGCAAAGATAATATTAAAAAGTAAAATATGACAACTTGACAGATTTTTCATGATACATTTTAGCCTTAAAAAGTGTAATCTTAACTTAATTTTTTTTCTAAAAACTTGAAATTTAAAAAAAACCCATACTTTTGCGCCAAACAAACTTTTATAATGGCAAAGAATTTAGTAATAGTTGAGTCACCTGCAAAGGCAAAAACAATAGAGAAATTTTTAGGTAAAGATTTCCAAGTTGAATCTAGTTATGGACATATTGCAGACTTACCTTCTAAAGAAATTGGAGTAGATGTTGAAAATGGCTTCAAACCTAAATACGAAGTCTCTGCTGATAAGAAAGCTTTAGTAAAAAAACTAAAAGACTTGTCTAAAAAAGCCGATATGGTTTGGTTGGCTTCCGATGAAGATCGTGAAGGAGAAGCTATATCTTGGCATTTAGCTGAAGAACTTAAATTAGATAAAGACAAAACAAAACGAATTGTTTTTCATGAGATTACAAAAACAGCTATTCAAAAAGCAATTGAAAATCCAAGAGGAATTGATTATAACTTAGTAAATGCTCAGCAAGCACGTAGAGTTTTAGACCGATTAGTAGGTTATGAATTATCTCCGGTTTTATGGAAAAAAGTAAAAGGAGGATTGTCTGCAGGAAGAGTTCAATCAGTTTCTGTTCGATTAATCGTTGAGCGCGAAAGAGAAATTCAAGAATTTAATGCTCAAGGAACTTATTCTATAACAGCTGAATTTACAAACGAAGCTGGAAAATTATTTAAAGCAAAACTTCCTAAAAATTTCAGCACTAAAAAAGAAGCAGAAGATTTTTTACAAAAAAATATTGGTTCCAATTATAAAGTAGCTGATTTAGAAACAAAACCTACAAAAAAATCGCCAGCTGCGCCATTTACAACTTCAACTTTGCAACAAGAAGCAGCTCGTAAATTATACTTACCAGTTGGAATTACAATGCAAATTGCACAAAGATTGTATGAAGCCGGTTTGATTACTTATATGAGAACAGATAGTGTGAATTTATCTAATGAAGCAATGACAGCTGCAGAAGCAGAAATTATTCGTTCATATGGTAAAGAGTACAGTAAGCCAAGAAAATATACTTCAAAAAGCAAAGGGGCTCAAGAAGCTCACGAGGCAATTCGTCCTACAGATATGTCTTTGCATACCGTAAATATTGACAGAGATCAAGCGCGTTTATATGATTTAATTTGGAAACGAACTTTAGCTTCGCAAATGAGTGAAGCGCAATTAGAGCGTACTAATGTTAAAATTGAAGCAAATAATCATAAAGAACTTTTTGCAGCAAGTGGAGAAGTAATTAAGTTTGAAGGATTTTTGAAAGTATACCTTGAAGGTCATGATGATGATGAGGAAGAACAGGAAGGAATGCTTCCAGCAATGAAAGTAAACGAAAAATTAACAAACACATACATACAAGCTACAGAACGTTTTTCTAGACCGCCAGCACGTTATACAGAGGCTGCTTTGGTTAAGAAATTAGAAGAATTAGGAATTGGTCGTCCGTCAACTTATGCGCCAACCATTTCAACTATTATCAATCGTAATTATGTTGAGAAAGGAAGTTCTGAAGGTGTTGAAAGAAAATATACTCAAATCTCATTATTAGCTTCAACTATTAAATCGCAAGTTTTAAGCGAAAATGTAGGTTCAGATAAAGGGAAGTTAGTTCCAACAGATATTGGAACAATTGTAAATGATTTTTTGGTTAAAAATTTCTCAGCTATTTTAGATTATAACTTTACAGCAAAAGTAGAGCAAGATTTTGACGAAATTGCAGAAGGAAATATCGATTGGACCAATATGATGAATGAATTTTATTCTAAATTTCATCCAAATGTTGTTGATGTAGAAGAAAATGCTGAAAGAGAAAGTGGAGAAAGAATATTAGGGAAAGATCCAAAATCAGGGAAGCCAATTTTAGTGCGTTTAGGAAAATTCGGTCCAATGGCTCAAATTGGAGATGCTGAAGATGAAGAAAAACAATTTGCAAGTTTAATGTCTGATCAAAATATTGGAACAATTACTTTAGAAGAAGCTTTAAAGTTGTTCTTGTTGCCTAAAAATTTAGGTACACATAAAGACGAAGAGATTGAGGTGAGTAACGGTAGATTTGGTCCTTATGTGAGATTTGGTAAAATGTTTATTTCTTTACCAAAAGGAGAAGATCCACTAGATGTTACTTTTGATAGAGCAAAGGAATTAATTGCAGAAAAAGAAGCAGCTGATGCTCCAATTGCGACTTTCCAAGAATTACCAGTACAAAAAGGAGTAGGGAGATTTGGACCTTTTTTAAAATGGAACGGAATTTTCATCAATGTGAATAAAAAGTACGATTTTGATAATTTAACTCAAAAAAATATTGTTGAGCTAATTGAAGATAAGATTCAAAAAGAGATTGACAAAGTTATTCACGACTGGAAAGAAGATGGAATTAGAGTTGAAAAAGCAAGATGGGGGAGATCAGTTATTTTAAAAGGTAAAGTGAAAATTGAACTAAGTAAGGATGTAGACGCAAAAGCTTTAACTTTAGATGAAGTAAAAGAAATGATTGAGAAGAAAGCACCTGCTAAAAAAACCGCTGCTAAAAAGAAAGCTCCAGTAAAGAAAAAAACAACAACTAAAAAATAACATATGGTTTTTGATTTCTTACAGCCGTTATCAAAATCGTGTATTGAATATGTAGATGGATTGTCGAAGCAAGCTTTGGGAAAAAAAATCACTTTGCATACAGATAGTGATTTTCCAAATTTAGATTCGGTATCAATCGCAATAATTGGAGTAAATGAGTTTAGGGGTTTAGAGAAAGAAAATTCACAAAATTCGTTAGATGGTTTCAGAAGAGCATTGTATGGTTTGTATCCAGGAAACTGGAATGTCGCTATCGCGGATCTAGGAACTATTGAAGCTGGAGAGTCCTTAAAAGACACTTATTTTTTAGTTCAAACTATTTGTGAAGACTTATTAAGAAAAAAAATAATACCTATTATTATAGGGGGAAGTCAAGATTTGTCATACCCAATGTATAGGTCTTATGACGGGTTAGATCAAATGGTGAATTTTGTTTCTGTGGATAATAAATTTGATTTTTCAAAAGAAAGCACTAACTTGGCTAACTCTTATCTGTCAAATATAATTGTTCAAGAGCCAAATAATTTGTTTAATTACAGTAATATTGGTTATCAGACCTACTTTAATTCTCAAGAAGAGATTGATTTGATTGATAAGCTTTATTTTGAAGCATATCGACTTGGTGAGGTCTCAAATAATATTGCAATAGCAGAACCTGTTTTTAGAGATGCTGATTTTGTAAGTATAGATATGACATCTGTACAATCATCATTTTCAGGTAATTTTATAGACTTTAATCCAAATGGGTTTTCAGGAAAAGAAATTTGTGCTTTATCAAGATATGCAGGAATAAGTGATAAGGTTACGTCTTTTGGTGTGTTTAGCTTTAATCATGAACAAATTGAATTTAATTTAGTTGCACAAGTAATATGGTATTTCCTCGAAGGGTTTAGTTTTAGATCAAATGAATATCCTTTCGGAAGTAAAGAGAATTATTTAAAATATACGGTATTAATAGAAGAGGATGAGTTGGTTTTCTATAAAAGTGATAAAACGAGTAGATGGTGGATTGAAATACCAATAAAATCAAATGTTAATAATAAATTAAAAAGAAATACGTTATTACCCTGTTCGTATGATGATTATTTAGCGTCTTGTGAGGGTGAAATGCCTGAAAGATGGTGGAAAGCACAGAGAAGGAGCATTATTTAGAGTAAAATTTATAAAAAAGAGTGAAACTTAATTTTGTTAATTTTAATATATTTTTAAGATTTTTTTAAAAATAATTGTTTTTTTCAAAATTATTAAATAGGTTTACGCCTTTAAAAGAGAAATTATAATTAACCCCAGTTTATATGAAGAAGTTAGTTGCATTTACGTTGATTTTGTCATTTTTTGCTAGTTGTAGCAAGGGTGATAGAGGTGAGTTAGTAGGTGTCAAAGGAAAAAAATGGCATCCAGAAAAGCCTTATGGAATGGCATTAATTCCAGGCGGAGCCTTTATTATGGGTAAATCAGATGATGATTTAGCTAATATCCAAGATGCACCAACAAAAACAGTTACGGTTCGATCATTTTATATGGATGAAACAGAAATTACTAATAGTGAGTACCGTCAATTTATCGAATGGGTAAAAGATTCAACAATAAGAACTAGATTAGCAATTCTTGCTGACGAAGTAGGGCAAAAGCCTGCTGAAGGAGGAAGAAGCGGTAAAGATGGTGGAAGTATCGGGGATTATGCTTTTGCTGACGCTAATGTTGAAGAAATGTCTGCATATGATAAATATATGTATGAAAACTACTATAGTATTGGTACAGACGATGATATGTATGCTGGTAGAAAATTAAATAAAAAAATAAAATTACTTGTTGATCCTCAAGCTTATCCAGATGAGTATTATGTTGAGGTAATGGATTCTATGTATTTACCAGAATCTGAATCATATAATGGTTTGAAAACAATGGATATGTCTAAATTAAAATTCAAATTTAGAGAAGTTGATTGGAATCAAGCGGTAAAGAAAAAAGGTCGTAAAGGACTTTATGATGAAAATAAACCTATTGAAGTTTATCCTGACACAACTGCATGGATTAAAGATTTCGCTTATTCTTATAATGAGCCAATGCATAACGATTATTTTTGGCATCAAGCTTATGGAGAATATCCTGTAGTAGGTGTTTCTTGGAATCAAGCTAAGGCTTTTTGTGCATGGAGAACTTTATATAAAAATTCTTATGTTAAAAAGAAAAAAGGTAGAGATCAAGTAAACTCTTTCCGTTTGCCAACTGAGGCTGAATGGGAATATGCTGCTAGAGGTGGAATAGAATCTGCTACTTTCCCTTGGGGAGGTCCTTATGCTAAAAATGACAGAGGTTGTTTTATGGCTAACTTTAAGCCAAACAGAGGTGATTATGCAGCTGATGGTGCTTTATATACTGTAGAGGCTAGATCTTATGAGCCAAATGATTATAACTTATACAATATGGCGGGTAACGTTTCTGAGTGGGTTGAATCTGCTTATGATGCATCTGCTTATGAATTTGTTTCTACAATGAATCCAAATGTAGCTGACCGTAAAAATCAACGTAAAGTTGTAAGAGGTGGTTCATGGAAAGATGTTGGTTACTTCTTACAAGTAGCAACTCGTGATTATGAATATGCAGATTCTGCAAGAAGTTACATCGGATTTAGAACTGTGCAAGATTATATGGGTACAGGTTCTACTGGAAACAGACCTAAATAGTAAATATTAACCAATTTTATATTTTAAACTTAACTAACTAACAAACAAATTTTATTATGGGATTTTTAAGCAAAAAAGCAATGAATTTCGCTTACGGTATGGGAGCGGCAGTAGTAATTATCGGAGCATTATTTAAATTAATGCACTGGCCTGGAGCTAGTTTTATGTTGATTGCAGGATTAGGAACGGAAGCCTTAATTTTTGGATTATCTGCTTTTGATACTCCAGAAGAAGATTTAGACTGGACTTTAGTTTATCCAGAATTATCAAATGGTGTTGTTAACGATAAAAAAGCTAAAAAAGAAAATCCAGCTGATGCTCAAGGATTATTGTCTCAAAAATTAGATAATATATTAAAAGAAGCAAAAATTGATGGTGCATTAATGGAAAGTTTAGGTACAAGTATCAAAAATTTCGAAGGTGCAGCTAAATCTATTGCGCCTACAGCAGATTCAATGGCTTCGCAAAAAAGATATTCTGAAGAGATGTCTCAAGCAGCAGCTCAAATGGAAGCTTTAAATAGTTTATATAAAGTACAATTAGAAAGCGCTTCAAGAAATGCTGAAGCAAATAAAGAAATTGCTGATAACGCAACTAAATTAAAAGAGCAAATGCAGTCTATGACTTCTAACATCGCATCTTTAAACTCTGTTTATGGTGGAATGTTAACTGCTATGAATACTAGAGGATAATTAGTTTTATCGAAAATTAATAAATTAATAATCAAAAACTAATTACAGGAAAATGGCTGGAGGAAAATTAAGTCCTAGACAAAAGATGGTAAACCTAATGTACCTGGTTTTCATCGCAATGTTAGCTTTAAATATGTCAAAAGAAGTATTATCTGCTTTTGGTATTTTAAACAATAAAATTATAGAATCAAATGGAATCGCTGATGTTCGTAATCAGCAATCATTTGACCAATTAGCTCAAAAAGCTATTGATCAACCAGGTCAATTTGGTGATAAAAAAGCTAAAGTAGATAAAATTAGAAAATTATCTAAAGATTTTAATGCTTATATTGAGGGTATTAAAACAAAAATCACTAGTGAACTTGAAAGAGATGAAGATGGTAATTTACCATTTGAAGCTATGGACAAAGGTGATGCTGTTGATGAAATGTGGTTCGCAGGTGATAAGCCTACTAAAGAAGGACAAGAGTTTTTAGATAAACTTGCTGCTTTTGCAGCTGATATCAAAAAAGCTGGAGGGAGTTCTATTACTGATGGTGAAATGAAAAAAATTGAAGCAAGATTTGCAACTGCTCCAGTAAAATCAAAAAGTGCAGGCGCAACTTTACCATGGTTAGATTATAACTATAAAGGTTTTCCTTTAATTGCTACTGTAACTAAATTATCACAAATTCAAGGTGATGTTAAAACTACTGAAAGTGATGTTATTAGTGGAATGTTCCAGTCTGACTTAGTTGCTGCAGCATCTTTAACTGCATACCAACCTATAGTTGTTCCTGAAAAATCTGCTTTCTTCCAAGGAGAAGCGGTTAAAGGAAAAATTATTTTAGGTAAGTTTGATCCATCTTTACAGGCTAAATCTGTTATTGTTAATGGTCAAACGGTAAAAGCAGAAGCTGGACAAGCTAACTTTTCTTTCAATGCAGGAAATGTTGGAGAGCATGAGATTACAGGTTCTTTCAACTTTGATGAAGGTGGAAAAGTTGTAAGTTTACCAATTAAAGGTAATTATGTAGTAGTTCCAAGACCAAATTCTGCAACTATTTCTGCAGATAAAATGAATGTTGTTTATAGAGGTGTAGTTAATCCAATGACAATTTCATTTGCTGGTATATCTGATGATAAAGTAAGTGCTTCAGGTGCTGGTTTATCTAAAGGTTCTGGTGTAGGTAAATATAATATGAGCCCAGGTCAAGGACGTGAAGTTACAATTAATGTTACTGGTAAATTACCTGATGGTAAACCAGTTGCTGATAAAAAAGTATTTAGAATTAAAGATATTCCTGCTCCAATGGGTACTATCCGTGGAGAGTATTCTGCATCAGGACAAAAGAACAGTTTAGAAGTTTCTTCTGTTGGTGCTAAATTAGAAGACTTTGACTTTCAGTTAGATATTGATGTTGTAAGTTTTAACATTAAAGTACCTGGACAACCAACTATTGTGGTTTCTGGAACTCGTATGGACGGAAGAGCTAAAGCTGCTATTTCTAAAGCAAGTAGAGGTGACTTAGTTGTTATTTCTGAAATCAAAACAAAATTAAGAGGTAGTTCTATTATGTTAAAGAAAACTGCACCTGCTACATTTGAAGTACAATAAAAATTAACTTTCAGAGTTTATTTATAAACTAAAAGAATAAAAAAATGAATTGGAGAAATCTTATATTAGTAGTTGCATTAGGTTTAAGTTCAACTTTAGCCTTTGCTCAATCTAATTTATTAAATGCGAAAACGCCTGATCAAATTGGGAAGAAGACGGAAGCGGAATTAGTAGCTGACAATGATAAACCAATGCCTTACGGTTATGTTCATGATAGAGATATCTTGATGGGTAAACGTACATGGGAGATTGTAGATTTAGATGAACGTGTAAACTTTCCATTCTATTTTCCAATTGAAGGTGATTTAGGCCCAGATAGAAGACCATTATATAATGTTCTTATTGAGGCTATGAAATCTGGTAAAATTACTGAAATCTATGATTCAAGTTATTTTACTGATAAAAAATCTTTAAAGGACATTGAAGCTTCTTTAGTATTTATTGATACTACTGATGCAGGTAGAGAATATTACAATGCTGGTGAAACGATTCCAGAAGAGTATATTACTAAAACTTTAATTGAAGCATTTCATGTTGATGCATACAAAATTGTAGGTTACTGGTATTTTGACAAACGTCAAGGTGAATTAAAGTACAGAATGTTAGGTATCTGTCCAGTTGTACCGGATGTATATACAATGAATAGTGATGTAAAAGATTATATCGAATTATTCTGGGTATATTTCCCTGCAGCTAGAGATGTTTTACATGAAGCTAAGGCTTTCAATGACAGAAACTCTGCAATGCCATTTACTTTTGATCATTTGTTAAATTCTCGCCGTTTTAATGGTGTTATTTACTTAGAGGAAAATGTTTATGGTGACAGGTTAATCAAAGATTACATGAAAGAAAATGCTCAAATGCAATTATTAGAGTCTGAGCGTGTAAAAGAAAAGATTAGAGATTTCGAACAAGACATGTGGAATTATTAATATAGTTTTTCTCCAATTCATAAAAAACTCTTACCATTTGGTAAGAGTTTTTTTTATTTTTGTACCATGATAGATTATTTAATTGTTGGTTCTGGTATTGCTGGAATTTCCTTTTCTGAATTTGCACTCAAAAACAATAAGTCAATTCTTGTTTTTGATGATAATTCACAACCGTCTTCTAGAGTTGCAGGTGGAATGTATAATCCTGTTATATTAAAACGTTTTAGTGAAGTTTGGAAAGCAAAAGAGCAACTTGCTTTATCAGTTGTTTTTTATAAAAATTTGGAAACTAAGCTTTCATGTAAATTTGATTATCAATTACCTGTTCATAGAGTTTTTAATTCAGTTGAAGAGCAAAATAATTGGTTTCAAGCTTCTGATAAGCTCAATTTGTCTCCCTATCTTTCTACAACTTTATTGCAAAATTTTAATGAAGCTATAAATGCTAATTTCGGTTTTGGCCAAGTTATGCAAACGGGTTATTTGGATGTTAAATGTTTGGTAGACGCTTATTCAAGTTATCTTGTTGACAATAATCTTTTATTTTCTGATAGAATTGATTATTCTCTTTTTGAGTTCAAGGATGATTATATTGCTTATAAGGATATAAAAGCAAAAAATGTAATCTTCGCTGAAGGGTTTGGAATGCATTCTAATCCGTTTTTTAAAGATTTGCCACTAGATGGAACAAAAGGGGAATTATTGTTGATTAAATCCCCAAATTTAAAGCTTGAAGCAATTATTAATGCAAGTATTTTTATTATTCCTATTGGTAATGACTGTTATAAGGTTGGTGCGACTTATGATTGGACTGATAAAACAAATTCAGTAACTGATGAAGCAAAGTTCGAATTGCTAAGTAAATTAAATGAGTTGATTAATTGCGAATATGAAGTCCTTGAGCACAATGCAGGGGTTCGTCCAACAGTAAAAGATAGAAGACCATTAGTAGGGTCTCATCCGGAGTATTCTAATGTACATTTATTAAATGGGCTAGGTACAAGAGGTGTTATGCTAGGGCCTTTTTTAGCGCAACAATTATTTAATTTTATTGAAAATAAAATTCCTTTAGATGATGAAATTAACATCAATAGAGTTTATAAAAAAAGGAACTAGTCATTAGTTCTTTTTTTTCTTTCTAATTTTATCAAAATGAATAAACATATTGGCCCATATATTTCTTGATACTCTCATTGTAAAGGGCATAAGAGCTATTTGAACTAATACTATTGCAATAAATGCAGTTTTTAAACTACTATTAAAAATTAAGTATGAAATAATAAATGCTGCAACTGCAAAAGCAATTCCTACTGCATAACTCACATACATCGCTCCATAAAAAAAGGATGGTTCAATTTTATATCTTGTATTGCAATTACTACATTTTTCATGCATTTTATAAATTTCCATTAAATTATATGGGTTTTTATTCAAATACATGCTTTCTTCATGGCATTTTGGACAACTTCCTGTTAAAATACTATATAGTTTGGATCCTTTTTTTAACATTTGCATAAAATTTATACAAAGATACTACTTAAGGTATTTATTTGTGTAATGATTATTACAATAGAAGATGTTAAATATTCACAATTTGTCGGTTTCGTTTGGCGGAACATTTTTGTTTGAAGAAGTTACTTTTAGATTAGGTTCTGGAGATAGAGTTGGATTAGTAGGAAAAAACGGTGCTGGAAAATCAACCATGTTGAAAATTCTTGCAGGTGATTTTAAGCCTGATTCAGGTGTTATTGCAACTGAAAAAGAAGTTAAAATGGGATTTCTTCGCCAAGATATTGATTTTGAACAAGGACGAACTGTTCTTGAAGAAGCGTATCAAGCATTTGAAGAGATTAAAAGAGCTGAACTTAAATTAGATGAACTGAACCATCAATTGGTTACCCGTACCGATTATGAATCAGATGAATATTTAAAAATCATTGAAGAATTAAGTGATGTAACACATCTTTACGATGTTTTAGGTGGTTATAATTACATGGGTGATACTGAGAAAATATTATTAGGTCTTGGTTTTAAACGTGAAGATTTTGAAAATCAAACTGACACTTTTTCTGGTGGATGGCGTATGCGTATTGAGTTAGCGAAATTGCTTTTACAGTCAAATGATATTTTGCTTTTAGATGAGCCAACAAATCACTTGGATATTGAAAGTATCATTTGGTTAGAAGGTTTTTTACGAAATTTCTCTGGAGTAGTGGTTATCGTTTCACATGATAAAATGTTTTTAGATAATGTGACCAATAGAACCATCGAAATTTCATTAGGTAAGGCTTACGATTTCAATAAACCATATTCGCAGTATTTAGAGTTACGTCATGAAATTCGTGAAAAACAATTGGCAACTCAAAAAAATCAATCTAAGAAAATTGAAGAAACTGAAAAGCTAATTGAAAAATTTAGAGCAAAAGCATCTAAGGCGTCGATGGCACAATCTTTAATTAAAAAATTAGACAAAGTAGAACGTATAGAAGTTGATGAAGATGATAATTCAGTAATGAGTATTTCGTTTCCAATTTCACAAGTTCCTGGCAGAGTAGTGGTAGAGGCTGAGCATGTTACAAAATCATACGGCGAGAAAACTATTTTAAAAGATATTTCTTTACTAGTAGAACGTGGAAGTAAAATTGCTTTTGTGGGCCAAAATGGTCAAGGTAAATCTACTTTTATTAAAGCTATTGTAAATGAGTTTGAATATGAAGGAAGTATAAAATTGGGACATAATGTTCAATTAGGTTACTTTGCGCAAAACCAAGCTGAGTATTTAAACGGTGAAATAACGTTATTGGAAACGATGCTTGAAGCTGCTACCGATTCTAATCGTTCTAAAGTAAGAGATATGTTAGGTTCTTTTCTTTTTAGAGGAGACGATGTAGAAAAGAAGGTAAAAGTATTATCAGGTGGTGAAAGAAACCGTTTAGCGCTTTGTAAACTGCTTTTACAGCCTATAAATGTACTTTTAATGGATGAGCCAACCAATCACTTAGATATTAAATCTAAGAACGTTTTAAAGGCTGCATTACATAAGTATGAAGGAACATTGTTATTAGTTTCTCACGATAGAGATTTTTTACAAGGTTTAGCTAATGTGACTTATGAATTTAAAGATCAAAAAATAAAAGAATATTTAGGCGATATTAATTTCTTTTTAGAGCAGCGTAATGCAAACGACATGCGTGCTTTTGAAAAGGTTGATGATGTGGTTAAACCTAAAGAAAAAAATGAAGCGAAGAGTTTGTCTTATGGTGACCAAAAGAAAAACAAATCATTACAAAACAGATTAAGTAAAATTGAAAGTCAAGTTCAGCAATTAGAAAAAGATATTCAGAAAGACGATAAAGAGTTGGCTTCAAATTATAATAAACTAATTGAAAATGCTGCTTTTTTCACAGCTTACGAAAAGAAAAAGAAAGAATTAGATAAACTACTTACGGATTGGGAAATCGTTCAAGAAGAAATTGATTCTTTATAAAATTTTAAAAGCCAATTATTAATTTAATTGGTTTTTTTATTTAAAAGGGTGGCGTTGATTCCATTCTAAGTTAGGTTCTAGATTTTGAAATATTTTACCAATGTATTTATTTAAGAAAGAATTTGTGTGTAAAATAAAGCCCGACATATAAACAGGTTCTGCGCCAATAGAACTTTTGATTTCAATAGCCGTTCTTCCAAATATGATTTTTTTGAAATTATGTTCAATTCCAAATTCAGTCATGTTGTATAACATGTTTAAATATAACATATTGTTTTTTTGAATTTCGTCATCATAGCCAAGAAAATAAGTTTCTAAAACTTCTCCGTTAAGCAAAAGTGTATGAAACCCAACAAGTTTATTGTCTAAAAAGTAACCAAAAATTTTAAATCTATTTCCGCATTGTTTTTTAAAAGTTGAAAAGTGATTGTCAGCTAAGAAAAAAGTATTGAAAGGTGCGTTTTTAGCGACATAATGATAGAGTTCGTTTATTCTATTTTCTAATGACACAACATCTTCTAGACTAAGTTCTTTTTCAATTATTCCATTGTATTTTTTATGAGCTCTTTTGTACTGGTCTCTGTATTTTTTGGTAAAAGCAGCAACATAATCTTCTTTAGATGTCCAATTTTCATTCAAATTGAAAATCATATTAGGCTGTGCGTTGAATTCGTATAGATTTTTAAAATGATGCTTTTTAAATAAAGTAGCATTATTTTCATAAAAATCTTTAAAAGAAACAATGTGAATTTTAATGCCTTTGTTTTTAAAATAAAGGATAAGTGCATCACTACAATCAATTAATAATTGACTTAGGTGTTTATGTTCAATTTCCTTAGAAAGCGCATAAGCGTTTTGTCCTGTAATCATGTTGTTTCCAAGGAAAAGAACATGAGAAGCAAAGTTTTTAAAAATAAAATTTCGTACATGTTTTTTAAAAAAACTATCTCTTTCTCCAAAAGATTCTAGTTTGTTTAAATCTAAATATTGCGAAAGTAGCGTTCCGACTAAGATGTTGTTTTCAAATATTCCTATATAAAAACATTCCATATTTGTGGGTGCAGAATTCTCTAACACTTCTAAATAGGGTGTTTGTAAAAAATGATTTGATGCAGCTATCGCATTCCAGTTTTCTGGAAGGTTAGAAATAGATGTATATACTTTAAAGTTTATGTTTTCCAATATAAAAAAAAATCGTCTTACAAAAATAGGACGATTAGTGTTAAATAAAATGTTAAAAGGCTAACATTTATTGATATTTATTTCCAAGCACAAATTATCCCTCCCATGATTGTCATTACTACAATCCAATAGCCAGAGGTTATTGCGGCATATTTAAATGATTTTTGTTCAAACAAACAGTTTGTTGCTACAACCGGTAAAGAAATAAATAGCCCTGCTAATAATCCATGAAATGCTCCATGTTTGAAAGTTCTAAAAGCATCACCATAATCAGTCATAAATGCAGCAAATGAAGGTTTTGCACTTACGGCATCGCCTCCTACCATTCCAAGTGCAGAAAATTGATGTATTGTTAAGGTTTGCATGAAAAAAGACAGCATAAACGCGAAAACGAAAGTAAGTCCGAAGATTTTCAACATATTGCCTTGTTTGGCTTTTTCGTCGGTCATTCCTATTTCGTTCATCCAAATAGTTCCAAAAACTTTTGGGTTATACCAAACAAATCCGACTACAAAACTTGATAAAGCAGCTACTAAAATAGCGTAAAAGTTAATTTCCATATTGTTGGTTTTAAATTGGTTTAATCAAATATACAAAAAAAAACCACCTAATTACTAGGTGGTTTTTGAGATATAAACTGTTTGTTTTTTTAAACTTCAGCTACAAGTTTAGAAGCACTTCTGTAAAGGAAGTTGTTGTAAACATGACGTCTAGCAAATCTACTTGGAGATTCTGCGTTAACCATTTTTACATATGTGTTTTTTGGAACTCCAAAGTATTCATATTTGTTTCCGTCAAGGAAATGAACATATAAAACCGTTTTTTCCATATAAAAGTCCATAATGTTAACCGAAGTAGTAGTTTTAGTATACTCAGCTTTGTCTTTTTCTAAAGTTTCAGGAGCAATACTAACTAAAAAGTGGTATGCTTCAATAGTTGAAGTGCTTAATTCTTCTACTGCTAATTTATCAGCTTCATCCGTAAATTTATCAGGATGATTCTCTTTCATACTGTTTCTGTAAATAGATTTTAATTCTTTTAAAGTAGCGTCTTTAGTAACGTTAAGTAGTTTTCTGTACTCAACAATTTTTTTCATATTCATAATCAAGGAAATAAAGTGCTTTTTTTAAAGCAGTTTTTACTATTTTTAAATTTTGCGCAAAAGTACTATAAATTAACTAGTTAGCCTAATTATTTTTTTAATTGCATAAAAAAAGCTCTCTATTTCTAGAAAGCTTCTTAGTAGCGGGAACAGGACTCGAACCTGTGACCTTCGGGTTATGAGCCCGACGAGCTGCCTACTGCTCTATCCCGCGATGTGCGTTTTTGTAATCTCAATAAAGTTACTTAGTAGCGGGAACAGGACTCGAACCTGTGACCTTCGGGTTATGAGCCCGACGAGCTGCCTACTGCTCTATCCCGCGATTTGTGAGTGCAAAAGTACAATGATTATTTGAATATACAAGGATTTTAATAAATATTCTTTTATTTCTTCTATTCGACTGATATGACTACCTTTGCACCCAAGACTTTTGGGTCTTATTGTATGTTGTAAAAATAAAAACAGTTGAAATGGATCATAAAGCAGGCTTTGTAAATATTATTGGAAACCCAAATGTGGGTAAATCTACATTAATGAACGCTTTTGTAGGCGAACGTTTATCTATCATTACAAGTAAAGCTCAAACAACGCGTCATAGAATACTTGGTATTGTAAATGGTGACGATTTTCAAATGATTTTATCAGATACTCCAGGTATTATTAAACCTGCATACGAAATGCAAAAATCGATGATGGATTTTGTGAAAAGTGCTTTTGAAGATGCAGATGTGCTTATTTACATGGTAGAAATAGGTGAGAAGGAACTAAAAGATGAAGCTTTTTTTAATAAAATTATACATTCTAAAATTCCAGTTTTATTAGTTTTAAATAAAATTGACAAATCAAACCAAGAAGAATTAGACGAGCAAGTTGAATTGTGGTCTGAGAAAGTGCCAAATGCTGAAATTTTTGCTATCTCAGCATTAGAAAATTTTAATGTTCAAATGGTTTTTGATAGAATTGTTGATTTGATGCCAGTTTCTCCAGCATTTTATCCAAAAGATACTTTAACAGATAAACCTGAGCGTTTCTTTGTTAATGAAATAATTAGAGAAAAAATACTTATAAATTACGATAAAGAAATTCCGTACGCAGTTGAAATTGAAACAGAAGAATTTATTGAAGATGAAAATATAATTCGAATTAGAGCTGTAATTATGGTTGAACGTGATTCTCAAAAAGGAATTATCATTGGTCATAAAGGCGCTGCATTGAAAAGAGTTGGTATTCAATCAAGAGCCGATTTAGAAAAATTCTTTGGAAAACAAATTCATTTAGAAACTTATGTTAAAGTAAATAAGGACTGGAGAGGTAATGCCTATCAGTTAAAACGTTTTGGATATAATAATAAGTAACTTAAATTATTTTATTAATTATTTCTTCCAGTTCGTGCATTTGATGAATCCCTTTTTTTCTATTTAATCTAGCAAATAAGTATAGTGCAACCCAGCACACAATCATAGAAAGCATAATGGTTAAATCAAAATTAAAATTTTGGTTTAACCTCCATTTAGAATAGCAAATTAGGCTGAAAATAATAAATGTTCCTCCTACAATAAAATGTAAAAACATAAACATAGTCCATAAAACGGGGTCGGGCCCAAAAAGTCCGTTTACAGCCGTTTTTCCATCTTCCATTTCTTCAAATTCAATGTGCAGTTGAGGAGAATGTTTTTCTCGTTTCAACATTCCTATACTTAGCCAAACATGATTGTCTAATATTTTTACCTTATAATCGGAATCTAATTTCTCTTTTAATTCAGCAAAATTTTCCAATAATAAAGGAATCGATTTTTCAGAAACCTTATAAAATCGATATCTTAATTTAATTTCTTTGTCTAAGCTCATATGTTAAACTAAATAGGATAACAATATACAAATTATATTGATTTTAGTGTAAGATTTATAAGCTGATTTTTATTATTAATAATAAGAATGAAATGCAAAGAAAGAAATCAACGAAAAAAAACTACCTTTGCAAATTCAAAAATAGGATTATGAATAATATTGTTGCCATAGTAGGAAGGCCAAATGTTGGGAAATCAACTTTGTTTAATCGATTAATTCAACGTAGAGATGCGATTGTTGATTCGGTTAGTGGAGTAACACGTGATAGAAATTACGGAAAAAGTGAATGGAATGGAAAAGAGTTTTCTGTAATTGATACTGGAGGTTATATTAAAGGTTCTGATGATGTGTTTGAGGCTGAAATTCGCCGTCAGGTTGAGTTAGCTATTGATGAGGCAGATGCAATTATATTTATGGTTGATGTTGAAGAAGGAATTACTCCTATGGATGCTGAAGTTGCTAAATTACTTCGTAAAGTTACAAAGCCTATTTTAATTGCTGTAAATAAAGTAGACAATGCAATGCGCGAAAAAGACGCTGTTGAATTTTACAACTTAGGTTTAGGTGATTATTTTACAATTGCTGGAATGAGCGGAAGTGGAACAGGAGATTTATTAGATGCTCTTGTTGAAGCTTTACCAGAAATGCCAGAAGCAGTAGAAGAAGAAAATCCGTTACCTCGTTTTACAGTTGTTGGTCGACCTAATGCAGGAAAATCTTCACTTATTAACGCATTAATTGGAGAAGATCGTTTTGTGGTTACTGATATAGCAGGAACAACTCGTGATGCAATTGATACTACTTATAATCGTTTTGGATTTGAATTTAAATTAGTAGATACTGCGGGAATACGTAGAAAAGCAAAAGTAAAAGAAGATTTAGAATTTTACTCTGTAATGCGTTCTGTAAGAGCTATTGAGCATGCAGATGTTTGTATTATAATGATTGATGCAACTAGAGGATTTGAAGGACAAGATCAAAGTATTTTTTGGTTAGCAGAAAAAAACAGAAAAGGAGTTGTTATTTTAGTAAACAAGTGGGATTTAATTGAAAAAGATACCATGTCTACTAAAGAATATGAAGTTAAGATTCGTGAACAATTAAGACCTTTTACAGATGTGCCTATTTTATTTGTATCAGCTTTAACAAAACAACGTTTATTAAAAGGATTAGAAACAGCGGTAGAAGTTTTCGAAAATAGAAAACAACGTATTCCTACTTCAAAATTTAACGACGTAATGCTACCTATTATAGAGCGTATGCCTCCACCAGCATTAAAAGGTAAATTTGTGAAGATTAAATACTGTATGCAGTTGCCAACAGCTACTCCACAATTTGTATTCTTTTGTAATTTACCACAATATGTAAAAGAACCATATAAGCGTTTTCTTGAAAATCAATTACGTGAACAATATGACTTTAGTGGTGTTCCAATTGACATTTACTTTAGATTAAAATAAATAAAAAAAGCCCTGTATTACAGGGCTTTTTTTATTTCCAATTTACTATTAATTCTTTTAATCCATTTTTAATACCTTCGAAATAATCACCTTTTCTAAAAGAAGGTAGAATTATTTCTTGGAGAATACGATTGCAAATTTCATCTGTTAAGATGTGCCCAGTTTGGGTTCCCGTGTTAATTCTTATTTGCCTCATTTTATTGCAAAAAAACAATTGTTAATCCATTGTCTTTTCCCGCTTTTCCAACTCCCCATTTATTAGAGAGGTCTAGAGCATATTTATTGAAGTCAGTGTAATTACCAATATTATCAACAGTAATTATTGCTATTTCGTTTGAAGTATTTTTCTCAAAATCAATAATTAAACTATCAAGTTCGTTGATTTGTTTTGCTGCGAATATTTTTTCAAAATCACTTGTGTAGCCAATTGGATTTGGAAATAAGGTATCTTCAATTTGACTAAAACAAACTAAATGTATACAAGTTAAGATTAAACTGAATAATATTTTTTTCATAACCTTATATTTACCAACTTCCGCCAGCTCCACCACCAGAAAAACCTCCACCGCCGAAACCTCCACCAAAGCCACCACCACCGAAACCACCGCCAGATGAGCCACCAAAGCCTCCGCCGCCACTTCCGCGACCTAGACTGCTTAATATAATTACATCCATTAGGTTTGGGCCACGAAAGCCACCAGTTCCGTTGTTGTTACCGTTTCCTTTATTTTTTGAAATTAAAATGATAAGTACAATTATAAAGAAAATGAAAATGAAAACAGGAATTCTACTTCCTTTATTGTTTTGTTTTCTACTTCCTTTGTAAGTTCCTTTTATAACTTCAAAAATGGCGTCAGTACCAGCATTTAGTCCGTTGTAATAACTCCCAGATTTAAATTCTGGAATTATAACATCTCTAACAATTTCTCCTGTTATTCCTGCAGATAAATATTGTTCTAAACCATATCCTGGTGAAATCCAAATTTTCCGTTCTTCTTTAGCTAATAAGATGATTACTCCATTGTCATTTTTTTCTGTTCCTCCAATTCCCCATTCTTGTCCCCATTTTGGTGTAAGAATTCCAATGTCTTCACCTTTTAAACTTTCAATTGTAATAATTACAATTTGAGTAGAAGTAGAATCGGAAAAATGAATGAGTTTTTGTTCTAAGTGTTGTTTTTCTGATGCAGATAAAATATTTGCATAATCATAAACACTTGTCTGAAATTTTGGAACTTCTGGAATGTTGTATTGCGAAAAACCAATATAATGAAACAGCAACGTGGTTAGAATTACAAAAAAACGAATTAATTTAAATACTAAGTTTGTCATTATCCTTTTGATATTTCATTAGAAAGTTCATTAGTGTCATCAGACTGATACGGAAAATAATGTTTCAATTTTTCTCCAGCTCTTAAAATTCCTTCTACTAATCCTTTCTTAAATTCTTTGTTTTTAAAATTTTCCAAAACGACATCTTTTGTACAGTCCCAAAAATCACTTTCCACAACATTATTAATTCCTTCGTCTCCTAAAATAGCAAAGCCTTTGTTAGCTACGCCAACATAGAATAAAACGCCATTTTTTGCTTCCGTCTTGTGCATTTCAAGAGAAGAAAAAACCTCCTTAGCTCTTTCGATAGGAGGTTTATTTGATGTTTCTTCTATATGCACTCTAATTTCCCCCGAGGTGTTTTTTTCAGCAACAACAATTGCTTGAACAATCTCTTGTTCTTCCTCTGGAGTTAAAAAATCTTCGGTTTTAGACATTATTTTGTTTCTTCTTTGTCGTTTCCAAAATCAAATTCAACGTCGACAGGCTTTTCAGCACCGGCAACTGCTTCGAAATATGCTTTTTCTTTAAAGCCAAACATGTTTGCAAACAAATTGTTTGGGAAAATTTTAATGTGACTGTTATACGGTTTTACTGCTTCGTTAAAACGCGTTCTTGCAGTTAAAATTTGATTTTCAGTACTTGCTAATTCGTCTTGTAATTTCAAGAAATTTTGATTTGCTTTCAAGTCAGGATATCTCTCAACGGTTACCAATAATCTAGATAATGCTGATGAAACACCACTTTGAGCTTGATTGAATTTTGCCAATTGTTCAGGTGTAATGTTTGTAGGATCTATAGTTACAGCGGTAGCTTTTGAACGTGCGTTTATTACTGCTTCTAAAGTTGATTTTTCAAAATCTGCAGCACCTTTAACGGTTTTAACTAAGTTTCCAATTAAATCATTTCTTCTTTGGTAAGAAGTATTTACATTCCCCCAAGCTTCTTGAACTTCTTGGTCTAAAGTAATTGCATTATTATTAATCCCTTTTACATAGCTGTACATTCCAAATATAACAACAACAGCGATTATCCACGGTAAGAATTTTTTCATAAGTTTAATTTTTTTAAAGTTGATTTTTAAGATTTGTTAATTGTGATTTTATGGTTTCTAATTTTCTAATGATTTCAAACTTGTCAAGTGTTTTCTTTTGATTTTCTTTCAAATGAATTTTCGCACCTTCAAGTGTAAAACCTCTTTCTTTGACTAGATGAAAAATAAGTTGAAGGTTTTTAATGTCTTCTGGAGTAAATTTTCGATCTCCTTTTGCGTTTTTCTTTGGCTTTATGATGTCAAATTCTTTCTCCCAAAAACGAATTAGTGAAGTATTAACGTCAAATGCTTTGGCAACTTCGCCAATTCCATAGTATCTTTTCTCTGGTAATTCTAAATGCATTAGTCTAAAGATTGATTTTCTTGATTGGCTAGTTTCGTAATTTCAACATATTCTTGAGCAGAAATACTTCCGTAATAAAAATTTAACGGATTTATCTTTTCTTTTCCTTTAATAACTTCATAATGCAAATGTGGTGCTTCACTTCGTCCAGTACTTCCTACATATCCTATAATATCACCTCTTTTTACTTTTTGACCACGTTTGCAATTGTATTTACTTAAATGGGCATATAAAGTTACGTATCCATAACCATGATTTATTTCAATGTGGTTTCCATAACCTGAAAGTGAATTATCAGCTTTTAAAACAACTCCATCTCCTGTCGCATAAACTGGAGTTCCTGATTTTGCTGTAAAATCCATTCCGTAATGAAACTTTCTAATTTTTGTAAAAGGGTCGCTTCGGTAACCAAAACCAGAAGCCATTCTTTTTAAATCTTCATTTTTTACAGGTTGAATTGCAGGAATTGCAGCCAATAGCTTTTCTTTTTGTTTCGCTAAAACAACAATTTCGTCTAACGATTTAGATTGTATGACAAGCTCTTTTGTAAGCATGTCTATTTTTTTATTGGAATTAATTACCAATTCCGAATTATTAAACCCTTCTAAATCTTTATATCGATTAGTCCCTCCAAAACCTTCTTTTCTTTGCTCATTTGGAATGGGAGAAGTGTTAAAATAAATTCTATATATGTTATTGTCTCTTTGTTCAATTGCACTTAAAACATCAGTCATTAAATCCATTTTACGATTTAACAATTTGTAATTCAACTTCATAGATTCTAATTCTCCTGTAAGTAATTTGTCCTTTGGAGTTTCAAAATAAGGAGTGTTTATCAATAAGACTATACATAAAAAACCAAACAGTAACGATGATAATAAAAACAAGAAAATGTAAGCGAATTTTTTACGTTTTTGAGGTTTTATACGTTTATATGCTAAATTTTCGGAATCGTAATAATATTTTACCTTAGACATGTTCTAAAATTACTATTTTTGCACCAGTTTAATTTGGTTTACAATGGTTATACGAACAAATTTAATAAATGTTACGTTTTATACTATTATTTAATGTGAAACTTTTTGTTTGTAAAGGAACCTTGTAAAATTTAAAATAAAATTTGATGACAATGAAGTGTTATCAAAATGAAATTCAAAAAATAAAGATGAAATCACAAGACATTCGTAAGCAGTATTTACAATTCTTTGAAAGCAAAGGACATTTAATTGTTCCTTCGGCGCCAATCGTTTTAAAAGACGATCCAACACTTATGTTCAATAACTCGGGAATGGCCCAGTTTAAAGAATATTTTTTAGGAAATGCTACGCCAAAAAGTAATAGAATTACCGATACGCAAAAATGTTTACGTGTTTCAGGAAAACATAACGATTTAGAAGATGTAGGTTTTGATACTTATCATCACACCATGTTTGAAATGCTTGGGAATTGGTCTTTTGGAGATTATTTCAAAAAAGAAGCATTGCCATGGGCTTGGGAATTTTTAACGGAAGTATTAAAGTTAGATAAAAACCGTTTATACGTTTCTGTTTTTGAAGGAAACGAAGAGGAAAATGTTCCGTTTGACCAAGAAGCATTTGATATTTGGAAGCAATTTGTACCAGAAGATAGAATTATCTTAGGAAATAAAAAAGACAATTTTTGGGAAATGGGCGATCAAGGGCCGTGTGGTCCATGTTCTGAAATCCATGTTGATTTACGTACAGATGAAGAAAGAAAAGCAGTTTCAGGTCGTGATTTAGTAAATGCAGATCACCCACAAGTAGTGGAAATTTGGAACAATGTATTTATGGAATTTAACCGTAAAGCAGATGGTTCATTGGAAAAATTACCAGCGCAACACGTAGATACAGGAATGGGATTTGAGCGTTTGTGTATGGCAATGCAAAACGTAACTTCAAATTACGATACAGATGTTTTTACGCCGCTTATTGAAAAAGTAGAACAAATTACAGGATTAAAATACACTTCAAACGAAGTTAAAAACATATCAGAGGAACAAAACAAAACCAATATTGCTATTCGTGTAATTGTAGATCACGTTCGTGCAGTTGCTTTTGCTATTGCAGACGGACAATTGCCTTCAAATACAGGAGCAGGTTATGTAATTCGTAGAATTTTACGTCGTGCTATTCGTTATGGCTTTACATTTTTAGGAACTAAAGAACCTTTTATTTTCGAATTGGTTGCTGTATTAGCAAATCAAATGGGAGAATTTTTCCCAGAAATTAAAAAGCAACAAAGTTTAGTAACAAACGTAATTCGCGAAGAAGAAGCTTCTTTTTTAAGAACTTTAGACCAAGGGTTACAATTATTAGATAATGTCATTGTTAACACAAACGGAAAACAAGTTGATGGAGCAAAGGCATTTGAATTATATGATACTTTCGGATTTCCAATTGACTTAACTGCTTTAATATTAAGAGAAAGAGGTTTTGATTTAGACGAAGTTGGTTTTGAAAAAGCAATGCAAGAGCAAAAAAATCGTTCACGTGCAGCTTCTGAAGTTTCAACAGATGACTGGAAAATTTTAGTGGATGGAAATACAGAAACTTTTGTAGGTTATGACCAAACGGAAAATGAAGTAAAAATCACAAGAATTCGTAAAATTGATTCTAAAAAAGACGGTATTTTATACCAAATTGTTTTAGATAACACACCTTTTTATCCTGAAGGTGGAGGACAAGTTGGAGATAAAGGGATGTTGGTTTCTGCAAATGAGTCAATCGAGATTTTAGACACTAAAAAAGAAAATAATTTAATATTACATATCGCAAAAAAATTACCTGAAAATGTTTCGGCTAGTTTTGTAGTTAAAGTAAATACAGATTTAAGAACAGCTTCATCTAAAAATCATTCGGCTACGCATTTAATGCACTTTGCTTTGAGAACGATTTTAGGAACTCACGTAGAACAAAAAGGTTCATTAGTTAACCCAAATAATTTACGTTTTGACTTTTCTCATTTTTCTAAAGTTACGGACGAAGAAATCAAGCAAGTAGAAGATTTTGTGAACCAAAATATTCAAGCGCAAATTCCTTTAATTGAAAGAAGAAGTATTCCAATCCAACAAGCATTAGATGAAGGGGCAATGGCTTTATTTGGAGAAAAGTATGGAGATAATGTTCGTGCGATTAAGTTTGGCGACTCTATGGAGCTTTGTGGTGGAATCCATGTTGCGAATACTGCAGATATATGGTATTTTAAAATTATTTCAGAAGGTGCAGTTGCAGCAGGAATTCGTCGTATAGAAGCAATTACTGGCGATGCTGTAAAAGACTTCTTTGCAAATCAAGAAAACACGTTAGCTGAAATCAAAGAAACGCTGAAAAATCCTCAAGATACAATCAAAGCAGTAGTTTCATTGCAAGATGAAAATGTGAAACTGAAGAAACAAGTAGAACAATTACTAAAAGAAAAAGCAAAAGGATTAGTTAGTGATTTAGAAACTCAAATTCAAGAAGTAAACGGAATTAAATTCTTAGCAACGCAAGTAGATTTAGATGCAAATGGTGCTAAAGATTTGGCTTATGAATTAGGAAATAATGAAACCAATTTATTCTTAGTTTTAGCAACTGTTACTGATGACAAACCAATGTTAACGTGCTATATTTCAAAAGAATTAGTAGAAGCAAAAGGATTAAACGCAGGACAAGTAGTTCGTGAATTAGGAAAATATATTCAAGGTGGAGGAGGAGGACAACCGTTTTTCGCAACAGCAGGTGGAAAAAATGCAGCTGGTATCAAGGAAGCTTTGGAAAAAGCTGTTGAGTTTGTGAAATAATTTTATTGCAGTTTTATAATTAAATAAGAAACCCAAAACGTATTGTTTTGGGTTTCTTATTTAATTAGTTTTTTTGTTTATTAATTATTTAAGTAAAAATACTTATTTTTATCTAAATTTTAAAATACTACTACATTGAAAAAACTCTACATTTTATTTTTTATTTTTAGTTATGCAGCTATAATTGCACAAGTTTGTCCGTCAAATTCATCTACAAATAAGGTGTTAATAGCTGGAGATTCATGGGCACAATATATGTCAGATGATGGCACGCACAATAAAATGTTTGATAAATTTGGTCATGCCGACAAAGATTTAATAGGTCCTTCATTAGGCGCTAATCCAGGACCAGGTTATACTGGAACAGAATATGCAATAAGTGGTTCTGAAGCACGAGAATGGGCAGACCGAGTAAATTATCCTTGGATTACAAATGTTATAAATGCAATAAATGCCAATCCATCAATTGAAACGGTTATTTTAAGTATTGGTGGTAATGATATTTTAGCTGCAAAATCTGGGGGTGGTTGGTATAAAGATATGGATTTAGATGTTGCAGGGTCTGAAGCAGCTTTATTTGCAACTATAAGAGCGAATACATTTGTCATAATTAACGATATTCTTGCTGTACACCCAAACGTTGAAATAGTATTATCTAGTTATGATTATCCAAATTTTAACACAGGATTTTTATGTTTTGCTTATGCATGTCCTAAGCGAAATGATTTAAGTAGAAATGCAACTACTTCTTTAATTACAGATGCTGAGTTAAATCAAATGATGATTACAGTAGAAACAGAAAGAATAAGTTGGTTAAGTTTAGAGCCAAGATTAAAATTCGCAAATGCAATTGGTCTTTCACATTATTATTATGGAGATGGAGTAAGTGCAGCAGGAGTTTACGCCTTGCCAGAACAAATGGCTCCGTATAGTGTTAATTTTTACGGTGGAAATAAATTAAGACCTGCTATTCGTTCTAATTTTAGAAACACTGCAGATCCTATTCATTTAAGTGCAGCAGCTTATGAATATAAAATTATTCATCAAACCATGAATAATTTTATGCCAAAATTTAGAGGAGATGTTACTTCAACTATTTATTCTTCAGGTGGTGCTCAGGATGGTTGGACCAATAATACAACTATTGGTACAACAGAAGTGCGTGTTGGCGATGGTGGTGTAGGACAATCCTATAAAGGAATTTTAAATTTTGACACAAGTTCAATACCAGATGACGCAACGATAAACTCGTTAAGTCTTTATATGATAAGAAAAGGATTAAGTTCTACAAATCCTTTTACTTCAGGAGCATTAGGTGCTGCTAATTTAGATGTTAAAAGCGGAACTTTTGGAACTGTAAATGTTGAAGCGAGCGACTTTGCTGCTGTTGCTGACGCTACAAATACAGGTTGTTTTCATGGAACTGTAACTTTAAATGGTTACGCTTTACGCATAGACTTAAATGCAGCAGGAATTGCTGCTATAAATAAAACTGGAAACACACAATTTAGACTTTCTTTTCCTAATACAAATATAAATGCTGATTATGTAGATTTTAATACTGGAAATGCAACTGTAGATACAAACTTAGCCACAGTAGGTTTAGCAGAATATATGAATAGCGCAAAACCATTTATAGATATTAACTATACTCAACCTTTAAATGTAGATTCTTACGACTTAAGTAATGTTATATTGTACCCAAACCCAGTTAAAAACAACTTTACAATTAATGGTTTAAATTCGTCTAATTATAAAGTGCAAATTGTTTCCATTCAAGGGCAAGTTGTAAAAGAAATTCAGGACTTTAGAAATGAACAAACAGTGAGTATTGATGCCTTAGCAAACGGAATTTATTTTGTGAAAATTCAAAAAGATTCAGAATTTAAAACTATAAAAATTATAAAAAATTAATTTTTATAATTAGCTTAAAACCCAAAACGTATTGTTTTGGGTTTCTTTTTAAATTACTATTTTTGATAAAAATATTCAAAATGCAATTCACCACAAAAATCCCCATTTCTAAAAGGAACAGCTTAATAAATTACAATTCTAAAATTGTTTCATTAGGTTCTTGTTTTGCGGAAAACATAAGTGAAAAATTTGAATATTATAAATTTCAAAATAATGTAAATCCATTTGGTATCATTTTCAATGTAGTTTCTTTAGAAAGACTTATTAAAAGATCTATTCATAAAGAATATTATACAGAAAAAGATATTTTTTATCATAATGATTTATGGCATTGTTATGAAGTGCATTCTGAATTATCAAACCCAAATAAAGAAGCGTTTTTAAATGAGTTAAACCTTTTGATTGACTCAACAAACAAACAAGTGACAGAATCAACACATCTTATAATTACACTAGGGACTTCTTGGATCTATCGAAACATAAGAACGAACAATGTTGTTGCCAATTGTCATAAAGTGCCTCAAAAGGACTTTAATAAAGAATTACTATCTGTTGAGGCGATAGAACAAAGCTTGCAAAATATAATTTCTTTAGTTCATGCAGTAAATCCTAATTGTAGTTTCATTTTTACGGTTTCGCCTGTGCGTCATATAAAAGATGGTTTTGTAGAAAATAACGTTAGTAAAGCGCATTTAATTTCAGCATTATACTGTGCTTTCGACTTTCAACTTTCGACTTTCAACTATTTCCCTTCTTATGAAATCATGATGGATGAATTGCGCGATTATCGTTTTTATGCGGAAGACATGTTACATCCTAATCAGGTTGCTGTAGATTATATTTGGGAACGTTTTTCAGAAAGTTGTATTGCTGAAGAATCTCATTCTATTATGAATGAAGTAGCTGAAATTCAAAAAGGATTAGCGCACAGGTCTTTTAATCCTGATTCGGAAAATCATCAAAAGTTTTTACATAATTTAGAAATTAAAAAAACTAATTTAGCGCAACAATTTCCTCAAATTAAATTTAATAAGTAGGCGCATGAGTTTTTTTAATAATGTTTCTGAAATAAGAAAATGGATAGTCATAGCGCTAATTAGTTTAGTGTTGTTTTTTGGCTATAAATATTTTTTCTCAACTAATGAGTCATCTTCTATAGAGTATGATACGCTTCTAATTCAGCAGGAAATTAAAAATGTTGGAAAACTAGTAGTTACCGAAGGTCATTTTGCTGAGGTAATGACTTATAAAGATAAAAGAGTAACCTATATTCCTGGATTGTCTTTCGATAAAAAGGCAATTGTTGTTATCAATGCAGATGTAACAGTTAGTTTTGATTTAAGTTTAATACAGTATGATGTAGATGCTGAAAATAAAACGCTGACAATTTTAACCATTCCAAAAGAGGAAATTAAAATTAGTCCAGATATTAAATACTATGATATAGAATCGAGCTCGTTTAATGAATTTTCAGCTTCTGATTATAATAAGATTAGTAAAATAGCAAAAGTAAATTTGGCAAAAAAACTTGAAGGTTCTTCGTTAAAATCAAATGCTAAAAACAGATTAATGTCGGAATTATCAAAAATGCTAATTGTAACCAATTCTTTGGGATGGACATTGAAATATAATGGGGAGAATATAAATACGGAAAACAAATTAAAATTATAAAAAAAGAGCTCTACAATTGCAGAGCTCTTTTTTTATAATTTATTTTGTAAGCTTGTCCAACCGCCACCGTTAATACAATCAATGCCATTTTGTTTTAATATAGAAGTAGCTTGTGCACTTCTCGCTCCAGAACGGCAACATGCAATTATTGGTTTATCCCACTTTTTAATCTCTTCAATTTTATTGCTTATTACTTGCAATGCTATGTTTTTAGAACCATTAATATGTCCTTCTTTATATTCTTCGATAGTTCTTACGTCTAAAACGATCGCTCCCTTTTCAACATATTCTTGAATATCATTTGTTTTGTTTCCAAAACCTAATAAATCTAAAATTCCCATTTGTCTTAATTTTTAACAAAGATAAAGTGATTACTTATTTCAATTGGTAACAAAAGTTACGTTTATATTTTCTCTGTTTCCAAGATCAACTCTAAGCCATTAGTAATAAGTTTTGAAACTCCTGGTCGCTTAGTTTTTAAATCATTTAAATGAACAATAACGTCTTCTAATAATGAGTTGTTATTTGACTCTTTACAGAGTTCTGCAATTTCTACAGATAATAACCAATCGTTTGGATGATTTGTTTTTACTTTTTCAAAAATTGTATTTAGTGTTAAGCCAGAAACTTGATTTCCTCTAATTTCTCGCACACTATTATACAGGCCTTCCAATTCTATTCTAGCATCAGAAAATTTAGGTTTAATAGTTGTAGAGGAAGATACATGTGTAATTAAATCAAAACTATTTACGTCTGCAGGTCCTGAATAAGCAGAAATTACATCTTTACCTACAGCCATATCGTAAATCCCCCATTCAGGGCTAAATAATATGTTTTCTCCTTGGGTTACAGTACAGTTTTTGAATTTTATAAGTAATATTTTACCGTGTAAATTTCTAGTTCCTGTAACAATTTCTCCACTTACTTTTATATTGCCTTCAAATTCTAAAGTAACTATTTTCTCTTCATAAATATCATAAGCCTTTAAATCTCTAGGCCCCATGTCTTCAATAGCAATGTTTATTCCTTTTAGTTTTCCAATAGGAGAACCAAATCCATCAGCATGATATTCTGTACCATGACTAACCAATTCTTTTTCTCTATAAGATAAAGCTGTTTTTCCGGTTGTTTGTACATAAACAGATTTTCCTTCATGCTCAATTACATTTGTAAAAACTCCAGAAATTTGTAAACCTGTGCTCAATTCAATTGTACCTAATGCTTTTGAGTCAATTAATTTTTTGACACTTTTTGGGCCTCCTGTGCGAATTGCCATTGTATTAGCAAATTCTTCTAATACTGAACTTAAATGTGCAAAATCGGGAGTAACATATAGTTGAGGTTGAGGTTTTGTAATGTCGAAACTTTGCTGTGCAGCACTAATATCGTAAGGTATTTTCTTTACATTGTCAGTCATGCATCCTTCACTTTCTCCAATTGAAGAAAGTAATCCTGCTCCATAAATTTTAGGATTTTCAACAGTTCCAATTAAACCGTATTCTACTGTCCACCAGTGTAAATTTCTTATTTGTGCCATTTCTGACATTTCTCCCATATTATTTTGAAGATATTCAACTTGCGCTTCTGCTTTATCAATTTCTTCTTGCGGAGTCCCTTCTGCTTCTTTTAAAATAGATAACAATCGAATCGCTTCATACATTTCAAAATCGTGTGATGAAGAGATAGCTTTACAGCCAATTTCTCCAAAACGACGTAAGTATTCAGCATATTCTGGATTGGCTATAATAGGAGCGTGGCCAGCACCTTCGTGAATAATGTCTGGTGCAGGGGTGTATTCTATGTGTTCTAATTGGCGAATGTCTGAAGCAATTACTAAAACATTATATGCTTGAAACTCCATAAATGCATTAGGTGGAATAAATCCATCTACTGCAACTGCAGCCCAGCCTATTTCTTTTAGAATTCGATTCATTCCATACATATTTGGAATATTATCAATTTCTAGTCCGGTTTTTTGCAAACCTTCTAAGTAAGAATTATGTGCAACTTTTGAAAGATAATCTACATTTTTACGCATTACATATCTCCATACTGCTTGATTAATAGGAGTGTAGTCGCTATAATCTTGCGGTTTGATAAATTGCTTAAGATGACTTGGAAGTCTGTCTATTAATGGATTGCTTTCAATTGCCGTATTCATAATATAAAGTATTGCTTGATGTTGTAAAAATACAAAATGTTTAGAGAGATTACAATGTAATTCTAATCAGTATTTTTATATTTTTTCAGCTTCTAGTATTTTGTTTTTATTGACTCTGTTTTTTAGGATTTTCGCATATTGCAATCCTTCTTTAATATTAAATTCTGAATATGATTTAGAAGCCCAATTTATCGCTGCGTCTAAATCATTATTAATTTCACTTATTATGGCCATATTATAGTAGGCTCTTCCAGCAATTTTAGAATCTTTATTCATTGTTTCTTTTTTCCAAAGTTCGCCAGCTCCATCCCAATCTCCAGTTTGAGCTTTTCTTTGTGCAATTTTGAAGTTGTTATTTCCTTTTATAAAATATAAACGTCTTTCTCTTATAGTGTAAGGTAGCAATTGATTACCATATTGTAATCCGTTATTTTTACTAATTCTGTTTACTTCATCTTTTCTATTTACAATCGTTTCATAAGCTTTTACAGGATTTATCCCATTTCCAGAAACTATAAAATTATTAGAAGTTATGTATTCATCTGAAACTTGTTTGTTGATGTTGTCATAAAGTCTCCAGCCAGTTTTAATTAATGTGTTGATAATAACTTGATGTTCAATTATAGGTATTTTAATTCCAAAAGTATTTACTTTTTGATTTGTTGCTGTTTTGTAATTAATTGTTGCATCTGTATCATAAAATGAAAGTTCATAAAGAGCTTCAATATTATATTTAGAACATATTTTGGCAATATCTTCACTTTTTAATAAAGGTGAAAATCGGTCAATTCCGTATTCTTTAAAAATAAGACTATCAATTTGAACGACATTTATAAATCGATCATTTTTTTTTAAAGATTCTTGTAATCCTTTTAAAGATTCTTCTGCACCATTTTTATCTAAATTCTTTTCTTCAGCTGTGAGAATTTTATCTAGAACATCAAATTTATTGTATTTAACTGAAGGTTGACTGCGATTAATAATACCAATTTTTTTGACTTCTTTCGAAAGATATACAGTAGAAGGCTGGTTTACACTTAGTGTTAACGTACTTGTTGCGCTACATGAAGCTAATAATATTGATAATAAAAAGTATATTTTTTTCATAAGATTTGTTTTAATAAAAAAAACCGTAACGTTATGTTACGGCTATAAATTTAGATTTTATTTTTTAGTTGGAGGATATTGTTCTAATATTTTGCTGACAAAAAGTTGAATCCTTTCATCTTTTTTATTAGTATCTTTTGTTAAATAACCACTTCCTTCGCCTTGCCAAACTAATTCTTTAGTTTTTGCATCAATTAAATCAATAAACAAAACACCTTCAGGAGTTGTTGATATATTGGTATAATTCATTCCCCAATATGGGTTCCATCCCCATCCAAAACCATATGAATTATATACATCTACACGTTGTTTTTCTTTTGTAAAGATGCTAATTAATAAATCTGGATTATTGTTTTTTGTAAAGCCTTTTGTAGCCATAACATCATCTATAGAGTATAGAATTCTTTTTTTATCTAAATCAGATATTTCAACTTTATCAACACCGCTTTTTAAGAAAGCATAGGTTTTATAATTTTCGAAATTTACTTTTTTATCATAATCTGAATTAACTCTTACTGAGCTGCAAGAAGCTAAAATAAAAAAAGCCAGTACTGGAATTAGTTTGATTGTTTTCATAGCATTTAATTTATTTAGGTTAGTGTTTAATAAGCTAATACCAACCTATTAAACTATAATAATGATTCGTCTACTATATTAGGGATGGTTACTTTTAATAAAGGTTGCGTTTCCATTGCTCTTTTTATAGCAAAAACTGCTCCTTCATTTCTAGCCCAACTTCTTCTTGAAATTCCGTTGTTTACATCCCAAAAAAGCATTGACGCTAAGCGTCTTGACGACTCTTTACTACCATCAAGAACCATACCAAAACCGCCATTAATTACTTCGCCCCAACCAACGCCACCGCCATTATGAATTGAAACCCAAGTGGCTCCTCTAAAGCTATCGCCAATCACATTTTGTATTGCCATATCAGCTGTAAAACGAGAACCATCATAAATATTTGACGTTTCTCTATATGGTGAATCTGTTCCTGAAACATCATGATGGTCTCTTCCTAAAACTACGGTTCCAATTTCTCCATTGGCAATTGCTTTGTTGAATGCTTCTGCAATTTTAACTCTTCCTTCAGCATCTGCGTATAAAATTCGTGCTTGTGAGCCTACGACTAATTTATTTTCTTGTGCGCCTTTAATCCATTGGATATTATCGGCCATTTGTTGTTGGATTTCTTCAGGAGAATTTTTTTTCATTTCTTCCAAAACATCACAAGCAATTTTATCTGTCTTTGCTAAATCTTCAGGTTTACCAGAAGCACAAACCCATCTAAAGGGTCCAAACCCATAATCGAAACACATTGGTCCCATGATATCTTGTACATAACTTGGGTATTTGAATTCTTTACCTAAAGTTGGATTTTTCGACATAACATCAGCTCCAGCACGAGAAGCTTCAAGTAAGAAAGCATTTCCGTAATCGAAGAAATATGTCCCTTTTGCCGTGTGTCTATTTATTGCATCTGCATGTTGACAAAGTGTTCTTTGCACTTCTTTTTTAAATCGTTCAGGATTATCTGCCATCATTTCATTCGCTTCTTCAAAAGATAATTGAGTAGGGTAGTAGCCACCTGCCCAAGGATTATGAAGTGAAGTTTGATCTGAGCCTAAATCAATATGTAAATTTTCTTCATCAAAACGTTCCCAAACGTCAACTACATTTCCTAAATAGGCAATTGAAATAATTTCTTTGTTGTCTAATGCTTTACGAACACGAGCAACTAGTAAATTGATATCTTCTACAACTTCGTTAATCCAGCCTTGTTCGTGACGAATTTTTGTAATTTTTGGGTTCACTTCTGCACAAACCGTTACACAACCTGCAATATTTCCTGCTTTTGGTTGCGCTCCACTCATTCCGCCTAATCCAGAAGTTACAAATAAACCTCCAGAAGGGGATTTTTTAATTTTTCTAAATCCGTTTAAAACCGTGATTGTTGTTCCGTGAACAATTCCTTGTGGTCCAATGTACATATAACTTCCTGCAGTCATTTGTCCATATTGTGAAACGCCTAAAGCATTCATTTTTTCCCAATCATCTGGCTGAGAGTAATTAGGAATAACCATTCCGTTTGTGACCACAACTCTTGGTGCTTCTTTATGTGATGGGAATAATCCCATAGGATGTCCTGAGTACATCGTTAACGTTTGCTCATCTGTCATTTCAGACAAGTATTGCATTGTCAATAAATATTGCGCCCAATTGCTAAAAACGGCTCCATTTCCACCATAAGTGATTAGCTCATGCGGATGTTGTGCCACCGCATAATCCAAATTGTTTTGAATCATAAGCATGATTGCTTTTGCTTGTTCACTTTTTCCTGGATATTCTGAAATGGGACGTGCCTTCATTTCGTAATCTGGACGGAAACGATACATATAGATACGTCCGTATTTTTCTAATTCTTCTTTAAATTCTGGTATTAAAATAGCATGGTGTTTTGCTTCAAAATAGCGTAAAGCATTTTTTAAAGCCAATATTTTTTCTTCAGCAGAAAGAATTTCTTTACGCTTTGGTGCGTGATTTATATTTAATTCGTAGGCTTTAACTTGTGGTAAAACAGAAGGAATACCTTGTTGTATTTGTTCTTTGAAAGTCATTTTTGTTGTTTTTTAAATTCGTTTGTATTCTTTTTTTCTCTTGAATTAAGAGAAAACTAGGGATAACGAATATCTGACCTATGGTAGGATTTGTAAATTTTGATTTTATATTGAAATGATTGTATGTCCATTTTACTTTTTTAGTGCTCCCGTTCTTTTATCGTATCCATACGGGCAATGGCGGCATCCACTTTTGCAACAATAACCTCTTTTTAAATGATATTTTTCAGTAAAACACTTATATCCTTCGGGCGTGTAATAGAAATCTTCACCTTCTTTTAAATTATTTGGATTTAATTGTTCATTCATAGCTACAAATCGACTTAAAAATAAGTATTTTTATATTTCTTTCAAAAATAATTATTTTTATCTAAGATTACTTCTTTCCTTAGGCTAAATAATATATTAAAGAAGAAATTTAGCAACTTTGTAAATATGATTGTCTTAGTTTTTAAATATTTATTACCAAAAGGGTATAGAGGTATTACTTTATTTCCGTTTATTATTTTTTCGGATACTAATTCTAAAAATAATTTGGTTTTATTGAACCATGAAAAAATTCACATAAGACAACAATTGGAATTGTTAATAATTCCTTTTTATATGTGGTATGGATTGGAATTTTTAGTGCGTTATTTCCAATATAAAAACTGGAATTTAGCGTATAAAAATATTTCTTTTGAGCGTGAAGCATATGCAAACGAAAAAGACCTTAACTATTTAAAGAAAAGGTCTTTTTGGGAGTTTTATAAATTTTTGTAGAAATTAATCTAAAATTGTCATGTAGCTTGTATAGTTAGTTTTGTCAATTGTAAATCCATCTCCATTATTTATACCACCATTTCTTCCTCGAAGCTTTATTGTAACAGATACTCCTGGTGTTACTGTGATAGGGAAATTTGCAGCGGTTATTGAAGCTGCACCTGCAGAACCTGTTACGTCATCTGAAACTCCTGTTAAACTCAAAAAATTAGCAATATTCGTAGCTCCTCTTGAAACTCCTACAGAGAACCATGTAAGAGGATCTATTCCAGATGTTAATGGGTTATAACCTGTAATTGAAAAAGATAAATAAACTACAGAATGTCTTGGTGTAAATGTAATTGTTGCACCTGTAATATCAATTAAAGAAGTATTTGTAATATTTTGTGTCCCACTAGGTAAAACTACGCTTTGCATATTATCGCCATAAATATACCTTACTTTGATGTCACCATTTGAATCGCTATATAAGGCTTTACTAGTTGTAGATGCACCTGTTGCTAATTCTCCTGGATTTGTTCCGCCTGCTGTAACAGCACAATCATCAATGCGTAATGTTTGTAAACCTGGGTTTGTTCCACTAATATGTAGCATTTGTTGTGGGTTAGTTGTTCCAATTCCCACTTGTGCAGTAACTATATTGGCAAATAGGCCTATAACTAATGTTAATACTATTTTATTCGTTTTCATAATTTGTTAGATTTGAGCGCGAATATATAAATATTATTCAAAATATAACAATTGAGGTATTAAATGTGTAAAAAAAAACTATTGATTTTTTGCCTTGTAGGAAAAAAAGACCTTAACTATTTAAAGAAAAGGTCTTTTGGAAGTTTTATAAATTTTGTAGAATTTATTTTTTTTCTAATTTTTCAATTCTTGCTTCAAGAGATTTGATTATTTCTTGTTGCTCTTTTATAGCTTGAGTTAATAACGGAATTAATTGATCGTAATTAACTGCTTTAATTTGCATTGTTTTTTCTTGTTCATTCTTTAAACTTGGATTTTCCTCAATTTGTTTTTTTGTATATGTTGGAAAGTCAAGTGATAATTCTGTTTGATTAACAATATTTGGTAATGTCTCTTCAAGATCTTGAGCTATAAATCCCATTTGAGTACCTCTTTCTAAACCTGCTTTTTTAAATTTATCTTCGTCCCATCTGAAATCATAAGTTTTTGGGCTTAATTTTTCAATGATTTCTAAAGCATTTTTTAGAGGTTTAATATTTTTTTTCAATTGTTTATCAGATGGTTGAAAATAAGCCCCAGTAGAATATGTCCTTCCTGTAGCGTATAATGCGTATCCTGTCAATGTAGATTCCACGCCATAAACTCCTCTGTATCCATTTGTTACGCTCGAGTTCTCACTGATTCCAACTACTCCATACCCTCTACCTGATGTATCAAAGCCACTTACCCCTGTTGCTCTATTAGTAGCTGTTCCAAAAACATTTGCCTCAACTCCTCTTCCTCCGTCATTATCTTCAGCATATAGTCCAACTCCATCTGAAGTATAACCATTAATAGCATAAGTTAAGCCGTTGCCGTTATCTCCGTTTGTTACTGCAGTAGGAATCCATGTTGTATTACCGTATACAACAACTTTATCAATACCATAATAAAAGGCATCTTCTCCAATAATTGTTCTTCCTTCTACTGTTAATCCACCAGGTTGTGCAACTGAATTTCCTCCAGTAAATGTGTTTCCAATGATTGTATTTCCTTTTACCTCTAATGTAGCATCAGTAGGGTTTGGTTCTCCAATACCTACTTTTCCATTACTTTTAATTCTTATTTTTTCAGTATTATTAGTTCTAATAACTAATGGTTGAGCATCTGTAGTTCCTAAAAAATTTGTTGCTGGAGCTGTACCAGCATTACCAGTTAATGTCCAGTCATTATTTGTACCTGTAGTCATTCTTACCCACAAAGTACCATTCCAATAATAAAATCCTGGTGTTACTTGGTTTGCACCAACTGCTGAAGTAAAAGTATTATAAACTAGTTCAGAAGTTGTTGGAGTTATTACAGTTGCTACATTAGTCGCAGATAAAGCAATTCTTGGAATCAATAAGCCGTCGTTTGTTGAAGTGATGTCTAAAGCTCCAGCTGGAGTAGTGGTCCCTACACCTACTTGTGCTATACTAAAATTAGCTAATAAGCTAATTGTAAGTGCTATAATTATTTTTTTCGTTTTCATAATTTGTTAGATTTGAGCGCGAATATATAAATAATATTTAAAATATAACAATTGAGGGATAAAATGTGTAATAAATGTTAATAAGTAATATTTTTTTAAAATATTTATAATAGAAAAGCTTCTTTTGAGAACAAAAGAAGCTTTTCTAGAATTTATAATTGGTTTATTTTACTTTTTAGAAGTTGTTTTAGGCTCTTGTAAAGGTTTTGGTCCGTATGGTAGTCTCAAATCTTGATAATGTGAAGTAATATTCCCATTTTGGTCTACAGAGTCAGCTCTGTTTCCAACAATGTGCCATGAAAAAGAAATGTTGTTATTTCCGCCATTAAGTTCTTTTACTTTAAAACCATCCTTTGTTTTTTCAGTTACAAAAACACCATTACATTCTCCTTCTAATTGAATAAATACTTTTAATGGGTGACTTTCATCAATCTTTAATGATTTAGAAACTATTTTGTCTAATTCAATGAAAGCTTCTCCGTTCTGTAATTTTCCTATTCCATAATCTTCAAATAAAACTTCAGGAGCTTCAGGACAAAACATAACTCTTGGATAAAAATCTTCATCAGGAATTAAAGTTGAAACAACTCCATTTCCTACAATTTTATAATCTGTTCCACCTGTTGCTGTAGCATCATTATTGTGATTGTATTTTAATGCTACATATGAATATGTTTGAGCTGCTATACCACTTACAAAATATCCACCATAAAGGATTCTTCTTGAAGAACCGCCTAGTGGAGTAATGATTTGTTCGTCTTTTCCTGCTATTTGTGCAAATGCACTTGAATTCATAGTTGCTGGGTTGTTGTCTGAGTCTAAAGTAAAATATCCTCCAGCATGTCCATTGTGTGCAGAATTATTTGGAGCACCATTACCTGTAATGCCACTTACTCCATAACTATTTGTACCAGAACCTGCAACTCCAGCTCCAAGAGTAGGAAAAACACCACCTAAACCATTAGTAGCTCCTATGACTGCACATCCAGTGGCATGCGCATTTCTTCCCCAAAAAGCATTTGCAATTCCGTCATTAGCTGAACTTGCAATACCATCATTTGTTCCAGCTCCAGTTATTGTTAATTGTGAGAAAGTTGTCCCTGCTGAGTTAATACCTAAAGTTCCACCACTTAATATTCTTGCTCTTTCAAGACCATTTGTAGAAAGGTTTAAAACATCTGCACCTGAACTAAAAAGTCCTGTGTCTTGATCTCCTTGAAATGAATATACTGGTAAAGCTGCAGTACCTAAAGCGAAAGACTGTAGTTGACCATTATTTGCATTAGAAATTTGCCAACGATCAATATTATTAGTCTTTATTCTTAAGCCATTTGCATCTGTTGTTCCTAAAAAGTTTGTGCCAGCCGTTGTACCACTATTACCAGTTAAAGACCAGTCTAATCCACCAGGTGAACCTGCAAAAGCAACCCATCTTGTTCCATTCCAAAAGTATAAACCAGGTGCAACATTATTAGGAGACGTACCTGCTGTAGCTGTATTCCAAACAGTAGTTCCGGCAATAATTGACCCTCCTTGCGGATTAATAACAGGGGCTTCAATAATAGTAGAAGTTAGTGATACTCTTGGCGGAATTAATCCTGTTGTACTTGAACTAATATCTAATGCTCCTTGTGGTGTTGTAGTTCCAACTCCAACTTGGGCAAAAGTTATTGTGCAAATTGATAAGGTAAGTAGTGCTGTGAAAAAATATTTTTTTATCATAATTATATATTTACGGAATTTATTTGGTAAATATAATTTTATGATACATTTCTGTTTTACGTATTAATTGTATTTTTTGTTAAAAAAAAGCCCAGCTAATAGCTGGGCTTTTTTAAAGAAAAATCTTAATCAAATTTAAAAAATAACTTTTCGATTAATTATAGTTCCATTTTCTAATTCAATTTTTACTAATAAAGTAGAGTTGCTCTTTTGTAATGTATTAAAGTTATACTCATTTGTGTTTAAATTGTCTTTTATGCTAATTAATCTTCCAATAACATCATGTATCGTTATAGATTTAATAGAATTTGTAGTTGATAATATAGTTAAAATATCATTTGAAATAACAAAAATATTATTTTCAATTTCTTCATTATCTAATTTATTGTCTTTAAATCTTAGAATGAATCTATTATTAATATTACCTGCTGTAGTCATGAAGTGATAAGGCATGTCTCTAAGATTATGAATTATGTTAATTTCTAAATCTTCAAGATAAATGTTTTGTGTTGTGTTTTCAAACAAGCCATCTAATTCACTTATAGCAATACTGTATAATCCGTCTTCAGGAATTTTAACACCTAAATTAACTTTGTCATTATCGTCGAATGGCAAAGCCCTTCCTTGAATTGCCATTGGTTCATTTCCAATCAATGAATAGAAATTTTGACTAGGTTTATAATCAGTAAAAGAGTCATATAAATAATCTTCGGCTTGTGTTGCACCTGATACATATCCAACAAGTATTCTGTTTACAGCTCCTGTAGGGTTAACTAAATCTAGCCATATTCTATTTTGTTCTATGCTATTCTCTTTGTTTTGTAGATCTCCATTTTTGTAGAATTGATTGTTCGCAAAAGTAGCACTTCGCATCGAGTTATTGAAAGTGACAGAACTAGATCCGGCAGATCCAGCACTCATAAGGACCATAAATCCTTGTCCTGCACCAATTTTGTAATCTCCAGGGCCACTAGTTGCGCCTGTTAAATTTATAGTTATGTAATCAGAAGGGTAGTAGTTTGTTTCAAAGTCTTGGTAAAAAGGGTCAGTCACATTGGTAGGTAATTGACCGTGCGTCCAAATTCGAACACCACCAACTATATCACTGTTTGCTGGTAAAGTTAAAAATTCATTTACGCCTAGAGCAGATGGATATGGATTTCCTACAAGATTCCAGTTATCATCTGTAATTGTTCTAGGTATTCCTTGGGTCCCAAGAGTAGTATAATCTGTACCTCTATAAATTGTTGGTGAAAACGTACCATTATTAGGAACCCCAATAAAATTAGCTGTTAAAGCACTTGGCGCAGCATTGCTATAGCCTGAAGGTGCGCGTAGAATGTACCCTTTCGCAGGTATCATATTTTCAGATGTGTTTATCCAGTTTCCTTGTCCTCCATTAGCATTCATCGATGTGGTTCCCCATTCGAATATAAAACCTGCAGGGGTAAGAGGAGAAATATTTTGTACAGGGAAACTTCCTACTGGCGAAGACCAATAAGAGTAATCTTGTAATCTTACATTAGTAATACGTTCCATGTTCATGTTTCCTGTATTTGCTACATTGTTGACTTGAACTAAACTTGAGCTATTTTGTAAATTTAAAATACCAGTTGTTCCGATGTTAACCCAATCTGTAATGGTTACTGAGTTATCTGTATTAACGGTTAAATTAGCATTATTTTGAATGCTCATGTTTAAACCCAATCCATTATATCCAGTACCAGATATTATAGGATCATTCAAAACATTCGGAATTACTACACAATCAAGAGCGGTAGGTTTTCCAACCGGAGCCCAATTGTTATCATTGTCCCAGTCCGTATCAACTGAACCATTCCAAACTTTAGCTCCGTTTACAGTTACTGTTGTCTCTTCTAATTCAGTTATAGTTGATCCGTCACAAAGTGTATAAGTTACTTCTGCAGTATAAGTAGTTGTTGAAGTTGGGCATACATTTATTACATCTGTTGTCCCAATAGCAGGGCCTGAAACACCTGATCCTTCATACCATTGAAGTGAAGTAATAGAAGTTCCATTTGGAACAAAACGCCAAGCTTCATTAGTTGATGTCCAGTTTGCGTCTAATCCATTTCTCCCTGGAGCAACTGTTGCTATTGTACCATTTGCATTTTGAATACCCACTATTGCATTTCCATCGTTCCATGTTCCTGCACCAAAATTATCAATATTTTTTTCCTGTATATATACTTCAATTATATTTGAATTTTCATACAATACCATCATTCCAGTATAAAGAATTACATTTTCATCAAACATTGGTACATTTGACCATGATGCAACTAAAGCCCTACATCCTGAAGGAAGTGTTATTAATTCCCATCCCACTTCACCGCCTGCTCCTGGATCAATGTCGTGAAATACCCCAAAAATTGAGTTTTCAACTAATGCATCGTGGCCACTTATAGGTAAACTTCCTGGATTTGTAGAATCAAATTCCCATTCACAATATCCTCCAGGGCTGTTATTTACAGATGTGTCAAAAGTAATAATACCATTAGACCCAATTAAACATTGATTATATGAATTTCCATAAAAACAAAAGTCAAATGGTAAATTTATTATTGGTGACCAAATATCATCTGTATTAACACTTACAGGGTTTGCTAAGCCACTAAAGCTAAAAGGAGGATTGTATTGAATAGGTTCAATTATATAGTTGGAAGTGTCTCCTAAATCTAAATATGTAGCTTCTAGGTCAACGCATGTTGAAGCATCAGTACAATTAAATGGAGCTGGGTCAGCGCCATTTAAGCCTAATCCACCAGATATAACACTTGGACATCCAGTTTCTACATCGCTAACTTCCATAGTTGTAAATATTCCTGTTGATGAAGTACCGGTTTGACTACTATTTGTACATGTTACTAATAATTGCCAATGTACCAATCCACTTGCAGGTGCAGTAGCTGAATAATCAGAATATGTACTTGAAGAAGCTCCGGCATTAGTCCATACAGTTCCTCCATCTGTACTAAATTGCCATTGATAAGTTAGGTTTGATGCATAAGAATATCCTGTCGACGATACTGTATATGCGCTTCCCGGCCAACTTGTGTTAGGTGTAGTTGTTACTGTTCCTCCATTTGGTGTGCCACTACAAGCTGCAGGAACTAATACTGTAATTGTATAATCTTCAGCTTCTCCATATGCAAAACTACCACAAGCAGGAGCAGGATTACTTAAATAAGCATTCCTAATTCTCATTCTGTAGTTTCCTGGAGGTGTTCCTCCCGGTATAGTAACAGTTCCTAGAGCTGCAGGTGTTGCTAAATAATCAGTAGAAATTACTGTTTCGCCAGCGTCGTTGAAATCAAGGTCGTTATTCCAATCTACCCAAACAGTATATCCGTAAGTGCTTGAGGGATGAGTAGCTGTAATGTTAAAGCTTAATCCTGCATCTTGAGAAACAACCATTGCAGTGTAGTTTGCATATCCTCCGGCAGTAAATCCAGTAGGCGTATTGTTTATGTTAGCAACACCTCCTGTTGTAGTTATGCCGCTAATGTAATAAGTTGTATTAGATGAATTAGTAGCAGCGCAATAACCAGTAGTTGCTGAACCAGTTGTATATGTACTCCAGCATCCATTGTTTGCTCTTATTCTATAATAATATGTTGTATTTGCTGTTAGTCCAGTTAAATTATATGTTATAGTTGGATCATTTATTGTGAATGGCGATCCTGGAACATTTGCTGTGTATCCTGCATCAGTTGTAACTTGTAATTGATAAGTAACAGCATTTGCTCCTCCACCTATTGAAGAAGTCCATGAAAAATTTATTGAATTTATAGTAGAACTTGTTGAAGCAGGGGATGGAGTAACTGGACATGTAACTGCATTTCCGGTTAATGCTCCAGCTGCATTATATAAAGGTCCTCCGGAACAATTTGTGTTATTGTAAGCGTATATGTAATAATAATACTGAGTGTTACCTGACAATCCATTACCTATAATAGTAGTGGAAGTGCTTGATTGAATAAAGCTAAGGCCTGTTCCTAGTGTTCCTATGTTTCCATTATTATAAATTACCCCGTTAACTGGTTGAGAGGGTGGAGTTGCCGATGTTGATCTTATTACAAGATAAGAGTCAGCTGTTCCTGAAAAAGTAGCCGGAAACGCTGTTGATGTAATTGTTCCTGAAGTAAAACCATTTGCTTGAGCTACTGGTGTAGTACATGGTGGATCAGTTGAAATACATATGTCAAATGTGCTGTTTTGTCCACTTGTACTGGTCCAAGAATAAATTTGAAGATAATAAGTGTTACCAATTGTCAATCCTGAAACAATACTTGTATTAGGATCAGAACACAATATGGCAGCTCCAAGTGTGCCGCAAGAGCCAGCGTAAACAGCGTGGTATAAATCAGTTGTACTTCCAGCAACGTTTAATAATTCAATATGATGCGTTGTAGAAGTAGCTACAAAGCTGAACCAAACATCATCATCATCTGTTCCTCCACAAGTACTGCCTGTTACTCCAGAATCTGTTGCGCCAAATAAAGTGCCAGAAGTTGTTGCGGTACATGTTCTTGTTGGGTTTACAGTTACGTTAACAGCACCTGAACAATTGTCGTTAGCAATTGGAGCGGTACATGTTCTTGAAATGGTAAATGTTCCTGTAGTTGAACCAAAAGTAGAGTAGTCCGCAATATATACGTAATAGTTAGTTCCTATAGTTGTTGTAAAAGTATAAGATTCGGTTCCTGCTGTGAAGCCAGAGTCTTGACATGTTATATTTGTAAGGCTTCCACAAGTGCCGCTTGAAATAGACATTTCATGGTCAAAACCAGAGCCGGCTGTTGATGAAATGGTTGTCAGTTGACCGTCTCCAACAAAGGTGTACCAAGTACCATAGTTACTCATAGAACATCCAGTTCCATGTGCGGGTGTTCCAGGTGATCCAACTGTTGTTCCTGCTAAAGATGTAGTAGCACATGGTAAACTGTCTGCAGTTGCACAAGTAAAGTTTGTTGAAGGAGGGGCAACGCTTGTGACACAAACACTCGTCAATGCCAAATCACTATTTCTTGTGTTTCCTACTGCAATATAATATGTTCCATTTGCTAGATTAGTTGCTGTTATTGTTTCGGTTTGAGCGCCATTTGTAGCGTCTACATCTTGACACGCTATATTTGTTAATGAACCACATGTTCCGGAAAATAAACCAAGAGCTAAATTTCTTGCGCCAGATTGAGCTGTTATTGTTACCGTTTGCGGGCCAGAACTAACAGTGAAAGAATAGTATTCAGATCTTTGCCAACCTGTGCAAGTTGGTGGAAATTCTGTAGTTCCATTAATTGTTCCAGCACCACAAGTTCCATTAATTGTAAGTGGGGTTGCTGTAGCACAAGTGTTTCCTTGTGAGAATAGATTAGTAGTAAAAAGAAATAACAATAATGTTATGAAATTTTTTACATGTAGGTTTTGTCTTTTGGTTAATAGAGTATTATTCATTTTGTAGTTGTATAAAGTAAACACGGCTGTTAATTTAATCTGAATTACAAATATATTTTTTTTTATCACTTTACGGCTATTTTCTTGATAAGTTGTTAATAAATACCGACCTTTTATAGGTATAATGCAAAAAAAACCGATAAAATACATTTTGTCGGTTTTTATTTTAATAAACTAAAACTATTGGTTTTTAATTGGAGCCAAAAAAAGAGGCTTATGAAATTTCATAAGCCTCTTAAGTATTTAATTTATTTTACTATTAGAAAATAATCTTTTTGTCAACTATTGCTCCATTATTTAATTTAATTCTTAAAAGTAGAGTGCTGTTGTTTTTTTGTAAATTATTTAACATGAATTCTTTAGCGTCAATATTGTTATATGTTTTAACAATTTTTCCTAATAAATCATGTACTTCTATAGAGTTTATGTTTTCAATAGAAGAATGTATTGTTACATTTTCATTTGACACAACCATTAAGTTGTTTGTTAATGTAACATCTTCTTGAGATAATCTTGAAGAATTATACAAAAGAACAAATCTATTTTCGTCTCTTCCTGTAGTTCCTGTAAATGTATAAGGAGCAGTTCTTAAATCATGGAATATACCTAGTTGTTTGTCTTCTAAATATATTTTTTGAGTCGTATCTGAAAACAATCCATCTACATTATTAATTGCAATTGTATAAATTCCATTTTGAGGAATTGAAACTCCAAGAGTTACTTCGTCATTTTGATTAAACGGTAAACTTCTACCTTGAATAGTTAACCTATCAGTATTAGAGAATGAAAATAATTCAAAGTCTGTTTTAACATCTAAAGCTTGAGCATCATACATTCTGTCAAGATCGTTACTTGCTCCTTCAACATAACCTATTAATGTAGTAGTAGAGTTAGAAGATGGGCTGATTAAATTCAACCAAATTCTATGTTTCTCTTCTTCTCCAAAAGCAGGAGCAGTTCCATCTCTAAAGAATAAGTCGTTTCTGTAATCATTACGTCTCATTGTATTATTGAATACTACATTTTCTGTTGTACCAGCTGAAGTATGATTCATCAATACGAAAAACCCTTGACCAGCTGCAATATTACCATTACCAATTGCTGGATTTGCTCCTGTTGCATTATAAGTTACATAATCTCCAACAGTATAATTTAATACATAATCATTATAAAATGGATCTATAATAACTGCTGATGGAAGTGTACCATGAGTCCAATATTTTACATATCCTGCAATGTTTGTATTAGCTGCCAAAAATAGGTTAGCATTAACTGCAGAAGGGTATGGATTACCTATTAAGTTCCAGTTGTCATCATCTCTAGTAGCTAGAGTTGTTGAAACTCCAGTTGAATAGTTTCCGCCATTGTACGTTCCTCTGCTTATTGGCATGTTTATAATACCATTGTTAGGAACTCCTGTAAAATTAGCAGTGTAATTTGCTAATGCGGTTGTGTATGAATCTGGACCTCTAACAATGTATCCTTTTCCGTTAACCATATTTTCAGATGTTCCAGCCCAGTTACCCCAACCATTTAAATTCGCTCCAATTGTAGGTGTCCATTTATAACGATATATTGTTGTAGAGATACTTGTTAACGGAAAGTTAGCTACTGGACTTGACCAATATACATAATCTAATTTTCTTAAGTTAACATTTCTCTTCATGCTAATAACACCTGTATTAACGTTGTTATTAATTTGAATTAAACTCGCTGAGTTTTCAATATTAAAAGTACCGCCTGCTGTTACATCAACGTAGTCAGCAATAGTTAATGTATTTGTAGGAAGTATTTGTAAGTTTCCTAAATTTTTAACTTGTAGTGTTTTACCAAAAGCATTATAACTTGCGCCAAGTATTCGTGACGGATTTGTTGCAGTTACATCTGGTATAATTACACAAGTATTAATTGTTGGTACTCCTACAGGAGCCCAATTGTTTGGGTTATTCCAATCGTTACTAGTTCCACCTTTCCAAACACTAGATTTATTGTTTATAGTAATCAATTTAGAAACCGGACATCCGTTTCCTAATGTAGCGCTCGCTGTAAAACTATATGTAGGTAATTCCAATTGTGCCGCATTAGGCTTAACATAAATAGTTGTAACACTTTGTGCAACATAAGGAATTGTACATGGAAAATCTATAAAGGCTTGAACTCCACCACTCCATGAGAATGTTGTGTTTAAAGGTCTTGTCCCGTATACTTTTACATCATCAATTGCCCATCCGTCACAAAAGGCAGAACCTTGTAGTTGATATCTAAATCTAAACATAACAGAAGGTAATCCTGCATAAGCACTTACATCGAAAACAACATCATTAAATTTACCAGCAAAACCTTCAGTCGAAGTATAGCTAGCAATGTTTGTCCAAGCAGCTCCACCATTAGTAGATACATCTACATCTGCAAATTGCAAAGGCTCACCTACATAATAAGAAAAATAATGTCTAAAACTTAAAGTTAAAGTTGAATATGCTGTTGTATTTAACGCAACAGTTCTTAGCTGCGTGTCTTTTGGTGCAGGTGCAGCAAAATCTGAAACAGATAAAGCAAATCTGTTACCTATAGTTCTAGAAGTTATTGCCGGTTTCCATACAGAACCAGTAGGTACATATGGACTTGTTCTGTTTGTCCATTGTGTATTTGCATCTGCAGCTACGTTTGTTCTTGTTAAAACACCAAAACCACCACCTTCAAAATTTTCGTCAACTAAGTAGTCAATTACAACATCTCCAAGAGCAGCTATAGTTACTACATTATTCTCCCCACAAACTTCAGGAGTTGAAGGAGTAACATTTATAGTAGTTGTTGGATTTATTATTGCTTTAACTTCAGTACGGTACCAAGACTCACATACCCCGTTCCAAGCAGTAACATAATAACTTGTATTTACAGCAATTGACGGCGTTGTCCATGAAGTAGTTGGAGAAGTTCCTACTAACGTTCCTCCAGTTCTTGCACTATAATAACGATATTGAGTAGTTCCAGCAGTTGCAGTTGCTCCAACTACAACAGTTCCAGTATCACAACGACTACCATCTGTAACACCTGTAATGTTTACAGTACAATCTGCTACAACAGTTAACCTGTAATCTTCCGTTTCACCTGTAGCTAAATTTCCACAAGGTCCAAAAGTTTGTGACGTTTCAAATGTTCTTATACGTACTCTATAATTTCCTGGTAAAGTTGCAGGAGGGATTACAAAACCAGCAGAACCTGCAATGGTTTGTACTCCGCCAGTATTATATACTAATTCTGGTAAAGCATCTGTAAAAGTACCATCATTATTCCAGTCTACCCATACTTTAACGAATTGTCTTGAAATGGCTAATCTGTAATCTAAAGTTACACCACCACCTGGTATTTGTGTAACTGGAGGTAAAGCTGTATAATCGGCATAACCACTTGCGGCTCTTCCAGTTACCATATTTGTAATGTTTGTAATATAACCAACAGTCGATACATCATCAATGTATCTTGTGCTAACTGTAGATGTTGGAACACAATAATCTACTAAACCAGTGGTTATGTTTCCAGTTAAAGGTGAAGGTACTAAATATAGCGGCCCTCCTGTACAAAAATTATTTACGGAATAGATATAAAAATAATAAGTAGTTAAAGGAGTTAATCCTGTAACTGAATATCCAGGATTACTATCGTTATCAACTACTGTATAGCCAGGGGCTATAGTACTACCAATTGCATAAGTTGTTCCATTTACAGGTCCTGCAGGCGCTACTGCAGAAGTACTCATTACAACAAGATAGCTGTTTGCAGCAGGTACTGCTGGCGTAAACGAACCGGATAAAATTGTTGCTTGAGCAGTTAATGCAATTGCTGTTGGTTGTGCAGTAGGTGCAGCACAAGGTAGTGCAGGGATTATAGTTACTCTATAATCTTCTGTTTCACCAGAACCTAAAGAGGTACAAGCGTCTCCACTTCCATTTGCGAATCCAGCTAATCTAGAACGAATTCTCATTCTTGTATTTCCTGAAGTTGCACCAATTGGTATTGCAAAACTTACCACTCCATTTGTTCCAGTAGTAAATACTTGAACCCATTCGCTTGCTGCAAAAGTTCCATCTTGATTAAAATCTATCCAAGCAGAAACGATTGAAGATGCGCTAGTGGTAACATTTAAGTTATATGAACTACCTGCAGATAAATTTGTTGTAGGTGTTCCAGCTATCGAATAATTTGTATATGAAACACCATGCGTGTCAGCACAACCTGAAGTGTTGTTTATTGTATTAAAAATAACATTTGTTATGGTACCAGAACAAGACGCAGGATGTACCGGCACACAATAGGTTGGTGCTGGTGTAGTTGCGTTTCCGGTTCTAGGAGAGGTTGTATAATACAATGGTCCTCCGGTACATAAACCGTTAAATGAGTATATAAAGAAATAATAGGTTGTATTACCTGCTAAACCAGTTGCTGAAAAAACAGTATCAGTATCGTTGTCTACAATTGTATTACCTGCGCCAAGCGTACCTCCTATAGAGTAGCTTGTTCCATTTACAGGAGCTGTAGGAGTTGTACCTGTTGTATTCATTACTACTAAGTAGCTATCTGATGCAGGTGAAGCCGCAGTAAAAGAACCATTAATAGTTCCTGCGCTAGGTGTTAATATTAATGCTGTTGCCTGAGCCGTTGGCGCTACACAGGCTGCAGGGGCTACAAGTGTAATTGTATAATCTTCAGTTTCACCATAAGTTCCAGCCATAGTACAACTCATACCAGCGCCAGAAACAACTGTAATGTTAAATGCATAACGAATACGCATTCTTACGTCTCCAGATGCTGCTCCAATAGGAATTGCAATTGAAGTAACGGTTGTACTACTTGGTGTAATAGCGTTACTTAATAAAAAGAATTCTCCAGCATCTGAAAATGAACCATTTTGGTTAAAATCTATCCAAACTCCCGCTCCATGAGTACCAGTTCCGGCTCCAACAGTTAAAGATAAGTTGTATGAAGAACCTTTAATTACACTTGTTGTTTGAACACCAGCTTTAGGAAAATTAGTATATCCTCCAGCATTACATGTTGTATTATTATTTAATGTGTTTAATGTTACATTTGAAATATAATCATTTAAAGTACAGTTTAGGTTTCCAGTTGGTGTACAATAAGACAGACAGCCTGGGCCTATAGGTGAAGTAATAGATACATCACTAAAGGTAGAGCCACAAAGCCCGTTAGAAACGGTCCATCTTAAAACTAATGCTGCGCCTCCTGGGACAATACCAGTAACTCCTGAAGTAGGAGAAGTAAGTGTTGTAACCGTTCCAGTTCCTGAAACTACTGTCCAGGCTCCTGTAGAATTTACCGGTGTATTTGCTGCTAAAGTAGCAGTTGTTGCACAAGCTGCTAACGTTTGATTTGGACCAGCATTTGAAACTAAAGCAGGGCATGTGTATGTAAATATCATTGCGCCTCTTGCTCCAAGACCACTACTATTATTTTTATGGCCTGCTCCACCACCACCACCACCGTAGTTCCCTGCGGCAGTTGAAGCATCAGTACCATTCGCATCTAATCCGCCTGTTCCTCCGGCTCCACCGAAGTTAGCTCTTAATGCTCCTGCAACTCTTAGTACTCCATTATTACCAGCACCTAAAGTACCAGCGCCAGATCCACCACCACCACCGTCTCCGGAGTTGTTTCCAGATGCTTTAAATACACCATTTGCACCATTTCCACCTGCATAACGAGTGTCTCCAACACTAGCAGCAACAGTACCTCCAACACCACCAGCTGCATTAACGGTTGTTGACGAAGCTCCTGTAGAACCTCCGGCAGCTGTAATAGTAACGCCATTAATAATTGCGGTTGTATTGTTTCCATTTGCATTTTGTCCACCGCCAGTTCCTATTGTAAAATTATAAGTTGTACCTGGGACTACGGTTATGGAATTCCTTACAGAATATGCACCACCACCACCACCACCACCATTGGCGTTGTTAGTATTTGGTGTTGAAGCACCACCGGCTCCTCCACCCCAAGCTTCAACTTTTACTGAGGTTACGCCTTGCGGACAAAGCCAAGTGCCTGAAGTTGTGTATGTATTTGGCGATTGCGCAAAATTTATTTGAATCCCAAAAAGGATAAATAAAAACGCAAGAATAGTTTTGCCTGAAAAGATAGATTTTGCAATAAAATCTATTCGCAGGTTCAGCTTTGTAGATTGAGTGTAATTTTTTGTCATATGTGTAATCTTTTTCTTGATTATTAACATTTAATACTGTAAATATATAAAAATTAATGACAAATTATAGTTTTGAGGCAGAAAATATATCGTAATTAATAATTTTAACAAAAACACATAATTTTGTGATTTTAATTTATTTGTAAGTTTGCAAAAATAAAAGAAGTGTGTTCGTTTTGGAATTGGTTAGATGTGTGAACTGTTTGTTGTTGAGGGTTTTAAGGCGAACAAAAACAATTCAATAAGTTAAGTTTGTGATGATGATTTTAAGTTACGGGTTGTTAGTAATGGGCTATTAAATTCAATCCAAATTACAATTTTGCCTCCTAAAAAAAGTTGTTATGGGTAAAATTTTGGAATTGTTTTTTTGTGTTGTTTGGGTTCATTTTTTTCTTTTTTAAAATTTTAAAACGCTGATTTTTTCAATAAAATAGGATTAAAGGCCTCTTTTTATCGATAAAAAGAGATGTATTGAAGGTTGTTTGTTAAAATAATTGTATATATTTGCTATGTTACTAATTCTAAATAATTGACTATGAAAAAATTACTACTCACTTTAGCATTAACGGCTGGATTTTATACGCTTTGCTCTGCGCAAATGTACGTTAGTCCAAGTAGTTACGTGTTCGTAAACGACCAATTCGTTTATGTTACTCAAGATGTAAATTTAGATAACACAGGTAATTTTTATTTAAGGAATAAGTCTCAACTTTTGCAAGGAACTGCTGGTGCAGGTGCTAATAGAGGGCTGGGTAACTTATCTGTTTTTCAAGAAGGTACTGTAAATAATTTTCAATATAATTATTGGTGTTCTCCTGTTGGAGTTCCAGCTGCTGCAGTTGGAAATGCTAATTTTGGAATTTCAAGATTAAATAGACCTACAACGCGTACAGCAAGTACTCCTGCAACTCTTATTGGAGGTTACGATGGTGTTTCTTCGCCATTGTCTATCTCTACTCGTTGGATATATACTTTTACAACATCTACAACATATGCACAATGGAATGCTATAGCAGGTGCATCAACAATTGCTCCTGGTTCAGGATTTACAATGAAAGGAACTTCAGGTACTGATGCTGTTGTAGCAGATGCTACAGAAGGTGTTGCGAATAAAGTAGGAAGTGCTCAACGATATGATTTTAGAGGTTTGCCAAATGATGGAACTATTTCTAGTGCAGTTTCTGCAGGTAATTTTACTTTGGTAGGTAATCCTTATCCAAGTGCAATTGATATTAATTCATTTTTATTAGACGGTTCAAATGCTGCATTAATTAACGGACAAGCCTATTTTTGGGAACAAGTTACTGTTAATTCTCATTATATAGCTGCTTATCAAGGTGGTTATGGAATTTATAATCCTGTTACAAGTATTTATACGCCAGCTGCATTCTTTACATATGATGGAACTGGAACTCAAGGTGTGCCGGCAGGTGCTGGTACTGCTTATGCGAGAAGATTTTCTCCAGTAGGACAAGGTTTTATGGTTATGGGGACAGCAGGAGGTAATGTTGCAATGAGAAATTCATTTAGAACTTTTGTTAAAGAGGGAGGAACTTCGGTATTTGCAAGAACGGCTTCAAATGAGTCAGAATATTATGATGCTATACCTAATGTTGCAGGTATTGATTATACTCAAGTTAAAAAAGGTACTGCTCCATATTTACGAATCAATGCTATGTATAATAACGGAGGTGTTAGACCTACAACAATTGCATTTTTAGATACTGCAACTGATGGTTTTGACTATGGTGCAGATGGACGTTCTCCATCAAATGAAGCTGCCGAATTTTATTATATTTTAAATGATATGCCACATGAATATGTTGCAACAGCAGTTAAATTTGATATAAACAAAAAAATACCAGTGGGTTTAAGATGTGCTAGTCAAGCTAATTTTAAAGTGCAAGTTATAGGTGCTTTTTCAGGTTTTGATGATGCTCAAAAAGTATACATGCACGATAAAGAAACTGGGGTTTATTATGATATTAAAAACGGAGTGTTTGATATGACTATGCCAGCAGGCGATAATAAAACTCGTTTTGAAATTACTTTCAAAAATTATGCAGATGTGTTAGATAGTAATGATAATGCTTTAGATTCTTTTCAAGTGTTTCAAAACAATGATAACGCTATGTTAACAGTTGTAAACACATTGAAAAAAGATGTTACTTCAATTGACTTATATGATGTTACAGGTAAAATTGTAGTAAGTAAAGTAAATTTAGGTAAATCTGAACAATATGAAATTTCTACTTCTGGATTAAGTGCAGGTATTTATATTGTTAAGTTAACTACAAGAGATAACTTATCAATTGACAAAAAGGTTTCTATTTACAGAAAATAAAATTTAATAAAATTTAAAAAAGCAGCTTAGGAATAAGCTGCTTTTTTTTGTTTTGTCGGAAATGATAGAAAATATATTACATATAAATAATAGGAATATTACGTTATCTATTAAACGTGAAGATTTATTGCATCCAATTATTTCGGGTAATAAATTTAGAAAATTAAAATACAATTTAATTGAAGCAAAAGCATTACATGTAAAAACTTTAGTCACTTTTGGCGGAGCTTTTTCAAATCATATTTTGGCTGTTGCAGCTGCAGGTAATGAAAATGGCTTCAATACAATTGGTATCATAAGAGGTGAAGAGTTAAGGGAAAAGATAAATGTAAATCCAACTCTTAAATTAGCTCAAGATTTGGGAATGAAATTTATTTTTGTTTCCAGAGAAGTGTATCGGAATAAAGAAGATGAAGGCTTTTTAGATCATTTAATACCAACAGAAGAAAGTTGTTATGTTATTCCTGAAGGCGGAACTAATGAATTGGCTATTAAGGGTTGTGAGGAAATTATAACGCCTAATTTATTTGATTTTACTCATATATGTTGCTCTGTTGGAACAGCTGGAACAATTTCTGGAATCATAAATTCTTCTCATTCATCTCAAAAAATACTTGGATTTTCTTCTCTTAAAGGTGACTTTCTTTCTGAACAAATTAGTAATTTTGTAACCAAGGATAATTGGGAAGTTAATACTGATTATCATTTTGGAGGTTACGGAAAAGTAAATGATGACTTAATAACTTTTATAAATTCGTTTTATAAAGATACAAATGTGCCGTTAGATCCTGTTTATACAGGAAAAATGGTTTATGGAGTTTATGATTTGATTGAAAAAGATTATTTTCCAGAAAATGCTAAAATATTAATGATTCATACTGGTGGTTTACAAGGAATTAAGGGAATGAATGATTTGCTAAGAAAAAAAAATAAAGAAATTATAAATTATGATGTTTAAAAAGATACTTTTTTTAGTTTTTACTATCTTGATAGTAAGTTGTAGTTCGAAAAAGCCTGTGGTAAGAACAGTTGCTAAACCAACTCCAACAAAAACTTCTCGTACTACAACTTCAACAAAAAAGCAACCTCTTAAGGAAGTAACTAAGCCTTATACAGAAACTGTTGTAGTTAAGTCTGTGGAAGATAATTCTTCAGAAGAATTGGTTGCAACTTCTAAAGTTTCTACGACTTCAGATGATGTAAGATTGTATATAGATAGTTTTAAAGAAGTAGCCAAGTTTAATATGAATAGCCATGGTGTTCCTGCAAGTATAACACTTGCTCAAGGTATTTTAGAGTCTGGCGCGGGTAAAGGAAGATTAAGTACTATTGCAAATAATCATTTTGGAATTAAATGCCATACAGGTTGGAAAGGTGAATCTGTTTCTCATGATGATGATGCGGCTCAAGAATGTTTTAGAAAGTATGATAACCCATCTGAGTCTTACAGAGACCATTCTTTGTTTTTAACTTCAAGAAGCTGGTACAAAGGTTTGTTTAAATTAGACAAAGGCGATTATAAATCGTGGGCTAAAGGATTAAAGGCGGCAGGATATGCAACAGATCCAAAATATCCGGACAAATTAATTAGTATTATTGAAAGATATGAATTGTATCAATATGATAATGAAGTTTTGAATAGAGATTATAAGCCTGAAGGTAAGATTGTGTTACAAAACACAGAAGATTGCCATGTTGTTGAAAAAGGAGATACTTTGTATTCTTTGTCTAAGAAATATAATTTAACTGTTGAAGATTTAAAAAAAATGAATAACATGAGTGATAACACATTGTCACTTGATCAAAAAATTAAAATTAAGTAATGTTATATAAAAGAAGTAGCGAATTATTTGTTGAAGCAAATAAAGTGATACCAGGAGGTGTTAATTCTCCAGTTAGAGCATTTAAAGGCGTAGGTGGAACTCCAATTTTTATTAAAGAAGCAAAAGGAGCTTATTTATATGATGAAGATGGAAATAAGTTTATAGATTATATTAATTCTTGGGGTCCAATGCTTTTAGGTCATGCTTTTGAACCTGTTGTTAATGCAGTTATAGAAAGAGCAAAAAAAGGAACATCTTTTGGTACGCCTACGGAACTTGAAACCAAAATTGCAGAATTAGCAGTTTCAATGGTTCCAAATATTGATAAGATTCGTTTTGTGAACTCTGGAACTGAGGCTTGTATGAGTGCTATTCGATTAGCAAGAGGCTTTACGAAAAGAGATAAAATTATAAAATTTTCTGGTTGTTATCACGGACATTCAGATTCGTTTTTAATTGCTGCAGGAAGTGGCTTAAGTACCTTTGGAGTTCCTAATAGTCCAGGAGTTACAAATGGAACGGCAAAAGACACATTGTTAGCAAACTTTAATGATATTGAAAATGTAAAATCATTATTTGAAGCGAATAAAAACGAAATAGCAGCTATTATAATTGAGCCCGTAGCAGGAAACATGGGTTGTATCCCTCCGAATGGTAGTTTTTTAAGTGATTTAAGAGCTGTTTGTGATGAGAACGATACGTTGCTTGTTTTTGACGAAGTGATGACTGGGTTTAGACTTGCAAGAGGTGGAGCTCAAGAGTTATATGGAGTTAATGCTGATATTGTTTGTTTTGGGAAAGTTATTGGTGGAGGTTTGCCTGTTGGTGCTTTCGCTGCTCGCAATGAAATAATGAATTATCTATCGCCACTTGGACCTGTTTATCAAGCAGGGACTTTGTCTGGAAATCCTTTAGCTATGGCTGCGGGTCTTGAAATGTTGAAGAGTATTAATCAAGATAATAAATTGTTTTCTAGATTAGAGGAAAAGACGAAGTATTTAGAACTTGGGATTAGAGAAAAATTAACAAATAATAAAGTTGATTATACTATTAATAGAGTAGGTTCAATGATATCTGTGCATTTTGATAAGAACAAAGTGTATGATTTTGAAACATCTAAAAATGGAGATAACGATACGTTTAAGAAGTTTTTCCATGGAATGCTTTCAAAAGGAATTTATATAGCGCCATCAGCTTATGAAACTTGGTTTATAACCGATGCTTTAAGTTATGAAGATTTAGATTATACAATTAAGTGTGTTGATGAAGTAACAAAAGAATTATAAAAAAAATCCCAATCGTTAGATTGGGATTTTTTTTTAATGAGTTAGATTTTCTAGTAACTCTTTGTTTTTGCTTAGTTTTGAAAATTGTTCTGGGTTTAACGTAGCTTCAATTTTTTTAGTAATGATATTAGCTAAATCTGCTTTTTCTTTTTCTTCTTTAATTCCATCAGCTATCATTTTGTGTTTGTATAGAAATAATCCATAAAATGCTTCAGTAGTTTGGTTGTCTAATGTGATAAAATCTGTTAAAGCTTTAGTGTCTTTTTTTGCAGAAATTTCAACATTATCTTTTTTCATCTCTTGTGCATTAACAGAGAAGCCAAAAGCAAATAATAAAACAAATAAAGAAATGATTTTTTTCATTTTAATTTTTTTATAGTTATAAGTCTACCAAAAATAAACTAAAAATGTTTTACAGCCAAATAAAGGTGTTAATTACTTTTTTGGGTGATGCATTTCCTCTTTTTTATGCATTCTGTTTGGTTTGTTGTCTTTCATTTTTTCAAATTTAGACATTTGCTCAGGAGTAAGAATTTTTTTCAATTTAGCCTTCATTTCAATTTGCTTGTCAAGCATTTTGTTTTTCATTTCAAATCTTTCTTCAGAAGTTAATTTTTCTTCGTTCTCTTTCTTCGCTTTCATTTCTTTTTTCTTTCCTTCCATTTTCTTTCCTTCTTCAAGAAATAATGATTTCAACTCTTGTTGTTGTTTAGTATTAAGGTCTAATTCTAAAGTCATTTTCTTAACTCTTAATTCAGTTTTTTGTTCAAGAGTTAATTGGTCTCTTTTGTTGTCTCTTTCTTGAGCAATTGTCAAAATTGAAAAAGATAATAGTGCAGCTAAAAATAATTTTTTCATGATTCTTTAATTTTAAAGTTATACCATTAAGACAATAAGAATTGATAAAGGTTTAATTACGAATTATTTTTTTTTGCAAAAAAAAAAGTGCGTTCACTTAGTGAACGCACTTTTAATAAATTTAGTAATTGTATTATTTTCCTATATATTCGGCAATTTTGTTTTCGCCATCTACTTTAATTTTCATTATACCGTGTTTGCTGATTCCTTTGCTTGCGGCATCCCATTTTTTTCCACTTAATGCTGCTTTTATTTTTAAATCACCAATTGAAATGCCTTCATTTGCTTTTAAGACTTCAATAATATGTTTTTCATCTTCAGTTAATTCTGGGCCTTTTTTCTCAGGACGCATTTGTGGGAAGAATAAAACTTCTTGAATTGATGCATTGTTTGTTAAAAACATAATTAATCGGTCCATTCCAATTCCTAATCCAGAAGTTGGTGGCATACCATATTCTAATGCTCTTAAGAAGTCTTCATCAATAATTCCAGTTGCTTCGTCATCTCCTTTAGCAGCTAATGCCATTTGAGCTTCAAAACGCTCTCTTTGATCAATTGGGTCGTTTAATTCTGAATAAGCATTTGCTATTTCTTTACCACAAACCATTAGTTCAAAACGTTCTGTTAATTCAGGGTTATCTCTGTGTTCTTTGCATAATGGCGACATTTCTTTTGGATAATCAGTAATAAATGTTGGTTGAATGAAGTTTCCTTCACATTTTTCACCAAAAATCTCATCAATTAATTTTCCTTTACCCATTGTTCCATCTACAGCAATCCCCATTCCTTTAGCAGCTTCAAATAATTCAGCTTCAGTTTTTCCAGTGATGTCAAAATCTGTAAATTGCTTAATAGCATCAGTCATTGTTACTCTTGCATATGGTGCTTTGAAACTTACTTCATGTTTTCCAAATGTAGCGTCCGTTGTTCCGTTAACTTCATTAGCACAATGTTCTAATAAGTTTTCGGTAAATTCCATCATCCAGTTATAGTCTTTATAAGCTACATAAATTTCCATTGCGGTAAATTCGGGATTATGAGTTCTGTCCATTCCTTCATTACGGAAATTCTTAGAGAATTCATATACACCATCAAAACCACCTACAATTAATCTTTTTAGATATAATTCGTTAGCAATTCGCATATATAAAGGAATGTCTAAGCTATTATGATGAGTAATAAAAGGACGAGCAGCTGCACCACCTGGTATTGATTGTAAAACCGGAGTTTCCACTTCCATATAACCTGCTTGGTTAAAGAAGTTTCTCATTGCTGTAAATAACTTTGTTCTTTTTACAAATACCTGTTTAACTTCTGGGTTTACAATTAAATCTACATAACGCATTCTGTATCGTAATTCTGGATCAACAAAAGCGTCATGTGTGTTTCCATCTTCATCCTTCTTTGGAAAAGGTAATGGGCGCAAAGTCTTGCTTAAAAAAGTAAATTTATCAACTCGTATAGATTTTTCTCCTACTTTCGTTAAGAATAATTCTCCTTCAATACCTATGAAGTCACCAAGATCGGTAAGTTTTCTAAAAACCTGATTATACATTGTTTTGTCTTCATCAGGACAAATGACATCTCTATTAAAGTACAATTGAATTCGTCCTTCACTATCTTGTAATTCAACAAAAGAAGCTTTCCCCATGTCTCTATTGCTCATTATTCTTCCTGACAAGATAACCTGTTTACCTTCTTCGAAATTATCTTTTACCTGTTTTGAAGTATGGTTAACAGGGAATAAGTCAGCTGGATAAGGATTAATTCCTAATTCGCGCAAACCGTTTAACTTTTCTCTTCTGATAATTTCTTGTTCTGAAAGCTGCATAGTTTTTATTTTTAAAAGGGCAAAGATAAGTATTAGTTTCAGAGTTTCAAAGTGTTGTTTTTGATCTTTGAACTTGTTTTAATTTAAATCAGTAGCGAATGGCTTGGGTTTATTTAATTAAGTAATTCCTGCCATTCATTCTATCTTTTTTTTCAAAAAAGGATGCCATTGCTGTCAGGGCTGTTTGATAAATCATTTGTATATTTGCGTTCATTAATGTCAAACAAAATGAAAAAAATAAAATTTATTGCATTGTTGGTTTTTGTGTTTTCAATGACTAGTTGTTCAATCACTGAAAAAATGATTATTAAAGAAGATGGTTCGGGTAAGTTTTTATACGAAATTGACGGTTCCAAAATGATGTCAATGATGGGAAGTGCTTTTAAAGATGAGGGTGCATCTAAGAAAAAGAAAAAAACGAAAAAGGAATCTGATACTAAGAAAGTAATTGACAGTACTTTTTCATTCAAAGAAATATATGCAGATAAACAAGATAGTATTGCAAAACTTCCATTAGCTGAACAAGAAAAAATAAAGAAAATGGAAAAGTTCAGTATGCGTATGATTATGGACGAGGAAAAAGGTATTATGAATTATACCATGTTTACTGATTTTGCTTCCGTAAAAGAATTGCAAGATGTTATGTCTCCTGTTGAAACTATGAAAAATGTTTCGCCTTCAAGCAAGCAAATTGGTGGAATGGGTATGGCTCCAGCTGCTTTAGAAGATAATTCATCAACTTCTTTTTTTTATGACGGAAAAACATTTAAAAAAATAGTTTCCAAAATAGAAAAAAAAGAAACGGATATAGAGAATAAAGAAGAGAATGAAGAAGTAAGTGATGAAAATGATAAATTAAAAGAAACTTTGGAAATGTTTTATGTACAATCAAGTTTTAAAGTGGTGTATGAATTTCCAAAACCAGTTAAAAAAGTTTCCATTGTAAATACGCTTTACAGCGAAGACAGAAAGACTATTACCATTGAGTATCCATTGAAGGAATACATGGAAAACCCAGCTTCCTTAAATTTTGAAGTAGAATTTCAATAATAATGAATAGAAAAGTCCAATTACAAGATTTAGGAAGAAAAGATTACAAAGAAACTTGGGATTATCAAGAAGAGCTTTTTAAAGGAATCGTTGATTTAAAAATCAGGAATAGAAGAGAAGAGTTAAATCTTGAAACACCTAACTATTTTTTGTATGTAGAGCATCCACATGTTTACACCTTAGGTAAAAGTGGGGATTTTTCTAATTTATTGCTTTCAGAAAAGCAATTACAAGAAAAAGGAGCTACTTTTTATAAAATAAATAGAGGTGGTGATATAACATATCACGGACCTGGACAAATTGTAGGCTATCCAATTCTTGATTTAGAGAATTTTTTCACAGATATCCATAAATATTTACGTTTTTTAGAAGAATCAATAATTCTTACTTTATTAGAATATGGTATTTCTGCTACTCGAAGCGAAGGTGAAACCGGAGTTTGGCTTGGTGTAGGGACTCCATTTCCACGAAAAATATGTGCTTTGGGCGTTAGAGCATCTCGTTGGGTTACTATGCATGGTTTTGCGTTAAATGTAAATGCTGATCTAGGATATTTCGATAATATTATTCCTTGTGGAATAAAAGGCAAGGCAGTTACTTCGCTTAATGTGGAGTTAGGAGTCGATAAAGTAGATGAGCAAGAAGTAAAAGAAAAAATACTTAAGCATTTTTCTGTTCTTTTTGAAGCTGAAATTACAAACTAAATATCAAGAATAAATTGTTCAGGTAACAACCTAAACGTCATTCTGTGGTATTTAGTTGTTCCGTACTTTCTTATAGCTTCCCTATGCTCTTTTGTGGGGTAGCCTTTATTTTGTTTCCAATTGTACATTGGAAACTCTTCATGAATTTTATCCATATATGCGTCCCGATACGTTTTTGCTAAAACGGAAGCTGCTGCAATACTCATAAATTTACTATCGCCTTTAATTATTGTTGTGTAAGGGATTTTTTTTAATGGTTTAAACCTGTTTCCATCGACAATAATGTGTTCTGGTTCTGGATTTAGCTTAAGAATTGACTCTTGCATTGCTAAAATTGATGCATTTAAAATATTTATTTCATCAATAATCGAAGGTTCAATATGTGTTACGCTATATGAAATTGCCTGTTCTATTATCAATGGTTTTAACTTTTCTCTAATTTTTTCTGAAATTTTTTTTGAATCATTTAACAAAGGTAATTCAAAATCTTCAGGAAGTATTATTGCAGCTGCGGTTACAGGGCCAGCAAGACATCCTCTTCCTGCTTCGTCGGTTCCGCATTCGATTAATTTGTCATTATAACATTTACTTAACATATAAGTTTTTTGTCAAAAATATAATTTTTAACGCAACCTTTATGAGAATAATGCATCTAATAAGTAAGATTGTTTCGTAAATTATAAGTTTAGCGCTAAAAAAATTAACAAAATTAATTACGAATATTCCGTAGTTTTATTTGGTTATTTAAGAAATAATTAAGAAGTTTGCGAAATAACTAACTCAAATAAATTTAATATGAGATCGAAGTTTAAATGGATTTTCACGCTTATAATAGCGTTTTCAATGCAGTTTTCGTTCGCGCAAGAGAAAACTGTAACAGGTGTTGTGTCTGATGCATTAGGTCCCTTAGGAGGTGCTAATGTTGTTGTTGAAGGAACAACAAACGGAACAACTACAGATTTTGATGGTAATTATTCTATCAAAACAAAACAAGGTGATGTATTAGTGTTTACTTACACTGGTATGAAAAAAGCAACTGCTGCTGTAGGTGCAACTAACAAAATTAACATTGTAATGCAAGAAGATATTCTTACAGGATCAGAAGTTGTTGTTGTTGGTGCCCTTGGTATTAAAAAGAGAATTGATCAGCAGACTTCTACAACACAATTGGTTAAGGCTGAGGAATTAACTCAGGCGGCTAACCCTAACGTTGTTCAGTCTTTAGCTGGTAAAGTTTCTGGTTTGCAAATTAACACTACTAATAATGGTGTAAATGCTACAACTCGTATTGTATTACGTGGAAATCGTTCGATTTCAAGTAATAACCAAGCGTTAGTAGTAATTGATAATGTAATTTCAAGTGCTGGTATTTTACAGTCTTTGTCTCCTGAATTAATCGAGTCAACGAATGTATTAAAAGGTGCTCAAGGAGCTGCACTTTATGGATCTGCAGGTGTTAACGGTGTAATTATTGTTACTACTAAAAGTGGATCTAAGTCTGGTAAATTAAAGGTAACTTTAAATTCAGCGATTGACTTTGAACAAGTTTCGTTTTTACCACAAAGACAAATGCGTTATGGTCAAGGTTGGAATGGTACTCACATTTCTTATGAGAATGGTGGATGGGGTGCTGAAATGGACGGTGTTGTTAGACCAGTTGGTTTAGCTCAAGCTGATGGTTCTTATATCATGGCTCCATATTCTGCAATTGAAGATAACATTAAAGAATTTTTTGAAACTGGTACTGTAATGCAAAATGGTGTTTCTGTTAGTGGAGGTACTGTAAAAGATGGTTATTTCTCTCTTTCTGCAAACAGACAAGCTACTGAATTCGTTGTTAAAAATGACGGATTAAACAGAAGTTCTTTTGGTTTTAGAGCTGGAAAACAATTTGGAAAATGGAAACTTGATGGGAATGTTAACTACATTTCACAAAAAGCTGAAACTACTTCTTCAAGTTTATTTACAGATTTATTACAAACAGCTACAAATATTCCTGTAGAGCGTTTTGAGAATTCAGGACAAGCAGGTCACTGGACTTCTTATTATAACAATCCTTACTGGTTAAGAGATAATGTTAGAAATGTAAATAGAAGTGATTACTTTAATGGAATTGCAACTTTAAACTATGAATTTAACAAACATATTAATTTTAATTATGTTTCTAATATTCAAACTACATCTACTAACGGAGTTTCTTATACTAATGGGTATGTAGATAATGATCAAGTTGGTGGTGGTAATTTAACTGTTGTATCTTCTTTTGATACTTCAAATTCTACTTCAAGAAGTTTTTATCATGACTTTATGGTAAATTTTGACTATAAATTGTCAAATAAAGTTACTTTTAAAGCTAATATTGGTAATAACTTAAGAGACAATATGTCAACTTTTACATCTGTAGGAGGTGATAATTTAACTGTTCCTGGTTTTTATAATATTTCAAACATTACTGGAGATCCAAGAAGATCTAATTCATATGTTAGAACAAGAAGTTTTTCTTTCTTTGGTAACTTTGATTTCGGTTTAGGTAATGGTGAAGAAGGTTCAGAATATTTAAATTTAAATATTACTGCACGTAACGATTGGTATTCTGTATTCCAAGGTGCTCAAACAAATAACTTCTTTTACCCTTCTGTAGGTCTTTCATTTGTTCCTACAAAAGCGTTTGATGGTTTGAAAAATAATTCAAACATCAACTATATGAAACTTTATGGTAACGTTACAAGAGTTGGTAATGTTGGTTCTGTTGATGCTTATAGTTTAAATAATGTTTATGTTTCTGCTTCAGGTTATCCTTTTGGAAGTTTAAATTCATTTTCACCTGATGGTTCGGTTACAAATCCTGGTATTACACCTGAGTTTGTTACTACTACTGAGTTTGGTGCTAATTTTGCTTTCTTACAAAATAGAATTACTTTAGATGCAGCAATTTTTCAATCTAAAACTACAGATTTAATTACTAATCAATCTACTTCAGCTGGTTCTGGTATTTCAACTCAGCTTGTAAACATTGGTCAAATGACTACTTCAGGTTATGAGGTTGAATTAGGATTTACTCCTGTAAGACCTTCTGATTTTGGTGGTTTAGGAATTAAATGGGAAAATCGTTTAGCTTATTCTCATTCTAAGTCTGTTGTTGATAAAGTATCAGATTCTCAAACTGAAATTGCATTACAAAACTTCACTGGAACAGGTGTTGGTATTTTTGCAACTGAAGGTGAAGAATTTCCTTTAATTAAAGGTATTGCTTATCAAAGAGATGATGAAGGAAGAGTTGTTATTGATCCTTCTACAGGGAATCCAGTGAGAACTACAGATTATAAAATTTTAGGTAAAGCAACTCCTGATTATATCATTAACTACAACACTGCTGTTGAATTTAAAGGTTTAAGATTAGCTGCTGTTATGGATTATAGAACAGGACACCAATTCTGGTCAGGTACTAAAGACTGGTTATCTTGGTCAGGTCATTTATATGAATCTGCTGAGAATGGTCGTAATGGTTTCATTTTCCCTAATTCATCTATCGAAACTTCACCTGGTGTTTATACAGAAAACACTTCTGTTGTAACTGGTGGAAACACTTATACAAGTTATTTAAATTATTTCTCTAATGAATATAGAGCTGTAGTTGAAAACTTCGTTTTAGATGCTACTGCATTTAAAGTAAGAGAGTTGTCATTAAGTTATTCGTTACCAAGTAAAGTTCTTGATAATTCAGGTCTTAGCTCACTTAGATTTGGTGTAAATGCAAGAAACCCTTTCATTGTTTTACCAAAAGAAAATAGAGGATATAATGATCCAGAGCAATCTAGAACATCTGGAAACGACCAAGGTTTGGCTGTTACAGGACAATATCCAGCAACAAGAACATTCGGTTTTTCACTTAATGCTTCATTTTAATAAAAAAGAGATATGAAAAAATTAAAATTAATATTACCTTTAATAGCCTTTACGCTATTTTCATGTGATAATTATTTGGATGTTAACACATCTCCAAATAATCCACAAGCATCTCAAATTACACCTAATTTAACTTTAGCTGCTGCTCAATCGGGATCTTATTCTCCATTGGTTAGAAGAATGAATGAGCTAGGGAATGTTTTTATGAACAATTGGGGTGCTAACGTAAATTCATTTACTGGTGGTTATGCTGAAGAATTTGGTATAACAATGAGTAATAATTTTTACGAAGACATTTGGAATTCTGTTTACAGAAGTACTTATGAGTATTCTAACATTATAAATCATCCTTCTGCTGATTATGATAATCACAAAGCGATTGCTAAAATAATGAAGTCTTTTTACTTCCAATATTTAGTTGATTTATATGGAGATGTTCCTTATTTTGAGGCACATTTAGGTACTGCAAATACAAATCCTGCTTATGATGATGATCAAGTTATCTATAGAGACTTAATTGTTCAGTTAGATGCTGCAATTGCAATGATCGACAACGCTCCAGCTAATACTATTGCTGTAGGTGCTGAAGACGTTATGCTAGGAGGAAACATGAATAAATGGAAGAAGTTTGCTAACACTTTAAAGTTGAGAATACTTTTAAGAGAAGCTACTAAAGCTGAAACTGATGCTGCTTCTGCTACTTATTTAGCTACTCAATTTGCTGCTTTAGATCAAGATTTCATTACAGAAGATTTAATTATTAATCCTGGTTATTCTGATGCAAGTAATGTTCAGCAAAACCCTTGGATGAATTTAATGGTTGAATTGAAATTAACTACTACAGGTGCATTCACTTACAGATCTGGTTATAATTTCAGAAGAGCTTCTGATTATATTGCGGGTAGATTAAATGCTTCGCCAACAGATCCAAGAAGAGGTCGTTTATTTAAATTACTTGGTGGTACTGTAGTAGGTGTTAAACAAGGAGATTTTTCTGGTGGAACTGGAACTGCTCCTGGTGCTATGTCAGAATTAGGACCTGGTGTTATTGTATCAAGTGGTCAAGATGGTTATGTAATGTTAGCTGCTGAAAGTTATTTATTACAAGCTGAAGCTGCTGAAAGAGGTTTTATCTCTGGTAGCCCTCAAGCATTATTTAACGCTGGTATTACTGCATCGTTTGCTCATTTAGGAGCAAGTCTTGGTACTTATGTAAGTGATGTTAATACTGAGAATGGTAAAGGATATGCTGCAAGTACTGATAAAATACAAGCAATTATGTATCAAAAAAGTATTGCTTTATGTAATACTAATGGTTTAGAAGCTTGGATTGAATATACTAGAACTGGATATATCAATAATATCCCAATGCCTTTAGGATCTTCATCTCCAACAGGTCAAAAACCATTGCGTTTAATGTATCCTACATCTGAGTTAGCTAGTAACTCTGCAAATGTTCCTGCTCAAACAGTGAATGATGCATTTACTACTGCTCCGTTTTGGAAATAATAACCTTTAAAAATTATAATATGAAAAAGATTTTATCATTATTATTTATCGCATCTATTGCATTAGCATGTACAGATGACGATATCAAAGCTGAGGGTAACTTAGCTGGAGGAGATAAAGTTGTTGGGTTTACACCTGCAATTCAAACTGTTCCTTATTTTTCTGACGAAGGTACTGTTCTTAGAAAATTTCCATTAGATTTAATTGGAAAAGGGAATGGTCAATATTCAACTACTGATATTGAAGTTGCATATTCTGTTAATTATGCTGAAAGTACAGCTTCTGAAGGTGTAGAATTTGATTTTGTTGGTGCTCAAGGAGCTACTGGTAATATCGTAATTCCTGCTGGTGGTTCATTTGGAGAGTTTTCTCTTAATGTAAATACAGGTAGTTTAGATCCAGTTGTAAAAACTGAATTAGTTCTTGACTTAGTTTCTGCTTCTCCTGGTTCAACAGTTGGTGCACAATACAATAAATTAAGAATTATTTTTGTTGGTTGTTTATCTCAAATTGCAGGTAATTATCAAGTTACAATTTCAACTGTAGCTGGTACTTCTGTTCGTACAAACGAGGTATTAACTTTAACAGATATCAATACTTTTCAAACTAAATATGTAGGTCGTTATGGTTTTGGTACTTTTACTCCAGCTGGTTTCGGTTTTATCGACATCTGTGGTGAATTATCATTAAAGCCAGACCAAACATTAGGTCAGTACTCTAACGGTGTTTATAGTATTGATGCTTATGGTGACGGTATAGATGGTATTGTAACATCTCCAACTACTTTAGAAATTAAGCACAATATTGAATTTGGTTCAGGTGATCAAAAGCAGAACTATTCTTATGTGCGTAACTAATTAAATTTTAGAAAATGAAAAACATAAATAAATTTTTATTTGCATTTCTTGGTTTAGCATTATTGTCTTCATGTACTGAAGATGAGGATACTACTGATCAAAGAATTGTTAAATCTGTTGTTGCTGTAGATCAAACATCTTTCACTCTTACTGAGGGAGAGACTGCTACTGTAACGATGACTATTAACACTCCTCTTAACGTAAGTTCTGATTTTAAATTAGAATTAGTTAGTGGTACTGGATCTTTTAGAGACATTACAGCTGAAGGAGATAATAATTCTGACACAGATGAAGAGACTGTTGTTGATGATGGATACGGTATAATTGGGCATAAAGTTACTTTCCCAGCTTATGCTACAACTTCTACTATTGACATTTCAGCTGTACTAGACCTTTTAACTGAAGGTACTGAAACGTTAACTTTCAGATTATATCCTATGGCTAATTCTAATTCTTTAATAGCTGCTGATTCTGAATATATTACTCTTACTATTAACGATCTTGTTAATGATAATTTAGGTATTCAATTAGTTTGGGCTCAAGATTATGCTAATGCTCATGGTAATATTGAGCCTGGTATGTATTTAGGTGCTGACGAAGATGATCATGCTTATTCTGACTATGACTTTGACTTCTGGGTTGAAGATGAATTTGGATCTGCTATTGATGGTTATGCTGCTGCAACTGGAGCTTCTCCTGAGTTTGAAATTTTAACTGGAGCTGCTATACCTGATGGTGATTACTATATCTATGTTGATGAATATGGTTCTGGTTCAGCTCCTGCTGAAACGTTTAATCATGATTTAAAAATCAACATGACTAAATATGGTGTTTGGTCTACTACAGTTCAAATACCTACAACTAGTGATGATACATTTTCTGACTATGTAGTTGGATTCACTAAGTCTGGATCTACTTATACAGTATTTGATGCATATGATGCAACTAATGTATATGTAACTGGTAGAAATGGTAGAAAACCTGCTATTTCTGGTAGAAACTCAAAAAGAGGTTTATAAGAATTATATAACTTTTTTAAAAACCCCGCTATGCGGGGTTTTTTTTATTCTATATTTTCTCATTACATTTGCTACTTTAAAATGTACAATGAAAAATATATTGTTTTTTCTAGTTTTGTTTTTTTCTACTTTATCGACCTTTTCTCAAGAGGATGAATTAGTAAATAACATTAATAATATAACAACTATTCCTTCGGTTAAACCTTCTTTTGATTTGTATAAAATTTATACAACTCATAGGGATACTACTTATGTTGATACAACATTATCCATTCAAAAAGAATATAAATACAATTTACTACGTAAAGATATTTTTGGATTGATGCCTTTTTCAAATGAAGGCCAAACTTATAATACGCTTCACTTTTCTTTAAATCAAAATTCTATTTCACCAGATTTTGGTTTTCGAGCTAAGCATTTTAATTATCTTGAAGTAACTGATATTAAATATTATAATGTACCTACTCCTTTAACTGATTTATATTTTAAAACAGTAATGGAACAAGGACAGTCTGTTGACGCTTTTTTAACTATAAATACTAAACCTAATCTTAATTTTTCTATTGCATATAGAGGATTGCGTTCAAATGGGAAATACATCAATAATATTGTAAGTTCTGGTAATCTTAGGTTTACAACAAGCTATTTCACCACTAATAAAAAATATTTTTTAAACGCACACTTTACGGGTCAGGATATTTCTAATCAAGAAAATGGTGGAATACGAGACCTTTCTCTTTTTGAATCTAGTGACGCGCCATACGATCAAAGAGATCGTTTAGATGTTTACTTCAAAGACGCTACTTCTTTTTTAAAAGGAAATCGTTTTTTTATTGATCATTACTATAAGCTTAAATCGAATGATGCTTTTTCTTTAAATATATTCCATCAGTTTAATCATGAATACAAATTTTTTGAATTTATACAGCCTACTGTTAGTCCTCGTCTTGGCGATTCATATTCTACAAAAGTCAATAACAAAACACGTTTCAATCAACTGTATAATAAAATTGGAATTGATTTAGATTCTAAAAAGTTGGGTAAAATTTCAGCATATGTAGATTCTAATACTTATAATTATTTTTACAATAGTGTAGTTTATGATAATTTTGGAAACATTCAAGTTCCAAATGCTATTAATGATAAAATTCATAGTTTAGGAGTTGATTATTCATATAATTATAAAGGTATTAATTTTGGCGCAAGTGTAAATAATTCAATTTCTAATCAAGACATTTCATATTTAGAACTTTTTGGGAAATATAAATTAGACAGCCTAGCTACTATTGAATTTAAATACTCAAAGAGAAACTCTTTACCTAATTTAAACTTCTCGCTTTACCAAAGTGATTACATTGATTACAACTGGTCTAATGACTTCAAAAATGAGAAGCGCAATCAATTTGATTTTATTTTTAAAAGCAAATGGGTAAATATAGAAGCGCAATATGCTGTCATTAATGATTTTCTTTATTTTGATAATGTTACAAATGATATAACGCTACTTACAGTAAAACCTTTTCAGTATGCCAATACAATCAATTATGCCTCGGTTAAGGTAAATAAAGAATTTAAATTAGGACGTTTTGCATTAGACAATACATTTTTGTATCAAAATGTAGAACAATCTGATGCGGTTATAAATGTGCCGCAAATCGTGACTAGAAACACACTGTATTATACAGATTATGTATTTAAAAATGCAATGCAAATTCAAACAGGCTTCACTTTTCAATATTTCTCAAAATATTATGCTAACGATTATAATCCGTTGTTAGGAGAGTTTTACGTGCAAAATGAAACTAAAATTGGAGGTTTTCCAATGATTGATTTTTTTATAAACGCTAAAGTAAAACAAGCACGTTTGTTCTTAAAAGCCGAACACTTTAATTCTGCTTGGACGGGTTATGATTATTATTCTGCACCAAATTATCCTTACCGTGATTTCATCGTTCGTTTTGGTATTGTGTGGAATTTCTTCAAATAAAACATAGCTTTCGAGCTTTTAAACAATCATTTTCCTGCTGAACGTTTCTTTCTTTTGCTAAATACTTGCTAGTTAATCCTACAATAAAAGGGTTTTCACTTCCGTCAGGGTTAGGTTGTTTTCCTTTTCATTTTTGTATTGATAATTTTCATACTATCTTTGCAAAAAGTATTAATAATTAATAAAATCTGAAATTCCTATTTAGTTAGTATTTTCAGTGTTCCAAAGAATGAAATACGCAAAAAATATATTGGAGACTATTGGTAATACGCCATTAGTAAAATTGAACAAATTAACACAAGAAGTTGATGCTTTGGTTTTAGCAAAAATAGAAACATTTAATCCTGGAAATTCTGTAAAAGATAGAATGGCAGTTAAAATGATTGAAGATGCTGAAGCTGATGGTCGTTTAAAGCCAGGTGGTACAATTATTGAAGGTACTTCTGGAAATACAGGAATGGGTTTAGCTCTTTGTGCAATTGTAAAAGGATATAAATTAATTTGTGTTATTTCCGATAAGCAATCTAAAGAAAAATGCGACATTCTTCGTGCAGTTGGTGCTAAAGTTGTTGTCTGTCCTACAGATGTAGAACCAACAGATCCACGTTCATATTATTCAGTTTCTAAGCGTTTAGCAGATGAAACAGAAAATTCTTGGTATGTAAATCAATACGACAATCCGTCTAATGCAATTGCACATTATGAACAAACCGGACCAGAAATTTGGGAACAAACAGATGGTAAGATTACTCATTTTGTTGTAGGTGTAGGTACTGGAGGAACTATTTCAGGAATTGGTAAGTTCCTGAAAGAGAAAAATCCAAACATTAAAATTTGGGGGGTAGATACATATGGTTCTGTGTTTAAAAAATACCATGAAACGGGTATTTTTGATGAAAATGAAATCTATTCTTATATAACTGAAGGAATTGGTGAAGATATTTTACCTAAAAATGTTGATTTTTCAATCATTGATGGTTTTACTAAAGTTACCGATAAAGATGCGGCGGTTTATACAAGAAAAATAGCCTTAGAAGAAGGGATTTTTGTTGGTAATTCAGCTGGTTCTGCAATAAAAGGATTGCTTCAGTTAAAAGAGCATTTCAAACCAACAGATGTTGTGGTTGTATTGTTCCACGATAGCGGTAGTAGATATATTGGTAAAATGTTCAATGATGATTGGATGCGCGAAAGAGGTTTTTTAGATGAAGAAATTACAAAAGCAGAAGATTTAATTAAAGAACATATTGACAAGCCATTAGTTGTTGTTCGTACAGAAGAATTGGTTTCTCATGCAATTGAGCGTATGCGAAAACATAAAATTTCTCAAATCCCAGTAATTGATATAAATGGATTTGTTGGCTCAATAGACGAATCTAATTTGTTCGACACTTATTTAAGTGATAATAATATTGCCGATAAACCTATAAAAGAGGTTATGGGGAAGCCTTATCCAATAGTTAAAAAAGGAGCTAGTATTGAGGAAGTTTCTAAATTAATAAATAAAGAAAATCAAGCAGTTTTGGTTGATTTAGGCGATAATATGCACCATATTATAACAAAATACGATATTATTGGAGCTATTAAATAAATAGTATTAAAATATTTAATCAATACCACGTTTATAGCGTGGTATTTTTTTTAGAATAATATTTTATATTTGATAATATTTTTAATAAAATATGAAGGAAGATTTTTTACATTATTTATGGAGAAATAAGAAATTTGACATTTCAAATTTGCAAACTATTAGCGGTGAAGAGATTGTGATTCTTAACTCTGGCGCTTATTTAAAACAAGAAGGTCCTGATTTCTTCAATTCCCAACTTATTATTGCTAATCAAAAATGGGCTGGAAACGTAGAGATTCACCATAAATCTTCAGATTGGTACGTGCATCATCATGAATTAGATGTTAATTACGACAATGTTATTCTTCACGTGGTTTGGGAACACGATGTTGATGTTTATCGAAAAAACAACACAAATATTCCTGTTTTAGAATTGAAAAAATATGTTTCTGATGTTGAATTGGAAAAATATGCATATTTATTTGAAAGTAAAACTTGGATTAATTGCGAAAATGATATTGATCAAGTCGATTCATTTGCTTTGAAAAAATGGCAAGAGCGTTTGTTTTTGGAACGTTTAGAAATAAAAACGAAATCTATTCAGGATTTTTTAGATAAAAATGAAAATGATTGGGAAGCGACATTTTTTATTTTCTTGGCAAAATATTTTGGGTTAAATGTTAATGGAGAAGCTTTTTTAAAAATTGCAAAAAGTATTCCTTTTTCAATAATTAGAAAAGAGCAAACAGATTTATTGAATTTGGAAGCATTATTGTTTGGCTTTGCTAATTTATTAAATGAAGAAAAGGAAGATGTTTATTTCCGTGATTTGAAACAACGATGGGTATATTTAAAACATAAATATAAATTCAGTAATGATGATTTTATAAATCTTCAGTTTTTCAAATTAAGACCTGATAATTTTCCAACTATTAGGTTGTCTCAACTGGCAGTTTTGTATCATGCAAATGTCAATTTATTTTCTAAAGTTATTGATGCTAATACTTTAAGTGATTTTCATAAGTTGTTTAGTTCTGAGGTTTCGGAATATTGGAAATTGCATTATGTTTTTGATAACCTAAGTAAGTTGAAGGCCAAAAAACTTTCAAAATCATTTATTAACCTGATTGTCATCAATACGGTTATTCCAGTTAAATTTTTGTTTGCAAAACAAAGAGGAGAAAATATAGTGGATGATTTAATTGATTTGTTAATTGAAATTCCATCGGAATCTAATAGCGTTATTGATAAGTTTAAGTTTTATAAAATCAAATGTAATTCTGCTTTCGATTCTCAAACATTAATTCATTTGAAAAACGAATATTGTAATCACAAAAAATGCTTAAATTGCGATATTGGATTATCTTTGCTAAAATAAATAATTGAAATGCATAAAATTCTTCATTTTTTTGAGAAACACGGTTTCTTTGTAGCGACAAGACTTGCTGAAAAGCTTGGAATGAGAGCTTCTAATGTAAGGCTTTTTTTTGTATATATTTCATTTATTACAGTAGGTCTAGGATTTGGTTTTTATTTAACCATTGCGTTCTTATTGCGCTTAAAAGACATGATATATACCAAAAGAAGTTCGGTTTTTGATCTATAATCACTGATTATCATCTTATTAATAATCCTTTGATTTTTGGATAGTTTTATTATCTTTGAAAAATTAACAACCAATAAAATAATATGTCTACAAAAGCAGATTCTTGGGGCTCACGAGTTGGCCTTATTTTAGCAATGGCTGGAAATGCTGTTGGACTTGGAAACTTTCTTAGATTTCCAGTACAAGCAGTTCAAAATGGAGGAGGAGCCTTTATTATTCCTTATTTAATATGTTTCTTAGTAATGGGTATTCCATTATTGTTTATAGAATGGTCTTCTGGTAGATTTGGAGGTAGAACCGGAAATCACAGTACTCCATATATTCTAGATTCAATGGTAAAAGGAAGGATACTTAAATATATTGGTGTATTTGGTATTTTTACAAATATTGCTGTAGCAGCTTATTATTGTTATATTGAATCATGGACAATGTCTTATGTATATCATACTTTAATAGGAACATTTGACGGAATGAGCCAAGCTAATGTTGCTGGGTTCTTTAATTCTTATGTAGATGTTGCACATTCTACAACAGGTATTCCTTATGAAGCTGTTGTTTTTTATGTAATTTGTTTAGTTTTAAATACATTTATTTTATCTAAAGGAATTGGAGGAATTGAAAAAGTAGCTAAAGTTGGGATGCCATTATTAATCCTTTTTGGAGTTGTATTGGCTGTAAGAGGTTTAACTCTTGGTACTTCTGGAGCTTCAGAAATTTTCCCAGATGCAAATGCTTGGGATGGTTTGAATTTCCTTTGGACACCTCAATATGAATCAATACTTGATTTAAAAGTATGGATGGCAGCTGCAGGTCAAATCTTTTTTACTTTATCCGTAGGTATGGGTACAATTCATTGTTATGCAGCTTATATAGAATCTAAAGATGATATTGCTTTAAATGCAGTTTCTGCAGGATTTATGAATGAATTCGTAGAAGTTGTTTTAGGAAGTTTAATTGTAATTCCAATTGCAGCAGGTTATTTAGGATTGGATTGGGTAATTCAAAATGCAGGTTTTGGTATGGCTTTTCAAACAATGCCATATTTATTCCAACAATGGGGTTCTACTTTAGCGATTGTTGCTGGAGTTTGCTGGTTTGGATTGTTGTTCTTCGCGGGTATTACATCTTCTTTAGCAATGGGTACTCCTTGGATGGGCTTCATGAGAGATGAATTTGGTTGGTCAAAAAATAAAGGTGCATGGTCTTTTGGGGCAATGATTCTTGTTTTAGGTTTGCCAACAGTTATTTTCTATCAAGAAGGAGTTTTTGATGAGTATGATTACTGGGCAGGAACGGTAAGTTTAGTTGTTTTTGCAATGTTAGAGACGATATTGTTCTCTTGGATTTTTGGAATGGACAAAGGATGGAGAGAAATTACAAGTGGTGCTGATATTAAAGTTCCAAATATTTATAAATTTATTATTAAATATATAACTCCGGTTATGTTGATAATCATTTTCTTAGGTTCATTATTTAAACCTTTAAATAACGATTGGTCTGGAAATGTCACAAGCTTTTTCACTGGAAATGGGTGGACTTTAGATAATGGATCTATAATTAAAACTATTATGCATGCTGGAATTAGAGATCAAATTGCAGCAGCTACAGACCCAGTTATAATTGAACAATTACAAGATAAAATTTTCTATTTAAATTTTGCTAGATTGTTGTTAGTTGGTCTTTTTATGTTTATTAGTTTATTAGTTTATATGGCTTTCCAGAAGAGACGTAGAGAAGGTAGAGCTACATTATAAAAAATTTAAAACACAATTCAAATGAATACAGAAGCATTAATAACAATGGTATTGACACAAGGAATTGTAATTTTCTTTGCAGTTTACTTTTTCTATAAGGTTTTAACTATAAAGCCAAAGCAAGAGCCTGATTCATATTCTGAAAATGATGATGAATTAGAAAGACAACCTGAAGAAAAATAATCTCATTGTGATGAAAAATATAAAATCCTACTTCCTGTTTTCGAAAGAACATAGAAGTGGGATTTTTTTGCTTATTATTATAATAATATTGACGCAATTGTTGTATTTTTTTGTTGATTTTTCAAAATTGAATATTTCTTCAAATGAAAATAAAATTAATAAACAATGGCTTTTAGTTCAATCTGAAATTGATAGTCTAAACAATATTTCTAACCAAGAAAAATTTAAAATCACTCCTTTTAATCCTAATTTCATTTCAGATTATAAAGGTTATTTGTTGGGAATGAGTGTAAAAGAAATCGATAGGCTTCATGAATATAGAAAAATAAATAAGTTTGTCAATTCTGCTCAAGAATTTCAAAAAGTAACTAAGGTTTCAGATTCTTTACTAAAAATACTTTCACCTAATTTTAAATTTCCAGATTGGGCAACCAGTAAAAATAAATATCAAAATAATTCTTCTCATAAATTTTACAATAAAACGGAGAAAGTAATTGTTCAAAAAGACATTAACACAGCTTCTAAAGAAGAGATAATGGAGGTTTACGGTATTGGTGATAAAATTTCTGATATAATCCTTCAAGAGAAAGAAAAATTTGGAGCTTTTGCATCTATTGATCAATTAGAATATGTTTGGGGTGTTTCTCCAGAAGCATTAAATGACATAAAAAAGAGGTTCTTTGTGAAATCAAATGCCCAAATTATAAAAATAAATATTAATAATTTACCAACGAAGGAGTTGGCAAAATTCCCTTATTTTAGATATGCATTAGCTAAAGAAATTGTCACGTATAGAAGTATGAATGGCGATTTTAAAAGCATTGATGATTTAACAAAAATTAAAGGAATGCCTAACGAAAAAATAAAAATAATAGCCTTATATTTGGAATTCTAAAAATATAATACAAAACAATCTACACATGAATATATATTTCACAGAAGAACATGAAATGTTCAGAGAAAGTTTCCGTGATTTTTTACAAAAAGAAGTTGTTCCTCACATTGAAAAATGGGAAAAAACAGGAACGATAGAACGTTTTATTTGGAAGAAATTTGGTGAAATGGGTTTCTTTGGAATCAACTATCCTGAAGCTTACGGTGGAATGAATTTAGATTTGTTTTACACGGTAATCTTTTTAGAAGAGCTTCAAAAGGTGAAATCTGCTGGTTTTGCTGCGGCTATGTGGGCGCATTCTTATTTAGCAATGACTCATTTAAATGCTGAAGGAGATGAAAGAATTAAACAAGATTATTTGGCGCCAAGTATTTCTGGTGATAAAATAGGAGCTTTGTGTATCACAGAGCCTTTTGGAGGTAGTGATGTGGCAGGTATGCGAACAACTGCAGAAAAAAAAGGAGATAAGTATATTATTAACGGTTCTAAAACATTTATAACTAATGGTGTTTATGCAGATTATTATATTGTAGCTGCTAAGACAAATCCAGAACAAGGTAATAAAGGAATTAGTATATTTTTAGTAGACAGTAATCTTAAGGGTGTTTCTGCTACTAAACTTGATAAGTTAGGTTGGAGAGCTTCAGATACTGCTGAGATTGCTTTTGATGGTGTTGAAATTCCTTTAGCGAACCTAATGGGTGAAGAAGGAAAAGGTTTCCCGTACATTATGCAACATTTTGCTTTAGAACGCTTAATCATGGCTATAAATGCGCATGCTAGGGCAGAATATGCAATTGAATACACTATTGATTATATGTCGCAACGTGAAGCGTTTGGTAAAACAATTAATAAATTTCAAGCATTAAGACATAAAATGGTTGAACACGCTACAGATGTCGAACATTGTAAAGTATTCAACTACGCTGCTGTAGCTCGTTTAGATAAAGGGGAATATGTTGTGAAAGAAGCTACTATGGCTAAATTGAAATCAACAAAAGTGGCGGATGAAACTATTTATAGTTGTTTGCAATTTTTAGGAGGTTATGGTTATATGGAAGAATATCCATTGGCACGTTTGTCTAGAGACAGTCGTTTAGGGCCAATTGGTGGTGGAACTTCTGAGATTTTAAAAGAAATTTTATCAAAAATGATTATCGATAAACAAGATTATAAACCAGCAGTGAAATAACACGCTAATTGTTGGTGTTTTGTTTAAGCCTGAAGAAGAAGTTGTGAAATAATTCACAATTTTAAATTGGTAATTCATAATTATTGTATAAATTTGCATCCTTAACGAGAGGAGGTGTCAAGATTATGTTAATTATACCAATTAAAGACGGAGAAAATATCGACAAAGCGCTAAAACGCTATAAACGAAAATTTGATAAAACAGGAACTGTTCGTCAGTTACGTGCACGTCAACAATTCAACAAGCCATCTGTTGTAAACAGAGCGAAAATTCAAAAAGCTTATTATATTCAACGAATGAATGACGCTTTAGAAAGCTAGTAATTATTGATTGCTAAATAATATTAACCGTTAGTATATAAAGTGTAACTTTGTAACTAGCGGTTTTTTTATGGAATCAAATTTAAAAGCATATCAAGATTATTTATTAAAAGAAAAGAACTACTCGATTCTTACAAGTAAGGCTTATTTAGGCGATATCAATTCGTTTAAGCAATATTTGACAAATAATCACGATGAAGTTCAGTTGGAGGTTGTCAATTATTCACTCATAAGAAGCTGGATTGTTTTTTTGGTAGAGAATAATAATTCTAATGCGTCTGTTAATAGAAAAATATCGTCGTTAAAGTCGTTCTATAAATTTTTATTAAAAATAAAAGAAATAAGCCAAAACCCACTTCTAAAACACAAGTCTTTAAAAACTGCAAAAAAAGTTCAAATCCCTTTTTCAGAAAAAGAATTGAATGATGTTTTTAATTTAAATAATTTTGATTCTAATTTTGAAGGGGTCCGAAATCAATTGGTTATTGAGCTCTTTTATGCTACGGGTATTAGAAGGGCAGAGTTAATAGGTTTAAAAACTGGGAATGTTGATTTTTCGAATAAAACAATTAAAGTTTTAGGGAAAAGAAATAAAGAAAGAATTATCCCGCTTTTAGAATGTACTGTAGGGTTGATTAAAAGATATTTAGATGAAAAAAATGAGCTGTTTTTAAAAGACGAAAACGACTTGTTAATTTTGTCTAAAAAAGGAAATAAAATAAGTGAATCGTTTGTTTATAGATTAATAAATGATTACTTTAGTACTGTGTCTCAAAAAGTAAAAAAGAGTCCGCATGTTCTAAGGCATTCATTCGCAACTCATTTGTTGAATAATGGAGCCGATTTAAATTCAGTAAAAGAATTATTAGGTCACTCAAGTTTGTCGTCAACACAAATATATACGCACAGTAGTTTGTCTGAGCTTAAAAAAACATATAAAGAAGCGCATCCTAGGAGTAAAAAATAATTCAAATGTTTAACCTAACTAAACCAATAAAGTATGAAGGTAAATGTTCACGCAGTAAATTTCAATATCGACAAAAAACTTGTTGATTTTGTTCAAGAGAAATTAGATAAGCTTGAGAAATATTACGATAAGGTGGTTTCATCCGATGTTTATTTAAAATTAGAAAACACTAGTGATAAAGAGAATAAAACAGCAGAGGTTAAAATTCATGTTCCTGGGGATGAAATTGTTGTCAAAAAGACAGGTAAATCATTTGAAGAAGCAATAGATTCTGCGACAAGTTCTGCAGAAAGAATGTTGCTAAAAAGAAAAGAAAAAATTAGAATGCATCCTTAATGTAAAAAAAAACACAAAAAAGTTTTGAATAAAAAATAAATTATATACATTTGCAGTCCGTTAGAAATAGCGGACTTTTTATATTAAATGCGCCGATGTAGCTCAGCTGGCTAGAGCAGCTGATTTGTAATCAGCAGGTCGTGGGTTCGAGTCCCTCTATCGGCTCAAGTTCTTAAGGTATTGAAAATTAACAAGTTGGGGAGATACTCAAGCGGCCAACGAGGGCGGACTGTAAATCCGCTGATTACATCTTCGCAGGTTCGAATCCTGCTCTCCCCACATATTTTCAACAATTGTGTTTTTTAAATGCTTTTGTTTGGAAGAATCAACAGAAATGTTGAATGCCTGAGGAATTTTAGCCGGTGTAGCTCAGGGGTAGAGTGTTTCCTTGGTAAGGAAGAGGTCACGAGTTCAATTCTCGTCATTGGCTCAAAGGTTGTTTATTAAATTTGAACACTAATATATTTTATAACACTAAGATTAAAACTATTAAATCATGGCAAAAGGAAATTTTGATCGTTCCAAACCACATTTAAACATTGGTACAATTGGACACGTAGATCACGGAAAAACTACTTTAACTGCTGCAATAACGAAAGTATTATCGGATGCAGGTTTATCTGAAGCAAAATCATTTGATCAAATTGATAATGCTCCAGAAGAAAAAGAAAGAGGTATTACTATTAATACTTCACACGTTGAGTATTCAACAGCTAATCGTCATTACGCTCACGTTGACTGTCCAGGTCACGCGGATTACGTAAAGAACATGGTTACTGGTGCTGCTCAAATGGATGGTGCTATCTTAGTAGTTGCTGCTACAGATGGTCCAATGCCACAAACACGTGAGCATATCCTTTTAGGACGCCAGGTTGGTATTCCAAGAATGGTTGTATTCATGAATAAAGTGGATATGGTTGATGATGAGGAATTATTAGAATTGGTTGAAATGGAAATTAGAGATTTATTATCATTCTATCAATATGATGGTGATAATGGTCCTGTTATTCAAGGTTCAGCTTTAGGTGGATTAAATGGTGATGCAAAATGGGTTGCTTCTATCATGGAATTAATGGATGCAGTTGATACTTGGATTGAATTACCTCCACGTGATATTGATAAACCTTTCTTAATGCCTGTTGAAGATGTATTTACAATTACTGGTCGTGGAACTGTAGCAACAGGACGTATCGAAACTGGTATTGCTAATACTGGTGATGCAGTTGAAATCATTGGTATGGGTGCTGATAAATTGGTATCTACTATTACTGGTATTGAAATGTTCCGTCAAATCTTAGATAGAGGTGAGGCTGGAGATAATGCAGGTATCTTGTTAAGAGGTATTGCTAAAGAAGATATTAAAAGAGGAATGGTTATTGTTAAGCCAGGATCTGTAAAACCACACGCACATTTCAAAGCAGAGGTTTATATCTTGAAAAAAGAAGAAGGTGGACGTCATACTCCATTTCATAATAACTACCGTCCTCAGTTTTACGTACGTACAACAGATGTTACAGGTACTATTATGTTACCAGCAGGTGTTGAAATGGTAATGCCAGGAGATAACTTAACTATTGAAGTTACTTTATTAAGTCCTATTGCGTTATCAGTAGGTTTACGTTTCGCTGTCCGTGAGGGTGGTAGAACTGTAGGTGCTGGTCAGGTTACAGAAATTTTAGACTAATTAATTAGTTTATAAATATTTTTTAAAGCCAGTTGATGTGAATTCATCAACTGGCTTAAATAAACGGGCGTAGTTCAAGGGTAGAATAGCGGTCTCCAAAACCGTTGATGGGGGTTCGAATCCCTCCGCCCGTGCAAATTATAAAGATAATGACAAAATTGGTTAATTATATATCAGAAGCTTTTCACGAGTTGAAAACAAATGTTACTTGGCCTGAGTGGGCTGAAGTACAGCGTTTAACTATTGTTGTAGCTATATTTTCGATATTATTTGCTCTTTTAACATTCGGTGTTGATGAGTTATTTGTAAAGGCTCTTGATGGGTTTTTTAATTTGATAAAATAATTTATTTATGGCTGAGAACAGTGTTAAAAAGTGGTATGTAGTTAGAGCTGTAAGTGGGCAAGAAAATAAAGTAAAAGCTTATATTGAGACTGAAATAGTAAGGTTAGGAATGGAAGATTATATATCTCAAGTTCTTGTTCCTACTGAGAAAGTTTTTCAGATTAAGGATGGTAAAAAAATAGCTAAGGAAAAAGTTTATTTTCCTGGTTATATTATGATTGAAGCTAATCTTACGGGAGAAGTTCCTCATATCATCAAATCAGTTACAAGTGTAATTGGTTTTCTTGGTGAGACCAAAGGTGGTGAGCCTGTTCCATTAAGGCAATCTGAAGTAAATAGAATGTTAGGTAAGGTTGATGAATTGTCAGTTAAGATTGACAACGTTGCTATTCCTTTTTCTATTGGCGAAACAGTAAAAGTAGTTGACGGACCATTTAACGGATTCAATGGTACTATTGAAAAAGTTAATGAAGAAAAGCGTAAACTTGAAGTTATGGTTAAGATTTTCGGAAGAAAAACACCATTAGAATTGAGTTTTATGCAAGTTGAAAAAGTATAATATTTGTTACATACATAAACCACATTTTCGCTTCCAATGAAAGTGTGCTAAAATTTAAAAAATGGCAAAAGAAGTTAGTAAAGTAGTAAAACTACAAGTTAAGGGAGGTGCAGCGAATCCATCGCCACCGGTTGGACCTGCTTTGGGTGCTGCTGGAGTTAACATCATGGAGTTCTGTAAGCAGTTTAATGCTAGAACCCAAGATAAACCCGGCAAAGTGTTACCAGTGCAAATTACTGTGTACAAAGACAAATCATTTGATTTTGTTGTAAAAACACCACCAGCAGCGATTCAAATTTTAGAAGCAGCTAAAGTAAAGTCTGGTTCTGGAGAACCTAACCGTAAAAAAGTAGCAAGCGTTACTTGGGATCAAATTAGAACTATTGCAGAGGACAAAATGCCTGATTTAAATGCATTTACTATGGAGTCAGCAATGAGTATGTTAGCTGGAACAGCTAGATCTATGGGTATAACAGTAACAGGAGACGCTCCTTTTAATAGTTAAAAGAATTAGACATGGCAAAATTGACAAAAAAACAGAAAGAGGCTTCATTAAAAATTGAAAAGAACAAATTATATTCTTTAAAAGATGCTTCTGCATTACTTAAAGAAGTTGCTTCTGCAAAATTTGATGAGTCTGTAGATATTGCTGTTCGTTTAGGAGTAGATCCACGAAAAGCAAACCAAATGGTTAGAGGTGTTGTTACACTTCCTCATGGTACTGGAAAAGATGTTAGAGTATTAGCATTAGTTACTCCAGATAAAGAAGCTGAAGCTAAAGCTGCTGGTGCAGACTACGTAGGTTTAGATGATTATCTTCAAAAAATTAAAGACGGTTGGACAGATGTTGATGTAATTATCACTATGCCTGCGGTTATGGGTAAATTAGGTCCATTAGGACGTATATTAGGTCCTAGAGGTTTAATGCCAAACCCTAAAACTGGTACTGTAACTATGGATGTAGCTAAAGCTGTTGAAGAAGTTAAGTCTGGTAAAATTGACTTTAAAGTTGATAAAACAGGTATCGTGCATGCTGGTATTGGAAGAATTTCTTTCGACGCTAACAAAATCTATGATAATGCACACGAAATAATTCAAACATTAATCAAATTAAAACCAACTGCAGCAAAAGGTACATATATTAAATCAATATATATTACAAGTACTATGAGCCCAGCTATTGCTTTAGATCCTAAGGCAGTATAATTGGTAGTTAAAAATTTTTAGTATGACTAGAGAAGAAAAATCAATCGCGATTGAAAATTTAACTGCAAAGTTAGCTGGTGTTAATGTTATTTATTTAGCGGATACATCTGGTTTAGATGCAGCTACTACTTCAAATTTAAGAAGAGCTTGTTTTAAAGCTAATATAAAACTAGAAGTTGTAAAAAACACATTATTGGCTAAAGCTATGGAAGCTTCTGATATTGACTTCGGAGATTTAGCAAGTGTTTTAAAAGGGAATACTTCAATGATGATTGCTGAAACAGCTAATGGGCCAGCAAAAATTATTAAAGAATTTCGTAAAAAAGGTTTAAAACCACTTTTAAAAGGAGCTTATATAACTGAAGACGTTTACTTAGGTGACGAATCGTTAGATAAATTAGCTGCTATTAAATCTAGAACTGAAGTTATTGGAGAAATCATTGGATTACTTCAGTCACCAGCACAAAGAGTTATCGCTGCTCTTCAAAACCAAATGGGTAAAGAAGAAATTGCAGAATAATAAACAGAACGCACTTAATAAAAATTATATTTTACAAAATCATTAAAGATAGAAAAAATGGCAGATTTAAAACAATTCGCAGAGCAATTAGTTAACTTAACAGTTAAAGAAGTTAACGAATTAGCAACAATATTAAAAGATGAGTATGGTATCGAACCAGCTGCAGCAGCTGTAGTAGTTTCTGCTGGTGGTGCTGATGGTGGTGCTGACGAGCAAACTGAATTCACAGTAGTATTAAAAGAAGCTGGTGCTTCTAAATTAGCAGTAGTTAAAGCTGTTAAAGAATTAACAGGTTTAGGTCTTAAAGAGGCTAAAGATATCGTTGATTCTGCTCCAACTAATGTAAAAGAAGGAGTTTCTAAAGATGAGGCTGAAGGTCTTAAAAAATCTTTAGAAGAAGCAGGAGCTGTTGTTGAGCTTAAATAAGCTAGACTTAGTTTAAAAAACCAGGTTTAGGCCTTGAGAATAACTCTCAAAGGCCTAAACCATTTTGCGTATATTTATGTTAATATACGTTTCAATTTATTTTCTTAATAAAAATTTGTCCATAGATGATTGCTAATCAGACTGAAAGATTAAATTTTGCTTCAACAAAAAACATTCCAGATTATCCGGATTTTCTAGATATTCAGGTGAAATCTTTTCAAGATTTTTTCCAACTAGAAACCAAATCTGATGAAAGAGGCAACGAAGGTCTCTATAATACCTTCATGGAAAATTTCCCAATTACAGATACAAGAAATAACTTTGTATTGGAATTCCTTGATTACTTTGTTGATCCACCGCGTTATTCAATACAAGAGTGTATAGACAGAGGGTTAACTTATAGTGTGCCGTTAAAAGCTAGGCTTAAATTATATTGTACTGATCCAGAACACGAAGATTTTGAAACAATTGTTCAAGATGTGTATTTAGGAACAATACCTTATATGGCGCCAAGTGGTACTTTTGTAATTAATGGTGCTGAGCGTGTAGTTGTATCTCAATTACATAGATCTCCAGGTGTATTCTTTGGACAATCTTTCCATGCAAATGGAACTAAGCTTTATTCTGCAAGAGTTATTCCTTTTAAAGGTTCTTGGATAGAATTTGCTACAGATATCAATAGCGTTATGTACGCTTATATTGATAGAAAGAAAAAATTGCCTGTTACTACTTTATTTAGAGCTATTGGCTTCGAAAGAGATAAAGATATTCTTGAAATATTTGATCTTGCTGAAGAAGTTAAAGTTTCTAAAACAGGTTTAAAAAAATATATTGGACGAAGACTTGCTGCTCGTGTTTTAAATACATGGCATGAAGATTTCGTTGATGAAGATACAGGAGAAGTAGTTTCTATTGAAAGAAATGAAATTATCTTAGATCGTGATACGGTTTTAGATAAAGATAATGTTGAGGAAATTTTATCTGCAGACGTTAAAACAATTCTTTTACACAAAGAAGATCTTAATGCTGCAGATTATACTATTATCCATAATACTCTTCAAAAAGATCCAACAAATTCTGAAAAAGAAGCTGTTGAACATATTTACAGACAACTACGTAACGCAGAACCGCCTGATGAGGAAACTGCACGTGGTATTATAGATAAATTATTCTTCTCTGACCAACGTTATAACTTAGGTGAAGTAGGTCGTTATAGAATGAATAAAAAACTTGGTTTAGATATTGCTATGGATAAGCAAGTCTTAACTAAAGAAGATATTATTACAATAGTTAAGTATTTAATTGAATTAATCAATTCGAAAGCTGAGATTGATGATATTGATCACTTATCAAACCGTCGTGTAAGAACAGTTGGTGAACAACTTTCTTCACAATTTGGTGTTGGTTTAGCTCGTATGGCTAGAACTATTCGTGAGAGAATGAACGTAAGAGATAATGAAGTGTTTACTCCTATCGATTTAATTAATGCTAAGACTTTGTCTTCTGTAATTAATTCTTTCTTTGGAACTAATCAGTTGTCTCAATTTATGGATCAAACAAATCCATTAGCTGAGATTACTCACAAACGTCGTTTATCTGCACTTGGACCTGGAGGTTTATCTAGAGAAAGAGCTGGTTTCGAGGTTCGAGATGTTCACTACACTCACTATGGTCGTTTATGTCCTATTGAAACTCCAGAGGGACCAAACATTGGTTTGATTTCATCTTTAGGTGTTTATGCGAAAGTAAACGCAATGGGATTCATTGAAACTCCTTATCGTAAAGTAGAAAATGGGGTTATTGATATTCATAGTACACCAGTTTACTTAAGTGCTGAAGAAGAAGAAGGTAAAATGATTTCTCAAGCAAATATTGATATTGACGCTAAAGGTAAAATTTTAGCTGATAAAGTAATTGCTAGACAAGAAGGTGATTTCCCAGTTGTTGACCCTACTCAGGTTCATTATACTGATGTTGCTCCAAATCAAATTGCATCTATTTCTGCATCTTTAATTCCATTCTTGGAGCATGATGATGCCAACCGTGCATTGATGGGATCTAACATGATGCGTCAAGCTGTTCCTTTATTACGTCCAGAAGCTCCAATTGTAGGAACTGGATTAGAGAGACAAGTTGCTTCAGATTCAAGAGTGTTAATTAATGCTGAAGGTGATGGTGTTGTAACTTACGTTGATGCAAATCAAATAACTATCAAGTACGATAGAACAGATGCTGAGCGTTTAGTAAGTTTTGATGCTGATGACAAAACATATCAGTTAATTAAATTTAGAAAAACAAATCAAAGTACAAGTATTAACTTAAAACCTATCGTAAGAAAAGGTGATAGAGTTTCAAAAGGACAAGTACTTTGTGAAGGATACGCAACTCAAAAAGGAGAATTAGCTTTAGGTAGAAACTTAAAAGTTGCCTTTATGCCTTGGAAAGGGTATAACTTTGAGGATGCAATCGTAATTTCTGAAAAAGTAGTTCGTGATGATATTTTTACATCTATTCATATTGATGATTATTCATTAGAAGTTAGAGATACTAAATTAGGTAATGAAGAATTAACTAATGATATTCCTAACGTTTCTGAAGAAGCAACTAAAGATTTAGATGAAAATGGAATGATTAGAATTGGAGCAGAGGTTAAGCCTGGTGACATTCTAATTGGTAAGATTACTCCAAAAGGGGAGTCTGATCCAACTCCAGAAGAAAAATTATTACGTGCAATCTTCGGTGATAAAGCTGGAGATGTAAAAGACGCTTCATTAAAAGCTTCTCCATCATTACATGGTGTTGTTTTAGATAAAAAATTATTTGCTAAAGCAGTAAAAGATAAGCGTAAGCGTTCTAAAGACAAAGAAGACATTGAAAATCTAGAAGTAGACTTTCAAGTTAAATATAATGAATTAAAAGACGTTCTTGTAGAAAAATTATTTACAATTGTAAATGGTAAAACTTCTCAAGGAGTTATGAATGATTTGGGTGAAGAAGTATTACCAAAAGGTAAAAAATACACTCAAAAAATGCTTAACTCTGTTGAAGATTTTGCTCACCTTACAAAAGGGCAATGGGCAACTGATGATTCTACAAACAAGTTAGTAAACGACTTAATTCATAATTATAAAATTAAATTAAACGACCTACAAGGTTGGTTAAGAAGAGAGAAGTTTACAATTACTGTAGGAGATGAACTTCCAGCAGGAATATTAAAACTTGCAAAAGTTTATATTGCTAAAAAACGTAAGCTTAAAGTAGGGGATAAAATGGCAGGACGTCACGGTAACAAGGGTATTGTTGCTAGAATCGTTCGTCATGAAGATATGCCTTTCTTAGAAGATGGAACACCAGTAGATATCGTATTGAATCCACTTGGAGTACCTTCTCGTATGAACATTGGTCAAATTTATGAAACTGTTCTTGGTTGGGCTGGTCAAAAATTAGATAGAAAATTTGCTACTCCTATTTTTGACGGTGCTACTTTAGACCAAATTAATGAGTTTACTGATGAAGCTGGAATCCCAAGATTCGGACATACATATTTATATGATGGAGGAACTGGAGAACGCTTCCATCAACCAGCAACTGTAGGTGTGATTTACATGCTTAAACTTGGACATATGGTTGATGATAAGATGCATGCTCGTTCTATCGGACCGTACTCTTTAATTACGCAACAACCTTTAGGAGGTAAAGCACAATTTGGAGGTCAACGTTTTGGAGAGATGGAGGTTTGGGCTTTAGAAGCTTATGGTGCATCTAGTACATTAAGAGAAATCTTAACGGTTAAATCTGATGATGTTATTGGTAGAGCTAAAACTTACGAAGCAATCGTTAAGGGAGAATCTATGCCGGAACCAGGATTACCTGAATCATTCAATGTATTAATGCATGAATTAAAAGGTCTTGGTTTAGATATTAGATTAGAAGAATAAATATTTTTTAGTGATCAGTCTCAATTTTTTTGAGGCTGATTACTCATTTTATAAGTTTTTAGGATTTATACCCGTAAACCGTTCCGATTTTTTATAAAAAAGTTTTTTATAATTAGCATCTTAAATTTAGTTTTAAGGTTTAGAGAAGTAATTCGTGGTAGTGTTTATGTCTCAAGTTAAATGTCATAATGTTTGAAAGTCTTTAATGGTTTTCGACTTTTAACTTTTAAACTTTCGACTTAAATGAGAATCAATTTTTAATTGCAAATAAATCAATAGTAAAGACTATGATGAATAATAGAAATAATAAAGATAAAAATCCCGTTAAGAGATTTAACAAAATTACGATAGGCTTAGCGTCTCCTGAATCAATTTTATCTGAATCAAGAGGTGAGGTTTTAAAACCTGAAACTATTAACTATCGTACACATAAACCAGAGCGAGATGGTCTTTTCTGTGAGCGTATTTTCGGTCCAGTTAAAGATTATGAATGTGCTTGTGGTAAATACAAAAGAATCCGTTATAAAGGAATCGTTTGTGATAGATGTGGTGTTGAAGTTACAGAGAAAAAAGTACGTAGAGATAGAGTAGGTCACATCAATTTAGTTGTGCCAATTGCTCATATCTGGTATTTCCGTTCTTTACCAAATAAAATAGGTTATATTTTAGGGTTACCGTCTAAGAAATTAGATATGATTATCTACTACGAAAGATATGTAGTTATTCAAGCAGGTATTGCTAAAAGCGCTGAAGGTGAAGATTTAAAAAGATTAGATTTCCTTACTGAAGAAGAGTATTTAAATATTTTAGATACTATTCCTATGGAGAATCAATATTTAGATGACAACGATCCAAACAAATTCATCGCCAAAATGGGTGCTGAATGTATTATGGATTTATTATCTCGTATTGACTTAGACGAATTGTCATATCAATTACGTCATGCTGCAAATACAGAGACATCTAAACAAAGAAAAACAGAAGCTTTAAAAAGATTAAACATTGTTGAAGCTTTCCGTGAAGCTAATAAAAACAGAGAAAATCGTCCAGAATGGATGATTTTAAAAGCAATTCCGGTTATTCCACCAGAATTACGTCCTCTTGTGCCACTTGATGGTGGTCGTTTTGCTACTTCAGATTTAAATGATTTATACAGAAGAGTAATCATCCGTAACAATCGTTTAAAAAGATTAGTTGAAATCAAAGCTCCAGAAGTTATCTTAAGAAACGAAAAGCGTATGTTACAGGAATCTGTAGACTCGTTATTCGATAACACAAGAAAAGCTTCAGCTGTTAAGACTGAATCAAACAGACCTTTAAAATCTTTATCAGATTCGTTAAAAGGTAAACAAGGTCGTTTCCGTCAAAACTTACTTGGAAAACGTGTTGATTATTCTGCTCGTTCGGTAATTGTTGTTGGACCAGAATTAAAATTATTTGAATGTGGATTGCCAAAAGATATGGCAGCTGAATTATACAAACCTTTTGTTATTCGTAAATTAATAGAAAGAGGAATTGTTAAAACAGTAAAATCTGCTAAGAAAATTATAGACAAAAAAGAGCCAGTAGTTTGGGATATCCTTGAAAATGTAATTAAAGGTCACCCAGTTATGCTTAACCGTGCTCCTACGTTACACAGATTAGGTATTCAAGCCTTCCAGCCAAAATTAATTGAAGGAAAAGCAATTCAATTACACCCATTAGTGTGTACTGCCTTTAATGCCGATTTTGATGGTGACCAGATGGCTGTACATTTACCACTTGGACCTGAAGCTATTTTAGAGTGTCAACTGTTAATGTTAGCATCTCATAATATCTTGAATCCTGCAAATGGTGCTCCAATTACGGTACCTTCTCAAGACATGGTACTTGGTCTTTACTATATGACCAAAGAACGTGTGTCTGATGATACAAGAAAAATTAAAGGTGAAGGATTAACTTTCTATTCTGCTGAAGAGGTAAATATCGCTTTAAACGAAGGAAGATTAGAACTTAACGCTAGTATAAGAGTAAGAGCAAAAGATTTTAATGAAGAAGGTGAATTAGTGAACCAAATCATTAAAACTACTGCCGGTAGAGTATTATTTAACGAAGTTGTTCCAGAAGCAGCAGGTTATGTCAATGAAGTTTTAACTAAAAAATCATTACGTGATATTATTGGTAAAATTTTAGGAGTAACTAGTGTTCCTGTAACTGCTGAGTTTTTAGATAATATCAAAAATATGGGTTATAAATTTGCCTTCCAAGGTGGTTTATCATTCTCATTAGGTGATATTAGAATTCCTGAGCAAAAAGGTCAGTTAATTGCAGATGCACGTGTACAAGTTGAAGGTATTTCATTGAACTATAACATGGGTCTTATTACTAATAACGAACGTTATAACCAAGTTATTGATATATGGACTTCTGCAAATGCTAAATTAACAGAATTAGCAATGAAAAATATTAGAGAAGACCAACAAGGGTTCAACTCGGTATATATGATGCTTGATTCTGGAGCAAGGGGATCTAAAGAACAAATTCGTCAGTTAACTGGTATGCGTGGATTAATGGCTAAGCCAAAAAAATCTACTGCTGGTGGTGGTGAAATTATTGAAAATCCAATTCTTTCTAACTTTAAGGAAGGTCTTTCGATTCTTGAATACTTTATTTCTACTCACGGTGCTCGTAAAGGTCTTGCCGATACAGCCCTTAAAACTGCCGATGCAGGTTACTTAACAAGAAGATTACATGATGTATCTCAAGATGTTATTGTAAATTCTGTAGACTGTGGTACGTTAAGAGGAGTTGAAGTTTCTGCTTTAAAGAAAAATGAAGAAATTGTTGAAACTTTAGGTGAAAGAATTTTAGGACGTGTTGCTTTAAATGACATTGTAAATCCTTTAACTTCTGAAGTTATTGTTAATTCGGGAGAACAAATTTTAGAATCTGTATTAAAAACAATTAATGAATCTCCATTAGAACAAATCGAAGTTCGATCTCCATTAACTTGCGAGGCTGAAAAAGGTATTTGTGCTAAATGTTACGGAAGAAACCTTGCAACAGGTAAAATGACGCAAAGAGGTGAGGCAGTTGGTGTAATCGCTGCTCAGTCTATTGGTGAGCCTGGTACACAGTTAACACTTCGTACGTTCCACGTTGGAGGGGTTGCCGGAGGTATTTCTGAAGAATCAAGTATTGTAACTCGTTTTGCAGGTAAACTTGAGATTGAAGATTTAAAAACGGTTAAAAGTGAAGATGCTGATGGAAAAACAGTTAATACTGTTATTTCTCGTTCAACTGAATTAAAATTAGTAGATGTTAAAACAGGAATTGTTTTAAATACACATAATATACCTTACGGTTCAAATATCTTTGTTAAAGATGGTGATACTGTAGAAAAAGGAACAACAGTTTGTAAATGGGATCCATATAATGGAGTTATTATTTCTGAATTTACAGGTAAAGTTGAATATGAAGATCTTAAGCAAGGTGAAACCTTTGCTGTAGAGATTGATGAGCAAACAGGCTTTAAAGAAAAAGTAGTTTCTGAAGCACGTAATAAAAAATTAATTCCAACATTACATATTTATGGTAAAGACGGTGAATTAATTCGTTCATACAATTTACCAGTAGGATCTCACATGATGGTTGATGATGGAGAGAAAATTAAAGCAGGAAAAATTCTTGTTAAAATTCCTCGTCGTTCTTCTAAGTCAAGTGATATCACAGGAGGTTTACCAAGAATTACAGAGTTGTTAGAAGCTCGTAATCCTTCAAACCCAGCGGTAGTTTCTGAAATTGACGGTGTAGTTACTTTTGGTAAAATTAAAAGAGGAAATAGAGAAATTGCAATTGAATCTAAATTTGGAGATGTTAAGAAATACCTAGTTAAATTATCAAATCAAATTCTTGTACAAGAAAATGACTTTGTTAAAGCAGGTACTCCATTATCAGACGGTGCAATTACTCCAGTTGATATCTTAAATATTAAAGGACCTTCAGCAGTACAACAATATCTTGTAAATGAAATTCAAGAAGTTTACCGTTTACAAGGGGTAAAAATTAACGACAAGCACTTTGAAGTAGTAATACGTCAAATGATGCGTAAAGTTAGAATTGTTGATCCAGGAGATACTTTGTTATTAGAAGATCAATTAGCCCATACAAGAGACTTTATTGTTGAAAACGATAAATTATATGGTATGAAGGTTGTTGAAGATGCAGGAGATTCTGAAACGCTTAAAGCAGGTCAAATTATATCACCACGTCAATTAAGAGATGAAAATTCTATCTTAAAACGTAATGATCAAAACTTGGCTGTAGCTAGAGATGTTATTCAAGCAACTGCAACACCTGTATTACAAGGTATTACAAGAGCTTCTTTACAAACTAAATCATTCATTTCTGCGGCATCGTTCCAGGAAACTACTAAAGTATTAAACGAAGCTGCTGTTGCAGGTAAAATCGATACATTAGAAGGATTGAAAGAAAATGTAATTGTAGGACATAGAATCCCAGCCGGAACAGGTATGAGAGATTATGACGATATAATTGTAGGTTCTAAAGAAGAATTCAATGAATTAATGGCTGCTAAAGAAGAATTTAATTATTAATTTCATCTTTAAGCTTTCAAAATAACTTAAAAGCCTAACAGATGTTTCTGTTAGGCTTTTTTTAAAACAACTAATTATGGAAAATAACAACCCACAAGGACAAATCAACATTGAATTAGATGAAAAAATAGCTGAAGGAATTTATTCTAACTTAGCTATTATTAATCATTCTAATAGCGAATTTGTTTTAGATTTCGTTGCAGTGATGCCTGGAGCACCAAAAGCAAAGGTAAAATCGAGAATAATCTTAACACCACAACATGCTAAAAGATTATTAAAAGCTATGGCCGAAAATATTAAAAGATTTGAAAGCCAACATGGAGAAATAACAGAAGGAGAAACTCCAAATATTCCTTTGAATTTTGGGCCAACAGGTCAAGCTTAATAAAATAAAGTCTCGCAATTAGTGGGACTTTATTATTTTTGTATAAATTCTATTTTTATGCAACTTGTTTTAGCAAATTCTTCACACACAACTATTATTAAAGATTTAGCGTATGCTATTTGGCCATCTGCCTATGGCGAAATTCTTTCGTCTGAGCAATTGACATATATGTTGGGTATGTTTTACTCTGAAATGGCTTTAAAACAACAAATGGAAGAGAAAGGACATGTTTTTTACTTAGCGAAGAATGATACGGGAAAATATGTTGGTTTTGTTGCCTATGAAATTAACTTCGAGCCTCATAAAACAAAAATTCATAAAATATACGTTTTACCCGAAACACAAGGAACTGGAGTTGGCAAATTACTTTTTAACCTAGTAGTGGAAAAAGCAAAAGAAAATAACCAAAAAGCTGTTTTCTTAAACGTAAATAAATACAATACTGCCAAGGACTTTTATACAAAACTTGGTTTTACCATTATTAAAGAAGAAGTAATTGATATTGGTAAAAATTACATCATGGACGATTATGTAATGGAAATTGTTTTAAAATAAGTGTCATTCAAGGAAACAATTAATTCTATATCTTAGTTTCTGGTTTAAAAGGAGTGTATTTGATTAGATATTCGGGTTTCATTATTAATCCTGAATATTTATGGTTTAAAGTAGAGTACACTCTAATCTCTGGATTATGGTCTATTTTAGAATAAGTAGCCTTAAATCTATAGATTAACGTTTTTTTATAGACTAATGTTTGTTCTATTTTTAAACCTAAAAGTTTTCCGAAGCTTTCGTTAACTTCTGCACAAAAAGGTTTCATTACATCAATAGTTAAGCTTCTTGCAAATCCTGGTGTTGCAATTTTAGTAGTAATTGGAATATATTTTCCAGTTGAACAACTTTCAAATTGAGAAAAAGCAAATTGCTTTGCATTTTCAATTTGGATTGGGTCTAGTTTATCTGGCATTGTTGTTTTCGATGTTGAACAACTTAGCAATGTGAAAACTAATAATATTGTAAAATAGGGTTTCATGTAATTTATTAAAATCTAACGATTCCTCTCGTCATAATTTCTACTTCCTGTAAACTTCGCTTTGTTGCTTGGTAAACTGGCTTCTTCTGTTTTACTAGATTCAGAAATTAATGCATTTAAATCTTCCAATTCTTTAGGAGTAAGGTTTCTGTATTTTCCAACAGGTAAGTCTAAAGAAATATTTATGATACGGGTTCTTTTTAGCGCCACAACGTCATAATCTAAATATTCGCACATTCTACGAATTTGACGGTTTAAACCTTGTGTTAATACAATTCTAAATACATTGTTACTAATGCGCTCCACTTTGCATTTACGTGTAATCGTATCTAAAATAGGAATACCATTAGCCATTTGATCAATAAATCGATCTGTAATAGTTCTGTCTACAGTTACAATATATTCTTTTTCGTGATTGTTTCTTGCTCTTAGGATTTTGTTTACAATATCACCGTCATTGGTCATGAAAATTAACCCTTCACTACCTTTGTCTAGTCGGCCAATAGGAAAAATGCGTTCAGGATAATTGATTTCGTCAATAATATTATCGCGAATATCTAAGTTTGTAGTACATTCAATTCCTTCAGGTTTATTATATGCCAAATAAATATGTTCGCCTTTTTTTTCTTTAATTAATTCACCATTCACACGAACTTCATCAGTTGGACTAATTTTTGTACCCATTTCTGGCACAACTCCGTTAATGGTTACTCTTCCTTGATCGATAAGTCTATCGGCTTCACGGCGTGAGCAATAACCACTTTCTGATAAAAATTTATTGATGCGAACTAAATTATTTTCCATAGTGCAAAGATATGTATTTTAGTAATTAGTGTCTAGTAAATTGATCTTTTAGAATTAGAACCATAAAAAAATCCCGAATAAATCGGGATTTTTGTTTTTTATATAAAAATTGGAATTACATTTTTGCAAAAAGTTTATCCATTTTTTCTTTTTCTTCTTCAGCAAGAACGTTGTCTACTAAAATACGTCCACTATGTTCATCAGTTAATACTTTTTTACGACCAGCAATTTCCATTTGAGTTTGTGGTGGAATTGTAAAGAATGATCCAGCAGAAGCTCCTCTTTCGATAGATACAACAGCCAATCCGTTTCTTACACTTCCTCTAATTCTTTTGTAAGCAGATAACAAACGCTCTTCAATTTTTCCTTGGTATTCTTCTGATTTTTGATTTAAGAAGTTTTCTTCTTTTTCAGTCTCAGCCATAATGTCGCTTAATTCAGCTTTTTTATGTTTTAAATGAAGTTGTTTTGCTTCAAGTCTTTCTTTAGATTGATTTAAAACTTCTTTTTTATGTTCAATAGAAGCTTTCATCTCTTTAATGTTCTTTTCCGCTAATTGAATTTCTAACTCTTGAAACTCAACTTCTTTTGTTAAAGAATTAAACTCTCTATTGTTACGAACATTTTTTTGTTGTTCTAAATATTTTTTGATAGCTGATTTGTGCTCATCAATAGCATTTTTCTTGTCTTTAATTTGACTGTCGATAAGTTCTGAGTCTCCTTTAAGTTTGTCTAAACGGATAGTTAAACCAGCAACTTCATCTTCTAAATCATCTACCTCTAATGGTAATTCACCTCTTACATTACGAATTTCGTCAATTTTTGAATCGATTAATTGTAATGAATAAAGAGTTCTTAACTTATCTTCTACGCTTAGTTCTTTTGTCTTTGCCATATTAAAAATATTGAACAGGATTAGTGTTTTCTTCTGATAAAACGACTGCAAAATTAGTGATTTTTTCTTTAAGATAATCTAAAATATAGTTTTTTGTATATCTTTCACTTTCAAAATGACCAATATCAGCTAAAAGCAACTGATTTTCAGCTTCATAGAATTGATGGTATTTTAAATCGGCAGTTAAATAAGCATCTGCTCCAGCTTGCAATGCATTTTTAATTGCATAACTGCCAGAACCTCCTAAAACAGCAATTTTTTTTACGGGTTTTCCCAGTAAAGCACTGTGTCTTATTCCGCCACATTGCATTTTGTTTTTTACTAACGCTAAAAATTCTTCTTCTGATAAAGCATTTTCAAGTTCGCCTATCATTCCTAAACCAATGTTTTGGTGTTTGTTTTTGGTTTCGTAAATTTCGTAAGCAACTTCTTCATATTCATGATTATTGAATAATGCTTTTAGAATTTTATTTTCCAAATGTTTTTCAAAAACAACCTCAATTTTTATTTCTTTTGCCTGAACAAATTCAAACCTTGAACCTATTTTTGGATTACTATCTTCATTTCCAGAATACGTTCCTATTCCTTCCGAATTAAAACTGCAATTTTCATAATTTCCAACTTGTCCTGCACCAGCATCAAAAAGTGCGTTTCTTAAATGTGTTTCGTTTTCTGGAATAGTATAGGTGACTAATTTGCGGATAAAATTTTCTTTTGGGAGTAAAATTTTTGTTTTTTGTAAGCCAAGAGCATCACAAAATATTTTATTTACTCCTTTTTTATGATTGTCTAAAGCGGTATGAAGTGCATAAATAGCAATGTCATTTTTTATGGCTTTAATAATTGCTCTTTCTACATAATTTTTACCTGTAATTTTCTTTAATCCAGCGAATAGAATAGGATGGAAGCAAACTACTAAATTGCAATTTTTTGCAATGGCTTCATCAATAACATTTTCTAAGGCATCATGGCAAACAAGAATTCCGTTCACATCTGCATTATTATTGCCTACTAATAAACCTACATTGTCAAAGTCTTCGGCATATGCAAGAGGAGCAAGTTCTTCTAAAACGGAAATAATTTCTTGTAACTTCATGTCTAATTGATTTAACCAAAATTGATTTATTTTATTCAAAGATAAAAAAACGCTACTTTCGTACTATGAATTTTTTAAGAAAAATACTTTTCCCAGTCGCTTTTGTATACTGGATAGTAACTTGGGTGCGTAATTATTTTTACGATAAGCAAGTTTTTAAAAGTAAATCGTTTGATTTGCCTATAATTGCTGTAGGTAATTTAAGTGTTGGAGGAACTGGTAAAACACCTCAAATAGAATATTTAATTCGTCTTTTACATGATAAATTCAAAGTAGCTACATTAAGCCGTGGATATAAAAGAGAAACCAATGATTTTATTTTAGCGGATGACTCTACTACAGTAAAACAATTAGGTGACGAACCTTTTCAGTTTTTTACTAAATTTCCAAAAGTAAAAGTTGCAGTTGATGCTGATAGAATTAACGGAATTACCCAGCTTTTAAAACTTGATGATGCTCCAGATGTTATTTTGCTTGACGATGCTTTTCAGCACCGAAAGGTAAAGGCAGGTTTTTATATTTTACTTACTACTTATTCGGAATTGTTTTATGATGATTATATTTTACCTTTTGGAAACCTACGAGAACCAAGTTCTGGTAAGAAAAGAGCAAATATGATAATTGTCACTAAATGTCCGGTTGATATTTCAGAACTTGCAATGAGTGAAATTAAGAAGAATTTAGATGTTGATGTTCCTGTTTTTTTTAGCAAAATTGAGTATGATGAGTTTGCGTGCTCAGAAATTGAATCAATTAATGCAATGGATTTAATGCAAACTGAAAAGACTATAATTACAGGTATTGCAAAACCATTTCCATTTATACGTCATTTAAAAAAGGAAAATGATTTGGTTTTAGAGTTTTCAGACCATCATAATTTTACTGAAAAAGAGATTGATAATATTAAAGAATTAGCTAATAATAAAACAATCGTTACTACAGAAAAAGATTTTATGCGATTACAAGGAAGTTTGCCAAAAGAGCAACTTTTCTATTTGCCCATTAAAAGTTCTATTCTTAATGATGCTGATGTTTTAGATAAAATTATTTTAGATTATGTGGGAGAAAATAGAAGAAACAGTTCAGTTCATTCAAAAGATAGTTAATTATACACCAGATTACGGAATTATTTTAGGTTCTGGATTAGGTGGATTTGCTAATGATATTCAAGTAGAACATAAGTTGGAATACAAAGACATTCCTAATTTTCCTATTTCTACAGTTGAAGGTCATGAAGGTGCTTTGCTTTTTGGTTCAATAGGAAACAAAAAAGTAATGGCTATGCAAGGACGTTTTCATTTTTATGAAGGATATGACATGAAGCAAGTTACTTTTCCAGTTAGAGTGATGAAACAATTGGGCATAAATAAGCTTATTGTTTCAAATGCTTCTGGAGGTGTAAACCCGTCTTTTAAAGTAGGAGATGTAATGTTAATTACAGATCATATTAATATGATGCCAGAGCATCCATTAAGAGGAAGTAATGATACTCGTTTTGGACCTCGTTTTGTAAACATGAGTGAGCCTTATTCTAAAGACATGAATGTTAAAGTTAGGGCAATTGCTCACGAAAAGAACATTGATCTTAAAGAAGGGGTTTATTTAGCTTTACAAGGACCTACATTTGAAACTTTAGCAGAATATAAAATGGTTAAGGCTGTAGGTGCTGATTGCGTGGGTATGTCTACCGTTCCTGAAGTTATTGTTGCAAAACACATGAGTATGGATTGTATAGGTGTTTCTATTATTACAGATATGGGAGATGAAGAGAATATTGATGAAGTAAACCATGAAGAGGTTTTAGAAGCTGCTAAAAAAGCAGAGCCTATTGTGCGAAAATTAATTAAAGAATTTATCCTTACTTATTAGTTAAATACTCAATTACAACTTCGTAGAATTTTTCAGGTAAAAACGGTTTTGTAATTACCTCATTCATGCCATAAGACATTAATAGTTCTCTATTCTCATTTAATGAAATAGCAGTTAATGCTATAATAGGTATTGTATCATTGAATTTTCTAATTTCCGCAGTAGCTTCAGTTCCGTTTATTCCAGGTAAATGAACGTCCATTAAAATTAAATCATATGAATTGTTTTTCATGTGTTCAATAGCATCTTCACCATTATCTATAATTACACATGTAATGTTTTTTCTTTCCAACATTTTTTGGGTAATCATTTGATTTATTTTATTGTCTTCAACTAATAAGATTTTTTTGTTTGAAATATCAAATTCAATTATAGGTTCTAAATCATTATTGGCTGCAGTAATTGTTTTTGCTTTTTTAAAGTTGATTGAAAAACTAAAGGCACTACCAGATTTTCCGTCACTTGATAAAATGATTTTTGAGCCCATTATTTCAAGGATTTTCTTTACAATAGATAAACCAAGGCCTGTTCCTCCATATGTTCTGTTTATTTCAACAGAACCTTGACTAAAACTATCAAAGATATTTTCTTGCTTTTCTATTGGAATTCCGATTCCGTTATCTTCAATTTCAAAAAACAAAACCACTTCATCTTTGTCTTCAGAGGTTTTGTTTATGGTAAGCCAAACCTTTCCGTTTTTACTAAATTTAATTGCATTATTCAATAAGTTTATTAAAACTTGAGAAAGTTTTGTTGGGTCGCCAATTAAATTAAAGTTAATAGAATCATCAATATTGGTATGAAAATCAATATTGTTTTCAGATATAAATTCATTAAAGGAAGTTTTAATATTTTCGACTAATTCAATAATATTAAAGCTAATTTTTTCACTTTGGACTTTGTTAGATTCTAATCTGTTAATTTCTAAAATATCATTGATAAAGTTTAATAAATAATTTCCTGAAAATTCTAAGGATTTTAAATATTGTAACTGACTTGCCTTAGGTTTTTCTTGTAATAATAAATAAGTAATACCATTTATTGCATTTAAAGGAGTTCTTAATTCATGACTAACAGTTGCTAAAAATTTAGAACGTGCTTTTGACGCAAGTTCAACTTTTTCTTTTTGAGTAATTAGCTCTTTGTTTTTTGTTTTAAGAAGTTTATTAGTACTTATTCTTATTTTATTGTTTTTGTATAAAGACAAACTTAATAAGGATAATATCGAAATTAAAGCGATACTAAGTATGCTTATTAATTTAGAAAATCTTAAAGTTCTTTGTTGACTTTTTTGCTCTTTGTCTAATTGCTCAATAGTTTGAAGTTGTTTATCAAATTTAATTTCATTAAAAGTGTTTTCGGAAATTAAGTTATTAAAATCGCTCCCTAACGAATCTAAAATCACAACGTATTTTTCTAAATAAAAATTAGACTTTTCAAACTCTTTGGTTGATTTGTAAAGAGTACTTAGCTCTTTTAAAATTATTATTTCTAATTGTATGTTGTTATTCCCTTTTCTGTTAGTCTTTAAAGCTTTAGTGTAATATTGAACCGCTTTTTTGTATTCTTTTTTAATAAAATAAATTTGACCTAATTGGAATAAGGCTTCAACTTTAGTGTTTATGAAATCTTTATTTGTAACATCTATAATAACTTTTTGAAGAATTAATTCTGCTTCAGTAAAATTGTTTTTATTTTTTTGGATAATTCCTTTTTGAAGATTGATTAAATCAATTGCGTCTGGAAAATTTAATTGACTATATATTTGTGCTGATTTATTTAGATAAATTTCAGAGAGGTCAGTTTTATTTTTTGTTAGATAACAATTTCCTAAACTATAGTAGGCTAAAGCCAAATTTGTACTCTTTTCTTTTTTATTGTGATAATTGATGCTTCGTATGAAATTTTCAATTGCTAAATCAGTTTTATTTAAGTCAAAATGAATACTTCCAAGCACTAAATAACAATCGGCAAGTTTGTCTTTTAGGTTATTTTTTTTTGCGTATTCAATTGCTTTTTCAGTATAAATTATAGCTTTATTAAAGGATTTTTTATCGTCTTTATTAAAAACGGCTACTTCTAAGAAATAATCAACACTGTCGTTTATTTTGGTGTTTTCTTTATATAGCGATTGCGAATAACTTAATGAAGTTAAAAATAAAAGAGTTAATAAGTATCCTTTAATTTGCAATGCTTATGACTTTAGTGAAAATTATAATATTTTATAAATATAAAAATTATTTTTTTGAGACAAAGCTTATTAAGTCAATTAATCTTGAAGAATATCCAATTTCGTTATCATACCAACCTACAATTTTTACCATATTGTCAATAACACTGGTCAATTGCGAGTCAAATAAACACGAATTTTTGTTGCCAATAATATCGACAGAAACAATTGGATCTTCAGTATAGGCTAGTATTCCTGACAATTTTCCTTCGGAAGCATCTTTAAAAGCCTTATTGATTTCTTCAATGGTTACTTTTTCTTTCAAGTTGAAAGTAATATCGGTTAAAGAGCCGTCTGGAACAGGAACGCGAATTCCACAACCGCCTATTTTTCCTTCAAGTTCTGGAAAAATTTTGGTAATTGCTTTTGCTGCACCTGTAGTAGTAGGAACAATAGATTGCGAAGCTCCACGAGCTCTTCTTAAATCCTTATGCGGTTGATCGTGTAAGCTTTGATCTGTTGTGTAAGAATGAATTGTTGTAATATAAGCTTGTTCTATCTCTCCTATAGATTGCATTACCTTTATCATTGGTGCTGCATTGTTAGTAGTGCAACTTGCATTAGAAATAATAGTTTCAGAGCCATTTAAAATACTTTCATTAATCCCCATAACAACCGTTTTAATGGTCTCATCTTCAGAAGGAGCAGAAAGAATTACTTTTTTAGCACCAGCAATTATATGTTGGTTAGCCAGTTCCCAGGTTTTAAATTTGCCTGTAGCTTCAATAACAATATCAATGTCTAATGTTTTCCAGTCTAAATTAAAAATTTCTTTTTCGTGAAAAAATAAATATTCTTTTTGGTCAACAAAAATTGAAGTTTCGTTATGCTTTATTTCATAAGGTAAAACACCATGAATACTATCGTATTTGGTTAAATGACTCATTGTTTTGTTGTCTGCAATGTCATTTATTGCCACTACTTCAATTGTAGGATGATTCAGTAATAAACGAAATAAATTTCGACCTATTCTTCCATAACCATTAATAGCTATTCTTGTTTTACTCATTTTAATGAATGTGTTTTTCTGCATGGTAAGAAGAACGAACTAATGGGCCGCTTTCTACATGTCTAAAACCAAGTTCTTTTCCTATTTTTTCGTACTTTTCAAATTGCTCTGGAGTAACAAAAAATTTAACAGGCAAATGTTTTTTTGTAGGTTGTAAATATTGACCAATAGTAACAATATCTACTTTAGCATCTTTTAAATCATGAAGTACTTGAATTACTTCCTCTTCGGTTTCGCCTAAACCAAGCATGATTCCTGATTTAGTTCTTTTGATGCCTTGTTCTTTTAAATATCTTAAAACTTCTAAGCTTTTCTCGTATTTCGCTTGAATTCTAACTTCTCTTGTTAAACGTTTTACGGTTTCCATATTGTGAGAAACTACTTCTGGAGCGACTTCAATAATTCGATCTAAATTTCTAGTGTTTCCTTGAAAATCTGGAATTAAAGTTTCTAATGTTGTATTAGGATTCATTCGTCTGATAGCTTTAACTGTTTCAGCCCAAATGATAGATCCCATGTCTTTTAAATCATCTCTGTCAACGCTGGTGATAACGGCATGTTTAATGCTCATTAATTTAATAGAACGAGCCACTTTTTCGGGTTCATCCCAATCAACAGTTTCGGGTCTACCCGTTTTTACACCACAAAAACCACAAGAACGCGTACAAATGTTTCCTAGAATCATAAAAGTAGCTGTTCCTTCTCCCCAACATTCTCCCATATTAGGACAACTTCCTGAAGCACAAATAGTATTTAGCTTGTATTTATCTACTAAACCTCTTAATTCGGTGTATTTTTTACCAGTTGGTAATTTTACACGAAGCCATTTTGGTTTTGGTTCTCTAGGTGGAAAAACATTTTCTGTTGCCATTTTATCTTTTTCAAATGTGGTTTTAAAACACAAAGGTAATAAGAAGTTAGAAGTTAGGTGTTAGAAGTTGGAAGTTTTTATGTTTTGTTATTATATTTCTAACAAAAAAACAGAATCAAGTTCTTGATTTGTGTTTTCAGAATAGTTTTAGAGTAAAAATTAGTTCCTTTTAGAAATAATTTCGGCTAATAATTTTTTGGCTCTAAGTAGCTTTACTTTAATATTATTTAAAGGTTCTTCAAGTGTTTCCGAAATATCAATGTAGCTCATTTCTTGAAAATAACGCAATTGGATTACTTCCTGATAAGCAGGCTTCAATTGTTTAATATAACCTAATAATTGCGAAAGGTTTTGCTCGGTAATAATATCGTCTTCTGCACTTGGAGTTTCATCAACAATTTGATACGCTTGATTATCATCACTACTATTCATGTCTAAAAATAAAGAGGTTTTCTTTTTTCGCAACATGTCAATATGTACATTTTTTGCAATAGCAATTAACCAAGTATTAAATCCAAATTCAGGATTATAAGTCGCAATTTTATCAAATGCTTTTGCAAATGTTTCAATTACAATATCATCTGTATCGGCCTCATTTTCAGTTCTTTTAAGCATATATCCAAAAACTTCATTCCAAAAGAAATCAAGTAGAAAAGTAAAAGCAACTTGGTCGCCATTTTTAGCTTTTTCTATATTTTTTTGGATTATTTCTGAAGTTATTACCAATGCTTAGGTTTTGAGAATAAGTTAATAATAAATAAATATAATTGAGTAAAAATAAGTACTGTTTCGATAATAGGATACCAATACATTACATCGCTTTCTTTTAATTTTGAAGCACTAAACCCTAAGGACATCCAAGAGATAAGGTACCTAAAGGTAAATAATGCTGCAACTAATATTAATTGATGGTTTAAAGCTAGTAAAATTATTCCTAAAAGGATAGTAAATAGTTGAGAAAAGTAAAACAAACCCAATTGGAATTTATCAAATCCTTTGTAGTATTTAGCGGTTGAAATATGTCTTCTTTTTTGGTTGAACCAATCATTAAAATTAGTTTTTGCATCAGAATAGGTAAAGCTATTTGGTTCAATGCAAATTGTTGTATTATTTTTTGTACTTGCTTGGTTGATGAATAAATCATCATCGCCAGAACGAATTTTCATATGGTCAATAAAACCGTTTACTTTGTAAAACTCATCACTTTTATAAGCTAAATTTCGTCCAACTCCCATATAAGGTGCCCCTATTTTTGCCCATGAAAAATATTGAACAGCCGTCATTAAAGTTTCAAATCGTATGATTTTGTTTAAAAATGAACCTTTAATTTTATTATGTGCGCCATATCCTAAAACAATGGTTTTTTTAGGAGTAAAATTAGAAGTCATGTTACTTATCCATTCAAAAGATGCAGGTTTGCAATCGGCATCTATAAAAAGTAAATGTTGGTGTTTCGCGACTTTAATTCCTAAAGTTAATGCGTATTTTTTATTACCCCAAAAAGTTTCGTTGTTTTGAACTTTAACCAATTTGACATTTGAGTATTGTTTTTCATACTCTTCGAATAAATCTAAAGTTTCATCACTTGAAGCGTCATCAATTAGTACAATTTCAAATTCAGGATATTTTTGATTAATTAAAAGGGGAAAATAATTTTTTATATTTTCTGCTTCATTTTTGGCACAAACTATAATAGAAACAGGTAATTTTTGAGAATTACCATTATTAACTTTCCCAAAAGAAAAATTACCAAAAATGAATAGATAATAAATAACTTGTATGCAAATTACTACTATAAAACTTATTAAAAGTATATTTAAAACCATATATAATTGGGTACTTATTTTTCAGAATCGTTTGTGCAATCTTGCATTTGCTCTGGGGTTTTACCGCAAAATCCGCAATTTTCTCCGTCTTTATTTAAAAACGGACTTTGGCTAGCGCAAGTTCCAGAAAATTTCCCGTCTTTTTTTGCCCATATTTTAATTGCAATTCCTGCAAATGCTATTGCAAGTAAACCGATAGTTAATAAAACAAGTTTCATTTTTCATTATTTTAGAGATTGCAAATTTACAAAACAAACAGTAATGAAATACAAAAAATGTTTAAATAATATTTACTTCGGCTTCAATAGAAATGCCGTATTTATCAAGTATAGTCTTTTGAATGTTTTTGGAAACGTCTACAATCTCTTGTCCGGTTGCATTTCCATAATTAACAAGTACTAATGCTTGTTTTTCATGAATTCCAGCGTCTCCAAATCTTTTACCTTTAAATCCAGCCTGCTCAATTAGCCAACCTGCCGGAACTTTTACTTCTGTTTCAGAAACAACATAGTGAGGCATATCTGGATATTTAAGCGTAACTTTTTTATATAATTCTAATGGAACAATTGGGTTTTTAAAGAAACTACCACTGTTTCCAAGTTCTTTTGGGTCTGGAAGTTTACTTTTTCTAATAGCAATTACTGCATTACTAATGTCTTTTATGGTAGGATTTGTAATCTTGTGATTTGCTAATTCAGTTTCAATAGCGCCATAAGAACTATTAGTTTTGTGGTTCTTTTTTGTAAGTTTAAAAACTACACTTGTAATAATATATAGATCTTTTAAATCATTTTTAAAGATGCTTTCTCTGTACCCAAAATTACAATCTTCTTTTTTGAAAGTTTTAATTTTTTTGTCGGTAATCTTAATAGCGTCACAAGAAGAAAACATATCTTTTATTTCAACTCCATAAGCACCAATATTTTGAATTGGAGTTGTGCCAACATTACCAGGAATAAGCGATAAGTTTTCAATTCCTCCATAATTATGGTCAATGCACCATAAAACAAATTCATGCCAATTTTCTCCTGCATTAGCTTTTATCCATACAGAATCTTCATTTTCTTCAATTATAGATATTCCTTTTAAATTTACATGAACAACTAGTTTATCTATATCTTGTGTTAACAGCATATTGCTTCCTCCGCCTAAAATAAAAATATCTGTATTATGTTCTAAAACAGTAGTTAGTTCTTCAATATTTTGCACAGAAGTAAATTGCTTCGCTTTTGCATCTATCCCAAAAGTATTGTATGTTTTTAAAGAAAAATCAGTTTGAATATTCATATGTTTTGAAAAAAAAATCAGTGTAAAAGTAATAATAATTTCAGTTACAACTGAAATATAGAGTAAGATTGATGCGTGCTTTTAATTATCGCTTCAGTTCTTTCTGCATGTGTATCGGAAATAAATATTTGGCCAAAAACCTCGTCATTTACCATTGCTACTATTTTTTGAACTCTAGATTCGTCAAGCTTATCAAAAATGTCATCAAAAAGAAGAATGGGCAATACGCCGCTTTGTTGCTTTATAAATTCAAATTGGGCTAGTTTTAAAGCAATTAAAAACGATTTTTGTTGACCTTGTGAGCCAAATTTCTTAATTGGAAAATTGTCGATTTCAAAAGATAAATCATCTTTGTGAATTCCTACACTAGTATATTGTAAAGCTCTGTCTTTATTAATGTTGTTTATGAAAAGTTCTTCTAATGTGTTTTCAAACAAATTACTTGAGTAAACTAATTGAACCTTTTCTTCATTATCAGAAATCAATTGATAGTATTTTTGAAAAATAGGGATAAAATTTTCTAAAAACTGCTTTCTCTTTTCAAAAATATTAGTACCAATAGGAGTGATTTGATCGTTGTAAACACTTAAGGTTTCATTATCAAAAGATTGATTTAAAGCAAAATATTTTAATAATGCATTTCGTTGAGCAGTCAACTTATTATATTGAATTAATTCATTAAGGTACAAATTGTCTAAAGTAGAAATTACGCTATCAATGAATTTACGTCTTACATCGCTTCCTTCAGAAATTAAATTAGTATCAGAGGGTGAAATAATTACTAATGGAATAAAACCTACGTGATCAGAAAGTTTGTCGTAAATTTTATTATTCCTTTTTAAAACTTTTTTTTGACCTCTTTTAAGACTGCAAGCAATTTTTTCTTCTTTTTCATTTTTAGAAAAAGTTCCATCTATTAAAAAGAATTCTTCTTCGTGCTTAATATTTTGAACAGCTAAAGGGTTAAAGTAGCTTTTTCCGTATGATAAATGAAAAATAGCATCTAATATATTGGTTTTTCCTTTACCGTTCTTGCCTACAAAACAATTTACCTTTTCATCAAAATCAAAAGACTTGTCTGAAATGTTTTTATAATTTAATAATGATAATTGTTTTAAATACACAGTTTATTTTCCTTTATTTGTAGCCGTATTGCAAAAGTAGTTGCAAAATAGAAAAATAACCATAAAAAGGGCTTTTAATTTTCAATAAAAATTATATTTTTGCACCTCAATAAATTTAAAATAAATGGCAACATATAACAAAAGAGGTCACAAGGCTTCAAAACCAGAAGAGTTAGACAATAACGAAAATGAATTTGAAGAAGTAACTAAAACTTCAGGAGAAAGTACAACTGAAGAAGTTTTTAACACTTTAGACCAAACGGCTTCTAGAACGGAAGAATGGGTTGCTAAAAATCAAAAACTAGTATTAGGAATTGTAGGTGCAATCGCATTGGTAACAATTGGTTATTTGTTTTTCAATAAATTTGTTTCTCAACCTAAAGAAGATGAGGCATTTAATGAAATTTTTCAAGCTCAAGAGTATTTTAATCAAGCTTTAGTAAATACAGAGAATCCAGATTCATTATTTAACCTTGCGTTAAAAGGTGGTGAAGGAAAACTTGGTTTCATAGGAGTTGCTGACCAGTATTCTGGAACAAAAGCAGGAAACCTTGCTAATTATTATGCTGGTATGTCTTTTTTAAACATAAGAGATTTTAAAAATGCTGAAAAACATTTATTAGAATTTTCTTCAAAAGATGTAATTTTAAATGCAATGGCATTAGGAGGTTTAGGAGATGCTTATTCTGAAACTAATAAAGTTGAAGATGCTATTTCATATTATAAAAAAGCAGCTGACGCAAACGAAAATGATTTTACAACTCCAAGATTTTTATTTAAAGCAGCTCAACTAGCATTAGCTTCAAATAATAAAGCTGAAGCAAATAAATTGTTTACTCAAATTAAAGAGAAATACGAAACTTCAAGAGAAGGATCAAATATTGACGCTTATATTGCGATGACAGAATAATATGGCTACAGAAAATAAAAATTTATCTCAATACGATAAAAACACAATCCCAAACGCGAAAGACTTTCGGTTTGGGATTGTTGTTTCTGAATGGAACGATGAAATAACAAACGGTTTATTTAATGGTGCAAAAGCAGCATTATTAGATTGTGGAGCTTTGTCAGAAAATATAATTCGTTGGGATGTTCCTGGGAGTTTTGAGTTGGTTTATGGTTCTAAAAGAATGATTGAAACTCAAAAAGTAGATTGTGTTATTGCAATAGGTTGTGTTATTAAAGGTGAAACAATGCATTTTGAGTTTGTTTGTGAAGGCGTTACTCAAGGTGTAAAAGATTTAAATTTAAAATACGATGTTCCTACTATTTTTTGTTTGTTAACAGATAATTCAATGCAACAGTCTATTGATAGAAGTGGTGGAAAGCATGGGAATAAAGGTACTGAAGCCGCAATTGCTGCGATTAAAATGGTAGATTTAAATAGAAAAGCTTAATTTTTTATTACTTATAAAATTAAAATCCCGCTATTGGCGGGATTTTTGTTAACAAATAATTCAGATATAAAAGAATAGAAATTCTTAAATTTGAAAAAAATAGATTGATATGTTTAAATTCGGTCGAGGCTCACTGAAGTTGCCAAAAAATAAAAAGTTTAATTACACTCCGCGACACTATGAAGGGAAAGTGATTGACAATCCTTATGATTTTGACTCGCTTATTAAGAAAGATAGAGATGCTGTAAGTTATAATGATTTAAGAGCACACTGGAGTGAAGCACGTCAGAACAGTCGTCATAGAGGAAATAGAAATTTTAACGTTAGAATTATGATTATAGTTTTAGTGTTGCTAGTCTTATTTATGTTCGTCATCGATTTCGATTTATCTATTTTTAGAAAAAAATAAATGTCAAGTATAATTCAACTTTTACCAGATCATGTTGCTAATCAAATTGCTGCAGGAGAAGTCGTTCAGCGACCGGCTTCTGTAGTTAAAGAATTGCTTGAAAACGCTATTGATGCAAAAGCAACAGATATTAAACTTATTGTTAAAGATGCTGGTAAAACATTAGTACAAGTTATTGATAATGGCTCTGGTATGAGCGTTACCGATGCTCGTTTGTGTTTTGAACGACATGCTACTTCAAAAATTCGTAATGCAGAAGATTTATTTGCTTTAAATACAAAAGGTTTTCGTGGAGAAGCCTTAGCTTCAATAGCAGCAATTGCACATGTAGAATTAAAAACCAAACAAGAACAAGAAGAATTAGGAACTCATATCATTATTGAAGGAAGTAAATTTGTTTCTCAAGATGTTGCAGTGCTTCCAAAAGGAACTTCGTTTTCTGTTAAAAATTTATTTTTTAATATTCCAGCTAGAAGAAATTTTTTAAAATCAGATACAGTTGAATTTAGGCATATAGTTGATGAATTTCAAAGAGTTGCTTTAGCACATCCTTCAATATCATTTACTTTAATTCATAATGGTAGCGAAACTTTTAATTTACCCAATTCAAATTACAGACAACGAATTGTAAATGTATTTGGCGGGAAGACTAATGAAAAGTTAGTTCCAGTAACTGAGGATACTGAAATTGTTTCTGTTGGTGGTTTTATTGGAAAGCCAGAACATGCTAAAAAAAGTAGGGGAGAACAGTTTTTCTTTGTGAATGACCGATTTATTAAAAGCGGTTATTTACATCATGCAATTATGAATGCTTATGAAGGTTTATTGAGAGAAGGAAATCAGCCAAGCTATTTTTTATATTTGAATGTTCCGCCAAACACAATTGATATCAATATTCACCCAACAAAAACAGAGATCAAATTTGATGACGAGCATGCTTTGTATGCTATATTACGTTCGGCAATTAAGCACAGTTTAGGTCAATTTAATGTTGCGCCAGTTTTAGACTTTGAAAGAGATGCTAATTTAGATACGCCATACGAATATAAGAATAAGGAGAGCGAATTTCCAACAATTGAATTTAACACAAATTTTAACCCTTTTGAATCGAGCGAAGGAACAAAAAAAACGTTCTCAAATTCTTCAACTCAAAGCTTTAAGTCCAATTCAAGAGACACTCAATGGGATAATTTATACGTAGGGTTAAAGCAAGATACTAATGATGTTCACTCTCATTCATTTGAAAGTCATGAAATAACAGGTTCATTGTTTAATGATAGAGAAATTGAAGATACACCTTCTAGAACATATCAAATACATAAAAAATACATTGTTAGTTCAATAAAATCAGGAATGTTGGTTGTGAATCAAAGTAGAGCGCATCAACGAATTTTATACGAACAATTTTTAACAAACATTACGGTACATAAAGCCTCAAGTCAGCAATTAATATTTCCGATAGAATTGTATTTTTCAAATGATGAGGTTCAGTTTATTATGGAATTAAAACCTTCATTAGAAAATACAGGTTTTGTTTTCGATTCGGTAGAAAAGGATAAAGTTCTCATTTCTGGAATTCCTGTAAATGTTCAAGAGAGCGAAATTCCTATTGTATTAGAAGAATTGATTAATACATTACAAGAAGAAATTCCAGAAAGTTCATTTTCATTAAATGATGGAATTGCAAAATCAATGGCTAAAAGTATCGCCGTTAAGAATGGAGTTTACTTAAACGAGAGAGAACAAGAAAACTTAGTAAACGGATTATTTGCTTGTAAAGATTCAAGTGTTTCACCTTTTAATAAACCTACATTCATCACGTTAAGTGTTGAAGATTTAGATAAAAAATTCGCATTATGATGAACATGACAGATATGGTTAAGCATTTGCTAATCATCAATATTATATTTTTTGTTGGTAGTTTTTTAATCCCTAATTCAGCGGAATTATTAGCATTGCATTATTTTGAAAGTGATAAATTTAGATTATGGCAACCTATAACGCATATGTTTATGCATGGAGGTTTAATGCATATTTTCTTTAATATGTTTGCTTTAGTCTCTTTTGGAAGTGCCTTGGAGCAAATGTGGGGAGGTAAAAAATTCTTGTTTTTCTATTTGTCGTGTGGTATAGGCTCAATGTTATTGCATTCAGGAGTTAATTACTATTTGTTTCACCATACTTTAGATTTATTAATAGAAAACGGAATTAATCAAACAGAAATTTTCCAGGTTTTAAACGAAGGAAAGTACAATACACAATGGCTTGAGTTTATTTCACAATCTACAATGGATAATATGGCAAGTGCTTTTCTTACACCAGCGGTAGGAGCATCTGGAGCTATTTATGGTCTATTAGTAGCTTTTGCATTTATGTTTCCAAATGCAGAATTGGCATTAATGTTTATTCCTGTTCCTATAAAAGCAAAATATTTTGTTCCTGTAATTTTATCAATTGACTTATTTCTTGGACTAAAAGGAGATTCGTTATTTGGAAGTGGCGGAACCGGAGTTGCCCATTTCGCACATTTAGGTGGTGCTTTATGTGGTTTTTTAATGATGTGGTACTGGAAAAAAAACCAATTCAATAACAACCGTTGGGATTAATACATTCAAAAAAAAGTAAATGAATATAATTGAAGATATAAAGAGTCAATATAAAACTGGAGGAATAGTTCAGAAACTAATATTTTGGAATATTGGACTTTACTTGTTGTCTTTGATTTTTTTCTATAATTTTTCATTTGGCAATTTTGACTTTCCATCTTGGTTAGCTTTATATTCTAATTTTGATGATTTTATTTTTTCTCCGTGGACTTTGTTTACCTATATGTTTTTACATGCAGGATTCTTGCATTTACTTTTTAACATGATGGTTTTGCATTTTTCAGGACGATTATTTGAAGCATATTTCACTCAAAAACAATTATTTGGCTTATATATTTTAGGAGGAATTTTTTCTGGAATTGCTTTTTTAGTATCATTCTTACTTGTTGGTAAGACTTCTGTTTTAGTAGGGGCAAGTGGAGCTATTATGGCTTTGTTAATTGCTACTGCAACATACGCTCCGTTTATGCAAATTCGATTAATGTTAATTGGAGTTGTAAAGCTTTGGCAAGTAGCTTTTGTTATTGTTTTGCTAGATTTAATTCAATTACCTTTAGATAATAGCGGCGGACATTTGGCGCATTTAGCAGGTGCGTTATTCGGTTTTTTGTATGTTAAAATGTTAAATTCTGGTACAGATTTATCTAAATTGATATCTTCGTTACAAGAATTTTTTGAAAATCTTCTTAAACCGAAGAAAAAAACACCTTTTAAAAAGGTTCATAAAAACAAGCCTAATCCAAGTTCAACCTCTTTTACTAAAAAAGAGAAAAGTATGGATCAGAAAAAGATTGATGATATTTTAGATCGAATTTCACAATCTGGTTATGATAGTTTAACAAAAGAAGAAAAAGAATTTTTATTTAAAGTAGGTAAATAATGCAAGAAGAATCATGGATAAGTAAAATAGCCTTTTTCTTTAATAAAGTACTTGCTTTGTTAACGTTGGTTGCATATTTGTTGCCTTTTTTGTCGCCTAAATTATTTCCTTTTTTAAGTGTACTAACCTTGTCTATGCCGTTGTTTTTATTTTTAAACTTTATCTTTTTCATGATATGGTTACTTCAATTAAAGCGTAAATTTTTTCTATCAGCTTTTGTGCTTTTAATTGGGTTTACTTTTATTAATAAATTTTACAAATTTTCTGAAACTAATATTAAAGAAGAAAGCACCGATTTTACTTTGATGAGTTTTAATGTGAGATTGTTCAATTTATATGAATGGTTACCGAGTAAAGATGTTCCTGAGCAAATTACAGAACTTATTCAAGGTTATAATCCTGATATTTTATGTTTACAAGAATATTCTCCAAACGACAGAGTGAGAGTTCGAAATTTTGGTTACAAACACATTAAAGTGGAAGGTGGAAAAAATAAATACGGACAAGCAATTTTTTCTAAATATGAAATCATTAATACAGGAGAAATTAATTTTCCAAATTCCAGTAATAATGTTATTTATGCCGATATAATTAAGAATATAGATACAATAAGAGTTTATAGCATGCATTTGCAGTCAATTAAAATTAGTACTGATATTCATGAAACATTAGATGAAAACAAGTCTAAATTCATATTTAAAAGAATAAGTAGTGCTTTTAAAGAACAACAACAACAGTCAGAATTAATTCAAGAGCATTATAACGAATGTAATTATCCAAAAATTGTTTGTGGAGATATGAATAACAGTGCTTTTTCATATGTGTATAGAAATATTAGAGGAAATATGGCTGATGCTTTTGAAAAGGTAGGAACAGGCTTTGGAGCATCATATAACTTTAAATATTATCCTGCTCGAATAGATTATATTTTTGTTGAAAAAGGAATTGAAGTAAAAGAATTTAAAACTGATAATTCGGTTCAGTTAAGCGATCATTTTCCTGTATTTACACGATTAAATTTGGATGTGAAAAAGCTTAAATAATTTGCTCTTTCAAGTACCCTTTTGAACATCGACCTTCATTAAAAAGCAAATCTAAAATACTTAAATTTGGAAGAAAACCATCTTTTTCTTCAAAAACCTGCGTATAGCGATCGTTTGTAAAAGTATCTTTTTTTCCATTTACTAAATTTCGGAAATCTTCAAATTGAGTAGTTTCATGAAAATATTCAGTTGTTTTTGAAAAAGGTAGTTTAATACTTAAGCAGTCATTTATTATTTCAAAAATTCGAAAATTTAAGTCTAATAAAAAAGTATGTTTTTTTTCAAAAATGGGTTGTAAATCATGTTCTAAAAATTCATAAAAAGGAGAATTTCTATATGCAGTTTCTAAAGATTTAGAATGATTTTTTTGCCATTTAGTACTATTGTCTATTTTGACATCTTTAAATTTATAATGTTTTTCCGAAGAATTTAAAACAGGAATATTCAATAATTGAAGTCCGTTTGGGCCATAAATATACATTCTATTACGATTACTTTGTTTTTGAAAGTTATCTTCCGTTTCAAAAGTTATCGTTTCCGCTTTCATCATAGCAACATAATGACTTATAGAAGGAAAATAGGTAGGATGTAAAAGAATGTTCATTTATTTTTTTTCTAAATCTAAGTTATATAGTTTAGCAGCTTCTTCTATTTCGTCATCTAAATTGTCATCAAGAGCATATGAAAACAATACCCATTTGTCATTTGGTTTGTAAAATTTAAAAGTAAACCGTAGTGGTTGTCTTTCGTATTTTACTAAATATGAATAAAGAATAAAACTATCAGAAAACTTTTTTGTAGTTATGATTTCATAACCGTAATATTTTCCAATATAATCTTCACTTAAGCCATTGACTGTACTTATGATTTGATTTATATCATCTTTTTTTCTTTCAGTCCATGGGTTTGTTGCGTATAAATCTTTTACTGCTTTACCAGCATCTTTTTCATAGGTTGTAAAAAAGTCATTTATTAGATCCTTAGAACTTTTTTGAGCAAACAAATTGGCAGAAATTGAAATAAATAAAATGAACAGTAGTTTTTTCATTGTTTTTTTTAAATGAATAATTAAATAACTAAATCAACAACTAAACTTCTTCTTTAGCTTTCTTTTTCTTCCAAAAATATTCTCCAACAAAATATAAGGCTAATAAACCTAAGAAATACTTAAAGTAAGATTCAGGTTGACCTTCGCCACTAACAGTTGTAAATAAACGTTCCCATCTTATTTTATTCATAATTCCTTTTCCGCTTGAATTCCAACTCATCCAAATAAAAATAGGTTTACCTACAATATGATCGGCAGGAGTAAAGCCAAAATAACGTGCATCTAATGAATTGTGGCGATTATCTCCCATCATCCAATAATAATCTTGTTTGAAAGTGTAAGAAGTAGCTACTTTGCCGTTAATTTTAATTTCATTACCAGAAACTGATAATTCATTATCTTCATATTCACTAATAATTTTATGGTAAAAAGGCAAGTTTTCTTTGTTTAAAGAAACTGTTTTGCCAGCTTCTGGGATGTAAATTGGCCCCATATTGTCTTTGTTCCAATTTCTTGATGTTGATGGTTTTCCATCACCAAAATCAGGAAAAATACCATCTTCATTGTCTTTATTGATGACTCTTTTTACAAGAGTAATACCAGGGATGTTTTTTAAACGCTCTGCATTATCAAATGGTAATGCACTAAAAAATAAAGTATCTTTTGCAATTTGACCAAAACCATCTGTAATGTCTAATTCATTTTTAATATAATCTAAATCTACAGGTGTTTTTCCATCCCAAGCTACCTTGTATGAGTACTGAGGTCTTGCTCTTTCAGGTAAAATAGATTCTTTTCCATCAATAAATACAATTCCGTCAACAATACTTAAAGTGTCACCAGCAATTGCAGTACATCTTTTTACATAGTTTGTTTTCTTGTCAATAGGTTTGCTGTATCGTCTATCGGCTGGTTTATACATGTTGTATAATGTGTCAGCTGGCCAGTTGAAAACGACAATATCATTTCGCTCTATTTTTTGAAAGCCTGGAAATCTTAAATAAGGTAGTTGCAATTTGTTTTTCCAAGATGTTTCATCATTATCATTATATAAATAAGATGTTTTATTGATAATTGGCAATGTGTCATGAACCATTGGGGCAGCAACAGTTGTCATAGGTGTTCTAGCGCCATAGTGAAACTTGCTTACAAATAAGAAATCTCCAATTAATAATGATTTTTCTAATGAAGAAGATGGTATTGTATAAGGTTGTATAAAATAGGTATGCACAAATGTTGCAACAACAACAGCAAATAATAATGAGCTTACAGTTTCTGCTCCTTTATTTACAGGTGTTAAATTTCTATCATTAATATAGCTTACATCTTGCGTATAGTTAACATAAGTAACATAGAATCCAAGTGTAACAACTGCAAGTGTTGTGTCTAAAACACTATTCTTACCAAAACTTCTTAATGTTTCAACCCAAATTACCGGGAACATTATCAAGTTAATAATTGGAATAAAAAGTAAAATTGTCCACCATGTAGGACGATTGATAATTTTCATTAAAATTATTGCATTGTATACTGGTATAGCTGCTTCCCAAGATTTTCTACCTGCTTTTTCGTATAATTTCCAAGTTCCAGCAAAATGTATTACTTGAACTATTACTATTAATAGTAACCAACCTGTTATTGACATGTTTTTTCTTCTTTATATTATTACTATAATTTAAATGCCTAAAACATCTTTCATAGTGTAAACTCCTTTTTTATCTATAATCCATTCTGCTGCGATAATAGAACCTAGAGCAAATCCTTCTCTTGAATGTGCTGTATGTTTAATTTCGATTTGATCTACTTTTGAATCGTAAAAAACACTGTGTGTTCCTGGAACATTTTCAATTCTTTTGGCATCAATATATAAGCTGCTATCTTCTTTTGTTAACGACCAATTAGTATAATCTGAATTTTTTATGATGTCATTTGCGAGTGAAATAGCTGTTCCGCTTGGTGCGTCTAATTTTTGAGTATGGTGCACTTCTTCCATAGAAACGTTATATTGTTTCAAGTTTTGCATCATTTTAATCAACTGTCTGTTTAATTCAAAGAAAACATTTACACCTAAACTAAAATTTGAGCCGTAAATAAAACTTCCTTTTTTTTGATTGCATAAATTAACCATTTTGTCATAATCTTCTAGCCAACCTGTGGTTCCAGAAACAATAGGGATATTTCTATTTAAACATTCCGAGATGTGATTAATTGCAGTACTTGGGATACTAAAGTCTATGGCGACATCTGCATTTTCAAGTCCTTCAAAGCTATTTGAACTCGTTTTTTTTAAAACAATAGTATGCCCTCTTTCTAAAGCTATTTGTTCAATAACTTTGCCCATTTTTCCGTAACCTAAAAGTGCAATTTTCATGTAAGATTAGTATGTTTTTTCGATTTATGTTAGCTAATGAAATGTTAAAAATTTAAAGTTAGCTTTACTCCTGTGTTGTATCTGTAGTCAATTTCATTCTGATTGAATTCAGGGCTTATAGAAAGGTTGTCATTAACGTTAAATTGCATTAAATGCGCATCAACATTAGCATCAACGATATTTAGAATATAAATAGCTGCTGTTATTAGAGCTGACAAATCTCTGTTTTTTTGATGGAATTTCTGTCCACGAATTAAACGGTCATCATCTAATTCTCCGTAAATAGGATGATTTGGATCTGAAGTCCCATCTAGTCTTCGTTTGTATTCATCTCTAAATTCGTGGTATTTTTTATTATTCCAAGTGTAAAAATAAATTCCAGAACCTAAACCAATGTAAATGATTGGAATTTTCCAGTATTTCTTATTATGAGCTTGCCCTAAACCCGGTAAAACGGCCGAATAAAATCCTGCTTTTGCCGGAGATAAAGGATCTACAGTAGTTTCCACGGAGTTTTCAGCCTTTAATGAAAGCTCTTCTTGAGCATTACAGTTAAAAGAAAAAATACTTATGATGAAAAATAAAATATACTTTTTCACTAACTATTGATGAGTTTTAAAATTCTATTGAAATCTTCTTCAGAATGGAATGGAATTGTAATTTTTCCTTTTCCATTATTAGCTACATTTACGTCTACCTTTGTTCCAAAATAATTTACAAATGTTTTTTTATCTTCCTCTTTCAATTCAAAAGCGGACTTGCTAACTGATTTTGCTGATTTTGGTTTTAAACTTTCTTGGTATTTCTTAACCAAAGCTTCGGTATCTCTAACTGATAGGTTCTCTGTAACTACTTTATGGTAAATGTCACTTTGAGCATCTTGATCATCGATATTAATTAAAGCTCTACCATGTCCCATTGAAATGAAACCATCTCGCATTCCAGTTTGGATAATTGGGTCCAGTTTTAATAAACGCAAGTAATTTGTAATTGTAGAACGTTTTTTTCCTACTTTTTCACTTAATTCTTCTTGAGTAAGATTAATTTCTTCAATTAATCTTTGGTAAGAAATAGCAACTTCAATAGGGTCTAAGTCATGGCGTTGAATATTTTCAACTAATGCCATTACTAAAGATTCATTGTCATTAGCTAAACGAATGTAAGCTGGAACTGTTTCAAGACCTAATAATTTTGAAGCTCGTAAACGACGTTCACCTGAAATTAATTGGTATTTATTAAATTCTAATTTCCTAACAGTAATAGGTTGAATTACACCAAGCTCTTTAATGGATTTTGCTAATTCTTGTAAAGTTTCTTCATTGAAGTTACTTCTTGGTTGAAAAGGGTTTAATTCAATTGAATCTAATTCAAGCTCTATTATACTTCCCACAACTTTATCGGCACCTTTGTCTTCAGCTGATTTAATATCATTTGAAGGGTCTTTTAATAAAGCCGATAATCCTCTTCCTAATGCTTGTTTTTTTACCGCTTTTGCCATAAAAATTATTTGTTTTTATTGATAATTTCTTCTGCTAAACTTAGATAATTAGATGCGCCTTTACTTGTTGCATCATAATTAATAATACTTTCTCCAAAACTTGGAGCTTCGCTTAACTTAATATTTCTTTGAATTACAGTTTCAAAAACCATGTCGTTAAAATGCTTTTGCACCTCTTCAACAACTTGGTTCGACAATCTTAAACGAGAATCATACATGGTCAATAATAAACCTTCAATATCAAGATCAGGATTGTGAATTTTTTGAACACTTTTAATAGTATTTAAAAGTTTTCCTAAACCTTCTAATGCAAAGTATTCACATTGTATAGGAATAATAACGCTATCTGCTGCTGTAAGAGCATTTAGGGTAAGTAAACCTAAAGATGGAGCACAATCTATAATAATGTAATCGTAATCTTCTTTAATAGATTTTAATGCTTTTTTAAGCATGTATTCACGATCCTCTTTGTCAACCAGTTCAATTTCAATTGCAACTAAGTCAATATGAGCTGGAATAATATCAACATTTGGAGCTGAACAAGAAATAATAGCTTCTCTAGGCGTATTACTGTGCTCTATAACTTGGTAACTTCCTATCTCTACATTGTCAACATCTATGCCAAGGCCTGAACTAGCATTTGCTTGTGGATCTGCATCAATTAAGAGTACTTTTTTTTCCAAGACACCTAGTGATGCTGCAAGATTCACAGATGTTGTAGTTTTGCCTACACCACCTTTTTGATTTGCAATTGCTATAATTTTACCCATGTGATTTTTTAAATTTTCGAATGGTAAAAATACAATTATTTATGGTTTATTCAAGTCTTATTTATTAACAAAGCAAAATATGATTTTTTAGAACTTATTCATTAAAAGTCATTGTTTTAATTATGAATTGTACTTTTGTAACAAATAGTTGCAAATGAATATTATAATCTTAACACCAATGGAAATTGAACGCGAAAAAGTGTTGGTTGCCATTAATAGAATTATTAATACAAAGCACAATTACCAAGTTATTACTTGTGGTATTGGTAGAGAAAGTATTGCTAAAACAATGATGCATTTACCATCTTCAGATTGTGTTGTGTTGGTTGGTTTTGCCGCAATAGTTGGTAAAGAAGCAGAATTGTCATCGTGTTTAGGATTTGGAAAACCAATAGAAATTACAACAACTTCTTTGTATGGTTATGAAGGTGGTTTGTTTGAAAACGGAAAACCTATTCAAGTAGAAGCTAAGCTTAATTTACCTACACTTTCGTCTTTGACTTCTGATAAATTTGTTCGTACAACAAATTTAAAAACAGAGACTATTGTAAACATGGAAGATTACACTTTTATGTATTTAAAAAGACCTCAAGATTTTATTGTTAGAATTATTTCCGACTTTTTACCGCACGAAACTGAAATCGATTTTTTTGAACACGTAAAACAAATCAATTTTCTATCGGCTATTCAAGCAATTGAAACTGTTTAGTTTTTTTAGGAGCACAAAAGTAAAAGTAAAACAACAATTGTCCCGCTATCCACGCTACACGGTAGCTTGATTCTATCGGGGCTAAAAAAGACGTTTTTTTGCATTAAACAAAATTACACACAATTATATATAAAGAAAAAAAACACGAAATCTATTCGTGTTTTTTTTTCTTTAATCTCTTTTAGGAGAATTTTTCTTATCTCTTTTTTCCGCCTTTTTTTCTTTAGCAGTTTTCAAAGGTTCCTTCTTTTCAGTTTTCTTTGCGTCTTGACTTTTTGCCATAATTTCTAATATATTAATAGTAAAGATAAGTTAAAAAATGCACTTATTTTATATTTGACTCAATTTTTCTGCTGCTGCAATTAATGTTTCATCTGTTTTTGCGAAACAAAAACGCAACATATGTCTGTCTGTTGCATCATTATAAAACACCGAAATTGGTATTGAAGCTACACCGTGTTTTGTGATCAATTCTCTAGCAAAATCAACATCGTTTGCAGTTGAAATTTGATTGTAATTTACTACTTGAAAGTACGTTCCATCGCAAGGCATTAGTTCAAAGCGACTGTCTTTGATTAGATTTCGAAACAAATCGCGTTTGGCTTTATACATTTTGGCAATTTCGCTAAAATCTACTACATCTAAATATTCAGCAATAGCGTGTTGCGAAAAACTATTCACACTAAAAACTAAAAATTGGTGCACTTTTTTCATTTCCTGCATTAATTTCTCAGGAGCAATTAAATAGCCTACTTTCCAACCCGTAACATGTAAGGACTTGCCAAAAGAAGAAGCCACGATTGTTCTGTTAATTAGTTTTACTCTTGTGTTAAATGAAATATGCGGATGTGTAAACGAAATGTATTCGTATACTTCATCACTTAAAACTAAAATAGTAGGATGCTTTTCTAAAATCGTTTCTAAAGTTTCTATTTCATTTTCCGTCCAAATTCTACCTGTTGGATTGTGTGGATTATTTATTACAATCATTTTGGTTTTTGAAGTTATTTCGTCTTCAATAGTATTGAAATTTGGCGAATAATCATGATTCAAAGAAACACGAACAGGTTTTCCGCCAGCTGCTAAAACAGAAGGTTCATAACTGTCGTAACTTGGATCTAAAATCAATACTTCGTCACCAGCATTTACAAAAGTGTTAATTGCAGTAAACACACCTTGTGTTGCACCAGCTGTAATAAGTATTTCAGTTCCAATGTTTACTTTTCGCTGATAGTTTTTCTCTGTTAGTAAAGCGATTTTTTCCATCAATGATGGTAAACCTGCCATTGGCGTATATTGATGAATGTTTTCACGAATTAAACGTTCTGATATTTGTAATAAACGCTCGTCTACAGGGAAATTAGGAAAACCTTGCGATAAATTAATTGCGCCGTGTTCATTCGCTAATTGCGACATTACAGAGAATATACTAGTTGTTACGTTTGGTAATTTTGACATTTTGTAAAATTATAAAAAAGTATTAATATTCCCCATGTCTGACAGATATAAAACCTGTATTTTTTAATTTATTGAACATATTTAGAATTATCTTTTTTTATTGTATTTGAAATATATTTCACTGTTTTTTTTAACTGGCTTGTATTATGTTAAAGTATTTATAATAAGTAATTTATGCTTTATAAATGGTGCCTTATTTTGTAACTTTAGGAGTATTAACTTTAAATACAATTATTATGAAAATGTTAGTTAATGTTATCTTTCCCATCGAGCCTTTTAACTCATTGGTTAGAAATGGTACTGCTGGTGAACTTATTGGTCGTGTAGTAGATGATATCAAACCCGAGAGTATTTATTTTTCTGAACAAGACGGTTGTCGGGGTGCTGTTATGGTTGTTGAAGTACCTGATGCCTCAGCAATTCCATCGATTTCAGAACCTTGGTTCTTGAATTTTGAAGCTCATTGTGAATTTAGAATTGCCATGACTCCTGACGATTTAATGCGTGCCAACCTGAGTGAACTTGCCGAGAAGTGGAATGACGTTCATGCCTGAAAAGCAGTAAGGGAATTATAAAAGCCGTTTCGAGTTTACGAAGTGGTTTTTTTTGTTCGATATCTGATAGGTTTAAATATTTTACACTTTTTTAACTACATAAGTTACGATGCCCCAAATGATAAGGTCATTGTCCTCGGTTACTTTTATAGGTTGGAATTTCGGATTTTCAGGTTGTAAATAAATGCAATCTTCTTCTATTTTAATACGTTTAATGGTGAAATCACCATCTATAAAACATACTGCAATTTTATTATCTGTTGGCTCTATACTTCGGTCAATTACTAAAACATCACCATCATCTATTCCAGCGCCAATCATTGAATGTCCACTTGCTTTTGCATAAAAAGTTGCAGCTTCGTTTTTTATAACGAGTTGGTCTATGCTTATTTTTGTTTCATCAAAATCAGCTGCAGGCGACGGAAAACCAGCTTTTATTCCGTCAATAATAAAAGGAATTTCTTTTGCGTTTTCCGTATCAGGGATAAAAAAAATAAGTTCTGGTTTTAGTGACATTTTATTTCAAGTAATTCTTTAATATTAGTAGTATATCTTTTAGATAAATGATTTTGTTTCATTTTCCAAGTCCGATTTAAATCTTGGTTGCCCAATCTTATTTTGCGTTCGCCTGTTTTTTTACGAATGTCATCCATTACTTTCATCAACTTTTCGTGTTTCGGATTTTCTTCTTCAAACAAATGAAATTGTTTTTGTTCTTGCGGAATAATTTCGGTTAAAATAATGCCTGCCTTATTGTAAATTTGTCCGTTTTCAAAACTATTTTCCAACATTTTAATAGCGGTTTGACTTAAAGTTAATGCTGATTGTGTTGCAAAAGATAAATGTACATGGCTTGTAAAATTATAACGCTCGCTACTGGTTTTGTATTTGTCTTTTCGAATGTAAAGCATTATACCATAGCAACACGAATCTTGTTTTCGTAATTTCTCAGATGCAATGGTCGCAAAGGTAGAAACGCGTTCTTTCATTTCTTCAAATGTACTTACCGATTTTTCAAATGTGCGTGTAACCGCAATACTTTTTTTAGCTTCTGGTTGATCTTCTATTTGTAAAACTGAAATTCCTTGTAGTTCCATTTGCAATCGTAAGCCTAAAACACCCATGCATTCTTTTATAAATGCAGTATTGTATGGTTGTATGAAATCAAATGCAGTGTCAATATTTTTAGCCTTCATTTTTGTAGACAATCGAAAACCAATTCCCCAAACATCTTCGATTTTGGTCCATTTTAAGGCTTTGTTTCTTTTTTCTTCGGTGTCAATTACATGAATTCCAGCAGTTCGTTCTTTAAATTTTTTAGCAATTCTGTTAGCGATTTTAGAAAGTGCTTTTGTTTCTCCAAAACCTACACAAACCGGAATTCCAACCCATTTTTGAATGCGTTTTTTTATAGTAATTCCATAATTATTATAATCGTCTATTTTTACCTTTTCAAAATTTAGAAAAGCTTCATCAATACTATAATTTTCAATATCTGGAGTAAAATCTTGCAATGTTTTCATTACCCGATTACTCAAGTCGCCATATAAGGCATAATTAGACGAAAAAACCTTGATGTCATGTTGTTTGATGAGGTCTTTGTATTTGAACTCAGGAGCGCCCATAGGTACGCCAAGCGCTTTTGCTTCCTCGCTTCTCGAAATAACACAACCGTCGTTATTAGAAAGAACAATGACTGGTTTATTTTGAAATTGAGGTTGGAAAACACGCTCGCAAGACACGTAAAAATTATTACAATCGACTAATGCAAACATGTTACAAAGATAAAGTATAATTTGCTTGGTCTTTTTAAGGCTGAGATTAAATTGTGAACAAAAAAAACACCAACGTTAAAGTTGGTGTTTTTTTTATATATGAGATACTGAAACAAGTTCAGCATGACAAGTTTATGTTTAATCTTCCAATAAAACTTCTAAAATAGTAATGGCTGCTTCACTAATTTTAGTTCCAGGACCAAAAACAGCAACTGCGCCAGCATCAAAAAGGAATTGGTAATCTTGTGATGGAATAACACCACCTACAATTACCATAATATCTTCGCGACCATATTTTTTTAATTCTTCAATTACTTGCGGAACTAATGTTTTATGTCCGGCTGCTAAAGATGAAACGCCTAAAATGTGTACGTCGTTTTCTACAGCTTGTTTTGCTGCTTCAGCAGGTGTTTGAAATAACGGACCAATGTCTACATCAAAACCAACATCGGCATAACCTGTTGCAACTACTTTTGCACCACGATCGTGACCGTCTTGTCCCATTTTAGCAATCATAATACGAGGACGACGACCATCTTTCTTCGCGAAAGCGTCGGCTAATTGTTTTGCTTTTTCAAAACTCTCGTTATTTTTTATTTCTTTGCTATACACGCCGCTAAAACTTCTAATTTGTGCTTTATATCTTCCAAATACTTCTTCTAAAGCATCGCTAATTTCCCCTAAAGTTGCTCTGTTTCGAGCTGCTTCTACTGCTAAAGATAATAAATTTTCATTACCTGTTTTTGCAGATTCGGTTAATTTAGCTAAACATTCCTGTACTTTTTCAGTATTACGTGTAGCTTTTATGTTGTCTAATTGCTCAATTTGTTGCTTACGAACCATTTGATTATCGACATCTAAAATATGCAATGGATCTTCTTTTTCTAAACGGTATTTGTTTACACCAACAATTGTATCTTGATTACTGTCAATACGTGCTTGTTTACGAGCTGCAGCTTCTTCAATTCGTAGTTTAGGAATTCCAGCTTCAATTGCTTTGGTCATTCCGCCAAGCGCTTCCACTTCTTCAATTAAAGCCCATGCTTTTTCTGCAATTTCAGCCGTTAAACTTTCTACATAATAACTTCCCGCCCAAGGGTCAACTGTTTTACAAATTTTTGTTTCTTCTTGCAAGAATATTTGTGTATTACGAGCAATACGAGCAGAAAAATCGGTTGGTAATGCAATGGCTTCGTCTAAAGCATTTGTATGTAAAGATTGTGTTCCGCCAAAAGCAGCTGCAGCCGCTTCAATTGTCGTTCTTGCTACATTATTGAAAGGGTCTTGCTCTGTTAAACTCCAACCTGAAGTTTGGCAATGTGTTCTTAATGCTAATGATTTTTCGTCTTTTGGGTCGAATTGACTCACTAATTTAGCCCAAATCATTCTACCAGCACGCATTTTTGCGATTTCCATAAAATGATTCATTCCTATTGCCCAGAAAAAGGAAAGACGAGGAGCGAAAGTGTCAATATCCATTCCGGCAGCTAAACCTGTACGAATGTATTCTAAACCATCTGCTAAAGTATATGCTAATTCAATATCGGCAGTTGCACCTGCTTCTTGCATGTGGTAACCTGAAATGGAAATAGAGTTGAATTTTGGCATGTTTTTACTGGTATACTCGAAAATATCCGCAATAATTTTCATGGAAGGTGTAGGAGGATAGATATAGGTATTTCTAACCATAAATTCCTTCAAAATATCGTTTTGTATCGTTCCAGAAAGTAAATTAGTGTTTACACCTTGTTCTTCGGCAGCGACAATGTAAAATGCCATAATAGGTAAAACGGCGCCATTCATAGTCATAGAAACCGACATTTCGTCTAATGGAATTTGGTCGAAAAGCACTTTCATGTCTTCCACAGAGTCAATTGCAACTCCTGCTTTACCAACATCTCCAACAACACGTTCATGATCGGAGTCGTAACCTCTATGTGTTGCTAAATCGAATGCTACTGAAAGGCCTTTTTGTCCTGCAGCTAAATTTCTTCTGTAAAAAGCATTACTTTCTTCTGCAGTTGAAAATCCTGCATATTGACGAACTGTCCAAGGGCGACGAACGTACATTGTAGAATATGGTCCACGTAAATGAGGTGCAAAACCTGCTGCGAAACCTATGTGTTCTAAATTTTCAATATCTTCTTTAGAATAATTGAGCTTTAATTCAATTCCTTCAGCTGTTAAGAATGAGCTTTCAGCATTTAGTTGTTGGCTTTTAGCTGTTGATTTTAGGCTAATATGTTGTATGTCTTTTCTCATTGTATAATTAATCTTTTAAAAATTTAAAATTAATCTCATTCGCTATGTTTAGCAAGTAAAGACCTTTATTTAAATTAGAAACATCAATTTTAAAATCTTTAATACTGCTTTGTTGAATTGTTCTTCCAGAAATATCAATAATTTTATAAGTTTTGCTATTATAATCACTACTTAAATTTAAGTAGTCTTTAGTTGGATTTGGATAAATAAGTGTATTATAATTAAAATCTTCAGTATTTAAAGCGCTTTCACTAATAGAACCGTAATATATTTTGCTTTCTGCTAACAAAGTTAATGGACTAGGATTAAAAAGGACAGAAATATTATCAAAGTTAAGTTGTTCGTAATTAAATATTCCGGTAACATAAATTAGATCATTAGCTTTTGTAATTGTTAGTGGGAAATTATGTTGATTGCTTAGGCTATTTACAATATTCTTTGCCCAAATTTGATTTCCATCACTATCTAATTTTCCTATTAGTGTTGAATATTGACCAAAATTATTAATAGTTGATGTTCCAAAAACAAAGTTAGGAGTTGAGGTGTCAGTTGCGAGATAAATGTTATTACTTGAGTCAGCAAAAATATCATCAATTAATATTGTGTGATTAGAATAACCAAAGTTTTTTGCCCAAACAACGGTTCCATTTAGATTGTGTTTTATTACGAAAACATCTCTATTTCCAATCTTGTTTAGGATTGTGCTATTAATGTTTAGTTGTGATTCATCAAATGAACCATAAACATACATGTAGTCTCCAAAAAAAACCTTCTTAACATATGATAAGTCTGAGAATGGTAAAATTGCTTCGTCTCCTGAAATTGGTGTTCCTGCGGCAGACATCTTCAAGATAAATTGGAGTATATCAGTCGATGGTGGAACAACTATATCAACTGATTCAAAACTTGTGTCCGAATTAGAACAAGCTGACAAATACAAGGAGCCTTCATGAAAATTAATAGTAGAAAAATATATTTGGCTCATTGTTTCGTGTCCAAATCCTTTTATCCAAATTATTGTTCCGTCTGGATTGAAATGACCAATAAAAATATTTTCATTTCCAAAACTATTTATAGGTAAATCAATACCGTCAATTATCAATCCAGATGAATCATAACTTCCAAAAACATAAAACGTATCATTTTCTCCTAAGGTCAAATTACCCACACTAGAGCTATTGTTTATTCCTAAGTCTTGCTTCTTTGACCATAAAAAAGTACCGTTGGTGTCAAATTTGGCTAAAATAAAATTATTACCATAAATTTCTATTATAGGCAAAGTATCATTTAATTTAATTGTATTTAATGTATTTGAAGAACTATTACCTCCAATAATTATATTGTCACTGTCGTCAATTTTTACTTCATTTATTGTAAAAGTATTAGTTCCTTCAATTTTTTTCAACCATAAGCAGTTCCCAAGACTATCAAATTTCGCAAAAAAATGAGTTCCATTACCAAAATATGAAGCAGTTATAGCAGGTAAATCATCAAAAGAGATTGAATTGGTAAAGAATCCAATCATATACATGTTTCCCTGAGAGTCTGTAACAATTTTGTTAGTATTACTTTGATAGGGTATTCCACCTGAAACTTTTGCTAAATTCCAAAGAGGTGTTTGTGCATTTATATGTAAACTAGTTAATAAGAATAAATAAAAAAAGTTTCTCATGGCTTATTCTTCTTGAGATAAACGTTCTTGTTCTAATTTTTCAGCTAAACGTTTTTCGATAATAGGAGTAATTAACGTTTTTCGAGGATTGGTTTTAACAAAAGGAAATAATTCTAAATCATGTTTCATTTTGTCGTTCTTATTAGGATACTTGTTTGTTCCTAATAAAACTTCTTTTCCAGAATCGAATAACTCTTGTTCTTTTTGAGCACTTTCGTTAATTTTTCGTTGAATAGTTCCTTCAATTAGTAAAGTAATAAATCCTCCTTTTGATTCAATATTTTTGAATAAATCTAAAGCTTTTTCAGCCAATTGATTTGTAAGTGATTCTATATAATAGGCTCCATCTGCTGGATTATCGACTTTGTCAAAATAACTTTCTTCTTTTAAGACTAATAATTGATTTCTAGAAATTCGGTCACCAAATTCATTTGTTTTATGATACAAAGCATCATAAGGTAAGTTAGAAATGGTATTTGCACCGCCTAAAATGGCACTCATGCATTCAGTAGTGGTGCGCAACATGTTTACGTTATAATCGTATAGTGTTTTGTTTCGCTTTGTAGGTGTTGCAATAATATGGCAGTCTAAATGATGGTTATACTCTGCGGCTAATATTTTGAACAATATGCGTATGGCTCTTAGTTTTGCAATTTCGAAGAAATAATTAGTTCCTACGGCAACTTCAATTGTAATGGGACTTGGAATCGTGGATACTCTATTGAAATATTCATTTATATGTGCTAAAGTATATGCAATTTGCTGCACCATATTTGCACCAGCGTTTTGATATACTCCAGATTGGATAGTTATGGAAGATTTTAGATTTAAATAGTTGATAGGATCAATAATTTTAAAATCAGATTCTAAATTAGTAAACCAGTTACCATCTGTTACTAATTGGTGAATTGGGTCCGCTTGTAGAAAAATACAAGCATTATTTTCAGTTGCAAAGCTGTTTATCTTTTGTAAATAATCTAAAGAAATAAACTTTAAGTGTATGTGGTAATTTATGTCAACTAAAGGCAGGTCATGCATTAAGGTGTTAAAATCAATGCTTTCGTTCTCTAAAGTAAATCGAATACTTTCTGCACCTCTATTTAAAACATCTTTTGCTTTTTTATTTGATTTTTCAACATCAAAAACAAAAATATCTTGTAAGATTTTAAAATTTGAAACATTGGTTTTAATATTGATTGTGTTTTCTAATTCATCTTGATGGTAAAAAGGTTTTACTTTTATTCCTTCAAGACTTTCCCAAACTAAAGTATCATTATAGTCGGCTCCTTTTAATTCAAATTGAATTTTTTGTTTCCATTCTTTCGAAGAAACAGTTTCAAATTCATTAAATAATTGGTTTTTATTATCTAGCACAGGTTTGCAATTTTAGTATTAAAATTAGTTGCTTTTAGCTTCTTGGTCTTCTTCAAATTCAATAAGATAAATATCTTCATTCTCGCGCTTCATGAAATATTTTTCACGAGCATATTTTTCAGTCTGATCGCTATTTTTTAGATGTTTAATCTTTAAACTATCTTTTTTTATTTCATTAATATAATATTGTTCATTGTTTTCTAATTCATCAATTTCTTTATCTAAAAATCTATGTTCTAAATAAGAATAGTTGTCCAAGAAAATCATCCAAATAGAAAACAGGAGCAATACTAAAACGTATCTATTACCCAGAAATTTTATAAATGGGAACTTACTTATTATATTTTGAAATCGCTTTTTCAATTAAACTAGTCTTTGATTGATTACCGCTCTTACTACATCAATAGCAACAGTATTGTATTTGTCATTTGGAATTATAATATCTGCATATGCTTTTGTAGGCTCAATAAATTGTTGGTGCATGGGTTTTAAAGTGTTTTGGTAACGTCCTAAGACTTCTTCCATGTCTCTGCCTCTTTCTGCAATGTCTCTTTTTAGCCTTCTTATTAAACGTTCGTCAGAATCTGCGTGAACAAATACTTTTATATCAAACATTTCTCTTAATTCTGGGTTGGTAAGAATTAAAATACCTTCAACTATCATTACTTTTCTTGGATGTGTAATAATGCAATCGTTAGTTCTGTCATGAGTTACAAAAGAGTAGACCGGTTGTTCAATCGTTTTGCCTTCTTTTAAATCTTTTAAATGTGCGACTAATAAATCAAAGTCAATTGCTCTTGGATGATCAAAATTTATTTTTGTACGTTCCTCGTAACTTAAATGATGTGTTTCTTTATAATAAGAGTCTTGAGAAATAATTCCGACCTCAGTTGCAGGTAATTCATTCATTATTTGGTGAACTACTGTTGTTTTTCCACTTCCAGTACCTCCGGCAATTCCAATGATTAACATAGTTGTATAATTTTTGACAAATTTAATCATTTTGAATTTAATTATTAGCGATATTTTTTTCTAAAAAAAAGAGTTAATAATTTGTAGATATAATTTATAGGAGTATATTTGCACTCGCGAATACGGGGTGTAGCGTAGCCCGGTTATCGCGCCTGCTTTGGGAGCAGGAGGCCGCAGGTTCGAATCCTGCCACCCCGACAAAAGTCTTACATTTTTATATGTAAGGCTTTTTTCTTTTTATGTAAGTTTTTAATTGAAAGTAGATTGTTTATAAAAAAATAATAACAAAACGCTTTTTTGTAATTTATATAACACTTCAATACTTTCAAATTTATTACTTTTGGAGCTTTAAAAAAATATAATTATGTCAGATACAATAGAAAAAGTAAAATGTTTAATAATAGGTTCTGGTCCTGCGGGTTATACAGCAGCAATTTATGCAGCTAGAGCTAATATGAATCCTGTTTTATATCAAGGAACACAGCCTGGAGGTCAATTAACGACAACAAATGAAGTTGAAAATTTTCCTGGTTATGTTGATGGTGTAACTGGCCCAGAAATGATGATTCAATTGCAAGGACAGGCACAACGTTTTGGAACAGATGTTCGCGACGGATGGGCAACTAAAGTTGATTTTAGTGGTGATGTTCATAAAGTTTGGATTAATGATACAAAAGAAATTCATGCTGAGACAGTTGTTATATCTACTGGCGCATCAGCAAAGTATTTAGAATTGCCTTCTGAACAAAAATATTTAAAACTAGGTGGTGGTGTTTCTGCTTGTGCAATTTGTGATGGATTTTTCTACAGAAATCAAGAAGTAGTTATTGTTGGAGCAGGAGATAGTGCTTGTGAAGAAGCTCATTATTTATCAAAATTATGTTCTAAAGTTACAATGGTTGTAAGAAGAGATGAGTTTAGAGCTTCTAAAATTATGGCTGAACGTGTTCGTAAAACTGAAAACATTACCATTTTGTACAATACTGAAACTGATGAGGTTTTAGGTGATGGACAAGTTGTTACAGGTGTAAGAGTTAAAAATAATATTACAGGTGGATTAACAGTAATTCCTGCAACAGGATTTTTCGTAGCTATTGGTCATACACCAAATACTGATATTTTTAAAGATTATTTAGACTTAGATGCAACAGGTTATATTAAAAATATTCCTGGAACTTCTAAAACAAATGTAGAAGGTGTTTTTGTAGGTGGAGATGCTGCTGACCATGTGTATAGACAAGCAGTTACTGCTGCTGGAACAGGTTGTATGGCTGCATTAGATGCTGAACGTTACTTAGCTTCTAAAGATTAATTTTTAAATTACTAGATAATAAAAAACCCGTATTAATACTTAATACGGGCTTTTTTGTGTTTGTATTAGATTAATTTTATTTCTCTTTTTTATACAATGTTGTGTTATTGGTAAACTTAATAATTTCAATTTTCGGTTCACCTAATAATTCAATTTCTGATTTTCCAGCTGCTGAAATTTTGATGTTTTTTGCCACATTTACACTCGCTTTAGAATAGCTTTCAGTTGTAATATCTAAATTAGAAACAGTGAATTTTTTAGCAATTAGGTCAGAGCTGTTGTCTAATCTTACTTTTGCAATGGCTGCATCGCCTTCAATCTCTGCTTTTGCTTTTTGATACAAATCAATTTTTACTTCCGGAGAAGCAATTAAAGCTTTCAATTCAGCATCTTTACTTACTTCAATAGTTGTATTATTCGCTTTTACATTTAATTCAGCTTCTGATTTATCATTTAAAATAATTGTAAAATATTTAGATTTTACGTTTAAAAATGAACGTGAATTGTCGTAATTTTTAACCGTAATATTTTCTAATTCGATATCTGCTAATGCATGAATTTTAGTATCATGTTTTGCTGTAATAAGTTTTAAACTGTCGGTATAGTTAATTCTAATTGAAAACTTTTTTTCTCCGTAAACATCTTTTAAAGAATTAATTCTTAAAGTGTTTCCAAGTACAGTGTAATTAATGATGTCGTGCAAATTATCATCTGCTTCAATTTCCATTGAGGCTGAGTCAGCTTTTACTAAAAATATTTCTAAATTATCTTCAACATCGATGTTTTGAAAACTTTCCAGTTTTTTAATACTAAGTGTAACAATTTTAGAACCTTTAATTCTTTCTTTCTTTTGTCCGAATGTTAATGAGCATGTTAAGACTAATAAAAATAAGAGTGTATTTTTTTTCATTATAGTAATTTAATTATTTTAAAGTAAAATCAAGAATCATTCCATTTATGATCTAAATGAAAATTTTCGTTGAATTACATTTTAGACAAATATAAAAAAAAACATCAGTGTAAGTACTGATGTTTAAATTTTGTATTACTTAAAATAGAGATTCTATAATGCTAATGATAAAAGTACATGCAAAATCTATTATTTGGACAACTAGTTTTATCATGTTTTTTGTTTTTGTAGTTTTTAATTGTGTTCTGTAAAATTAATTAATTGTGCTTTTATAGCTGTTAATTTTATATTAATTGTTTGTTAAATGCCACAGATTAATTGTTATTCTTTATCAACACTTCCACCTGAAGTTTCATCTTTTGTGATACTCTTTGGTTCTTTAACGTAATTAATATCACTTCCGCTTGAGGCTTTACCGTCTAGTTTTAAAATTGGTTTTACTGTTGTACTACTTCCGCTAGTAGATTGTGCATAAACTTCATTTGCCGCAAGATTACTTGCGTCTATTTCACTTCCGCTAGATGACTTTGTTTCTAAACGTAAAGCTTTTCCAGAAGCTTTAATTTCGCTACCACTAGTTGATTCACAACTTACGCTTTCATATTCTAATTCGGCTTCAATTTCACTTCCACTACTTGATTTTAATGCAATAGAGGTTCCTTTTAAAGCGTTTTTAGATGTAATTGAAGAACCGCTTGAAGATTCTAAACTAGAAATTGTTTCCATTTTAACTCTAACATTTATTGTAGTCATCATGTCAATATTTCCATCTATTTTTACGATTAATGTTCCGTTTTCAACTTCGGTAACAATGTATTCAATTAAATTATCATCTGTTTCTACTTCAACTTCAGCTGGGCTGCCTTGTTCAACAATAACATTTACACCTGTACTTGCCGAAATCTTAGTAAACTTCTCACTTACATTCCTTTTCTCGGTAATTATATTTCCACTACCCTCGATACCATTTCCAAAATGAATATTGTGTTTACATGAGGTAAAACCAATGAATAAAAATAAAGCTAATAATTTAATTGTTGTTTTCATGTTGATTTAGTTTAGTTGATTTCTATTTTTACTTTTTTAATTTCACTCTTGATTTCGTCTTTGATTTCGTCAATTGCTTTTTTAGAATTGATTACTTTTTTTACCAAAACCCCGTTTTCATCATAATAAAGAGTTGTAGAAGCGTCTGAATTTACATCTTCATTAATCTCAATCTCATTATTTTCTTCCTCTGAACAATTTAAACAATCCATTTCAGAGCCGTTTACTTTGTAAAAGAATCCTTCATGTCCATAATATTTTCCAATGTCTGAATTATTAGATGTTAAATAATCACTTATAGATTCATCGGGAAATATTACAAAACCGTTTGGTAAATAAAGATAAATATGAACTTCTTGGTCTCTGTATTTGTTTTTAAATTCTGTTGTTAAATAATTATCTAAGATAATTTTATTTCCTTGAACTTCAAAATGATACTTAATTTTTTCAGCTCTGTTCTTTGCTTCATTTATTGATTTTCCGTCTGCTGTTTTTTCAACTTGAAAATAAGGAACATCTTTATCTGTTCTCATTAAATGCAATCTTACGTTTGTTGAATAAATGATTTCATTATTTTGTTCATCATGTGTGTATTCTGCATTTCTTCTTCTGTTTACATTTTTCGAATAAAAATCATTGATCTCCATTTTTATAAAAAGTGTATCTGTTGGTTGAATGTTTAAATATTCTTTTTGAATTACTTTCCCTTCAAATCCAACTTGGTTCGCTTGTTGAATCCCTAAATATATTGTTGCACTTAATGCAATAACCCAAATAGCTATCAGACCATATTTCACATAACTAGCCATTGGTTTCATGTTGTTTAATAATAATTTTAATCCTAAAATAATTAAAAACAAAAATGGAATTCCAACAGTAAATAATAATAAAATTCCTTGCAACCAAAATGGAACATCTGAATCAAATGGAGTGTCCATAAAATTAAATTTCATTTTATCAGATAATGAAGAAGAAAATATCATTACAATTGATGCTATAATAATTCCTAACAAAGCCATTGATGAAAAGAACATCATAAATGCCCCAATAATTTTTGCAAAGGCTTTAAAAATTGACAAGAAGAGATCTCCAACAGTTGAAACAACTTGGTTTGCCCCTGATTTTGCCGTATTGGCAATTTTTTGGTGATCTAAATTGTTTATTTTTCCAGTAATATCATCAAACCCTTCTTTTACTTTTTTTTCAATATTAGAAATGTTTATAGGCTCACCTTTCATTTCTAATTTTTGATTATTAGTAATAGCTTCTGGTACTAATATCCATAAAATAATATAGATTAATAAACCAGTTCCAAATCCGAAAAATAAAATAACCATAATTATTCTTAACCATAGTGGATCTATTCCTAAATAATGACCAAGGCCTGATAAAACTCCTCCTAACATTGAGTTGTCTTTATCTCTATATAGTTTTCTAGTATTAGAATATGATCTAGTATTAGAATAATCAGAATTAAAATTTGAAGAAGTGTCTTCATCAATTTTATAATCTTCAGGTTGTCCCATTATCGAAATAACTTCGTCGATTTCTTTGATTCCAACTACTTGTTTTTCGTTTTGTAAACGCTCTTGAAAAAGTTCAGCGATTCTACTTTCAATGTCTTTAACAATTTCATCTCTACCTTCGTAAGAAAGTGAACGTTTTACAGCATCAAAGTATCGTGTTAACTTTTGATAGGCATCTTCATCTATATGAAAGAAATAACCTCCTAAATTTATACTTATTGTTTTGTTCATGACTTTTAGTTTTGACTTGTTATAATGTTAACCGCGTCAGATAATTCTGTCCACGTTGTGTTTAATTCTAATAAAAATGTTCTTCCATCTTCCGTTAATTCATAATATTTACGTGGCGGTCCAGATGTTGATTCTTCCCAGCGATAGCCTAGTAGGCCGTCGTTTTTTAGTCTTGTTAATAAAGGATAAACTGTTCCTTCTACGACTAGTAGCTTTGCTTCTTTTAGAGTTTCAAGTATTTCAGAAGTGTAAGCATCTTTTTCTTTTAAGACAGATAGGATACAAAACTCTAAAACACCTTTTCTCATTTGAGCTTTTGTGTTTTCAATATTCATAATTCTTTTCGATTTTTTTAATTAAACTGTTCATTTTTTGATTTTGATTGAAACGATGATTGATTTATTTTAAAAACGGTATTGTTAATGGGTATTTATAATATTCTCCGTTTGATGTTTTTGCTGATGCGTATATAATTAAGAAAAACTCACCTAGCTTAATAAAGAAAAATAATAGTATTGCTATAAAACCCAAAATGGCATATCCTGTAATATTATTATAGTTAATAATTTCATTTAAATATATTTCATGCTCATTAATTCTTGAGAAGTCAATTGTGTTAATTAACCATAATATAAATGTAGGGACTGCAATAATTATAAAGACTATTGAGTACAAAAACATACTTAGTTGAAAATTCAATGCTTGTTTTCCGTGATGATCAATAAATTTTGATTCATTTTTTTTGTTTGACCATATTAATAATGGTAAAATAAAACTGCTAAACGGAATAATATACTGACATAATGTTGTCAAATGTATTAATGTAGCGGTACTTTTTTCGTTTGATGTTTCCATGATTATAGTATAACTATTAATTGCTTATACAAATATATGTTTAAAAAAAGGTATTATGCAACGCACAGTACTAAAATTTAACACAAATTTAACACAAATAAAAATAGTAAGCACGCATATTATTTTTTAATATATTTACAAAAACTCTTAATTATGAAATTTACACCTTCAAAACTAAATACATACATGTTCTTTAAACTTCCTTCTGCTTTTTGGAGTGGAGTTAGAGTGAAATCAATAGAAGAAACAACATGTAAGGTATCTGTTAAACACAGATGGTTCAATCAAAACCCATTTAATTCAATGTATTTTGCCGTACAAGCAATGGCAGCTGAGTTTACTACAGGAGCTTTAGTAATGTTTCAAGTAAAACAAAGTGGAAAAAACGTTTCTATGCTTGTTGCAAATAATAAATCTAGTTTTACTAAAAAAGCTACAGGTAGAATTACTTTTACTTGTAATCAAGGAATTTTAATTAAGGAAACCATTCAAAAAGCAATTGACACTATGGAAGGGCAAACTGTTTGGTTAACTTCTTTAGGTGTAAATGAAAAAGGGGAACAGGTTTCGGAAATGCAATTTGAATGGACTATTAAAGTCCGAAAATAGTTTATTTTCCACAAGTGTTAAGATAAGTTAATTACCTTTCATTTAGTTATTATCATTTGTAACTTTGATAAAAACCATTTCTAATGAAAGTCTTAATCACTGGCGCAACTGGCCTAGTAGGTCATGAATTAATAAAAATACTATTGCAAAATGGTATTCTAGTCAATTTCCTAACAACTTCACGAAAAAAAATAGCAAATGAAAGTAACTATAAAGGTTTTTACTGGGACCCAACTATTGGTGAAATCAATGAAAATGCTTTTGATCAAGTAGATGTTGTTGTTCATTTAGCTGGAGCAACTGTTGCCAAAAGGTGGACTAATAGTTATAAACAAGAAATATTAGACAGTAGAGTTGAAACCACAAGATTGCTTTACAATACACTTGGTAAAATAAATAATCAAGTAACTCAAATAATTTCTGCATCTGCAATAGGTATTTATCCAGATAGCTTAACAAAAGTGTATCATGAAACTGATTTAGAAGTTGATTCTTCTTTTTTAGGGGATGTAGTTAAGCAATGGGAAGAAGAAATAGATGAGTTTAAAAAATTAAATATATTAGTTTCTAAAATAAGAATTGGTTTAGTTTTAGCCAAAAAGGGCGGAGCTTTACAAGAAATGGTAAAGCCAATAAAAATTGGAGTTGGGGCTCCTTTTGGTTCGGGAGAGCATTATCAATCTTGGATTCATATTCATGACTTAGCTGCAATTTTTTATCATGTGATAGAACACAAACGAGCAGGAATTTACAATGGTGTTTCGCCTTATCCAGTTACAAATGAAATGCTTACAAAAGCAATTGCAAAAACACTTGATAAGCCTTTATTTTTGCCAAATATCCCTCAATTCGTTATGAAATTACTTCTTGGAGAAATGCATCAATTATTGTTTTCAAGTCAAAACGTTAGTTCAAGAAAACTTTTGGATGAAAATTTCCAATTCAAATATGCTTCTTTAGATAAAGCTTTAGATAATTTATTGAAATAAAAAAACACTCAGAATTGAGTGTTTTTTTGTAAAATTAGTAATAAATTACTGATTATTTTTTTGCTTTTATATTAATTTGAAGAACAATATCATCATTGATAAACTTATCTCCTAAATCATTAAAAATAGACTTAGAGCCATAATTCACTCCCCATAGAGTTCTGTCAATTTTAAATTCTGGAGAAGTCATGGTTACCATCCCATCCATTTCAGAAAGAGAAACAGGGAATTTTATTTTATTTGTTTTACCTTTTATAGTTAAATCTCCTTCAAGCATATCTGAGCCATCTTCAGTCATAAAACCTGTAACTACAAACATTGCTTCAGGGTGTTTTGCAACATTAAAAAAGTGATCCACCACATCTGGCTTCATACCTTTTAAATGTGCTTCTAAATCAGATTTGTCTTCACCTTCTAAATCTCCAACAGAGATAGTGTTCATGTCAATAGTGAATTTACCATCATTTATTTTTCCGTTTTCAACTGTAAACTGACCATTTTTAATTTTAATTGTGCCACTATGTTTTCCAGTTTGTTTGGAACCTATCCAAGAAAGAGTAGATGTAGAATCTACAACAAATACTCCGCTAATTCCACTTTCAACAGAAGTTGGTGCAGTTTTCTCTTCTTTTTTACAGCTAATAAACAGTAAAAGACTAAACCCTAATAATGCAATTTTTTTCATAAGTTTAAAGTTAAAGTTTTAAAAAATATGTTAATTCAAATACAAACTATTAATAGTTTTGAATAAAAATACATTTTTATTTTCGTAATAAAAAAACTTGTATGACAATTTGACATTTTTAAACATTTGGCAATACATTTGCAATTAGAAATTAAATAGTAAAATGTTTAAAAAAATACGCAAATATATGAGTCAAGATAATGCTGAAAACATAGAAAAAGAAATTGTACAAGATGAGAATGTTTCAGAAAGTCAAGAAGTGCAACAGCCAGAATTAACTGTTGAAGAGCAACTTACGGAAGATTTGGCAAAAGAAAAAGACAAACATTTAAGACTTTTTGCTGAATTTGAAAATTATAAAAGAAGAACAGCAAAAGAACGTATGGATTTGTTTAAAACAGCAAATCAAGAAGTTTTACAAGCATTGTTGCCAGTAATGGATGATTTTGACAGGGCTATGACACAAATTATAAAATCTGAAGATGAGGCTATTGTTAAAGGAGTTGAACTTATTTTTGAAAAACTAAAAAGTACTTTAGTTTCAAAAGGATTAGAAGAAGTTGAAATTAAAGCAGGTGATGTTTTCAATGCAGATTTTGCTGAAGCTATTACTCAAATTCCAGCACCTTCTGACGATTTAAAAGGTAAAATTGTAGATGTACTTGAAAAAGGTTACAAATTGGGTGACAAAATTATCCGTTTTCCAAAAGTAGTTATAGGACAATAATTGCATTTTACTTTTTTAATGAATTTAACTTAGAAGATGAAAAAAGATTTTTACGAAATATTAGGTATTAGCAAAAGTGCTACTGCTCCAGAAATAAAAAAGGCATATCGAAAAAAAGCAATTGAATTTCACCCCGATAAAAATCCGGGAGATGCAAGTGCTGAAGAGAACTTTAAAACGGCAGCTGAAGCTTATGAAATATTAAGCGACCCTAATAAAAAAGCAAAATACGATCAATACGGTCATGCAGCATTTGACGGTGCTGGTGGATATGGCGGAGGCGGCGGACATATGAATATGGACGACATCTTCAGTCAGTTTGGCGATATCTTTGGAAGTGCTTTTGGTGGCGGAGGTGGTTTCGGAGGTGGATTTGGCGGAGGTCAAAGACGTGTTAAAGGAAGTAATTTACGTATTAAGGTAAGGCTGACTTTAGAAGAAATTGTTAACGGTGTTGAAAAGAAAGTTAAAGTAAAACGTAAAGTTCAAGCACAAGGAGTAACCTATAGAACGTGTCCGACATGTAATGGTAGTGGACAAGTAATGAAAATTGCCAATACTATTTTAGGTAGAATGCAAACGGCAGCTACATGTCCTTCATGTGGTGGAGCTGGTCAAATGATGGACCATAAACCTCAAGGTGCAGATACTCAAGGAATGATTTTACAAGAAGATACTGTCTCTATTAAAATCCCTGCTGGTGTTGTTGATGGTATGCAGTTAAAAGTTTCTGGAAAAGGAAACGAAGCGCCTGGTTCAAATAGTGTTTCTGGAGATTTAATTGTTGCAATTGAAGAGTTAGAACACGAATTTTTAAAGCGTGAAGGTGAAAATTTACATTACGATTTATATGTTAGTTTCCCAGAAGCAGCTTTAGGAGTTTCTAAAGAAATTGAAACAGTTTCTGGAAAAGTTAGAATTAAACTTGACGAAGGAATTCAATCGGGTAAAATTTTACGTTTAAAAGGTAAAGGTGTGCCAAGTATTAACAGTTATGGAACAGGTGATTTATTGGTACATGTAAATGTTTGGACCCCGAAAACGTTAAACAAAGAGCAAAAACAATTTTTTGAAAATATGATAGACGATGAAAATTTTACTCCAAATCCAGAAAAGTCTGATAAGTCCTTTTTTGAGAAAGTAAAAGATATGTTTTCATAATTCATTAAAATTACATACATTTGGAATTCACTTTTTACATTAAAAAGTGAATTTTCTTTTTCATAGCAATTTTCCCATCCTATTGCAAAATAGGGTGGGTTTTTTTGTAACAGAACGCTTATTTTACACACTAATTTACATCACATATAAAAATTTTAGAATGGATTCTATTTTAAAAGTTCAAAACGTAGTAAAACAATTTGGCAATTACAATGCTTTAAGTAATATTTCTTTAGAAGTGCCTAAAGGAAGTATTTATGGTTTATTAGGTCCAAACGGAGCAGGTAAAACCACTTTAATTCGTATCATCAATCAAATTATAATGCCCGATTCTGGTGAAGTATTTTTAGATGGTAAGAAATTAATGCCCGATGATGTTCAATATATTGGTTATTTGCCAGAAGAAAGAGGACTGTATAAATCCATGAAAGTAGGAGAGCAATGTTTGTATTTGGCTCAACTAAAAGGTCTTTCTCATCAAGAAGCAAAAAAGCAATTAAAATATTGGTTTGAGAAATTAGGAATTGAAGGTTGGTGGGATAAAAAAATCCAAGAGCTTTCAAAAGGAATGGCTCAAAAAATTCAGTTTGTTGTAACCATTTTACATAAGCCCAAATTATTAATTCTTGACGAACCATTTTCTGGTTTTGATCCTGTAAATGCAAATTTAATTAAGGATGAAATCATGGAACTTAATAAGAACGGCACTTCTGTTATTTTTTCTACGCATAGAATGGAAAGCGTTGAAGAAATGTGCGATTATATTGCATTGATTCATGAGTCAAATAAATTAATAGAAGGAAAACTATCTGAAGTTAAAAGACAATATAGAAGTAATACTTTTCAAATAGGTGTTTTAACACAAAATATTGAAGGTTTAATGGTTCAGTTGACTCAAAAATTTAAAGTCGGACCTACTAGCTTTAAATCGTTAAATGAAGACATTAAACTTGAAGTTGAGTTAGGGAATTTAAATTCAAATGAATTATTGTCTATTTTAACTAATTTCGGACAAGTAACTCACTTTGTTGAGAAAATACCTAGTGTAAATGATATTTTTATTCAATCAGTTAGTAAATAAATAGCCAATTAAAATAAAAAAATATGAATGTTTTAAGTTTAATTATAAAAAGAGAATTCGTAGCGAAAGTTCGTAATAAGTCTTTTATTGTAATGACTTTTTTAGCACCACTTTTGTTTGTAGGAATGTCATTTTTAATTGGATATTTATCAAACATGAATAAAGATTCAATTACCGAAATTGCCATTCATGATGAAAGCGGATTGTTAAAAAATAATTTTAAAAATACAAAGCACACGCATTATATCGATTTATCTGCAATGCCTATTGATGTTGCTAAAGATACAGCTAGTAATAATTACGAGGGGTTGTTGCTTGTTCCAAAAGTAGATTCATTACAATTATTACTAGATAAAGTTGAATACATTTCAGAAGACAGTCCAAGCTTAGAGTTTATTTCTAAGGTTGAAAAAGTTGTAGATTCTACCCTTACTTCTGAGCGATTAAAGGCATTAGGATTTGATGCAGCAAAAATTGATGAATCACAAGCGGATTCAACTTTAAAATTATCAAAGTTTTCTGGAGGCGAAAGTTTAAAAGGATTGAATGAAATTAAAGTTGGTATTGGTGGAATATTCGGTTACTTAATTATGATGTTTATTATCATCTATGGTAACATGGTTATGCGAAGTGTAATAGAAGAGAAAACCAGTCGTATTATTGAAATCATCATTTCATCAGTTAAGCCTTTTCAATTAATGATGGGTAAAATTATCGGAACTTCATTAGCAGGTATTTTACAATTTGCCATTTGGGCTATTGTGGGAACAATATTGTTTTTTGTAGCACAAACTTTTTTTGGAATACAAATGGGTGCAAGTAGCAGCGTTACCCCAGAAATGATGGAAGCGGCTCAATCAACAGAAGCTATTTCAAAAATTCAATTGTACTTTAACGAAATTTGGAATTTACCATTAGGTACATTAGTAACCTGTTTTATCATTTACTTTATTGGTGGATACTTCTTATACAGTTCATTTTATGCAGCAATTGGCGCAGCTGTTGATTCAGAAACAGATTCGCAACAATTTATGTTGCCCGTAATTATGCCGCTTATGTTAGGTGTTTATGTTGGTTTCTTTACAGTTATCAATGATCCTCATGGAATGGTAGCAACGGTGTTTTCAATTATACCATTAACATCGCCTATTGTTATGTTAATGCGTATACCATTTGGTGTTCCATTATGGCAATTAATACTTTCTATCGTTTTATTGTTTGGAACGTTTATCTTTGTAGTCTGGTTCGCTTCAAAAATTTACCGTGTAGGTATTTTAATGTATGGAAAGAAGCCTACTTGGAAAGAGTTATATAAATGGTTGAAATATTAAATAAATGATTGAATTAATAAAAGATATACTCAGCTATAAAATAGGTATTGGTGAAATAGGTATTAAAGCAAGTACCTTATTTCTACTTATATTGGTTTTATTAATAACTAGTATTGTACTTCGGTTTATAAGAGTAGTTGCAACAAGAAAATTACCTTTAGAAGACAAGTATAAGTTTATTAGTTTTTTTCAATTCATAAGATATATTGTTTTTGCATTTGCATTTATAATAACACTTCAAATGAATGGTGTTAACATGAGTTTTTTGCTTACTGCTTCAGCTGCTTTATTAGTAGGTTTAGGTTTTGCAATGCAACAGTTGTTTCAAGATGTTATTTCAGGAATATTAATTATTATTGATCAATCTTTACATGTTGGCGATATTGTTGAAGTAGATGGAAGAGTTGGAAAAGTATTGGAAATTAAATTAAGAACCACAAGAGTAGTTACGCGTAATAATAGAGTTATGGTTATTCCAAATCATAAGTTTATGTTAGATACATTATTCAACTGGACACAAAATAGTTTTACAAATAGAGAACAAGTAAATGTTGGTGTGGCTTATGGAAGTGATGTTCAATTGGTGAAAAAAATATTATTACAATGTGCTGAAGAAGCTCCGGAAGTTGTTAAAGAACCAAGGCCTGTAGTGTTATTTGAAGATTTTGCAGATTCATCATTAAATTTTTCATTGTATTTTTATGTAGATAATGGAATGAATAGCCCAGGAATACAAAGTGATTTAAGATTTAGAATTGATGCTGCTTTTAGAGAAAACAAGGTTTCAATTCCATTTCCACAAAGAGATATTCATGTTATTACAAAGGCATAGTTTTTGTAACTTATAAAAAATAAAATTTAAGAATGCCAAAAATACTAGTAATTGAAGACGAAGCAGCAATTAGAAGAGTTTTAACTAAAATTCTTTCTGAAGAAAGCGATACATATCAAGTTGATGAAGCTGAAGATGGTTTAAAAGGAATTGAAAAAATCAAAAATGAAGATTATGATTTAGTGCTTTGCGATATTAAAATGCCAAAAATGGACGGTGTTGAGGTATTAGAAGCTGCTATAAAAATAAAACCTGAAACTCTTATGGTCATGATTTCAGGACATGGAGATTTGGAAACTGCAGTAAATACAATGCGTTTAGGTGCTTTTGATTATATTTCAAAACCACCAGATTTAAACAGGTTGTTAAATACTGTTCGAAATGCATTGGATAGAAAACAACTAGTAGTTGAAAATAAAATTCTAAAAAAGAAGGTTAGTAAAAATTACCAAATGATTGGGGAAAGCGAAGCTATTAATCATATTAAAACAATGGTTGATAAAGTAGCTCCTACTGATGCTAGAGTATTGATTACTGGACCAAATGGAACAGGTAAAGAATTAGTTGCACATCAATTACATGAAAAGAGTGAACGTTCTTCGTTTCCGCTTATAGAAGTGAATTGTGCTGCAATACCTTCTGAATTAATAGAAAGTGAATTATTCGGACATGTAAAAGGTGCTTTTACATCAGCAATTAAAGATAGAGCAGGAAAGTTTGAAGCAGCACACAAAGGAACCATTTTCTTAGATGAAATTGGCGATATGAGTTTGCCTGCGCAAGCAAAAGTACTTCGTGCTTTACAAGAAAATTTAATTCAACGTGTTGGAGCAGATAAAGACATTAAAGTTGATGTTCGTGTTGTAGCGGCAACAAATAAAGATTTAAAAAAGGAAATTGAAGAAGGTCGTTTTCGTGAAGATTTATACCATCGTTTAGCAGTAATTTTAATAAAAGTTCCATCGTTAAATGATCGTAGAGAAGATATTCCTATGTTAATTGAGCATTTTACAACTAAAATTGCTGAGGAGCAAGGTATTGTAGAAAAAGTGTTTTCTAAAAAAGCAATTCAATTGTTACAAGAATACGATTGGACTGGAAATATTAGAGAATTAAGAAATGTAATTGAGCGTTTAATTATTCTTGGTGGAGCAGAAATTTCGGAACAAGATGTAAAATTATTCGCAAGTAAATAAATTTGCTTAAAGCTAATTGCTTAAAGCTTACAGCTTAATAAAATGAAATTAAAAAAAATTAACGAAGAGTTACAACAAGGTTTAATCTTACATGGATTAACTGAAGCAAATGAGTTGCAAAGAGATTCTTTCTCTACTTTAAAAAGTGGAGTAGATTGTGTTATTCAATCTGAAAGAAAATCAGGAAAAACAACAACAATTGTAATCAATGTATTGCAAAAATTAAAAGGTTCTTACGAAGAATCACCAAGAGCGTTGATTTTTGTTCAAGATAAGGAACAAGTCTTAGAAATGGTCAGACTATTTGACCAACTAGGAAAATTCAATGATCTAAGTGCTTATGGTGTTCATGAGAAAAGCGAATTAGACGAAGATAAAAATCAAATTTCAATGGGTGTCGATGTTTTAATTGGTACTCCAAATAAATTAAACATGTTGTTTTCTACCGCAGGTTTTAACGTAAACCGCCTTTTAATGGTAATTGTAGATGATGCCGATGTTATGTTTAAAAACAGATTTGACACTATAATTCATAGAATGTCAGAAAGTATAGGTAAAGCACAACGTATTTTCTTTTGTAATGAGATTACTGAAAAAGTTGAAATTTTGGCTGATAAAATAATGGTCGAACCTCTTTTTCTAGAAATAGAAAAAGATGATGAAGAGGTTGAAGGAAATGATGAAGATTAATTTTAACGTATAGTTAATTTAAAAAATAAAGATATGGCGGCAGTAAAGATTTTTTCGGGAAGTGAGATTTTAGCAACTGGTTTGCAACAAAAATTAAAGGAAATAGATATTTTTCCTATTGTTAAAAACAACATGCAAGCAGCAAGAACAGCAGGTTTTGGAAGTGCCGGTTTAGCTGTTGAGTTGTTTATTGAGGAACGCGAGTTGCCTTTGGCAGAACAAGTTATTGAAGATTTTAAAATGAGTCTTTAAAACAAAAAAGCCCTGAATTTCAGGGCTTTTTTTATAATTATTTTTGTTTTTTTATTCAAAAAGAACTGAACCTTTAATATCAACAAGATTCCAAGTTTTACTTACACCATCTTTTCCTTTGTGTAATTCATAACAAGCCTCGTTTATTGCAGCAATAGCTTTTTCTCCACCAAATTCTACTAAATTAAGTGTAGAAGTTAATGTGAATAATTTATTTTCATACGTATATTCCGTTACAATTTGTTTCGTTACATCATTCATTGTAAGTGTCATATAACATTTACCTTCTCTAAAGTTTATTGTCCCCGATAATAATTCAGTGTTTTTTAGAGCACCAAAGAAAATCGTTTTTAATTTATAATCTCTATCTTCATTATTAGTAAACAAACTGCTTACAGGAATTGTAAATGCAGCGCCTTCTAAAACTTCTTCAGGTGTTTCACCTGTTTTAGTGTCTTTTAATTCAATCGATTTAAAACTTCCACCAACAGCAACTTTCTCAGTTGTTTTAAATGCAGTCCAATTTACTTTTGTAGAATCGGTAATAATTTTTAAACCTGAAACCTCTGGAGTTGGTTCAACAACTATTTCTGGTTGTTCTTCTTTTTTACAGCTTGTAGTTAGTAAAGCTACAGCAAATGCAAATACTGCTATTTTCTTCATGTCTTTATATTTCAATTATATTTCAACCAAAGATAAGAAGTTATTTGAATGCAAGCAATTAACATAAGTTAAATCAATCTAAAGTAACACATTTTGCGATTGCTTCATTTCGAAATTAATCTATCTTTGCACCTTTAAAAAGAATTTTAGATTTTTAGATCGCTAGACGTGTCTAAATAATCTAAAACTAAATAATCAAGCAATCTAAGAAAGATGATTACAGTAAACGATATTGCGGTAGAATTTGGCGGAACAGTACTTTTTAGTGAGGTTACTTTTGCTATTAATGAAAATGATAAAATTGCCTTAATGGGTAAAAATGGAGCAGGAAAATCTACACTGCTTAAAATTGTTGCTGGTCAAAACAAACCCACTCGTGGAAATATTTCGGCACCAAAGGAAGCTGTGATTGCTTATTTACCACAGCATTTGTTGGCAAGTGACGATTGTACGGTTATGGAAGAAACATCTAAAGCTTTTGCAGATGTTTTAGACATGAAAAAAGAAATTGACGAAATCAATGAGCAATTGACTATTCGTACCGATTATGAAAGTGATGCCTACATGAAGTTGATTGAAAGAGTTTCGGAACTTTCTGAAAAATACTATGCAATTGACGAAGTAAACTACGAGGCAGAAGTTGAAAAAGTATTAAAAGGTTTAGGTTTTGAACGTAAAGATTTCAATAGACCAACTAAAGAATTTTCTGGAGGATGGAGAATGCGAATTGAATTAGCAAAAATCTTATTAAAGAAACCCGACTTAATTCTTTTAGATGAGCCAACGAATCACTTGGATATGGATAGTATTCAATGGTTAGAAGATTTCTTAATAAATCAAGCAAAAGCGGTTATGGTAATTTCACACGATAGAGCATTTGTAGATAATATTACTAATCGTACTATTGAAGTTACAATGGGAAGAATTTATGACTACAAAGCCAAATATTCTCATTATTTAGAATTAAGAAAAGACAGAAGAGTTCATCAGCAAAAAGCATACGACGAGCAACAAAAATTCATAGCAGATAATCAAGCGTTTATTGATCGTTTTAGAGGAACCTTCTCTAAAACAGAATCGGTGCAATCGCGTGTGAAGATGTTGGAAAAAATCGTTCCAATTGAAGTTGATGAAGTAGATAATTCGGCTTTAAAGTTGAAATTCCCGCCTTCAGTTCGTTCAGGGCAATATCCAGTTGTGGTGAAAGAGTTGCATAAAAGTTATGGAGACAATGTTATTTTTAAAGACGCTAACATTGTAATTGAACGAGGAGAAAAAGTTGCTTTTGTAGGAAAAAATGGAGAAGGAAAATCGACTATGATTAAGGCGATTATGAAAAAAATTGAAATCAACTCTGGAAGTGTAGAAGTTGGTCACAATGCACAAATTGGTTATTTTGCTCAAAACCAAGCCGCTTTATTAGATGAAAAAGCAACTATTTTTGAAACTATAGACAATATTGCAGTAGGAGATGTTCGTACACAAATAAAAAACATATTAGGAGCATTTATGTTCCAAGGAGATGATATTACTAAAAAAGTAAAAGTGTTATCTGGTGGAGAAAAAACACGTTTAGCAATGATAAAATTATTGTTAGAACCGGTTAATTTACTAATTCTGGATGAGCCTTCGAATCATTTAGATATGAAAACGAAAGACATCATCAAAGATGCTTTACGTGATTTTGATGGAACTTTAATTTTAGTTTCGCACGATAGAGATTTCTTAGATGGTTTGGCTACAAAAGTGTTTGAGTTTAAAGACAAAAGAGTAGTAGAGCATTTTGAAGACTTGAACGGTTTCTTAGCAAATAAGAAAATGGAAAGCATGCAAGAATTAGAGAAGAAATAGGTTTTAAAAAATAGATTTTAAACACAAATTCCATTAATAAACACAAATACTTTCGTGCTAATTAATGGAATTTGTGTTTAGAAAAATTAGTCTTTAGTACTGATATTATAATTAATTAGCGTTTTATAAAACCTTGGAAAAGCCCAACTTTTAGTTTTAATCTTTATTGCATTTTAAACATCTCAATTCTATTCATCCAGAAAATTTCGGATTCCAAAAAGACTACCCTCGTTTTAACTATTCGGTCAGTTTTGTCTCTTGGAGATTTTGTTACAAATCTCGCTTTTGAATTTGTAAAGTCTAAAGTGTATTTTTCATCGAAATCTTTTTGACTATCGGAATAAAATGAAATAATATTGTTTTTAACTGTCCACTTTCCTTTACCGTATTTATTTGATTCGGGTGGAATTCCAAACTTAATATTCGAATAATAATGGAAGTAAAATGTTCCATCTTGACTTAAAATTAATTTATATTCAAGTAAATTATTGTCTTTGGTTCCTCGTGTAAGGTTGTAATCGCCAACTATATCTTGCTCTTGCGAAAATATCGTCATACTCGAGATTAAAATTAAAACTGTAATAATTATTTTCATAGAATTAGTTTTTCATTTAATTAATTTACAGCTTCAACCAATCTTATAAACTCCGCTTTATAACCTTCTTTATCGATAGCTTTTCCTTGTAAAGCTAAAGTCTTAATGTCACTTGAAGTTTTGTTGTTTACCAATTTAGAATCGCGTAATTTTAATCCAAACCAAGCAACAGCAGTTGTAAATTTAAAATCTTCAGAAGCTTTTTCTAATGCTATTGATTTGTTCTCAATTACTTGAACCATTTCTATACTTTTATCACCATCTGGTTTTTTGTATCTGAATTTTACCGTTGCCAATTCATCTGAATACTTTTCAGGATTTGTTTTTTGTTCCGTGTATTTTAAAGGATCAATTGAATTGTCAAATGTACTTTCTACACCAGTTGGAATAATTTCGTACAAAGCTGTAACGGTGTGGCCGCTTCCTAATTCTCCAGCATCAATTGCATCGTTTTTGAAATCTTCCGGACGCAATTTTCTGTTTTCGTAACCAATCAATCTATAGTTTTGAACGTGTTTTGGATTGAATTCAATTTGAATTTTTACATCTTTTGCAATAGCAAACATACTTCCTTTAAATTCTTTACCTAAAAAGCGATTTGCTTCTTGAATGTTATCAATATAAGCGTAGTTTCCGTTTCCCTTATCGGCTAAAGTTTCCATTTTACTGTCTTTGTAATTTCCCATTCCATAGCCTAAACAAGTTAAAAACACACCCGATTTTCTTTTTTCTTCAATCAACGTTTCCATATCTTTATTTGAAGATGCCCCAACGTTAAAATCACCATCAGTAGCTAAAATCAAACGGTTATTTCCACCTTTAATGAAGTTTTCAGATGCGATTTTGTATGCCAATTCAATTCCGGCTCCGCCAGCAGTACTGCCTCCCGCATTTAAGTTTTCTAATGATTTGATGATTGTTTCTTTGTCGTTTCCAGAAGTTGGAGGTAAAACTAATCCGGCTGCTCCAGCGTAAACTACAATAGAAACTCTGTCTTTTTCTCTTAATTGATTAACCAATACTTTCATCGATTCTTTCAATAAAGGCAATTTGTTTTGCGAACCCATTGAACCTGAAACGTCAATTAAGAAAACAAAGTTAGAATTAGGTAAAACATCGCTATCAATTTCTTTTCCTTGTAAACCTATTTTAACTAATTTATGCTTTTCATTCCATGGGCAATCGCTATATTCTGTATGAATTGCAAAAGGATGTTTTGACGAAGGTTGTGCGTAATTGTATTTAAAGAAATTCATCATTTCTTCTACACGAACTGCATCTTTTGGTACTTTTTGTCCTTGGTTGATAAAACGTCTAATATTCGTATACGAAGCATTATCTACATCGATTGAGAAAGTAGAAAGGGGTTCACTTTTTGGACTTGTAAATTGATTTTCAATGAAAAGTTCGTAGTCTTCATTGTTTGGTTCAACTACTACAGGTAAAGGTTTTTTGATGTTCTTGATATCGCTTATGAATTTTGCTTTATCTTCTTTATTTAGTCCGTCTTTTGTAACGACCATAATAACGCCATTTACGCCTTGAGAACCATATAATGCAGCGCCTTGAGCTCCTTTTAAAACATGTGTTTCTTCAATTTTTTCAGGTGCTAATTTTTGTAATTCTTCAGCAGTTGTAATTTTATTATCAATAACGACTAAAGCTTGGTTATTAGTTGAAATTCCGCGATTTCCTCTTAAAACAATTCGAGTTGTAGAATTTACATTACTAGTTGAATTAACTTGTAATCCTGATACTTTACGTGATAAGGATTGTGCAGTATTTGAGTTTTGATAATATGCGGGTGCGCTATCATCTAAAATAGCATTTCCAACATATCCTTTTGTTTTTTCCTCTGTTCTTTTTTTAATACTAGTTGAACCTACAACTACTACTTCACTTGCAGTTAAAATATCTTCAGTCATGATTGCATTAACAATATTTGATTTTCCAATAGATAGATTTAACTTTTTCATTCCTGTATAGGTGAATTCTAAAATGTCACCTTCGTTTGCCACAATACTGTATTTTCCATCGAAATCAGTTGTAGTTCCATTTTTGGTTCCTTTTACCAATACATTTACACCTCCAATTGGTCCAAGAGCATCGCTTACAATTCCTGTAATGGTTTTGTAGTTTGTTGCTACATTTAAATGATTTGTTGTTCCGAAATTAAGGAAAGTTATAAGCATAGCTATCCCTAATGAAAAGATTTTGATTTTTTTCATGATACTTTAATTTAATTAAACGAATGATTTATTTAGAAGATTTTATTTCTTTGGTTTACCGTCCTTAGTAGTTATAATTACGACACCCTTTTTACCTTTATCACCATATTCTTTTTCAGCATCTGCTTCTTGTAAGATTACGGTTTTAATGATGTTTTGTTTTGTTAATGGCGCATACGGACTTGTTGGGTTTGGCCCAAAAAGCTCTTGTTCAGAATATTGCACGCCATTAATAATATATAATGGTTCTTTTAATACTATGATAGAATCAAGTTGTGTATTGTTAATATTTCTAAGTTCCTTTTCGTTACTTACTTTCCCATCTATAACTACTAACGGAGATAGTTTTTTAGATTGATAGGTAGTGTCATCATTGATGCTTGAATAATTAGCTTCAAATTGTTCTTTTTTGACACCTTTTGTACTGGTATATTTAGGAATATTGGTTGAAGCAGCATTAAAATAGCCTCTTGATGTTAGTTCTTCTTGTTGGTTTTTACCAAAAGGAATTAATTCAATTTCTTCTTTTGAAACGACTTTATCTTTTTTATCAGCTCTAATATAAGTCACAATTTCATCGTTATTAACAATATTAATTTCTTCTGGATAAATTGTGGCTTTCTTTTTTATAGGACTTGTTGCAACAACAGTTTCGCTAGCGGGTTTATTGATTTGGTTATCCAAAATTACGTCTGCTTCTTCTGAACTTATGATTTGGTTTTCTTGTGTTTCTACTAGAACTTCATTCAATTCTAGAGGTTCTATTTTAGTTTCGTTTACAATTGTAGTCTTGTTTACTGTTTCAGTAGTTGTGTAAAATTGATATCCAATTGTTCCAACTAATACAATTGATGCTGCAACTGCAATTTTTTTCCAATTTGAAGTCTCTTTTTTAGCCACATTAGTGTCTAATTTTTCTTCTACACGTGCCCAAATCTTATCTATTCCTGGAAAGTCTTTTTGTTCAGCATTTTCAGCTGCGTGTTTTATTTTGTTATATAATTTATCTTCTGTTCCCATGACTTATTTTGCTTTTTGATAGTAAAAAGTGTTTACCAATTCTTTTAATTTGCTTTTTGAAGCATTTAATTGCGATTTTGAAGTTCCTTCTGAAATTCCGAGTTGTTCGGCAATTTCTTTATGACTGAATCCTTCAATGACAAATAAACTAAAAATGGTTCTACAACCTTCAGGAATATAATTTAAGAAATTCAGTAAATCCGCTTCTTCTAGTTCGGTAACATCATCAGCTAAAGGTTGGTTGCTGTAACTCACTTCATCAATATATAAATTAAAGTTGATGTTCTTTTTCAGTTGTAACAAACATAAGTTTACTGTTATTTTTCGTGCCCAAGCTTCAAAAGCATAATCTTCTTTTAATTGCTCTATTTTGGTAAAGATGGTATAAAAGGCATCTGCCATTACTTCCTCTATGTCTTCTTCCTTTTTAAGGTACCTCTTGCAGGTATAATACAACTTAGAACCCATTTGCTCATATAATAAGCGCTGGCCTTCTCTTTGTTGTTTTCTACAAGCTTGTATAATTTTTACATCCATTGTATGTGTTGCTTTCTTATATAGAGCATTAAAGTTGGTAAAAGGTTGGGACGACCTTAAAATATTTTTTTAAAATTATAAAAAAAAAGGCGTTAGAAATAGATTCTAACGCCTTTTTAAGATTTATATTAATTGTTATTCTTTAAAAACCATATCAATACACATAACTGCTGCAAGTATTAAAGGTCTAATTTTATCATCTTCAGCAACATTTGAGTTAATATTTAGTACATAATTGTCTGCACTAGTAAAAAACTCTTTTCCTATACCAGCCCATTTTTTTGAAACAGTAGCTAATTCAGTAGTATCTTTCAAAAATTTAAAATTCCAACCAGTCCACTTACCTTGTAAAGTACATAAGTGTTTGTCGTTATTGTCGTGAATTTCAAATTTCCCTCCAAACGAGAAAAACTTTTGTTTGAAAATCCCAATTAAACGATCGTTTTCGTCTAAGACTTCAATATCAGATCTAAAAAAGGTTACACCTCTTTTTACGCTTAGTATTTTTTTGTTTTGATTATCGCTAATCACAATGTTAAATGGAGTCATTTTTTTGTAACTCGTAAAACGGAATATCTTTGTAAAAGCTCCAAGATTTGGTTCTCTACAAGTCATCATTTGAGAACCGTTTTCTGGATTAAAAATATCGAAATTGTTTGATGCTTTAAACATACCAACGTGTTCTTTTACTAAAAACACATTTTTTGTTAAGATTTGATTCATTAAAAAGGATTATTTAGGTTTTTATTTTTTCGGTTATAAAAATACATTTTATCTTTAGAACTTAAATCGAAAGAAATGAAAAACATATCTCTTAATTCGTTAAAAGTTTCCAGTCCAATAAAACTGAAAGATTTACCAACATATATTGATGTTGCTACTTCTGAAAAGAAGAAAGAAAAACAATTGCAAAAAATTAGAGAGAAGTTAAGCAAACTTCAGGATAAAATGTATGCGCATAATAAACAAGGTGTACTTATTTGTTTGCAAGGAATGGATACTGCTGGAAAAGATAGCTTAATAAGAGAAGTTTTTAAAGAATTTAATGCGCGTGGAGTAGTGGTACATAGTTTTAAAACGCCAAATACTAATGAATTAGAACACGATTTTTTATGGCGTCATTATTTGGCTTTGCCAGAAAAAGGTAAGTTTTCGGTTTTTAATAGAACACATTATGAAAATGTTTTGATTACAAGAGTTCATCCAGAATATATTATAAACGAAAATATTCCAGGGATTGAAAAAGTGGAGGATATTACTCCTGAATTTTGGAAAAATAGATTAGAAAGCATCAATGCATTTGAAAAGCATGTTACGTCGAATGGAGTTATCCTATTAAAATTCTTTTTGCATCTAAGTAAAGAAGAACAACGCCAACGTTTATTAAGAAGATTAGAAAAAGAAAAACACAATTGGAAATTTTCTCCAGACGATTTAAAAGAAAGACTGCTTTGGGACGACTATCAAAAATGTTATGAAGAAGCTATTAATAAAACTTCAAAACCATACGCACCTTGGTTAGTTATTCCTGCCGATAATAAGGAAACTGCTCGTTACTTAGTTGCGAAATCTATTTTAGAAGAACTAGAAAAATACGAATTTCATTATCCGGAATTAGAGGATGAGGTAAAAGATAACATTAAAATGTATCACGATAAATTGGCAAGTGAAAAATAGAATTATGAGAGCAGTTTTAACAAATTTTTACTCATTCCCTGAAACATTTTGCCTCAAAAAAATAGTACCTTTGCAGGCTAATTGCAAAAAAAATGACTTTATCTACTTACACAAAAGAGTTTTCATATAATTTAAGATTGGCCTATCCTATTATTTTAGGAATGTTAGGTCATACGGTTGTAGGAATTGTAGATAATATAATGGTTGGTAAACTTGGACCAACAGAATTAGCAGCAGTTTCTCTCGGAAATAGTTTTGTATTCATTGCAATGTCACTAGGAATCGGATTTTCTACAGCTATTACACCCCTTGTTGCTGAAGCTGATGGAAAAAAAGATGTTGATGGAGCAAGAAGTACTTTTCATCACGGATTGTATTTATGTACTATTCTTGGAGTAGCTTTATTTACTATTATCTTTTTTTCTAAGCCAATTATATCATTCATGGGACAACCTGAGAATGTTGTAGAATTGGCAAAACCCTACTTAGATATCGTAGCTTTTTCGTTGATTCCATTAATCATGTTTCAAGCGTATAAGCAATTTGCCGATGGAATGAGCGAAACGAAACTATCAATGTGGGCAACTATAATTGCAAATATTGTAAACGTAGTGCTAAATTACTTATTGATTTACGGAATTTGGTTCTTTCCAGAATTAGGAATCGTAGGTGCAGCTATCGGGACAATTGTTTCTCGATTTGTAATGTTAGCCTATATGCATTACATGATGAATTTAAGAGAACGTTTTCATCCCTACTTTAAAGGATTCAGTCTAAAAGAAATTAAGAAATCAGTCAATATTCAAATCATAAAGTTAGGAACTCCATCAGCAATGCAAATGTTTTTTGAAGTGGCGCTGTTTACAGGAGCAATTTGGCTTTCGGGACGATTAGGAACAACAAGTCAGGCTGCCAACCAAGTTGCGTTGAGTTTGGCATCGTTTACCTTTATGTTTGCAATGGGATTAAGCGTTGCAGCAATGATTAGAGTAGCCAACCAAAAAGGATTAGAAGATTATAGTAAATTACGTTTAGTTGCAGTTTCTATATTTTTACTTGGAGCTATAATGGCGGTTGGTTTTGCATTAGTATTTATGCTGTTTCATGTGCAATTACCAAAATTATTTGTCGATATGAATGATGTATCTACTTTAGTTGAAAATACAGAAGTAGTTACTATAGCTGCCGAACTATTATTAGTTGCAGCAGTTTTTCAAATTTCCGATAGTTTACAAGTGGTTGCTCTTGGAGCTTTACGTGGATTACAAGACGTAAAAATTCCTATGTACATGACTTTTATTTCTTACTGGGTAATTGGTTTTCCAATTTCTATTTATTTAGGGCTTTATACCTCATTTGGAGCATCCGGAATTTGGATTGGGCTTTTAGCAGGATTAACTACTGCTGCTATTTTATTATTCATTCGATTTAATTACCTTACTAAAAAATTAATTATTACTAATAAAAAATAGCTTTATGATTTTAACTTCAATATTAGGTTTTATTTTAATTGTTTTCAGTTTTATTCTTAAAGCAGGAAACCCTAGTTTTTTCAAATTAGTAAATCCGTTAAAATACATAGGAATACTTATTGTCTTACTTGGCGTAATATCTTCTTTATTTGTACAAGTATCTGCAGGGAATGTTGGTGTTAAATCTTTATTTGGAGAAGTACAACCTACCATTTTAGAAAGTGGTTTACATATTGTAAATCCATTAATGGATGTTACTTCATTTGATATTCAAACACAAAATTATACGATGTCTGCCTTAAATGAAGAAGGTGCAAAAACTGGCGATGATGCAATTAGAGTTTTATCTGCCGATGGTTTAGAAGTAGTAATTGATTTAACGGTTTTATATAGAGTTTTACCAACAGATGCTCCAATTATTTATAAAAAATTAGGAGTAAATTATTCTGATAAAATTGTACGCCCGGTTACAAGAACAAGAATACGAGACAACGCAGTTTTTTATGATGCAGTAGCATTATATTCTTCAAAAAGAGAAGAGTTTCAAACCAGAATTTACACTTCTATTGAAAAAGATTTTAAGAGTAGAGGTTTAATTTTAGAGCAATTATTAATTAGAAATATTAATTTACCAAATTCGGTAAAAACTACAATCGAATCTAAAATTAATGCTGAGCAAGAAGCGCAAAAAATGACTTTTGTATTGCAAAAAGAAAAACAAGAAGCCGAAAGAAAAAGAGTAGAAGCACAAGGTATTGCCGATTATCAGCGTATTATTTCATCTGGTTTAACAGATAAGCAATTACAATACGAATCAATACAAGCGCAATTAGAATTGGCAAAATCACAAAATTCTAAAGTAATTATAATGGGCGGTAAAAATACACCGTTTATTATTTCAGACAAATAATCAAATAAAAACATAAACAATAAAATTTAAAATATGGACTTTCCAAAATTTGTAATAGGAGATAACACAGATTACCCAGAAGATATTTTTGTAATTCATTTAGAGTATCCTCGTTTCATTATTAATTTAAAAGATGATGATGTAGAGTTTATGGAAGATTTAGAAGAAGAAAACGAATCGGAATTAGAATCAGAAATGGAACATTTAATTACTATTGCAGGCGAATTCTACGATAGAGAAATGGAACGTTACGAGAAAGCTTAACTTAATATTAAATTTCAGAATTTTTATTAATGAGTGAAAAAGAAATTTGGAGGGAAAGATGGCTTGTCTCAATCAATGAGTTAACATCGATAGATTTACAAAAGAAATCTTGGTTAATGAAAGAGAATGAAAATCCTCATTGGTCTTTTATTGAATTTACAAGTTGTTATTTTGATGACTTATGTCTTGATGATGATTATTTAGATGTTTTAAAAAGTAATTGGGTGTCAACTGAAGAATTTGAAATATTAAAAAATTGGCACTTTAAATTGAAAAGCTATAATCCTCCAAATGATGATTGTTATAATCATGAATTAATATTAAAAGATATAAATTGGATTGAATTAGTCGAATCTGGTAAAAAAGTTAGGGTAGAACTTTTGAATTTTTTTACAAATCCAGAAAACTAATCACTTCCCAAAATACTTTTCTAATAAAATTTGAGCGGCAGCAAAAGGTGAAACTTCATTATTTTGCACCGCTTTTTTATTTTCTTCCAGCAACGTTATAATTTCAGCATGGTTGTAGAAACTATTTTTTAACTGTTCGTTAATGGTTTCCATCATCCAAAATTGGTTTTGTTCTTGGCGTTTATTTTGAAAGTGGTTATTTCCTTTTGCCAATTCAAAATATTCGGTAATTAATTGCCAAACGTTATCAATTCCGTCTTTTTCAATAGAACTACAAGTTGTTACTTTAGGCATCCAACCACTTTTTTTAGCAGGAAACATGTGTAAAGCTCTATTAAATTCGGCTTTTGCTAATTTTGCTTTTGCAATATTATCGCCATCGGCTTTATTAATTACAATAGTATCTGCCATTTCCATGATTCCGCGTTTAATACCTTGTAATTCATCGCCAGCACCAGCAATTTTCAACAATAAAAAGAAATCAACCATACTGTGTACAGCAGTTTCACTTTGGCCAACACCAACCGTTTCAATAACAATCGTATCAAAACCACAAGCTTCACATAAAATAATAGCTTCACGTGTTTTACGAGCAACACCGCCTAAACTGTCTCCAGAAGCACTTGGTCGAATAAAAGCATTTGCATCTTTTACTAATTCTTCCATTCGGGTTTTGTCTCCCAAAATACTTCCATGACTAATAGACGAACTTGGGTCAACCGCTAAAACAGCTACTTTTTTGCCTAAAGAAGTTAAGTGTTTTCCAAAAGCTTCAATAAACGTACTTTTTCCCACACCAGGAACACCTGTAATTCCAATTCTAACCGATTTGTTTGCATGCGGTAAACAACCTTGTATAACTTCCGTGGCTTTTTCTAAATGGGAAATATTAGTGCTTTCTACTAAAGTTATAGCACGACTTAAAGCGGTTTTGTCGCCTTTTAAAATAGCTTCAATTAATTCAGTTGCAGACGGTTGTTTTCTTCTAAATTGCTGAATTTGTTTCGCAACAACATTACTCACCGCTTCGGGTTGGTTAATACCATTTACTTCTGATAAAGCCGATTTGTTTTTTGGTTCTTCCAAAGTCTTTAAGTCTTTGTGTAAAAGTACGAAATTTTTGAAAAAATTACACTTTCATATCAATAATCGAATAATGCTTTTAACTTTGCCTTTCAGTAAAAAGTATGGATAATATTATATTAATTTTTCTTTGTTTGTTTACGGGAGTTGCTTTTCAGTACATAAAAGCATTTCCTGGCAACATGCATGTTTCGTTAAATCAATTTGTAATTTACGTTTCTTTGCCCGCTTTGGCTTTGTATTATATTCCCAAAATTGAAATTTCTACAGCGCTTTTGTATCCGTTAGGAATTGCTTGGTTGGGCTTTGGATTATCATTTCTTTTCTTTTACAGTATTGGTAAATATTACGGTTGGTCTAAAAAGCTAATTGGCTGCCTTGTATTAACTGCGGGATTAGGAAACACATCTTTTGTTGGGTTTCCTGTTGTAGAGGCTTTATACGGCTCTAAAGGTCTTGAAACGGCAATTATTATAGATCAGCCTGGTTCGTTTGTAGTAATGGCGACTTTAGGGATTTTAGTAGCAACAATGTTCTCAAGAGATGCATTGAATCCGCAATCGATTTTAACCAAGATCTTACTTTTTCCACCTTTTATTGCTTTTGGAATTGCCATTATCATCAATATTTTGAAAGTTGACTTTCCAGAACAATTACAAACCGTTTTTCATAGAATAGGCGATACCGTTACGCCAATTGCTTTAATTGCCGTTGGCTTACAACTTAAAATTGAACGAAAGAGCAAACATTTTGGCTTTTTAGGATTGGGTTTGTTTTTCAAATTGATTATTACACCTGCTTTCTTTTATATTTTCTATAAAAAAGTTTTAGGAGGAACAGGTTTAATGATAGATGTTTCTATTTTAGAAGCAGGAATGGCGCCTATGATTACGGGTACAATTTTAGCATCAAATTACGGATTGAAACCAAAGTTAAGTAGCATGATGGTTGGTGTGGGAATTCCGTTATCTTTTGTAACTTTAGCTTTTTGGTATTGGGTATTAATTACTTTTTAAATTATGGTGAATTTAGATCAAAATATAATTTCTTCTTTACAGAATATTGTAGGTTCTTCATTTGTTTTTACAGACGAAGCAACTCGTAAAGACTACGGACACGATGAAACGGAAGATTATAATTTTCCGCCACATGTTGTAGTAAAACCGGCAAATACTTTAGAAATTTCTGAAATAATGAAATTGGCTAATGCCAATGCCATTCCGGTCGTTCCAATTGGTGGAAGAACAGGTTTAAGTGGTGGCGCATTATCTATTCATGGAGGAATTGGTCTTTCTATGGAGCGGTTGAATAAAATTTTAGCTATAGATGAGCAGAATCTGCAAGTTATTACCGAACCTGCTGTAATTACACAAGTTTTAAAAGAAGCTGTTTTAGAAAAAGGTTTGTTTTATCCTGTTGATCCAAGTAGTATGGGAAGTTGTTTTATTGGTGGAAATATTGCTGAAAATTCTGGTGGAGCAAGAGCTGTAAAATATGGAGTTACCAAAGATTATGTATTGAATTTAGAAGTGGTTTTGCCAAACGGAGAAATTATTTGGACAGGTGCCAATACGCTTAAAAATTCTACAGGTTATAATTTAACGCAATTAATGGTGGGTAGCGAAGGAACGCTAGGAATTGTAACTAAAATTGTTTTAAAGCTTTGGCCAAAAAATAATCATAATGTATTAATGTTGGTTCCTTTTTACAAATCGGAACAAGCGTGCGAAGCTGTTTCTGCTATTTTTAGAGCAGGAATTGTACCAAGTGCTTTAGAATTTATGGAACGTGATGCTTTAGATTGGACAATGAAATTTATAGACGGCGTTAGCGTTCCAATTAAAGAAAATATACAAGCACACTTATTGATCGAAGTAGACGGAAATTATCCCGATATTTTATTTCAAGAAGCCGAAAAAATAATGAATGTAGTGGAAGCCTTTAATATTGATGAGGTTTTATTTGCCGATACAGAAGATCAAAAAAATGCACTATGGAAAATGCGTAGGGCAGTAGGAGAAGCGGTGAAATCCAATTCTGTTTATAAAGAAGAAGATACGGTTGTACCAAGATATGAATTGCCTACTTTATTAAAAGGCGTGAAAGAAATTGGAAATAAATACGGATTTCAGTCGGTTTGTTATGGTCACGCTGGTGATGGAAATTTGCATATTAATATTGTAAAAGGAAACATGACAGACGAAAATTGGAAAACAGAAGTGCCAAAAGGAATTACTGAAATTTTCGAATTAACGGTTGCGTTAAAAGGTACACTTTCTGGTGAACATGGAATAGGTTATGTGCAAAAAGAATATATGCCAATTGCTTTTAGTACTATGGAGTTGCAATTAATGAAAGGAATTAAAAAGGTATTTGATCCAAACAATATTCTAAATCCAGGAAAAATATTTCCAGACAATTTATAATAAAAAAGACCTCAATTTGAGGTCTTTTATTATTTTCCTAAGTACTCTAACAATACAGCGTCTGCATTTTTAAATGTTGGGGCTTGTTCAATTATACTGACTGCTTTCTTCTTATTAATTTTCAGCGTAATATCAGCTTCAGTTGTAAACAATAAACCTGTGAAAAATGGAGCTGTGAAATAAGGTGTTAATTCAGATTCTAAATTTTCAATTTCATGAATAGATGTTATCTCATGTTTTTCACCATCATATATTTTTTTAGTATGAGTGCATTTTAAAGTATTTTCTTCTACTATTAGTTTTATGTAAATATTTTGTAGTTCAGGTTTTCCAATCGTTTTTGCTAAAGTCAATTTAGCAAAAGTACCTTTAGAAATACTTTCGTAAACTGCTTTGAAAAACGCAGTGTATGTGATGTTGTTTTCCATTATAAACCTAATTCAGCTTTTACCTTTTCATCGAAAAGCATTGAAAACAATTTGTTTTCTTTGTCTTTGTTTAAAAATTTCCATTTATTATTTGTTAACTCATCTGCCACAGCAATAAGAGTTGAACGCATTTTTATTCTAAACGCATTTTTTTCTTTGTTGTAAGTAACTTCTTCAGCTTTCATTGATGTTTTGAAAATATCAGTCATCATTTCTGCATCTTCCATTGGCTCATTGAAAGTCATTTCCATTACATTATCATGGTCAACTAAACAAAAAGTTTGTTTTCCAATTTTTTTAATAGTACCAAATTTAAAATTAGGTTCTACTTGTACTAGTTTGATAGTAAATTGTTCATTAGACATCATTTGTTCGAACATTTTTTTCATTTGTTCTTTTGGAATGATATCAAATACTTTTGGATATGTTGTTTCAAAAATTGCATCGTAATTCATGTTTGCAGATGATTCGTATGCTTTTTTAGCATCTACTTGTAAAGCAGCCATGTCTTGTGCAATTGCTGAAAAGGTTGTGCTTACTATAAAAGCAATAAGTATGATTGATTTTTTCATTTAGTTATGTTTATTAAAAATTAATGAATTTTCTCCGTCAAAATTTGTAGGACGTTCATCTTCAAAACCTATGGCAAAGTTTAATTTATTTTTAGATATAAATTTTGCAATACATTTTTGTTTTTTTACAATTTTAGTTCCTTCTATAGAAATGATCAGGTCTATTTTAAACGGATTTGTTTTATCATCAACTGTATATTTCATCGATCCTTTTTTTCCTTCCATTACAAAACTTTCTCCTCCAAATTTTTGATTGCCCATAACAAAATAGGCGTAACCATTTTTTTGAAAAACTAATTTTCCAATCTCTCCTTTATCATTTCCTATCCATTCCCCTATTAAGTCATTTTTAGTTTCTAATGGTGCAAATGAGGTAAGTCCAAAAAGGGTAAGTAATAATAATATTAATTTTTTCATTTAGTTATGTTTTTTCAAATATAAAAAATCCTCAACTCTTTTTATGATGTTGAGGATGATTTATTGAATATTATATGTGTTAATTTATTCGTTTACTAAAACCCATTCTCCAGAAGCTAACATTGATTCAGCTTTTTTGAATTTCATACTTTCGCTTTTTCCACTCATAACATGCTTAATTGTAACCGTATCGTTACGGTTAATTTTAGGCATTTCTCTTGTAATCGTTTCCGTTACTTGAGGTCTGTTTTGGGCTTGTTGACCAGCATCTCTATTACGAGAAGCCAATTCATCACTATTTAATACTTCTTCTTTAGATTCAGTATAGTTGCCTTTTTGAGTTACTTGCTTTGCTTCACTAATTTCATTAGGATTTTGAGAAGGTAAATCAGCTTTGAATAAGAACGAAATCACTTCTCTATTCACATTATTCATCATTTTTTTGAATAAGTTGAATGCTTCAAATTTATAAATTAATAAAGGATCTTTTTGCTCGTGAACGGCTAACTGAACAGATTGTTTCAATTCGTCCATTTTACGAAGATGCTTTTTCCAAGCTTCATCAATAATTGCAAGAGAAACATTTTTCTCAAAATCAGTAATTAAAGATTTTGCTTCTGTTTGATATGCTTTTTCTAAATTGGTAACAATGTTTAACGATTTAATTCCGTCTGTAAAAGGAACAACAATACGTTCATACTTACCGTTATTGTTTTCGTATACGTTTTTAACAACTGGAAACGCTTCTATTGCATTACGAGCAATTTTATCAGTATAGTGAGCTAAAACAGCTTTATATGTTCTTGCAGTTATTTCAGTTTCTGAAAGTTTAGCAAATTCGCTTTGTGAAATAGGAGCACTGATTGAGAAACTACGAATTAATTCAAATTCATAATTTTTAAAGTCATTTATAGCTTTATTATCTTGAACAATGATTTCACTTGTGTCAAACATCATGTTTGCAATGTCAACATTTAAACGTTCACCGTGCAATGCATGTTTTCTTCTTTTGTAAACTACTTCTCTTTGAGCATTCATTACGTCATCATATTCTAATAAACGTTTACGAATACCAAAGTTATTTTCTTCTACTTTTTTCTGAGCTCTTTCAATAGATTTAGTCATCATAGAATGTTGAATAACTTCACCTTCTTCAAGTCCCATTCTGTCCATAACTTTAGCAACACGTTCTGAACCAAATAAACGCATTAAGTTATCTTCAAGTGAAACGTAAAATTGTGAACTACCCACATCTCCTTGACGTCCTGCACGACCTCTTAACTGACGGTCAACACGACGAGAATCATGTCGTTCTGTTCCTACAATTGCTAAACCACCAGCAGCTTTTACCTCGGCAGATAATTTAATATCCGTTCCACGACCAGCCATGTTTGTTGCAATTGTTACTACTCCTGGATTACCAGCTTCTGCAACAATTTCGGCTTCACTTTTGTGCATTTTTGCATTCAATACATTGTGATGAATACCACGCATTTTAAGCATTCTACTCAATAATTCAGAAATTTCTACTGAAGTTGTTCCAATTAATACCGGACGACCTGATTGTGATAATACAACTACGTCTTCAATAACAGCATTGAATTTTTCACGAACCGATCTATAAATGAAATCTTCTTTATCTTTTCTTGCAATTGGTCTGTTTGTTGGAATTTCTACAACATCTAATTTGTAGATTTCCCAAAACTCACCTGCTTCTGTAGTGGCAGTACCTGTCATACCAGCAAGCTTGTTGTACATTCTAAAGTAATTTTGAAGTGTTACAGTTGCAAATGTTTGCGTTGCAGCTTCAATTTTCACATTTTCTTTTGCTTCAATTGCCTGGTGTAATCCGTCTGAGTAACGACGACCGTCCATAATACGACCTGTTTGCTCATCTACAATCATTACTTTATTATCCATAATTACATATTCGGTATCTTTTTCAAATACTGTATATGCTTTTAGTAACTGTGTTAAAGTATGAATACGTTCAGATTTTATAGAGAAATCTTTGTATAATTCTTCTCTTTTTTCTGCTTCATCTTCCGTTGAAAGACCTAATTTTTCAATTTTCGCAATTTCAGTTCCAATATCTGGTAAAAGGAAGAAATCTCCTTCTGTATCTTGTGATAAGAATTGAACTCCGTTATCGGTTAATTCAACTTGGTTGTTTTTTTCTTCAATAACAAAGTATAAAGCCTCATCAATTTTAGGCATTTCTCTGTTATTGTCTTGCATGTAATGGTTTTCTGTTTTTTGAAGCAATTGTTTAATTCCTTCTTCCGATAAAAACTTAATTAATGCTTTGTTTTTAGGTAATGCTCTGTAAGTTCTAAATAAATAAAAACCTCCGTCTTTAGTGTTACCTTCTTTAATTAATCTTTTTGCTTCAATTAAACACTCGTTAGCTAACTTACGTTGTAAACCAACTAAGTTTTCTACTTTAGGTTTTAATTCTAAGAATTCATGACGATCACCTTGAGGAACTGGTCCAGAAATAATCAACGGTGTACGAGCGTCATCAATTAATACAGAATCGACCTCATCAACAATTGCAAAATTATGTTTACGTTGTACTAAATCTTCTGGTGAATGCGACATATTATCTCTTAAATAATCGAAACCAAATTCGTTATTTGTTCCATAAGTAATGTCAGCATTATAAGCAGCTCTTCTTTCTTCAGTATTTGGTTTATGATTGTCAATACAATCTACAGTTAAACCATGAAATTCAAATAAAGGTGCTTTCCAAGTACTATCACGACGTGCTAAGTAATCATTCACTGTTACTAAGTGAACTCCGTTTCCAGTTAATGCATTTAAATACATTGGTAAAGTTGCAACTAACGTTTTTCCTTCACCCGTTTGCATTTCAGCAATTTTACCTTGATGTAAAACTACACCACCAATTAATTGAACATCATAATGAATCATGTCCCAAGTAATAGGCTTACCAGCTGCATCCCAAGAGTTAGCCCAATTAGTTTGGTCGCCAACAATTGTAATATATGGTTTTATAGCAGATAGTTCTCTGTCTTTTGCAGTTGCAGTAACTGTAATAGTATTGTTGTCTTTGAATCTACGAGCCGTTTCTTTTAAAACAGCAAAAGCTTCTGGAAGAATGTCGTTTAATACTTTTTCAGAAAGCTCATAAGCTTCTTTTTCAATAGCATCAATTTCTACATAAATATCTTCACGAGCATCTATGTCTTGTGTAGTGTCGGCTTGGACCTTTAAGGCAGCAATTTGGTTGTCTTTTTCTAGCCTAGCTTCTTTGATTAATGCTTTGAACTCTTGTGTTTTTGCCCTTAATTCATCATTTGATAAAGCAGCAAGTTTAGATTCAAAAGTCTTAACTTTATTAACTAGCGGCTGAATAGCCTTTATATCTTTTTGGGACTTGTCGCCCACAAACATTTTTAATACAGAATTTAGTAAACTCATTTTTATTTTTTTCTATAATGGTGAACAAATGTAACCAAAAAAAAGCCTCAATAGGAGACTTTTTTATGTTGTATTCTTTATTTCTTAATACTCATCCTCATTCCAAAGATAATCTTCGTCAGTTGGATAATCGGGCCAAATTTCTTCGATAGACTCATAGATTTCACCTTCGTCTTCAATAGACTGTAAGTTTTCTACCACCTCTAAAGGTGCACCAGTTCTAATAGCGTAGTCGATAAGTTCATCTTTGGTAGCTGGCCAAGGTGCATCACTTAAATATGATGCTAATTCTAATGTCCAATACATCTTATATCGATTTTAGTTTTTGCAAAAGTAATTTTAATACTTAAAAAAGCAATTTTTTTTAGTGTTTTTCTTTAAATTTAAGAACGTTTTCTTTTTGTGTTTAGGAATTTGCATTCCTTTTTGAATATTCACGTAGCAATAGGACTCTTATTTTCGAGGTATCCATTGTACCTCATCTGCCTTTAAATCTAAAGACAACTTTCGTGCCAACACAAAAAGATAGTCAGAAAGTCGGTTTAGGTATTTCATTACTTGTTCATCTGTAGGTTCTATGTCATTTAAATGGGTTGTTAAACGCTCTGCTCTACGACAAACGCATCTTGCAATATGACAATATGACACTGTTGTGTGGCCTCCAGGTAAAACAAAATGTGTCATTGGCGGAAGGCTTTCTTCCATAATGTCAATTTCATTTTCTAAATACTCAATATCTGTTTCTTGAATTCCCAAGTTTTGTAATCTTGGCTGTCCGTTTTTCAACGTTTCTTTTTCTGGTGGAGTTGCTAAAATTGCACCAATTGTAAAAAGACGATCTTGAACTTCGATTAAAGCATTTTTATATAAAGTGTTTATGTCTTGATCGCGAATTAAACCAATGTGAGAATTTAATTCGTCTACAGTTCCATAACTTTCAATGCGGATGTGGTGTTTTGGTACACGTGTACCCCCAAAAAGAGCAGTTGTTCCTTTATCACCTGTTTTAGTATATACTTTCATTTTATGAGTAAATGGTGTTTAGTCTTTCTTAGTTCTTTTAATATTGAAAGGTTTTCTATGGTTTAAGTTTTTAGCTCGGTTTTTTGTAGCCAATCTTAAAGCTATATAGAGAAAAAGCAATATTCCAACTAAGTAAAACATGTTTAGATTAAATTTTATCAAAGATAAGAAAAAGTAGTTTTGACAAGGGCAATATCAACATCAATTTCAAAAGACAATGTTTAAATAATAATATTTTGTGTTTTGTTAGTAATATAGAATTTTACTAATCACTAATTATTTATTTTTTAACATCACTTTCAACAACACCATCTCTTAGTCTGATGATTCTATGTGCATGTTGCGCTACCTCTTCTTCGTGAGTAACTAAAATAACTGTATTACCGTTTGCATGAATATCATCAAAAAGAGTCATGATTTCTAAAGAAGTTTTACTGTCTAAGTTTCCAGTAGGTTCATCGGCAAGAATAATAGATGGTTTGTTTACCAAAGCCCTTGCAACGGCAACTCTTTGTCTTTGTCCACCTGAAAGTTGGTTGGGTTTATGATCCATTCTGTCTGAAAGGCCAACTTGAGTAAGTACTTCAGTTGCTCTTTCGTTTCTATCGCTTTTAGAAAAACCTGCATAAATCATAGGAAGTGCTACGTTGTCTAAAGCTGTAGTTCTAGGCATTAAATTAAAAGTTTGGAAAACGAATCCAATTTCTTTGTTTCTAATTTCGGCTAATTCTTCATCTTCCATTTCACTTACACGCTTTCCGTTTAAAACGTAAGTTCCTCCTGTTGGCGTATCTAAACAACCTAGTAAATTCATAAGTGTAGATTTTCCTGAGCCTGAAGGTCCCATTAAAGCTACATATTCTCCTTTGTCTATAGTTAAATCTATTCCTTTTAAAACATTAACAATTTCATTTCCAAGAGGGAAATCTCTAGTAATATTTTTAATTTCGATTATTGGTTGTGCCATTTCTATTTAGAATTTAGAATTTAGAATTCTGAAAATTTGAATTCTTAACTATTCATAAGTAGAAAAAGAGATGATTTTGTTACAATTAGACTCTTATTTTTTCAAAAATAAAAGAACTTAAAGTTTTATTTGGGTTGATGATGAAGTGTTCTTTTTTTTGTTCTTTTCTAAAGAAAACAATTCCCCATTGAAAAGTATCGATTGTAACAGTAACTTGCGGATGATTTTTAATGACTTCCCAAGCTTTATCCATATCAGCAGACCAATGAATATCATCAAAAATCCAAACAGTGTCGTTCGTAATTGTTGGTAATAAAAGGTCAAAATAGTTTAAAGTCGCTTTTTTGGAATGATTACCGTCGAAGTATATTAATTGATAGTTGACAGTTGGTAATTGACAGTTTTTTAAATAACTTGAAAATTTGGTATTGATACAATCAATGTTTTTGAAATTGAATTTTTGAAATTGCGTTTGGGCTTGATTCATTGTGCTAGGGCAACCTTCTAAAGTGGTAATCTTAGCTTTTAGATTTCCAAGTGATAGAGCAGAAGTGGCTAAGCCTAATGAACTTCCAATTTCAAGGACATCTTCAGGTTGAAAATAATGTGTAATCCTAAATAAAAGTTCAGCGTTTTTTGAAGTAATTCCTGCTGTTTTTGCAATTTTTGAGATTTCCCTCGTATTCGATTTGAAAACTCTAGAGCCTGCGCCAAAATCAGTTACATTAATAGTGTTTTTGTTTACTAAAAGCGAATTTCTATAGTTTTTAAGAATTGAATATTCAGGATAATTGGTTTTGTCGTGAAAACATTTGGTAGCCAAATCATACACAAATGGCGAATGTACTCCGTGTTCGTTTTTGGAGTTGAAAAGGAATTTCAGATAGGATTTAATTATATGTTTCATCTTGTTTTAGTAAATAGTGATAAGTAACTAGTAATTAGTTTTGAATTTGAAAAGCTAATTACTAATTACTCTTTACTAAGAACTTAAATCTACTCAATTTTAGCCGAAAGTTCAAACCAACGTTCTTCTTTAGCTTCCATTTTTTTAATGATGTTTTGTAATTCGTTTGCCTTTTTTTCAATAGCATCGTCTGTTACTTTACCATCAGTAAATAATTGTTCTATTTTAGCTTTTTCGAATTCTAAATCTTTGATTTCTCTTTCGATTTTTTGATATTCTTTTTGCTCATTGAATGTTAAACTAGAAGTATTGTTTTGTTGTTTCCAGTCTTTTTTATCCGCTTTATTGTCTTCTTTTTGTTGAATGTCTGCAGAATCTTCATACGCTCTAAAGTCTGAATAATTTCCAGGAAAATCTTCTACTTCACCTTCACCACGGAAAACAAATAAGTGATCCACAATTTTATCCATGAAATACCTGTCGTGAGAGACTACTAATAAATTTCCAGGGAAATCTAATAAGAAACTTTCTAATACATTTAAAGTAACAATATCTAAATCATTCGTTGGCTCATCTAGAATTAAGAAATTAGGATTCTGAATTAAAACCGTACATAAATACAAACGTTTCAATTCCCCACCACTTAATTTGTCTACAAAATCGTATTGCTTTTTAGCATCAAACAAAAAGCGTTCTAATAATTGAGAAGCCGAAATAATTTTTCCTTTTGTAAGTGGAATATATTCACCGTATTCTTTAATAATATCAATTACTTTTTGCCCCGGTTTTGGATTAATTCCACTTTGTGTATAATACCCAATTTTGATTGTGTCACCTACAATTACCTTTCCAGAATCTGGCGGCATTGTTTGTGTCATAATATTTAAGAAAGTCGATTTACCTGTTCCGTTTTTTCCAATGATCCCAATACGTTCTCCACGTTGAAAAGCATAGGTAAAATCATCTAGAATGACTCTGTCTTTGAAACTTTTGTTCAGCTTAACCAATTCAATAATTTTGCTTCCCATTCGTTCCATGTTGATTTCTAGTTCAACTACATTCTCTTTTCTACGACTTTCAGCTTTTTCTTTAATTACATAAAAATCATCTTGACGCGATTTTGATTTTGTAGTTCTTGCTTTTGGTTGTCTTCGCATCCAAGCCAATTCTTTTACGAATAGATTTTGTGCTTTGTCAATACTAGAATTTTCTGAAGCAATTCGTTCTTCTTTTTTTTCTAAATAGTAAGAATAGTTCCCTTTGTATTGATATAGTTTATTGTTGTCTAATTCTATAATCTCGTTACAAACACGCTCCAAGAAGAAACGGTCGTGAGTAACCATAAATAAAGTAATGTTTTCTTTTGCAAAATATTCTTCTAACCATTCAATCATTTCTAAGTCAAGGTGATTGGTTGGTTCATCTAAAATTAACAAATCGGGTCTGTTAATTAAAATAATAGCTAACGATAAACGCTTTTTTTGTCCTCCAGAAAGTCCTTTTACTTTTACTTTTAAATCGTCTAACTTTAGTTTGGTAAGAATTTGTTTGTATTGTGTTTCAAAATCCCAAGCATTAAAGCGGTCCATGTCGTCAAAAGCGCGTTGATAAACGTCCTCATCTTCAGGATTTTCTAATGCTTTTTCGTAACGTTCAATGACTTTTAATATTTCGTTATCAGAAGCAAAAATGCTTTCTTCAATAGTCAATTCATCTTGTAGATTATTGTCTTGTGATAAAAAAGCCATATTAATACCTTTTCTAAGTATCACTTGGCCAGTATCTGGTTCGTCTAAGCCATTAATCATGTTCATGATAGTTGTTTTTCCAGAACCATTTTTGGCAATAAAAGCTATTTTTTGGTCTTTGTTAATTCCAAACGAAACATTGTCAAACAAAACACGTTCGCCATAAGCTTTTGATATATTTTCTACAGAAAGGTAATTCACAGTGAATTTGGTATTAAGATTTTAAAATGCAAAAGTAGTTTATTGCCTATAATGAAACAATGTTTTGATTGCAAATAAAAAAAGCTGCCTTTTCAGACAGCTTTCATTTCTTATTTTAATACTTCTACTTCAATATGACTTTCGTTGAAAATCTTGATGAAGGATTTAGTATAATCTTCTTTTTTAGCTAAATATTGATTGTCCAAAAACTTTTGTGGATTCACAGCAATCATTGGGTACCAAGTACTTTGAATTTGAATTTGGATTTTGTGTCCTTTTTTGAACGTATGTAAAACATCTTGTAATCTAAAATTTACTTCGGTAGCTTGATTTGGGGTTAAAGCTTCTGGTTTTTCAAAACTAGTTCTAAAACGTGCAGGCATAACTTCACTACGAACCATTTGATGATAATTTGCATACAGTACATTTGGCTTATCAGCATTTTGAGGCTCATTAGCAGGGTAAATATCAATTAATTTTACAATGAAATCTGCATCAGACGAAGAAGAAGCTATCTTTAATTTTGCCATGATTTCTCCTGCCAAAGTTATGTCTTCTGTTAAATATTCAGTGGTGAATGTTACAACATCAGGTCTGTTTAAAGCAAAACGTTGGTCTTCACTCATATAATTTCTTGGAGTAAACCCATTAAAATCACTATGGTTTATACTACTTGGAACCGGATTATTTGGGTCACTATAATATTCAGAAAACAAATCGTTTTGCGATTTTTCTTTTTCTAATTTTCCATTCGAACTTAAATAGAAATTTAATTTAGTACTGTTTTTTGGAGGCCAATTGGCGAATTCATTCCATACTTTTTTTCCAGTGTCAAACATATAAGCTTCAGGCAAGGCAACAGCATTTTTTGAATTACCTTTTAAATAATGTGTAAAGAACTTATATTCAATATTTTTTTGATAAAAAGTAGCAATGCTATCTCCAAAATAAATGTCATTATGGAAATGTTTTCCTGACTCTCTTCCCCATCCACCATGTGAAAAAGGGCCCATTACAATAGTGTTTTTTGCTTTTGGATTATTCTTTTCAATAGTTTTGTAAATGTTTAATGGTCCGGCTAAATCTTCAGCGTCAAACCAACCACCAACAGTCATTACAGCATGGTTTATCCCTTTTAAATGAGGTAATATATTTCTTGATTGCCAAAAACTATCATAATTTGGATGTTCGATGATTTCTTGCATAAAGAAATTGTCTTTATAATATTTGTCACTTGCTTCTTTTACCGTTCCAAGTTCATTATAAAAAATAGAACCATCTTGAGAAGTTGGTCTTATGAATTGACCCATATACCAACCGTCTTTTTCTACTTTCGTTTTTTGGACCCCAAAAACTGGAAAAGTTCTAAAATAACCCATTACAAACGCACCATTGTGATGAAAATCATCAAAAAAGAAATCAGAAATAGGAGCCTGTGGCGAAGATGCTACCAAAGCAGGATGATTTGCAATTGTTCCAGCTGCCGTATAAAACCCAGGATAAGAAGTTCCATATTGCCCAATTTTTCCATTATTATTTTTGATGTTTTTTACTAACCAATCAACGGTGTCATAAGTGTCTGTGCTTTCATCAATATTTTTTTTTGCTTTGTGTTCTACTTGAGGAGTCATATTAGTGAAAAGACCCTCACTCATATATCTTCCGCGTACATCTTGATAAATGAAAATGTATTTATCGTTTTCTAAAAAAGAATTTGGACCAAGTGATTCCTTGAATTTTTCTTCTCCATAAGGAGCAATACTATAACAAGTTCTTTGCATCAACATAGGATACTTTCTCTTCTTTGAAATATCTTTAGGTGTGTAAATGGCAGTAAAAAGTTTTGTGCCGTCTCGCATAGGAATATAGACTTCTTTTTTGTCATAATTTGACTTTATGTCTTCTTGCGAAAACATGTTTAATGACAATAGAATCAGTGATAATTTGAATAAAAATTTCATATTTATGAGCTATTTGTTTATTAATTTAGGAGTGTGAAATATTTTGCACTCCGAAGATATTAAGAATTTCTCAATTAAATAAATTGTTCTTACAAATAGTTTTAAAGTTTAATTATATTCGCACTATGCAACTATCGGTCATCATACTTAATTATAATGTGCGTTTCTTTTTAGAGCAATGTGTTTTTAGTGTTCAAAAAGCATTAGAAGGCATTGATGGCGAAATTATCGTAATTGATAATAACTCATCAGATGATAGTTGTTTAATGATGAAGCAGCTTTTTCCAAATATTAGATTAATTGAAAATAAAGAAAATTTAGGTTTCCCAAAAGGAAATAATATAGGTGTTGCAGAAGCTAAAGGCGAATATATTTGTATTCTAAATCCAGATACTGTAGTTGCTGAAGACACTTTTAAAAAGCTTTTAGCGTATAGCTGTCAGCTATCAGCTCATGGAATTATTGGTTGCAAATTAATCGATGGAACTGGAAACTTTCTTCCTGAAAGTAAACGTGGCGTTCCAACTCCTTGGGTTGCTTTTACAAAGATTTTTGGCTTGTATAAAATGTTTCCAAATTTTAACAGGTTTAATCAATATTATGCACAACATTTGAATGAAGATCAATCAGGAGAAGTTGATATTTTGGTTGGAGCATTTATGGTAATGAAGCGTAGTTTATATCTTGTAGTTGGTGGATTTGATGAAAACTGTTTTATGTATTCAGATGATATTGATTTAAGTTATTTAGTTAAAAAAACAGGAAGAGAAAATTATTATTTTGCTGACACAACAGTTATTCATTATAAAGGAGAAAGTACGGTTCGTGATGGATTTTATATGAAACGTTTTCGCGAAGCAATGCAGTTTTTTTATAGAAAACATTATAGAAAATCGATTTTTTTTGATGTAATGATGCAATTTGGAGCTTTTGTTTTTAGTTTTATTAAAGGAAAACAACAAAAAGTAACACAAGCTAAAATTGAGGAGTATATTGTTTTTTCTAAAAGCGAACTACAATTAAACTTAAAGAAAACAACTACTTGTTTTGCCAGTTTTGAGGATTTTATAAATAATAAAAAAAGGAATATTGAAATAATTTTTGATGCGAATAGTTTTTCGTTTAAAGAAATTATGGCTTTTATGGAAAGGAATAAAGCAACTAATATTACTTTCAAAAACAGAATATTTACAAGTAATTTTTTAATAGGAAGTAATAGCAGTAACGATAGAGGAGAAGTGATTTTAATAGACAACTTGAATAAATAAATAAAATTATGCAATTGATAGTGAAAGCTAAAAACTTTTATTAATTTTGCATTCCAAACTAAACATCACAACGATACAGTAAGAATATGGCAAAATTTGAATTAAAACTTCCTAAAATGGGAGAAAGTGTTGCGGAAGCAACCATTACAAATTGGTTGAAAAATGTAGGTGAAACTATAGAAATGGATGAAGCTGTTCTTGAAATAGCTACAGACAAAGTAGATAGTGAAGTTCCTTCAGAAGTTTCAGGAGTTTTAACTGAAATTCTTTTTAATGTAGATGATGTTGTTCAAGTAGGTCAAACTATTGCAATTATTGAAACAGAAGGTGGTGCTGTTGCAGCAACTCCAACTGCAGAAGTAGCTTCGGCTCCAGTTGCGGCTGTTGAAAAAGCATTAGAAGTTGCTAAAGAGACTGTTTCAAGTGCGGATTTTTCAGATTCAGATAAATTCTTTTCTCCATTAGTTAAAAACATTGCTAAAGAAGAAGGTATTTCGTTAGCTGAATTAGAATCAATTGCTGGTTCTGGTAAAGACGGAAGAGTAAACAAAGAAGATATATTAAATTATATTAAAAATAGAGGGAATCAACCAGTTGCAGTTGCTCCAGTTGCTTCTACTCCAATTGTTGCATTTAAAGATACGACTAAGGCTGCTCCCGTTTCTGTAAACGGTGGGGATGAAATTATTGAAATGGACAGAATGCGTAAGTTAATTTCGGGTTACATGGTAGCTTCGGTTCAAACTTCAGCTCACGTCCAGTCGTTTATTGAAGTAGATGTGACAAACATTGTAAAATGGAGAGACAAGCATAAAGCAACGTTCGAAAAGAGAGAAGGTGAAAAGTTAACTTTCACACCTATTATGATGGAAGCAGTTGCAAAAGCGTTAAAAGATTTCCCAGGAATGAATATTTCGGTTGATGGTGATTACATCATTAAGCGTAAAAATATAAATTTAGGTATGGCTGCAGCTTTACCAAACGGAAACTTAATTGTTCCTGTAATTAAAAATGCTGACCAATTAAATTTGGTAGGTATGGCAAAAGCGGTTAATGATTTAGGTGGTCGTGCAAAAGCAGGTAAATTAAAACCAGACGATACTCAAGGAGGAACTTATACGGTTACCAATGTAGGTACTTTCGGTTCTGTTTTTGGAACACCAATTATCAATCAACCACAAGTAGGTATTTTAGCTCTTGGTGCAATTAGAAAAGTTCCTGCAGTTATTGAAACTCCTGAAGGAGATTTCATTGGAATTCGCCAAAAAATGTTCTTATCGCACTCTTATGACCATAGAGTTGTAGATGGAGCTCTTGGTGGAAGTTTCGTTAAAAGAGTTGCTGATTATTTAGAAGCTTTTGATGTAAACAGAGACGTTTAAAAAATTATAATAAATATTAAACCCGACAAGTTTCTAAAACCTGTCGGGTTTTTTTATATTTGAAAAAAAGAAATCGATGAAAAAACTTTTTATTGTATCAGTTGTGTTTGCATTTCTAGGTTGTAAAGAAGCAATTAAAAACGAAGTATCTCAAAATCTAAAATTAGATGAGGTTTTGTATGAATTCGAAGAGCCTGTAGTTACCGAAAATTTAGTAATGACTACCAAAGAAGATTTGTTAGGTTATTGGGTTGGAGATTACACGAGTGATATAACACCTGAAGAAGAAGTTAAATTTAAAGATTCTGAAGATTATTATGAGGTTAATTATAATAAAAGAATTTCTATTTCTATTGATAATATTATAGATACAATTGTTAATGGGCATCCTGTTGTAAGCGGGAATATAAGGCCGTTTAAAGGTAGTTTGGTTGAAAATGAAAAAGGTTTCTATTTTAAAGTTTCAGAACCTGGAGATGATAAATATGATGGAAAGTTTGAATTTTCAATTTTAAAAAATGATAGTATTATTAATGGAAAATGGCAGGCGAATGAAGTTTTGAGAATAGACAGAAGGCGCTTGAAATTATATAAAAAAGTATTTGAGTACAATGCTGATAATGAGCTAAGTCACGAATATATAGATTGGGATAAGTCAAAAAAAGTAAAGTATAAAGACGTTGATAATGATAAAGAATATGAATGGGAAGACGAAGAATATTTTACAACTACTGGAGCTGTTCTTAAGGTAAATACTTCTAAAGATAAAGTAACGAAAGAATTTGCTGAGAATTTAACGAAAGCAGATATTTTTATTTTAAGAAACTCTATTTATGCGCGTCATGGATATTCTTTTAAAAACCGTCAATTGCGTTCTTATTTTGAAGATTACGATTGGTATATGCCAGTTTTTACTGATGTTAAAAAAACCTTTACCAAAATTGAAAATATAGATTTGCTGCTTTTATATGAAGAAAATGCAGAAGAATATTATGATAGATTTGGAAGATAATGAAAGTAATTAAAGCTTTATTATTAGGAAGTTACTTCTATTTTACATTTTTACTGCTTTTAATAACACTACAGTATGTTCCATTAAACTTTGATGTTATCTTTTTAAAATTAAAACAAGAAGAAGTTAAATTAACGTATTATAATGTTGCTTTTTTTACACATGTTTACTCAAGTGTTTTTTTAGTTTTAATTGGTTGGATTCAATTTTGGCCTTTTTTTAGAAAGAAATATTCCAACTTACATAAGCTAATTGGAAAATTTTACATTCTCGTAATTCTTTTGTTTTCAGGTCCTTCGGCTTTAATAATGGGGTGTCATGCAAATGGTGGAGTAGTGTCTAAAATATCGTTTGTAATATTATCTGTATTATGGATCTTTTTTACATATATGTCTTTTTATTATGCTAAAAATTTAAATTTTAAAGCACATCAAAAATTTGCAATTAGAAGTTTTGCCTTAACATTATCTGCAATTTCATTACGCCTTTTTAAATACATTATTGTATTTTTGTTTCATACTCCACCTATGGATACTTATCAAATAGTATCTTGGTTAGGTTGGATTTTTAATCTAATAATCGCCGAAATAATTATAATTTACATATTTCGAAAAAAAAATAAGAATGGAATTAAAATTAAATAGACCAATTTGCTTTTTTGACTTAGAAACTACAGGGATTAATGTTTCTAAAGATAGAATAGTTGAAATTGCAGTGGTTAAAATATATCCAAACGGAAATAAAGAGAGTAAAACCTGGTTGGTAAATCCTACGATTCCAATTCCTGCTGAAACTACTGCAATTCACGGTATTTCAGATGAAAAGGTTGCAAATGAGCCAACTTTCAATGAACTGGCTCCTCATGTTTACAATATGATTAAAGATAGTGATTTGGCAGGTTTTAATTCAGATCGTTTTGACATTCCATTATTAGCGGAAGAAATGCTCCGTGCGGGTGTAGATTTTGATATGAAAAACAGTGTTTCTGTTGATATTCAAACTATTTTTCATAAAAAAGAAGAACGTACTCTAAGTGCTGCTTATAAGTTTTATTGTGGAGAAACGTTAGAAAATGCGCATAGTGCAAATGCAGATACTGAAGCTACTTACGAGATATTAAAGGCACAATTAGATCGTTATCCGGATTTAGAAAACGATATGAAAACACTTTCTGAATTTACAACTCGTAAGAAGTCAGTTGATTTTGCTGGTTTTATTGCTATGAATAAAGAAGGTAAAGAGATTTTTTCTTTTGGAAAACATAAAGGCGCTTTAGTAGATGATGTTTTAGAAAATGAACCAGGATATTTTAATTGGTTGCAAAATGCCGATTTTCCGTTGTATACTAAAAAGGTTTTAACTGCCATTAAGTTAAGAAAATTGAATACTAAATAAGTGACTTAGTAATTACTATTATAAATGAAAATAATTTGTATCGGTCGAAATTATGCAGACCATATTTCTGAATTGAATAATGAAAAGCCTGAAGAGCCAGTAATCTTTATGAAAGCTGATTCTTCTGTATTATTAAAAAAGTTTCCATTTGTTATTCCTGAGTTTACTAATGATGTTCATCATGAAGTAGAATTGTTGGTAAAAATTAACAAAGTAGGGAAGTATATTGATAAAAAATTCGCTCATAAATACTATGATGAAATTGGTTTAGGAATTGATTTTACAGCTCGAGATTTACAGAGCAAGTTGAAAGAGAAGGGTTTGCCTTGGGAAATTTCGAAAGCTTTTGACGGTTCAGCAGTTATAAGTGACTTTTTACCGAAAAATAATTTTTCTTCACTAGAAAATGTTAACTTTGAGTTAAAGAAGAATAATGAAGTTGTCCAAACTGGAAATTCTAAATTAATGTTGTGGAAAATAGATGAGTTGATTTCTTATATTTCTCAATATTTTACTTTAAAAAAAGGAGATATCATTTTTACAGGTACTCCAAAAGGTGTTTCTAAAGTTTCGGCAGGTGATGTGTTAGAGGGTTTTATTGAAGATAAACAGATGTTTAAAATAAATGTAAAATAATATGGCTTTACAATACAATTTATCGAAAGTCTATGAAATTTCAGAAAATGATACTGATTTTGCACATCAAATTGTCAATCTTTTTCTTACTGAAGTTCCAGATGAAGTTGCTTCAATTAAAATGGGAGTAGAAGAAAAAGACTATACTAGAGTTTATGCCGCAGCTCATAAGATCAAACCATCTCTAGACTTATTAGGTATGGATATTGCTTATGAGGAGAATCTTCAAATTATGACTTGGGCTAAGTCTCAAGGAAAAAGAAAAGAAATAATTGAAGTTTTTAAATCTTTAAAAGATAGAGTAGATATGTCAGTTAAAGAAATTAAAAAAGACTTCAAAATCCACACTTAAAAATTTATGACTGCCTCAATTATAACCATTGGCGATGAAATACTCATCGGCCAAATTGTTGATACTAATTCCTCATATATTGCAAAAGCTTTAGATAAAATTGGGATTGAAACAGTAGAAATGCTTTCAATTTCAGATAAAGAAGAGCATATACTTTCTACATTTAAAAATTTACAAAATAAAGTTGATGTAATTGTTATCACAGGTGGATTAGGTCCAACGAAAGATGATATTACAAAAAAAACTTTTTGCACTTATTTTGATGATACATTGATAAATGATGCTGCAGTACTAAGTCATGTAACCGAATTAATAGAAGGGATTTATAAAAGGCCTATTTCTCAAATTAATAAAGATCAAGCTTTGGTTCCGTCAAAAGCTAAAGTGTTGTTTAATAAAGTGGGAACTGCACCAGGAATGTGGATGGAAAAGGAAAATACAATTTTCATTTCATTGCCAGGAGTTCCTTATGAAATGAAGTATTTAGTTGATGAAGAAATTATTCCATCTTTAGTTCAAAAATTTGAAAGACCATACATTCTACATAAGACCATGATGACTTATGGTAAGGGCGAAAGTTTACTTGCTGAAGAAATTGAAGATTGGGAAAACAACCTTCCGTTATTTATTAAATTAGCTTACTTGCCAAGTCCAGGAAGGGTTAGGTTGCGTTTAACGGCTAGAGGTAAAGATGAACAAGCTTTAAAAGATGCAATTCAAATAGAAGTTGAAAAACTTCAAAAATTAATCCCTAATGACATTGTTGGCTTTGACGACGACGAGCCTATTGAAAGAATTATTGGCAATTTGCTTAAAGAAAGAAACTTAACTCTATCTGCAGCGGAAAGTTGCACAGGTGGAAAAATTGCTCAATTGATAACCTCAATTCCTGGTGCATCTAATTATTTTAAAGGAAGTATGGTTACTTATGCAACTGAGGCAAAAATTAATTTGTTAGACATAAGCGAAGATTTAATTGAAAAATATTCTGTTGTTAGTAAAGAAATAGTTCAAGAAATGGCACTTTCAGTTCAGCGTATTTTAAAGACTGATTATGCGATTGCAACTACCGGAAATGCTGGACCTTCAAAGGGGGAATCGGATGTTGAGATAGGTACAGTTTTCATTTCTGTAGTCACTCCAAAACAAGTTATTATCGAAGAGTTTAACTTTGGACAACCTAGAGAAAAAGTAATAGATCGAAGTGTAAATAAAGCCTTAGAGATTTTATATAAAGAAATTTTAAAAAATTAATTAAAGAATGTTGTTTGATGTTATAAATTTTTGTTTCTTTGCACCCTGATTTTGAATAACGATATAAAGATTATAGAATAATGTCAAGAGTTTGTGAACTTACAGGAAAAAGAGCAATGGTTGGAAACAATGTTTCTCACGCTATGAATAAAACGAAGAGAAAATTCTTTGTTAATTTGTTTAAAAAACGTTTTTATATTCCTGAAGAGGATAAATGGGTTACTTTAAAAGTATCTACCGCTGCATTAAAAACAATTAATAAACTTGGTATTGCTGCTGTTTTGAAAAAAGCAAAAGCAGACGGATTTATAAAATAATTCGATAACCAATAATAACATAGAAAATGGCTAAGAAAGGCAATAGAATTCAGGTTATATTAGAATGTACAGAGCATAAAGCTTCAGGAGTTGCAGGGACTTCTCGTTACATTACTACAAAAAACAAAAAAAACACTCCAGACAGATTGGAAATTAAAAAATTCAATGCTGTTTTGAAAAGAGTTACTTTACATAAAGAAATTAAATAATTTAAATCATGGCAAAGAAAACCGTAGCAACTTTACAAACATCTTCTAAAAGATTAACAAAAGCTATTAAAATGGTTAAGTCTCCAAAAACTGGTGCTTATACATTTGTGGAATCTGTTATGGCTCCAGAATTAGTAGATGATTTCTTAAGTAAGAAATAATTAGTAAATACAAAATATATAGAAAAGCTACTTTCGTTTGAAAGTAGCTTTTTTATTTTTACATTTGTTTATAATTACAATAATAAAATGAGTTTCTTTAAAAAAATATTTTCTTCAGATAAAAAAGACCCTAACCTAAGTGAGCAAGAGAAACAAACTCTTGATAAAGGATTAGAGAAGTCTAAAACAACATTTTTTACTAAACTTTCTAAAGCTGTTGCTGGTAAGACAAAAGTTGATGATGATGTATTGGACAATCTTGAAGAAATATTAGTCTCTTCAGATGTAGGTGTAACAACTACATTAAAAATCATAGGAAGAATTGAAAAACGTGTTGCTGCCGATAAGTATTTAGGCACTAGTGAGCTAAATCAAATCTTAAGGGAAGAGATTGCAAGCTTGTTGTCTGAGAACAATACAGATGATGCAGTTGATTATTCAATTGTTAAAGATGTAAAACCTTATGTCATAATGGTTGTTGGTGTTAATGGAGTTGGAAAGACAACTACTATTGGTAAATTAGCAGGTCAGTTTAAAAAAGCGGGTTATAGTGTTGTATTAGGCGCTGCTGATACTTTTAGAGCAGCTGCAATCGATCAACTGCAAATTTGGGCAGATAGAGTAGGTGTGCCAATTGTAAGGCAACAAATGGGTAGTGACCCAGCTTCTGTTGCATTTGACACTTTGCAATCTGCAGTTTCTCAAAATGCTGATATTGTTATTATCGATACAGCAGGTAGATTACACAATAAAGTTAATTTAATGAATGAATTAACGAAGGTTAAAAGAGTTATGCAAAAAGTTGTACCAAATGCTCCGCATGATGTAATGTTAGTTTTAGATGGTTCTACAGGTCAAAATGCATTTGAACAAGCAAAACAATTTACTGCAGCTACAGAAGTAACAAGTCTTGCTGTTACTAAATTAGACGGAACTGCTAAAGGTGGTGTTGTGATTGGTATTTCTGATCAGTTTAAAATACCTGTTCGATATATTGGAGTAGGTGAAGGGATTGATGACCTTCAAGTATTTAATAAGTATGAATTTGTTGATTCTTTCTTTAAATAATTATGAAAATAGTTTCTTTTTTTAGAAATGCTTCGCCACTAAAATTAGTTGGTATAAGTGTAATTTTGGCTTTGCCAGCTACCTTTTTAGAAGAATCTTTTCCAACGATTTTTATTACACTTCGATTATTTTCTTTTGTACTGTTAATGTATGCAATTGTTAAGTTTCTTTTTAAGGATTAATTACTGCATTGATTTTCTGCCAAAGAACTTCATCAAAATCTGATAATGCAGCTGTTTCATTGTCAGCAGCATTTCCCATTCTAATGATTACTATTTTTCTACTTGGTATAACATAAATTTTTTGATCATTTTTCCCTAAAGCCATAAACATATCATTTGGCCCAGATGGAATAATGCTTCCATTGAATTCAAATTGCGTGCTTGGCAAATGATAACTTGATTTACCGTTAAGCCACCATAAATAGCCATAGCTTAAATTAATGTTTTGTGATGTATTAATTGACTGTGTAAAAAAGTTCTGATTAATAATTTGTGTTCCATTCCAATTACCATTATTTAAAGCAAGTAAGCCAAAACGAGCCATACTTCTAGTATTACTCCAATATACATTTTCAGTAACAGTTTGTAGCCATAAACCACTCATGCCAATAGGATTTTTTAATTTTGTATTAAAATAGTTATTCCAAGTTTGATTTGTAGCTTGGGAAATAACATCTTGTAATTTGAAAAATACGCCATGATAAGCCCATCTTGTCCCGGCGTCTGCAATATACTGAAGGCTTGCTGAATCAATACCATTGATGGAGTCATCTAATCCAGATGTCATTGTTAACAGATGTTTACAAGTAATTAAATTTTCTTTTGCTAAAGGCAAGCTTGTCCATCCTGTGCCAATATAATCTGATACTTTATCATTTATGTTTATGTGACCTTCCTCTTCAGCTATTCCTGTAACGGCTGTTGTAAGGGTTTTTCCTGCACTTGCCCAATACCAAGAACTATTGTCATTATGTCCGTTAAAGTAATATTCCATTACAATTTTTCCGTTATGTAATACTATAAAGCTTTTTGAGTTTTTTAATTCTAAATAATCTAATAAGGGTTGTACTTCGTTTTCATTCCAACCAAGTTCAGTGGTTGTTTTTGTTTCCCAAATAGAACTATTATTAGCTGGAAAATACATCGATTCTATTGGAGTATTTTCTTCAGATTTTGAACAACTGCAAATAAATATACTTAATGCAATTAACCTTGTGTAATTCCAGTTTTTCATACTTCACTTTTTTATTAGATATTAAAAATAAGAAATAGTTTAATTCCGTAATTAATATTGTAATTTTATTTTTTGAAAAGAATACTATTATGAAGCATATAAAAATCATTTTTGGACTGTTGTTTTTATCAATTTTATCTTGTCAATCTGATGTAAAACCAGAAAATTTGGTAGGATTAAATGGTTTTTGGGAGATTGAAAAAGTTGAAATGCCTGATGGCTCAACGAAAGAATTTAAAATTAATGAAACTATTGATTTTATTAAATTTGACAAAATGAGTGGTACAAGGAATAAAGTTATTCCGCAATTAGATGGTGGTTTGTTGTCTAATAATTTATTTGAAAATTTCACTATAGTAGAAAAAGAGAATGTATTTTGGTTTGACTACAAAACAGAACATGCTTCTTGGACTGAAGAGTTAATTAAGTTATCAAAAGAAGAATTAGTTGTGAAAAATAGTAATGATTTAATTTATTTTTACAAAAAAAGAACAGATTTAAAAAAGGAATAAGATGGCAAAGCGATTTAATGAAGAACAATCTATTCAAGATGTTTTAAAAAATTTTATTTCACACAATAAACTTCAAGGAGGAATTGATAAAATAGAAGTTAAAGAAGTGTGGTTTAGTTTAATGGGGAATGGTGTTGCAAATTATACTGAGGAAGTAGAATTAAGAAAAGAAACACTTTATGTGAAATTAACTTCATCAGTATTAAGAGAAGAACTGATGTTTGGTAGAGAGAAAATCATTAAAATGATTAACCAAGAAATAGGAAAAGAAGTTGTAAAAACTTTAGTTTTAAGATAATAAAAAAGCCCTGCATTGCAGGGCTTTTTTATTGAAATATATTTTACTAGAACATTTCTCTTCCAGAAAAATGGAAAGCACCTTCAATAGCTGCATTCTCATCACTATCAGAACCGTGAACTGCATTTTCTCCCATAGAAGTAGCATATTTTTTACGGATAGTTCCTTCTTCTGCATTTGCAGGATTTGTAGCACCAATTAAAGTTCTAAAATCTTCAACAGCGTTATCTTTTTCTAAGATAGCAGCAACAATTGGTCCGCGAGTCATGAACTCAACTAATTCACCATAGAAAGGTCTTTCAGCATGAACTGCATAAAATTCCTTAGCATCAGCTAAAGTAAGTTGTGTTAATTTTAGTGCTACAATTCTGAAGCCACCTTCAGTAATCATATTTAAAATTCCACCAATGTGTCCATTTTCAACACCATCTGGCTTAATCATTGTAAAAGTTCTATTCGTTGCCATAACGTTTATTTTAAATTTTGTGCAAAAGTAGTCTTTTTTTTATTTAGTTTAAAAAGTTTTACACAAACTATTTCCTTTATACACGGATTTAATTAACAATATGATTTTTGTAATAAAACAAGAATGTGAAAAATTGTGAATATCTATTCATGAAATAATAGTATTTTTTTTCTTTAAAAATTATCTTTGACATCCTAAAAAAAATATAAAGATATGAGTGCAACTTGGTATGAGTGTAAAGTTAAATATAGAAAAATTGATGAGAATGGAGTGCAAAAAGTTACAACAGAACCTTATTTAGTAGATGCGATATCTTACACTGAAGCAGAAAGAAGAATCAATGAAGAAATGTCGGCTTATGTTAGTGAAGAATTTAAAATCACCAATATTAAAGTAGCAAACTATGCAGAAATTCATCCTTTTGAAAAAGCTGATCGATGGTTTAGATCTAAAGTTTCATTAGTAGCCTATGATGAAGAAAGTGGAAAAGAGCGAAAAACAAATATGCATTTATTAGTTCAAGCAAATGATGTGAAAGAGGCTTATGATAACACTACTCATGTTATGAAAAATACTATGGGCGACTATACTATTCCTGTTATTTCAGAGTCACCAATTATGGATGTGTTTCCTTATTTTAGTGGAGAAGGAGAGGGTTTGGAAGCTTTAGAAAAATTCAATGCAACTAAAGTCTCTAAAATAGTAATTGAATCAATGGATGATCCATTAGACATTGAAGAAGTAGATACAATAGTTGCTGTAGAATAAGATGTTGAGTTTTAAAAAAATATAATTTAAAAATAAAAGCCTCATTTGAATTAATTCAAATGAGGCTTTTATCTAATTAGGTATAACTTTCTTTATTTTTTTAGTCTATTATTGAACGCGCAACTCTAAATCCGTAAAATTCATGTGTTTTAGATGGAATTGTTGAAATTCTATTTGCAGGACGTAAATAATTGATATTACTATCCCATGAACCACCTCTTACACTTTTTCTTTCTCCCATTGTTGGTCCTTTTGGATTATTTCCATCTTCTACTTTGTAATAATCTTTGTTGTACCAATCCCAGCACCATTCCCATACATTTCCGCTCATGTCGTAAATACCAAGTTCGTTTGGTAATTTAGTTCCTACAGTGTGAGGAGAACCTTTGCTGTTTGCTTTATGCCAGGCAATTTCATTTACAGTTGTGCTTCCGCTAAATTTAGTTTCTTTAGCTTTTTTTCCACCTTTTGCAGCATACTCCCACTCAGCTTCAGTTGGAAGTCTATATCCATTTGCATTAAAGTTACAAAATATATTTGGGCCATTTTGAGAATAAACTGGAGTTAACTTTTCTTTTTTGCTTAACCAGTTGCAATATTGAATTACTTCTTCCCAAGTAACATTGTTAATAGGATAATTATCTACAAAACCCCATGTTGGTTTAACAGGCATTTTTAATTTATTTGCTTTTACATATTCTTTCCATTGCCAAACAGTAACTTCAAATTTACATAATTCAAAATCTTTAACTGTAACAGTGTGTTCAGTTTGTTCGTCATTGTCAGCAGACCTGTCAGAATCCTTTGATCCCATTTTAAATGTACCTCCTTCAACTTTAGTCATAAAGTTAATAGGATTGTTTTCTGTAAAAGAGAAAAAAGTGAATACAGAAATTAAAAATGCGTAGGTTAAAAAAGTAGTTTTCTTCATAATCTTAAGTATGTTAAAATTTTTGCGCAAAGATATTAAAAATATAACATCATGCTTTTTTTTTGTGAAAAATGTAATGAAATATCTGTTTTATTGATAATAATTTAAAGACTAATGTTTTTTATCGATTATAACGCGCAGTTTATCGATTATTATATTTCAATAATAGTGAATTTTTGCTGAAGTGGATCCGTTTTTTGCAATAACTTTTCCAAAAAAGAAGGATAATTTTCTATTTTAACGAATTCTGATAGATTTTTATTACGTTCTTGAAGACTCTTGTTAGGAAATAACTCATTTTGAAGTTGGGTGATTTGAGTGATTTTTTCAGAATGCTTTTTTTTCTCTGCTTTCAATAACCTTTTTTCAAGGTTATCTAATCCTTTGTTTTGTTTTGCTTCTTGAGCTTTTACTGCTCCTATAAAAGATTTATCCGTTTTTTTCGCAATTTCGGTTAAATACTGAAATTGCTTTGATAAATGTAGCTTTTGCTCAGTGAAATCAATTTTAAATTGAGATAACTCTTTGGTTTTTTTCTCAATTAAATTTTCCTGATTTAAAAATAACTCAGCCCAACTTAAATTTAATTTATCCGCCTTTTTAATTTGCTTTTCAGTTGCAATCAAAACCGAATTTCTTAAAAGTAAAATTGGAAAAGTAACATTATTTACTTCAAAATTAGATTTTAATTCAAACCAATAAGCTAATTCACCACCACCACCTATATAGCATAAATTAGGAAGTATTGCTTCTTGATACAAGGGACGTAAAATCACATTTGGGCTAAAGCGTTCTGGGTAATTTTCTAATTCAGTTAAAATTTCAGATATAGAAAATTTCAGATTTGTATTGTTAATTGTGTAAAAATTATTTTCAAAAATTATTCTTTCCCTTAAATCATCAAGTATGTAAAAGAGGTTTATTTCTCTTGGGTTTACCTGAATTTTATATTCTTCTAGTAATTTATTTGTTTTATTTACTTCACTAAACGAAGTTTGGTTTAAAAGTTCGTTTTTAACTAATGGTGCAAATGATTTTTTTAATTCTTTATGATCTCCATCTATAATTACTAAACCTTGATCTTTAAAAAGTTCATTAGTAAGATACCTTGTAGCTTCTGTTAACGTGTTGTGATTTAAGTAGGAGGATTTAAAAAGCTCTCTTAAATAGTCTGCATTTTCTCCTTTTCCTAAAGCTGCTGAGAATTCTTCAAAAACAGTGTCTAAACCACCAGTTGATAATCTTCCAACAGGACCATTACTTTCTTTATTCCACTTGATTTTTTTATTGTTAAAATTAAAATAATTAATTTCTTCAAAATCGTGGTCTTCCGTTGCCATCCAATATATTGGCACGAAATTATATTCAGGATATTTAGCTTTTAGTTCTTTTGTTAAATTAATTACCGAAACAATTTTGTATAAAAAATAAAGTGGACCAGTAAATAAATTAAGTTGATGCCCTGTTGTAATTGTAAAGGTCTTTTCTTCTAATAATTTTTCAATATTTGAAGTTGTTTTATCTGAAGGTTCAATGTTTTGATATTGTTCCTTTAAAGCATCAACTAAAATAGTCCTTATGTCTAAAGAGAAATTTTGTTGTTTTTCTTCTATTTGAAGTTTAAAATTTTCTAATGTTGGAAATCGATTGTATAAAGGTTTTAGTTCTTCTTTCTCATTTAAATAATCTACAATTAGATTAGAAAAATAAGAGGAATTTTGATACGTAATACAGTCGTTTGGCATTTTAAAAATTATTTATTCAAAAATACTAAAAAATATTGAGTCAAAAATTGCTTTAACTTTTCCTTATTATCTAATTAAAGAAAAATGCCCTTTGTGCTCTTTTCCGTTTTCTCTAACTACAACAAACCAATAATCACTCGATACAGCTTGTTCTCCTAAATAAGTTCCGTCCCAGCCAATTGAGTTTGGGCCTAATTGTTTGATAAACTTCCCATATCGGTCAAATATCTTTATAATTAAATTAGGTTCGTTTTCCGAAAATTTAATTTTCCAAAAATCATTAATGCCATCATCATTTGGGGTAAAATATTTTGGATGCATTAATAAATATATTTCTTCAAAATTTATCCCACAGCCATTTTTATCTCTAATGTAAACTGTATATTCTCCGTTTTCTAAATTGTTAAAAACATTACTGTCTTGGTAATCTGCTCCGTTTAATGAATATTCATAATCTCCATTACTATTACTACTTAATGAAACAGAAATTGTATTTTCATTTGCAGTCCAATCAGATGAAATTATTTCAGATATTGTTCCAATATTTGAATTTACAACTGTAAAGTTTTTTGTTGTAGAACAAATAAGTGTTCCGTGATTTTCTGAAACAGTTAACGAATAATTTCCAGGCTGAGAAACTGTAATAGAAGATGTTGTTTCATTAGTTGACCAAAGATAATTATCAAATCCATTTCCTGCAGAAATAGTAATTGATGAACCTTCACAAATTGGCATTACGTCATTAATGTTTAAAACGGGTTTACTAAATAAAGTAAGATTCAATTCTACTACTTGATGACACGTGTTTGGAGAGTCAATTCGCACATAAATAATATGATTTCCGACAGTCAAATTATAATTTGACGAATTATTTATTTGTTCAGAAGCTAACTGATTTTCAGCACCATTTGAAGAAATATAATAACTAAATGTATTTCCAGTTGCTGATATTAAGTTAGAATTATAATTCGTTAGATTAACCGTTTCAGTTCCATTATTTAAATCATCACAAATAGATTCTGAATAATTTGTTGCGTTTAAAGTGTTAATTAAGCTGATTGTAATTGCCAAACGAGTTGGGCTCTCACAATTATTTACTGTTTGCGTTGCAAAATACGTTGAGTTGTTAGCCAATAAAGTTGAACTTGGTAAAATAGTATTTCCATTCTGACTATCGTACCAAATTAAATTTGAACCATTTATAGCAATGTTACCTAATGTTGCATTTGCAGTACTACAAAAACTTTGATTTCCATTTCCTGATGGAGCAGCTGTATTTTGAATAGTTATTGTAACAGGAACTCTATTACTTTCGCAACCGTTTATGGTTTGGCTAGCATAATACGTTATTCCATTTTGGAGAACAGTAGTTGTTGGTAAAAGGTTTCCACCTGTTTGTACATCGTACCAAAGTATATTTTGGCCTGTAATTTGAATGTAGTTTAATGTTGCGTTTTCTTGAATGCAGAATTGTTGAGGGGAAATTAATAAAGGGATGGGTGTGCTATTTACTAGAATTAGAACAGGAGCTTTATTACTTTCACAACCGTTAATTGTTTGACTTACATAATAGGTTGTATTGTTTTGAAGAATGGTATTATTTGAAATTTGATTATTATTGATATCGTACCAAGTTAAATTTTGGCCAGTTGCGTTAATATTATTTAATGTTGCATTTTCATTATCACAAAAACTTTGATTATTTGCAATTGGACTAGATGGTGATTGAGTAATATTAACGGTAACCTCTAGTCTAGTTATACTCTCTGGACAAGTTCCAGACTGATTTGATGCATAATAAGTAGTCCCATTAACTAAAGGTGTTGCACTTGGTAGATGTGTTGTTGACGTAGATGAGCTATACCATTTAATTATTCCTGAATTAGGAGTTAAATTAGAAATTGTTGGGTTTTGACTTGAACAAAAATACTGATTTGAATCACCTATTGGGATTGTTGAGTCACAGTTATCTAACTTTAATGTAAACCGTGAACCAAACTGACTATTTGAAGATAGTGTAAAAGTATCTGATGTTGGATCAAAATCTGCAGTATTACTATAATTACCAACAAAAAATTGACTTTCATTTTTAATTTTAAAATCTGTAAAATAAAAATTTAAGCAATTATTATTGTAATCACCAAGTTTGAAAGCATTTTCAAAATTTCGATTATTGTCAAATTTTATAAAGAAAGCATCCCTTACAAGAGGTGTTAAGAAACAATTATAATTTAATATAAAAGAATTACTTGAAGGATCAGCATCAAATGAATAGTTAAATTCACCAATAATATAAGTATTGTTATTTATGTCAAAATCAATTTTACTAAATTTAAAATAATTAAGTGGGTTTATAGGTGGATATTGTTTAACATCTATAAATTCTCCATTATTAGTAAGCCAGAGTATGTATCTTGTTGGAGCAATAAATACTGAAGTAGAATTAGGGTCAACATCGATGTTATTTCCATTTGGGTTTGATCCATTACCTGCTATAATAATATTATCAAGATAATCAATATTAAAAGTTATAGGAATTTGATTATCTAAAAAAAATTGCCATAGTGTTGATCCATTATTTGAATTAATTTTTTTTATAAAGTACCCAGTACTAATATTACTCTGATTATCTCCATTAGAATAAATTAATATTGGACTCTGTGAATTATCAATCTTAACTTCTTCATAATGATAATTTGTAAATCCAATTCCAAAATTTTTACCCCAAAGGATATTTCCATTATTATCAAACTTTAATAAAAATGAATCTCCACCTAAAGTGAAATTTAATTCAGGATTTGTCATATCAATTTTAAAAAAAGTTTTATAGGAACCTGTAATAAAAATATTATTCTGACTATCTAAAGCTAATGAAGACGAAGAAAAAACATCCGATTGATTAGGATTGTTAAGATTGGTGATTTTTTTTGTTAATAAAATATTACCTGAAACATCAATTTTAAAAATAGTAATGAATTTTTGTATAAATGAAGTTTGTTCATAAATGTCGGCTAAAAGATATATATTTCCATCAGAACCTATCTCAATATCTATTACCCTATCAGATGGTCCAAATATACTACCAAATGTTCTGCCCCAAATAAAATTACCGTTTGAGTCTAATTTTGTCAAAAACAAACTACATTCTGCACTTAAACTTTGTGGCGAATTGTCTATTATTTGTGTGCCAGAAATAGTTGGGTCAAGATCAAAAAAATCCTCAAGAATTATTCCAAAAGTATAACTGTTTTCATTATTGTCAACCTCAAGTAAACTTGAAGTTTCACCACTAAAAGAACCTGAACTAAACTCTCTAACCCAATTAAAATTCTGTCCAAATAAATTAATTTGATTAAAAAAAATTATAATTATAAAAAAACACTTATGTTTCATGTATTAAAAAGCAATAGAATTCATGTAAATATTGAACCAAATATAATCTTTTTCTCAATATAAAAAATACGGGTTTCAGTAATTCACCTAAAATAATTCTACATTTGCAAAAAAAATTCAATTGCAAAACATACTCCTAATTACACCACCTTTTACCCAACTGAATACGCCGTATCCAGCAACGGCTTATTTAAAAGGTTTTTTGAATACCAAAAGCATTTCGGCTTTTCAAATGGACTTAGGTATCGAAGTAATTTTAGAGTTGTTTTCAAAACAAGGTTTGCAAGATGTTTTTCAATTTATCACATCGAGTCCAGTCGAGATGTCGCCAAACTCTAGTAGAATTTATTCTTTACAAAACGAATACATTAAAACCATAGATTCAGTTATTGAGTTTTTACAAGGAAAGCAACCTACGTTAGCTCGTCAAATTTGCAGTGGAAATTTTTTACCTGAAGCTTCTCGTTTTCAATTTCCATTTTCAATCCAGCTCATTGGTAATGTTTCTTCCATTTGGACAAAACGAAGGTTCATTCTAATTTTATTGTCAGCTAAATCTGTTCTTGCTCCATTAAACTTTAGTTGAATATCAGAAACCTTTCCACCGGGTTTTACAATAAAATTATACTCCACAACTTTTGTAGAATCTTTTGGAATAAAAAATACAACATCAATATTGTTGTAAATGTTTTGATAGGTAACTTTTTGAAATTTATGAACATTAGTTATTCCGTTTGGCGCATGAACTACATTATAATAATTATCATAGTCTTAAGATTTTTCTTCAGAAATTAACTTTACATTTTGGTTAGCGTTTAAAAAGTCAATATCAATTCTATGAAAATTATATTTTAAAGAATAATCAGGTGTTTTTGTACCATTATCTAAACTTGAATTAGAAGAATGAAAATCTTTATCTTTTTTGGTTAACGGTATTTTTTCAGTATCATAAACGTCATAAGAAAACCCAGCAGTTCTTAATTGTACATTTAGCCCATTTGTGTTTAATAAAAACCGAACATTTTTATTTTCTTTTCCTTTTTGATCGACAATTTGTCCTTTATTCTCAATAAATCCAACAGACTTCGTTTGGTTTTGCCCAAAAAGACTAAACGTTATAATTGATAATATAAAAAGGTAAAATATTTTCATTACTAAACGAGAGTTAAATTATTAAATTATTTTTTAACGTATTAAAGAGAAATGCCCTCTGTGCTCTTTTCCGTTTTCTCTAACTACAACAAACCAGTAATCACTCGATACAGCTTGTTCACCAAAATAAGTTCCATCCCATCCAATTGCATTTGGACCTAATTGTTTGATAAGTTTTCCATATCTATCAAATATCTTTATAATTAAATTAGGTTCGTTTTCCGAAAATTTAATTTTCCAAAAATCATTAACACCATCGCCATTTGGGGTAAAATATTTAGGATGCATTAATAAATAGATGCCGTCTGAACTAATACCACAGCCGTTTTTATCTCTAACATAAACTGTATACTCTCCGTTTTCTAAATTATTAAAAACATTACTGTCTTGGTAATCTGTTCCGTTTAAAGAATATTCATAATCTCCTAATCCAGTAACATTTACAGTAATAGTATTATCTGTTGGTGTCCAGTCTGTCGGAATCAATCCTGAAATGGTTGCAGGGTTAGAAAGGACTACTCTAAAATTTTTAGTAGTTGAACATATTACAGTTCCATTTGTTTTTGTTACTGTTAAGGAATAATTGCCAGCTTGAGAGATTATAATGCTTGAATTTGTTGAGCCATCTGTCCATAAATAAGTTTCATGTGCAGATTCTTCATTTATTAAAACAGTATAATTTTCACATAGGTAGTAGATGTCTTCTAAATCAATTACAGGAGTAAGTATTAGTGTAAGATCTAATAAAGCTATGTTTGAGCAATTATTTGAGTCTGTAATTCTTACATAAAATATTTTGTTAGACTGATTTAAATCATATGAATTTAAATTTGTAATTAGTTCAGTGCTTATTTGATTTTGGGCTCCTTGTAATGTATGATAATGAGCAAAACTATAATTATTAGCATTGGTTATTAATTGAGCATTAAAGCTTGATAAATTTACAGATTCACTATTGTTATTTGAATTGTCACAAATTAGACTTGAAAAATTAGTTACAACTGGTAGCGGTAAATAATATGAATTGATAAATACATTAGTGGTCAAAGAAACACAATTGCCGTTTCTTCTAACTTTAATCAGTTTTGTTGTTACTCCGTTTAGGTTTGTTAAAACGTTAGATGTTGACCAAGTTAAACCTCCATCAAAACTAAATTCATCACCTACAGTGTTTATCGTCAATGTAGCATATTGATCACAGCCAGCAGGTATTATTGTGTATGTTGGGTAACTTGATTCAAATTTATTCAAATAAGCATATATATTTGGAGAAGTACATCCCAGATTGTTTCTAATTTGCAGAATATAAGTACCCGTACTCAAATTATTTTTAGTATTAGAAGTCTGCCATGTATTTCCTCCATCAAAACTATATTCGTCAGCATTAGTGTTGGTTATGGTAATGCTACCTAAGTTTGTACAATATGGATTAATAGTCGTATATGTTGGCGCACTTAAAAAGACTCCGTAAATACTTGCTACTCTTGGACTTGAAATACATCCGTTAGAATCTTTTACTCTAACTGAATAAGTTCCAATTGGTAAATCATTTGAAATATTACTTGTCGTCCAGGTTAAACCGTCGTCAAAACTATATTCTGAAGAAAAGGTATTGACTGTGATTTTTCCAAATGCTCCACAAGAAGTAGGTTGGGTAGTTGAAATATATGGAGAATTAGACAAAAAAGCTCTAATCGTTACTGTTGAACTATATGATTCACAACCTGTAATGGTTCTAATTTTAACATTATAATTACCAATTGGTAAATTGTTTGCAATTGAATTAGTTGTCCAAGTAATTCCTCCATCATAACTGTATTGAGATGCTGGTGAAGTAACTTCAATAATTCCATTAGGATTAAAACAATCTGGTTGTGTAATAATAATTGTTGGTAATACGGCAACTTGACCCGGTATAATTGTAACACTTGCACTTGAGCTACAACCAAATGAATCAGTTACGATAACGCTATATGTGCCATTGCTTGTAATAACAATGCTTTCTGTAGTTTCACCTGTTGACCATAAATGAGAAACTCCAGGTGAAGCTCTTAAAATTGTACTTCCACTACAAACGTTTAAAATACCTGAAATTGTTGCCGATGGATTTCTTACAACAAGTTGAATTGCAATAATTTTGTAGCAAGTAGCATCTTTAATGACTCTCACAAAGATTGTTGTTGTATAACTTTCATGGTTTGTTGGAAGAGCTATTGCATTTGTATTGTTAGTAGCATCTGTTAAAGTTCTATAATAGATAAAAGTTAAACCAGCTTGACTTCCAATAATTGTCGATTCAGCATCAATTAAATTAAAAAATTCTTTTCCATCACTATTAGTGTCACACAACGTTAAAGTTGCAGGAGCTAAATTATAACTACAATCTGGACTACAATTTAAAAATGAAATATCCCAACCAGGATTAGCATCACTATCTGTAGCAGTTGCAAAATTTGTTCCTGCACAAGTGGTCTGAATTGTACCATAATTGATACTTGCACTAATGTTATAGTTACCGGTTGTAGTATTAGGTAAGCTTCCATTATTTAATTCAAAACAAAATGTTTTATTTATAATGTCTAATGTAACTGGAGTTGAAGATGAATATACTAACGTATTTAATTCATTATAAACATTTATAGAAATAGAATTGACAGTTGCGGCAATACCACCAGAATTAGGAATAGTAAAAGTACCACAAACTGATATTGGTAAAGTAGGACAAATTAGATATAAAGGATCTAAATTGATGCTTCCTTGCAAATTTTCATCTGTATGAATTAAACAAATATCATCCACATAAGCGTATCCAAAATGACCATTCAAACCACATCTTGAAGCCATAAATTCTATAGTAAACTCTTCATTATTTGGAATCGATGAAATATTTAAATTTCCAGTCTGCCAGTTTTGAGTGTAGAGAATAATAGTTCCAGACTGGCTATTCCCTGCTTCTGTAAAAATACAATTTGTAGGGTCTCCAATTAAACAAAATTCATCTACAACAATGCCATTTTTATTAAGAATTCTACCTTTAAAGTAGGGTTGTTCATTTAAATGTCCAGATCCACTTATACTTTGTAAAACAGCTTTAAAGTTAAAAACGACATTGTTTTCATTATTTGTTTTAAACCTTTTTGCTTGTACTATAGATGATGTAGTGCTTGAGTTTTGATGATTGATTTTTAAAAGATATTGGTCAAATCCGTTTATGTTTCCAATGTAATTATCTATGTAATTAGAAGGAACGGTTGTGACCATTAAGTTGTTATTAGATGGATTGTATTGATTGATGTATTGATTTGCTGTAACATTGATAGACTTACATTGCATTGGTGAGTTTGGATTCCCTATAGTGTATTGGAAGTCTTTTAAAACATTACTACCTGCAACAGATTCAAACTCTTCAAAATTACCATTACTACACAAGTGTACAGCTGGTTGCAATTTGCTAAAAGGCATTTTACTTTTAGAGTTTAAAATAACTTCATCTTCCCTCTTTTGTAAAAAAGCAACTTTTTGAATCGAATCGGTTATGATTACTCCATTAATATCTTCAATTATTAAGTTTTCAAACTTATTATTGATTTCTTTGATTTCCTTATTTTGTGAGAATATTGAAATTGAAAATAAGAAGATTATAATGAAGGCGCAATTTTTCATTTTTTTATTTTTTTGCAAAAGTAAGTTTTTTTTTACCTTATAAGTAAGTTAATTCATTATGCATAAGAAATTTTAACATTTAGTGCATTTATTCTGTCGTTTTATATGTTCATTTATGAAATATTAGAAAGTTTTTTTATTTGTATAAAACTTTCGAAATAATACATAGATTAAGTAATATTGAATTTTTAATTTTAAAAATAATCACATTAAAATAATTTTACCTTTGTAAAAATAATTTTCAATTGAAAGAGATTCTATTAATCACTCCGCCTTTTACTCAACTGAATACTCCGTATCCTGCAACGGCTTATTTAAAAGGGTTCTTGAATACCAAAAACATTTCCACTTGCCAAATGGATTTAGGTATAGAGGTAATTTTAGAATTATTTTCAAAACAAGGTTTAATAGAAATGTTTGAAATCGGTGAATCAAAGGAAATTGATTTGTCAGATAACGTTCAGCGAATAGTAGTACTTCAAAACGAATATATTAAAACTATAGATTCGGTCATTGCATTTTTACAAGGAAAACAACCCACATTAGCGCGCCAAATTTGCAGTGGCAACTTTTTACCCGAAGCGTCTCGTTTTGAACAGTTAGATGATTTGGAATATGCATTTGGTTCAATGGGAATGCAAGATAAAGGGAAGCATTTGGCCACTTTGTATTTGGAAGATTTATCTGATTTTATTGTAGAATGTATCGATGAAAACTTTGGGTTCAGTCGCTATGCCGAAAGATTAGGAAGAAGTGCTAATTCTTTTGATGAATTGTATAATGAACTACAGAAACAAACAACCTTTATTGACGAGATTACTTTACGAATTCTAAAAGATAGAGTAGAAGAAGTTCAGCCAAAATTAGTTTTAATTTCAGTGCCTTTTCCTGGTAATTTGTACAGTGCTTTTCGTTGTGCACAGTTTTTGAAAGCCAATTATCCAGAGGTTAAAATTTCTATGGGAGGAGGTTTTCCAAATACTGAACTCCGTCAATTAAAAGATAAACGTGTTTTTGAGTTTTTTGACTTCATTACTTTAGATGATGGAGAATTACCAGTTGAACTTCTTTATCATGCAGTTTGTCACACTGAGCCTGTCGAAGTGCTTTTCAAACGCACTTTCCTTCTTGAAAACAATGAAGTTGTCTACAAAAACAACTCTACAAAACAAGATTACAAGCAAAGTGAAGTGGGAACACCAGATTATTCCAATTTACTTTTAGATCAATACATTTCCGTTATCGAAATTGCAAACCCAATGCACAGTTTGTGGAGCGATGGTCGTTGGAATAAACTGACAATGGCTCATGGTTGCTATTGGGGAAAATGCACATTCTGTGACATTTCACTCGATTATATAAAAATTTACGAACCTATTGCTGCTAAAATTTTAGTAGATAGAATGGAGGAGTTAATTGTTCAAACGGGTGAAAATGGATTCCATTTTGTAGATGAAGCTGCTCCGCCCGCTTTAATGCGTGAAGTAGCCTTTGAGATTTTGCGAAGAAATCTTTCTGTTACGTGGTGGACCAATATTCGTTTCGAAAAAAGTTTTACCCAAGATTTGTGTTTATTGCTAAAATTGTCGGGTTGTATTGCTGTTTCTGGCGGATTAGAAGTTGCTTCAGATAGATTATTAGAATTGATTAAAAAAGGAGTTACGGTTGAACAAGTAGCACAAGTAACACGAAACTTTACCGAAGCAGGAATAATGGTTCATTCTTACTTAATGTACGGTTACCCAACGCAAACGATTCAAGAAACAATTGATAGTTTAGAAATGGTGCGTCAGTTGTTTGAAATTGGCGTTTTACAATCGGGTTTTTGGCATCAATTTGCCATGACAGCGCATAGCCCAGTTGGAATTAATCCAGAGGCTTTTGGTGTTGTTCCAGTTACGAATGAAATAACATTTGCCAATAATGATGTTGCTTTTACTGATAAAACCGGAATTAATCACGATAAGTTCAGTTTCGGATTAAAGAAATCGTTGTTCAATTACATGCACGGAATTTGTTTCGATTATGATTTGCAGGATTGGTTTGATTTTAAAATTCCTCGTACAAAAATTGAACCCGACTTTATTCAGAATGCACTTCAAAAAGAAACTGTTTTTACAACAAAACCAAATGCTAAAATAGTTTGGACAGGCGGAATTCCTTTAGTGAAAAAGTTTACCAAATCTAAAAAAGGAAATTCTTGGGAAATGATGAATTTAACTTTCCATCAAAAAACACATTCATTTGAAATTACATTAGAAGAAGATAAAGGGAATTGGTTGTTAGAGAAATTAGAAACTTTGTCGGTTTCCAATGAAAAACGTATGACGTTCCAACAATTAAAAACTGATTTTGAAACTCAGTTAGAAGATTTTGAATTGTTTTGGTATTCAAAATCTATAAATAATTTAAAAACAAACGGATTATTAGTTTTGTGATAAAATCAACAAAGCAATGAATAAAGTTTGTTTTTATTGCTAATTTATTGAGAAAATAGTTATATATTTAATAAATAATGAAATATATTGATGCTATTTTTTAAAAATAAAAAAGAATCCACCTATACTAAAGTTATTAGCTTACTGTCCTTGGTATCTTTAAGCTTATTGCTTTTAGTGTTAGGTCTTTATTTTTATATGCGAATTCAAGAAAAAGAAATATATAATTCAAGTAATGAGTTGTATAATAATGAAATCCAGTCTTTGTTAAAACTGAATAGTGAATCGTATACTTCTCTTGCAATCGATGCAACTTATTGGGATGAATTTGTTGATTTTACAAAAACTAAAGATTTAAATTGGTTTAATACTTCAGTAGTAAATCTTATTGATACTTATAAACTTGAATACATAAGTGTTTATGACGCTGATAATGAGTTAATTACTCAGGTTTCAACTCCGAAAATTAAAACAAAAGATATAATCCCTAAAGAAGTAATTCAAAATTTATTAAAGAAAAAAGTTGATAAATTTTATTTAAAAATTCCAGAGGGAATAATTGAAGTATATGGAGCCACTATTCATCCATCTGATGATCCTTATAAAAATAAAACAAGCCCGTCAGGTATTTTTTTTATGGTACGCCTTTTAGATAACGAGTATTTTGCAAATATTGAAAAGATTAGCAGCTCAAATATTAATTTTTATACAGGTAAAGAAAAAGTCACTAAAACTGTTTATTCCATTGTTCCATTAAAGGGATATAAAGGCAATGTGATTTCAAATTTATTTTTTAAAAGAGCATATAATATAGATTTTTGGATTACTAAAACTATTTTATTGATTATGGCTTTTGCTATAATTTTTTCATGGTTTATTTATTATTTCTATGCAAACAAATGGGCGAAACTGCCGCTCAGTTTTATTAAAAAAATTCTTAAAGATGGAGATGTTTCTTCTATTAATGCTTTAAAAAGTATAAAAGGAGAATTTAGATACATAGGTATGCTTTTTGAGGAAAATAAATTTAAAGCAGAACAATTAAAAATTGCAAAAATAAAAGCTGAAGAAAGTGATAAGCTAAAGTCATCATTTTTAATGAACTTGTCACACGAAATTAGAACGCCTATGAATGCAATTATAGGGTTTACAGATTTATTGAGAAATTCAAGAATTTCAGAAGATGAAAAAAAGGAATATTTAGATATTATTAATGATAGCGGAAATAATTTGGTTGAAATTATTGATGACCTTGTAGAAATGTCAAAAATTGATTCCAATTTAATTAAACCAAATGTTGAAACTGTTAATTTGGAAGAATTGCTTTTTAATTTAGTAAGAACACTTAAAATACTTAATAAAAATGAAAATGTTGAATTTAAATTTAATACTCCAAAAAGTTCGTTAGATATTGATATTGTTACAGATAATGTTAAATTAAAAGAAATTATATCAAATCTTATTTTAAATGCTTTTAAATTCACTAATGAAGGCTTTGTGATTTTAGATTGTGAAATAGATGATCAGAAAGATAATATAACTTTCAGTATTCAAGATTCTGGAATAGGAATACTTGATGAATTTAAAGAAAATGCATTTAAACGCTTTAGTAAAATAAATACAAAAGGAATTTCTGCAAATGAAGGGTTGGGATTGGGATTAGCTATTTCTAAAGCTTATGTAGAAATGCTAGGCGGAAATATAAGTTTTCAATCTCAAGAGGGTGTAGGTACAACTTTTAAATTTTCAATTCCACTAAAAATTGCAGAAGGAATTAAGTTAGAAAAAAATGTATTTGACCCTAAAACACCAACAGAATTGGGTGATGAAGTTATTGTTCTAGTTGCTGAAGACGATAATATAAATTTTTTATTAATAGAAAAAATAATTAAAAATTTTAATTGCACAGTCGTTAGAGCGAAAGATGGTTTAGAGGCAGTTGAATTTTGTAAAACTAATAATGAAATAGATTTGGTGCTAATGGATATACGAATGCCAAATCTTGATGGTTATGAAGCCTTTAAGCAGATTAGAGAGTTTAATAAAGAACTTCCAATTATAGCACAAACGTCTTATTCTTTTCAAGAAGAGCTAGATAAAATTAAAGAACTTGGTTTTAATGGTTTTATATCGAAACCTTTAGATAAAAACAAATTGTATGAACTTATAAAAATCTATTTAAAAAAATAAATAATTAATCCAAAACGAGTTTCCTTTATCCTTTCTTTTCCTTATTTTTACGCCTCTTAAAAGTAAAAATATGAGTAATCATTATAAACTAAACGTAAACAATACTTTTCAATTTGATGTTGAGAATGATGTTGTTTCTCAATTAGATGCTGTAAGTGTTGAAAAAGATAAATTTCACATTTTAAAAGACAGTACACCTTACCAAGCTGAAATCATTGCAAGCGATTTTATCAATAAAACGTATACCGTTAAAGTAAACAATTCAACTTATACAGTTGCAATTGCAAACGCTTTAGACTTATTGATAAAAGAAATGGGATTTGAAGTAGGAGCATCTAAACAAGTAAATTTCATTAAAGCACCAATGCCAGGGTTGATTTTAGAAATTTCTGTATCAGTTGGTCAAGAAGTAAAAGAAAATGATCCTTTATTAATTCTAGAAGCTATGAAAATGGAAAATAGTATTTTATCTCCTCGTGAAGGTGTTATAAAATCTATTACTATGACAAAAGGAGCAGCGGTAGAAAAAGGAGCTTTATTAATTGAATTCGAATAAGATGAAAAAAATATTAGTTGCAAATCGTGGTGAAATTGCCATAAGAGTAATGCAAACAGCAAAGAAAATGGGAATCAAAACCGTTGCTGTTTATTCAGTTGCAGATAGAAATGCACCACACGTGAAATTTGCTGACGAAGCAGTTTGTATTGGAGAAGCACCTTCGAGTCAATCGTATTTAAGAGGTGATAAAATAATAGAAGTTTGTAAACAACTTGGCGTAGACGGAATTCATCCTGGATACGGATTTTTAAGTGAAAATGCAGACTTTGCTGATTTAGTAGAAAAAAATAACATCACATTCATAGGGCCAAAATCTAAGGCAATGCATATGATGGGGAATAAATTAGCTGCTAAAGACGCTGTTAAAGATTACGATATTCCTATGGTTCCTGGTGTAGATGAAGCAATTACTGATATACCAAAAGCAAAGAAAATTGCCGTTGAAATTGGTTTTCCAATTTTAATTAAAGCAGCAGCTGGTGGTGGTGGTAAAGGAATGCGTGTTGTAAATAATGAAGGTGAATTTGAATCACAAATGGATCGTGCAGTTTCTGAAGCAGTTTCTGCTTTTGGAGACGGTTCTGTTTTTATCGAAAAATATGTAGGTTCGCCACGTCATATCGAAATTCAAGTAATGGCAGATAGCCATGGAAATATTATTTACCTTTTCGAAAGAGAATGTTCCGTACAACGTCGTCATCAAAAAGTTGTTGAAGAAGCACCTTCATCGGTTTTAACACCTGAAATCCGTAAAGCAATGGGTGAAGCAGCAGTTAAAGTTGCTAAAGCTTGTGATTATTTAGGAGCAGGGACGGTTGAGTTTTTATTAGACGAAAACAAAAATTTCTATTTCTTAGAAATGAACACTCGTTTACAAGTAGAACACCCGGTTACAGAGTTAATCGCTGGTGTTGACTTAGTAGAAATGCAAATTCGTGTTGCTCGTGGAGAAGCACTTACTATTAAACAAGAAGACTTACAAATTACAGGTCATGCAATGGAATTACGTGTTTATGCAGAAGACCCATTAAACGACTTCCTACCAAGTGTTGGAAATTTAGAAGTATATCAATTGCCTGTTGGAGAAGGAATTCGTGTAGATAACGGTTTCGAACAAGGAATGGATGTGCCTATTTATTACGATCCAATGTTAGCGAAGTTAATTACATACGGAAAAACGCGTGAAGAGTCTATCGAGTTAATGATAAAAGCGATTGCTGATTATAAAGTAGAAGGAATTAGTACAACGTTGCCTTTTGGGACTTTTGTAATGGAACATGAAGCTTTCCGTTCAGGAGATTTTGACACACATTTCGTAAAAAAATACTATGATGCTGAGGTATTGAAAGCACAAGCGGCAAAAGAAGCAGAAATAGCTGCTTTAGTAGCTTTGAAAAAATATTTAGAAGACCAAAAAGTTTTACGCTTACCAATCAACTAATTGACATGCAAGACAAAATAAAAACATTAGAAGATAAACTAGCCCAAGCCTATTTAGGTGGTGGTGAAAAAAGAATAGCAAAACAACACGAAAAGAAAAAGTTAACGGCTCGTGAGCGTGTTAATTATTTAATGGACGAAGGTTCTTTTGAAGAAATTGGAGCGTTGGTAACCCATCGAACTACCGATTTCGGAATGCAAAACGAAATCTATTATGGTGATGGTGTAATTACAGGCTACGGAACTATTAATGGACGACCAGTGTATGTTTTTGCACAAGATTTCACTGTTTTTGGTGGAGCATTGTCAGAAACACATGCAGAGAAAATTTGTAAAGTAATGGACATGGCTTTAAAAGCGAATGTTCCTATGATAGGTTTAAACGATTCTGGTGGAGCACGTATTCAAGAAGGAGTTCGTTCATTAGGAGGTTATGCCGATATTTTCTATAAAAACGTACAAGCTTCTGGAGTAATTCCTCAAATTTCTGCAATTATGGGACCATGTGCTGGTGGAGCAGTGTATTCTCCGGCTATGACCGATTTTACCATGATGGTGGAAGGAAGTAGTTATATGTTTGTAACCGGACCAAGTGTTGTAAAAACAGTTACTAATGAAGAAGTAACTGCAGAAGAATTAGGAGGAGCAAGTACACATTCAACAAAGTCGGGAGTGGCACATATTACGTCTACAAACGATATTGAATGTTTAGAAGATTTGAAAAAATTATTGAGCTATTTGCCTCAGAGTAATAAAGAATTACCAACGAAATTACCTTACGAATTAAACGATGAGGTTCGAGAACAATTGGCAAGTCTTATTCCAGATAATGCGAATAAGCCTTACGATATGCATGATGTAATTAAAGGTATCATTGATGAAGATTCGTTTTACGAAATTCATAAAAATTATGCCGAAAACATCCTTGTAGGTTTTGCAAGAATTGGCGGTAGAAGTATTGGAGTAGTGGCTAATCAGCCTATGTTTTTAGCAGGTTGTTTAGATGTGAATTCGTCTATAAAAGCAGCTCGTTTTACACGTTTTTGTGATGCTTTTAATATTCCATTATTAGTATTAGTTGATGTGCCAGGTTTCTTACCGGGAACTGACCAAGAATGGAACGGAATTATTGTACACGGAGCAAAATTACTATATGCATTAAGTGAAGCAACTGTGCCAAAAGTGACTGTAATTACGCGTAAAGCTTATGGTGGTGCATATGATGTAATGAACTCAAAACACATTGGCGCCGACTTTAACTTTGCTTGGCCAAGTGCCGAAATTGCAGTAATGGGAGCAAAAGGAGCTTCTGAAATTATCTTTAAGAAAGAAATTAGCGAGGCAAATGATCCTGCAGCGAAACTATTAGAAAAAGAAGCAGAATACGCAGAGAAGTTTGCAAATCCATACAGTGCAGCACAACGTGGTTTTATCGATGAGGTTATTTTACCACAAGATACACGAAGAAAATTATTAAAAGCGTTTAGTATCCTAGAACATAAAACAGTAGATACGCCAAAACGTAAACACGGAAATATTCCTTTATAAAACAAAAAAAAACCACCACAAGGTGGTTTTTTTGTTTAACTTAATATTAAGTTAAAACATAAAATCCAATTCATAGTTTCTCTATCTTGCGACACTTTCTAAAAGAAATGTTTTTTAACTTAACTATCAGATAATGAGGTTTTTTAGTAATTGGATAATTGTTTTAATTCTAGCTTCAACTGGAGTTTTTGCGCAAAACAGTGTGAAACATAAAGTTGAACAAGGCGAATCTATATATTCTATTGCTAAAAAATACGATGTTAAAGAAAATGCTATTTATGATTTGAATCCAACTGTGAAAGGGAAACCTTTGCAATTAAAAACCGTTTTAATTATTCCTTCAAAAGGTAAACCACAAGTTGTAAATGTTATAGAGCTTCCAGAAAGTCATAAAGTATTAAAAAGTGAAACGTTTTATAGTATTTCTAAAAAATATAAAATAACTGTTGCGCAGTTAGAAGCTTTAAATCCAGAAATTTCACCTTCTAATTTAAAAATTGATGATGTTTTAAATTTGTCTAAAGATAAAATTGTTTCAGCACCAAAGTTGGAGTTGCCTAAAGAAAGCGCACCAATAGTTATAGTACAATCTACTGAATTAAGTTCTTTAGAAAATGAAATTGTGTATAAAGTACTTCCAAAAGAAACCAAATACGGAATTTCAAAAAAGTATAAAATTACCATTGATGAATTAGAACGGTTAAATCCTACTATTGTTGGTGGCTTGCCAATTGGAGCTGAGTTGGTAATTAAAAAGAAAGAAGCAGTTGTAAATGCTGTTGTTGAAGAAAATAGTAATGAGTCAGCTGAAAAACCAATTGACACCAATGTTCTTGCAAAAGCAGATTTTTTAATAGAAAAAGCTTCCAATAATTTGGGAACACGTTACAGAAGTGGTGGAACTACTTCAAGCGGTTTTGATTGCTCTGGATTAATGTTTACTACTTTTCAAGAGTTGGATATTAAATTACCAAGATCTTCTACTGATATGGCAAAATATGGATTTGAAGTTTCTAAAAGTAATGCGCAAAAAGGCGATTTAATTTTCTTTACTACCAATAGAAAAGGAACAATAAGCCATGTTGGTATGATTACGGACGTTACTGATGATGAAATTAAATTCATTCATTCATCTACTTCTTCAGGCGTTATTATTTCATCAAGCAATGAAGATTATTATTCAAGAAGATTTGTACAGATTAATCGTGTTTTGAATTAATTTTTTTCAATTATTGGTACCCAAACTTCTTCTTCTGTTTCAGGGTTTTCATGTCCTAAATATTTATCACCCATTACTGTAAAATGAGGTTTATCGTCTAATTTGTATTTAGATTTTGGAAGCCATTCTCCATAAATATATTGTGAAGTATTATAAAAATTGGCACTTGTTCCTTTGTGAATAAAAACCGCATAATCCCCAGCTGGAATTTCGAATGTTTCAAATCCTTCAGGTATAAAATCATAGTTTTTTACTTCAACTAGAGCGTATTTAGTAAATTCAGTGTTAGATTTAAACTCTTCAAAACTTTCTCCGTTATATACTTGAAGTGAAAAAAAATCGGCACTTGCTGCATTTTTTATTTCTTTTAAACGCGGCATTAATTGTTGCCAAATTTTCACAGTTTGATCATTTTCCATTGTTGTTTTAATTGAAAAACCAATGGTTTTTTTGGCTTGTATGTTTTGAATTTTTGGTTCCATATTTTAATTTCCTTTTACGCGTATAAATATTTTGTGTAATAACTCTTTAAAGTTATCGGGTCTTTTTTGACTTAGTTCATAGCTACCGTCTTTATTGAAAGTTAGAGGAAAAATAAAAATTGCTTTTCCATTTTCAATACTCATTGGTCCAAATTTAGTTCCATAAACCATCATTTTATCACCTTCTTTTCTTGCTAATTCAAATCCTTCTGTAAAATTAAAAAAAGGATCTAGTTCCGCAATTTTCATTTTTTCTGTAATAAAAGCAGTATCGTTTTTTTCGTAATGAAAATTCAATATTTTTTTGCTATCAAATAAACTATAATCTGAAAAATAAATTCCTTCTTTGGTCTTTACAATTCCCTGCCAAAAAATAGTATTGAATGGAGTAGGTACAATTTTCAATTTTTCGTAAACTATATTTTGTCTTTTTAACTCCTCTTCAAAATGATTTTTTACAAATAAATTCGCAAATAAACCAAAGAGCAAATAAGCTGTAGAAATCACTAATGAATATTTAATAACAGTTATTCGATTAGCATTACTGTTTTTCATTATAAGTAATGTAATACAACCTATTAGTAGCCAAATGGTGTATAAAGGATCAATTACAAACACATTGTCTAATGCGAAATAAGATTTGTTTATTGGATAGAATATTCGCGTCCCATAAGTAGTACAAATATCTAATAAAGGATGTGTGAATAGTGCTAAAAAACTTGCCAAAAACCAACCTTTATAAGGTGTTTTGTGTTTATATGAAAACCATTTTGCACAAAGTAAACTTAATAGTATTGAAAAAAAGATAGAATGTGAAAAGGCTCTATGAATTGCCAATTGTTCTATAGTGTTGAGAAACGGGTTTAGTAAAATGTCTAAATCGGGAATTGTTCCTAGAATAGCTCCGTACAGTAAGGCCTTTTTTCCGATTTCTTTATCTTTTACTAATGCAAAAGTCGCTGCACCAAGTACAATTTGAGACAATGAATCCATTTATATTTAAGTATGTTTTGTTATGAATTGAGTAATAATTCATCAATAGCATTTGCTAATTTTTCATCTCTTTCGGTAACAATATTTCCTTTGTCGTGTGACGTGAGTTTTATTTCAACTTTGTTGTACACATTTTTCCATTCTGGATGATGATTCATTTTTTCGGCAATTAAAGCAACTTTGGTCATAAACGAAAAAGCCTCTATGAAGTTTTCAAATTCAAATTGCTTTATTAATACATTGTCAGTTTCTTTCCACATAATTATTTGTTTTTTCTAGCTTTTAACTTCGCTTTATAAAATGGTTTAGTGCTTATGTAGATTGTTTTCTCTACAACTGCAAAAATTTGGTTTTTAGAACTTTCAATTTGTAACGTTTTAATTAAATCTATTTCGTTGTTTTGAGCAACGTCTTCTTTGATTTGAGTAATTTCTTCTTTCGAGAATTCAAAAACAGCATAAGAATGTTCGTTAGCAGGTTTTTTAAACCGAATGTTTGTTGATTTATCCCAAACTACATAATCATCTCCTAAAATTTGTAATAACTGAATCATATATATTGGATCAGTTGCTGAAAGCATGCTGCCTCCAAACATGGTTCCCATATAATTCTTGTTTTTGTAATTTAGAGAAATTTTTATTTTTACGCTATGGATATCTTTTGAAACTTCAGTTAATCGTGCATTTGTTCTACGATACATTGGTGAAATGTTAAACAGTATTTTAAATAAAGTATTCTGTTTAAAAAATCTAGATAAGAAAGCGAAAATTGCTTTGTACATTTTTTTATACAAATATAAAAAAATCCTTTCCAAATGAATGGAAAGGATTTAAAGTTTAGTTTTAAAATTTGTTGGTTTAATTTTTATTTAAATAAGTATATATATGATCTTTTATACGAACTCTTTCTACTCTAAGGTTATTTAATACATCGTCTGAAGCTGGCTCTGAATCTGTTTCAATTCTATATATTTCATGATCCAACTTGTCATATTCTTCAAATAAATTTTTGAAATGATTATCGTTTACTTTTAAATCATGAATTTTCACTTCAAATTCTGGAAAATCAACTGTTAATTGGTGTTTTTTTATCATGTTCTTCTCTTGTTTTAATTAGTATACACAAATTTACTACTTACAATAATTATAGGAAATGATATTTGTCATATGAAAATAAAAAAATCCTCACTATATGTTAGTGAGGATTCTTTTATCTTTTGTTATTTGAAATGGATTTATGTTAATGGTTCTGCATATAAATCAAACTCAGTAGCATCTGTAACTTTTAGCATTACAAAGTCTCCAGTTTTTAAATAATGTTTGGAAGCATCAACTAAAACTTCGTTATCTACATCTGGGCTATCAAATTCAGTACGACCTATAAAATGCTCGCCTTCTTTTCTGTCAATTACGCATTTGAATACTTTTCCAATTTTTTCTTGATTTAAATCCCAAGATATTTGTGCTTGTATATCCATGATTTCCATTGCACGTTGTTGTTTTACTTCGTTTGGAACATCATCAACTAATTTGTAAGCATGTGTGTTTTCTTCGTGAGAATAGGCAAAACAGCCTAAACGCTCAAAACGCATTTCTTCAACCCAATTCTTTAAAATTTGGAAATCTTCTTCTGTTTCACCAGGATATCCAACGATTAAAGTAGTACGAATAGCCATTTCTGGAACCGCTTTTCTAAAATCTTTTAAAAGATTGGTAGTTTTTTCTTGAGTTGTTCCTCTTCTCATCGATTTCAAAATGCTATCTGAAATATGTTGCAACGGAATATCAATATAATTACAAATTTTAGGCTCTTTTTTCATTAAGTCTAAAACTTCCATTGGAAAACCTGTAGGGAAAGCATAATGCAAGCGAATCCATTCGATACCTTCAACTTTCACTAAGTTTTCAAGCAATTCAGCAAGATTTCTCTTTTTGTAAATATCTAAACCGTAGTAAGTTAAATCTTGAGCAATTAAGATCAATTCTTTAACTCCGTTTTTTGCTAGTTTTTCGGCTTCTATTACTAAATGTTCAATAGGAGTAGAGACGTGTTTTCCTCTCATTAAAGGAATAGCACAAAAGCTACATGGTCTATCACAACCTTCAGCGATTTTTAAATACGCATAATTTTTTGGAGTTGTTGTTAAACGCTCACCTATTAATTCATGTTTGTAATCAGCGCCTAAAGCTTTTAATAATAAAGGTAATTCTGTAGTACCAAAGAATTGGTCAACATTTGGAATTTCTTTCTCTAAATCGGGTCTGTATCTTTCAGATAAACATCCGGTAACAAAAACTTTGTCAACTAAACCTTGTTCTTTCTTTTCAGCATACTCTAAAATTGTATTTACTGACTCTTCCTTTGCATTGTCAATAAAACCACAAGTGTTAATTACAATGATGTTTCCTTCATCTTCTGTAGCTTCATGAGTCACTTCTTTACCATTGGCTTTTAGTTGTCCCATTAAAACTTCACTATCATAGACATTTTTAGAACATCCTAGTGTAATTACATTGATTTTATTCTTCTTTAACGACTTGGTTCTCATGCTTTTATAAATTGAGCTGCAAAATTACGTAATTTATTCCATTACGAGTACTTGCTTATAGATGTTTTTTAAAAGTAATTTTAGTTCACAAAAAACCCGACAAGATTAAGTATTTGTCGGGTTTGAATATTGTTTTTAAATTTATTTAAAAATTTACAGAATAAGTCACTGTAATATTATTGTTTATTTGTCTCATTCTTGCAGTGTCATTCATTCCTGATGAAATTAAGCTTTGGTTGTAATTTCTATGATCATTTGAATAAGATAAGTCTAGTTTGCTTTCGCCAAAATTATACCCAATTCCTCCAGAATATCCAGTTAAATCTCCCATTGCGTAATCAACTTTATAAGGGCTTTCTTCAAAACGATATCCAGCTCTAACACTGAATTGTTTGATTTTGTATTCGCCACCAATTCTATACTCAATGGTATTGTTTAGCTCTTGACTCATTTGGTTGTTTAAACCTCTAAAGAAAGAATCATTAGTTGGTTTGAACTTTGTGTTGCTGTAGTCCTTGGTAATTACATCAACACTAATTAATCCTTTTTTATTTACAATATAAGCCATACTTCCTGTCCATTTACTAGGAGTTTGAATTTTGTAAGTAGGATAGATGTTGATTACATTAGGCGCTATTGTGCTATTGAAATCTGTAGTTCCATCAGTTGTACTTGTATATAAGCGTTGAGTCAGTTCATCATTTAATGTATACCAAGTCGATGATTCATACGCTAAACCTAATCGTAAGTCATCAGTAACTTTTGCAATTGCACCTAAATTAAATGAAAAACCTGATCCATAAGTAGAAAGCTCATTGTTAAATTGAAGCTGTTCAACAGTAAGTCCACTTGAATATAATGGATTATTGTTTCTTTCATATAATGAAGATGTCTTAATGTAATCTGTAAAATGAACATTTAAATTCATTCCTAAGAATATTTTGTCTTTGTATGCAGTAGCAACGTTTGCAGTTACTTTACCATTGTATCCTGTACTTTGAATATAATTTTCTTGATAATAATTTCCGCCAGTTGGAATATTTGTGTAATAATCAACATTATTTGGGTCATTATCGTCAAATGCTTCAAAAAGTAATCCTTGGTACCCTAGTAAAGCTTGTTGAGCTGGAAAACCCAACCCACCTGTTTCTCCTAAATAATTATATAAACTAGATATGCTTTCTCCAGATTGTAATTGCAAATTGCTTAAAGGTAGTCCTTGAGCAAAGTTTATGAAATAATTACCTATTGAATTGTTGGGATTAATTCCTGCAGAGAATATATTATTGTCAAAATTATTGGTGTTTTCATAATTTAAAGCAATTGCAATTTTATTCCAGCCGTTATTTTCTTCAGGACTAGAATTGAACACCAATACTGCTCCAATTTGATTGATGTCTAATATTCCATAAGTTTCCTTAGTAGTTGTATTGAAGTAATTTGACTTATTGTATTTGTTGTAATTTGTTGCAGTAATACTTGCGTAATTATTTGCAAAAATTACTGATCCAGCTGGATTAATATTTAAGGCAGATAAATCTCCTCCTACAGCACCAAAAGCCCCACTCATACCTCTAAATCTAGCAGTCCCGTTAAGGTTGTCAATTGAATATCTCAAAGCATCTTGTATAGTTGTTTCTTGACTAAACCCCAATAAGCTGCTACTTATTAATATAGTAAATAATATCTTTTTCATAAATAGTTTTTTTATAGCAATTTTTAATTGAGTAAATTACAACCCACCTCTACCACCTCTAGAGCCACCACCTGAACTTCCTCCAGAACGACCGCCGCCAAAACTTCCACCTGAAGAAGAACCGCTTCTAGGTGAAGAATAGTTATTGTTACTTCTAGGTGAAGAGTTATTGTTGTTATTAGATCTTGGTGAACTTGTGGTTCTTGGCTTTACATTTCCATTATTTTGAGAGCTTCTTGGGTTTTGAATTGTAGAATTATTATTTCTAGGTTGTGTACTTCTCGGCTGAAAATTGTTGTTTCTAGGATTAGATGTTGTACTATTTCTTGGTGAAGAAATAGTATTTCTAGGCGAAGCTGCACTTATGTTATTATTTCTTCCTCCATTATTATAGCTAGATCTTCCTCCATTTCCATAATATCCATTTCCACCTCTTCTTCCGCCATTATGTGCATAATGATTATTGTGTCCATATCCGTTTCCATAATAACCGCCATAGTAAGGGTTTCCGTAACCACCCCATCCATTACCGTACCATGAGTTCCATCCCCATCCCCAGTTAGATCCGTACCAACCATTCCATCCCCAGTTGTTTCCGTACCAACCATTCCATCCCCAGTTTGCACCATACCAATTGTTCCAACCACCACCCCAATAAGGTGAGTTCCAATTATTCCATCCCCATCCAGAGTTATTGTTGTAATAGTTAATCGTTACATCGCTAGAGTTATTTCCCCAGCCAGAATAGTTTCTAGAATTCTCATCATTCTGATAAACTACTACAACTGTATCTTGATCTGTTGAAGTATAATTATCCACATCAGTAAAATAGTCATATTCATTTTGCATGTTTTTAAACTGAGATGCATATTGATTAGACTGTTGAATATTTTGTTCAGAATATCTATTGTTATAGTTTTCTTGTGGACGCTCATTTGTACCATAAACTCCATCATTGTCATAATATGATGAATTTTGGTATGAACCACATGAAACAAGTAGTAAACTCAATAGTCCGATTAAGGAAAATGAGTTATATTTTCTTAAATTAAGTAGAATAGCTTTCATATCTTTTTTTTTTATTGTTGCACAACACAAAAATAGTTAGTTTTGCAGAACTATTTTATATAGTATAAATATAAACAAATTTTGTGCCAAAATATTAAAAATGAGCAAGAACCTAACGAAAAGAGAAGAAGATTATTCTAAATGGTATAACGAATTAGTTGTAAAGGCTGACTTAGCAGAGAATTCTGGGGTTAGAGGTTGTATGGTTATTAAGCCATATGGTTATGCAATTTGGGAAAAAATGCAAGCAGAATTAGATAGAATGTTTAAAGAAACAGGGCATCAAAATGCATATTTTCCTCTTTTTGTTCCCAAAAGTATGTTTGAAGCAGAAGAAAAAAATGCTGAAGGTTTTGCTAAAGAATGTGCAATTGTTACACATTACAGGTTAATGAATGATCCAGATAATAAAGGAAAGTTAATAGTTGATCCAAAAGCTAAACTAGAAGAAGAATTAATAGTTCGTCCAACTAGTGAAGCAATTATTTGGAGTACTTATAAAGGTTGGGTGCAGTCTTATAGAGATTTACCATTGTTAATTAATCAATGGGCAAATGTTGTAAGATGGGAAATGCGTACTCGTTTGTTTTTAAGAACTGCAGAATTTTTATGGCAAGAAGGGCATACCGCACATGCTACAAAAGCTGAAGCGATCATAGAGTCTGAAAAAATGATGAATGTGTATGCTGATTTTGCTCAAAATTTTATGGCAATGCCAGTTAGAAAAGGATTAAAAACAGAATCTGAACGTTTTGCTGGAGCAGAAGAAACGTATTGTATTGAAGCTTTAATGCAAGACGGTAAAGCATTACAGGCTGGAACTTCTCACTTTTTAGGACAGAATTTTGCAAAAGCTTTCGATGTGAAATTTGCAAATAAAGAAGGGAAGCAAGAATATGTTTGGGGAACTTCTTGGGGTGTTTCTACACGTTTAATGGGTGCTTTGGTTATGACGCATTCAGATGATAACGGATTGGTATTACCTCCAAATTTAGCGCCAATACAAGTGGTAATTGTGCCTATTTATAAAACAGATGAGCAATTTGAAGCAATTTCAAATGAAGTTAATGAGTTGGTTAATTCTTTAAGAAAAATAGGAATATCTGTTAAATACGACGATAGAGATACTCAAAAACCTGGATTTAAATTTGCGGAATGGGAATTAAAAGGAGTACCAATTAGAATTGCTATTGGTCCAAAAGATTTAGAAAATGGAACTTATGAAGTAGCAAGAAGAGATACGTTATCAAAAGAGACCGTTTCTAAAGAAGGAATTGACGTTTTTATTCAAAATAAACTAAATCAAATTCAGGAAGAATTATTTACTAAAGCTGTTGATTATAGAGCAGATCATACAACTGAAGTAAATGATTTTGAAGAGTTTAAAAAAGTTTTAGACATAAAAGGAGGCTTTATTTCTGCACATTGGGATGGAACAGTGGCTACAGAAGAAAAGATAAAAGAACTTACAAAAGCAACTATTAGATGTATTGCTTTAGATAGAATAGAAGAGGCGGGAAGCTGTGTTTTTACTGGTAATCCATCAATTGGAAGAGTGCTTTTTGCAAAGGCGTATTAAAAATATTTTTTTTTTTTTATTCAGGACTTGCAGAAGTAAAAAAATGTTGTATTTTTGCAACCGCAATTAGAAAAATAATGGCCCGTTCGTCTATCGGTTAGGACGCATGGTTTTCATCCATGTAAGAGGGGTTCGATTCCCCTACGGGCTACAATTAGTTGTAGATTAGTTTTATAAAATGGAAGTTAGTGTCTCTAATTTTTGTTTTATTAGTTAAAACCAAAGTGATTATTTTAATTGTGGGAGGTTTTTCTTTTTAGGCTAGTAGTTTATAATAATTATTACAATTAAAAAAATTAAAAAATGGCAAATCACAAGTCAGCTTTAAAGAGAATTAGAAGCACAGAGAAAAAAAGAGTATTAAATAAATACCAACATAAGACTACGCGTAATGCTATAAAAGCAATTCGTATAGCTACTGAAAAATCTGAAGCGTTAACAAAGTTACCGTCAGTATTTTCTATGATTGATAGATTAGCAAAGAAAAACATTATTCATTCGAATAAAGCAGCTAACTTAAAATCAAAGTTAACTAAACATGTAGCAAAACTTTAATTAGTTTTAATATAATATTTACAAAAGCCTAGTATTTTTACTAGGCTTTTTTGTTTTATAATTAATTCAATGCTAAATAATTAATTTTTATATTAAAATAAAGCGTACCTTTGCACCTCCAAAAAAAGAGTTAAATGACATCTATTAGAAACATCGCAATTATTGCACACGTTGACCACGGTAAAACTACTTTGGTTGATAAAATTATGTATCACTGTCAGTTATTTCGTGATAACGAAAACACAGGTGATTTAATCCTTGACAACAATGACTTAGAACGTGAAAGAGGAATTACTATTACGTCTAAAAACGTTTCTGTTCAGTATAAAGGAACAAAAATTAATATCATTGACACTCCAGGTCACGCCGATTTCGGTGGTGAAGTTGAACGTGTATTAAACATGGCCGATGGTGTTTGTTTATTAGTATATGGTTTTTAAGGACCAATGCCACAAACGCGTTTTGTATTACAAAAAGCAATTGATTTAGGTTTAAAACCTTGCGTTGTTATCAATAAAGTTGATAAAGAAAACTGTACTCCTGAAGAAGTTCATGAAAAAGTTTTTGACTTAATGTTTGAATTAGGTGCTACTGAAGAACAATTAGATTTCCCTACAGTTTATGGTTCTGCTAAAAACAACTGGATGTCTGATCATTGGGAAAACGTAACTGATAATGTTGAGGCAGTATTAGATATGGTTATTAAAAATGTACCAGCTCCTAAAGTTTCTGAAGGAACTCCACAAATGTTAATTACATCTTTAGACTTTTCAAGTTTTACAGGTCGTATTGCAATTGGACGTTTAGAAAGAGGTGTTTTAAAAGAAGGAATGCCTATTTCTTTAGTAAAAAGAGATGGTAAAGTAATAAAATCTAGAATTAAAGAATTACATACTTTTGAAGGTCTTGGGCGTTTAAAAGTACAAGAAGTTGTTGCAGGAGATATCTGTGCAATTATTGGTGTAGAAGGTTTTGAAATTGGTGATACTATTGCTGATTTTGAAAACCCAGAAGCCTTACAAACAATTTCTATTGATGAACCAACAATGAGTATGTTGTTTACAATTAACGACTCTCCATTCTTTGGTAAAGAAGGTAAATTTGTTACTTCTCGTCATATTAGAGAAAGATTAACAAAGGAATTAGAGAAAAATTTAGCCATGAAAATGGGTGAAACTGATTCTGCTGATAAATTCATGGTGTTTGGTCGTGGAGTACTTCATTTATCTGTTCTTATTGAAACAATGAGAAGAGAAGGTTATGAATTACAAATTGGTCAACCACAAGTTATCATTAAAGAAATTGATGGTAAAAAATGTGAGCCTATTGAAGAATTAACAATTGATTTACCAGAAAATCTTTCTGGACGTGCAGTAGAATTTGTTACTATTCGTAAAGGAGAAATGTTAAGTATGGAAGGTAAAGGTGAACGTATGATTATTAAATTTAATATTCCATCTCGTGGAATTATTGGATTACGTAATCAATTGTTAACTGCTACTGCTGGTGAGGCTATTATGTCACACCGTTATATTGGATACGAACCTTTCAAAGGATCAATTCCAGGACGTAATAATGGTTCATTGATTTCTATGGAAAATGGAAAAGCAATTCCTTATTCTATCGATAAATTACAAGACCGTGGTAAATTCTTCGTTGAGCCTAATGCTGAAATCTATGAAGGTCAGGTAATTGGTGAAAACAGTCGTAGTGATGATATGTGTATAAACGTAACAAAAGCTAAGAAGCAATCTAACGTTCGTTCATCTGGAAATGATGAAAAAGCAAGAATTATACCTCCAATTATTTTCTCATTAGAGGAAGCTTTGGAATACATTCAAAAAGATGAATATGTTGAGGTTACTCCAAAATCTATTCGTTTAAGAAAAATATATTTGACAGAAACTGATAGAAAACGTTTTAAGATCTAATAATCTTTAATGTTTTATAAAAATAGTATTTTTGAACCACGCTTTTAAAGCGTGGTTTTTTATTAAAATAATAAGTATGGAAATTAAATTAAAATTTGGAATTGATAAACTTCTTTTTGGAATGAAACAAAAAGACGTTGAAGCAATTTATGGTAAGCCAAATGCGCAATACAATGATGAAGAAGATAATATTGTATATGTTTATAATGATTATAAAATGCGTTTGACTTTTTATGATGATGAAGATTTGCGATTAGGTTATATTACTTCTACAAATGAAGATTTAGAATTGTTTGGAGAACAAATTATTGGTCAGAATTGGTTAAGTGTAAAAAACATTTTGGCTGAAAAAAAACTAACTCAATTTGAAACAGAAGTTGTAGACGGTACTGAGAATTATTTCTTTGAAACAAACTGGTTGTTTGTGAATGTAGATTATGGTAATGTTTTTAAAATTGAAATAGGTGCAAACTTTACAGATAATGATGATGATTTCGATTGGAAATTTAAAGCATAAAAAAAGCTCCACAAATTGTGGAGCTTTTTTTATAAAAATATTTTAATTATTGTTGAGGCATTTTTTCTAACATCTCAACTTCAAATATAATTGTTGAGTTTGGTGGAATTACATTTCCAGCACCTTGAGCTCCATAGCCTAATTTAGCAGGAATAATTAATAACGCTTTATCTCCATAGTTCATGTTTTCTAATCCCTCTATAAAACCAGCTATTAATCCTTTCTTTTCGCCATATTTAAATGGAAATGGTAAATATTGTTTTGCTGCAGCTCTGTTTGGATCTAATTTACCGTTTTCTTGCGCAACATGTTCGTAACTTGTGTCAAATAAATTACCATTCTCTAAAAAACCAGCGTAGTGAATGTATACTTCTGTTCCGTTAGCGGGTTTTTTACCTTCACCCTTAGTTAAAATTTGATAAGTTAAACCAGATTCAGTTTTTGTTCCACTAGCTTTAACTTTTGCAAATAAAGCTAACTTCTCAGTCTCTGATTTTTTTCTTTTTTCTAATGCTTTCTTGTGATTTTCTGCTTCAACTGCGTAATAGTCTTTGAATATTTTTGCGGCATCAAATTTTTTAGCATCTTTCCCTTTTCTTATAATTGTGATTTTTTCAATAACATCATCTCCGACAATTGAATTAACAACATCCATACCTTCGATAACTTCACCAAAAACAGTATGTTTTCCGTCTAGCCAAGGAGTTTCTTTGTGGGTTATAAAAAACTGACTACCGTTAGTTCCAGCACCAGCATTAGCCATTGATAAAATCCCTCCTTTTGTATGTTTTAGATCAGGATGGAATTCATCTTTAAATTGGTATCCTGGTCCTCCAGAGCCGTCCCCAAGTGGGTCGCCGCCTTGAATCATAAAATCAGGAATAACCCTATGGAATTTTAAACCATCATAATATGGTTTTCCTTTATATTTTTCTTCTACAAATGGATTTTTTCCTTCAGCTAACGAAACAAAGTTAGCAACAGTAATTGGTGTTTTTTCAAACTCAAGTTTTAAAATAATTGTTCCTTTTGATGTTTTTACATCAGCATACATTCCATCTTCTAACTTGTCTGTAGGGTTAGTACAAGATGTAAATAAAGCAAATAAGCTTAAGAATAGACTTGTCATTGATTTCATTTTTTAAATTAATTAGTTCTTTCAGTTTTTGGAGTTTCTTTTTTAATTTCATTAATTGTAACTATACATATTAACGGTTCGTTTGATCCTATTTTTTCATTGTCTCCATGGTAACCAAATGCCATGTGAGAGGGAAAAAGAAAAGTAATAGTCTCTCCCTTTTTCATTAATTTGATTCCATCCCTTAATCCCATCATTATATTTTCTTTATCTACAAAATATTCTTGAGGTTGAAGTTCTTCTTGGGTATAAATTATTTTATTTTTTAAATCTCTTATTTCATAATTAAAATAAGCGATGTCTCCTCTTTTAGGCAAAATAGTATCATTTTCTGTTTTCACATCATACTTATACCAATATCCTTTAGATGAAGCAATGTATTCTTTTAAAGTGTCGTTTGAGATAATGTTTTCAATTAATTGTTCTTCTTCTGCAATTAATTTCTTGTTTCTATCAATAGACTCTTGGATAAAAGTTCCTGAAGTTTGAGAAACTGGTTTTCTAGCTTGTTGTTTAGAACAACTAGTAAACAAAATTCCCAAAAATAAGATGGTTAATAAGGAGCGTATGTTCATTTTTAATGTTTTTCTTCTGCTAAAATAGCAATAAATTTTTTTACAGTTTCTTCTAAATTTAAAAAAGATTTTCCTCCTGCAGCATTTATATGTCCTCCACCATTAAAGTGAGCTCTTGCAAATTGGTTTACATCTACATTACCTTGTGAACGGAATGAAATTTTAATGATACCTTCTTCTTTATTTTCAATGAAACAAGCAGTCATATTAATTCCTTCTAAACTTAGACCATAATTTACAATTCCTTCAGTATCCCCTTTTTTATAGTTAAAAGTGTCTAGTTCATCTTGAGTTAAAGTTATATAAGAAGCATTGTACTCTTTTAAAAGTTTTAAGTTTTGTAATGCTCTTCCTAGTAATTGTAACCTGCTGTAAGAAGCATTATCAAATAGTAAATTATGTATTTCACTATTGTTGATTCCTTTACTGATTAAATCGGCAACACAATTATGTGTTTTAGCTGTTGTTTTTGGAAAACGAAAACTACCTGAATCGGTAGTAATACCAACATATAGGCAAGTTGCAATTTCTTTATTTATAATGTGGTTGTATCCTAATGCATTTATGAAATCATAAATCATTTCACAAGTTGACCCATAATTAATATCAGAAAAAGTGTAAAGCGGGTAGCTATCCGGTGCTTGATGATGGTCAATCATTATCATAGGTACAGTTAAACCTTGTAATGCTTTTTCCATAAACTCTCCTGTTCTATGTAGTGCATTGAAATCTAGTGTAAAAATATAATCACTTGATTTTAAAAGTTCAATAGCTTTGTCTGTTTCTTTTTCAAAAATAACAGTATTTTTAATATTCGGAATCCAAGCTAGAAAATCAGGATAGTCATTTGGTGAAATAAAATGTACTTCGTGTTTTAATTCTTTTAAAAAATGAAGTAATCCTAAAGATGAACCAACTGCATCACCATCTGGATTACGATGTGAGACAATTGTTATTTTTTTAGGAGTTTCTAATTTTAATTTTAAGGCTTTTAATTCGTTTTCGTTCAGCATGTTATTTTGATAAATATATTCCAACACCTACAAAAGCTATTCCAATTATTATAGAAGCAGCAATGTATAATAGTGAAGTGATGTAATTTTGAGATTGTAATAAGTTGTAGTTTTCTAGTCCAAAAGTTGAAAAAGTAGTAAAACCTCCACAAAAACCTGTGATTAAAAGTAATTTTAATGATTCGTTATTCGTATTGTTTTTTTGAAGATAACCTATAAGTAAACCTATAAGTAAGCATCCAATAATATTTACTAAAAATGTAGCATAATAAGCTTTAAAAGGCCATATTTTACTAACATTTACGTTTGCTAAATAACGAAGTGTACTTCCTAATCCACCACCTAAAGCTATTAATATTAAGTTTTTAATCATTCTATCTTTTTAAAGCAAAATGGCTACTTACAACTTTACCATTAGGTTGTTCCATAAGAAACCAATAATCAGTTGATGGTAGAGGAACTCCATTAAAAGTGCCATCCCAACCTTGGTCTAAAGGGGTGATTTGTTTTAGTAATTTTCCGTATCTATCAAATATATAAATTTTACTAGCTTCAATCCCTCTTTTTTCTAGGTCCTTTATATACCATGTGTCATTATATCCGTCGTTATTTGGAGTAAAAAACTTTGGGTAATCTAAAATATAAAAAGATTTTGTACTAATACCACATCCTTTTTTATCTTGAACAAAAATAACATAGTCACCACCATCTAAATTAGTAAAGATTGAACTATTTTGATAATTTATTCCATCTAATGAATATTCATAGTCACCATTTCCTGAAACAATTATTTGTGCTGAATTCTCGTTAGATAAGTCATTTATTATTATTTCATTTATAGTAGCTTTTTCGGAACTTCTTACTGTAAAGGTTTGTGTTGCAAAACATTCATAAGTACTTATAATATCTACAGTATATATTCCTTGTGTATTTACACTTATTGATGAGGTTGTTTCACCGGTACTCCATAAATAACTAAAACCTTGCTCAGCTTGAAGATATACATCATCTTCTTCGCAAATGTTAACGGTTATATTTGGTGTGTTTAATTCAAAAATATTGACCGAAATAGTTATTGGAATTGTGTCAAAACAGTTTGAATTAGTAACCTTAGCATATATAACTTGAGAAAATGCAGTAGTGTTGAAAAAAGGAATTGTTAATGGAGTAATATCTGTAGGTGTTTTGAATAATTCTACGGTATAATAACCAGGTAAGTTCAAATATAAATTAGATTTCATATTGACAATATCAATAGGATTAAAATAAGTTAGTCCATTTTGAACACCATCGTCATCGCACTTAGTATAAGATGTTTGGTTTAAGACTAGTCCTTCTGTAAATTCTAAATTTATTTCCCCTTTTTTCTCGCATAATCCACCTTCATTTACATAGATTTCGTAAATACCATCCATAGATGAAGTATATGGTGGTACAAAATTTAGTGTTGGGTTTGTTTCACCTGGAATAGGACTTCCATTAAAATACCAATTGTATGTAGCAGGATTAGCATCACTAGCATCCAAAGTAAAGCTTTCATCAAAACATATTGGATTCTTGTTTAAAAAAGTTCTGTCATTACCTAAATCAACACCAAAATTAAAGCTTCCACCTCCAAGAAAAATAGCCGAATCATATCTGTAATTTCCTTCATCAGCAATAACTAATTTAATGTGATATTGTGTGCCAGGAATAACATTTGCTTGTGCGGTTAATATTTTTGTTTGTCCGTTGAAATTAGTTGGATGATTCGCATCATTAAAAGCATCAAAGTATTGTTCGTTTTCTGGGAGGCAAATCGTACCAAAACCCCTCACGGTATTCACTTTAACAGGAGTTGAAGTTCCTGGGACCAAAGCAAGGTTTTGATAAGTTGATGTGCCTACTTCTTTTAATAAGAACGCAAATCCATCAGTAAAGTCACATTGATTAGATGTTGGGTTTGATAAATATTGTTCAGAAGAAAACATATAATCAAAACTTATCTTGTCGCCAAGAGGTATAAAGTCAAATTCTAAAATTGTAGCATTAAATGAGTTTGAAATTCCTAATGCATTTTGTAAGTCAATATCTCCTCCCCATCCCATGCTTCCTCCATCTTCAAGAATACTTGTATTGGGACCAGGAGCATTTGCAATTTTACCAGTACTTAAAATAATTCCATCTTGAAATGGAAAAATAGCGCCATTATTATTAAAGTAGCCCCAACTTTTTTCTCCACTTGCAAAATTACCTCCTGATACAGTAACATTTGAAACTGAAGCTGAAGCACAAGGGTTTGAAAATAAAACGTTTTGAATTAAGTTTTGGGCAGTATAAGTCTCATCTACAGTTATGTTTTGAGAAAAAACTGCAGTAATGTTTGAAAAAACAATAATAATTAAAAGATATAATTTATTCATAGCTTCTGCAAAGATACTATAAATCTCGTTTTTTAAGAATATAAAAAGATGTTAAAATAAATATAAAAGTCCAAACAATTACAATACTCACTTCTCCAAAATGAACACCATAAAAGCGCCATACTTTTTCACCGCCAATTGCTGTTTCTAAGTTGCTAATGGCTGAAAGTCTTGTGAAAGGCTCTTTTATTAAGTTACTCATTGCTTCAAGCGGAAACAAATCATAAACATCGTTTGCCATTTTATCAGATAAAAAATTCTTTTTTAAAATTCCAAAAGTAATTCGCTCTCCAATATATTGAATCATTAAAAAACCAAGCGCAAAAGCACTCCTTTTAATCAAAATTCCTAAAAACAAACAGAAAGAGAAGAATCCTACAAGCTTTATAAAGTAAGCAAATAGATATTCCATTTCAGTTGTAACTATAGATATTTCATCATAAGAAGAAAAAGAGTAGCCTAAAATTAATGATAAAATAAAAATGAAAACAGTTGACACAAATGCAAACAATAATATTGTGTAAAATTTAGATAAAATGAATTCTTTTTTGCTCATTCCATCAATTAAATTTTGTTTTAAAGTACCATAACTGTATTCGTTTGACATCATAGAAACAATTACTATTGCTAAAAACAATTTTAAAATAGAAGCTATATATGTGTTAAAATGCCAAATATATGGAAAGTTAAAAATCCCTTGTTCGGCAATATTTATTTCAAAACTTCCAATATTAAATTTTAAAGAGGCAATCAAAGCAATTAGAGAAAGCAATACAAAATATGCTAAAATTAAAATTTTACTTGATCTGTTTTTAAATAATTTTTGAAGTTCTATAGAGAGTAATCTTTTCATTTTTTAGGAATTAATTGTTGTTTGTTAGTTGTAAAAATTGCTCTTCTAAACTGTTTTTTCTTTTTACTAAATGATTTAAAACAATATCGTTTTGGAATAAATAAGTATTTAATTCTTTGGCTTCTAAGACATTATTTAGATAAACTAATAATTTCCCTTCTTCAGTAACTATTTTGTCAACAGATGGATGTTTTGCAAGTGTAGCTTCAAGTAAATGCATGTCGTCGGCTTGCAATTCAAAGAAACCTTCGCTAGAAAGCATTCCTTCGACCGTTCCTTGGTATAACATTTCTCCTTTTCGTAAAACCACAACATGGCTACATACTTTTTCTACTTCGTCTAATAAATGTGATGCTAATAAGATAGTAGTCCCTTGTGAAGCAATAACTCTAATTAAATCTCTAATTTGTCTAATTCCTTGTGGGTCTAAACCGTTTGTAGGCTCGTCTAAAATTAAAATTTCTGGATCATTTAGAAGTGCAGAAGCAATAGCTAGTCGTTGTTTCATTCCTAATGAAAACGTGCTAAATTTGTCATCTTTTCTATCCAATAAACCTACTAACTCTAATTTTTCTATTACTTTCTGAAATGGAATACTTTTAATTTTACAAACAAGTTTCAGGTTTTCTTCTGCTGTCATGTAAGGGTAAAAATTTGGGCGCTCAATTATTGCTCCAACTTTTTTTAGTGCTTCATGCGTTTCCATGGCACCATCAAACCATTTGTAATCTCCTGAAGTTTTATTTACAACATTAAGCGTTATCCCTAGTGTTGTAGATTTCCCTGAACCATTTGGTCCTAAAATTCCGTAGACATTTCCTTTTTTTATTTCGAAAGAAAGATTTTTCACAGCGTGTACTTTTCTGCCGTAAATCTTATTTAGATTTTGAATGGTAAGTATTGTTTCCAAAGTAATTGATTTTATTACAAGACGAGAATAAATGTATTATGTTACATTTTATTCTGAATTATAGAGATTGAAGCTTAATATTATTTTAAAAAATAATTATTTAGGAAATAAAACGGTTATAATTTCATCATAACTAGTTAATTCAATAGGATGAATTCGCATTTTTAAATTTACTTTACCTTTATTTTTTTTAATTTGTTTAAAATCTTCTTTTGTAAAGTATGCCAATTTTCCCTCATTAGTTAATCCCCAAAGTAAATTATCGTTTTCAGGATTAAATTTTATTTCATTCTTGTATCTATATAAAGAATTCCTACCCGTTTCAACAAGAACGATCTCCTTTAAGGCTATTTTATTATTGTTTTCATCTACATAAATCGGACTAATATTTCCTCCTTGAGGAAAATCTATTGGTCTATCTATATTTACAAATCCAAACTTGTTTACTTCTAAACTTCTAATGATTTTTTGACTTCCTTTTGTTTTTTGAATTTCGTTTTTAGCGAAAAAAAGTCTGTATTCTTCTAATTGGTTATTATAAATAGTCCAATCTCTTTCAATTTTATCTCTTTTATCCTTATCTTCTTTAATTCTTTTGGCATATTTATTTTGATACTTTTTAAGCGCTTTTGAATACTCTTTGTCGTTATTGAAAGCTAAACGGCAAATTACTTTTGTTTCTGAGTTTTCATTTAAATCAAATAATGAATGAAAAGTAACTTCATAAGTCCCATTTTTCAAATCTTTTATTTTAATATCTTTTGTGCTATTACGAACTTGTTTTCCGTCTATTGGTTCAAACCAAACATCTTTATATTCGGCTAAAGTATTCGATTCTTCCCTTTCATCTATAATTTGAAATGCAGCCTTTGTTGATAATTTTGGTGCAATAGGTAATTCGGGTAATTTAGCTAAAGCTTCTTCTTTTGATGATTCGCTTATTTTATCTTTTCCAGTTTCAACCCAAACTTTTGTGTCGTTTTCTAAGTCATAAGTGTTGAAATTGCTATCATTACTAAAACTATTTAACGTTACGTTTATTTTATTTTTCGGGTTTACTCTTAAATTTTCTTCAGGCAAATTTGCATTTATTTCAAACATACCAGCTGATTCAAATACTAATTGTACTTTTTTGTTAGTTGTAAAATTCATTGGAACTCCGGCTAAATAAATCTCCAAAGGATTAGATAAAGTTCTAAATTGAACGTCTACAAAATCGGTTACAACTTCTCCTTTAGAATTTAAAAATGCATTTTTTGGAATTTCAAGAACAGCTCCAGATTTATGATATATAACAGTATCCTTATTAGGATTAATTTTATAAGCATCATACTTTATATCAGCCTTTGGAATTGGTGTGTTTATTCCAGAAACTAAATCATCATTTTCAGAATTTATTGCCTCTTTTTTACAAGAAATGAACAAACAAATTAAAGCTAGAAATCCAATGTAGTTTTTGTATGGTTTCATTAGTAAATGGTTTTGGAGTGATTTTCTATTAACGCATGATAGTCCTTAATATTGTTGTATTTAACAAATGTTTTTTTACAATTAAAACTTTTCAAAAATACCTAGACCAAATAATGCAAAATCATATTTTGAAGGATCAATTGGGTCTAATTTCCGAAGATTTGTATCTAACTCTAGTAAAGCTTTTGCGTCGTTTTGTTTTCTTGTAAGTAGGCCTAGTTTTCTAGCAACATTTCCAGAATGAACATCAAGCGGACAAGAAACGGCACTTGGAGAAATGGATTTCCATATTCCAAAATCTACACCAGCATTATCTTGTCGAATCATCCAACGTAAAAACATGTTAATTCTTTTTGCTGCAGAGCCATTCATAGGGTCAGAAAAATGTTTGGTAGTTCTTTGTGGGTGTTCCAATTCGAAAAACACTTTTTTAGCTTCCGAAATACTTTTTTGTAGACTAGTTGTTTCTTGATTTTTAGCAAAAACAGTTTCTAAGCCTTTATGATTTTGGTAAATATTTTGGAGAGATTTTATAAAATAAACAGCATCGATTGCGTTAAATGTGCGATGAACAAAATTGGATAATGGTTCTAAATCATTTTCTTGGTGATTCATTACAAAATCATAAGGCGAATTGCCCATTATATTCATTAAGCGTTTAGCGTTGTTAATAATCATTTTGCGATTTCCCCAAGCAATTGTTGCGCTTAAAAAAGCGGAAATTTCAATATCTTCTTTTAAGGTAAATGAATGAGGGATTTGTATAGGATCGCTATCAATAAATTTCGGATTATTGTATAAAATTACTTTTTCGTCTAAAAATTCTTTGAGCTCAGATTGTGTCATGCTTATTTAAACAATGTTTCCGTCTACCATAACCAGTTTTCTATCGGCCATATTGGCTAATTCTTCGTTATGTGTAACAATTACAAAAGTTTGCCCAAATTCATCACGAAGTTTGAAAAACAATTGATGTAAATTTTCGGCAGTATTTGTATCCAAATTTCCAGAAGGTTCATCAGCAAAAATTACAGCAGGTTTGTTTATTAGAGCTCTTGCAACTGCTACACGTTGTTGTTCACCACCTGAAAGTTCATTTGGCTTATGGTTAATTCTATGCGAAAGACCTAAGAAATCTAATAACTTCTTAGCTTCATCTTCTACATCTTTTTTATTTCTTTTAGCAATAAAACCCGGAATACATACATTTTCTAATGCTGTAAATTCGGGTAATAATTGATGAAATTGAAAAATAAAACCTAAATTTAAGTTTCTAAATTGAGACATTGCTTTGTCTTTCATATTCAAAATATCTTCTCCATTAATAACTAGTGAAGTTGAAGCTTCTTTTGAAGGTAAATCTAAAGTGCCTAATATTTGTAAAAGTGTTGTTTTTCCTGCTCCTGAGGCACCAACAATAGAGACAATTTCCCCTTTTTTAATGTGCAAACTAACTCCTTTTAAAACATGAAGTTCGTCGTATTTTTTATGTAAGTTATTCGCAATAATCATAATCTAGCTTTGTACAAAGAAACTATTTTTTTTTCCTACTTAAAATCTATTTTATGTTTTATTTACGTATATGAAATATAATTTTTAGTTAAATATGTAAATTTGTTTAATTAAAAGCATACTTTTGTTAAACAAAATAATAATATTATGAAAAATTTATTAGTAGCATTATTATTCATTTTTCAATCTTGTCAATCACAAGAAAAGAAATCTGAAATTAAAGAATTTAAAGAACCTGTAAAAATGAAGATTGAAAATAATATGGAAATTGCCACGTTTGCTGGTGGATGCTTTTGGTGTACCGAAGCTATTTTTAATGAATTAAAAGGAGTTAAGAAAGTGATTTCTGGATACACAGGTGGAACGGTAAAAAACCCTTCTTATAGAGAGATTTGTAATGGAACTACTGGTCATGCAGAAGCTATTCAAATTACTTTTAATCCAAACGAAATAGCTTTTGAAGATTTATTAGAAGTGTTTTTTGGAACACATGACCCAACTACATTGAATAGGCAAGGTGCAGATGTGGGGACACAATACAGAAGTGAAGTTTTTTATCACTCATTGGAGCAAAAAGAAAAAACAGAAGCTTACATTCAATTTATTGAAAAAGAGAAATTGTATAGTAAAGCTATAGTTACGAAAATTTCATCGGCTGTTATTTTTTATGAAGCCGAAGAATATCATCAAGATTATTATGCATCAAATAGTGAACAAGGTTATTGTCAGATGGTGATTGCACCAAAATTGGAAAAATTGAGAAAATATTATAAATCAAAACTTAAATAGAAGGGGAAATTGCTATGAAAACTACTATTGAAAAAGAAATTTTTGATATTATTGGAGATAATCACCAAATGACATCTGCCGAAACACCAATGAGAGCTGATGCATTTGTGAAATCTGATGAAGAAAAAATGCTAGTTATTTCAAAACATTTTGAAGTAATTATGAATGAATTAGGACTTGATTTAACAGATGACAGCTTACGAGGTACTCCTCACAGAGTTGCAAAAATGTTTGTTAAAGAAATATTTTCAGGATTAAACCCTTTAAATAAGCCTAAAATTTCTGTATTTGATAATTCTTATCATTATGATAAAATGTTGGTTGAAGCTAATATAAGTTTTAATTCAACTTGTGAGCATCATTTCTTACCTATTGTTGGCAAGACTCATATAGGTTATATCTCATCTGGTAAAGTAATTGGATTGTCTAAACTAAATAGAATTGTTGATTATTATGCTAGAAGACCACAGGTGCAAGAGCGTATGATTATGCAGATATTTAATGAGTTAAAAACAGTTCTAGAAACCGAAAATGTTATGGTTGTAGTTGAAGCAAAACATTTATGTGTATCAAGTAGAGGTATTAAAGATGAATCAAGCTTTACTTCAACATTACAGTATGGTGGAGTTTTTAGTGATAGAGCATTTAGGGAAGATTTTTATAAATTAATTAGTAAAGAATAACTAATGGCATTCAATTTGATTATTAGAATTTAATTATTGTTACTTTTTAATATGAAAAATAAATTACAAATAAACGAAGATAAAAAACAATCAAATAAATTCAAAAAATTATATGCAGGTATTGTTTTCGATTTAATAGGAATGATTTCCTATCTAATACCTGTTTATGCTGAATCAATTGATTTAATTTGGGCTCCAATATCAGGAATACTTTTAATGAAAATGTATAAAGGTACAACTGGTAAAGTTGCCGGTGTAATAGGTTTTATTGAAGAGATATTACCTTTTATAGATGTTTTACCAACATTTACTTTAACTTGGCTCTATACTTATGTTTATAAAAAATAAAAGCTCCTTTTTGGAGCTTTTATTTTAATTTACTGTCTACATAATCAACTATAAAATCAAGTTTCATTCTGTATAACATTTTCTTTTCAAACTCCCAAAAGAATTTAAACTGTCCAAACAATGCTCCTATAAAAACTAGCAGTACTTGGTAAATTGGGAATAAAAGGAGTATTCTTAAAGGCCAATATAGCCAAAGTGACATGAGTTCTTTTGAAATTCCTAATATATTTGTTACTGGTTTAGATAAGTAAGTAGCTGTAGAGCCTGTAATTGCAAATACTATAAAAATGATTATTAATTGCCAATTATTGTCAATATTCCAACGTTCTTTTAATTTATTCATTTCTTAAATTCTTGGAGTAAAACCTCCTAATTTAGTTTTGTGTTTTAATTGAAAATACACCAAGTAATTATAAAGCATATAATTCACTTCATAACCAAAATTCACACTACTATCATAATTTATAAGCCAATCGTATATTGAGTTTAGTTGTGGTGAACGATTCACTCTGTAATTCCACTCCTGAACCCATACTTGATTTCTTATTTCTAAGTACGATTGTGAATAAAAACCTCTTGGTCTTGCAAAGGTATTAAACCAAGACGTAAAACCACCATCAATAATAATAATTTCATATTCTAAGGCTTCATTTGCAATTCTAATAGTGTCAGATTCAAGTTGTGTATTACTGTTTTTAAATTCAGTATTATTATTCTGACTTTTACAAGAAAAGATAAGCCCAATTATGCTCAAAATGATAATTATATATGTTTTCATGTCTTAGAAATTTTGTCTTATAAAGATAAAAAAAAGCACCAACAATGTTGATGCTTTTTAAATATAGCTATAATAATCTTATTTTTTTCCAAAAAGTCCGCTTAGTAAACCACCAAGACCACCTTTTTTCTTTCCGCTTAACGCAGACATAGCATCGCTAATATCTAATTTCCCATCTCCGTTTTGGTCTAATACTGATGTTAACATTGAGTTACCACCTGCGCCACCTAAAAGTCCGCCTAACATTCCGCCTAAATCAGAACTGTTAGAAACACCTTTACTTTTAGTTTGTTTTCCTAAGTAACCCATAACAATAGGAGCAAGCATAGGTAATATTTTAGAAATAATACTAGAATCAACTCCTGTTTTAGAGCTTAATCCTTGCACCATTGTGTCTTGATTTCCTCCTAAAACGTGTCCTAAAATTTTTGAACCATCAGAAAAATCACTACCATTTAAAAAGCTACCAAGGTTATCTAAGACACTTCCATCGTGCTTACCACTAGTTAAAGCGCCTAATAGCCCTGAAGCGCCTTCAGACGAGCTTAAATTGTTTTGCATGGCTCCCATAAGAGCTGGTAATCCAGATGAAACTACGTTTGTAGCTTGTGAAGCATTAATTCCTGTTTTTTGAGAAATTGAACTTACAAGTTCTTTACCCATAGCACTGTTTAATAAATCTGTAATTCCTGACATAATTTTATTTTAAATTTAATCTATAAAGCTACAAAAATAAATATTAACTGTTTTTAAGTAAGCTTATAATTTGTTCTGCAAGTTCAGTACCAATTCTATCTTGTGCTTCATTTGTTGCTGCTCCAATATGTGGAGTTAAAGATATTTTAGTATTCATTAAAATTTTCATTTCTGGTGTTGGTTCATTTTCAAAAACATCTAAGCCAGCAAATAAAACTTTTCCTTCGTCTAATGCTTCTACTAATGCTACTTCATCAATGACACCGCCACGAGCCGCATTCACGATTCCAACATCATTTTTCATTATTTTTATTTCATCTCTTCCTATTAAATAGCCATCTTGAGCAGGAACATGTACAGTAATGAAATCAGAATGTTTGAATAAATCTTCTAATGGTTCTGTTATAATATCAACATTGATAAATTGTCCGTTATAAAAATCAACTCTAATTACTGCTTCTCCAACATATTTATCAGATGCAATTACTTTCATGCCAAGTCCAAGAGCAATTTTAGCAACTGCTTGTCCAATTCGTCCAAAACCGATGATACCTAAAGTCTTTCCTCTTAGTTCTAAGCCATTTCCATAAGCTTTCTTTAAGCCATTAAAATTGGTATCGCCTTCAAGAGGCATTGTTCTATTAGCATCATGTAAAAAACGAACGCCAGAAAATAAATGTGCAAAAACCAATTCAGCTACTGATTCTGAGGATGCAGCTGGAGTATTGATAACATGTATTCCTTTACTACGAGCATAGTCTACATCAATATTATCCATTCCTACACCACCACGCCCAATAATTTTCAAACTTGGACAATTGTCAATAATATCCTGTCTTACTTTAGTTGCACTACGCACTAAAAGGACATCAATTGAATGTGTGTTTAGGTAATTTGCAACTTGCTCTTGAGCAACTTTTGTAGTAATAACTTCAAATCCTCCTTTTTCTAAGGCTTTAATTCCCTTTTTAGAAATTCCATCATTTGCTAATACTTTCATTTTTATGCTGAATTTATTTCAGCATCTTTCGATGCCAATTATTAATTTATTAAATATTTTTTTCTAACTCCTGCATTGCGTTTACCAATACTTGTACACTTTCTAGAGGTAAAGCATTATACATTGATGCTCTATATCCTCCCACAGAGCGGTGTCCATTTATACCAGTAACGCCTAGTGCTTTCCATATTTTATCAAACGCTTCTTTATGGTTTTCATCTACTAATAAAAAAGTAGCATTCATACTAGAACGATCTTCTTTATTTGCAGCTCCTTTAAATAAAGGGTTTCTATCTATTTCAGCGTAAAGCAAAGCTGCTTTTGTTTCATTCTCTTTTTCAATTGCTGCAATTCCGCCTTTAGCTTTTAACCATTGTAAAGTTAGTAATGATGTATATACAGCAAATACTGGTGGAGTATTATACATACTTTCTTTAGCAATATGCTGTTGGTAATTTAAAATATTAGGAATATTTCTACTTGTTTTTCCTAATAATTCTTCTTTAATAACTACTAAAGTAGTTCCAGCCGGACCCATATTTTTTTGAGCACCTGCGTAGATTAAATCAAATTTTGAAAAGTCTAAACTACGTGAAAAAATATCCGAACTCATATCACAAACAACAGGAATTGAAGTTTTAGGAAAAGATTTCATTTGTGTTCCAAAAATGGTGTTGTTTGAAGTACAGTGAAAATAATTTGCGTCTGAAGGAATTGAATAGTCTTTAGGGATAAAAGTATAGTTTGCATCATTAGAAGATGCAACAACAATCGTTTCGCCAAATGCTCTCGCTTCTTTAATGGCTCCATTTGCCCATGTTCCAGTGTCTAAATAAGCTGCTTTTCCATTTTCGTGCATTAAGTTTTGAGGAATTCTTAAAAATTCTAGACTAGCACCTCCTTGTAAAAACAAAGCTTGGTATCCTTTTCCTTCTAAGCCTAGAAGTTCTAATGCTAAAGCTCTTGCTTCTTCCATAACCGAAACAAAATCAGCGCTTCTATGTGAAATTTCTAAAATTGACAAACCCGAATCTTTGAAATTTAAAACTGCTTGAGCTGCTTTTTCAAAAACTTCTTGGGGTAAGATGCAAGGTCCTGCACTGTAATTGTGTTTTTTCATTTTTTAATATGAATAGTAGTTAGTTGTATTGTGCTACAAATTTCGTAAATACTCCATTAAAGGAGTGTTTATTTTAATTAAAATTTTACTTAATTGTTAACAATTAAAGTGAATAACATTTAATTAGTTTAGAGAATTTAAAAAGTCTAAAGTATCTACATTATCAGCATAATCCCAAAGATGTGGTTTTTGAGTTTGTCCAAATTCAATACTATTTTCCAATAAATTATTAGAAACAACACACTGAATTTGATTTGAATCATTTTCTAAACGCGTTTTTAGGTCGTTGATGTCTTCATAAAATTCATAAAATACACTTGAAATTGGAGATGAATAACTAGTGTCTTCTTTTAAAGTTAAAAATTCATTGTCTAGTAACTTGTAAAGACTCATTAAGAAAACAGCTTTGTTGTAGTCGTAATTATTAGCATATCTATCATAAAAAATAACATCTTTATATTTAAAAATAGATTCAAAAAAATGTTTAAAATCATATCCTTTTGGTACAAATAATTTTGAAACATTTCTACAGCCTAAACCAAAATATCTAAAAATGTCTTCACCAAGATTTTCTAACTCTTCAGTAGTTTCTTTTCCATTTAAAACCGCTACTGAATTTCTGTTTTTTCTAATGATACTTGGTTTTTTTTTGAAATAATATTCAAAATAACGAGAAGTATTGTTGCTGCCTGTTGCAATAACAGCATCAAAATTTTCTAATTTTCCTTCAACGAATGTTGTTTTCTCTTCTAACCTTTTGTCAATAGAAATTAGATAGTTGGCTAAAAATTTTATTAAATGTTGGTCGTTAGAAGAAGTTTTTACCAAAACATTATTCCCTGATATTAAAACCGATAAGAAATCATGAAAACCAACTAGCGGAATATTTCCAGCTAAAATGATTCCTATATTCTTATTCGAATTTTCTTTAAAAGTATAGTTGCTTAACCATTTGTTTAGATTTTCTTCTGTCAAAGCTTCTGCCCATGAAGTAATTGAAAAATATACTTGTTCTGGCGTAAACCAGCCATTATGAGATTGAGACAACTCTATTAAAGTTACAAATTCATCAAAATACAATGCATTGTTTTTTACATCAGATTTTTTTTCATTTTTTTCTAATGAATACTGACTTAAAAACTTACCTAATTCAATAAAACAATTTTTAATTTCAATTTGTAACATCTGTAACTTGTATATATGTGGTTTACATTGTAATTTTGCACAAAAATAAGGTTTTAGTTGTTTGTTAGAAAGTTTTTAACTCTTAACTTTATAACCTAGTAATTTATAATTTGAAGAAATGGCAATAATTATAACAGACGAATGTATTAATTGTGGAGCTTGTGAGCCAGAATGTCCTAATACAGCAATATACGAAGGCGCAGATGATTGGAGATACAAAGACGGAACAAAGCTAAACGGTAAAATTATTTTACCTGACGGTACAGAAGTTGATTCAGATGCAGCTCAAACACCTATTTCTGATGATGTGTATTACATTGTTCCAGGAAAATGTACCGAATGTAAAGGTTTCCATGAAGAGCCTCAATGCGCTGCAGTTTGCCCTGTTGATTGTTGTATTCCAGACGATGAACATGTAGAAAGCGAAGAAACGCTCTTAAACAGGCAAGCGTTTTTACATAACGAATAAATATAAGCTCCTCATTATGAGGAGTTTTTTTTGTTAAAAAATTGTCTATTTAAAGAATATTTATATATTTATACTAAGTAATTGCTAAATTATGAAATATACCTACATAATTATTTTAGCTTTATTTTTTGCAAATAGTTATTCTCAAGATAATGAAAAAACCATTATTTTGATGGATAAGGAATTCGACACTCCAATCGAAGATGCAACAATTACAATACTTAGAACCAATCAAGGCCTTATCAGTAATAAAGAAGGAGTTTTTAAAATTAATTTAAGTAGATCTTCAATTATTGAGATTTCGCATGTTTTTTATAAAGATCTAAGAATCTCTTCTAATTCTTTAAAAGAAAAAGAAAACATCATTTATCTAGAAAGTAATGCTAATAATTTAGAAGAAGTTGTTATTACAAATAAAGATCCTCAGGATATTTTAAAATCAATAGTTGAAAAATCTAGAAAAAAAATAACTGTTCCTGCAAATTTAAAAGTTTATACTAGAGAGTTCTTTAAGAAGAATGATATTTATAGTTACTATAACGATGGTTTGTTGAACTTTCAAATTCTTGACGATAACAATAAAGTAAAAACTGATATCCTTGTTGAACAAAACAGATCTATTGGTTTTTTAGATGATTTTGATAAAAGTATTTTAGGATACGACTTAAATAATTTAATGGAAAATTATTACATGTTTACCTATTTAGAAGATTTGTTGCATTCTAGGGCAAAAAAAATATATACTTTTCAAATTAGAAGTTATGCTCAAAATGATGCTTATAATTATGTAATTGTTAAGCCATTAACTTCAGTTCTTGGCGAGTTACATGAATATTCTGTTTTATACGATTCTAAGAATGAATTAATAATGGAAGTAAGTTCTGTTTTACCCAATGATAGAGTGTCAAAAGATAAAAGCTTATTAGATTTTAATAGAAAAAATATTTTCAAATCGGAGTATAAGAATGTCTATCGTTATGAAAGTCATCGCTATTATTTGGCAAGTTCTAAAGAAGAAATTGGATTTATTTCACATTCTAAAAAGAAAGAAGTAAAAGTTGAGATTAAAAATTACTTCATAACAACCGAATTCAGACCAAAAACGTTTAAATATAAAAATGAAGAAATATTTAAAGGAAAAACTTTAATAAATAAAACCAATAGTGTTCTTACCGACTATTGGGAACTTGATTCAGGGATTATCCTAACAAAAGATGAAGAATCCATTTTAAAAAGCTTAGTTGTTATTGATTAAAAAAAAGCCCTTCAATTGAAGGGCTTTTTAAACTAAAAACTACTTAAACTAAACTAGATTATTGTTCATTTTCAATTACATACTTTTCCTTAATCATACTATCTGTTTTTGGATCGTATGTTTCTAAAACTAAATTACCGTTTTCATCAAAATAACCTACAGATACTTTGTTTTTACTTCTAAAAAGATAATTATTATTTGATGTTTTTCTCAATATTCCATTAGCAGTTTTTTTATTTCTGTTTAATAAAATATACCCTTTATTATCTGATTTTATTTCATATTTAGTTCCGTCTAAATCATAATAAGAAGAATGATCAACATCTATATATTTTGTTTCTCCATCTACTTTTACTTCGTTAGTAGTAGTTACAATTACTGGAGTTGGCTTCATGTCTTTGTTCAATTTTTTAGAGTTCGCATTTTCAAACTCAATTTCCTGAACTTCTTTAATTTCTTCTGTTTTTACAATTTTACTTTCTCCTTTAGAGTCTTTAATAGTTGTAGTTGTCGTTTTTGTTTCTTCTTTTACGTTTTTGTTTTGTCCAAAAACTGTGCTTGTCATAAAAATTAATGATAGCACCATGATTATTGTTTTCATAATATAATGTTTTATATGTTAATTAGTTACAAATCTAGCCCCGTTTACTTCAACTTATGTTATATAACTAATTGTTAATTTTACATAATTCCCACTTCTATATTAATCTCATTTTTGTGCTTTAAACATAATTAGCTTTTTGTTAAACTTTGTTACTCAATAACTTTTAAACTATATTTGCACACTTTTAAAAAATACATTCACAATGAAAGCAGGAATTGTAGGATTACCAAATGTTGGAAAATCAACTTTATTTAATTGTTTGTCAAATGCAAAAGCACAAAGCGCAAACTTTCCTTTTTGTACAATTGAACCAAATATTGGTGTTGTAAACGTACCCGATCCAAGAATTAACCGTCTAGAAGAATTGGTTAAACCAGAAAGAGTACAAATGGCAACTGTTGATATTGTTGATATTGCAGGATTAGTAAAAGGAGCAAGTAAAGGAGAAGGATTAGGAAATCAATTCCTTGGAAACATTAGAGAGTGTAATGCAATTATTCACGTATTACGTTGTTTTGATAACGATAATATTATTCATGTTGATGGAAATGTAAATCCTATTCGCGATAAAGAAACAATTGATATCGAATTGCAGTTAAAAGATTTAGAAACAGTTGAAAAACGTTTAGAAAAAACAAATCGCGCTGCAAAAACAGGAAATAAAGAAGCGCAAGTTGAAAAAGCGTTGTTAGATAGAATCCGTGAAGCTTTATTACAAGCAAAATCGGCTCGTACGGTTGTTGCTCAAAATGCTGACGAAGAAGCTTTAATGGAAGAATTCCAATTAATTACTTTAAAACCTGTTTTATATGTATGTAATGTAGATGAAGAATCTGCAGTTAAAGGAAACACATATGTTGAGCAAGTAAGAGAATTAGTAAAAGACGAACAAGCAGAAGTGATTATTCTTTCAGTAGGAGCAGAAGCTGATATTACTGAATTAGAAAGCTACGAAGAAAGACAAGTATTTTTAGAAGACATGGGATTAACAGAGCCAGGTTCGGCAGTGTTAATTCGTGCAGCATATAAATTATTAAACTTACAAACGTATTTTACAGCAGGAGTTAAAGAAGTAAGAGCTTGGACTATCAATGTTGGAAATACTGCACCACAAGCTGCTGGAGTTATCCATACTGACTTTGAAAAAGGATTCATTCGTGCAGAAGTTATTGCATTTGAAGACTATTCAAACTTTGGAACAGAAGCAAAAGTAAAAGAAGCTGGTAAATTAAGAGTAGAAGGAAAAGAATACATCGTTAAAGATGGTGATGTAATGCATTTCCGTTTTAACGTATAGTTAATATAACTGTCACACTGAGCTTGTCGAAGTGATGTGAAATTTTTAAAAACCTGTAAAGAGATTTACAGGTTTTTTTATTTTTAAAATTTGAAAACAGAAAACATTCATAAATTCAATTATATTTGTTTCTACTTATAATCCTATTTTCAAAATGAAAAATTATTTATTATTATTTACTTTCTTTTTATTATTTGGGAATGCTTTTGCTGAAAATAAAAATGTTGTAAAAACTAAATTTAGTGAAATTACCGTAACATTAAATGATGGACAAGTAAAATCGGGGAAAATAAAACATCCTTATGATTTAAATAAAAAAATAGAAATTATTTTAGCATCTGGAGAGAAAGTTAAAATCGATAATTTACTGGTAAAACAAGTTGTTATTAAACATGAAAGTGGTTTCAATTTAACATTTCAAAATGTCACTTATTATGCTAGTAAACTAAGATTAAATTATAAAATTAGTAAAAAACCAAAATTGATGTTAGTTGTAATGAAAGAACTTTTAACAATCTATTTTGATAATGGAGTAAGCTATACAAATATGTCTGCTAATGGATTAATAACTTCAACAAATTATAATAATTATTATGCATTTAGAGAAGGAGAAGAAGCTGCTTATTTAATTTCTGGCTATGTTAATGGTCAGCTTAATCCAAATGTTTTATTTAAAACATTTGCTTCAAAATATTTTGAAGATTATCCTGAACTTTCTAAAAAAATTGAAGATAAAGAATATAAATACACAGATATAATAACCGTTTGTGTAGAATATATAAATTGGAAAAAATCAAAAAACTAATTTTTTAAGCCGCAATTTTATTGCGGTTTTTTTTGGTTCAATATTTTTTTTAACTGTAAAAATTGGTCACGTGATTTATTTTTAACAATTATTAATCTCAAATTTTACTACGCCATTTTTACATTTAATGATAACAGGTATTTTTTCAAAAGTGCAACGAGGCTCAATAGTAAACTGAATAAACCCATTAATTTCAAAATCTTCTGTAGTGGTAATTTCAAGTTTTTGTTTATAGGATGTATTTACGCCTACCCAGCTTGTCAAACCTTTGTCATTTGTACTGGAATCATAGTTTTTATTAGTGAGCGGTGTTTCAATAAAATTGTTTTTTAGTATAAAGAAATCATTATTGTTTACAAAAAAAGCAAATTTTCCAGATAAATCTCCTTTGGCATTTGGAGAAGCATAATAAGCATTATTGTATAGTAACATTTGTATCTCTAAATCATAAATTCCATTACTTAATTTATGTACGTCTAGTATTAGTTCATAAGGTTCAGATGGAAGATTCGGACCGTAAACAGGTTGCATACTAACTTCTGATTTTGGAATTTCTGCCAAAACGGTTTCGGAATTAAGTTTAGTTTTTGAATGATCTATTTTGCAACTTAGTAAGATAAATAAGCTAAAGAAAAGAATTGTGTTTTTCATTTTTATTGTTTTTAGGAATTACTATTGAGTTAAAAATGGCAACAATTTTGGTTATTATTTGAATACAGAGTAAAGCTACTATTAGTTCAATCTTAAAGTGTCAAAAAAATGTAAAAAAAGTGTCAATAGTTATAAAATGTCATGAAATTGTATAATATTTACAAATGATTATGAATTACTGTATCAAAAATCTACTTAAATTCTTGACCTTTTTCGGGTTGTTCCTACTAATGTTTTCATGTTCAAATGAGTCACATAACGACGCTTCTGGACTTGTAAAAGTTGTATTACGCAATGTAGGACATCAATTGCTATTTCTCAACCAAGATTCTATATCGATAGTAAAACCTGTTAAAAAATTAGACGAATTGAAATTTCAATTATCGTTTGAAAAGAGTTTAGTTATACATCCCGATAGTTTGGTTTACCTTGTTAAATACAACTTTCAAAAAGCAAACTTACCACAACATTATTTGGTTGAAGTAGTGCAATGTGAAGACAACGAAGTAGCTTATAGTTACCAAATGCAACAAAATAGAGAAAAAAGCATACTTCCTTGTGGTGGAAGGCAATTAAAAAGAGGCTGTTATCTCATAAACATAAGATTTACAAAGAGTATAGAGGCTGATAAAAGTTATTCTTATTCTTGGTTGCTCTATATCTTATTAATTGGAATTTTTGTAGGTATAATGCTTTTTTATTTCAAACTAAAAGCTAAATTTTTTCCTGAAGAATATTCCGAAAATTATACATCCATTGGAAAGTATAAGTTTTATCCTGAACAAAATAAATTGATAAAAGAAGCTCTTGAAATTAGTCTATCCAAAAAAGAATGTGAATTGTTAGCTGTTTTTATTTCTAAGCCTAATCAAATTATTAAAAGAGAGGAATTGTCTAAAAAAGTTTGGGAAGATAACGGTGTATTTGTAGGAAGAAGCCTTGATACTTATATTTCAAAACTTAGATTGAAATTTAAATCGGACGAGTCTGTTAAAATTATAAATATTCATGGAGTTGGTTATAAATTAGAGATTTGCAACTAATTTATATTATTTTCTAAAAAACATAAATAAAAAACCTGTAAAGAAATTTACAGGTTTTTTTGGTTCAATATTTGATGATAAATAACAAAAGCTACTATGAAAAAAATATTTTCACTACTCTTTGTTTGTACCGTTATTGCTTCTTGTAGGGAAATAGCTTCTGTTCCTGTAGGAAACACATTTTATTTCGATAATCCACAGCCTATAAACGATTCCGAATTAAAATCATTTCCTAGTAAGTTTTTAGGCATTTATATGAATTCTGATTCTACTTTCTTAGATTTTCAGAAAGAGGTTATTTTAGAAAATTTTATATGGAAGAGTAAAATTCCGTTAACTGATTTAGATTCTCTGAAATTAGAATTTGATTTCTCCGATAATGAAATGATATCAAAAGATAGAAGCTTGAAATTTTCATTTCGTCGATTAAAAGATTCTATTGAAATTTATGAAAAAAGAATTGATACCATTTTTAGCTTTTCATCTTTTCAAAAAGTCAAGCGAATAAATGGAAATTTAGTAATAAGTGAAAAAGATTCTGCTTATTGGAATATAAAATTATTAAGCTTCGATAAAGACAAACTAACTGTAAAACAATTGTATTCTGATTCTGATTTAAAGAAAATGGATTCTATTATGAAAGTAAAGTCTAAAATGATTGACTCAACCACATATGTGATTTCACCTTCAAGAAGTGAATTTAAGAAAGTGTTTAAGTTAAAGAATTTTGGATATGACAGTAGATATAAAAAAATTGATTAATGAAACACTTTAAAAAAGCATTTAAACTTCTTTTAAAAACCTTAATTGGTTTTGTGGCATTTCTATTAATCTATGTGCTTTTGGTTTTTATATTCTCTATAATTCCAATTAATTCAGCTGATAACAACGATTCTAAAGAAATTGAAATTTATATTCTCACAAATGGAGTGCATACAGATATTGTAGTACCAATAAAAAACGACATAAAAGATTGGTCTAGGGAGATTTCATATTTACATACAAAAAAGAAAGATTCCACAATGAGTCATTTAGCTTTTGGTTGGGGAGATAGAGGTTTTTATTTAGACACACCTACTTGGGCAGATTTAAAAGTTTCAACAGCTCTTAAAGCAACAACAGGTTTAAGTTCTTCAGCAATGCATGTTACCTTTTATAAAAGCTTGCGAGAAGATGAAAGTTGTAAGAAGATGAAAATTTCAGCAGAAAACTATAAAAAACTAATGCAATATATAAGCGCAAGTTTTTTATTAGACAAACAAAGTAAAATACAACGAATTGGCAACCATTCTTATGGTGTAAGTGATGTTTTTTACGAGGCAAAAGGCAGTTATAACTTATTTTATACCTGTAATTCTTGGGCAAATGGAGCTTTAAAAGCTGCCAACCAAAAAGCAGCACTTTGGACGGTTCTAGATAAAGGGATTTTTTGGCATTATGAGTAATTTTGGCAAAAAATAAAATTAGAAAGTATGCTCTTGCCTAAGTCATTTCTTTTAACTGCTGTTAGCAGTTCGGTTTTTATAATTTAGTAGTATTTATTTTTCTGTTTTCACTTTATTTAGTTTTGATTTTAAGCTTTTATTTTTTTAACGGAATTACTATTTTAAACCATTGTAATTCGCCTTTGCTTTTATAACTAACAGATATTTGAATTTCACCATTTTTTAAATGATCTTCAGTTGGTGATATATCTATTAAAATTTCATTTTGATTTGATGATTTTGGATTAGAAAACGTTACTGTTGGTCCAACAAATGCGCATATTTGTGGGTCAATATTTTCAAAAGTAAATTTTGTATTTGTTGTTTTGTTTATTTCTAGATATTTATTTCCAGTTAATATTTCAAAAGTAATTTTTTCAGCGCCATTTATAAATTCAAAACTTTCATTAGAAGGGATATTTTTTTTCATACCGCAATTCGTTATAAACAAAATACTTGTAAGAATTAAAATTAATTTCATTTTACAAAACTTCATGTCTTTTTTTTTAATAGGTTTTTCTAAGTTCCGTTAAACTGACGGCTAACTAGTGTATATATTCAACTAACAAATCGCTATAATCATTTGTAAGTATTTACAGTCAAATATAAATAAAAAATATATAAAATCTCATCATTTATTCAACTTCTGTTTTCTAACTTATTTTTGTCAATAACTTCTACTTGGCCTGCTTTTATTTTTTATAGATATATGGTATATTGCACAAAATCCAAAAATTACAAATGGCTGACGAAATTAAATACGACGAAGACAATATACGATCGCTCGATTGGAAAGAGCACATCCGTATGCGTCCCGGAATGTATATTGGAAAGTTGGGTGATGGGTCGTCACCAGATGATGGAATTTACATTCTTCTAAAAGAAGTTATGGACAACTGTATCGATGAATTTGTCATGGGTGCAGGAAAAACTATTGAAGTTACTATTAAAGAAAAAATGGTTACGGTTCGCGATTACGGGCGTGGAATTCCGTTAGGAAAAGTAATAGACGTTGTTTCTAAAATGAATACCGGTGGAAAGTACGACTCTAAAGCCTTCAAAAAATCGGTTGGTTTAAATGGAGTAGGTACAAAAGCGGTAAACGCACTTTCTAATTATTTTCGTGTAGAATCTGTTCGTGATAACCAACAAAAAGCAGCCGAATTCTCTGCAGGTAATTTAACGCTTGATGAAGATGTTATAGAATCTACAAAGCGAAAAGGAACAAAGGTTTCTTTTATTGCCGATGAATTAATCTTTAAAAATTATAAGTATCGTAATGAGTACATCATTAAAATGCTTAAAAATTACTGTTACTTAAATCGTGGGTTGACCATTATTTATAACGGTGAAAAATACATTTCTGAAAACGGATTAAAAGATTTATTAGACGAAAATATCTCGGAAGAAGATATGGTGTATCCAATTATTCACATTGAAGGTGAAGATATTGAAGTAGCCATTACGCATAGTAAAACGCAATATTCAGAAGAATACCATTCATTTGTAAACGGACAAAATACAACGCAAGGAGGAACGCACTTAACTGCTTTTCGTGAAGCAATTGTTCGTGCTATAAAAGAATTTTACAATAAGAATTTCGAAGCTTCAGATGTTCGTAAATCGATTGTTTCTGCAGTTTCGGTTAAAGTAGAAGAGCCTGTTTTCGAAAGTCAGACGAAAACCAAATTAGGTTCTATGGATATTGGTCCAAATGGCCCTACGGTTCGAACATTCGTAAATGATTTCATTAAAGTAAAGTTAGATAACTTCTTGCATAAAAATCCAGAAGTTGCCGATGCGTTATTGCGTAAGATATTACAAGCAGAACGCGAACGTAAAGAGCTTTCAGGAATTCGTAAGCTTGCAAAAGATAGAGCTAAGAAGTCTAATTTACACAATAAAAAACTACGCGATTGCCGTGTGCATTTAGGAGATGCTAAAAATCCAAGAAGTTTAGAAAGTACGCTTTTTATAACCGAGGGAGATTCGGCTTCGGGTTCTATTACTAAATCGCGAGATGTAAATACGCAAGCGGTTTTTAGTTTGCGTGGTAAGCCTTTAAATTCGTACGGGATGTCTAAAAAGATCGTGTACGAAAACGAAGAATTCAACTTATTGCAAGCAGCTTTGAATATTGAAGAAGACATGGAAGATTTGCGTTACAATAATATTGTAATTGCAACTGATGCTGATGTCGATGGAATGCACATTCGTTTGCTTTTAATTACTTTCTTTTTACAATTCTTTCCAGAGTTAATTAAAGACGGACATTTGTATATTTTACAAACGCCTTTATTTAGAGTTCGAAATAAAAAGGAAACCATTTATTGTTATAGCGATGAAGAACGAAAAGATGCCATTGAAAAGTTAAAACCAAAACCAGAAATCACCCGATTCAAAGGGCTTGGGGAAATTTCACCAGATGAGTTTAAGTTTTTTATTGGAGAAGATATACGTTTAGATCCTGTTATGTTAGATAAGGCAACTTCAATAGAAACCTTATTAGAGTTTTATATGGGTAAAAATACACCAGACAGACAAGAATTCATCATCAATAATTTGAAGGTGGAGTTAGATGTAATTGAAAAAGAGTAATAAAAGCATAAATGAACGAAGACGAAGAAAACATAAACTCAAACGAAGACGAAAATAACCAAGAGTTAAACGATTCGAATACTAATGAAGGTTTTGAGGATATAAAAACATCCGGACATCATTTTTATGAGAATAACGAAAACCCTGAAGATACCATTACTAAAGTAACCGGTATGTATAAGGATTGGTTTTTAGATTATGCTTCGTATGTAATATTAGAACGTGCCGTTCCGGCTATTGAAGACGGATTTAAGCCAGTGCAACGCCGTATCATGCATTCTATGAAAGAGTTGGATGATGGTCGTTATAATAAAGTGGCGAACATTGTTGGACATACCATGCAGTATCATCCACATGGAGATGCGAGTATTGGAGATGCAATGGTACAAATAGGTCAGAAAGAACTAATTATCGACATGCAAGGAAACTGGGGTAATATCCTTACCGGAGATTCTGCCGCAGCTTCTCGTTACATTGAAGCGCGTATTTCTAAATTTGGTCACGATGTATTATATTCTCCTAAAATTACAAATTGGGGAACTTCTTATGATGGTCGTCGTGCCGAACCGGTAAATTTACCAGTTAAGTTTCCATTGCTTTTAGCGCAAGGAGCTGAAGGTATTGCTGTAGGTTTGTCTACTAAAATATTACCGCATAATTTTGTAGAATTAATCGATTCGTCAATAAAAATATTAAAAGGGAAGCCTTTTACTTTATATCCCGATTTTCCTACTGCTGGTATTGCAGATGTTTCTAACTATAATGATGGTTTACGAGGCGGACGTGTTCGTGTTCGTGCGAAAATTGCACAATTAGATAAAGCAACTTTAGTAATTACTCAAATTCCGTTTTCAACAAATACATCAACATTGATTGATAGTATTTTGAAAGCGAATGATAAAGGGAAAATCAAAGTCAAGAAAATTGAAGATAATACAGCTGCTGAGGTAGAAATTTTAATTCATTTACCTTCAGGAGTTTCTCCAGATAAAACAATTGATGCTTTATATGCTTTTACAGCTTGTGAAACTTCGGTTGCGCCATTAGGTTGTGTTATTGAAAACAACAAACCTTTGTTTATTGGCGTTTCTGATATGTTGAAAATTTCAACAAACAGAACCGTTGGTTTATTAAAAAGCGAATTAGAAATTCAGTTAAGCGAATTAGAGGAACAATGGCATTTCTTGTCTTTAGAGCGTATATTTATTGAAAACAAGATATATCGTTTAATTGAAGAAGAAACTACAAGAGACGGAGTTATTGAAGCAGTAGGCACTGGATTAAAACCATTTGTAAAAAATCTAAAAAGAGAAGTTACCGAAGCGGATATTTTACGATTGTTAGATATTCGAATCATGCGAATTTCTAAATTTGATAGTAATAAAGCACAAGATAAAATTGAATCTCTGGAAGGAGATATAGAAAAAGTAAAATTCGATTTAGATCATATTATAGATTTTGCAATTGCTTTTTTTACGACTTTAAAAGAAAAGTACGGAAAAGGAAAAGAGCGCCAAACCGAATTAAGAAGTTTTGATACTATTGAAGCAACGAAAGTAGCTTTACGTAACACAAAACTATATGTAAATAGAGAAGAAGGTTTCTTAGGAACTGGACTTAAAAAAGATGAATACCTTACGGACTGTTCAGATATTGACGATGTTATTGTTTTTCTTAGAGATGGTAGAATGGTAATTACCAGAGTAGACGATAAAAAGTTTATTGGTAAAGACATAATTCACATCGCTATTTTTGATAAAAGCGACAAACGTACCATTTACAATGTAATTTATCGTGATGGAAAAACGGGCGCTTCATTTATAAAGCGTTTCCATGTTTCTGGAGTTACAAGAGATAAAGAGTACCATATTACACAAGAAAAACCAGGTTCTCAAATTTTATATTTCTCATCTAATCCAAATGGAGAGGCAGAGGTTATTACAATTTTATTACGTCAAGTAGGAAGTGTAAAGAAACTGAAATGGGATTTAGATTTTACCGAAGTTTTAATAAAAGGAAGAGGTTCTAAAGGAAATACGGTTTCTAAATATCCAATTAAGAAAATTGAATTAAAAGAGAAAGGTATTTCAACACTTCGTCCTCGAAAAATTTGGTTTGACGATACCGTTCAAAGATTAAATACGGATGCAAGAGGAGAACTTTTAGGAGAGTTTAAGCCAAACGATAGATTGTTGATTATTAATCAATCAGGAAAGTTAAAAACCATTATTCCTGAACTTACAACACATTTCGATGGAGATATGATTGTTCTTGAAAAATGGAAACCAAGCAAACCTATTTCTGCAATATATTTTGATGGAGAAAAAGAACGTTATTACGTGAAGCGTTTCTTAATTGAAAATGAAAATAAAGAAGAAATTTTTATTACTGAACACGATAAATCGCAATTAGAAATTGTTTCTACAGATTGGTTGCCAATGGCTGAGGTAGTTTTTGCTAAAGTAAAAGGAGATCAAAAGGAAGCTATTCAAATAAATTTAGAGGATTTTATTGCTGTAAAAGGAATAAAAGCATTGGGTAACCAATTAACAAGTGATAAAGTAAAACAAATAAATTTATTAGAATCTTTACCATTTGAAGAACCAAAAGAACCTGAACCTGAAAAAATGGAAGTAACAGACGAAGAATCTGTTTCTGAAGACATTAAAACAGATTTAGAAGACGATGGTCAAATTACTTTAAGCTTGGATTAATTATAAATATATTAACAAGCTTGTTAAATATTTTTTTTACATTTGTTACATAGATGAGTAAAAAATTACACATATTAGCCTTACTTTTTACACTAGGTCTGTTTGCAGTACCAAGTGTAGGGTATGCATGTGGAACTAAATCTGTGAAAACTGAAAAGACTTGTTGTTCAGAAAAAACATCTATTAAAAAGGAGTCCAAATCTTGTTGTGACTCTACATCTACAAAAGATGAAGATAATTCTTGTAAGGGAAAATGTGGTCATTCAAACTGTACAACTGTTTCTTCCGTTGGTTTTAGTTTGTTTGTATATAATGAAATAGAATTCACTAATAATAATTTTGATTTTTCTACAAAAAAATCAAAATTTCACCATTCTGAAAACTTACTTTCAGATGGTTTTGTTTCTATATGGCTTATTCCTAAAATAGGCTAAATACAAAACGCGACAGCCAATGGTATGTCAAATTCAAAGCATTTGCTTTAAAAACAGCAGTTTATTTATTTTCAATTAAGGCATTCTTAGAGTGTTATTTAATTCTATTTACATTATTCTGCATTTTCAAAAAATTATTATTATTCATTAATCAAAGAAGAATCTTTGGTTAAATAAAACCTTTCAAAATGAAAAATTCTATTATAAAAGTAATGGTAGCAATGGTTGTATTGCTAACTTCAACAGTAAACGCGCAAATTAGAAATGCAAAAACAGAAACATTTAAAGTTTATGGTAATTGCGGTATGTGCGAATCAAAAATTGAAAAATCAGGTAGTGTTAAAAAAATAGCTAAAGTAGATTGGAACCAAGAAACAAGTATGGCAACAATAACGTATGATGCAAAAAAAACAACTTCCGATGAAATTCTTAAACGAATTGCATTAGCAGGTTATGATAGCGATAAGTTTCTTGCGCCTGATGATGTTTATAGTAATTTACATGGATGTTGCCAATACGATAGAGTTGCAAAAACGGAAGTTATCAGCACTATTGAAGCGGAAGAAGAAATTATGGAAAATCATAGCAATCATCAAGACCATTCAGAAATGAATGTTGCTATTGAAAAGGATAATATGCAACTGAAATCTGTTTTTGATAATTATTTCCTTTTAAAAGATGCTTTAGTGAATACGGACGGTACAGTTGCTTCAAAAGTTGCTAAAGAGTTAGTTGTAAATATAGAATCTGTAAAAATGAACGCATTAGAAATGGATGTTCATATGGTTTGGATGAAAGTGATGAAGGAACTTAAAAATGATGCAACAGTTATTTCAAATACAAAAGACACTAAAATACAAAGAGCTTCTTTCGACTCTTTATCTATTGCTATCTACAAGCTTATAAAAGTTTCAAAAACTGAAACACCAATTTATTATCAACGTTGTCCTATGGCAAATGGTGGTAAAGGTGCAACATGGTTAAGTAAAGAGTCCGCGGTTAAAAATCCGTATTATGGTTCAATGATGATGAGCTGTGGTAAAGTAATTGAGACAATAAAATAATCTTTAAAAATATAAAATGAAAATAATAAGCATACTATTTCTCTTTATTTCAATTAGTATACAAGCTCAATTAAAAGTTGGAGATTCAATCCCAAACTTTATGTTGCCTAATGCAAATAATGAAGAAATAAGTAATATGTCTTTTCAAAATAAGTATCTCTTGATTGATTTTTGGGCCTCTTGGTGTGGTCCATGTAGAGTAGCAAATAAAAAGATTGTTAAATTTTATAAAGAGATAGATAAAACTAAAATCGAGTTTATTGGTATATCATTAGATAAAGACAAATCAAAATGGATTAAAGCCATAGAAAAAGATAAAATAACATTTACTCAATTAAATGATCCTAATGGATTTGATGCAAAAACGGCTGTTTTATTTAAAATTGAAGAGTTGCCAACTCAATACTTATTTAATGAAAATGGAATTTTAATTGGAATTAACCCAACAGAAGAAGAAATAATTAACTTTTTAAAATAAAACAAAATGAAAAAAATATTTTTAATAATCACAGTAATAACTTTAGGGATGTTTAACGCAAATGCTCAAATTTCCAAAGCAGAAATTAGAGCTATGGGATTAACATGTTCTATGTGTTCTAATGCTATAAATAAGCAATTAAAATCTATAGATGGAGTTGAAAGTGTGGAAACAGATTTAAATACAAACACTTTTACAGTTACTCTAAAAGAAAACAATACATTAAGTCCAAAAGTATTTAAAGAAGGCGTTGAGAAAGCTGGTTTTTTTATTGGTTCTTTAATAGTAACTTCAAATTCAGAAACTATTAATAATGCAAATTATATTTTGATTAAGGAAAATGATTCTGCATCAAAAGAAATTAAATTTCAAGTTTTAGACAAAGGTTATGTAACGGATAAAGAGTTTAAGAAATTATCGAAATCGTTTAAAAACATTACAACTTATGCAATAAATAATGAAGACGATTTTCATATTAAAACTTTAAATTAATGAAAAAATTATTTTTATTATTAACTATTATAACATTCCAAAACATTTTAAGTCAAGAGTTATTTGTTGTTACAGACCCTGCGAGTAATGTTCCAGCAAATTCATTGGCAGTAAATGTAATGCAATCTCTTTTTAAAGAGAAGTATGCTTCAGGATATAACTACCATCTTATGCCTGAAATTAGTTATGGTTTAAACAAAAATTTAATGTTTAGAGCTACTTCTTTTGTCAGTGAAAATAATGGATTGAATGTTGAAGGAGGAGGATTTTATGCGAAATATCGTTTTTTTTCTTCAGATGATTTGAATAGTCATTTTCGAATGGCTGCTTATGGAAGATTTAGTTTTAATAATTCCGACATTCATCAGGAACAAATTGAAATTCAAGGTCATAATTCAGGTTATGAAGTAGGTTTGGTAGCTACAAAACTTATTCATAAAGTAGCTATAAGTTCAACTGTAAGTTTTGAAAAAGCGTTTGATAATAAATCAAAAAACCCTTTTCCAAATACACTAGGGAATAACGCAACTAATTATACTTTATCCTTTGGGAAATTGATGTATCCTAAAACGTATACTAGTTATAAACAAACGAACATTAATTTAATGTTAGAATTAGTTGGGCAAACTATTAACGAAAACGGGAAGTCATATATAGATGCAGTTCCAGCAATTCAATTTATTATTAATAGTCAAGCTCGTATAGATATAGCTTACAGACATGAATTAATGAGTTCAATGAATCGTTCTGCTCCTAATGGTGTTTATTTCAATTTGTATTATACTTTTTTTAATCTTTAGGTCTTTTGAGTAACATATAATTTTAATAAAAACGAATGTTAAATAAAATCATAAAATACTTCCTTGAGAATAGATTAGTTACTGTGCTAATTCTTACTGTGCTAATTGTATGGGGTATTGCCACAGCACCTTTTAATTGGAAAATACCATTCATTCCTTCAGATGCTGTTGCGGTTGATGCTATTCCGGATATTGGTGAAAACCAACAAATTGTTTTTACACAATGGCCCGGTAGATCACCACAGGATATTGAAGACCAAATTTCTTATCCATTAACCACTTATTTATTAGGTATTCCAGGCGTAAAATCTATTAGAAGTAATTCCATTTTTGGTTTTTCAAGTATTTATATAATCTTCGATGATGATATTGAATTTTACTGGTCAAGATCCAGAATACTTGAAAAATTAAACTCATTACCTAATAGTTTATTACCTGAAAACGTTAAACCATCACTAGGCCCAGATGCAACGGCATTAGGACAAGTATATTGGTATACAGTTGAAGGAAGAGATAAAGATGGTAATCCAACAGGTGGATGGGATTTACAAGAAATTAGAACGGCACAAGATTTCTATATTAAATATGGCTTAAACGCTGTTAAAGGAGTTTCAGAAGTAGCATCTATTGGAGGTTTTGTCAAAGAATATCAAATTGACGTTAACCCTGATGCATTGAAGGCTTACAATATTAGTTTGATGCAAGTTATGACTGCCGTTCAAAAATCAAATAAAGATGTTGGAGCTAAAACAATTGAAATCAACCAAGCCGAATATTTAGTTAGAGGACTTGGTTATGTAAAAAAAGTAGAAGACATTGAACTTGCTGTTGTTGCAGTAAAAGATAATGTTCCAATACGTATAAAAGATATTGGTGTAGTTGCATTAGGGCCGTCAACAAGAAGAGGGATTTTAGATAAAGGTGGTGCAGAAGCGGTAGGAGGTGTTGTTATTGCACGTTATGGTTCTAATCCGTTAGAAGTAATAAATGGTGTAAAGTCTAAAATCAGTGAAATTGCATCTGGTTTACCAAAAAAGACATTAGCTAATGGAGTAGTTAGTCAATTAACTATTATTCCTTTTTACGACCGTACAGAATTAATTCAAGAAACAATAGGTACATTAGAAACAGCGCTTTCTCATGAAGTTTTAATTAGTATAATTGTTGTTTTACTTTTAGTTTTTAATTTAAGAGCATCTTTAATTATTTCCAGTTTATTACCAGTTGGTGTATTAATGACTTTTATTGTCATGCGTTATTCTGGTGTAGATGCTAATGTTGTTGCTCTATCCGGAATTGCTATTGCTATTGGTGTCATGGTAGATGTAGGTGTCGTTTTTGTTGAAAATATTATTCGACATCTCGAAATGCCTCATAATGAAGGAGCAAAAGGGAAACAATTAATGCAAGTAATTTATGAAGCAACTACTGAAGTTGCGTCAGCAATTACAACTGCTTTAGCCACAACAGTTGTTAGTTTTATCCCTGTTTTTGCAATGGAATCAGCCGAAGGGAAGCTATTTAGACCTTTAGCATTTACAAAGACTTTTGCATTGTTAGGAGCATTTGTATTAGGTATAGTAGTACTTCCTTCTTTAGCTAACTATTTATTTGGAATTGACTTCGATAAAAAAAGAGTAAAGCGTTTTTGGTCGTATGTATTTATTTCTGGTGGTATATTATTAAGTGTTTATTTTAAAATTTGGCTTCCTTTAGGATTAGTCTTAATGGGACTATATGACTTGTTTAATCATAAAATTCCTGAAAAATTTCAACCATTTACAAAGCATTTTAATTTAGTTGTAGTAGTATTTCTTGTTTCGTTTTTCTTAACTGAAGAATGGATGCCTTTAGGTCCACAAATAAGTGTGATAGGTAATTATCTTTTTGTAATTGTACTTTTAGGAATAATATTATCTGCACTTTTAACCATAGTCAAATCTTATGAAAAAGTACTACGTTGGTGTTTAGAGAACAAAGGTAAATTCATGTTATTACCAATAATAACATTATTTTTTGGAGTTTTGGTTTGGATTGGTTTTGACAGTACTTTTGGAATTGTGGCAAAAGGGTTTGATAGATTAGGTTGGAATATTAGAGCAACAAAAGCATGGTCAGTTCCATCTCATACTTTTCCAGGTATTGGTTCCGAATTTATGCCAACGCTTAACGAAGGAAGTTATTTATTAATGCCAACTTCTATGCCGCATGCTGGTGTAGAACAAAATAGAAAAGTAGTAGGGCAACTCGATATGCTTCTAAATCATATTCCCGAAGTCGATATGGCTGTTGGTAAATTAGGTCGTGTAGAAAGCGCTTTAGATCCTGCTCCTATTTCTATGTATGAAAATATTATCAATTATAAACCGGAATTTATTTTGGATGCTAAAGGGCATCGTATGCGATTCAAGACAGATAATAAAGGTCGTTTTATCACTAAATTTGGTGATAGTCTTACGCATGATGATGCTTTAAAACAAGCTATTTCTATTAAAAATTTAATTGCTGATGAAGATGGTACTTTCTACAGAAATTGGCGGGATATAATTCAATCACCTGATGATATTTGGAACGAAATTGTAAAAGTGTCAAAAATACCAGGAGTTACTTCTGCTCCAAAATTACAGCCTATAGAAACACGGCTAGTAATGCTTCAAACAGGAATGAGAGCACCCATGGGAATAAAAGTTTTTGGTCCCGATTTAAAAACAATTGAAGAATTCGGTTTAGAACTTGAAGGTATTATAAAAGAAGTGCCTTCCGTTAAAAAAGAAGCTGTTTTTGCAGATAGAATTGTAGGTAAACCTTATTTACATTTAAATATTGACAGAGAAAAAATTTCTCGATTTGGCTTAAACGTAGAAGATATTCAACAAACAATTGAAACAGCAATTGGAGGAATGAAAATTTCTTCAACGGTGGAAGGTAGAGAACGTTATCCAATACGTGTTCGTTATCCTAGAGAATTACGAGATAGCCCTGAAGCATTGGGCAAAATATTAGTTGCTACTCCAACAGGGGCACAAATTCCATTAGGTCAATTGGTGCAATTTGAATACAAAAAAGGCCCTCAAGCTATTAAAAGTGAAGATACTTTTTTAGTCGGGTTTGTACTATTCGATAAAAATGATGGTTATGCAGAAGTCGACGTAGTGAATGATGCACAAAAAGCAATTCAAACTAAAATTGATTCAGGTGAGTTAATAGTTCCACAAGGAGTTAATTATAAATTTTCAGGGAGTTATGAAAATCAAATTAGAGCTATGAAAAGGCTTTCTATTGTAATTCCTATATGTTTAGTAGTTATCTTTTTATTACTCTATTTCCAATTCAAAACAGTTATTGCATCATCAATTCATTTTTCTGGAGTTTTTGTTGCTTTTGCAGGTGGATTCATCATGTTATGGTTATACGGACAAGATTGGTTTATGAATTTTGCTGTTGCAGATGTAAATATGCGGGACTTATTTCAAATGCATTCCATAAATTTGAGTGTCGCAGTTTGGGTAGGTTTTATTGCATTATTTGGAATTGCAACAGATGATGGAGTAATTATGGGTTCCTATATTCATCAAGTTTTTAAAGAAAAAGATCCACAAACAGTTTCTGAAGTTCGTGATGCTGTAGTTGAAGCTGGTAAAATGAGAGTTAGACCAGCAGTTATGACAACTGCTACAACAATCATTGCTTTACTTCCGGTTTTAACTTCAACAGGAAAAGGTTCAGATATTATGATTCCAATGGCAATTCCAACATTTGGAGGAATGACCATTCAGATTATGACCATGTTTATTGTGCCTGTTCTTCAAGCATATTGGAGAGAAACAGTAATTAAAAATAAAGAAAAAAGAAATGCGTAAATTAATAATTATATCACTTTTATTTTTTGCTTATAATGTTGAAGGACAATCTATAAACGATTATTATACTATTGCTGCGGAAAATAATCCGGAATTAAAAGCAAAGTATAAAGAGTTTGAAGCTGCCATGCAAAGAATACCGCAAGTTAGTTCTTTGCCAGATCCTAATCTTTCCATGGGGTATTTTATTTCTCCAGTAGAAACGAGACTTGGACCTCAAAACTTTCGCTTTTCACTATCACAAATGTTTCCTTGGTTTGGTACTTTAAAAGCACAAAAAAATGCTGCAACTTTAATTGCTGAAAGTAAATATCAAGCCTTTTTAAATGCTAAAAATCAATTGTATTCTCATGTTGCTACTGCTTATTATCCTTTGTATGAGCTATTAAAATTAAAAGATATTGAACAAGAAAACATCAAAATTTTAGATTCATATAAAAATATTGCCAATGCAAAATTTGAAAATGGAAAAGGAAGTTTAGTAGATGTTTTACGTGTAGATATTATGATAAAAGAGGCTCAAACTAATTTAGGCATTTTAACTAAAAAAGAGCCTTCATTAACCTCGTGGTTCAATAGTATTCTAAATAGGCCGTATAATGAAAAAATTGTTATTTCTAAAGATTTGCAAATTATGCCATTACCAATTGAATACCGCAAAGATTCTATAACCACTAACCCAATACTACAAGAATTGGAATTAAAAAAACAAGCTTCAGAAGTGTCTATTGAAGTAGCCAGAAAACAAGGATTACCTAAATTAGGTCTTGGTTTAGATTATGTTTTGGTAGGGAAAGGAATGAATAACTTTCCAGATTCGGGTAAAGATATCATCATGCCAATGGTTTCTGTTAGTTTGCCAATTTTTAGAAAAAAATACAATGCAGCAACTAATGAAGCAAAATTAATGCAAGAAAGTTATTCTTTTCAAAAAGAAGCGTATGAAAATAAATTAAATGGTACATACTACAAACTTGTTTTTGAATTAGAAAAGGAAAGAGATTTATTAAAATTATATGAAGGTCAAGTCATAACACTTTCTAAAAGTTTGAACCTATTATTTGCTTATTACAGTAATGCTAATAAAGATTTTGAAGAAGTATTACGCATGCAACAAGAACTTTTAAAGTATCAAAAAATGCAATTGTTAAGTATAAGTACTTTTTATATAAAATTAGCTGAATTGGATTATTTAACAGCAAAACAATTTTAATCATGAACATAGATAAAAAAACTAAAATATTACTAGGGCTTACATTAGTTGTAGGTATTCTATTAGGCGCATTGTTTTTTGGAGGAGACTCTAAAGAAGAAGAACAAAAAACAGAAGTCACTTCAAAAGTAGAGGTTTGGACATGTTCTATGCATCCACAAATTAGACAACCAGAGCCTGGTGATTGCCCTATATGTGGAATGGACTTAATTTCATTGGAATCTGGAGATGATAGTATCGACCCAGATGCAATTAGTATGTCTGAATCAGCTATGATTATTGCTGGAATCTCTACCTACAAAGTAGGAAATACCGATGGTGTAAAAGAAATAGCATTGAATGGAAAAATTGAAGTGAATGAAAAGACAGTTTATAGTCAATCTTCACATATACCAGGGCGTATTGAAAAAATCCAAGTTTCTTTTGTAGGCGAATATGTAAAGAAAGGACAAGTGGTAGCTTATGTGTATTCTCCAGATTTAGCGAGTGCACAACAAGAGCTAATTGAAGCATACAGTGTTAAGGATATACAACCTCAATTATTAGAATCCGTAAAAACAAAACTAAAAAACTGGAAAGTTTCGGATGCTACTATTAATAGTATTATTTCTTCAGGAAAAACACAAGATAAATTCCCTATTTACGCGGATGTTTCAGGATATATAATCAAGAAAAATGTAGAATTAGGAGATTATATTCAAAAAGGGCAAACCTTATATGATGTTGCAGATTTATCAACCGTCTGGGTGCTTTTTGAAATTTACGAATCGGATTTGAGCTGGGTTAAAAAAGGAGATAAAGTAAACTACACAGTTGCTTCTTTTCCCGGCAAAACATTTTCAGGGGCAATTACATTTATTGACCCATTTATAAATCCAATGACAAGAATTGCAAAAGCAAGAGTTGAAGTAAGTAATTCTGGTTTAAAATTTAAGCCAGAAATGTTTGTTTCAGGGACTTTAAAAACTAAAATAGTTGGAAATAAAGCAACTTTAAGTGTTCCTAAATCAGCGGTAATGTGGACAGGTAAACGATCAATTGTGTACATTAAAAATGAAACAGATAAAGGAATTTCATTCAAATTAAGAGAAGTTACTTTAGGACCTTTATTAGGAAATGATTACATAATTGAAGAAGGTTTAGAAGTTGGCGAAGAAATAGTAGCAAATGGTACTTTTAATGTAGATGCTGCAGCACAATTAGCAGGAAAACCAAGTATGATGAATTTAGAAGGGGGTAAAGTAAAAACAGGTCACAATCATGGAGATGCAACTATGGTAATGAGCGAAGATAAAAAAGTAGTTTTAAAAGAAGATAAAACAACTATTAGTGCTGAAGCTAAAAAAAGTTTACAAGGCTTATATAAAAATTATTTTGAGTTTAAAGATGCCTTAACAAAAGATGATTTTAATTCCGCTAAAAAAGCCCTTTTAGAATTTGAAAAAACACTCGGTAAAATAAATATGAGTATATTTAAAGGAGAATCTCATAAAGTATGGATGAATTATCAGACAGAACTTAAAAAAAATACGCTTCATGCTACACATATAAAAAACATTAATGAATTGAGAATGTCTTTTGAACCTATCTCAAATGTAATGATAGCCATGACAAAAGCTTTTAATCCTTTAAATAAAAGTGCTTACGTGCAATTTTGTCCTATGGCTAATAATGATAAAGGAGCAAATTGGTTAAGTAAAGAAAATAAAGTAGTAAATCCATATTTTGGTGCATCTATGCTAAAATGTGGAGAAGTAAAGGAAACCGTAAAATAAATTACAAATCTTTATAAATTTTAAGATCATAAAAAAAGCGAATTAAATAATGAAACAGTATAAAAAAAACAGTATAACGCTTAAAGGGGCAGTTGCACTCGGCACCGGTGTTATGATTGGTGCAGCCATTTTTGCTCTTCTAGGTCAGGTGGCTGAATTATCTGGGTCATTATTTCCTATTGTCTTTATAGTCGGAGCGCTAATTTCAGGATGTAGTGCATATGCCTATGTAAAAATGTCAAATGCTTATCCTTCCGCGGGTGGTATAGCCATGTATTTAATGAAGGCTTATGGTAAAGGCGCCATAACGGCAGTGGCGGCTCTTTTAATGGCTTTTGCAATGGTAATTAATCAAAGTCTGGTAGCACGTACTTTCGGGTCTTATACCATGCAATTATTTGAAGGAAGTCAAAACGATTTCTGGATACCATTGCTGGGTGTATTGTTACTTGTAGTTACTTTTTTAATCAATATCGCAGGAAATAAGGTCATCGAAAAAATTTCTTTTACCATGGCTATTCTCAAGATTGGTGGGATAGCCATTTTTGCAATCGGTGGGCTTTGGGTAGCTGGATTTTCTTTTGGCAAAGCCATTCCTGAAGAAATTTCGGGAGGCTTTTCAATAGCAAGTTATCTGGGAGCCCTTGCCCTTGCTATTTTAGCGTATGCAGGATTTACTACCATAACCAATAGTGGTGCAGAAATTGTAAAGCCTCACAAAAATGTGGGTAGAGCTATTCTGATTTCGCTTGTTATCTGTACAATAGTATATTTATTGGTAGCATTTGCAGTATCGGCCAACCTGTCCGTACCGAAAATTATAGAGGCAAAAGATTTCTCTTTAGCAGAAGCAGCAAAACCTGCTTTTGGTAAATATGGGCTTTGGTTTACAGTAGGCCTTGCCATCGTTGCAACTGTATCAAGCGTTTTAGCCAATGTATTCGCCATTTCTAGGATGACTGCAATGCTTACCGAAATAAAACTGATACCCCATAAGCATTTCGGAATGCCTGGTAACCTTCAACAGCATATGTTAGTTTATACAATTGTTATAGCTATTACATTAACCATATTTTTTGACCTCAGCAGGATAGCTTCTTTAGGAGCTATCTTTTATCTGATTATGGATATTATTGTCCAATGGGGTGTTTATAAACATTTACGAAAAAAAATCAAAGCAAACGGTTCTTTACTTTTGATCACAATTGCGCTTGATGCAACTGTTTTGACGGCTTTTATATGGATGAAAATACAGAGTGATATGTTGCTTATTATCATTGCGGCTGTTTTATTACTATTGATATTTATAGGGGAGAAATGGTTTTTATATAGAAAAGAAAATGAATAGAAAAGAAAATGTTGTCAATAATAATAAACTTCAACAATTTAATAAATAAGCAGGTAAGCCGAAAACGGATCAGAGTAGGCAATAAATACAAATTATGATAGGACCCGAGCGAAGCGAACAGGCGAAGCAATTAGATATGACTAATAATAATAATAATAATAATAATAATCAATAAATATAAACACATGAAAAAAGTAATCGGAATTTTAGCAGTAGCTTTATTAAGCTTAACAGTATCTTGTAAAGATAATAAAGAGCATGAACACCATGAGGATACAATGCATAACGAAGAAATGCAAATGGATTCACATGAAGGTCACGACCATTCTAAAATGGAAGAAACAGCTGCAATGTATTATTGTCCTATGAAATGTGAAGGCGATAAAACGTATGACAAAGCTGGAGAATGCCCAAAATGCGGAATGGATTTAGTTGTTGTAGAAAAAGAATAAATCTATGACAAAGTTATACATCAAAAAGAGGCTTTGTAACCGATGTATTCTAGTAGTTAAGTCTGAGTTAGAAAAACTCGGACTTAACTTTCTATCTGTTGAGTAGGGTGAAGTTACCTTTCAAAAGGCAATATCTTTAGAAGAAAAAAATAAAAAATCATGAAACTATTTATCAAAAACATGGTCTGTAGTCGCTGCGTAAAAGTGATTAAACAAGAACTTGAAAGTCTTGGTGTAAAAGTTACATCAATCGAACTTGGTGAATTAGTTGTTGATGATACAAATGGTAATCATGATGAGATTATCTTTCAAATTGAAAAAGTATTACATGCTAATCATTTTGAAATAATTCATAGTTCAGAAGAAAATCTTGTCGAAAAAATCAAACATTTTCTATTTAATAAAATAGAAGAACTACCCTTAGATTCTATAATTAATTTATCACAAGCTTTGAGTACAGAACTCAATCACGAATATAAATCATTAAGTAAACTATTCTCGCATTCAGAAAAAATTACAATTGAAAAATACTTCATTCGATTAAAAATTGAAAAAGTCAAAGAGTTAATTCAATTGAAACAACATACTTTTTCTGAAATAGGATATTTATTGGATTATAATAATGTCAACCATTTATCAAGACAATTTAAAGAAGTTGTTGGAATGAGTATGACAGAATATAAAAATTATGATGATTCAAAACGAAATCATTACGATGAAATTATATAGATTTTAACGATAATTGTGTAACTGATTTAAAATAGTATTAAATACCTTTATTAGTATTATAAATCAGCACACTATGAAAAATAATCACTGGATATGGATAGTTTTAGGCCGTGTTCTACCATTACTATTCATCTTTTTAACACCTACTTTTGGTATAGGAAGCAGTCATTCACTTTTCCTTTTCATCATTTTTATGTTTGCTTGTCGCCTATTTATGCCTCTTTTGGTTTGGGAGGTTCTGTATTTACACAGGACATCGAACGTGGAAAAAGAGTAGCGGATCAGATTGATACAGGTACGGTATTCATTAATCACCCCCCCCACATGGACACAAGCGAACTTACCGTTTGGTGGAACGAAGAATTCGAGTTACGGTAGAGAACTTTCTGAACTCGGTATTGACGAGTTTGTAAATAAAAAATTGATACGTGTTAGTGGGCTTTCAGACCCTTTTTAAAAAAACAGCTGATATTGCTTTTCCTAATAAATGGTTTATTAATTATAACACTACATGAAAATATGGAACATTTCAAAAATCTTACCGAATCAGAAAATAAAGCTTTACTTAAATTTCCAGTCTATATATCCCTGCTTGCCGCCAATGTTGATGGCAAAATGGATGAGGCTGAAAAAAAAGAAGCTATAAAATTTTCACATATAAAAACCTATTCCGCAGATGAACTGCTTATTGGATTTTATGAGGAAGCCGATGCTGTTTTTGAAAACAATATCAGCCAACTTGATAATGCGTTGCCAAAAGAAAAAAACAGCAGGGAATCAGCTATCAAATACGAATTATCGAATCTTGAAAAGTTGGTATTGAAGTTAGGTGATAAAGATCGTGCTGCCCTGCATCATAGCATGAGAACATTTAAAGAACATGTGTCTCAAGCACATCATAGTGTTTTAGTAGATTTTATTTTTCCAATTCCAATTAAGGGATTTACCTATTAGGGAAGAATAACGAAAGGAAGCAAAAATAATATCACTGAAAAATAGATTTCAAGAAGTTAAAAATATGAAACTATTTATCAAAATCATGGCCTGTAATCGTTGCTTAGAAGTAATTAAAGAAGAGCTTGGAGAATTAGTTATTGATGAATCAAAACTAAATCAATACGATGAAATTATATAGGTTTTAACGAAAATTGTGTAGCTGATTTAAGATAGTATTAAATACCTTTAGTAGTATTATAAATCAGCACACTATGAAAAATAATCACTGGATTTGGATGGTTTTAGGTTGTGTCCTACCATTACTGTTCATTTTTTTAGCACCTACTCTTGGTATAGGAAGTAGTTCCTCACTTTTCCTTTTCATCCTTTTTATGTTTGCCTGTCACCTGTTTATGCCTCATGGATCGCATCGACATGATAATCACTCACTTCATAATCAAGAAGAGTTAAAAAAGAATAACAAACACTAAAATATTAAAAAAACAAATAAACTAAGTATAACGGATTTATTAATATTAAAATAAAAAAAATGAAAACAATTGTAAAAACAGTAATAATTATCATAACAGTAGGTACAATGATTAGCTGTAAATCAACATTTAATGCCTCTGAAACAATGGGTGTTCAGGGTAATCGAACTGCAGTTTATCAGGAAATAATTTCAAACCCAAGCCAATTTAAAGAATTTATAGATCTGGCTCAGCAAGATGAAGAAGCAAAAAAGATAATGATGCAAAACCACATGAAAATGATGGAATCTGGAAACATGAAAATGATGATGGAGAAAAACCCTGAAATGAAGCAAAAGATGAAAATGCACATGGATAAAATGATGGAAGAGAATCCTGAAATGAAAGAAAAAATGCAGGCGAAGATGCTAGATAAAATGATGGAAAGTCCTGAAGGAAGAATAATGTTGATGCAGAGAATGCAAGAAAACAAAGATATGCAAGAGGAAATGAAAGAAAAAATGAAAGAAAAAATGAGAGAAAACCCAGCAATGATGGAAGAGATGATGAAGAAAATGAAAAATGAAAAGCAATAATTTCCTTCCTGGTGATTGGGGTAACTAAAAATAAAAACATTTATTAACTATTAAACTATAAAATTATGATGATGTGGTTATGGATACTAATACCGATTGTGCTTGTATTGATCTTTTTTAAATACAAAGGACGAAATAGATAAAATACCTGAAGATGGAAAATCAAATGGATTTTCTAGAAATCCTATTCACAAAGGGCAGAAAGTCCAAAGTGGAATAGTAAGAAATAAACAAATGTTAAACTCTAAAAAATAAAATTTAAAAATCATGGAATATTATTTCAGTAAAACAATTACAGACAGTTTCGAAAATGCCATTCAAAAAGTTACAGAAGCGCTTAAAGCTGAGGGATTTGGTATATTAACAGAAATTGACCTAAAAGAAACATTGAAAAAGAAATTAGATGTGGATTTTTACAATTACACCATTCTTGGCGCCTGTAATCCGCATTTTGCATACAAAGCACTATTGGCAGAAGATAAAATAGGAACAATGTTGCCTTGTAATGTAATTGTTCAAGAGAAAGTAAAAGGTCAGGTAGAAGTTTCAGCGGTTGATCCTGCAGCATCTATGAAAGCGGTAGAAAACGCAGCACTTGGGGAAATTGCAATAGAAATTAGAGAAAGGCTTCAAAAAGTAATTAGAAATTTATAAACCCTATTTAGACCATGCTCTTAGCCAACAAGTCAAATGGCATTTTTAAATTAATTAAAATCAAATAACATGAAAACACTAGTAATTATTTTTTCGGTAATCGGACTCTTAAGCTTAAACAGTTGCGATCAAAAAAGCGATTTAAAAACAAAGCTTAAAAATCCTGAAACAAAGAGTGAAATCATTAAAAATATTGCAGAAAATATAGATTATATCTCACCCTTTCACAATGGTGTTTCTGCGGTCAAAAAAGGGAATAGTTGGGGGTTTATGGACGAAAAAGGTACTATAGTCATCAATTTTAGGGATGATTTGGTTTCCACCGAAACAAGCAATGATAATTACCCAATTTTCAGTAATGAAAGGTGTCTCATCTACAACGAAAAAGCGGGTATCTCATATTTCGGATACATAGATAAATTTGGAAAGACAGTTATTGAACCTCAGTTTCTAAATGCTACCAATTTCAATAAAAATGCAGCTATTGTATTAAAATTGGTCAAAGAAAAATTGGGTACGAATGAATTGATGAAGGATGTGGTGAGTTACGATTACTTCGAAGTAGTTATTGATAAGAATGGTGAAATAGGTCAATATTTAATGGAAGAACCTATACACATTACACTCGCCAATCAGAATGTGAAAAACAAACCTGTAATTACCTCCAAGTTTATTTCTGATAACCTGATTGCTATCTGGAATGATTCTAAAAAATGGACAATAAAAGCAATCAACGAAAAACAGGGAGAAATTCAATAAAAACAATCATTAATTAAAAATAGATTTAGATGAAAACAGTAGTGATTATTTTTGAAAACCCTGATTCAAGAAAGTAGCTTTTTAGTACGATTACATAAAGATTATGCACAATTACGAAGCACATTATGGAGGAATGCACCTTATATGGTGGATTATATGGATGGTATTAATCATATGGATTTTGCAACACCATGGAGTATTCCTGGGCAAAGAGCAAAAAAAGATTCACCACTCGATATTTTAAAAAAACGCTTTGCTAAAGGAGAAATTACAAAGGAAGAATTTGAAGAATCGAAAAAGATTTTAAACGCGGGCAAATAACTTAAAATCCCAATACTATGTATCAATTAAACGTAAAAAAGCTTGGTTTTGCATTCGGTCTAACAGCTGCCTTTCTTTATCTCGGCTGTATGATTGTAATGGCAACTTCAGGAAAAGAAGGAACCATTACTTTTTTTAACAGCTTGTTACACGGACTAGATACTAGGAATATTATAAGAATGGATGTGCCTCTTTTAGAAGCTTTCTTTGGGATTATTCAAACATTTATTTTAGGTTGGCTTATAGGGGCTTGTATTGGAGTATTTTATAATATTCAAATTAAAGTAAAAAAATAATTCATTATTAAAACAGGTTTCCTATCTGATTTAAAATATAAAAAGAGGAAGCTCATACAAATATTTTAAATAATTAGACATGAAAAATATTGCAGTTATAGGCTATGGTGTAATAGGAAAAAGAGTGGCTGATGCCATAAATAAACAAGACGACATGAAACTTTCAGGAGTTTGTGATATCATTAGCGATTGGCGTATTCAAAATGCTGTAAGAAAAGAGTATGATATATATGCAGCAACAACTGAAGCTGCAGATAACATGGAAGCAGTAGGAATCACTGTAAAAGGAGATATGCAGTTGCTTTTAGAAAAGTCAGATCTCGTTGTAGATTGTACACCAAAAAAAATTGCAGCACAAAATGTAATAATATACAAAGCCCAAAAAATAAAATTCATTTTACAAGGTGGCGAAAAACACGAAACTACTGGTCATTCCTTTAGTGCCGAAAATAATTACCAATCAGCATTAAATTTAGAGGCAACAAGAGTTGTTTCATGTAATACCACTTCCATTTTAAGGACATTAACTACCTTAAAAAAAGCGGGTTTATTGGAGTATGCAAGAGGTACATTATTAAGAAGAGCTACAGACCCATGGGAAAGTCATTTAGGAGGTATAATGAATACAATGGTGCCCGAAAAGGAAATTCCAAGTCATCAAGGGCCTGATGCAAAAAGTGTAGACCCAGACTTAGATGTAATTACCGTTGCGGTAAAAGTTCCGGAAACCTTAAGCCACATGCACTATTGGAATGTAAAGTTAAAAAAAAGCACAACTAAAGAAGAAGTACTAACAGCTTTCAAAACATCAAGTCGTATTAAATTAATTCGCTACGACCAAGGATTGGTTTCTAACAATACCATTAAGGAAATGTTTCTGGATATGGGAAGACCATGGGGAGATATGTACGAAGTAGCTCTTTGGGAGGATATGCTAAAAGTAGTGGGCGATGAACTTTTCTATGCCTACGTAGTAGATAACCAAGCTATTGTTATTCCTGAAACTATTGATGCCATTCGTGCACTCACAGGAATTGAAACGGATGCTCAAAAATCCATTACGAAAACCAATATAAGTTTAGGAATTAGTTAAACACTATAAAAATGAAAGCAACCGAAAGTATAACCGAAATTCTAGGAAAAAAAGCGACATTTTATTTAGACCATGTTTGTGAAAAAATAACCAAGGATGAATTACAAAATCCTTCAAAAAGGAGTCTGGATAATATTTTTATTCAATCAAATAGAAGTCCTCAAGTTCTTCGTAGTCTTTCTCAATTATACAACCATGGAAATTTAGGTAAAACAGGTTATTTAAGTATTCTTCCAGTTGACCAAGGTATTGAGCATAGTGCAGCTTTTTCATTTTATAAAAATCCTGATTATTTTGATCCAGAAAATATTATAAAATTAGCTATTGAAGCTGGTTGCAATGGTGTAGCATCAACTTTTGGTGTACTTGGTCTTAATGCTAGAAAATATGCACACAAAATTCCTTTCATTGTAAAAATTAATCATAATGAACTACTGACTTATCCAAACAAATATGACCAAACACTATTTGGAAAAGTAAAAGCCGCTTGGGATATGGGTGCAGTTGCAGTTGGTGCAACCATCTATTTTGGTTCGAATGAAAGTAACAGACAACTCAAAGAAATAGCCGAAGCTTTTGAAGAAGCCCACAATTTAGGAATGGCGACCATTTTATGGTGTTACCTTCGAAATGATGCCTTTAAAACAGATAAAGAAGATTATCATGCATCAGCTGATTTAACTGGACAAGCCAATCATTTAGGGGTTACAATACAAGCAGATATCATCAAACAGAAACTTCCAACAAATAATTTTGGGTTTAAAAATATTGGTTTTGGGAAATATGATGATGAAATGTACAAAACACTAACTACTACCCACCCTATCGATTTATGTAGATTACAAGTTGCAAATTGTTTTATGGGTAAAATTGGGTTAATCAATTCGGGGGGTGGTTCTAAAGGCGAATCAGATTTGGTTGAAGCCATTACGACCGCAGTAATCAATAAGCGTGCTGGTGGTTCTGGTCTAATATTAGGGAGAAAAGCGTTTCAAAAAACTTTTAAAGAAGGTATAGAATTGTTGCATACGGTACAGAGTGTATATTTAGATAATAGTATCACAGTTGCATAACATCTTCAAAACTTTAATGAATTATTTAAAAATGAAAAAAGAAAATGAAAACAACCATATTTAGTACACATAAATTTGAAGCGCCATATCTTATCAAAGCCAATAATGGAAAGCATGAACTAAAAATGCTTGAGACTCGCTTAACTAAAGAAACAGCTATACTTGCAAAAGGTTCTATAACAGTGAGTATATTTACTGGTGATGATGCTTCAGCAGAGGTACTAAAGCAATTAAGTATTTTTGGAATTAAAAATATTGCTTTGCGTTCAGCGGGTTTTAATCATGTTGATTTAGAACAAGCTGCAAAATTTGGGATTAAAGTTGTTCGCGTTCCGGCATATTCTCCTTATGCTATTGCAGAACATGCCATTGCTTTAATATTGGCTTTAAACAGAAAATTAATTAAAGCTAATAATAGAGTTCACGAACAGAATTTTTCATTGAATGGATTAACAGGTTTTGACCTTAATGGAAAGACTGTTGGTATTATAGGAACTGGTAAAATTGGAGCTGTTATGGTTAAAATTCTACATGGTTTTGGTTGTAGAATACTGGCTTTTGACATACAGGAAAATGAGGAAATAAAACAAAAATACCAAGTTGAATACACAGATTGTAAGTCATTATGTAGACAATCCGATATTATCACATTGCACGTTCCTTTGAATGAACAAACCAAACATATTATTAATAAATTATGTATTGAGAATATGAAATATGGTGTAATGCTTATCAATACCAGTCGTGGCGCTTTAGTCGATACTAAAGCAGTTATCGGTGGTCTAAAGACTAAAAAGATCGGCTATTTCGGCATGGATGTTTATGAAGAAGAAGAAGGATTGTTTTTTGAAGACCATTCCGAAGACATTTTATTAGATGATGTGATTGCACGACTTATGACCTTCAACAATGTTTTAATAACCAGTCATCAGGCTTTTTTAACCGAAACAGCATTGACCAATATTGCCGAAACTACCATATATAATCTGGATTGCTTTGAAAAGCGCAAAGTTTCAGGAAATGAAGTTACCATAGATTGATTTATAAAGAAAAATAATTCAAAATGAAAAATATACTCGTACCCACCAATTTTTCCAATAACTGCATTAAAGCAGCGCAACTTGGCATAGCAATGGCTAAATTATATAATTCGGAAATACACTTTTTACATTTACTGAAAACACCCGTAGATTGGGTAAAACTGGATAAACTAAAAGAAGACATAACCGATGCTTTTAAAAAGGTAATAGCCATAGCCAACAAATGTGATGCTCGAATTCATTTATTACAAATAAATACAAAAACAGATTTTAATAGTATTGAAAGTAGCTTAACAAATATCGATTTACTATTGAAAAAATTTCCGGATTTTGAAAATTATTCAAAAGCAGTCTATAATGAGGAATCAGTAGAGGTAGGTATTAATAAATTCATAGAGCAACAACCAGTAGATTTAATTGCAATGGTAACACATGTTAAAACCGGTTTTTTAAGTTTATTCTCTAAAAGCATAGTTGAAGGTGTAACAAATCACAGCACATTGCCAGTAATGACCTTACATATTTAAAAATGGAAAACACAATAAACATAGTAAAATATTCTGGAGAAACTGTTCCGTTTAAAGTTGAAAAACTTATCAATTCATTGAGACGTTCCCAAGCAACAGAAGAATTGATTCAACAAATAGTGTCGCAAGTTGAAAATCAAATTTATGAAGGCATTACCACTAAAAAAATATATCAAATGGCCTTCAAGATGCTAAAGAGTAAATCGAGGGTTAGTGCTTCAAAATACAAGCTAAAAAAGGCCTTAATGGAATTGGGACCTACAGGATTTCCTTTTGAAAAATTTGTGGGAAAGATACTGGATCACGAAGGCTTTAAAACCCAAGTAGGTGTCATTGTGCAGGGTAATTGTGTGCAGCACGAAGTAGATGTGATAGCACAAAAAGACAATAACCATTTTATGATTGAATGCAAATACCACAGCAGCCAAGGTAGATTCTGTGATGTAAAAATTCCATTGTATATCCAGTCAAGATTTTTAGATGTAAAAGCAAAGTGGGAACTTCAAACAGGTCACGAATCAAAACTCCACCAAGGTTGGGTATATACCAATACACGATTTACTACCGATGCCATTCAGTACAGCAACTGTGTTGGGTTACAACTCTCAAGTTGGGATTACCCAATAGGAAACGGTTTAAAAGACAGAATAGATAAGTTGGGGCTACATCCTTTAACGGCATTAACAACGCTGACTAAAGCCGAAAAAGCAAAGTTGTTGAGCACAGGCATTGTGCTTTGCAAAGAACTTCACCAAAACCCTAACATACTAGAACAAGTAGGAGTGCCAAAAGCTAGGCATAAAAATATTTTAGACGATTCAAATGAACTATGTAATAATCATTAAATAGTATGGACAAATGAAAAATAACAAAATAAACATTCACTTTTTAGGTGCAGCAGGAACCGTAACAGGTTCAAAATATTTAGTGGATACAGGAGATAGAAAGATATTAATAGACTGTGGCCTTTTCCAAGGTCTCAAGGAGTTACGACTTAAAAACTGGGAACATTTACCTGTGGATGTTTCAGAAATTGATATGGTATTGCTTACTCACGGTCATTTAGACCACACGGGCTACCTGCCAAGGTTGGTAAATCAAGGATTCAAAGGTCCCATTTACGGTACCAATCCCACATTGGACATTGTAAAAATAATTTTGAATGACAGTGCGAAAATTCAAGAACAGGAAGCAGAACGTGCCAATAAGGAAGGTTATTCAAAACACAATCCAGCTGAGCCGCTATATGGTTTAAAAGATGTTGAAGTTACAATCCCACATTTTAAAGCTATCCCACAAGCACAATGGATTTTTTTATTCGATGGTATCAAAGCACGTTTTCAGTACAATGGGCACATTTTAGGAGCTACTTACATAGAATTAGATATAAATGGTAAACGCTTTGTCTTTTCAGGCGATATAGGAAGAATTAATGACTTATTACTTTACCCACCACTCAAACCTAAAAAAGCGGATGTTCTGTTCATAGAATCAACATATGGAGGACGATTTCATCCAGATGAAATCGAAGCTATTCCACAAATAGAAAAATTAGTAAATGAAACCATTAATAACGGAGGGAGTTTATTCATTCCAAGCTTTTCAGTTGAAAGAGCGCAACTAATGATGTTGATTTTTTGGAAATTACTCAAAGAAAATAAAATACCAAAAGTACAAATGATTATGGATAGCCCAATGGGAGCTAATGTTTTGGAACTCTTTCACCATACAAGGGATTGGCATAGATTGGAGGACAATGAATGTGATGAGATGTGCTCGCACTTTACGGTCGTAAAAAGTTATCGGGAAACATTAGAATTACGTGCTGATAATAAACCAAAAATTGTGATTGCAGGAAGTGGAATGCTTACAGGAGGACGAATGCTCAACTATCTTGAAACTCAGGCCCAAAACCCAAATAACACTTTACTTTTTGTTGGATATCAAGCGGAAGGAACTCGTGGAAGAAAAATATTAGAAGGTGAAAAAGAATTAAAAGTGTATGGAAAATGGGTGCCTTTTCATATGCAAGTAGCTGAAATTGAAGGATTATCAGCTCATGCAGACCATAAAGAACTTATAGATTGGATGAGTAAAATAAAAAACAAACCAGAGAGAATCTTTATAGTACACGGCGAAAAAGAAGGTGCAGAAGCATTACGAAAAGGCATCAAAGAAACCTACGGTTGGGAGAGTGAAATTCCGCAGCTTTATAGTATTGAAGAAGTATAATTTTAAATGCGAAAAAATTGAAAGAAACAAATAAAACAAACAGTACCAATTGGTATGTTATAACAGGTGGTCCAAGTTCAGGCAAGACTACCACAATAAATATGCTTCACGCAAAAGGTTACAAAACCACGATAGAACACGCCAGACATTATATAGATACCATGCGAGAAGTTGATGAAACTGTAGAAGAAATGAGAAACAACAAAAGAAAATTTCAATTAGGTGTTTTAGACATGCAAATTGAACAAGAAGCTTCAATAAAACCTGAAGACGTTGTTTTTCTGGATAGAGCCATTCCAGATGCCTTGGCATATTATCGTTTTTTGAATTTGGAAGTAGATAAAATTCTAAAAGAGGCGTTGCAAAATGTAAATTATAAAAAAATATTTATTCTAGATAAACTACCTTTGATAAAGGATTATGCACGAATAGAAAGTATGAATGACCAAATAAAAATCCATAATCTTATAACAGAAGTTTATGAAAACCTTGCTTTTCCTGTACTACACGTACCAGTTTTAAAACCAGAAGAAAGAGTTCAATTTATATTAAATAATTTATGAAACACATATATCACATAAAAGGAATGACCTGTTCGGGTTGTGAAGCCAAAGTAAAAGCCGATTTGTTCAAAGTAGAATATGTTACAAATGTTGTGGTTTCAAAAGAAGATAAATTGGGCACAATTACCATGTCAAAACATGTAGAGTTGTCAGTTTTCCAAAAAGCATTAGGAGGAAAAGACAGTAAATACCAAATTTCATTGCCTAATGCTAATCCAAAAGTAGAAGAAAAATCAAGTTGTTGTTCAACAGAAAATAAATCTCATAATTCTAATCATCAAAAACAAAACCATCCTGCAGGAAAATACTATTGTCCCATGCATTGTGAAGGAGACAAAGTATATGATAAAGCTGGAGATTGTCCTGTTTGCGGAATGGATTTAGTTAAAGAACCAACATTAGTTCAAAATACACAGTTCACTTGCCCAATGCATCCTGAAATTATTCGTGATACACCTGGAAGTTGCCCAAAATGTGGAATGGATTTAGTGCCAATGGAACCAACAGATTCGGAAGAAGATAAAACCTATCAAAAGTTATGGTATAAAATGAAAATTGCGATGCTTTTTAGTATTCCAGTTTTTATTATTACCATGTCGGATATGATTCCAAATAATCCATTATACAAATTAATGGATTTAGAAAAATGGAATTGGGTGCAATTCTTTTTAACCATTCCAATAGTTTTTTATGCTTGTTGGATGTTTTTTGAAAGAGCTTGGAAATCTATAGTGAACTGGAATTTAAACATGTTTACGCTAATAGGTATTGGAACTGGAGTAGCATTTGTTTTTAGTATTGTTGCAATGTTATTTCCATCTGTATTTCCATCCGAATTTAAAACAGAAAGTGGAACCGTTCATTTGTATTTTGAAGCAACGGCAGTTGTTTTAACTTTGGTTTTATTAGGACAATTATTAGAAGCAAAAGCGCACAGCAGAACAAGTGGAGCAATCAAAGAATTACTAAAATTAGCACCAACGGAAGCTACTTTAGTTAAAGATGGAGAAGAAACTGTTGTTTCCATTCACGATATTCAAAAAGGAGATATTATTCGTGTTAAACCAGGTGAAAAAATTCCTGTAGATGGAATAATAGTGGAAGGAAGCAGCACTATTGATGAATCTATGATTTCTGGAGAGCCAATTCCTGTTGATAAAAAGAAAGATGATGAAGTAAGTTCTGGAACCATAAACGGAACTAAATCATTTTTAATGTTAGCTGAGAAAGTAGGTTCTGAAACTTTATTGTCTCAAATCGTTCAAATGGTTTCTGATGCTAGTCGATCAAGAGCGCCTATTCAAAATTTAGTAGATAAAATTTCAAAATATTTTGTACCAATTGTAGTATTAATTTCGGTTGTCACTTTTATCGTTTGGTGGCAATTTGGACCAGATCCAAAATTAGTCTACGCTTTTGTAAATGCTATTGCGGTTTTAATTATTGCTTGTCCGTGTGCTTTAGGTTTAGCTACGCCAATGTCAGTAATGGTTGGAGTAGGTAAAGGAGCGCAATCTGGTGTGTTAATTAAGAATGCGGAAGTCCTAGAGAAAATGGATAAAATTGATGTTTTAATTACTGATAAAACAGGAACACTAACTGAAGGAAAACCTTCAGTTGAAAAAATCATAGTAAAAGAGGGAGATGAAAAAGAAGTATTAGGAAAAATAGCATCATTAAACCAAAATAGTGAACATCCATTAGCAACAGCTGTAGTTACTTTTGCCAAATCAAAAGAGGTCTCTTTTTTTAAAGTAGAAAACTTTGATTCTGTAACAGGAAAAGGTGTTATAGGATTTATAGAAAATGTAAAAATCAGTTTAGGAAACAAAAAATTATTAGAGCAAGAAGGAATTCAAGATTTTTCAATTATAGAACAAGAAGTAATTGCAGAACAAAAACAAGGGAAAACCGTTTCTTATATTGCTATTGATAAAAAAGTTATTGGTTATATTACAATTACGGATGCAATTAAGAAATCAAGTTTAGACGCAATTAATGAATTAAAACGTCAAGGAGTACAAGTCATCATGCTAACTGGCGATAATGAAAATACTGCAAAATCTGTAGCTTCTACCCTAGGACTAACTGATTTTAAAGCGAGTTGTTTACCACAAGACAAATTAGAATATATTAAAACATTACAAGTACAAGGTAAAATTGTTGCTATGGCTGGTGATGGTATAAATGATGCTCCTGCTTTAGCACAATCTGATATTGGTATTGCTATGGGAACTGGAACCGATGTAGCCATTGAAAGTGCCAAAATAACATTAGTAAAAGGAGATTTACAAGGAATTGTAAAAGCGAAGAATTTGAGTCATGCTGTGATGAAAAATATCAAACAAAATCTATTTTTTGCATTCATCTACAATACAATTGGAATACCAGTTGCAGCAGGGGTTTTATTTCCAGTTTTCGGAATTTTATTATCTCCAATGATTGCAGCTTTAGCAATGAGTTTTAGTTCGGTTTCCGTAATTGCAAATGCACTACGATTACGAACCATAAAAATTTAAAATGAAAAAATTATATATATTATTTACGTTAATTTTAGCCGGTACAACTTTTGCCCAAAAAGTAGTACGATACGATTTGCACATTCGTGATTCAATTGTCAATTTTTCGGGAAAAGAAAAAAGAGCGATTGCTGTAAACGGACAAATTCCGATGCCAACGTTGACTTTTACCGAAGGTGATGTTGCCGAAATTCACGTGTACAATCATTTAAAAGAAGGCACTTCGTTGCACTGGCACGGATTGTATTTACCCAATAAAGAAGATGGCGTTCCATATCTTACACAAATGCCAATCGAACCAGGAACAGAACATGTGTATCGTTTTCCAATCATTCAGTCTGGTACGCATTGGTATCATAGTCATAGTGGTTTACAAGAACAAATAGGAATGTATGGCTCGTTAGTTTTAAAAAAGAAGGAAAGTGATAAAACATTCAGAAAAGGAATCGATGATATTCCACAAATACCCATTATTTTAAGCGAATGGACGGATTATAAGCCAGAAAACGTACATAGAATGTTGCACAATGCTTCCGATTGGTTTGCTATTAAAAAAGGAACCACACAAAGTTACGCGGAAGCCATTAGAGAAGGTCATTTTAAAACCAAATTAACCAACGAATGGAAACGTATGTTGGCTATGGATGTAAGTGATGTCTATTATGATAAATTCCTAATCAACGGACAAAATGAAAGTCAACTTTCCCAATTTAAAGCTTTAGATAAAATACGATTGCGAATTTCAAACGGTGGAGCATCTTCTTATTTTTGGTTAAAGTATGCTGGAGGAAAAATGACAGTTGTTGCTAATGATGGAAATGATGTAAAACCAATAGAAGTTGACCGATTAATTATTGGTGTTTCGGAAACATATGATGTAGTGGTTACTATTCCGGCTGAAAATACTTCTTATGAATTTCTAGTCACTCCAGAAGACAGAACGAAATCGACTTCTATTTATATTGGAGCTGGAATTAAACAGTTGATTAGCCCAATGCCGAAATTGAAGTATTTTGAAGGAATGAAAATGATGAACGACATGATGAACATGGACGGAACTATGAACGATATGGGAATGGATATGTCACTTCAAAAAATGGATATGAATGCAGTAATGTATCCTGAAATTTCTGGAAGTGTTATGAAAATTAAGAAAGATGAAAATCTAAAAGATATAGTGACTTTAAATTATTCGATGTTAAAATCACCAAATAAAACAACTTTATCAAAAGATGCACCTGTTCGTGAATTGCGATTTGAATTAACCGGAAATATGAACCGCTATGTTTGGAGTATGGATAATGTAGTCCTTTCAGAAACAGATAAAATTCTGATTAAAAAAGGCGAAATTGTTCGCATTACGTTATACAATAACTCCATGATGCGTCACCCAATGCATTTACACGGTCATGATTTTAGAGTTTTAAATGGTAAAGGTGAATATGCGCCTTTAAAAAATGTATTGGATATTATGCCAATGGAAACCGATGTGATCGAATTTGAGGCTAATATAGAAGGAGATTGGTTTTTTCATTGTCACATTTTGTACCACATGATGGCAGGTATGAATCGAGTTTTTAGTTATGAAGACCAACAACCTAATCCATATTTGCCTAATAAAGCAAAAGCATATAAAAAGCTACAAGCAGAAAGTAATCAGTTTCATTTTATGGCTGAAAATGATTTTGCTACCAATGGAAATGATGGGAAGGCAATGTTTCAAAACACACGATGGAGTTTCGAAACTGAATGGAGATTAGGTTACAGCGACCACCATGGTTATGAATCAGAAACTCACATTGGAAGATACATTGGAAGAAATCAATGGTTTATGCCTTTTATTGGTTTTGATGCCCGTTATCGAAAATTAGATATGGGTGAAATTGAAGAAAATATTTTTGGACAATCCAGTACAAAAGATAAAAGGCTGCAAGCCAGTATAGGTTTTAATTACACCTTACCTTTGTTGCTAATTTTTCAAGCTGAAGTTTTTCATGATGGAAATGTAAGAATGCAATTGATGCGTGAAGATATTCCAGTTTCAAAGCGATTGCGAATGGCTTTTATGGTAAATACCGACAAAGAATATATGACAGGTTTTAAATATATTGTGGGTAAAAATATGGGAATTACCACGCATTATGATAGCGATATGGGAATAGGTTTAGGTTTAAATTTTAATTACTAGACCAAAATGCTACCGCCTCAAAATTGCATAAGTAAAAAAATAATGGGGTTTTAAAACCCCATTATTTTTTTGTCTTTTTGAAATATTTTAAAAAACTTACAACTGATACTTCAGCAAAGTAGCTACAACCTCATAGTATTCCTTTTCAATTTCAAGAAAAGAATTATAAGAGTTATTATAATAGTTCAATTCCACAAAGTATTCCAAAACAGAAATTTGACCAGCTGCTAAAGCTTTATCCAAAAGTGGTATAGGAGCAACAGACTGATTTATTTTTTGATAATCTTCCAAAATACTTTTCAAACTTTCATAGCGACCATACAATTGCTTGTTTTCATAATAATGTTCGTTAGTATGGTCTGTTAAAGCACTTTCAGCAAAAGTCATTTTAGCCTTTTGAAGCTTTACAGTGTTTTTACTTTCCCAAAGGGGCAACGAAATACCAGTATGAATTCCATTATATGTTTGTCCCAAAATACCTTGATAATGATACCCAACTTCCATTTTTGGCAAAGCCATAGCTTTACTTACATCAATTTGCTTTTGAGCAATAATCTTTTCTTGCTCTAACGTTTTTCGGATATAATCTTGTGTTTCAATTTCCTTTTCTAAGGTTTCAAAATCTGAAATAACAGGAACATCAAAATAAGCAACATCAGTAATAACAAGTGCATTGCCACCATTCAAACTCGTCAATTGTTCATTAAGTTTAGCAATAGCAGAAGCATTGTCTTGAAACTGTTTTTTAATTTCAAGCAACTGAATTTCGGCTTTGTTAACATCTAAAATAGTACCGTCACCAATTTCCAATTTCTTTTTAAAATGAGCCAACCATTTTTCAGTAGCTTCTTTTCTTTTAGTTAAGGGAAGTTGCAATTTGTTTCGGTAAACCAATTCAATACAAACTTTTTTAGCTTCTAACAACAAATCTTGATTAGCTGCTTTTAATTCTAAATCAGCTTGTGTAGTTCGTGCTGTTGCCAATTGATTTTTCTTTCCATAAACCGTTGGAAAATCAAAAGATTGTGCAATAACAATATCCGTTTGATTTCCTGCATTTGCAGGAGTACCTTTCAAATAGTCATACTCAACCGTTGGGTTATACAAAGAATTTCCGGTTTTATATTGGACTTTCTGTGCATTCCAATAGTTAGTATTTGCTTGTATGGTCTTGTTATTTTTGGCAATCTCGCTTAATGCTTTATCAATAGTAGATTGAGCAGTAATGGTACCAAACGATAAAAGGACAAAACCAAGTAGTATGTTATATTTCATTTGTTGCTTTTTTACGATTAGACAAATAATAGACTACAGGAACAATAAAAATGTTCAATAATGTAGAAGTAAATAAACCTCCTAAAATAACTTTTGCCATCGGACTTTGTATTTCATTACCTGGCATATCACTTGCTATTGCTAACGGTATTAAAGCCAATCCTGCCGTTAAAGCAGTCATTAAAATAGGACTTAATCTATCTTTTGAACCCTGAATTACGGTTTCATAAAGTGCTAATCCTTCTTTTTCCAATGTTTCATAATGCGATACCAATAGAATTCCGTTTCGTGTAGCAACTCCAAAAAGTGTAATGAAACCTATAATAGCAGGAATACTCAAAATACCACTGGTAAAATAAATACTAAACACACCACCAATTAAGGCTAAAGGAAGATTTAACAAAATAATAGAAGCAGTTTTTACTTTTTTAAATTCTTGGTACAGAATTAAGAATATAGCCAATAACGAAATTAGTGAAGTTAAAACCAACGTTTTGGAAGCTTCGGCTTCAGCTTCAAATTGTCCACCATATTCAATATGATATTCTTCTGGTAATTGTACTTCGTCAGTAATGATTTTCTGAATATCAGCCACCACACTTTTTTGGTCACGACCTGAAACATTAGCAGAAACAACTGTTTTTCGTTGCACGTTTTCACGATTAATAGTGTTTGGTCCAGATGTACTTACAATATCTGCAACATAATACAACGGAACTTTTTTACCATCATGTGTGTCAATCAGAGCATTTTTAATATGTTCCATTTTACCTTTATTGGCATCATCAAATCGAAGAATTAAATCAAACGTTTTATTACCTTCATATATTTCAGATACTTTTTCTCCTGCAAAAGCAACATCAACAAATTCATTAAACTGACCAATGGTAATACCGTAATGATTCAATAAATCACGTTTTGCCTTAATTTGAATTTGCGGAATTTCTACTTGTTGCTCCACACTCAAATCAACTAATCCTTCTATATTCTGAATTTTAGTTTTAATTTCGTTAGAAAGCGTAAACAATTTATTCAAATCAGAACCAAAAATCTTAATAGCTATATTCGCTCTCGTACCCGATAGCATGTGGTCAATTCTATGTCCAATTGGTTGTCCAATAGTTATATTAACACCAGTAACACCAGCTAATTTTTCACGAACATCAGCCATAAATTCCTCTCGGTCTCTTTCTTCTAAAACAAATGGAGCGTCTATTTCAGCAGCATTCACACCTTGTGCATGTTCATCCAGTTCGGCTCTTCCTGTTCTTCGGGTTGTAATTTTAATTTCAGGAACGGATAGCAATGCTTTTTCCACTTGCGTTCCTATTTTATTACTTTCTTCCAAAGAGATTCCTGGTAAACTAACGGCACTAATAACTAAAGAACCTTCATTAAATTCAGGTAAAAAACTTCTACCCAGTTGGCTCATAATAAATAAGGCAACTAAAAATAAACAACCAGCACTTATAAGCACTACTTTTTTCATTTCCATTACTTTTTGCAAAGCATTAGAATATCCTTTTTGCAAACGTTCTACCAACCAACTTTCCTTGTGCTGTTTTAAAAGCATTTCATCACTAGTTAATAAGTAACTTGCTAAAACGGGTGTAAGTGTAATAGAAACAATTAACGAAGCAAATAAGGCAACTATAAAAGCTATTCCAAGTGGTGCTAACAATTTACCTTCCATTCCAGATAAAAAGAATAAAGGCAAGAAGGCAACAATGATAATAAAGGTTGCGTTAATTACCGAACTTCTTATTTCAAATGAACCGTCAAAAATTACAGTAATTTTATCTTTCTGTGCTGCTTTTGGTTTTAACGCATTTTCTTTGAGTCGCTTAAATACGTTTTCCACATCAATTATGGCGTCATCAACTAAATCACCTATAGCAATTGCCATACCTCCTAAACTCATCGTATTGATGGTAAAACCAAGCCATTTTAAAGTTAATATGGCAACAATTAACGAAATAGGAATAGCTAATAAGGATATAAAAGTCGCTCTCCAATTCATCAAAAACAAAAACAAGATGATAATAACAAAAGCGGTTCCTTCTAATAAGGTTTTCTGAATATTACTAATAGATGCATTAATAAAATCGGCCTGACGGAAAATTTTAGTATTTATATGTACATCCTTTGGTAAATTCTTTTGAATATCAGCAATAGAAGTATCAATAGTTTCAGTAAGTTCCAAGGTATTGGTTGAAGGTTGCTTCATTACCGTCATAATTACAGCAGGTTCTCCTTTCAAAGAACCGTCTCCAATTTTTAAAGAAGCACCAATTTTAATTTCAGCAACATCTTCAATTTTAATAGGATTTCCATTTTGAATTTTTATGATAGACTTTCCAATTTCTTTAATGTCGTTAGTTCTACCAATACCTTTAACAATATATTCGTTATTGTATTCATTCATAAAACCACCAGACGAATTTCCATTCGCTTCCTCGCTGGCTTTTAATAATTCATTTAAAGAAACATTATAGTAACTCATTTTTTGAGGAGAAGCCAATATTTGATATTGTTTGAATTCTCCACCAATAACAACTACTTGTGCAACTCCACCAGTTGCTAATAATCGTGGTCGAATAGTCCAATCAGCAATAGTTCTTAAATCAATTTGAGAAGTACTATCTGCTGTTACACTAACCAACATAATTTCTCCCATAATAGAAGATTGTGGTCCCATTGTAGGATTTCCAACTCCTTGTGGTAATTTTTCAGATACTGCTATTATTTTTTCATTTACAATTTGTCGGGCTTTGTAAATATCAGTATTCCATTCAAACTCTACCCACACAATAGAAATACCTGCAGATGAGGAAGAACGAACACGTCTTACATTCGTTGCACCATTTACCGAAGTTTCTAACGGAAACGTTACAAGTTTTTCTACTTCTTCTGGAGCCATGCCATGTGCCTCCGTAAGTATTACAACCGTTGGAGCTGTCAAATCAGGAAATACATCCACTTCCATTTTAGAAGCGACAACACTACCAAAAATCAACAGTAAAACGGATGCTATCACTACAAAAAATCGATTGTGTAGTGAAAATTTAATTATTTTATTTAGCATAAGTTATAGATTAATGTTCGTGTCCGTGAGCAGGTAAAGCACCTGATGCACTAGATAATTTAATTTGATAACCACCTTTTGTAACTACTCTTTCACCTTCAGTTATACCTGATAAAACCTGCACATTTATTCCATCGCTTGCACCTAATTTTACTTCTCTTTTTTGGAAACTTTCACCACCTGTTTGCACATAAACATAAAACAATCCTTGTTCTTCAATCAAGGAAGTTGTCGGAATTAGTAAGGCATCAGGTATAGCAGTAGATTTTAAATAAACTTCTACTATTGAACCAGGTATAAAATCACCTGTATTGTTAATTTCAAAAGTTATTGGAATAAAAGGAGTAGAAGCAGAAGCACTCTTACCATAAGAAACAATTTTTCCGTTTAATTCAGCTGTATTGTAAACAACATCATTTTGAGGTGTTTTAAAATTAGCAGAACGAATACTAGATAAACTACTAAAATTGTTTTGAGATACATTGGCTTGCAGTAGTAAATTCTTGTTTTTTGAAAGAGTAGCTAATGGTGTTCCAGAAGACACATATTGTCCTTCTGTTACCAATACATTTTTAACAAAACCAGACATTGGAGAAAGTACATTCTGACCTTTAGTAGTATAATTTTTTGCTACTGTATTATAAGCAGTTTGAGCATTATCATATTGTAATTTCACTTGTTGATGGTCTCTTTCCGAAACAATTTTATCTACTACTAATAGTTTCGAACGTTCATAATCGGCTTTGGCTTTTAAATAATTGGATTTAGCCTCTTTAACTGAAGCATCAATATTACTTTCTGTCATATCTGCACCACTAATAGTAAAAAGTGAATTCCCTGAAGTTACAGCAGAACCAACAATAGTGTTTTTACCAGAAAAAACAACCACACCACTTGCTTTTGCAGTGACTATCATTTCATCTCCAGGTGCAGAAAGAAGTTGACCGCTTGTTTTAATAACAGCATTAAAATTTTGTTTTGTTATAGCCATATTGGCAAATTCAACTTTCCATGCTTGTTCTTTCGAATAAGCTATATCACCACTTTCTGCATGTTCAGGTTGTTTGGATAAAGCTGTTTTTTCATCAGGATAAACCACTACATTTTCTATTGTAATTTTGTCTGTATAGTCTTTAGTTACAATATCAAAAACTAAAGTTCCTGTTCCAGCAGTTTTGGGTGCTAGAGCCAATCGGAATATTCCAGGAGAACTTGGAGCAGCAACCGAATTTTTAATGCCTTTAACTCCAACAATCAAACTTACTGTAACTGTTGCATCGGTTAAAGCTTTAAAGTTTTCACCCAAAATAGTGAAATGAGCAGCAAACTTTGAAGTGCTACCAACAATTAAAGGTTTAAACTCTACAAACAATTCAGTATGTTCTGTATAAAGTGTATAGGCTAATGGTTCAAGGGAAGAAGCAGTATCAGCTTGTTCCTTATTATTGCAACTTGTAAATCCTATCATAAGGAAAACAAGAAGCGTTATATTTTTTATTATTTTCATATGTTTATAATTTATTTTTAGCGGTAACATATGGTATCGCTTTTAAATAAATGGTGTTTGCTTTCGCAAACTTTTTGTTTTGGCGATTTCATATATATAAAAGTAAAATGAGATGCCTATAAAAATAAATGTATAGGCATCTCATAAGATTAATGTTCGTGTTTTTCTCCGTTTTCATGTTCATGACCGTGTACGTCCTCTTTAACGATACTATCACTTGTAACTGTAAACTCTTCTTGGTCTATAGTTTCGTCTGAATGATTCTCATGAGTTTCACCATCTGCGTGTTCATGAGTTCCATTCGTATGGTCATGTCCGTGTTCGTCTGTTTTTTTTCCATTACATGCAGTAAAAAGCATAGCTACAACTGCCATAGAAAGCAATAGTTTTTTCATTTTTTTGGATTTAAAAATTAATATATATGAAAATGACTTATAGCCTAGAAATGGCAATAAGTGTCTTGTAATTCAAATATTGAATAGTTTAGATAAAAAGTGTGGGTGGTCCACGAAATTGCAAGGAATGTAAATAGGGAGAAATAAAGACATGCGATTCTTTATTTTGAATCACCTCTTTTTTAAAATAAAACCCAATAGAATTGGTAAAAGCTGAAATATCTTGAACTAAGACAATTGAATTAGTGACTTTTTTATTGGTTTTTACAGCATCTTCTAAATGATTATTCGGAAAAAATTCAGAAGAATGATTAAAATGGCAAAAGAAATGTGACAACGTATTTTCTTCAGAACCTTCATCGTGATGATGGTGATGTTCTCCATTATGATGGTGCTCCTCTACATGAGTATGAGGAAACAAGCTATGTCCTAAATAAAGAGAACTAGCTAAAACAAGAAATAATATAGATACTGATTTCTTAAACATCTTTACAAATGTAAATAAAAATAAATTAAGTTTTTGGTTTGATTGTTTTTTGATTTTAAATGATATACATAAAATAATTATATTAATTCTTGGAGGAAGTGAGTATGCTTATTAATCATTTTAAATGAAGTTAGAATTCAATGAATGAAGTTTAAAAACAATAATTAAATCACAACTCATTATGATAGCGACATGGGAATTGGTTTAGGTTTAAATTTTAATTACTAATTAGAATTAACTTATATGAAAAATCCTGCAATTTTGGGATTTTTAGTTTATTTTTTAATTTGTTTTATTGCTATTTTAACTTCATTAGTTGGCAATTTACAGGCTTTGTTTTGACAAACATAAATGATGGTTTCACCCTTAATTAATTTGTCTTTCAATAAAGAAAGTGTTCCTTCTTTTTTTCCGCCAAGGAAAATCACATTAGGTAAATAATTTTGGTCTAATTCACTTCTAATTTTTTTAAATTCATTACCCATAATGGCAACTTCGTACGGTTCTTGAACCAAACTAATTTCTAAACTTCCCCAATTGGAATAAAAACGAATGTTATTATTTACATCATTTTGAACATTGGTAAACATTTGTTTTGCTTTAGTATCGTAGTCTTTATTGTCGAAAAATAAACCGAGTTTATACAAGTTTTTTGCCATTTGAGAATTAGAAGATGGAATTACATTATCTGAAATTTCCATTTTTCGAGCAATAAGATTTGAATGTTTCTTATTGGTATAAAAAAACATTCCTGACGTTGTGTCAAAGAAATTAGTTAGTACATAATCATTTAGGTCTTTTGCTTTATAAAGCCATTTTTCATCAAATGTTACTTGATACAAATCAATAAAACCTGAAATGGTAAAAGCGTAATCGTCTAAGAATGCAGGAATAGTTGCTTTTTCATTTTTGTAATTACGATATAATTCATTGTCTTTTGTAATCACTTTATTGGATATGAATTCAGCATTTTTAAGTGCTTTATTTAAGTATTTTTCATCGCCAAGAGCCCTATAAGCATCTACATATCCTGAAATCATCAAACTGTTCCAAGCGGTAATGATTTTGTCATCTAATCTTGGTTTTGTTCTTTTTGAACGTTCATTTAGTAAAACAAAATTGCTCTTTTGTATTTTATTTTGAAGCGCTTCAATTGATATATTATATTTTGAAGCAATTTTAGACTCATCGTCTTTTCTAAAAAGAATGTTGTTTCCTTTTTCCCAATTTCCAGATTTACTAATGTTATAATAATCGGCAAATATATTTGTTTCAGTACCTAAGACAGACTTAATTTCGTTATACGTCCAAACGTAATATTTTCCTTCTTCTCCCTCGCTATCGGCATCTAATGAAGAATAAAATGCGTTTTCTGGAGAAGTTAATTCGGTTTCAATAAAATCTAAAGTTTCAATTACTGTTTTCTTATATAATGGATTTTTAGTTAATTGATGTGCATGGCTGTATAAACTTACTAATTGTGCGTTGTCATATAGCATCTTTTCAAAATGAGGTGCTTTCCAATTGACATCTGTTGAATAGCGAGAAAATCCACCGCCAATTTGATCATAAATACCACCAAGAGCCATATTGTCTAAAGTTGCCGTTACAGCATTTAAAGCATCTTCATTTTTTGTTAGATTATAATATTGCATTAAATATTCCCAGTTGGAGGGCATTGGGAATTTTGGTGATCTATTGTTACCACCTTTTTTAAAATCAATACTAGGTTTCCATTTTTTGAAAACAATATTCAAATCTTCAATGGTAGCAATAGTTTTTTGGTCAACAAATATTATGTTTTCTGTTCCTTTAATGCCTTCCGTAAGTTTTTGGGCTTGTTCTTCTAACGATTCTGGATTTTTGTTTTTAATGTTTACAAAGTAAGCTAGCAGTTTTAACCAGTTTTCTTTTGGATAATAAGTTCCTGCAAAGAATGGTTTTCCATTTGGAAGCGCTAATGCATTTAAAGGCCAACCACCACTCCCGTTTATCAATTGAGCGGCAGTCATATAAATTTGATCTACATCTGGTCGTTCTTCTCTGTCTACTTTAATACAAACAAAATGTTCGTTCATATAATTGGCAACATCAATATCTTCAAAACTTTCGTGTTCCATAACATGACACCAATGACAAGCTGCGTAACCAACACTAATTAATACTAATTTATTTTCAGATTTTGCCTTTTGCAGCGCTTTTTCTCCCCAAGGATACCAATTCACTGGATTGTGAGCATGCTGGAGTAAATATGGACTGCTTTCGTTTATTAATTTGTTTGTAAAAGGATGTGAAGTATTGGTATTTTCTTTTTCTGTTTGACCTTTACAAGAAGAAAATAAGAATATGACTAAAAAGGATGATATTAGTGCATTAGTTTTCATATTTCTTAAAGGTACGAAATATGAACTAGTTTTAACTTTCAATAGTATATAAACAAAATCGGAAAAGAGCTTTGCCTTTTCCGATTTTGTTATTTATAAAATGAATTAATTTAGAATCTCTTATTTCTTTTTTCTCATCTTCATGTTCAAAAACTCCACAGCAAGAGAGAAAGCAATTGCAAAATACAAGTAGCCTTTAGGTACTGCGCCTACACTTTGTCCAACAAGTTGCGAATTTGATAAATGCATACTTTCAGTGATTAACATAAATCCAATTAGGATTAAGAAAGCTAATCCAAGTATTTGTATAGATGGGTTTTTATTTACGAAATTTCCAACAGGAACAGCAAATAACATCATAATTCCAACAGAAATCACAACAGCTGTAATCATAATAATTAATGCGCCTTCAACACCATTTGTCATACCAACTGCGGTTAAAATACTATCTACAGAAAATATAATATCAATCATTAAAATTTGTACTAAAACACTTCCAAAAGTTGCTGAAGTACTTCTTTTTTTCATTTTATTTTCCTCTTCATCAGGATGATCTACTTTCTCGTGAATTTCTTTGGTACTTTTATAAATCAAAAACAATCCACCTACTAAAAGTATTATCGCTTGTCCAGTAAAGTCTGCACTAAAGAATCCCCAATCAACAGAGAAAAAAGGCTCTTTCATTGCAATTAATAAGGTTATACCAAATAGTAATGCAATACGCATAAACATAGCTAAGAACAAACCTATTTGTGTTGCTTTTTTCCTTTTTTCTTCAGGTAGTTTGCCAGTTACGATTGAAATAAATATAATATTATCTATACCTAAAACAATTTCTAAAAAGGTTAATGTTAAAAGGGCAATCCAAGCATTTGGGTCTAAGAAAATTTCCATTTAGTTTAAAAGTATTATGAATTATGTGAATTTAATTATTAAAGTTTAGTAACAGTTCCTTTGTGTTTATTGGTGTCGCCAACATAGTTGTACTCAAAAAAATAAGTATTGTCTTTTGTGGTTAAAATTTTCATTGAAACCGATTTTTTTTCTGCCATATTTTTCGGATTACTGTTTTTTATTATGTATTCACAATCGTTAATCCATCTAATATTAAATGTATCCGTAACCCCTTTATATGTTTCAATTTGAATGGAATCATTACGCTCAAAAGTTGAAGTATGTTTTACCTCGTCTATTATTATTTCCGATTCAAATGTTCCAGTTTTAAAATCACTACAATTTCGCTCTTGTTCGTAACAAGAAGTCATTAGAAATGGAATGAAAACGAATAGATATTTATTTATCTCCATCAAACAAACTTTTCATTATTAAATTAATTCCTCTAAACATGCAAAAAATGGCAGTAGCACACAATAAGATGCCTAATCCTAAAATAAAAGGATATAGTGGGTTTTCTTTATTTTTAAATGAACTGTTTATTACTACTGGGCCCATGAACAATAGAGGTAAAGCTCCAGATAAAAACTGAACACCTTTAAGTAATATTTTTTTATTGGTCGGCATTAAAATGTAATATTTAAGCCTATTCCATTTTGATTGGTAATAAAGTTCATGTTAAAATTATAACCTAATGTTTTTTCCTTAGGCTCTAATCCGTTGTTGTACAGTTCAATGCTGTTTGTTCTCATTTTGTTTTTACCTGACATAATAGGTATAGAAACAGCAACAAGACCAACGCCAATATAAGTCATTGCTGAGGGATATGTTTCATTCGAAACAGCACCTTTAACAGCATCAGCAACACATAAGGCAATTCCACTTCCTATTAAAACACCGCCCCAAGTTTCTTTTCTTTTGGCCTTATTGAAAAGGTTTAAAGCAGCTGGGTTAGCGGCTAAAACTGTTTTGATTTCATGTTTGTAAACATGAATACCATCTACATAATATTTCTTGTTTTCTGTAGTTATTTCTTGTGAAAAAAGTAAACTTGTAAAAAGTAATCCAAAAGTTAAAATTAATGCTTTCATAGTTTAGAGGTTTTTGTGGTTTTATGTTTTATAATTTAAAATTGCATTTCTAACGCTTCCGTATTTTTTTAATAATATTCCTCCGATTTCATATGTAACCGGAATTTCTTCCATAATCATTTTAATTCCTCGGTCGACCAATTTATCGTTGCTTAATTGCATGTCGACCATTTTGTTGCCTTTTACTTTTCCAAGTTGAATCATAGTTGCTGTTGAAAGCATGTTTAACACCAATTTTTGAGCTGTTCCAGCTTTCATTCGGCTACTTCCTGTAACAAATTCGGGGCCTACTACAACTTCAATAGGAAATCCAGCAACTTTAGACAACGGACTTCCTTCATTACAAGTAATACAACCTGTAACAATGTTATTTTTATTACATTTTTCTAAACCACCAATAACGTATGGCGTAGTTCCTGACGCAGCAATTCCTACCACAACATCTTTATTTGTAATTAAACACGATTCCAAATCAATCCAAGCTTGTTCAGCGTCGTCTTCTGCATTTTCAACTGCTCTACGAATTGCTTCATCTCCACCAGCAATTAAGCCAATTACGGTGTCAAATGAAACACCAAAAGTTGGTGGACATTCAGAAGCATCAACAACACCTAATCTTCCCGATGTTCCTGCTCCAATATAAAATAGTCTTCCGCCTTGTTTCATCTTGGCGACAATCTGAGTCACCAATTTTTCTATTTGAGGTAATGCCTTTTCTACTGCTAACGGAACCGTTTTGTCTTCATTGTTGATGTTTTGCAATAACTCATTGACCGACATTTTTTCTAAATGTTGGTATTTGGAAGCTTGTTCGGTTGTTTTGGTAAAGTTCATTTTAATATTTAGTAATGAATTAGCTAAGTTACAAAGTTTTTTGATTTAAGAATAAAGATTGCAGAATTTTGATTTAAGAATGTTGCTTTTACGTTAGGGATAGAGGTAAGCACCTTGTGCAGCCGAAAGCCCGTCCGAAATGAAATGGAGGGAACACTCAAAAACTAAATAAAATAAGCCAATACTATACCTAAAACAATTACGCTAAGTTTTGCCAAGTTGAATTTATGGCCTTCGCTACTTTCGAAAATAATGGTTGATGAAATATGGAATAGAATTCCAATTACAATTCCAGAAATTTGAGCATAATATTCTTTTAAAAACGGTAAACTTTCAGATAAAATAGTTCCTAATGGAGTCATGAATGCAAAAACAACCATAAAAAATAAAATTGCCTTCTTGTTCAATAAGGCATTACTGAAAAATGTAGTTAGAATGATAGCAATAGGGAAGTGGTGAATGGCAATTCCGTAAGCTAGATGATTGTGATTACTAATTGGCATTCCTTCTAAAAGTGCGTGTAAACACAAACTAAAAAATAATAACCACGGAATAGTTTCCATTTTATCATGTCCGTGAACGTGTCCGTGTTCTGCTCCTTTTGAGAAATATTCTAAAATGATTTGGAACACAATTCCTATCATAATATAAATTCCTATTGCGCTTGAATGTTCGTGATGATGCTCAACTGCGTGATGTAAGTCGGCTTCATATACTTCTGGCAATAAATGCATTACAGTAAGTGAAAGTAAAAAGGCACCACTAAAAGCTAATAATAATTTTAAATTACTTTTGCTTTTTGGACGAAAGAAAATGGCAATTATATAACCTAATATTACTGATAATAAAGGAAGTATGTATATAGAGTTGATCATTATTTGAAAATCATGATTAGACGTTCCGATGAATTTTTGTAGAATGTTTTTAATTTATAATCGCCAAAAACATCTAAAAGGTAAATACCTGCTTCCTCCATCATAGCCTCAAAATCAGCTAAACGAAGCGCTTGTACTTTTTCTGTAAAATGGTATTTTTCTCCTTTGTCTTCAAAATCTATTTCTTTAAAAATATGATTGTCTTTTACATATCTTTTAATGTGAAAATCGATTCCTTCTACGGTTTTAATTTCTGATGGAACCAAGTTGTTAATTACAAAATCAACATTCATAAAATCAATAGCTGCAAAACCATATTCGGTAAGGCTTTCTTTAATTGAAATTAAAGTTTTAAGATTGTCGGAATCACTTTCAAAATACCCAAAACTGGTAAAAAGGTTGAAAATGGCATCATATTTTTCTTCGAATGAATCGCGCATGTCGTGCACTTTAAAATGTAAAGTGTCATTTGCATCTTTTAACGCTTCTTTGATGCTGTTTTCAGACAAATCTGAACCTGTAACATCAAAACCTAATGAATTTAAATAAATTGAATGTCGCCCTTTACCACAAGCCAAGTCTAATATTTTAGCTTCTTCAGGTAAGTTTAAATAATGGGTAAGATTATCCATAAATTGCTGCGCTTCTTCATAGTCTCTATCTTTATATAAAATATGGTAATAAGAGGTGTCAAACCAAGAGGCAAACCAATTTTGGGTAGGCGTGTTATTATTTTCAGTCATTATTCTTTTTCTCGACAATTAATCTTGCAAATTTAGTGTATTTTTGCGCTATAATTTCAAGATTTAAGGTTTTTTAGATTTAGGTTTTATAAGTATTTACACATTTTGCAATTGGTTTTTGCAATTGAAATTGATTTTTGATAATGGAGAATTTTAAAATGGTTGCCAAAACCTTATTTGGTTTTGAAGAGTTATTGGCTAAAGAATTAACACAATTAGGTGCTCAAAGAGTAGTGCAAGGGGTTCGTGTTGTTTCTTTTGAAGGAGATAAAGGTTTTATGTATAAAGCAAATTTAGGTTTGCGTACGGCTTTAAAAATATTAAAACCAATTAAGACATTTAAAGCTATTAACGATGTGGCTTTGTATAAAGGAATTCAGTCAATTGACTGGTCTGATTATTTTTCGGCACACCAAACATTTTTAATTGATACCACTTTACATTCAGATCATTTTAACCACAGTCAATACGTTGCTTTAAAATCGAAAGACGCTATTGTAGACCAATTTAGAGACAATCAAGGTAAAAGACCAGATGTAGATAAGGATTTTCCAGATTTAAGAATTCATGTACATATAGATAGAGATCAAGTTACGGTTTCTTTAGATACTTCGGGTGAATCTTTACACAGAAGAGGATATAAAACAGCAACAAATATTGCGCCTATTAATGAGGTTTTAGCTGCAGGAATGTTAATGCTTTCTGGTTGGGATGGAACGTCTCATTTTATTGATCCAATGTGTGGAAGTGGAACTATTTTAGCTGAAGCTGCAATGATTGCTTGTAATATACCAGCAAATATTAATAGAAAAGAATTCGCTTTTGAAAAGTGGAGCGATTGGGATAGTCAATTATTTGATAACATTCTAGAATCGTTATTAAAGAGAACACGTGAGTTTCATTATACCATTACAGGTTATGATAAAGCACCAAGTGCTGTTTCTAAAGCGATTGATAATATACAAAACGCCAATTTATCGGAGTATATAAACATAAAACAAGCCAACTTTTTTGAAACTGAAAAAGAAACAGACGGACCTTTACATATGGTTTTCAATCCGCCTTATGGAGAACGTTTAGATATTGACATGGAACGTTTTTATAGAGAAATTGGTGATACTTTAAAACAAGGTTATTCTAATACAAATGCTTGGCTAATAACGGGTAATTTAGATGCTTTGAAGTTTGTAGGATTGCGTCCTTCAAGAAAAATTAAACTTTTCAACGGTAAGTTAGAAGCTCGTTTTGTGAAATACGAAATGTATGCAGGTAGCAAGAAAGGAAAGTATATGAATAAAGAAGAGGAAGAGTAGGTTTTAGAATTCAGAAATATTCAACGAGTAACAAAATCAACAATAGAAAAATGAACAAAAAAACTAAAGCCTTTTTATATAACTTTTTAGGATTTACAGGTATTTATGTGCCAACGTATTTATTAGTTATGAATTTTACTAATTTAGTTGGTTTATGGATTGCTGGAACAGCTTTTATGATTTCGGTATTAATAGCACCAAAATACCAAGCTATTAAAACCAAAGATGGCGAAAAACTATTCGTAAAATGGTTATTCATAAAAGGTGTTAAAGAGGTTAAGTAAATTTTATTTTTTTACATTTTTGATAATAAATAAACCTTTTAAGTTAATTAAAATCAATATTTTTATCTTTTTTAACATTTTTTTTGTAGTTTTGCACTGACTAATTATAAAAAAAAATAAAAAATGACAAACTTATTAAAAAAATTAACTAAAGTTACTGCTATTGTTATAGCAACTAGTTTCGCAGTTGGATGTTCAGGTGAAGACGGTAGAGATGGTGTAGGTTTCGCAGACTTAACAAAGTATGGTTCTATTTCTATATCTCTTGACGGAACTAGACCAGACAACTTACCTTTTACTAAATCTGAAGTATTTAAATTTACTCCTACTAATGATGTTGATGATTACAACTCAATGTATAGAAGTGGAGATAATTTGGAATTTTATGTTGGACGTTTTTTAAGTGCTCCAGATGATACTTATCAAGAAACTTATCTAGAGTTTTATTTAGATGTTACTGATGCAGGTTTAGCTACTGAATCTATTTCATTAGAAAATTTTGCAGTAAATGATTACGCTGTTATTGCAGATGATTTTACTTATTTTCGATTGAGTGATTATTATAGATTATATGACCCTATAACTTACGGAATAAGTAACTTAACAGTTACAAATTATAGTTTTAATGACACTACAAATAGATTGAGATTTGATTATTCTTTTGTAGTTGATGGTGCTAATAATGACTCTAATAATGAACTTACAATTACTGGAACAGTAAATGTTGTCGTTTTAGAAGATATAGATTAAGCATAAAATTAAGTTTTTAAAAAGAGCCTAATATTTATTAGGCTCTTTTTTTATTAAGCTTTTTTATATTCTTTAAGTTAAAAAAGTAAAATCAAAGAAGGCAAGAAACTTTTCATAAAAGACTTGTTTATAAAAGGGGTGAAGGAAGTGAAGTAGTTTTATACTACTCAACTTTAGTTCACTTTTTTACAGTTTAATTGGTATTCTGTTTTTTTTAATAATTCAACTTCATTTAGTTTAAATTTAGATAAGTATATAAACTGAATAGCACCATTATTGTACTAAAGGCTATTAAATTAATGATATATACCAGCGTACTTTTGAAAAAAGAGAGTAAAAATTTATCTCCATAGAAACGACGATGTGCAGGAAAAAAGTAATACATCATAAATACATATCCAAAAGTTTTTAAACTGAAATGAACCCAGCCTAAAACAGGATAAATATTTAACAATGGCTTTAACTTATCGATAAAGAAAAGTACTAATATCATTAAAAGCAGAAAAGAAAAATAATGTAGTGTAAATATTGCATGGTCAAAATAAAACCACTTCTTTTTATCATGAAAAAGCCATAAAATAAAAGCAAAAACAGGCATATAAATAAACAGTATCTTAGGTAAGTTTAGATTAAAAGCCATTGAAAACTCTTTAAAGATTTCTTCTTCTGTCTTTTCCTCCTCAATTGTAAGCCATTTTTTAATAAACCAGTACTTTGTTGAGTTAGCTGTTATGTTTTTGGAACCTGTTTTTCGCAAAGAATCCACTTCAACTATATTTTCTAAACCTAAGTTTACAATTTTTTTAGAATTAACCTCTTTGGTATCGCTTAAAAATTTTTTAATAGTATCATTGTTATCTTGAGAGATAACGCCCATATCTGTTAGACCGTCAATACTTTTATCTTGAATATGTATTGAATCTACAGAAGTTATGTCGGTTTGAATTATTACCTCTTCTTTTGGAATTTCCTTTACATCCTTAACTTCATTAGTTTCATGAGAAAATACCGATAATATAAAAAAGGTAATGAAACTGATAAAAAGATAAAGGCGTATTGGATTCAAATAGAGTAAGCGTTTTCCTGAAATATAAGCTTTAGATAATGCTGCAGGTTTAAACATCAAATTAAAGATAGTTTTCCAAAAAGCGTTATCATAATGTGTTAAGTCTTTAAAAAAATGAGTAAATATATAATGAAAACTTTTACGTGTTTCAGTATTTTGTTGCCCACAATTGGGGCAATAGCGTTCCTGAACCAAATGATCGCAATTAAGACAAGTCTTTTCTAATCGTATAGGTTCTTTTGCCATGATTTAAAATTGTATAAAATATTTTTTTTAGTAAAAGTATTGAATTATAACCCACGAAATAATAATTAAATTAAGTGTTGTTGCGCTAGTTATTTATAAGGATGGTTAACTTTTTACAGTTATGGCTTGTTGAGGTGAGCCAAAACAAATCGAATACAAATGTAACGTAATCTTTTGAATTTTTGAATAAAATACAGAAGTATGAATTTGTCTAGGTGATCTTTTACAATTACTTCTTTTTATAAAGCGGAATCATGTAACTCAACGTATAATTGAAACCAGCTCCAAATTTTCCATCATAGGTTCTATTGAAACCAGGAATGTATAAATTATCAAAAGTGTCTGGTTTTTTATTTGAAACTAAATAATTCAAACGTACAGAAAATCCTAAATACAAGTTGTTTATAATTTTTGCCTTTACTCCACCTACAACTTCAATCCAACTTGCAGTTAGTCCATTAAATTTTTCGCCAGAAACAATTGTGTTTTCTCCGTAATAATTCGTTGGGTCATAAATGGTATAGGTGTTTAAAGTCTGGCTAAAACTACTTACTCCATAACGCATTCCGGCGTAAATCATGTTTTCCATGTCTAGCCAGTTTTCATAAGCATTATAGTCAAAACCTACTTTAAAATAAGTTCCTTTTGTTGTAAAGTTAAACCTATCGTCATCAACTGTTTTGTCTTCGTTACCCAATTCTCCAGCGATATAGAATTTTTTAGTAATTCTATAATCACCTACAATTTCTAAACCTTTGTAATCTTTATCATAAAACGATTTAGTTAATCGTTGTAAATCTACACCCACACGTAAACCGTATCGTTGAGCGATTTTTGTAGTGTCTTTTTTTTGCGCATTTCCAACAATTGAAAACAATACAAAAAGAAGACTAAAAGTATATTTTAATATGTGTTTCATTTTCGTTTGCAATTGTTATTTGTTCAATTGTTATACTTTGTATCCAGTTACTTGCATCAGCAGTTAAAACAGCTCCAGTTGCAGCGTCAAGCGTAAAGTTGGTTTTGTAGCCACAAGCTCTTGAAACATATATGTCTTGACGAGTGTAGTTGAATGTTATTTCGTCTACATTGTCATTTACACTATCAGCATCGCTACCGTTTTCAATAAATTGAAGTGAAGAAGTATTATCAGTTGTTTTTAATGGAACTGTTATTTTACTTACTCCATTAAAACCAAAACCTTCCGTAAATCCAGGAGCAATTATTCCTAAATTAGTGACTGTTTTTAAAACTGTAGGATTTGCAGCATCATAAAATTCAATTACAACTCTAGGTGTAGAAGGAGTACTGTCTGCGCAAATGTCATCTTTCTCACAATTCCAAAAAGAAAAAGCAAATAAAGTTATAAGTGTAAGAATGGCATATTTTTTCATGTCCAAATTATTTTCTTTTTTCTAACAAAACAACGTTTTCTACATGATGCGTTTGCGGAAACATATCTACAGGACGTACACGAGTTACTTTGTAAGTTTCGTCCATTAAAGCCAAGTCACGTGCTTGTGTAGCACTGTTACAACTTACATAAACTATTTTTTCAGGAGCAATTTTTAAAATTTGTGCCACCACATCTTTATGCATTCCGTCTCTTGGTGGATCGGTAATAATAATATCCGGTTGTCCGTGTTGTGCTATAAATTCATCATTAAAAACATTTTTCATGTCTCCTACAAAGAACTCACAATTAGTAATGTTATTGCGAACAGCATTTGCTTCTGCATCTCTAATAGCATCAGGAACTGCTTCTACACCAATTACTTTCTTGGCTTGTTTAGAAACAAATTGAGCAATTGTGCCTGTTCCAGTATATAAATCGTAAACTAGTTCGTTTCCGGTTAAACCAGCAAACTCTCTAGTTATTTTGTACAATTCATAAGCTTGGTCAGAATTGGTTTGGTAAAAAGATTTTGCATTTACACTAAAATGTAAACCTTCCATCTCTTCTAAAATGTATTCGCGACCTTTAAATAAAACTACTTCTTGGTCGTAAATAGTATCGTTTGCTTTGTTGTTCACAACATATAATAACGAAGTGATTGCAGGAAAACGTTCGCCTAAGAAGTTTAAAATTAATTCAATATTCTTCTTGTCGTTTTCAAAAAACTGAAGCAATACCATTATTTCACCTGTTGAAGAAGTACGAATCATTAATGTTCGAAGAAAACCACTGTGTTCCCTTGGGTTGAAAAACGTTAAGTTATGCTCATTTGCAAAAGCACGTATTTCGTTTCTAATTTCATTTGAAGGGTCTGCTTGTAAGTGACATTTTTCAATGTCTAATATTTTATCCCACATTCTTGGAATATGAAATCCAAGGGCATTTTTATTATCAAATTCTTTTCCCGATTGAATTTCAGCATCGGTCATCCAACGAGCATTTGAAAAACCAAATTCCATTTTATTACGATAGAAAAATTGTTCTTTTGAACCTAAAATAGTTTCAAATTCAGGTAATTCTATTTTACCAATTCGTTTCAGGTTATTAAAAACTTCTTGATTTTTATAAAACAATTGTTTTTCGTACTTCATGTTTTGCCACTTGCAACCACCACAAACACCAAAATGTTCGCAAACTGGTTCAGTACGATCTTTAGAATAGGTATGTATTTTTGTAGCTTTACCTTCGTAATAGGCTTTGCGTTTTTTTAAGGTTTGTATGTCAACCACATCACCAGGTACTACATTAGGTAAAAATATTACTTTTCCATCTGGTGCTTTTGCTACTGATACACCTTTCGCTCCTGCGTCTAGAACTTCTACGTTTTCAAAAGCGATTTTTTCTGTTCTCTTCTTTCCCATGACGCAAAAATAAGGATTGTTAGTTGTTTTTAATAAATTATTTTACTTTTATAGCAAATTTACTATAAGTCATGATTACACACTTGGTTTTACTTCGCGGAATAAATGTTTCTGGACACAATATGATGAAAATGGATGCGCTTAAAAGAGCATTAGAAAAAATTGGCTTTTTAAATGTACAAACCTATATTCAAACAGGAAATGTGTTTGTAGATACAGAAGAGGAACACGCACCAACTGTAGGTTTCAAAATAAAACAAGAAATTTTTAAAACTTTTGGTCATGAAGTGCCTACGGTTGTAATTGGAAAATCAGATTTAGAAGCTTGTTTTAAAAACAATCAATTTTTAAATGAGAATGAGGTTGATACTAAGAAACTTTACGTTGCCTTTATTTCAAAAGAATTGTTTGAAGGCTCTATAAATGATTTAAAAATGAGCATGGTTAAACCCGATGCTGCACAAATTGATGGACCTAGAATTTTTATTAAGTATGCAGTAGGAGCAGGGAAGACTAAGTTTGATCAAAAATATATTGAAAAGAAATTAAGTGTTACGGCAACTATAAGGAATTGGAATACTATAACTAAATTGTTGGAAATGTATAACGAAAGAACATAAAATAAAAAATCCGGAAGTAATTACTTCCGGATTTTTTATTTAGAAAATTACTTTTACTGTTCTTTCTTTATTGGTTGCACTTTTAACTTTGACTAAAAGTGTTTGTTTTTGACTGGTTAAATTTTTGATTTCTAATTCATTAGAATTTACATTTTGTTTGTGATAAAGTTTTCTGCCAAGAATATCAAAAACCAATACTTCTTGTATTTCTTCATTATTTGAACGAACTGTAATTACTTCATTTGAAGAATATATTTGTAATCCAGTAAAATTAAAGTCATCAACTCCTAAAATAGAGTTTTTGAAAATAATTTCAAATCTATTATTGAATGTGCCTATAGTTGCATAAAATTGATAAGGACTCATTTTTACATTATGAATAGTAGCTGTTAGATTGTCCTTAATAAAAATGTCTTGATTTATAAATAATCCGTCTGCATTTTCAAAAGAAATAAAATAGTTCCCATCTGTATCTATTTTTAACCCTAAAGGAAGAATATCTTCATTTGTAAACGGTAAACCTCTACCTTGAATAACAAATTCTTCATTGTCAATTAAACTGTATAAAGTGGTTTGTGATAAATCTAAGGTTCTACCATCAATTTGAGAATCTATATTATTAGTAGCAAGCTCTGTGTAACCAATCAATATTTGATTATAGTTGTTACTGTTGTTATTTAAATTCAGCCAAAAACGATGAGTTTCATTTTCTTCTGTTCTAAAAAATTGAGAGCTAGCAGAAGCATTTATTCTTTGGTTGTTTTTAAAAATTATATTACCACCAGCTATAGTTTTATTTATATAAAATCCTTGACCTGTATTAATTATCCCGTTTGGTGTTTGTCCACCTGCGGCAGCTGCTGTACCTCCTAAAGTAGTATATGATGCATAATTGTTTACAGTATAACTTCCTCCAGATGCAGCAGCGGTATGTGTCCAAAAATATAACGCATCTATAGATGGATTTTGACCTAAAAAGGAATTTCCGCTTATAGGCGAAGAATACGGGTTTCCAAGCAAATTGTATCCAAGTCCAACAGAAATATTCATAGTTCCATTTGAAGGAATTCCATTAAAAATTCCATTAAAATTTGTTGGAGTAGAAGCAGACCAATTATTTGCAGCTCTAATTAAGTAACCTTTTCCAGATAAAAAGTTAGTATTTGAATTTACAACTTGAAATGCAGTTGCTGTTGTTGTTCCAGTATATAAATATTCATAGAACCTATTGGATAAAGTATTTGGTGAAAAAGTTTGTAATTGTTGTCCGGCTACTGGTGAAGACCATCCGGTATAATCTAATCTAATCATAGGAGATGAGTTTCTTTTTACAACAATATTTCCAATGTTTGCAACATCATTTACTTGGCGTAGTGCTCCGTTATTTTCGATGGTTAATAACGAACCTGAGTTAACATTAATAGCATCATTTAAAATTAAAGTATGATTTGTATTGATGGTAACTTGAGCATTTGAATTAAGTGTTGCAGAACAACCTAAAACACTTCCTGTTGAATTATAGTTCCCACTAAAAATAATAGATTTAGTTAATGCAGGGTTTCCATTATTCCAACTAGATCCATTCCATGTAGTTGTAATGTCTCCGCAATTTAAATTTGCTAAAACTGTAAAATTATAAGCACTCTCATTACAATCGTTATTATTTACTGTAATTATTGCAGTTCTAGAACCAATATCAGTTGGGGTAAAAGTAACAGTAAAAGTTGTAGAACTTCCAACTGTTATTGTTTTTGGTAAAGTAATGTTCCCAATAGTAAAGTTACTTGAGTTTGTACCTGAAACCACAATAGTACTAATGTTCAAATCTGCTGCGCCTGTTATGTTTTCAATAGTAAATGTTTTAGTAATTGTAGTACTATTGATAAGCCCAAAATCGGTATTATCAGTTGTAGATGGAGTAGAATCGCCAATTAGTATAGAATTACCATTTCCTGTAATGTTGATTTCCGGAGCTGGATTTACTGTAATTGTTGAAGATGCACAAGATCCACCCGAAACACAAGCTCCTTCTCCACGAATATAGTATGTTGTAGTAGAAGTTGGGTTCACATTAAAAGTTGAATTTGTAGTTGAACCAACTAAAGTTCCTCCACAAGAACCAGAATATATATTCCAAGCCGTGGCGTCATTTAAGTTTCCAGTTATTGTAATTGTACTCGTTTCTCCAGAACAAACTGTTGTTGGAGATACGGATAAAGTTGGAACACTAGGTAAGTTACAAGATGTATTACAATTCCAATTTGCAATCCATCCTGATTTTACTGTTGAATTATCCGAAGTAAATTTTATAGTTAAACTTCCACCACTTGATGTTATGTTTGGAGGTGTATTTGTATTAGTATAAGTTCCTAATAGAGTAGAAGCAGTTGTTGGTCCGTCATAAATATAAATAAAATCGTAATTGTTTTCTATGTTAAAAGCACTAAAAGATAGATTTACAGATGAAGCTCCCGTTGGAGAAATGGTATAGGTGTAATTTTGATTATTAGGATAGTTTCCTAAAATCCCACCAGTATCCGTAAATGTTCCTGAACAATTAGTGTCTACAACATTTGTAATTATACTTGTATTCGTAAACTCATTAGAATTAGCTACTGATTTTACGCCAGCTCCACAAACCGATTTTACGGTCCAAATATATTGCGCTCCAGCTGCTAAACCATAAATTACGATATTATTCGTTGTTGATGTGTAAATTGTAGGACTTGATTCTAATGTTTGTTTAAAAGAGATTTCATAGCTTAAAGCACCTGCAACAATATTCCAATTTAACTGTACACTATTATGGTTCATATTGCTTTGGGATAATCCTACAGGCATTTCGCAAGCAACAGCTGATGTGTTACAAGAATAATTTGCGACCCAACCAGAAGCTACCGTTGCGCAATCTGTTCTAAATTCCATTAGCATTTTTCCGCTATTTGCTGTAATTGCTGGTGGTAAAGTTGTTCCGTTTAAAACTGCAAGTAATGGGTCATTATGCGAATCGCCATCATAAATATATAAGTAATCGTAGTTAGTTTCTAAATTTAAAGAACTAAAGTTTATGGTTACACTTGTTGCTCCTGTTGGTGCAATTCTATAAAAAACACGTTCATCACTACCATAATTTCCACCTGCACCTCCAGAATCATATATTGTTCCGCTACAAACAGTATAGTTTACAGTATTTGCACTTGCAACATCGTTGATTAAATCATAATATCGATTCCAATCCCAAAACGGACCTGGATCAACATGTGTTTGCGATGGGAAATGTTGGTGTCCTTTAATTTTAAAACAGCCATCACTAATTGAATTCACACCAACATCGCCATTTTTATCATACGTTCTAATAATTGGGATTCCATTTCTTGCAGCAATATCTTTAGTTAAAATTGCAGAAACTTGATAGGTTATATTTGTGTACCAAGTTGGGTCGTCAATATAACCTTCATGTTCAATACCTACAGCATAAGGGTTAGAATTACTTACGTGCCAAGCTTTATCAATTTCACAAACAGATTGGGTAATTTGCCCATCAGATGCTCGCATATTATAATGTGCAGAAACATTTGCAAGAGGGTTTTGAAACCAAGAAATTGCTCCAGCATAAGAGCCTTGCATGGTGTGAATAGTTACGTGTGTTATTGTAGCAGTTCCCCTTGAGCTATAATTAGAAGGGTCAGCTGCCGCAGAAAGTACCGTGTATGGAAAGCTTCCAGAAACATCGTTACAAGGCGGTGCTAAACGATTGTATGTTGAATTGTAATTTCTACCATTAATTTGATTGTTTTCAATTGAAACGCTTGAAGAATTAAGTATTTGAAAATTTTCTCCACCAAAAATGGCTTCTAAACTAAAACTGTACTTAGGTAAATTATACGCTTCCTGAAATTTAGAATCTAATAAATTTTTAAAGATCGAATATAATTGCGTGTCAAAAGCAAAGTTGTTTGCTGCGTTTTGATTGTTTGGAATTTCTGATAAAGCGTCAATTACTATTTTATGATTTTGAACAGCTTGGTTTCTTAAATTATTCAACTCTAATAAAGCATCATATGCTTTTGCAAATGCAAGAATATTCATTTTTGGATCTAATTTAATATCCTCAATAGTATATTTTGAAATAGAAGCAACTTCTAATAAGGAATTTCTAAAATAGTTTTTACCATCTTCCACTAAACCCATAACGCCAAAATGAAAAGGTAAACCTGTACAACTTGGAACGCCATATTCTGGTTCAATGTGTTGGATGTGGGTTTTAGTATATGCAATAGATTCTAATATTCCTCTTGGTATAGAAGGGTAAGTAGCATACGCTTCTTCAAAATGTTTTTCAAATTGGCTATTTGGAGTGATTTCCCAAGTTTGCGAATTTGCAAAAAGAAAACTAAATAACAGGGAAACAGTAAAGAGTATTTTTTTAATCATAGTAGAATCATAATCAATTGATTTCCAAATATAAATGTTTATTTTGATTAATTAAACAATATTAATTTATTGTGATTTTTTTTAAATATATGTTTCCATTTTCTTTATAAAAATACTTTCATTTTGTATTTTTGCTAAAATAGGGATGATTTCTCTCCAAAAGAAGGAATTGAGATTACAAAAATCAATAAAAATTAAAGAGTATGTCAGTTTTAGAGAAAAGAAGTTCAGCTGAAGTAATTAAATTAGAAGACAAGTACGGAGCGCACAATTATCATCCATTACCAGTAGTTTTAAGTAAAGGAGAAGGAGTATATGTATGGGATGTAGAAGGTAAGAAATATTACGACTTTCTTTCTGCTTATTCAGCTGTTAACCAAGGACATTGTCATCCAAAAATTGTTAACGCAATGATGGAGCAAGCCAAAACATTAACATTAACTTCAAGAGCATTTTATAATGATAAACTTGGTGTTTATGAAGAATATATAACAAAATACTTTGGTTTCGATAAGGTTTTACCAATGAATACAGGTGCAGAAGCAGTAGAAACAGCTTTGAAAATTTGTAGAAAATGGGCATATGAAGTAAAAGGTATTGCTGAAAATGAAGCGCAAATAATTGTTTGTGAGAATAACTTCCACGGTAGAACAACTACTATTATTTCATTTTCAAATGATGAAAATGCACGTAAAAATTTTGGACCATATACTGCCGGATTTATTAAAATTGCATATGATGATTTAGATGCTTTAGAGAAAGCAATTACATCTTCAAAAAACATTGCAGGATTCTTAGTTGAGCCTATTCAAGGTGAAGCTGGAGTTTATGTGCCAAGTGAAGAATATTTAGCAAAAGCGAAAGAACTTTGTAAAGCAAATAATGTATTATTTATTGCAGATGAAGTTCAAACAGGTGTTGCAAGAACGGGTTCTTTATTGGCTGTTTGTGGTAACTGTTCTTGTGAATCTAAGTGTGAGAAACAAGCTACTTACGTTCAGCCAGATATTTTAATTTTAGGAAAAGCACTTTCAGGTGGAGCATATCCAGTTTCTGCAGTTTTAGCTGATGATGAAGTAATGAATGTAATTAAACCAGGACAGCACGGTTCTACATTTGGAGGAAATCCAATTGCTGCAGCTGTTGCTATGGCTGCCTTAGATGTTGTTAATGAGGAAAGTTTAGCGCAAAATGCAAGAAAGCTTGGAGAATTATTCCGATCTGAGTTGGCTAAATTTATTGAAACAAGTTCAATAGCTACTTTAGTAAGAGGGAAAGGGCTTTTAAATGCGGTTTTAATAAACGATACAGAAGACAGTGATACTGCATGGAATATTTGTATGGCTTTAAGAGATAATGGTTTATTAGCTAAGCCTACACATGGCAATATTATTCGTTTTGCGCCACCATTGGTTATGAATGAAGAACAATTATTAGATTGTGTTTCTATTATTACTAGTACATTAAAACAATTTGAAAAATAATAATTCAAATTAATACAATAAAAAAGCTCTGAAATATTTCAGAGCTTTTTTTATTTATAACGATTCGAATTTTTTACTGATTAAATCCCAATTTAATAATTCGAAGACTTTCTTTAAATATTCTAGTTTTCTATTTTGGTATTGTAGGTAATAAGCATGTTCCCAAGTGTCAATATTAAAAAGAGGGGTTCCTTTTATTAATGCGTCTTTCATTAAGGGGTTGTCGTTATTAACTGTAGTAATAATTTCTAGATCTCCTTTTTTATTGAGGATTAACCATGTCCACCCAGAACCATTAACATTAGATGCTGTCGCAATGAATGTTTGTTTAAAAGCTTCAAATGAACCAAAATTTTTATCGATTGCCATTGTTAATGTGTCGCTTGGCTTTAAGTTTGATTTTGGTGCTAAATTTTCAAAAAACAAATTATGATTATAATAACCACCTGCACTTTTTCTTAATTCTAAATTGTTTATGTCTAAATTTAATAAGATGTCTTCAATCTTAGTTTTTTTAGACCATTTATTTTCTGTGACTATTTTGTTTAATTTGTTTGCATGACCCAAAAGATGCTTTGAATAATGAGTTTCAATTGTTCTTCCGTCTAAATTTGGTACAAAATCTTCAAATTTATAGTTCAATTGAACTAATTCAAAAGGTCCAGTTTCTGTTTTTACGTCATTAGGGTCTCCAAAGTTAGAGGTCTTTTGGTCAATAACTTCTGGTTCTGGAATTTGAACTTCTACTAAATTATTGTCATTTTTACATGAAATAAAAAGGAAAGCAATAATTAATAATTGAAATTTCATATGTTTCGTTCTTTCATTAAATTATTAATGATTTCAATATATTGCTCCATTGCTTCTTCAATAGATAAGTGTTTTACTTGCATCCACGCGTTAAGTTTAAATGCGTTTCTTATGTCTTGGTTATTTTGAAAATACACATTTTTAGTATTTCCACTTGTAGCCTGTTTATATAAACCATATAAGATTAATTGTAAATCTTGTGGCACAGAATCTTGTGGAATCAGTTGAGCATTGTTAAACGCTTCATCAAATAATATTTCTAACTCTTCTTTAGTCATTAATTTTTCTTTGAGATTACAGTTTTCCCTCCTGTAGCAATATCATTTAATTTTACATTAATTTCTGTTCCAATAGGGAAATATAAGTCAACTCTTGAGCCAAATTTAATAAAACCAGCATCTTTACCTTGTACAACTCTCATTCCTTCTTCAGCGTAATTTATAATTCTTCTAGCTAAAGCACCAGCAATTTGTCGGTACATTACTTCTCCATAAACTCTATTGTTTATAACTACAGTAGTTCTTTCATTTTCTAAACTAGCTTTTGGGTGCCAAGCTACTAAGTATTTTCCAGGATGATATTTGCTGTATTTTACAATTCCATTTAATGCATAACGTGTTACGTGTACATTTATTGGAGACATAAAGATTGAAACCATTAATCTTTTGTCTTTAAAGTATTCTGGTTCAAATACTTCTTCAATTACCACAACTTTACCATCAACTGGTGCAAGAATATGGTTGTCGCTATTGTCAACTTCTCTTTTTGGGTTTCTAAAAAACTGTAAAATCATTACTAAAAAGAATATTGCTAATAATATAACTATGTTTTTTAGCCATATAATAGAAATAAAAGCATCGCTTAAAAAAATCACACCCACTACTAATAAAAGTGTAATAAAAATTATTTTTGAACCTTCTTTATGAAACATAACGTAAAATTAAATAAAACAAATTAATAAATGGAATTACAAATATAATACTATCTAGACGATCTAGAATTCCTCCATGACCGGGCATTATTGTGCCGCTATCTTTAACTCCTGCAACTCTTTTAAGTTTAGACTCAATCAAGTCTCCTAAAGTACTAAATATACTAACTATTATAGAAATAATTATCCAAAAATAAATATGTTTTACTTCTATAAAATACTTTGCTAATAATATTCCACAAATTATTGAGAAAATTAACCCTCCAACAAATCCTTCAATTGTTTTTTTAGGGGAAACTGTAGGGAATAGTTTGTTTTTTCCAAAGTTTTTACCGACTAAATAAGCAAATGTATCATTTGTCCAAATTAATACAATTATACTAATTAGGATATCAGAATTATAACCTTTTACCCCAATAGGAACATAGTTTGTTAAAATAAACGGAAATATGATATAACCAATTAAAATAATGTATTGTGTAATTACATCAAACTCTTTATCGCTTTTTTGGAATAAAAAATACAACAACCTAATTGAAACTATAATGGTAAATATAGTTATAGTGTTGTTGATTAAAATATTATGTGATTGATTGTGAAAAGAATAATAGCAAACTCCTGCAATTAGTATACCTGCATAAAAATTTACAGATGTCATCTTTGCAAATTCATAAACACCAAAAACCAATAAAATAGAAAAAAGTATAGCTAAACTTTCTTTAGAATATAAAATACAGCTTAATAATAAAATTATATAAACTGCTCCAGAAAGAGCTCTTTTTAAAGTTTCATTCATACTATAAATCTTCTAACAGAAGTAAGTAAAGGTTTTTATGGCAACTTCCATAATGTAAAAAATCTTCGTCTTTTACTTCTTCAAAGTATTTTATTGTAGTAATATTTGTAGGGTATTCTTTATTGTATTTTTTGTTCATGTAGCGCAAACCATCTCCTTTACTTAAAACTATTTGACTTGTTTTAGCAAAAACGACCATGTTTATAGGAAGTTCATTTGGCTTATATGATTTTATTTGATTTGATGAAAATAAAATGGAACCTTCGTCTCCAACTAAGTTTTCGCAAGATGAAAGTAAAAATTGAGCTTCATCAATGTTTTTAGTTACGTCAAGTTTATTATCTTTAAGCAAATGGTTTAATGAATCGTCAAAACACATTACATTGCATTCAAACCAATCATTTTCCTCTAAAATATTTAAAAAATTATCAGAAACTTCATTTATATTTTCACAATAAATAAATTTACCCCCATTTTTTTGAAAATTGCGTGTAAACATTTCGTCCACAGGTAAATTTTCCTCAGGAGTGTAAGGACTTTTTTGTTCTTTGTCCTTGTCACTATTTGAGGAATCACTGGAACTTCCAAAAAATTTTCTAAAAAGACTCATTTATCTTTAGCAGGTAAATTATAGTAAGTATCAAAGATAAAAAAAATCTTAGTTCTTTTGTCAGAAGAACTAAGATTTTTTATACAAAATATTTTTAGAAACTTTAAAGTCTATTCTTCAATAGGAGTTTCTATTTCTTTATTGAAATTTCTTTCACCAAAAATAGCTTCTAAGTCATCTTTAAAAATAACTTCTTTCTCTATTAAAATATCAGCTAATTGGTTTAATTTGTCTTTGTTGTTTTCTAAAAGTTTAATTGCTCTGTCGTATTGACCTTCTATTAATTCAGAAATTTCCTGATCAATTATGCGAGCAGTTTCTTCAGAATATGGTTTTGAAAAATTATATTCACTTTGTCCTGATGAATCATAATAAGTTATATTTCCTAATTTTTCATTCAAACCATAAATTGTAACCATAGCACGTGCTTGCTTTGTAACTTTTTCTAAATCACTTAACGCACCTGTTGAAATTTTATTAAAAATAACTTTTTCAGCAGCTCTACCACCCATAGTTGCACACATTTCATCAAGCATTTGCTCTGGGTGTACAATTAAGCGTTCTTCTGGTAAATACCAAGCAGCTCCAAGACTTTGACCTCTTGGAACAATCGTTACTTTTACCAGAGGAGACGCATGTTCAAGCATCCAACTAACTGTTGCGTGACCTGCTTCGTGAATAGCAATTGATCTCTTTTCTGCAGGTGTAACAATTTTATTTTTCTTTTCTAATCCACCAACAATTCTATCAACAGCATCTAAGAAATCTTGTTTGTTTACTGCTTTTTTATCTTTACGAGCAGCTATTAAAGCGGCTTCATTACAAACATTTGCAATATCTGCACCAGAGAAACCTGGAGTTTGTTTTGCTAAAAATTCAGTATCTAATTCTTCTTCTTTTTTGATAGGTTTTAAGTGAACCTCAAATATTTCTTTACGTTCCCTAACGTCTGGTAAATCAACATAAATTTGTCTGTCAAAACGTCCAGCACGCATTAATGCTTTATCTAAAACATCTGCTCTGTTTGTTGCTGCAAGTACAATTACATTTGTATTGGTTCCAAAACCATCCATTTCAGTTAATAACTGATTTAATGTATTTTCTCTCTCGTCATTTCCGCCTGACATATTACTTTTTCCACGAGCTCTACCTACGGCATCAATTTCATCAATAAAAATAATTGCGGGTGATTTTTCTTTTGCTTGTTTGAATAAATCACGTACTCTCGAAGCTCCAACTCCTACGAACATTTCTACAAAATCTGAACCAGATAATGAGAAAAAAGGAACTTTAGCCTCACCTGCAACTGCTTTTGCTAGTAATGTTTTACCCGTTCCTGGAGGACCAACTAATAATGCTCCTTTAGGTATTTTAGCTCCAATAGATGTGTATTTCTCTGGATTTTTAAGGAATTCTACAATTTCTTCAATTTCTTCTTTTGCTCCCTCAAGTCCTGCTACATTTTCAAAAGTAATCTTAACGTCGTTTTTCTCATCAAATAATTTAGCCTTCGATTTACCGATATTAAATATTTGTCCTCCGCCACCTCCAGAACCACCAGACATTCTTCTCATCATGAATATCCAAAGTCCTACGATAAGTATAATAGGAAGTAATAATGATATTACTTCACCCCAAGCACTTTCGGGTTCTTTTTCATAATCTGAAATTAATCCTTTTTGTCTCGCTTCTTCAAGTGTTTTTTGGAATATTTCACTATTTCCAGTTTCAATTATATAGTGTGGACCTTTTTCGTTTGTTTTTCCAAAAGTCCCTTCTTTAACTTTAGAATGTTCTTTATTGTTTAAAGCTTCTTTTTTTAATATTATAGAGGCTTTAGTGTTTGAAAAAACAACTTTTTCAACCTGATTAGAATCTAAATATTGATAAAATTTAGATAATGTAGTTTGTTTTGGACTGTTAAAGTCAAAACCATTTCCAAATATATTAATAAGTAAAAATACACCTATAATTAGTCCGTAAATTGCCCAAGGACTAAGTTTAAACTTAGGTTTTTTAGTGTTGTCTGACATGTTTTTTTAGTATTTACTTTCTATAGAAGTTATTTTTGCATCACCCCATAGTCCTTCAATGTTGTAATATTCACGAATATGTTTTTGAAATACATGGACCACTACGTTTACATAATCCATAAGAACCCATTCTCCGTTTTCACTACCTTCTACATGCCAAGGTTTGTCTTTTAATTCTTTTGATACTACTTTTTGAATTGAACTTGTAATGGCATTTACTTGAGTGTTAGAATTTCCATTACATATAACGAAGTAATCACAAACTGTATTTTCTATCCCTCTTAAATCTAAAATATTAATATCAGCTCCTTTTACATCTTCAATTCCTTTTATGATATTGGCTAATAAATCGTCGTTACTTATATTTTTAGTACTCATTTAATTTTTTTATGTTTATGCAAAGTTATCATTTTTTGTCTTTAAATTTGAACCTTAACAAAAGATTAAATTTTTTCTTTGCTTTTTTATCTAAATGAATATAATCAAACTCAATGCCATAGAATCTACCAACTCATTTTTAAAGGAGTTGATTATGAATCAATATGTAGAAAATTTCACAATTGTAAGTACAGATAATCAAACAAAAGGTAAGGGTCAGGTTGGTGCGGTTTGGAATTCAGAAGCAGGTAAGAACCTTACTTTTAGCGTGTTGGTTAAAGATGTGATTGTAGAGAGTGTGTCCGTTTTTATTTTAAATACATTAGTTTCTATTTCAATTATAAAAGCGCTTGAAAAATTTAAAATAAATAATTTAGCTATAAAATGGCCAAACGACATTCTGTCAGACCAAAAAAAAATAGCTGGCATATTAATTGAAAATATTTTTAAAGGTAATAATGAAATTGTTTCAATTGTTGGTATTGGTTTAAATGTTAATCAGTTTTATTTTGATAATTTACCTCAAGCCTCATCTTTAGCAATATTAAATAATAAGGAGTTTGATAAAGATTTAATTTTAACAGAAGTTCATCATCAATTAAAATTTCATTGTACACAAATTGCAAATAGTGTTAAGAAAGATTTTTGGAAAGAATATCATGATTATTTATTTAAGAAAAGCATACCTTCTGTTTTTTTAGACATTGATAATCATAAGTTTATGGGTATAATTAAAGGTGTATCTAAATTCGGAAAACTTCAAGTGATTTTAGATGATGATTCTATAAAAGAATTTGATTTAAAAGAAATTAAAATGCTGTATTGATTTTAAGTTTCTTAAAATTGAGTAAAGCTTTGTTAAACTTATTTAAAAGTTTTTCTTTTTAAGTACATTTGTAACCGTTTTACAATTACTACACTAAAATGGATAAAAAAATATACGCTTTCTTATTTTCTACACGTTTAATGGCAGTCTTATTTATTGGATTTGCTATTGCAATGGCAACTGGAACTTTTATTGAAAATGAATACAATACTGAAACAGCAAGAATTCTAATATATAATGCTTGGTGGTTTGAGGCTATTATGGTGTTTTTTGTAATTAATTTTTGTGGAAATATTAAAAGATACCAATTGTATAAAAAGGAAAAATGGTCAACACTTTTAGTGCATTTGTCTTTTATTTTCATATTGATTGGTGCTTTTATAACACGTTACATAAGTTATGAAGGATTAATGCCAATTAGAGAAGGAGCAACTGAAAATGTTTTTTATTCGGACAAAACTTTTTTAACAGCATTTGTTGATGGAGATTACAAAGGTGAAATGAAGCGTAAATCATTTGAACACAATCAATACTTTTCTCAAGCAACTAGTAATGACTTTTCGATTAAAAATGAATTTAATAAAATTCCATTTGAAATTGAATACGTAGATTTTATTATGAATGCTAGCGAAACAGTGACGCCTTCTGAAAATGGAATACAGTATTTTAAAATGGTTGAATCTGGTGACGGAAATCGTCATGAACATTATTTAAAAGAAGGAGAAGTTCAAAATATTCATAATGTACTTTTCGCTTTTAATAAATATACAGAAGGAGCGATTAATGTTTCAAATATAGAAGGAGCGTATTTAATTCAAACTCCATTTGAGGGGAATTTTATGCGAATGGCAGATAAAATGCAAGGAAATGTTGTAAAAGATTCTGTTCAGCCATTGATGCTTCGTTCTTTATATAATATTGCAGGTTCTCAATTTGTATTTCCTGAACCAGTAGAAAAAGGTGAAATTACTTATAAGTCAAATAACGATTATAAAGATAAGCAAACAGATGATGCTTTAGTTGTAAAAGTAAAAAGTCAAGGTTTAGAAGAAACATTAACTTTAGTTGGGTCCAAAGGAAAACAAGGAATTCCACAGACAGTTAAATTGGGTAATTTAGAATTTACTTTGTTTTTTGGAAGTAAAGTTTATAATTTGCCATTTAGCATAAAAGTAGATGATTTTATTGCTGAAAAACAACCAGGAACTGAAAAAAGTTATGCTTCTTTTAAAAGTAAGTTAGAAGTTATAGATACTGAAATGAAAAACACTTTTAAAGACAGTGTTTTCATGAATAATATTTTAGATTATAGAGGGTTTAGGTTTTTTCAAGCTTCATTTGATCAAGATGAAAAAGGAACTGTGCTATCGGTAAGTCATGATGCAGTAGGAACATGGGTAACTTATATAGGTTATTTTTTATTGTATTTTGCATTAATGGTTATTCTGTTTGATAAAAACACGCGTTTTGGAGATTTAAAAAGAAAATTAGATAAAGTGAAAGCAAAAAAGGCCAGTTTAATGATTTTGTTTTTCTTGTTTTCATTCAACGGATTTTCACAAGGACATAATCATATAGAAGATAATGTTGCAAAATCAAGTGAAATAATTGAAAAGTATAAAGTCTCAGAAGAGCATGCTGCTAAATTTGGACATGTAATTATCCAAGATGCAGGAGGAAGAATGAAACCTATTAATACATTTTCATCTGAGTTATTACGAAAAGTTTCAAAAAGCGATACCTATAACGGAATGAATGCTGATCAAGTATTTATTTCAATGACGCAATTTCCAAGATATTGGTTTAATATTCCAATAGTTTATTTAAAAAGAGGAAACGATAGTTTAAGAAAAATTATTGGTATTGAAAAAGAAGCTAAGTATGCGAATTTACTAAGTTTCTTTGATGCAAAAGGGAATTATAAACTATCACCTTATTTAGATGAAGCTTTCAAAGCAACTGTGCCAAATCAGTTCCAAAAGGACTTTATTGAAATTGATAAAAGAGTTAATTTATTAAATAATGCCTTAAGCGGACAAATACTTAGAGTTTACCCAATACCAAATGATCCAGGTAATAAATGGGTTTCATTTCTAGAATTAAACGAAACAACAGGTACCGATTTAGACAAAATCAAAAATTTAATTCCTTATTATTTAGATGCTGTTTCAAAATCAACAGAAACAAAAAATTATAATACACCCGATTCTTTATTGGTTGGTTTAGGGCGTTATCAAAAAATGTATGGTGCTAAAATAATGCCATCTGAAAATAAAGTAAAAGCAGAAATCACATATAATAAGTACGATATTTTTAAAAAATTGTACTATTTGTACATGATTGCTGGAGTTTTAATGTTAATTTTTACAATAGTTCAGTTGTTTACACATTCAATTTTAGTTAAAAATGCTGTTAAGTTTTTCCATGTATTAATTGGATTTTTCTTTGCCTTACATACTTTAGGATTAATTGCTAGATGGTATATTTCAGGACATGCACCTTGGAGTGACGCCTATGAAAGTATGATTTATGTAGGCTGGGCAACCATGTTTTTTGGTTTAGCCTTTGGAAGGAAATCACAACTTACAGTTGCGTCAACTGCTTTTGTAGCTTCTATGATCTTAATGATTGCACATTGGAATTGGATGGATCCAGCGATTGCAAACTTAGTTCCAGTTCTTGATTCTTACTGGTTAATGATTCACGTTGCGGTTATTGTTGCGAGTTATGGTCCATTTACTTTAGGAATGATTTTAGGTTTAGTAGCTTTATTGTTAATCATTTTTACAAATGAATCAAACAAAAAGAAAATGAAATTAGCTATTGATGAAATTAGTTATATCAATGAAATGGCAATTACCGTTGGTTTAGTAATGCTTTCTATTGGAAACTTTTTAGGAGGTCAATGGGCAAATGAAAGTTGGGGTCGTTATTGGGGTTGGGATCCAAAAGAAACTTGGGCTTTAATTAGTATTATGGTTTACGCCTTTGTAATTCATGCGCGTTTTGTGCCAGGCTTAAAAAATAAATGGATATATAGTGTAATGAGTATTTTTGCTTTTTATTCTATTTTAATGACTTATTTTGGGGTAAATTTTTATTTATCGGGACTTCATTCATATGCAAGTGGTGATAAAGTAGTAACACCAGATTTTATTTTCTATTCTATTGCGACAGTGTTATTTTTAAGCATAATTTCCTATTTTAAATACAAGAAATTTTACAAGAAATAAAAAAAAGGAGCTTATTGCTCCTTTTTTTCTTCCATCATTTCTTCAATTTTTCTATCAATTCGAGCATTCATTTTATCCTCAGATTTTTTAAATGCTCTATTTTTTAAAATTTCCCTTTTTTCTTTATGCTTCATATAAGTGTAATGATGCTGAATGGTATTAATAAAGCTTAGAATCATTCCAATACCCACAATTATATACAAAACTGTAAATAATTTTCCTCCATCGGTTTGCGGTGAAAAATCACCATATCCAATAGTAGTTAATGTAACAACCGAAAAATAAAAAGAATCAATATAACTCCATCCTTCTAGGTAGTGATAAACGAATGTTCCAGAGAAAATTATTATAAGTGTGGTAATTAATAAATCTCGATATTCATCATCTCTTAAAAAAGAAATTAAGGTTCTTATGAAAAACATATTTATTGCTTTGTTTCCTGCTAAATTAAGTAATTTAATTTAGATTTAAGATTTGTTTAGTATAATTTGAATTTCAAATCAATTAACTTTGAATAAAAACCATATAAATATGAGAAACATTTTTAGATTATTTGCTTTCGCTCTAACTATTATTGGGTGTAAACAACAAGAAAGTTTAAATAAAAATTTAGCTACGAGTAATAATGAAACAATGGAAAGAGCAACAATTCACCAGTTTAAAGTGCAAGATTTAGAAGGAAAAGAATTTGATTTTAGCACTTTAAAAGGTAAAAAAATAATGGTGGTAAATACTGCTTCAAAATGCGGATTAACGCCCCAATATAAAGACTTACAATCTATATATGATAAATATAAGTCAGATGATTTTGTAATTGTGGGTTTTCCTGCTAATGATTTTATGAGTCAAGAGCCAGGGACAAATGATGAAATTGCTACTTTTTGCGAAAGAAATTACGGAGTTACTTTTCCAATGATGAATAAAATTACTGTAAAAGGAAAAGAAATGAACCCTGTATATCAGTTTTTAACTCAAAAAGCTAAAAATGGTGTTGCAGATAGCGAAGTAGAATGGAATTTTCAAAAATATCTATTAAATGAAGAGGGTCAGTTAGATATGATTATTTCACCAAAAACGTTACCAACAGATGTGAAAATCATCAATTGGATTGAAGGGAAATAATTATTCTAAGATTAATTGCATAAAAACAGAGTCTAACCATCGGTCAAATTTATAGCCCGATTCTTTAATGATTCCAACGGTTTTAAAACCGTATTTTTCATGAAACTTCACACTACTTTGATTTTCCGAATCTATAACGGCAATCATCGTGTGGAGTTTTTGTTTTTTAGCCATTTCAATAAGTTCTTCCATTAGCAAATGACCAATTTTCATACCTTGAAAATCTTTATTTACATAAACTGAATGTTCAACTGTGTATTTATAAGCTTCTCTAAAACGAAAATCACTATAATAGCCAAAACCAACTACTTTTTCGTCTAAAACAGCAACAATTACAGGAAAATTTCTATCTACTTTTTCCTTTAACATCTCAGTTTGTTGTTCTAAAGTTCTTATGGTATAATCATATAGAGCAGTAGAATTTAAAATATTAAAATTGATTACTTCTAAAATAGCTTGAGTATCAGTTTCTTTATAAGGTCGAATAGAAATTTTCATTAAAAACAATTTTGAGTTGTAAATGTATTAAAACCTTTGCAACTTTGTATCTTTACAACTTAGTAAATATAAAATGATTTATCCAGAAATTCCTTTAGCGCAAAGTGTCATAGAAATTTGTAAAGCTAAAGGCGTAGAACATATAATTATTTCTCCTGGTTCAAGAAACGCACCCTTAACAATTGGGTTTGCTAATCATCCAAGTTTTAAATGTTACAGCATTGTGGATGAAAGATGTGCGGCTTTTTTTGCATTAGGAATTGCCCAACAAATCAATAAACCTGTTGCTGTTGTTTGTACTTCAGGTTCAGCATTATTGAATTATTATCCGGCTGTAGCCGAAGCTTTTTACAGTCAAATTCCACTTGTAATTATTAGTGCAGACAGGCCTCATGACAAAATAGATATTGGTGACGGACAAACCATTCGTCAAGAAAACGTATTTACAAATCATATTTTGTATAATGCTAATTTACACGAAATTGCTTCTATTGAAAACGATTTAACAATCAATGAAGCATTAAATACTTCAATTACTAATAAAGGTCCGGTTCATATTAATGTTCCTTTTGAAGAACCTTTGTATAGCACGGTTTCTGAATTAAGTGTTACATCTAAAGTTGTTCCAATAGTTGAAGAAAATAAGACTTTAGAACTAAATAATGATTTTGTTTCTAAATGGAATTTAGCTAGTAAAAAACTTGTTTTAGTTGGAGAATTAAAGCCCAATTCAATTGAAACTTTTGTTGCAGAACAATTGGCAAAAGATGAATCAGTAGTTGTAATGACGGAAGCTACATCAAATCTTCACAATAAAACGTTTGTTTCAAATATTGATGCGATAATTACTCCTTTTACTACTGAAGATTTTGAGCATTTTAAACCTGAAATATTAGTCACTTTTGGAGGAATGGTGGTTTCTAAAAGGATAAAAGCTTTTTTACGAAAATACCAGCCCATTCAACATTGGCATATTGATGAATTAAGGGCTTATGATACATACGGTTGTTTAACAAATCATGTAAAATCCAATCCTAATTTGTTTTTTAATCAATTGTATTTAAACTGTAATCTAGTTTCGAGTACTTATGCTAAAGAATTTGCTGATATAATTACATTTAGAGAGCAAAAGCATAAAGAGTATCTTGCAACGGTTCCTTTTTCTGACTTTAGTGTTTTTGAATTAATTACTAAAAAGTTACAAGGAAATATCAACCTTCAAATTAGCAATAGTTCGGCCATTCGGTACATGCAATTATTTGATTTAAATGAAAATATTGAAGTGTTTTGTAATAGAGGAACCAGTGGAATTGACGGAAGTACATCTACAGCTATTGGTGCAGCAACAACCTCAGAAAAACTAACTGTTTTAATTACTGGAGATATTAGTTTTTTTTACGACAGTAATGCATTGTGGAACAAGTACATTCCTAATAATTTTAAAATCATTTTAATTAATAATTCTGGTGGTGGAATTTTTAGAATTTTACCAGGTCATCAAGAAAATAATGTTTTCAATGAATTTTTTGAAACTTCACATAATTTAAAAGCTAATCATTTGGCTGAAATGTATGGTTTTAAATATTGTTATGTTAATGAAAATGATGATTTAGAAAATTTGTTGGATAAGTTCCTGAATTCAAACGAATGCCCTTCATTATTAGAAATAAACACACCTGAAAAGTTAAATAATCAAGTTTTATTAAATTATTTTAAAAAGTTGTAGTTTTTGAATAAAATAATTGGCTTTTAAGTTTTATTAATTGCTAAAAAATATTAAATTTGAGAAAATCTTAACAATAAAAACTATAATTATGAGTAAAAGAGACGACTTAATTGCAAAATATGCTGCAGATTTAAAAGATAAATGTGGTATGGCTGCAAATATGGATTTATTAACTAAAGTAACTATTGGTTGTGGTCCTTCAATTTATAACGCTGACGCTTCAACAGTATCAGGTACAGATGAAAAAGAATTAGCAACAGTTAAAAATAATTTTTTAATTAAAAAATTAGGTTTAAAAGATGGAGCTGATTTAGATAAAGGTATTGATGCTGTAATTGAAAAATATGGTCGTTCAAACAGAAATAAATATAGAGCAGTAGTTTATTATTTGTTGACTTTGCATTTTAAAAAAGAATCTGTTTATAAATAATAGATTAAAAGTTATATCAACCCAAGCAATGCTTGGGTTTTTTTTATGCCAAAATTGTAGTATTATTTTTAAATTCTATTACTTATTGTTAATTTAGCCAAACAATATTTTATTATGATTTCACAAGAACAATTTCAAAAAGAAATAGATTTAATTATTGCAAATGCAATTAGAGAAGACATTGGAGATGGTGACCATAGCTCATTAGCATGCATTCCAATTGAAGCTGAAGGTAGTGCTAAATTATTAGTAAAAGATGAAGGTATCATTGCTGGAATTGATTTTGCGAAACAAGTTTTTCATTTTGTTGAACCTTCTATGAAAATTGAAACCTTTTTTAAAGATGGTGATTTTGTGAAATATGGCGATGTTGTTTTTCATGTTTATGGAACTTCTCAGGCAATTTTAAAAGCAGAACGTTTGGTTTTAAATGCAATGCAGCGAATGAGTGCAATTGCAACTAAAACAAAGAAATTTGTAGACTTATTGGAAGGAACAAAAACAAAAGTATTAGATACAAGAAAAACAACACCAGGAATAAGGGCTTTAGAAAAATGGGCTGTAAAAATTGGAGGGGGTGAAAACCATCGTTTTGCTTTGTATGATATGGTAATGTTGAAAGATAATCATATTGACTTTGCAGGTGGAATTACTAAAGCCATTGCAAAAACAAATGCGTATCTAAGAGAAAAAGAGAAAGATTTAAAAATTATTGTAGAAGCTAGAAATATGGAAGAAGTAAAAGAAATATTAGCTTCTGAAAATGTATATAGAATTTTACTTGATAATTTTGATTATGAAACTACAAGAGAAGCTGTTGCTTTAATTGGTGATAAATGTTTGACAGAATCTTCAGGTAATATAAACGGAGAAACTATTCGTCAATATGCAAATTGCGGAGTGAACTTTATTTCATCTGGTGCTTTAACGCATTCGGTTTATAATTTAGATTTAAGTCTAAAAGCGATATAATTAATGTCTGAAGAAATAGAAAATAAATTGAATAAAATTCCAGTTGTAAAACAATTGGTTTTTTTGACTAAAAAAATATCTCTGTCTTCTTTACAGGGGCTTTCCTTATATGATATATTAGAACTGTATATTTTAGGTATTTTCAAAGGTGCTTTTTCATATAGAGCAAGCGCTATTGCATTTAGCTTTTTCATGGCGCTGTTTCCATTTGCACTATTTATTTTAAACTTAATTCCTTACATTCCTATTGAAGGTTTTCAACAAGATTTTTTGTATTTTGTAGAGCAAGGTGTGCCTCCTACAACCTTTGAAGCTATTCAAGTTATCCTTACCGATATTATGAGTAATAGTTATCAAAGTCTACTTTCTTCAGGTATTATTTTTTCTATTTTATTAATGACAAATGGTATTAATGCTATTCTTGGAGGGTTTGAAATGTCAACGCATATCACTTTGTCTAGAGGTTTTGTTAAGCAGTATTTAATGTCTCTAGCTATTTCATTAGCTCTAACAGCTTTATTGTTAATTACTGTTGCAGCTATAGTTGTTTTTGAGGTGTTTATCCAAAAAATAAAATTAAGTGGCTTCATTTCAGATGATGTTTATTTGATTATTTGGGGCAGATATCTTTTCGTTGTTTTAATGATTCTTATAGCAACTTCAATTTTATATAAATTTGGCACAAGGGAAACTAAAGATGTTAATTTCATTAGTTATGGAGCAGTTTTTACAACACTTTTAATTATTCTATCTTCTTATTTATTTGGGGTCTATGTAGAAAAATTTTCAAGATATAATGAATTGTATGGGTCAATTGGCACACTTCTTGTTTTAATGTTCTATATCTGGATAAACTGTATGGTACTTTTATTAGGGTTTGAAATAAATGCAACCATTACTAAATTAAAAAGAAAAAAATTATATATTTAACAAAAATTATTAAAAAAAGAAAATCATGAAAAAACAAATCTTAACATTATTATTAGTTGCTTTTACAGGAATTTTTTCTGCAAATGCACAACAAACGGTATCAGGTGTAAAAGTTGATTCAAAATTAACAGTAGAAGGAGAAACTCTTTTATTAAACGGAGCTGGAATTAGAGAAAAAATGTGGATTGATTTATATGTTGGTTCTTTGTATTTAACTGCAAAAAGTTCAAACGCAAAAGATATAATGGACAGTAAAGGTGCTGCAGCAATGAAGCTTGATATTGTTTCTGGGATGATTTCTTCAGAAAAAATGATTTCTGCAGTTAATGAAGGTTTTGAAAAATCTACAAATAAAAACACAGCTCCTTTAAAAGCGAAAATCGATAAATTTAAATCTTTTTTCAAAGATGAAATTAAAAAAGGAGATACTTTTATTATAGCAAATATTCCTGGTGAAGGAGTAGTGGTTTTAAAAAATGGAGTAAAAAAAGGAACTATTGATGGACATGACTTTAAAAAAGCATTATTTGGAATTTGGTTAGGAGCTAAACCTGCGGATGATGATTTAAAAGACGGAATGTTAGGAAAATAATTTCTCAACAAATACCATATAAAAAGCACCTTAATTTAGGTGCTTTTTTTTGTTTATACATTAAAATATTTCAAATCTATTCACAAAAAACTATCTTTGTTTTATGCAGTATTTCATAGAGACAGTTTTACCTATTGCGGTCTCAAAAAACTTTACCTACCAAGTTTCTGAAGCCGAATTTGAATACATTCAAATTGGGATGAGGGTTGCTGTTCCGTTTGGTAAAACGAAAATTTATACTGCGCTTGTGTTGGGTAAAAATAACAATCCGCCTCAACTATATGAGGCTAAGGAAATTCTTCAAATTTTAGACGAAAAGCCTGTTGTTAATCCTTTCCAAATTTCACATTGGCAGTGGATAGCAAATTACTATATGTGTTCGTTAGGTGAAGTTTATAAATGCGCATTTCCATCAGGTTTTATAATTGAAAGTGAGACACTAATTAGTTTAAATAATGAAGCTGATTTAATCGAATCAGACTTAAAAGATGATGAGTATTTAATAGTAGAAGCTTTAAAAATTCAATCTTCTTTACGAATAAATGAAATTGTAAGCATTCTTAATAAAAAGAATATTTTTAATACAATTAATGCTTTAATTGCTAAAGGTATAATTCTTTTACAAGAAGAAATAAAAGAACAATATAAGCCGAAGCAGACTAAATATATTCAATTACATGAAAGCTACGATAGTCAAGAAAGATTGTCTGAGTTATTAGAATCTTTGAGTCGAGCAAAAAAGCAAAGGGAATTGGTTTTAAGTTTTTTTCAATTAAAAGCAACTTTAAAAAAACCTATTTCAGTAAAGTTGTTATTAGAGACTTCAAAAAGTTCTACTTCAATTGTAAATTCTCTCATTCAGAAGCAAATTTTCGAGGACTACTATATTAATGAAGACCGCGTTGTGTTTAGTAAAAAAGACAATGTAGGGTTTACACTTAGTATTGCGCAACAAAAAGCTTTTGAATCGATAAAAGATAATTTTCAAAATTTCGATGTCAATTTATTGCACGGAGTTACTGCTTCAGGTAAAACCGAAATTTATATAAAATTAATAGAAGAATATATAAAACAAGACAAACAGGTTTTGTTTCTTCTTCCGGAAATAGCACTAACGACTCAGTTGGTTCAACGTTTAACCGACTATTTTGGAAATCAAGTTGCAGTTTTTCATTCAAAATATACCAATAATGAAAGGGTAGAGGTTTGGAATCATTTGGTTGAAAAATCTGAGAAAGCAAAAATTGTTATTGGCGTTAGAAGTGCTTTGTTTTTGCCTTTTTCAAACTTAGGATTTATAATTGTAGATGAAGAGCACGAGCAAACGTTTAAACAACAAGACCCGGCGCCAAGATATCATGCAAGAGATGCTGCAATTGTTTTGGCAAATCAGTTCAAAGCAAAAGTCTTGTTAGGTAGTGCAACTCCAAGTCTTGAAACTTATTTTAATTGCAAGTCAAATAAATATGGTTTAGTTGAATTGAAAGAGCGTTATGGAAATGTTCTTTTGCCGGAAATGGAATTAATTGATTTAAAAGATAAATATTTTCGAAAGAAAATGACTGGTCATTTTTCAGATGATTTGATTAAACAAATTTCGGAAACACTTTCTAACGGAGAACAGGTAATCCTTTTTCAAAACCGCAGAGGTTTTTCTCCTTATGTAGAATGCAAAACGTGTGGTCATGTTTCGCATTGTCCAAGTTGTGATGTAAGTTTAACATATTATAAATTTAAAAACCAACTTAGATGTCATTACTGTGGTTATTCTATTGCTAATCCTACACATTGTCACAGTTGTCATTCGGTTGAATTATCTACGAAAGGTTTTGGTACGGAACAAATAGAATTAGAACTAAAACAGCTTTTTCCAGATAAGAACATTGGTCGAATGGATCAAGATACAACAAGAGGAAAACATGGTTATGAAAAAATTATTAACGCCTTTAAGAATGAAGAAATTGATATTTTAGTTGGAACTCAAATGTTGGCAAAAGGACTTCATTTTGATAAAGTTACTTTAGTTGGAATTTTAAATGCAGATAATTTACTAAATCAGCCTAATTTTAGGGCTTACGAAAGAGCTTTTCAAATGATTGTTCAAGTTTCGGGTAGAGCGGGAAGGAAAGATTTGCCAGGAAAAGTAATGATTCAAACGTATAATCCTTTTCATAATACATTACAGCAGGTTTTAGGTAATGATTATATGGCTATGTTTAAAGAGCAAATCTACGAGCGCAAGAATTTCAACTACCCTCCTTATGTAAGATTGTTGAAATTAACATTGAAACATAAAGATTATGAAAAATTAAAAGAAGGTTCATTATGGTTATATAGTGTATTGAACCAAAGTTTGAACATGACTGTTCTTGGTCCAGAAGAGCCAGCAATAAGTAAAATAAGAAATGAGTTTATTAGAACAATTTTAATTAAAATACCTTCAAATGCACATTTGGGAAATAGCAAACAAAAAATTAATAAAATATTAATGAGTTTTGATGCAATTGCTCAATACAGGTCAATAAGAGTTATTGTAAATGTTGATAATTATTAAAGATTTTCAATTGCTACAGCAATAACTTCTTTTTTATTTCTACTAATTGGTATTTTGGTTTTACCAATTTCCGCAAATTTACTGTTGAATTTTTCAACTCTTTCTAAATTTACAATGTATGATTTATGTACTCTCGCAAATTTTCCTTCAGGTAATTCCTTTTCAAAAGATTTCATAGTAGATAAAACCAAGTGGCTATCTTCGTCGGTAATTATTTTAATATAATCACCAAACGCTTCTACCCATTTAATTTTAGAAGTATAAATTTTTAGTTTCTTAAGATTGCTTTTTATAATTATAGCCTCACCTAAATCTTCAGCAACTTCGTTTCTTAATTGATGTAGTTCTAAAGCTTTTTTAACTGCTTTTAAAAAACGTTCTTTGGTGATTGGTTTTTGAAGAAAGTCTGTAGCTTCATAATCAAAAGCTTTAACAGCATAATCTGCTTTTGAAGTAATGAATACTATTTGCGGTTTTTCTTTTAAACCGTCTAGCAAATCGAAACCGTTAATCAAAGGCATTTCAATGTCTAAGAAGATTAAATCAACGGAATTATTGTTAATTGCGTTCTTTGATTCAAGTGCATTTGCGAAATCTCCAACTAAATTTAAATTAGTTGATTCATTTACAAGTTTGGTAATTGTCATTCTTTGAATGGCACTATCATCAACAACTATACAATTCAACTTCATAATATATCTGATTAAGTATGTTAAATGTATAGTAAAAAACTTAACAAAACAAGTTAATTGTTTTAAAATTATAAAATATTTAAGTTGGGCTTTGTTAGTATGGATAATTTATCTATTTTTGCATCCAAATTAACAATAAATACTCATATTATGAATCATTATGAAGCTGTTTTCATCTTGAATCCCGTTTTATCTGAAGTACAGGTAAAGGAAACAGTAAGCAAGTTTGAAGATTTTCTTACTTCTAGAGGAGCCGAGATGGTATCGAAAGAAGATTGGGGCTTAAAAAAATTAGCCTATGCAATCCAGCACAAAAAAAGCGGTTTTTACCACTTATTTGAATACAAAGCGCCAGCTGATATTCTTATCGCATTTGAAACTGAATTAAGACGTGAAGAGCGTATTATGCGTTTCTTAAATGTATCATTAGACAAGCACGCTATTTCATGGGCTGAAAGAAGAAGAGATAAATTAAAATCTAAATCAAACTAAGTTATGTCTACATTAGAGCAATCTGCAAAAGGAAAGAAAGACGGAGAGATTAGGTATCTTACGCCATTAAATATTGAAACTAACAAACAAAAGAAATACTGTCGTTTTAAAAAATCAGGTATTAAATATATCGATTATAAAGATGCTGATTTCTTATTAAAGTTTGTAAACGAACAAGGTAAAATTTTACCAAGACGTTTAACAGGTACTTCATTAAAGTATCAAAGAAAAGTGTCTGTAGCTGTTAAAAGAGCTCGTCACTTAGCATTAATGCCATACGTGGCCGATTTATTAAAATAATAATTAACTAAAGTTGTTGGTTTTCAATATCATGAAACCTAACTTCTCATAACAAAGGACAACAACATGGAACTTATTTTAAAACAAGACGTACCAAATTTAGGATTTAAAGACGATATGGTAACTGTAAAAAACGGTTATGGTCGTAATTTTTTAATTCCTCAAGGTTTTGCTGCTTTAGCAACTCCTTCAGCTAAGAAAGTATTAGCTGAAAACTTAAAACAAAAAGCACATAAAGAGCAAAAATTAGTTGATGATGCAAATAAAATTGCTGAATCATTAAGAGCTCTTGAAATTAAAATTGCTGTAAAAGCAGGTGGTGGAAAATTATTCGGATCTGTGACTAATGCTAATATTTCTGAAGTATTAGCAAGTAATGGTCATGATATCGATAAAAAATTCATCTCAAGTGGAATTGTTAAGCGTGTTGGAAAATACAATGCTAACGTAAGATTACATAGAGATGTAATTATTGAATTACCGTATGAAATTGTTGCTGAACAAGCATAATTTAATTTCAAAAATAATATTAAGCTCCGCTCTTTGCGGAGCTTTTTTTTTATATTTACATCGTAGAATTAGTTTAAAAATATTTTTTTAATATTCTATGTCCCAATACATAAAGACATTTTTACATGAAATATGCAAGATTAACCAAAGAGCAATTAGAAGAATTACATCCAGAATTTATAAATTTTTTAGCAACTCAGTCAATTGATAAAAAAGAATGGGATGGTTTAAAAGCAAATAAACCTTTAATTGCAGAACAAGAAATTGATGTTTTTTCAGATATGATTTGGGATAAGGCATTAACTAATGTTAATTATATAGATCATTTTTCAAAAAATTATATATTTCTATTCAAATGTGTAGATGCAAATGTATATTCTTATGTAATCAATTCTACAGATCCTTCTACGGATTTTTTATCTGCTGAAGGTATTAATTGGTTGAGTGAAAATATTTTTTCTGATTCAGTTCAAATCCAACAAGGAAAAAAAGATATTTCAGAGGGAAGAAACGAATCTCTTTTTGAAATTATCAAAAAAGGTGGAATAATAAGTAAAGGCGAATTATTTGGTAAACTTGAAATATTACTAAAAAAATAATTAATAGTTTTTATATGGATACTTTAGAGTCAATTCAATTTTTACGTAAAGAGTTAGAAGCACATAATTATAGTTATTATGTATTAGATAAGCCTACAATTTCTGATTTTGAATTTGATGCTAAGCTAAAACAATTGCAAGAGCTTGAATCTCAAAACCCACAATTTTTTGACGAAAGTTCACCAACGCAAAGAGTTGGAGGGACTGTTACTAAGAATTTCGAGACCTTAAAGCATAAGTTTAGAATGTATTCTTTGGATAATTCTTATTCTAAAGATGATTTATTGGATTGGGAAAAAAGGTGTCAAAAGGTTCTTGGAGATGTTCATTTGGAATATGTTTGTGAGTTAAAATACGACGGAGCATCTATTAGTATTACTTATGAAAACGGTATTTTAAAGAAAGCAGTAACTAGAGGTGATGGATTTCAAGGTGATGATGTGACCAATAATATTAGAACAATAAAATCTGTCCCTTTAAAATTAAAAGGAAATTATCCTGACTTTTTCGAAATTAGAGGTGAAATTATTTTGCCTTTAGAAGGTTTCGAAAAAATGAACCAAGAGTTAATTGAAATTGGAGAGACACCTTATTCAAACCCAAGAAATACGGCTTCTGGAAGTCTTAAATTACAAGATAGTGCTGAAGTTGCGAAGCGACCATTGGAATGCTTGCTGTATACAATTATGGCAGATGATAAAGTCATTGAGACTCACTATAGTGGATTAGAACTAGCAAGAAGTCTTGGTTTTAAAGTTCCAGAGCAATCAAAGCATGTTAGAAACATAGATGAAGTTTTTGATTTTATTAATTATTGGGATATACATAGGCATGATTTGCCTTACGAAACCGATGGAGTTGTTGTTAAGGTAAATGAAGTATTTCAGCAAGAAGAATTAGGTTATACGGCAAAATCTCCTCGTTGGGCTATAGCTTATAAATTTAAATCTGAGCAAGTTAGTACGGTTTTAAAATCAATTTCCTATCAAGTAGGAAGAACAGGTTCTATAACTCCTGTGGCTAATTTAGAGCCAGTTCAATTGGCAGGAACTATAGTAAAACGTGCTTCTTTACACAATGCAGATCAAATTGAGAAACTAGATGTTCGGGTGAATGATACAGTCTTTGTAGAAAAGGGAGGAGAGATTATTCCTAAAATTATTTCGGTTGATTTAACTAAGAGAAAAGAAGATTCAGAACAAGTTAAATATATTAAGCATTGCCCGGAATGTGAATCAGAATTGGTGAGAACAGAAGGTGAAGCAAACCATTATTGCCCAAATTTTTATGGTTGCCCTCCGCAAATTATTGGTAGAATTCAGCATTTTATTTCAAGAAAAGCAATGGATATTGACGGACTTGGTGGAGAAACAGTTGCTCTTCTATTCAATGCGGGACTTATTAAAGATTATGCTGACTTATATGACTTAACTAAAGAGCAAGTATTGCCATTGGAAAGAATGGCGGAAAAGTCTGCAGATAATTTAATCAATGGTGTTGCTGATTCAAAAAAAATTCCGTTTGAAAGTGTTTTGTATGCTCTAGGAATTAGATATGTTGGTGAAACGGTTGCTAAAAAACTAGCTAAACATTATCAAAACATTGATGCAATTGCTAGCGCATCTTTATTAGACTTAATGTTAGTTGAAGAAATTGGTGAAAAAATAGCGCAAAGCGTTGTCTTGTTCTTTGAAAATGAAAAGAATATTGAAATCATTAACCGATTAAAAATTAAGGGGATACAACTTGAGATTAATAATAAAAACAGTACATTTATTTCAAATATATTAGAAAATAAAATCTTTGTAGTGTCTGGAGCGTTTGAGTTATACTCTAGGGATGAATTAAAAAAAGCCATCGAAAATCATGGAGGTAAGGTTGGTAGTTCTATTTCTTCAAAAACAAACTTTGTTGTCGCAGGAGATAATATGGGGCCAGCAAAATTAGAGAAAGCAAATAAATTAGGAGTAACAATTATAAACGAAATAGAATTTAATAAACTAATTAATGACTAAGAAAAACCATTCTGTTATTCTTTTTAGTGTAGCTGGAATCTTGTATTTTCTTGCTGTTTTAGCAGGAAATGAATATTTGGCTTTATTGACAAAGCCAATAATTATTCCTTCAATGTTTGTTTATTATTTTTTAGAGTCAAGAATGAAAATTAATTATTTATTTCTGTTTTCGTTACTTGCTTTTTTTGTTGGAGATATGCTTTATCTTGTGAATATTGATGATTATTATATTATAGGTTTATTTATTTTTTTAACTCCTTATTTAGTTATTTTGTTTTTTTTATTTCAAGATTTTTTTAGTTTATTAAAACGAAAAGTAGTCAATAAATTCAATATTACTTTTTTGATAATTTTCTTTTTTATAATTTATTTACTAATAAGTATTTTGAATGTATTGGAAGCAGAATCTAAACAAGAGTTTATTTATTTTTTATTGTTTGGTATAGAACTAGCTCTAATGGGAATCTTTGCAACTCTATTGTATATCAATGAAAATTCAAGAGTAAATTTCTTTTTAATTATCGCAGTTTCTTTATTTATAATTTCAGATATTTTTTTTATTCTAAATAAGAACTTTTTTCCATTGTTAGTATTTAAGCTTGGAAACGTTTCTTCTCAAATTATTTCTTATTATTTTTACACAAGATATTTTATTGAAAAACAAAACCAATTAAAACAACCAAAATGAAAAACATAAGCCCATCGTTAGTTTTACATTTTATATCATACATTCTTTATTTATTCTTTTTTAGAATTATTGAGGACAAAGAATCTATAATTATTTTTAAGCCTATAATTCTAGCTTCAATTGCATTTTATTATGTCAATCAATCATATGTGAAGAAAAATATTTTACATTTTGTAATAATTGGGTTGTTGTTTATTAGTGATAATATGAATTTATTTGGAGAAGTAAAGTTTCATGAAATATCAATAGGAGTATATCTAATAGTATTATTTACATTACTTTTTTTAATAGTTAAAGATTCAAAATTACTAACTAAAGGAAGTTCTTTTGATAAATATTTTGGGATAATTATTTCTATTTTAGTGCTATTGTTTGTTTTAGCGAAATTAACATCCACCTTCATATTAAAAACTAAAATTCATCACTATTATTTTATACTTAACTATATAGTTGTATTTTTAAGTGTTTTGATTTTAAGTTTTTATAATTTCTTTAAAAGAAAAACGTTGAGTAGTAAATTTTTAGTAGCTACTTTAATGTGTTTGTTTTTATCTGATTTATTCTCAGTAATTAATTCATACTACTTTCCATTTAGACCTTTGGTTTATATAAGTTGTTTGAGTGAATTACCTGTGTATTATTTTTTAATAAAGTACTTTATAAATAGAGATTTAGAAAAAATTAAATCATAATATTTTGAGTTAAAGAATCGTATTTTTTATCATTAGACAAATAGAAATCAATTCGACCTAAATTAATACCGTAACAACCTACTTGGTTTACTAAAACAGGTTTGTTTTCTGCATTTTGTTCCACAACAGGTTTGTCTAAAAAAGTATGCGTATGTCCACCAATAATCAAATCAATATTTTTTGTTTTTTGTGCTAATGTAATGTCGCAAACTTTATTAGGGTCATTTTTATATTGGAAACCTAAATGAGAAAGGCAAATAACCAAATCGCATTTTTCTTTTTCTTTAAGGGTAGAAGTAATGTCTTTTGCAACTTCTATGGGGTCGTTATAGACAGTTTCTTTGTATAATTTTTTATCAACTAAACCATTAAGTTCAACACCAAGTCCGAATATTCCAATTTTAACACCATCTCTCTTAAATACTTTATATGGTTTTACAATTTCATTTAAAACGGTATTTTTAAAATCATAATTTGCAGAAACGAAGTCAAATTTAGCATGTGGTAGTTGAGTATAAAATCCATCTATACCGTTGTCAAAATCATGATTTCCCATTGTTGCTAAATCATACTTCATCATGCTCATAAGCTTGAATTCTAATTCACCACCATAATAATTAAAATAAGGCGTTCCTTGAAAAATATCTCCAGCATCAAGTAATAAAACATTTGGTTCTTCGCTTCTTATTCTTTCAACTAAAGTTGCTCTTTTGGCTACACCACCTTGATTTGCATTCTTTGGGTGATCTATAGGGAAAGGATCAATATGACTGTGAACATCATTGGTGTGTAATATTGTAATTTTAGTTGATTTTACTGAGTCAAAACTGCTTAAAGATAAACCTCCTAAAGATAATAAAGCCGAACCAGCTACTGTTTTTTGTATAAAATCTCTTCTTCTCATTATCTCTGGCTTTATTCGGTTATTATATGTTTTGTAGTGATGTTTGGAATAGTATCAACCTTCTTAAAATAATCAATAAACAAGTTTCTTAATTTATAATCCAAATCGTATTTTATAGTACTGTTTTTGAAAAAAATCATATTATCGCCACCGTTTCCAAGATAATCTGATGTTGCTACATAGTATATTTTATTTTCATCAAGATCTATGTTGTTGATTTTAATAGAAAGTACTTTAGAGTAATCTTCATTTACTTTTATTACAATGCCTTCTAGCGGGTGTGGTTTTTTTTCAGTCAAAACATAATTTGCTAGTTCCAGCACTTCCTTTCCTGTTAAACCAATTACAACAACACTGTTTTCAAAAGGCATTATTTCATAAGCGGTTCTAGAAGTTACATTTCCGGCTGGTATAATTGCTCTAATTCCTCCATGATTTAACAAACAAAAATCAATTGTTTTGTTTTCTCTTTTCTTGAAAATGGGTCTAGTTAATTCTAAGGTTACATTGGAAAAAAGATTGCCAATATTTGTTTCCCATTGACCTTTGCTTTTGTCTTGAGTTATTGGATTGTAAGCTAAAACACTATCTAAATCTCTATTAATATGCTCTTTGAAAGGGTTAACAAATTTTTGAATTTTACTATCAAGTAGAATGGTGTCGTTAATGTTTAAAAGTGCCGCAGAAGTTTGGTAATTATTGTATTTTTTTGAAGAACATGCTAAAAGCATCGATAATGTTAATAATATAACAAAATTGTATAAATATATTTTTATCTTTTTTACTTTTACCATACCTTAAATAGGTTTAAATTTTTATTTTTGTCGAATACGTAAAATTACTATGTTTTCTAAAATAATTAAGGGTTTTTTTCTTAAAAAAATTATTTCATCTAAGTTATCTAGTGCTAATTTAGAGGTTTCAGTCGATAAAATTCAAACAGTAGGTGTTATTGTCGATGAATCATATTTTTCAGATATTGATTTGTTGAAAAAAGAGCTGGAACAATATGGAGTTGAAGAAAAGAATATTCAAATTCTTTTGTTTAAAAAGAAAGTATCTAAAAAAGAGATAGTAAAAGAACTTTTTTTTACAAGAAGTAATGTAAAGTTTAACGGAGAGATTGATAAGCTAGAAGTAAATAGTTTTTTGGAGCAGTCTTTTGACTTGTTAATTAATTATTATGAAGTAGAAAGATCGTCGTTATTACTTGTTTCTAAAGCTTCAAAAGCAAAGTTTAAAGTTGGTTTTTCCACTATCGACAAAAGAGTGAACCATCTTATGATAAATACGAGTGTAAATCAATATAAAGGATTTGTTTCCGAATTGTTTAAATATTTAAAAATACTAAATAAGCTATAATATGCAAAAATTTATAGGTACAGGAGTTGCTTTGGTAACACCTTTTAAAAAAGACTTTTCTGTTGATACAGAAGCATTGTCAAGAATTGTAAATCATGTTATTAATGGAGGAGTTGAATATTTAGTTGTTTTAGGAACAACTGCTGAATCTGCAACACTTTCTGCTGATGAGAAAGAATTAGTTATTAATACAATTATAAAAGCTAATGATAAAAGGCTTCCATTAGTTCTTGGTGTAGGTGGAAATAATACTTCTAAAGTTGTTGAAGAATTGAAAACAAGAGATTTCTCAAATTTTGACGGAATTTTATCTGTTTCTCCATATTACAACAAGCCAACTCAAGAAGGTATTTATCAACATTTTAAAGCTATTGCTGAAGTTTCACCTTTACCAATTATTTTATATAATGTTCCTGGAAGAACGGCAAGTAATATGTTGCCGTCAACAGTTGTAAGATTGGCAAATGATTTTGAAAAGGTAGTTGCAATAAAAGAAGCAGCGGGTGATATTGTTCAAGCAATGAAATTAATTCAAACAACTCCAAAAGAGTTTTTAGTGATTTCTGGAGATGATATGATTACATTGCCTATGGTTTTAGCTGGTGGAGCAGGAGTAATATCAGTTATAGGGGAAGGTTTTCCAAAAGAATTTTCGGAAATGGTTCGTTTAGGTTTGAATAGAAAGGTTGATGATGCATATGCATTACATTACTTGTTAGCAGATTCAATCGATATGATTTTTGAACAAGGAAACCCTGGCGGGATTAAAGAAGTGTTTAAAACATTAGGTTTGTCTGAAAATACAGTAAGATTACCGCTTGTAAATGTAAACGAAGATTTGGCAACTAGAATTAATAAGTTCACAAATAGTTTAACCTAAAAAAAGATTTTTTTAGAAGATAAATAATGACTAAATTTGCAGTTGCTTTTTTAGGGATTGATTTAACTGAATATAAAGCATAAAATAACAATCAATGAGTAGATTTTTAGGATTCCTTTTATTAGTAATAAGTATTGCATCTTGTAGCCCTTATCAAAAAGCTATAAAAAGTGACGATGTTACTGTGAAAAGCGAGATGGCAAATACAATGTATGAGAAAGGAAAGTATTCAAAAGCAATAAGATTATATGAACAAGTTGCTCCAGTTTATAGAGGTAAGCCTCAAGCAGAGCGTATGTTTTATATGTATTCAAAAGCTTTATATGATTCTAAACAATATTACTTAGCAGGATATCAATTAGAGAGTTTTGTTGCTAATTATCCAAAAAGCGAAAAGAGAGAAGAAGCTGCGTTTTTAGGAGCAGAGTGTTTTTATAAAAAATCACCAGTTTACAGCTTAGACCAAACAGATTCAGAAAAAGCGATTAATAAAATGCAGAAATTCATTGATACTTATCCAAATTCAGAATATTTGCCTCAAGCAAATGTTTATGTAAAGGAATTAAGAGAGAAAATGGAAAAGAAAGCATTTGAAATTGCTAAACAATACAATACAATTTCAGATTATAAAGGAGCTTTAAAGGCTTTGGAATTATTTATTGCTGATTATCCAGGAACACCATATAAAGAGCAAGCTTTATTTTACAGATTAGATTCTGCTTATAAACTTGCAATTAATAGTGTTGAACATAAAAAAGAAGAAAGATTAAATTATGCGAAGACTACTTTTACTAATTTAATTAAATTTAATAGCGCTACAGAATTTAAAGCGCAAGCAGATGAAATGGCTGCAGGTATTGAAACAGAGTTACAACAATTTTCTAAATAAGACTTAAATCATGGATTTAAAAAAAACAAATGCTCCAGTAAATACAATTACATATGATAAAAATGTAATTGAGGCTCCAACAGGAAACATTTACGAAGCTATTACAATCATGGCAAAAAGAGCTGGACAAATTAACACTGAAATTAAAAAAGAGTTAATTGAAAAGTTAGAGGAGTTTGCTACATATAATGATAGCTTAGAAGAAATTTTTGAAAATAAAGAACAAATTGAAGTTTCTAAATTTTACGAAAAATTACCAAAACCACACGCTTTAGCTGTACAGGAGTGGTTAGAAGAAAAAATCTATTATAGAGATACAAAATAATACAACAACTATGTCTGTACTAAGCGGTAAAAAAATCTTACTAGGAATTTCTGGTGGTATTGCTGCTTATAAAACAGCTCATCTTGTTAGACTTTTTATAAAAGCAGGTGCACATGTCCAAGTGATAATGACACCTGCTTCTAAGGATTTTATAACTCCATTAACTTTATCAACTCTTTCTAAAAATCAGGTATATTCAGATTTTTTTAATGAAGATGATAAAGAGGCAATGTGGAATAACCATGTAGATTTAGCTCTTTGGGCTGATTTATTTATTATTGCACCTGCAACTGCAAATACCATGTCTAAAATGGCTAATGGGAATTGCGACAATCTTTTAATTGCTACATATTTATCGGCTAAATGTCCAGTTTACTTTGCGCCAGCAATGGATTTAGATATGTATAAACATGCTTCTACTTTGTCTAGTTTTTCTAAATTAAAACAATTTGGAAACATTATTATTCCTGCAGAAAGCGGTGAGTTAGCAAGTGGTTTATCTGGTGAAGGAAGAATGGCAGAACCAGAAAATATAGTTTCTTTTTTAGAAAACGACATTCTCTCTAAGTTGCCACTAAAAGGAAAAAAAATACTAATTACTGCTGGACCTACATACGAAGTTATAGATCCTGTGCGTTTTATTGGAAATCATTCTTCTGGTAAAATGGGATATGATATCGCATCAGAAGCTGCAAACAAAGGTGCAGAAGTAATTTTGGTTTCAGGACCAAGTCATCAAGTTCTTAAAAATGATTCTGTTAAACTAATTAGGGTTGTCTCTGCTCAAGAAATGTATGATGCTTGTCAAGCTTATTTTGCAAACGTTGATGTGGCTATAGCGGCTGCAGCCGTTGCAGATTACCGCCCAAAAAACGTTGCAACTCAAAAAATTAAAAAACAAGATGCTAATTTTACTATTGAATTAGAGAAAACTCAAGATATTTTAGCTACTTTAGGTGAAAAGAAGAAAGCTCAATTTTTAATTGGATTTGCGTTAGAAACTGAAAATGAAGTAGAACATGCGAAAATTAAAATTAAGAAGAAAAATTTAGATTTAATAGTGTTGAATTCATTAAACGATAAAGGAGCAGGCTTTGGTCATGCTACCAACAAGGTTACTTTTATCGATAAAAATTTTAATGAAACACCTATGGATTTAAAATCTAAAGAAGCCGTAGCTCAAGATATTGTAAACTTAATTATTAAGCATTTTGAAGTCGCAATTAATGAATAGTTTGTTGTAAATAAGCACCAATGAAGATTTAAGTGATACCATATGAACTTAAAAAAAATAAATATTAACATATGAAAAGTAGAATTGTATATATATTATTAGCTTTCATTAGTTTTCAATCTTTGTTTTCACAAGAGTTAAATTGCACTGTATCTGTTAATTATGATAGAATGACAGATGTGAATCCTCAAATATTTAAAAATTTAGAAAAACAACTTACAGAATTTTTAAATACAACAAGATGGACAACTAAAGAGTATAAACAAAATGAAAAAATTACATGTAATTTTTTCATAAATATTGCGAAGTATAATTCTAATAATTTTGAGTCTACATTACAAATTCAATCATCAAGACCTATTTTTAATTCAACATACGAATCTCCTATTTTGAATATCAATGATAAAGATTTTAACTTCAGATATATTGAATTTGAACAATTAATTTATGACCAGAATAGTTATACGTCTAATTTAATTTCTGTTTTGGCTTTTTATTCAAATTTAATAATCGGCTTAGATAAAGATTCTTTTGAAGATTTAGGAGGAACAAAACAACTAGAAGTAGCTTCAAATATTATGAATGTTGCTCAAACTAGCGGGTATAAAGGATGGAACCAGTCAGATGGTGGGAACTCTAACCGTTACTTCTTAATTTCTGACTTGCTGTCAAATACATTTCAGCCTTATAGAAAATCCTTATATCAATTTCATTTTGAAGGATTAGACTTAATGTCTGATAATTTATTGAAAGGTAAAGAAGGTGTCGCAATTGCTGTAGAAACAGTTGCTAAAATCCAAAAAAGTAGGCCTAACGCTTTATTAACTCGAACTTTTTTTGATGCTAAAACAGATGAAATTGTAAGTATATTTTCAGGTGGGCCTATTACAAATAACGCACAGTTAATTGAGACATTAAATAGAATTTCACCGTTAAATTCTGTAAAATGGAACAAGATTAATTAATTTGTTCTTAACTATATTTTTCAAATGCTTTTATCGTTAACTATAAAAAACTATGCTTTAATAGAATCGTTAGAAATTAATTTTTCTGACCAATTTTCTATTATTACAGGTGAAACCGGAGCAGGTAAATCTATTCTTCTTGGCGCTTTAGGTCTTGTTTTAGGAAATCGAGCTGATTTATCAGTTTTAAAAGATAACGAACAAAAATGTGTTATTGAAGCACATTTTTTATTAAAAAACTATAATCTTCAAAGTTTTTTTATTGAGAATGATTTAGACTATGAAGATCAATCTATCATTAGAAGGGAAATTTTACCTTCAGGTAAATCTAGAGCTTTTATTAATGATAGCCCAGTAAATTTAAACGTCCTACAAGAATTAGCTAATTTTTTAATTGATATTCATTCACAACATCAAACAAGAGAAATTTTAAATGAAGAGTACCAATTAGAAATTGTTGATGCAATTGCTAATAATACAGAGATTATTGTTAATTATACTAAAGAACTGAAGCAATTCAATTCTATTAATAAAAAATTGAAGCATCTTAAATTAGAAAAAGAAACACTTTCAAAAGAACAAGAATACAATAGTTTTCTATTGAACGAATTGTTGTTGGCTAATTTGAAAGAAGATGAACAAGAAATTCTTGAGGAAGAGTTGGAGCAACTTTCAAATGTTGAATTTATTAGTGAAAGTTTAGATAAGGCTTTGCAAATTTCTAGCGATGAACAAGTAGGGATTTCAATAAATTTAAATGAGGTAAAGCAGTCTTTGCAAAAAATAGCAGGTTTGTCTAAAAATTATTCAGATATTTCTGAAAGAATAAACAGTATTCAAATTGAATTTCAAGATATAATTAATGAATGTTCATCTCTTTCTGATAAAGTAATTAATAACCCTGCAAGGTTAGAAGAAGTAAATACAAAATTACAATCAATCTATACCTTACAGAAAAAACACCAAGTCAATTCTGTTGAGGAATTAATTATAATTAGAGAAGATTTAGATGCAAAAGTTATAAAGGTTGATGATTTAGATTTTCAAATCAATAAATTGGAAATTGAAGTTGCTGAAGCTCAAAATAAAGTAAATGAATTTGCGAATAAAATATCTGAAAGAAGAGCTAAAAGCACAAGTGATTTATCAAAACAAATAGAGACGATACTGAGTGGTTTAGGAATGCCTGACGCTCAAATTCAGTTTAATATTTCACCAACTGAATCTTATTTTAAATCGGGTAAAGACACAATCGAAACTTTATTTACCTCAAATAAAGGAATGCAATTAGGAATGCTTAAAAAAGTAGCTTCTGGAGGAGAAATGTCGCGAATTATGTTGGCTATAAAAGCAGTTATGGCAAATTACACGAAACTTCCATCTATTATATTTGATGAAATTGACACAGGTGTTTCGGGAGAAATAGCAATAAAAATTGGCGAAATAATGAAGGAAATGAGTAAAAACATGCAAGTTTTCGCAATTACTCATTTACCACAAATTGCTGCTAAAGGAATACAACATTACAAAGTTTATAAGTATACGGATAATGAAACAACAGTTTCAGAGTTAAAATTATTGACTTTAGACGAAAGAATAAAAGAAATTGCCGAAATGTTATCTGGGAAATCAATTTCAGATTCGGCTTTAAATCACGCAAAAGCACTATTAAACTAAATATTTTTAATAGTTTTGTAAATCAAACAAACTAATAATAAATTCAACAAATTAACATCTAAGTTATGATTATTGAACCAAGAATGAGAGGATTTATTTGTTTAACATCTCACCCAAAAGGATGTGAACAAAATGTAAAAAATCAAATTGAATATATTAAATCAAAAGGAAAAATTAACGGACCAAAACGTGTATTGGTAATTGGTGCTTCAACTGGTTTTGGGTTGGCTTCTAGAATTACAAGTGCATTTGGAGCTGATGCTTCAACAATTGGAGTTTTCTTTGAAAAACCACCTAGTGAAGGTAAAACAGCTTCTCCAGGATGGTATAACTCTGCTGCTTTCGAACAAGAAGCAGGAAAAGCAGGTTTGTATGCAAAAAGTATTAATGGGGATGCTTTTTCAAAAGAGATAAAGCAACAAACTATCGATATGATTAAAGCTGATTTAGGTCAGGTTGATCAAATCATTTATAGTTTAGCTTCTCCGGTTCGTATGCATCCAGAAACAGGAGTTTTGCATCGTTCTACTTTAAAGCCTATTGGAGGAACTTTTACAAATAAAACTGTCGATTTTCATACTGGAAAAGTTTCGGAAATTTCTATTGAACCAGCAAATGAAGAAGATATTGCTAATACAGTTACTGTAATGGGTGGTGAAGATTGGATGATGTGGATTGATGCTATGAAAGAAGCTGGAGTTTTAGCTGATGGATTTACTACAATTGCCTATTCATATATAGGACCAGAAGTTACTGAAGCCGTTTATAGAAAAGGTACAATTGGTCGTGCAAAAGATCATTTAGAAGCTACTGCATTTGAAATTACAAATAAATTAAAAGACATTAATGGAAAAGGATATGTTTCAGTAAACAAAGCATTGGTTACACAAGCTAGTTCTGCAATCCCAGTAATTCCATTATATATTTCATTATTGTATAAAATCATGAAAGCTGAAGGAATTCACGAAGGTTGTATTGAGCAAATCCAGCGTTTATACGCAGAAAGGTTGTATACCGGTAATGCAGTTCCAACAGATGAAAATGGAAGAATTCGTATTGATGATTGGGAAATGCGTGCAGACGTTCAAGAACGTATTGCAAAATTATGGATAGAGTCTACGACTGAATCATTGGTTGAATTAGGTGATTTAGCGGGATACAAACAAGATTTTTTAAACTTGTTTGGTTTTGGGTTTGAAGGAGTAGATTACGATGCAGACGCTAACGAAATGATACAAATCCCTAGTATTATCTAATTTTTTAAGTATAAATCACTGTTTTAAATATAACATTTAAAACTAATTTGTTACAAAGGTTTGAGTTTTACTCAAGCCTTTGTTTTTTGTCGGTGTTTTAGTACGTTTTGCCGATATTAACATATTGACTTCGTGTAACGTAAAGGGATAATGTTTACTTTTATTAATAATTTAAAAATAAACTATATGAAAAAAATTACTTTATTATTTACATTTTTAATAGCTTTTGGGTATTCGACCTATGCACAAGTTAGTGCATATGCGTTTTCTCAAAGTGTGGGAACTTATACTCCAATTAGTGGAGGTACAATTGTTGCAACAGCTACTGGAGCTTCAGGAGCAGCGTCTCTTGATGATTTAAATTATTCTGCAATTCCTATACCATTTACATTTAATTTTGATGGAACAGGATATAATGATTTGACAATAAATACAAATGGACATGTTGTATTTGGTACAGCAGGTGCTACTGGTAATTATACTCCAATTTCAGGAACAGGTACTTATTCTGGTGCTATTTCTGCAGCTGGAAGAGATTTAAATTCGCTTTTTAACATATCTGGTTATACTGGTGAAATCCGTTATGAGACTCTTGGGTCAGGGTCAAGCCGTACTTTTGTGGTTCAATTTTCAAACTTTAGACCATGGTCAACTTCAACTTTAACTACTCCTATTTGGAGATGGAATTTTCAGATTAGATTAAATGAAACTACAAATGTTATTGATATAGTTTATGATTATAATTTTGTTGGAGCACCAACAGCTTCTACTACAACAAATGAAGTTGGTTTACGAGGAGCAAATAATACATTTGCAACAAATGTAAATAATAGGTTAATAACAACTGGTACACATACTTGGGCTACAAGTGCAGCAGGTACTACAAATGCTTCAAAATGTGCTTATAGCACTACTTTATTACCAGTTTCTGGTAGAATATTTACTTGGACACCACCAAATCCTTGTTCAGGAACTCCAGTTGCAGGTACCGTATCACCGCCAACTCAAACACTTTTAGTTGGGCAAGCACCTGCTGCATTAGTTGCGAGTGGGTATAGTTCTGGTGTTACAGGATTAACTTTTCAATGGCAAGAATCTGATGATGATGGTGCTGGTGATGCTTGGGCAAACGCGGTAGGTGGTACAGGAGCTACAACAGCTTCTTTTACTCCTCCGGCTTTTTCTGGAACACCAATTTACTATAGATTATTAGTAACTTGTACAAATTCTGCTTTATTTGCAAATACGACTTCTGTTTTATTAACGAGTTGTTCTACTGTAACAGCATTTACTGAAAATTTTGATGGAGTTACAACTCCTGGTTTTCCATCATGTTGGGCAAAAGTAGGTACAACAGGTTCTGTGTCAACTCAAACGGCAAATTCAAACTCTGCACCAAATACATTATACATGTTTGCTACTAGCGGAACTACGCGTCCTGTATTAGCAATGAAACCAGTTTCCAATTTAGGAGCTGGTACACATAGATTACGTTTTAACATGAGAGCAAACTCAGCAATTAATGGTGTTGTAGAGTTTGGTTATCTAACAAATCCATCAGATGCAACAACTTTTGTTTCACTTGGAACTGCTACTGCTGCTGCATTAACTTATGCAGAGTATATTATTACACCTGCGGCTGGTTCTTACACTAATTATCCAGCTTTTAGACATACTGGAGTTCCAGCAAATAGTCTTTTGATTGATGATGTTAAATGGGAACCAGTTCCAGCTTGTTTAGCGCCAAATACATTATCAACTTCTAACATTACTTCTACATCAGCAAATTTATCATGGATTGATGGTTCTGGAGGTTCTATTTTTGATTATGAATATGTTGTTCAAGCTCAAGGAATAGGTATGCCTGCAGGAGCAGGAACTCCTCTAGATATCAGTTCTTTTCCATTACCTGTAACTGCAGGTTCTTTAACTGCAAGTACTCCTTATGAGTTTTGGGTTAGAGCAAATTGTGGTGGAAGTGGATTTAGTACTTGGACTGGTCCTATTAATTTTACAACTGCTTGTGCAACTTTAAATACTTTCCCATTTACTGAAACATTTGAAGTAGCTTCAACTTCTAGATCTTGTTGGTCAAATAGTTTTGTTACAGGGACTTCGAATTGGACTTATGCAACTGGTTCAAGTGGAGGTACTATTACTACTGCTTTTGCTGGTACTTTAAACGCAAGGTTTGTTTCTGTTTCAGGAACAGCATCACCTGTTACTAAATTAGTTTCTCCTACTTTTAATTTAACATCACTAACTGCTCCGAGATTAATTTTTCAATATGGACAAGAAGATTGGGCTGGTGATCAAAATGAATTAAAAGTTTATTATAGAATAAGTGGAACAGATCCATGGGTACAAATTGGATATTACACTACTAATGTTGCTTCTTGGACAGAAGTTATTTTAGCTTTACCTGCTCCATCTGCTACTTATCAAATTGCTTTTGAAGGAATTAATAATTGGGGAAGAGCAAATGTTTTAGATAATGTTACAATTGAAGAATCGCCTGCTTGTGCTAACCCAATTGGTTTAGCTATATCTGGTTTAACAGACACTGCTGCTACTATTTCATGGACAGCTACAACAGGTAGTTATCAATATGTTTTAGACATGATTGCAACTGATCCTGCAGGTCCTGGTACAGCTTTAGCTTCAGAAACGTATAATGCTAGTAGTTTAACACCATCAACTACTTACTATTTTCATGTAAGAACAGTTTGTTCGGGACCTACATATAGTACTTGGTCTACTATTTCATTTACAACTCCAGCTACACCACCAGCAAATGACAATTGTTCAGCTGCTCAGGTTTTAACTCCAGGAGGTGTGTTTGCTGATAATGCAGTTATCGGAACTACTGTAGGAGCAAATACTGTAACAGGTTTAACTTATGGGTGTCAAACAAATAGAGCGAATGATGTTTGGTATAGTGTTGTAGTTCCAGCATCTGGAACAATTTCAATTGAAACTCAAGCTGATGGCGCTTCAGCATTAACAGATACTGTTTTAAGTGTTTTTAGTGGAGCTTGTGGTTCTTTAGTTGAAGTTGGTTGTGATGATGATGGAGGTACTGGTACTTTTTCACTTTTAAATTTAACTCAACCTGCTGGTTCAACTTTATACATAGGAGTTTGGAGATGGGGATCAGCAACTAATGGAACATTTACTGTTTCTGCTTACGACGCTTCATTAAGTTCAAACTCATTCGATTCTAATGCTTTCTTAGCATATCCGAATCCAGTGAAAGATGTTCTTAATTTAGAATATAATTCTGAAATATCTTCAATTAAAGTAATGAACTTACTTGGACAAGAAGTTATCTCAAGAAACATAAATGCTAACTCAACTCAAGTTGATATGTCTCAGTTAAGTGCTGGTGCTTACATTGTAAATGTAGTTATTGGTGACGCTGTGAAAACAATTAAAGTTGTTAAACAATAATAAATTCTTAAAAAAAAAAATATTTTAAAGTCCCACATTTGTGGGACTTTTTTTATTTTAAAACTATCTTTGTTAAAATTTAAGTCATGGTTTTTTCGTTTATTATTCCAGTATATAATCGTCCAGATGAGATAGATGAACTTCTTCAAAGTTTAGTATTATTAGATTTTGAAAACAACTTTGAAGTAGTAATTATAGAAGACGGTTCTTCAATATCATGTGAGCATATTGTTGAAAAATATAATAAAGACTTAAAAATTTCTTATTTTTTTAAGCCAAATTCTGGCCCTGGAGATTCAAGGAATTATGGAATGCAAAATGCAATAGGTGATTATTTTTTAATATTAGACTCAGATTGTATTTTACCAAGTAATTATTTAAAAGAAGTTGAAAAAGCATTAAAGAATGAATTTGTAGATTGTTTTGGAGGTCCAGATAAAGCTTTAGATAGTTTTTCAGATATACAAAAAGCAATAAACTTTACAATGACATCTTTTCTAACTACAGGAGGAATAAGAGGCGGAAGTGAGAAAATTGGTAAATTTCAGCCTAGAAGTTTTAATATGGGGCTTTCTAAGTCGGCTTTTGAAGCTTCTAAGGGATTTGGTAATATTCATCCAGGCGAAGACCCCGATTTGTCAATTAGACTTTGGAATCTAGGTTATAACACAAAACTAATTAAAGAAGCTTTTGTTTATCATAAAAGAAGAATTGATTGGAATAAGTTTTATACTCAAGTGAATAAGTTTGGAAAAGCCAGACCTATTTTAAATAAATGGTATCCAAAACATTCTAAAATTACGTATTGGTTTCCATCGTTATTTTGTATTGGATTTATTTTAAGTCTGTTCTTTTTTATTTTTAGTATTTCAATTTTTATAAAATTGTACTTTATTTACTTTGTCTTGTTAGCTATAAATGCATTGATTGAAACGAAATCAATTAAAATAACAAGTTATGTTGTTATTGCAACAACAATTCAATTTTATGGATATGGAAAGGGTTACTTAACCTCTTTTTTTAATTTAAAAATATTAAATAAGTCACCTGAAAAAGCACACCCTGAATTATTTTTTAAACTGAAATAATATGACAAAAATTATTGGATTAACAGGAGGTATAGGAAGCGGTAAATCTACCGTTGCATCTTATATTGCTTCAAAAGGAATTCCAGTTTATATTGCAGATGAAGTTGCTAAAAAAATAATGAATAGAAAGTCAGTTGTTCTTGAAGTTTCGGCAATTTTTTCAGAAAAAGTTCTAGATGATAAAAATAAATTAGACCGTAAAAAAATTGCATCAATTGTATTTAATAATCCAGAGAAATTAAAAGAATTAAATGCAATTATTCATCCAAAAGTAAAAACACATTTTTTAAATTGGCTAAAAAGACATAAAAATCACCCTTTTGTTATTAAAGAAGTTGCTATTTTATTTGAAACAGGTGGGGATAAAGATTGCGATGCGGTTATTTTAGTTACAGCTCCTGAAGAATTAAGAATTCAAAGAACTATTTTAAGGGATAATAGTGATGAATTAAGTGTAAGGGAGAGGATAAAAAACCAGCTTTCTGATGAGGTTAAGAAAAAAAGTAGTAATTTTATTATTAATAATGTAAAATTAGAGAATACTTTAAAAGAAATTAACAAAGTGATTGAAATTTTGAAGAATTCGTAAAAATGAGCTTTAATGTTAATCTTTGGTTAATGTTTTTTAACTTGAAATGTTAAAAAGTTAAATTTGTATCGATGAATAAGCAAAGATTCCGATTATTAGTATTTTTAATGAGTTTGTCATTAATCGGCATAATTGTAGTTCAATTATACTGGATTAATACATCTTTAACAGTAAACCAAGAACAATTTAAGAACCACGTTCAACAAGTTATTGGTAATGTTGCTGAAAATTTAAACAATCAAGAGTTTATTTCATTTATTACAGATTACAATAAATTAAAAGATAGTATTGGTGAAGAACCTGAAAGAAATGTTTTAAAAGAAATATTCTTTTATGAGAGAAATACAAATACTAATGAAACCATAATATATACAAATACAGTTATTGCTGAGAATTATGGTATTAATGGATCGTTCTTTGATAAAAAAGCCGACAGTATAAATGTTGGTAATATAGTATCTAATAGAAAAACTGAAATTTATAACGGAAACGGAATTGATAACTCATTAATTGAGTTAAACAAAATGCCCGATGTTACTATTAAAAAAACAGGAAGTGTTACCGCATATGATAAGGCTCAATTTGAGGTAATGTTTAAAGATATGGTTGCTCAAAGACCTATTCAAGACAGAATTTCAAATGAAAAATTACAAAAAATATTAAAAGAAGAATTAGATAAATATGGTGTTAAGACACCTTTTGAATTTGGAATTTACAGTAATGGATTAGCAACAAAAATCCGTTCAGATAGGTTTAAGTATGATAAGAAATCAACTTATGGGATTCCTGTTTTTCAAGATAATGAAGATAGAAGCATGTATCAACTATTGGTTTCTTTTCCTCAAAAAAACAAATTTGTTTTCTCTTCTATTTTAGGAATTACTTCACTGTCATTACTATTTACATTAATTATTGTATTGACATATTCAAGTGCTTTAAATCAGTTGATTAAGCAAAAACAAATTTCAGAAATAAAAACTGACTTTATAAATAACATGACGCATGAGTTTAAAACTCCTATTGCAACTATAAATTTAGCTTTAGATGCTATAAAAAATCCAAAAGTGATTAATGATCATGAAAAGGTAATGCGTTACCTTCAAATGATTAAAGATGAAAATAAAAGAATGCATGCACAGGTTGAAAATGTTCTTAGGATTTCTAAATTGGAAAAAAACGAATTAAATATTTCCAAAGAACCAAGAGATGTAAATGAAATAATTGAAGACGCAATTGTTCATGTTGGACTTATTGTAGAGGATAGAGAAGGACAAATAAATGTTCATTTTAATGCAAAAAGAACAACAATATTATTAAATGAAATGCATTACACTAATGTCTTGGTAAATATATTAGATAATGCAATTAAATATTCTCCTGAAGCACCTATAATTGATGTTTATACTGAAAATATTAAGGATTCAATTTTAATAAAGATTCAAGATCAAGGTTCAGGAATGAATAAATTAGCTCAAAAAAGAGTTTTTGAAAAATTCTATAGAGAGCATACAGGAGATATACATAATGTAAAAGGTCACGGTCTTGGTTTAGCTTACGTTAAGCAAATTATAGACGACCATAACGGAGAAATATACGTTGAAAGTGAAAAAGGAAAGGGTAGTACCTTTATCATTAAAATGCCATTAATAAATTAAAAATTAAAAAATATGGAAGCTAGAAAAATTTTATTAGTTGAAGATGACCCTAACTTCGGAGCTATTTTGAAAGACTATTTAATGCTAAATGACTTTGATGTTACTTTAGCCAAAAATGGTATGGAAGGATTTGAAAAATTTAAAAGGGAAGTTTTTGATTTATGTATTTTAGATGTTATGATGCCTTATAAAGATGGGTATACATTAGCAAGAGAAATTCGTGAAAAAAATCAGGAAGTGCCAATTATATTTTTAACTGCAAAAACATTAAAAGAAGATGTTTTAAAAGGGTATAAAGTAGGTGCAGATGATTATTTAAATAAGCCTTTTGATTCTGAAGTTTTATTGATGAAAATTAGAGCTATCATGACTAGAAAAGCTTCTGAAGTAAAACCAGATACTACTAAATTTGAATTCATTATTGGTAACTTCCATTTGAATTCAAAATTAAGATTCTTAACTTACTTAAAAGAAGAGCCAATTAAGCTTTCTCCAAAAGAATGCGAATTGCTAAAGATGTTAGCTTTACATGAAAACGATTTAATGCCTAGAGAATTAGCACTAACAAAAATATGGAGAGATGATAATTATTTTACTTCTCGTAGTATGGATGTTTATATTGCCAAATTAAGAAAGTACTTAAAACTAGACGAAAACGTTGAGATTTTAAACATTCACGGTGAAGGTTTTAGATTAGTAATAAGAAAATAATTTAATAAAAAAAGCTCTGCAATTGCAGAGCTTTTTTATTTTATATCCTTTTCGATTTCCTTTATTATCATTTCTGTTTTAAATGGAAATGTAAACCATTTTGTGTTTTCTGTTCGTTTAAACCAGGTCAATTGTCTTTTTGCAAAACGACGTGTGTTTTTCTTTATTTCTTCAACAGCTACTTCTAAAGTTGTTTTATGGTCTAAATAATCAAACAATTCTCTATAGCCGACGGTTTGTAGCGCATTTAAATTTTTATGAGGAAAAACGGTTTCAACCTCTTTTAGTAAACCTTCATTCATCATAATGCCTACTCGTTGCTCAATTCTATCGTACATTAATTCTCTGTCAGCTTCTAAGCCAACAATAATAGGTGTGAAATTACGCGTGTTGCTTTTCTTCTTTAAAAACGAAGAATAAGGCTTTCCAGTTCCAATACTAACTTCAACAAAACGTTTCATACGTTGTGGGTTTTTAAAAGTTTGGGAATTGTTTTCTGCTATATAAGTATAATACTCAATATCTAATTCTTTTAAAGTGTCAACTAAGTAGTCAAGTCCTTTTTCTTCAAAATCAGCATTTAGTTTTGTACGAATGGCTTCATCAATACTTGGAAAATCATCAAAACCATTTAAAACTGCATTTATATATAATCCTGAGCCACCAACCATAACTTGAACATTATTTTCTTGAAATAAGTTATCTAGTTTCTCAATGGCTTCTCGTTCAAAATCGCCTACATTATAATTTTCTAAAATAGATTTATTTTGAATGAAATGATGTTTAGCAGCGGCTAACTCTTCTTTTGAAGGGACAGCAGTTCCTATTGAGGTTTCCTTGTAAAATTGTCTGCTATCGCACGAAATAATGTCACAACCAAAATGTTGCGCTAATTGAATACTTAAAGCTGTTTTACCAATTGCTGTTGGGCCAATAATTGTAATAAGATAATTAGTCATTTAGTAAATGATTTCCGCAATTATAACAATAGTTAGCGTTTTTAGGCTGATTTTTTGCGCCACAATCAGTACAAGATTCATCAGAATTGTTTTTTTCTTTCTCATTACCTTGTTTTGCAATTTCAGCAGAAACAATACCTGTTGGAACAGCGATGATTCCGTAACCTAAAATCATTACAAAAGAGGCTAAAAACTGTCCAAAAGGGGTTACAGGAGATATGTCTCCATAACCTACGGTTGTTAAAGTTACAATGGTCCAATAAATACTTGTTGGTATACTTGTGAAACCGTTTTCTCTTCCTTCGACAACATACATAACCGAACCAATAAGAATTGTACTGATTAGTACAAAGTAGATGAAAACTATTATTTTCCCTTTACTACCAATTAAAGCATCTTTTAGTTGATTGCTTTGACCTGAAAATTTAGGGTGATTTAATATTTTAAATAATCGAAGTAATCGAAGTGCTCTTACAATTGATAATATACTTGAACCTACAAAAATTTGCGCTATGTACATAGGCAATGTTGCAATCAAATCAATTATTCCATAAAAGCTAAAAATGTATTTTATAGGTTTGTTGATGGTTATGATTCGTAAAAGATATTCAATAGTGAAAAATATAGTTATTACCCATTCTATTATAATTCGTTCATCGTGATATTTAGCTTCAAAACCTGCAACAGTTTCCATCATAGTTAAGAAAACACTCAATAAAATAAGACCGAGCAAAATTAAATCAAACAATTTCCCAGATACAGTATTGGTACCATATATGATAATATAGGCTTGTTTTCTAAATTTTTGATATCTTGATTTTACTTCACTCATTCTTCAAAAATACTAAATTTAAAATCGAATTATTTTTAAAGCTTTCTTTTTTCTTATGTACGATTGAATTATGGTTTTAACATCCTTATTATTCTGCATAGAAATAATAATTTTTTTCAAAACTTCAATATTGGTAATTTGATAATTTAAATCATAAAAAGCATAACCTTTGTAAACTCCATTCTCAATAAGTACAGCAGTTCGTTCGCTTTTAGTTCTTCCTATATCTATAACAACCATGTTTTGATTCTCAAACGAATTTTTAGCAATGCACTCTTTGACCCTAATGTTATAATCTTCTGGCGATTCTTTATCAATACAAGCTCCATAACATTGTTCAATATCATATTGAAAACAACTTTTTTTAGTGTCGTATAAACCGTTTATTTTTTGACAAAGGTTAAATTGTTCTGTCATTCTGAATAAAGCATTTTTGGCGTCTTGTGTAGTTGTAAAAGATGTAATTTCTTTTTTTCTTCCATCTGATTTGTCAATATTAAAAGCCAAGTAACCTTTTTCATTTTTCTCCACATACAAAGCCCATGGAAATAATGTTTTTCGTTGTGCTCTGTTGTATATAGGTTTGTTGATTTTTATTTCTTCGCTTTCTTTTAATAAAGCAACCAACTCACTTCCAGTTTCTTCAAAAGTAACAGCATATACGTCGCGTTGCATTTTTTTGCTTTTTGCGCTTGTTCCTGTAAAATGCTGATTGATTCTTTTCTTAATGTTTTTACTTTTACCAATGTAAATGATATCGCCTTTTTCATTATGAATGTAGTAAATACCTGTTTTAGAAGGCATTGTTTCTACTAAATCTAATAATTTTGGACTTAAACCCGATTTTACTTCGGTTCTAATGAAACTTCTTACTATTTCTTTGGTAGAATCTTTTGAAAGTAGAAGTTTAAATAGTTTTACGGTTGCTAATGCATCTCCACTTGCTCTATGTCTATCAGTAACCGGAATTCCTAATGAGCGCACTAACTTACCTAAACTATAAGAAGGTTGTTCTGGAATTAATTTTTTTGATAATTCAACCGTACACAAAGTCTGTTTTTTAAAATCGTAACCTAATCGTTTGAATTCGGTTTTTAAAATTCGATAATCAAAAACAGTATTGTGTGCTACAATTATACAACCTTCTGTAATTTCAATAATGCGTTTAGCCACTTCATGAAATTTTGGTGCAGAACGAAGCATAGCATTATTAATACCAGTTAGTTTTACTACAAAGGGTTGTATGGGTTTCTCTGGATTTACCAAGCTTATGAATTGGTCTACAACCTCATGACCATTGTATTTATAAATGGCTATTTCGGTAATTCCTTCTTCATTATATTGTCCACCAGTGGTTTCTATGTCTAGTATTGCGTAAATATGTTCTCTTTTTTGTGTTTTGTCATTTCGACGTTAGGAGAAATCTCACTTATATGCCTAATGTGATTTCTCCTAACGGCGAAATGACAAAGTGAATTATACTTTATCTCGTTCCAAAGATACTACTTCCTATTCGAACCATAGTGCTTCCGCAAGAAATGGCAAGTTTATAATCGCCAGACATTCCCATTGAAAGAGTATTCAGTTGATAGTTTTCAGTATTCAGTTTGTCAAAAATGGTTTTCAAATTTTTAAATTCTTTTTCAATCTGCGTTTGATTATCTGTAAACGTTGCCATTCCCATTAAACCAACAATTTTTATGTTTTTAAGTTTTTTAAATTCATCAGAAACTAGAATTTCATTCAATTCATCTTCATCTAAACCAAACTTGCTTTCTTCTTCGGCTATAAATACCTGAAGTAAACAATCAATTACTCTATTGTTTTTTGCGGCTTGTTTGTTGATTTCTTTCAAAAGTTTAAAGCTATCAACACCATGAACTAAACTCACAAATGGCGCCATGTATTTTACCTTATTGGTTTGCACATGACCTATCATATGCCATTTAATGTCTTTTGGCATTTGTTCCCATTTATCTGCCATTTCTTGGATTTTGTTTTCTCCAAAAATAAGCTGACCAGCATTATAAGCTTCCATTAAATCTACAATAGGTTTGGTTTTAGAAACCGCTACAAGTGTTACATTTTCTGGAAGTTGGGTTTTTATGTTATTGAGGTTGGTTGCTATTGACATATTTAAAATAATATTTTATCTTTTTGAAAAACTCTTTTTAAATTATTAGAAAGTTCTTTCTCTTTAATATTTAAAAGTGAATATCTCAAAAATATTATATTTCTTCCCATTGTTCTAAAATTTAATAAAAAACACTTTTTAATATAAGAGGAAGATAACTGTTCCTTTATTTTTTTAAAACTATTAAAATGTATTACTAATAGTTTTCCATTTCCATGATAACTATTACTAATAAGTTGTATTGTATTTATATCTATTTTTAGGTTTAAAACACAATATATTATTTCACTTTCTCTAATGATTAATACAGGTTGCTTTTTGAATATATAAATGAAATTTACGATAAAAAATATATTATGGAATATAAATAGAAAGAAAGGAAGTGTTAATAAATAAACATCTTTATAAATCCCAATTATAGCAATAATAATCTGACATAATACAAATAGAAATAATAATATTACTTTATAATTCTTGAAGTAAATATTTACATCTTTCATAATCTAAAGTTCATAAACCACAAGTCCACTTCTAAACTTAGGCTCAATGTATGTGCTTTTTGGAGGCATAATTAAATTATTGTCGGCAAAAGCTTTAATTTCATTAATATTAGAAGGATACAACATAAAACCAACAGCAAATTCACCTTCGTCAACCTTTTGTTTAATTGCCGTAACTGATTGTTTTCCTGAGATATAATCAATACGTTCATCGTTACGTAAATCACCAATGGCTAATAAAGGTTCTAAAACCGTATCGTATAAAATTTGAGCATCGAGTTTTTGTTTTATTCCTTCTCGTTTTTCTTTGTGTTTGAATATTAATGCGTAGAACTTATTATCCAAATACATTCCAAACTCTTTTTTGTTTTGTGGTTTCCAAAGTTCTTGTTCTTTAGATTCGATTTCAAAATTCTCTTTCAACTTACCCAAAAAAGCTTCTTTGGAATAGCCGTTTAAATCACGAATGATTCTATTAAATTCATAAATTTTCACATTGCTTTCGGCAATTAAAAAACTCATAAAATAATTTAGGTTTTCATTGCCTAAATGTTTGTCTTGCTCTAAAAGCATTTCTGCCGAAGCCGAACGATGATGTCCGTCGGCAATATATAAATTGGGAATTTCTTCAAAATGATTTTCAAGCCAATCAATATCGCTTTGAGTATCTATTTTCCAAAGCGTATGTTTTTCCTTATTTGTAGTAGAAAATTCATAAATGGCTCTATTTTTCTTTTTCAATAAAATCCATGTATTTATTTCTACACTATCTGGATACGTAATTAAAACTGGTTCAGTATTGAAACGCGTTTGATGCAAGTAATCTTTAAACATTTCTACACGATATTGTAACGTGTCTTCGTGTTTTTTAATTACATTGTTTTTATAATCTTCAACCGATGCGCCTGCAACAATACCAGTAAAAACATCTGCTTTTGTTTTTATTTCATACAAATAAAACGCCGGAATTTCATCTTCGACAAAAACCTCATTGTTTTTAAAATCTTGAAATTTATTGGCAACTCCTTTAAAACGCTTCTCTAAACTAATGTTGTTCACATTTTGATAGGCCGGATTTATAATGTGTAAAAAGGAATACGGATTAAAGTTTAACCAAGCAGCAAGCTCAGCAGCACTATAATCTTCATAGTTTCTACACGTTACAAGTCCAACTTTATCGGTTGTAGGACGAACTGCTTTAAAAGGGATTATTTTTGACATCTTTTGAGTGATTAGTAAATAGTGAATAGTAATTAGCTTATTTAGCTAGAACTATTCACTAATCACTTTTTACTTTTTACTATTTACTAAATTGAGAAGAAACTTTCTCAGCTTTTCTGCTTTCTGCATAATCGTAGAAACCTTCACCAGATTTTGCGCCAAGTTTTCCTGCCATTACCATATTTACTAATAAAGGACAAGGTGCATATTTTGGGTTTTTGAATCCGTCGTACATAACGTTTAAGATAGCTAAACATACGTCAAGTCCAATAAAGTCAGCTAATTGTAATGGTCCCATTGGGTGACCCATTCCTAATTTCATAACTGTATCAATTTCTTCTACACCTGCAACACCATTGTATAATGTTTCAATTGCTTCATTAATCATTGGCATTAAAATACGGTTAGCCACAAAACCAGGATAATCGTTAACTTCAGTTGGCGTTTTTCCTAATTTGACAGATAAATCCATGATGATTTTTGTTACTTCATCAGAAGTAGTATAACCACGAATGATTTCAACCAATTTCATAATAGGCACTGGATTCATAAAATGCATTCCAATTACTCTTTCTGGATGCACCACTTGTGCCGCGATTTGAGTAATAGAAATAGAAGAAGTGTTAGATGCTAAAATTACATTATGGTCGCAAACTTCGCTTAGTTGCTTGAAGATGCTCATTTTTAAACCTACATTTTCTGTAGCAGCTTCTACAACTAGATCACAGCCTACAACACCATCTTTAATGTCAGTGTATGTAATGATATTAGCAATCGTTTTGTGTTTATCATCTTCAGAAATAACACCTTTAGTAACCATACGGTCTAAGTTATTGGCAATTGTTGCCATACCTTTTTCTAAAGATTTTTCAGAAATATCAATTAATTTTACAGTAAATCCTGATTGAGCAAATGTGTGAGCAATTCCGTTACCCATTGTTCCAGCTCCAATTACAGCTATTTGTTTCATTTTGTTTTTAGTTTAAAATATTGTATAAAGTATAAATTGCAATACAAATTAGTGCAATAAAACTTCCAAATTCAATTGTTTTTGATATTATGGTTATTATGTTTTTGTTTTTATCAGATAAGTTTTTATAAATTATGTCTAAAATGAATCGAAGTGTTCCAAGAAATAATATAATTCCAAAAAACCAAGCTAAAATTAAAAAAAGTTCTCTTTCATTACTATTAGAATAAGATATTACCTGCGTAAAAAAATATACGGCATAAATTAAAATTAATAAATATAAAATTGGCTTTAATCTATTATTTAGAGTTATTATAAAATCTTTTCTTGTCATTTATTTTTTTTCCATTGAGTCAATAATCATGTACGCAACGCGTAATGCTTCTGTACCGTCTTCTAAAGTTACAATAGGAGTTGTGTTATTGCTTATAGCATCTGCGAAAGCATTCAGCTCATCTAAAATGGCATTGTTTGGTTCAACACTTGGATTATCAAAATAGATTTGTTTTTTTTCGCCTTCTGCATTTTGTAAAATCATATCAAAATCACCAGGAACTTCTGGAGCATCTTTCATTTTTACAATCTCACAAACTTTATCTAAATAATCTACCGAGATGTAAGCATCTTTTTGAAAGAAACGTGATTTACGCATGTTTTTCATTGAAATTCTACTCGAAGTAATGTTGGCAACACAACCGTTTTCAAATTCAATACGTGCATTTGAAATATCAGGGGATTGACTCAAAACAGAAACGCCACTTGCATGAACTGCTTTAACTTTTGATTTTACAACACTTAAAATAGCATCGATATCATGAATCATTAAATCTAAAACCACAGGAACATCTGTTCCACGGGGATTAAACTCAGCTAAACGATGAGTCTCAATGAACATTGGGTTTAGAATTTGATCTTTCACCGCAGTAAAAGCAGGGTTAAAACGTTCTACATGTCCCACTTGACCTTTTACGTTATATTCTTTAGATAATGCAATAATTTCTTCTGCTTCTTCAACCGTTTTGGAAATAGGTTTTTCTATGAAAACATGTTTCCCTGATTTAATTGCAACTTTTGCACATTTATAATGTGATAAGGTAGGTGTTACAATATCTATAACATCAACAGCATGTATAAGTTTTGCAATAGTATCAAATTGTTTGTATCCAAATTCAGCTGCTACCTTCTTTCCATTTTCATGATTTTCATCGTAGAAGCCTACTAATTCGTATTTTTCAGATTGATTCAATAATCGTAAATGTATTTTTCCTAAATGACCAGCACCTAGTACGCCAACTTTTAACATAATAGAGTATTTTCAACAAAAATAACAATTAATTGATAAAATAAGATTGATAATTGTCTTTTTGTTTTCTATTTTTACAAAAACAAAACTCCCTTAAATTGAAAGACACCTCAAAACATCAAGGTCTTAGAAATCAGCTGGCTAAACTGCTTGAAGAAAAAGGAATTACTGATAAAAATGTATTAGAAGCAATAAAAAAAATTCCACGCCATTTGTTTTTAGATTCAAGTTTTGAAAATTTCGCATACCAAGATAAAGCTTTTCCAATTGGAGCAGACCAGACCATTTCTCAGCCTTATACAGTTGCTTTTCAAAGTGAGTTGTTAGAAGTTAAAAAAGGAGATAAAATTTTAGAAATAGGAACAGGAAGCGGTTATCAAACAGCAGTTTTATATGCTATGGGGGCAATTGTTTATAGTATAGAAAGGCAAAATAAATTGTTTAAAAAAACCTCATTGCTGTTGCCGAAATTAGGATATAAACCAAAAAAATTAATATTTGGCGATGGGTATAAAGGTTTGCCCGAATCAGCTCCTTTTGATAGCATAATTGTTACTGCTGGCGCACCTTTTATTCCAAAGCCTTTAATGGCGCAATTAAAAATAGGAGGTAAGTTGGTTATTCCGTTAGGTGAAAAAAATCAAATAATGACGATGCTAGTTCGTAAAAATGAATCTCAATTTGAAAAGCATGAATATGGAGAGTTTCGATTTGTGCCTCTTTTAGAAGATAAAAATTAACTATTTTAAATTAGTAAGTTTTTGTTTTAGAATTTCAATTTCGTCTAAAATAGAAGCAATTTTTTCTTTGTTTTCATGTTTTACGACATCAAACCCTTTTTCGTTAAAAAGTTCTGTAATGGCTTGAATAACAAACGGATTTAGTTCAAATTCATTTTGAATTTTAACTTTGTACCATACAACTAATGTTGTTTTTAAATTGAGATTTAAAATTTCAACTAGTTTTTGAACTTGGATTTTTGTTGGAATTCTATTTCCTGTTTCAAATTTACTTATTAATGCTTGGTCAATTGAAGTTAGTTCAGCTAATTTTCTTGTTGAAAATTGTTTTTCAAGTCTAGCATTTTTAAGTATTTCTTTCAAAAGGAAATATTTAGAGGTTAAAAGTTCTTTTTAATTCTATCAATTTCTCTTTTAGAATCATTTTCTTTCATTGTTTCACGTTTATCATAGTTCTTTTTACCTTTACAAAGAGCAATTTCAATTTTTGCCATTCCTTTTTCATTGGTATATAAACGTAATGGAACAATAGTTAATCCTTTGTTGTCACTGTCTTTATGAAGTTTTTTAAGTTCTTTTTTATTTAAAAGTAATTTTCGTTCACTTTTAGCTTTATGATTGTAGTGTGTTCCATATAAATATTCTTCAATTGTTGTATTTATTAAAAAAAGTTCAAGATTGTGAAATTCACAGAAACTTTCTGCAATAGAAGCTTTACCTAAACGAATAGATTTAATCTCAGTTCCTGTTAATACAATACCTGCGTTGTACTTGTCAAGTATTTCATAATCAAAACGAGCTCTTTTATTAAGTATGTTTATGTTTTTTTGCATAGAGTACAAATGTAGAATATTTTGAATATATTTTCTGAATTAATCTTCATTAAAAATTGTATATTTGATTTCCCAATAAATATATAACTACTAATGAAATTTAAAATTACATCCCTTTTATTGTTATTTTCTATAACTTTTTCTGCTCAAACTATTTGTTCTGCAGGTTTTGCAGGTGTTTATCCTTGTAATAAAATAGATTTAATGTCTCAATTAACCGCAATTCAATTAGGGGGTACTGTTTCAACCGAAGCTAATGATATTTGGGGTTGGACTGACCCTTTAAACAATAAAGAGTATGCAATTATAGGCTTAACTAGCCATACTGCATTTGTAGATATTTCCGTTCCAACTTCTCCTGTTTATTTAGGTAAATTGCCTACAGCTAGTGTGAATAGTATTTGGAGAGATATTAAAGTGTATAATAATCATGCTTTTATTGTGAGTGAGGCTTCTGGTCATGGTATGCAAGTTTTTGATTTAAAAAGATTAAGAGGTGTTTCTACTCCACAGACTTTTACTGCAGATTATCATTATACTGGTTTTGGAAGATGCCATAATATAGCAATTGATGAAGTTAATGGTTATGCTTATGCAATAGGAACTAGAACTTATGTTCCTGGCAGTAGCGGAGTAAGTAATGGAGGAGGTCCACATATTATAAATATTCAAACACCAGCAACTCCTGTTTTTGTAAATGAATATAACGCACAAGGATATTCTCATGATGCACAAATAGTTGTATATAATGGCCCAGATACAGAACATGTTGGAAAACAACTTTATTTTGGGTCAAATGAAAATAAAGTAGTAGTAGTAGATGTAACTAATAAATTGGCACCCGTTTTAATCTCAAGCTTTACTTATACAAATACAGCTTATACACATCAAGGTTGGTTAACCGGAAACCATAAATATTTTCTTTTAGGTGATGAAGTTGACGAACAAACTTTTGGTTTCAATACTAAAACTGTTATTGTTGATATGTCAAATTTAGATGCTCCTGTTTTAAAATGGAACTATAGTGGACAAACTGCAGCAATTGATCATAACGGCTATACAAAGGGAAATGATTTTTATTTAGCTAATTATAGAGCAGGAATTAGAATTATGGATATTTCAGATATTGATAATACTAATATGAATGAGATAGGTTTCTTTGACACTTACCCTTCGAGTAATTCCAATCAATTTAATGGAGCTTGGAGTGTTTATCCTTATTTTGCAAGTGGTTCTATTATTATAAGTGATATTGAAAGAGGATTGTTTATAGTAAAGAAAAACGCAGTTTTAAGTAATAATGACTTTACTACTTCAAATATTTCTTTATATCCAAACCCTACAAATGGATTGGTTAATCTAAGTTTAGATATACCTATTCAAAAAGTTGAGGTTTTTAATTTATTAGGCGCTAAAGTAATGTCAATGAATAATTTTAATTCAAACAATGTTCAATTTAATGTGAATGAGTTGGCTTCTGGAATGTATATATTGCTTGTAAATGATTCTATTTCACAAAAATTAATAGTAAAATAAGATGAAGATATTTTCAGTTATATTAAGTTTTTTTTTATTGTTTTCATGTACTGATGATTATAACGGGAGTCAAAATAATTTTAATGGAGAAGTTCAATGGGTTAAAACTTTTGGAGGTGCAGACGAAGAAATAATTAGAGGAGTTTGTGCTACTTCTGATGGTGGAGTTGTAGTTGTTGGTAATACAAAAAGTTCTGGAGGAGACATTACAGATAAAAGATACTTAGAAGAAGATATATGGTTGTCTAAATACGATGTAAATGGAAATTTACTTTGGAGTAAAACTTATGGTGGAAATTTAGATGATTTGGGATATAGTGTTATTGAAAATGATGATTTATCACTAACTGTTGCCGGTTACAGTAAAAGTAGCGACGGAGATGTTCCAACTAATCTAGGAATGCACGATTTTTTTATTTTTAAGACAGATAGTAATGGTAACTTAATTTGGAAAAAAAGTTACGGTTTCATGAGTCACGATCATGCACATAAAATTATTTCTACTTCAGATAGAGGTTATTTTGTTACGGGTTATGCAGATTATTCTGGTATAGTTCGTTCGGCTAATGTTATTCTACATGGTGTTGGAGAGTATTATGGGATAAAATTAAACTCAGTTGGTGAGAAAGAATGGGATATTTATTTTGGAGGTACACAAAATGATAGAGTATTTGATGTAGTTGAGTCTAAAGATAAAGGTTTAATTATGGTTGGTTATTCAGAAAGCTCAGATTTTGACGTAACTGATAATCATGGTGGTTATGATTACTGGGTAATTAAAATAAATTCTACAGGAAATTTAGTTTGGAAAAAATCTTTTGGAGGTTCAGGCTTAGACCAAGCTTATGGAATTGCTAAATCAATTAATAATACTTATTTAATTGCAGGGACATCAAATAGTACAGATGGAGATATTTCATCAAACAAAGGAAATAATGATGTGTGGGTTATTAATATTGATGATAATGGAAATAAAATTTGGGATAAATCTTTTGGAGGGACAGGATTTGATTTTGCAAACTCTATTAAAGCTATGTCTAATGGTAATTTTGTTATTTCTGGTCATACCCGAAGCGCAGATTTAGACATTAATGAAAATAAAGGTGAAAATGATTTTTGGGCATTAACAATAAGCCAATCAGGATATTTGTTATGGCAAAAAACATTTGGAGGTTCTAGTTATGATTTTGCTTATGACGCAACAGAAACTGCCGATAATGGAATTGTAATTGTAGGAGAAACAGAGAGTAATGACTATGATGTAATAGAAAACAAAGGAATAAAAGACTTGTTGATTATTAAAGTTAAATAAAAAAGAGAGCTGAAAAGCTTTTTTTTTATTTAAAAATCAAATTGTTTTAAAAAAAAGCCTAACTTTATGTTAAACTAACCAACTAATTATTGACTATGACTGCGGAATACCAAATTATAGATAAAGAATCAATCCCAACTTTGTCATTTCCTAATACTGAAGTGTTGGAAGAAATAGGTGCTATAAAACAAAGAAAACAGGATTTAGATAGAGCTTCAACCTTAGGAAATATTGAGCATGTTAAAATGAAAATCTATTTTGAAGATGATTCATCTTATAAAATGGTTGAAACGACAATATGGGGAGTTACTGACAATAGAGTAATTTTAAAACAAGGAGTTGTGATACCCGTGAATAGAATTCATAAATTAATTTAAAATACTAATCCTGTTGAAAAACAGGATTTTTTTATATTTCAATTTCAATTTTACATTCAAATGTACAATTTGGTTTTAAAATTTGAATCCCTTTCTTTTCAAATATTTTTCCAGTAGTGTTGACGTCATCTGCGTAACCAGTCCATGGCTCTATGCACAAAAAAGGAGCTTTGAGTTTTTTCCAAATTCCTAAATGCGGAAAATTATAAAAGTTTATTTTTATAAAATCTTTTTTTAAATGCCTAAGTTTTATGGAGTTTGATTTTATATTTTTAAAAACCAAAGCATCATTTTCAAATAGGCTTTCCGTTAAAAACAAAGTGTTATTATTGTTTTCTATTTTTTGGGTAACGCCAGAGAATAAACCATTGTCTAATTTATGCGTTTTAAAGCTTTCTAAGACATTAAACTCTAAAGAATACTCATCTGTATTAAGCGGTAAATTAAATGCCGGGTGAGCACCTATGTTAAATGCCATTCTAACTTTAGAATGATTTACTACTTTATAAGAAATGATAAGTTCATTAGCCTTGAGTTCATAGTTTATAAATAATTCAAAATGAAACGGATAGTTTTTTAAAGTAAATTCATTTGATTTTAAACAAAATAGGGCAGAAGCTTCTTTTTGTTCAATAAGTTCAAACTCACAATCTCTTGCAAACCCATGTCTAGTTAACGAGTATTTTTCATCATCAATAGTAAACTCATTATTCTTTAAACTTCCAACAATAGGAAATAAAACGGGCGAAGTTTTGTTCCAATATTTTTCGTCAATTTCCCAAATGTAGTTGAAGTCATTTTTGGATAATGAAATCAATTCAGCACCCAAACTATTTATAGACGCTGATATTTTTGTATTTGAAATAGTAACTATCACTTTTTGAAATTTCTTTTTAAAATACTGTAAATTACAGTGTCTGTAAATTCATTGTTGTAGAAAAAATTTTCTTTAAAATGCGCTTCTTTCGTAAAGCCATTTTTTATTAAAACGCGTTCAGAGCTAACATGACGAGAATCTATAGTAGCTTCGATAGAGTGGAAGTTAAGTTGGTTGAAAGCAAAGTCTAAAAGTGTATTTACCCCTTCGGTAACATAACCTTTTCCTTTATGTTGAGGTAGTATCATATAACCTAATTCGGTTCTAAAATGTTCAGGTTGTGTTCTAAAAAAGCCTATTATTCCTATGCATTTATCACTATTTTTTTCAGTTACAGCCCAATTAATGTCTAAATTCTCGTCAATTTTATCATTAATCATTTTTATATGAGCTAAAGCACCTTCTATATCTAAAAGTAATGGTCTTGGTATAAATTTCATTGTTTCGGGATTGCTTCGTAACTCTAAAATTGCTGGTGCATCTTCATTTGTTAGTTTTCTAAAACGTAAACGTTCAGACTTTAGTTCTGGAAAAGGTTTAAACTGCATTTTTTATGAAAAAATTAAGGTTTCAAAACAAAAATAACGATTAGTATTCTTTCTTTTTTTTGTTAATTTGTTAAATATAAAAATTATTAATTATTAAAATTAATAAGGCAAACAAAAAAAATCAAATTATGAAAAAACTTTTATTAAAAGCAACCATTTTCATGGTTCTTTGTATAGGATTTTCTAGTGCATTTGCACAAAATTCTAATTACAGTTATTATGATGCATTTGCACCAAATTTTTACACAAAAAATGCCACAGAAACGCGTTCGGCAAGTGGAAAGCCAGGTGTGAAATATTGGCAAAACAAAGCAGATTATAAATTAACAGCGTCTTTAAATGAAGCTACAAATGAAATTAAAGGATCGGTTAATTTAACTTATACAAACAATAGTCCAGATGAGTTAAATTATATTTGGATGTATTTAGATCAAAATTTATTTTCGAAAGATTCTCGTGGAAATGCTGTTGTACCGGTTTCAGGTTCAAGAAACGGAGCAAAAGGAGAAGAGTTTGATGGAGGTCATAAAATTAGCCTATTAACCGTTAACGGTAAGTCTTCAAAATATGAAATTGTAGATACGCGCATGAAAGTGTATTTGGAAAAACCATTAAAATCAAATGGAGGAAAAATAAAAATTGCAATTAATTTTTCATTTGTTTCTCCAGAATACGGTTCAGATAGAATGGGTTATTTACCTACTAAAAACGGAACTATTTATACAATTGCACAATGGTATCCAAAAATGGCAGTTTATGATGATATAAGAGGATGGAACACACAACCTTATTTAGGGGCTGGAGAGTTTTATTGTGAATATGGAGATTTTGAAATGGCTATTACTGTTCCTGCAAATCACTTTGTAGTTTGCTCGGGTGAAATTATAAATGCTTCAGAAGTAATGAGTAAAGAAGAGCAAAATCGTTGGGCAAGAGCTAAAGAAAGCGAAAGTACTGTTATGATTCGTTCTTTAGACGATGTTAAGAAAGCAAATAAAACTTCGGCTACAAAAACATGGAAGTTTAAAATGACAAATTCAAGAGATGTTGCTTGGGCATCCTCAGCTTCTTTTATTATTGACGGAGCACGTATAAATTTACCTAGCGGAAAAAAATCAATGGCACTTTCAGCTTATCCAGAAGAAAGTGAAGGACAAAAAGCTTGGAGTCGTTCTACAGAATACACAAAAGCAAGTATCGAAGGTTACTCAAAGAGATGGTTTGAATACCCTTATCCAGCGGCAATAAATGTTGCAGGAAATGAAGGTGGAATGGAATATCCAGGAATTGTTTTTTGTAAATACTCTTCTAAAGGTTCATCTTTATGGGGTGTTACTGACCATGAATTTGGTCATGCATGGTTTCCAATGATTGTTGGTTCTAATGAAAGACAATTTGCTTGGATGGATGAAGGTTTTAATACGTTTATTAATGGTGTAAGTGCTGAAGATTTCAATAAAGGAGAATATGAAGAAAAGAAATTCAACATGCACCTTATGGCAGAAATGATGACTAAACCGGGCTTAGAGCCTGTTTATACTGCTCCAGATGGAATGAAAGAAAGAAACTTAGGTTTGTTAGCTTATATGAAACCAGGTACGGCATTAGCAACTTTACGCGAGCATGTTTTAGGAATTGACCGTTTTGATACTGCGTTTAAAACATATATAAAGAATTGGGCATTTAAACACCCAACTCCAGAGGACTTTTTTAGAACAATGGAGAATGCTTCAGGTGAAGATTTAGGTTGGTTTTGGAGAGGTTGGATTTTAAACAACTGGAGACTTGATCAAGCTGTTACAGATGTTAAATATGTAAAAAATAACCCAACAAAAGGAGCAATTATTACAATTGAAAATTTAGAAAAAATGGCAATGCCTGTTGTTTTAGAGATTGAAACAGTTAGTGGTGTTAAATCGCGTGTAAATTTACCTGTTGAAATTTGGCAACGAAATACTTCATGGTCATTTAGTTTTAATTCTACAGAAGAGTTGAAAACAATTGTAATTGACCCTGATAATGTATTGCCAGATTTTAATGATGAAAATAATAAATGGAAAACGGAAGGATTTGTAGCGCCAGCTCCAGGAAAATTGAGTGTTTACTCAGGAGTGTATTCTAGTAAGCAAATTCCAATTAAAGTTGAGTTTACTGAAGAAGACGATCAATTAGTATTAAATGCTACTGGTCAAGGACCTCTTCCATTAGATGATATGGGAAATAATACTTTCGGATTTGAACCTGCAGGTTTAGAAATTAAATTTTCTGACGATAATAAGAGTTTTAAACTAAACTATAATGGTCAAAGTTTTGACTTTGTCAAAGAATAATTAAATTACAACAATTATAAAAATTAAACAAAAGGCTATCCGAATTCGGGTAGCCTTTTGTATTATGTGTGTATATCATTAATTATTTTTTATATGCATTAGAGCAACTTTAATGTCTACTAGTTAAGTTCTTGGAATAAATTTTATTTAACATATTTATCTATGAATGGCATATATATAAGTTTAAAATAATAGAATGTAAATTTATCCGACAAGGGTAAAATGAGGTTAAAAGTATAACTATAAATTAACAATTTTAATCACATGTATTAACAGATATTTTAAGCTATATAGGTTATATTAGTGGAGTTAAGCGTTTTTATCAAATCAAGAAATTATAATTAAAAAAATATCAATAATAAAAAGGGGAAGTAAATTTAAGCCTTAAAATTTAAAATTATTTTAGTATAACTAATTTAAAAAACCAAACATTATGAAAACTAAAAAACCAATTATTATGAAAACAATTGCTTTAGTATTATTATGCATGACAACGACATTGTCTTTTTCGCAAAATAGAAATAATCTTAGTGATTCAAATAATGATAATTTAGAATTGAGAGAATTACCAGAAATCGTATTAACCAAAATCGGAGATGACTTTTCTATTTATCTTCCAGAAAAACATCCTGATTTATATGTTCAACAATTACAAGACTTTTTTATATCCTACGACTTAGGTAAAGATTTTGAAGGTTATGATAACTATTTGGTTATCATGAAAAACGATAAAGGAGTCTTAACAGCTAGATATAATGAAAAAGGAAAATTAATAAATGTTATTGAGAAGTATGAAAGTATTATCTTACCTAATGAAGTATTGTACTCTGTATCCAAAAACTTTCCGGGATGGGATATTGTTAAAGATAAATATTTATATGCCCAAAGTGATGGTCATATAGACAAAAAAGAATATTCTATAAAAATTAAAAATGATAAAAAAACTAAAAGACTTTTGTTGTCTTCTAACGGAGAGATATTAAAAGGATTAGATTAATAATAGTTAATTTTTTTTTTAAAAAAAAAGCCTCAAATTGAGGCTTTTTTGTTTTTTTTAAATGTAGGAAATCACTATTATTAAAGATAGAATTTCTATATGCTTAATAGTATAACCATCAAATGGTGTGAAATTAAATGGCCTCATTTATTTAACATATTTATCTATGAATTGCATATATATAAGTTTAAAATAATAGAATGTAAATTTATCCGATAAAGATAAAATTAGGTTAAAAAGTATAACGTTTAATTAACGTATTGATCGTTAGTAATTAACAGATGTTTTAAGAAGTATAGATTAAATTTGTTGTGTAAATATATAAATACGATAGAGATAATAATTTAAAATATAGCCAACAATCAAAAAGGGGAAGAAATTGTAAACCTTAAATTTTAAATTATTTAATATAACTAATTTAAAAAACCAATTATTATGAAAACATTTGTTTTAATATTATTATGTATAACATCATTATCTTATTCGCAAAATAAAATTAACCTTAGCGATTCAAATAATGATAATTTAGCACTAAGAGAATTACCAGAAATTGTATTGACTAAAATAGGAGATGATTTTTCTATTTATCTTCCAGATAAACATCCTGATTTGCACGTTCAACAAATGGAGGATTTTTTTATATCATATGATTTAGGTAAAGATTATGAAGGTTTTGATAACTATTTGGTTATCATGAGAAACGATAAAGGAACCTTAACAGCTAGATATAATCAAAAAGGAAAATTAATAAATGTTATTGAAAAGTATGAAAGTATTACTTTACCTAATGAAGTATTATATTCTGTTTCTAAAAACTATCCAGGCTGGGATATTGTTAAAGACAAATATTTATATGCTCAAAGTGATGGTCATGTAGACAAAAAAGAATACTCTATAAAAATTAAAAACGATAAAAAAACGAAAAAACTTTTACTTTCATCTAATGGAGAAATCTTAAAAGAATAGATCAACAATAGATCGATATTTAAATTTAAAAAGCCTCAAATTGAGGCTTTTTTGTTTTTATTTCTTTTTTAAAATTAATGCAGAAATTAAAGAAACAACTATACCTATAGGTAAAATTTCCATAAGAGTTAAAAGTACAATCATTATTGGGCTTTTATACCACTCTTTCATCATTTCCATTTCTTCTGACTTAGCAGCAAGTTCTTCTAAATTTCCTTCTGCTTTTAATTTATTAAGAACTAAGTCACTGTATTGTTCCATAAAATTTGGAAAGAAATTATAATAGATTACTAACCAAACTAGTACATAAATAGTTGAAATAATTAGCGCTATGTATAAACCAGTTAAAAATGCTTTGCCAAATGTAATTTTATCTTCATTTGTTTCTCTAACTTTTTTTACGCCTAAAAATAAAAATGTAAAAGCTAATAGCATACTTGCAAAACCTATAATCGCACTTGGCTCGTTATTAGGATTTGATTTCATGTACAAAGTCATACAAGTCATAACAATTGAAACGATCAATCCGCCTAGAAGTCCATTTTTTAAAATAATATTTTTCATACCTAAATGGTTTATAGCCAAATATAAATAAAAAATCCTCAAGGAAATTATTTCTTTGAGGACTTAAACTAACTTAAATATATTAATTATTCATTTCTAAAAACTAATTTTCCTTCAAAACTATCAAGTAGGATAATACTATCTGTTGTGATTGTTCCTGCTAAGATGTCTTTTGATAAAGCGTTTAATACTTCGCGTTGAATAACTCTTTTAACTGGTCTTGCTCCATATTGAGGATCAAATCCTTTTTCTGCTAAATAATCTATCGCTTCTTCAGTAACATCCATTGTAATTTGTTGTTGTGCAAGCATTTTAGTTACGTTTTTCAGCTGAATAGCAACAATTTTTCTAATGTTTTCTGTTGTTAAAGGTGTAAATAATACGATTTCATCAATACGATTTATAAATTCAGGACGAACGGTTTGTTTCAATAAACCTAATACTTCTTTTTTAGCAACTTCGGTTATATCTTCAATATTACCTTTTAAGTTTTCAAACTTTTCTTGAATAATTTCACTTCCCATATTAGAAGTCATAATTATAATAGTGTTTTTAAAATCGGCAGTTCTTCCTTTATTATCGGTTAATCTTCCTTCATCTAAAACTTGTAATAATATATTAAAAGTATCAGGATGTGCTTTTTCAATTTCGTCTAATAAAACAACCGAATAAGGTTTTCTACGAACAGCTTCTGTCAATTGACCTCCTTCGTCATAACCAACATATCCAGGAGGTGCGCCAACTAATCGACTTACACTATGGCGTTCTTGATATTCACTCATATCTATACGAGTCATTGCATTTTCATCGTCAAATAAGTATTCTGCAAGAGCTTTTGCAAGTTCTGTTTTACCCACACCTGTTGTTCCAAGAAATAAGAATGAACCAATAGGTTTTTTCATGTCTTGTAATCCTGCGCGACTTCTACGAACAGCATCACTAACTGCTTCAATTGCTTCTTCTTGTCCTACAACTCTATGGTGCAGTTCGTCTTCTAGTTTTAAAAGTTTTTCCCTTTCTCCTTGAAGCATTTTCATTACCGGAACACCAGTCCATTTTGCAACAATTTCTGCAATGTCTTCGCGTGTTACTTCTTCTTTAATTAAAGCTGTTCCATCTTGGTTTTCTGCTAATTGTTTTTGTAATGCATCTAAACGTTCTTGCGCTTCTTTTGTTTTACCATAGCGAATTTCAGCTACTTTTCCATAGTCACCATCGCGTTCTGCGCGTTCCGCTTCTAATTTGAAGTCTTCTAGCTCTTGTTTTACATTTTGAACAGCATCAACAACATCTTTTTCCGCTTTCCATTTTGTATATATTTCGTTTCGATCTTCTTTTAAATTTGCTAAATCTAAACCTAATGATTTTAGTTTGGTTTCGTCATTCTCTCTTTTAATGGCTTCAATTTCAATTTCTAATTGCATTATTTTGCGATCAAGAACGTCTAATTCTTCTGGTTTAGAATTGATTTCCATTCTTAATTTTGAAGCCGCTTCATCCATTAAGTCAATTGCTTTGTCTGGAAGAAAACGATTGGTAATATAGCGTTGAGATAATTCTACAGCAGCTATAATTGCATCATCTTGAATACGAACTTTATGATGTGTTTCGTATTTTTCTTTAATTCCTCGAAGTATAGAAATGGCACTTTCTGTATCAGGTTCATCAACAATAATTTTTTGAAAACGTCTTTCTAGAGCTTTGTCCTTTTCGAAATATTTTTGATATTCATCTAAAGTTGTTGCTCCAATAGCGCGAAGTTCTCCACGTGCAAGTGCAGGTTTTAGAATGTTTGCTGCATCCATAGCGCCTTCGCCACCACCGGCTCCAACAAGTGTGTGAATTTCATCTATAAAAAGAACAATATCTCCTTCAGCAGATGTTACTTCTTTTACAACCGATTTTAATCGTTCTTCAAATTCTCCTTTGTATTTAGCTCCGGCAATCAAAGCTCCCATGTCTAAAGAGAAGACGATTTTATCTTTTAAGTTTTCAGGCACATCACCATCTACAATTCTATGCGCTAAACCTTCTGCAATTGCTGTTTTACCAACTCCAGGCTCACCCACAAGCATTGGATTATTTTTTGTTCTACGTGTAAGAATTTGTAAAACCCTACGGATTTCTTCATCACGACCAATTACTGGGTCTAATTTTCCATTACGAGCCAACTCATTTAAATTCTTAGCGTATTTATTCAATGCATTATAAGTTTCTTCGGCAGAAGCAGATGTTACATTTTCTCCTTTACGCATTTCTGCTATGGCGCTATCTAAACCTTTTTCAGTCACTCCTTGATCTTTTAATATTTGACCAACTTTGCTTTTTGATTTAAAAATACCCAATATCAAATGTTCAATTGAAACATATTCATCTTTCATTTTTTGAGCAATTGAAATGGCTTCATTTAGCATTTGTGAAGCATTTCTTGATAATTGTATTTCTCCTCCCGTTACTTTAGGGAAACTTTGTATTGTACTGTCTAGAATTTTCTTAAATAAGTCTAGGTTTACATTAAGTTTTTTAAGTATGAACGGAGTTACATTTTCATCAACTTCTAAGATTGCTTTGAAAATATGTTCATTTTCAATTTGTTGGTTTTCAAAACCATGTGCAATTTGCTGTGCTTGCTGCAAAGCTTCTTGCGATTTTATAGTTAAATTATTTAAGTTCATTTGTATTTGTGTTAGTTGTATTACTATTTACTTGAAATATTTCTTGTAAATTTGTAGTGTAGAAATCAATAAGTGTACCTCTACAAAAGTAACGACAAAATGGCTTGTTTTATATGATATTTATCACTTAAAGCAGACAAAATGTCAGAAAATAAGACAAAAATGAGTTTTTTTAATAAAATGTTTGGAACAAATGAAGAAGGAAGTTCTTCTCCAAAAGTGAATTGGAATCAGTTAGATGATTTAAAAGTAATTGATGAAGCTATTGCTCTTTCTTATGAAAAGCCGGTTATTCTTTTTAAGCACAGTTCACGTTGTAGTATAAGTAGATTTGCTTTAAAGCAGTTTGAAAACGATTATAATTTTAGTTCAGAGCAGCTAGAGCCGTTTTTCCTAGATTTAATAAATCATAGAAATATTTCAAATGAAATTGCTGAACGTTTTCAAGTTGAACATCAGTCACCTCAATTAATTGTGGTAAAAGAAGGAGTAGCGATATTTAGCTCGACCCATAGCGATATAGAAGCTGAAATTTTAAATAAATTTGTATAAAAAAAGTCCTGCAATTTGCAGGACTTTTTTTTATCGTCTAAATTTATTATTGGTAATAATACTTTTTAGTTTGGCTTTTAAATCTTCGCCAGTATCGTAGACCATTTGTTCATTTGAGGGAAAAGGAACTGATCTTCTGTCAAAATATTGGTAATAAGTATCTTCGCAAGCGCGCTTATCTCCATTGTAATTTGCATATATATAATCAAAAATGAATTCGCTTGCAACAGGAAAAGCATCGATTAATTGATTGTTTCTAAAATCAATATAGTCTACTTTAGCTGTTACTTGACACGATTTGAATTGTGTGAATTCATAAATACTTACAGAGATTGTTTTGAAATTATCTACTTTAATAGGGTTTCCTAAACTGTCTTTTACAACATTTCCATTATTATCTAAAAGCGTTTTGACACCGTCTTTGATTTGCTTTTCTTTTACGAATTGTTTCTCTTTTACTTGTTCAGGTGAGATATTGATTTGTCTAAAATTAACAATCATTCCAAAATCATATTTAATATTTTTTTGCTTGTTGTTATGATATACTGTCCATTTGTCGTTAATTCCGTAAGTGCTAAAATCTAGTAAATCATCTTGAAGACGAGCAGGAATTACCATGTTTGTTTCATTCTTAGTGTATACATGAACAAAATCAGTTCCTTTAAACTGTGCTTGATCCATTAAAGATCTTACATCTTGATAATTTGGATTTAATTTATCCAAATACATTAAATCATCAAAAGCTTGTCTGAAATCCATTTTATTAGATGAACCCATCATTTTTTTAGCATTATTATATAAGTACCCTGATAAATTACTTTTACTATTTACAATTTGATCTGAATAATCATCCATAGGGAAAATAGCATTTCTTCCTTCTTTATGAAGAGGTAATGGTAAAAGAGGTTTAATTCTCTCTTGACGATTTCTTAACTGCGTATATAGGTTAAAAATGCGTTCGTAGTTAGCTGGATTATTTTCCTTTTTTATAAGGTTTAAACTGTTGATGTCTCTGGCTTTAGCTTTAGCAAATGCTTCTTCTAATAAATAAACATAATCTTGTTTTCCTTTTGAAGTTTTATTTGAACTTAAGCTATTTATTGCATTATCAATTGCAGCATCGTAATTTCCATTGCTTAAAAGCGTTTGTGTTTGCTTTACACCACAAGCAATAAATAGGGTTGCAATAAATAAAAGAGTAATTTTTTTCATATATATAGGTATTTATTTTTCAAAGATAATATTTTGAAGTATTTATCTTTAATTCAGTTCGTTTTTTTTGAAAATTCAAAAACGATGCCAATTATTTTTCTTTTCTATATTCTAGATCGTATTCAGCTGTCCAAGTTGTTCCATTATTCTTTGATATTTCTCCAAGTTGACGCACAAAACCGTTTTGTAATTTAAAAAAAGTTAATTTTCTAATTGCTTTTGTTTTTTCATCTAATTGAAATTCATTGGTTAAAAATTCCATTTTATTGTTTTCAAATTTTCCAAAAAGATATTCAGTACTGCCTCCTACATTATCAACCCAAGTTTGTTGCCATTGTTTTGTATTTGAGTTATATGTGTTATAGCTTTTTCCAGCATAAATTAATCCACTAGGTACTTTATTTGCTGAAGTCCATTCTTCAAGAACAATACAATTGTCTAATATTTTAGATATTTTACTATGTCCAGCAATATTTCCTTTTAATTCATAAACTGTCCATTCTCCAACCCAAAAATCAAATTGATTATATGTTGTGTCTTTTTCACATGGTTTTTGAGAAAAAACACTAAAAGTTGTTAGTAAAAGGACTATTGTGATTTTTGATAATTTAATAATATTATATTTTTAAAATAAAAACAAGGGTGATTTAATAAAAAATTCCCTTGCATTTATATAAAAGTAAATTGATTTTATTTTAAATCTAAAGCAGGTAATAGTTTGCTTGAGCATTCTCCAAAACCTATTCTTACTTCATTATTTTTACAATGTCCTTTGATAATTACAGTGTCATTGTCGTTAATGAACTTTCTTTCAGAACCATCTTTCATCGGGATTGTGTTTTTTCCTCCCCAAGATAATTCAAGCATAGATCCATAACTAGCGGGAGTTGGTCCAGAAATTGTACCACTTCCCATCATATCTCCAGAATTCACTCTACATCCATTAACGGTATGATGTGCTAATTGTTGCGACATTGACCAATACATGTGCTTGAAATTAGAATTAGAAACAATTGTTTCTTCTCCATTTTCTGGTTGAATGCCCACTTGAAGGTTAATGTCATAAGAATGGTTTCCTTCTTGTTGTAAATAAGGTAATGGAGTAGGAGATTGGTCTGGTCCTTTTACTCTAAACGGTTCTAAAGCATCCATAGTTACAATCCATGGAGAAATTGAAGAAGCAAAGTTTTTAGCCAAGAATGGCCCTAATGGCACATATTCCCATTTCTGAATATCACGTGCGCTCCAGTCATTAAACAATACCATTCCAAAAATATAATCTTCTGCTTCATTAATAGGAATAGGTTCTCCCATTAAGTTAGCATCTGTGGTAATAAAAGCTGTTTCTAGTTCAAAATCAACTAAACGTGAAGGTCCAAATACTGGTGTAGTTTCCCCGGCAGGTAAAGTTTGTCCATTTGGTCTTCTTACAGGGACGCCACTTGGTACAATTGTAGAACTTCTACCATGATATCCTACAGGAATGTGTAGCCAATTTGGTAATAAAGCATTTTCTGGATCACGAAACATTGTTCCTACGTTAGTAGCATGTTCTTTACTGCTATAAAAATCAGTATAATCACCTATTTGTACAGGAAGTAACATTTCAATTTCGCTCATTTCAAAAAGAATAATTTCTCTTTCTTTCACATTATCACGAAGCAACGGATTAGTTTTGTCGAATAACTCAGCAAGTCTATTTCTAACCAAGCGCCATGTTTTCTTTCCATCAGATATAAAATCGTTTAAAGTATCCTGCATGAACATGTCATCAGTTAACTCAATTCCTTTAAAATAACCTAATCTTTGTAAAGCTCCCATGTCAATTGCAGTATCTCCAATTCGGGTTCCAATAGTAATATCGTCATTCTTTGTTATAAAAACACCAAAAGGAATATTTTGAATTGGGAAATCACTGTTCTGAGTAACATTTATCCAAGAAGTTCTCTTCGGGTCGTTTGCTATATTTGACATATTTTTATATGTTAATTTGTTGTTGAAAAATTATAAACCAAATATAAAGTTTACTATCAATTTAACAAACCTTTTTCGTAATTTTGACCTAATTTTAACGAATATTTATTGAAATGCAACGCGACGAACAAATTTTTGACCTTATTCTTGACGAACAAGACAGACAAATTCACGGATTAGAACTTATCGCTTCAGAAAACTTTGTAAGTGACGAAGTAATGGAAGCAGCTGGTTCTGTATTAACTAATAAATATGCTGAGGGATATCCTGGAAAGCGTTATTATGGGGGTTGTGAAGTTGTAGATATTGTGGAGCAAATAGCAATTGATAGAGCGAAAGAACTTTTTGGTGCTGCATATGTAAATGTTCAGCCTCATTCTGGTTCACAGGCTAATACTGCTGTTTTTGCAGCTTGCCTTCAGCCTGGAGATAAAATTTTAGGTTTTGACTTGTCTCATGGTGGGCATTTAACGCACGGTTCTCCTGTAAATTTTTCAGGTAAATTATATTCGCCAAGTTTTTATGGAGTTGATAAAGAAACGGGAGTTTTAAATTATGATAAAATTCAAGAAATTGCTTTAGCAGAAAAGCCAAAAATGATTATCGCTGGAGCTTCGGCTTATTCTAGAGATATGGATTTTGCTCGTTTTAGAGTGATAGCTGATAGTGTTGGTGCATTGTTGTTAGCGGATATTTCACATCCTGCTGGAATGATTGCTAAAGGTTTGTTATCTGACCCAATTCCACATTGCCATATTGTAACAACTACAACGCACAAGACTTTAAGAGGTCCAAGAGGTGGAATGATTATGATGGGTAAAGATTTTGAAAACCCTTGGGGTTTAAAAACGCCAAAAGGAGATATTAGAATGATGTCTCATGTTTTAGATATGTCGGTTTTTCCTGGAAATCAAGGTGGACCTTTAATGCATATTATTGCTGCAAAAGCAGTTGCTTTTGGAGAAGCTTTAACTGATGAATTTTTTAGATATACTTTACAAACGCAAAAGAATGCAAAAGCAATGGCTGAAGCATTTGTAAAAAGAGGATATAATATTATTTCTGGAGGAACGGATAATCACATGATGTTAATTGACTTGAGAAATAAAAATATTACAGGAAAAGAAGCTGAAAATGCATTGGTAAAAGCTGAAATTACTGTGAACAAAAATATGGTTCCTTTTGATGATAAATCGCCATTTGTAACTTCTGGTATTAGAGTAGGAACACCAGCGGTTACTACAAGAGGTTTGGTTGAAAGCGATATGGAAACTATTGTTGCTTTAATGGATAAAGTAATTATGAACCATACAAATGAAGAAGTTTTAGAACAAGTTGCCGATGAGGTTAATGAGTTAATGGGTGAAAGAGCAATGTTTGTTTTTTAACTCCTTAATTATATATAAAAAAAACTCCCGAAATTTTCGGGAGTTTTTTTATGATTTAAATTGTAACGAAAAATTATTTTCCATCTCTATCTACTTTAATTTTTTCGGGTCTATTTGCAATTTCCCAAGCTAATGTAAAAGCTAGTTGTGCTCTTTTTGCCAATGCATCATATTCAATTTTATCAGGTGTATCAGATGCTTTATGGTAATCATCATGAATTCCGTTAAAAAAGAAAACAGCCGGAACTCCTTTTTTTGCAAAGTTATAATGGTCAGAACGATAATAAATACGTTCAGGATCGTTTCTGTCGTTATATTTATAGTCCAATTCTAAATTTGTATATTTTGCATTCATTTCTTCATTAATAGAGTGAAGTTCACTACTTAATCTGTCAGAGCCAATTACATAAATATAGTTATTTGTATTTGGATGTAAAGTATCTCTTCTTCCTACCATGTCAATATTTATATCAACTACCGTATTCTTTAATGGAAAAAGAGGATTTTCTGAATAATATCTAGAACCATGTAAACCATGTTCTTCACCAGTTACATGTAAAAATAAAATAGACCTTTTTGGTCCATGACCTTCTTTTTGGGCCATTTTAAAAGCTTGTGCAATTTCTAATAATGCAACAGTTCCAGAGCCATCATCATCAGCGCCATTGTATACTTCTCCATTCTTCATCCCAACATGGTCGTAATGAGCAGATATTACTACAATTTCTTCAGGTTTCTCGCTCCCTTTAATAAAGGCCCAAATGTTTTCTGAATCTGGTAATTTAGGTGCAAAGCCTTTTGACATAAATTCTGATGGCACTTTTTGATACCAATTTTGAGCACCAAGAGGAAATGAGATTCCGTTTTTAATATATTGTTCAATTAAGTATTTCCCTGCTTCCTTTTGTCCTTTTGTACCAGTATCTCTTCCTTCCATTGCATCAGATGCTACAATATATAAATGATCACTTAATTCATTTGCAGTAATTGAGTTCATGTATTTTGAAACATCCGCAGTGTTAGATTGAGTTTTCTTTGTTGAAGAGCAACTAGAAACTAATAAGCATAAAATTGAAATTGGTATTAAAATTTTTTTCATGTATATTTTAATTATATAAGGTAAATATAGATATTAGTTATTAACTAAAAAGATTTGTTACAAAATTTTTAACTTAATTTTAATTATTGTTTTAATAAGTTGTAAATCGAAAAATATTGTGAAATAAATTTGCTAGATTGTTAAGATTAATCTAAATTTCATCCGAAAATCTATTTAAGCTGTTAAATTATGAAAAAAACTACATTATTATTATTTATTGCATTTTTGTGCTATAATTTTGTAAGTGCTCAAGAATCAAAAACTTCTAATTACAACCTACCCCCAGGTTGTGTCTTAAAACAAAAAGTTAAGCTTTTTGATTTATCATATAAATTAGAAGGTAAATCATCAACACATAATTTTTCTCAATCTGACCTAGCAGTAATAAAAGATATTCCTTTAAGTGAAATAGAAAATTATAAAAACATAGACCTTTCTTATTATAATTATTATAAAGAGGGACTATCTTTTTTTGATAGCTTATCTAGCAAGGTAAAACAAACATTTACCATAACTGAACTATGGTATATATATGTTTTTGATCAAGATTTAAAAAACAAACTAATAACTATTAAATAATTTACTATGAAAAAAATTTACTTATTAGTTTTAGGGATTGTTTTATTATGTGACTTTTCATTATATAGTCAAACTTATACAATGGCAAATGGTGCTAATGGAACAAGGACTACATGTACTGGAACATTTGTAGATGGTGGTGGAGCAGGTGATTACGCTGCATCTCAAAATAGTACGATTACTTTTTGTCCAACAACACCAACAGATAAGATTAGAGTTTCATTTACTGCCTTTAATACAGAGTCAATTGGAACTACTTGTTATGATTACTTGGATTTATGGCAAGCTAATGCTGTAGGAGCTCTTGGAACTCAAAGCGATAGGTTTTGTGGCAATCTTGGAGCTTTTGTGGTTACTTCTACTAGCCCTGACGGCTGTGTCTCTTTTCGGTTCATTTCGGACGGATCAGTCCAACGTGCAGGCTGGTCAGCAACAATTTCATGTGTTACCCCATGTACTCCACCTTCAGCAGCTTTAGTAACAAGTTCAACCGTTGATATATGTTCTAGTAATTCTTTAAATCCAGGTTCAACTACTGTTGCTTTTGATGCTTCAAATTCAACTACACCAAGTGGAACATTAGTTAGATATGAATGGGATTGGGGAGATGGTACAACAAATATTACAGCAACTCCAACAACAAATCATACTTTCCCAACCACTGGAGGTTTATACTTAGTTAGACTTAGGGTTAGAAATAATAATTTTGCCACAGATCCACTTGGATGTTTAAGTTCCAATTCCGTCACAAGGACAATACGTGTGATGCCAACACCTCTTTTTACAGGTACATCAGGAACTCCAGTTTCTATCAATTGTGGTAGTTCGGTTACCTTAGATGGCCAAGCTTTATCTCAAACAATAGTTCAAACTACTCCAACTATAATATCAGGGCCAGTTAGTTTGCCTGATGGTTCTGGAGCTAGTTATAATTCAACATTAGACTTTTCAGGGTTGTTTCCGCCAGGATCAACTATGACTGCCGGCTGTTACCCTACATTATCTTTTGATTTAGAACATTCTTTCTCAGGAGATTTACAAATTTCATTAATTGCCCCTTCTGGACAGACCGTTATGGTTTTTAATCAACATGGTGGCGCTAATAACTTCGGTACTTGTACAAATGGTGCAGATGACGGAGTACCAGGGTGCGTAGCTACTTATTCAGTAGTTAATGCAGGTGGGGTGGCATGGACTGCTGCAGGAGTAACTACTACGGCTACCGCAACTTGTGGTGTTTATGCCGGGGCTTGTGAAACAGGGAATTATTATATTCCTCAAACTTATACCTCAACAAATCCTTTTACACCTTTAAATGGGGCAGCTTTAAATGGGGTATGGACATTGCGAGTAACAGATAATTTGACATATGATGATGGTGTATTATCAAATTGGTCTTTAACTTTTCCAACATCTTGTTATGCAAATTTATTGTCAGAAACACCTGACTTAGTTACTGCAACATGGAGTCATTCAGGAGCAGGCCCTACTATTCCTGCTCAAACAACGACTAGTGTAGTGGTTAATAATCCTGGTCCATCGTGTCCAGCGCCAGGACCATGTGTTGGAAATGAATTGTCTAATGATATTAATTTAGGTCCATTTACTACAGCTGGTGCTTATACTTATACTTTTACTGTTACTGATCAATACGGGTGTCGATATAATAGAAATGTAGTTGTAAATGTTACAGCTGTATGTCCAACAGCAGCAATTAGTTATGTGGGAACTCCTTTTTGTAGATCTAATGCAACAGCCCAATCGGTTACTTTATCTGGAACAGGGCCTTATACTGGAGGAACATTTAGTTCAACTGCAGGATTGACTATCAATGCTACAACTGGTGCTATCACTCCTAGCACAAGTACAACGGGAACATATACAGTTACTTATACTATTCCAATTAGTTCATGCTGTGCCTCAGTAGTTACTGCAACTACAAGTGTAACTATTACAGCAGTGCCAACCGCAATGATTAGTTATGCAGGGACGCCATTTTGTAGAAGTGTTGCTACTGCACAGTCAGTTACTATATCAGGAACTGGCGCATATACTGGTGGAACTTATAGTTCAACAGCTGGATTAAGTATTAATTCATCAACAGGAGCTATAACACCAAGTACAAGTACAGCAGGAACTTATACAGTTACGTATACTATTGCTGCAAGTGCAGGATGTTCAGCAGTTCCAGTTACCACAAGTGTAACTATTACTCCATTAAATACTGTTGCACCAGGAACAAGTCAAACAGTTTGTGTCAATTCAGCTATTACAACAATAAATTTAGCTACTACCGGAGCTACTGGAGCTACCGTTGCAGGATTACCTGCTGGAGTTACGGGTTCATGGGCTGGAAATGTTGTTACTATAAGTGGAACACCAACAGCATCAGGAACGTTTAACTATACAGTAACAACAACTGGAGGTTGTCCACCAGCAACAACAACTGGAACAATTACAGTTAACCCAATAATAAGCCCTACAATTAACTGTGGTATTTCTACAGCATCATCAGTTAATTTTACATGGACGGCAGTTCCTGGAGCTACAAGTTATACAGTATCTTATACTGTAAATGCAGGAGCACCAACGGCAACAACCAATATAGGAAATGTACTTACTTATTCGGTAAATTCATTGTCACCATCAGATTCAGTTCAACTGACATTAACACCAGTTGGGGGAGTCGGAACCTGTTTTGCTTCATCTTCAATAACATGTGTTGCAAGCGCATGTGTTCCACCTACTTTGACTTTAACATCAGCAGCAGGTACAAACTCACAAGCCGTTTGTATTAATTCTACATTAACATCGATAGTATATACTTTAAACCCTGGTATACCAGCAGCTACAAATGTCAGTTTAACGGCAGGGGCTTTCCCAGCAGGAATAACTGGAAGTTTTGCAGCAGGAGTTTATACTATAAGTGGAACACCAACGGCATCAGGAACGTTTAACTATACATTGTCAACTACAGGAGGTTGTACAACAACGACAGTAATGGGAACAATTACAGTTACTCCATTAAATACTGTTGCACCAGGAACTAGTCAAACAGTTTGTATCAATACAGCTATTTCTACAATTACATTAGCTACAACCGGAGCTACTGGAGCTACAGTTGCAGGATTACCAGCAGGTGTTACAGGTTCATGGTCAGGAAATGTAGTAACAATAAGTGGTACACCTACGGCTTCAGGAACATTCAATTATACAGTAACCACAACTGGCGGATGTCCACCTGCAACTACAACAGGAACTATTACAGTTACTCCTTTAAATACAATAGCTCCAGGAACTAGTCAGACAGTTTGTGTCAATACAGCTATTTCTACAATTACATTAGCTACAACCGGAGCAACCGGAGCAACGGTAACCGGCTTACCAGCAGGAGTTACAGGTTCATGGTCAGGAAATGTAGTAACAATAAGTGGTACACCTACAGCTTCAGGAACATTCAATTATACAGTAACCACAACTGGGGGATGTCCACCTGCAACTACAACAGGAACTATTACAGTAACAGGAGCTATTATTCCCGTTACAGGATTTACATATACTACTCCAGTTTGTTCAAATAGTGCAAATGTTTCACCGATATTAGTTCCTGGATTTACTTCAGGAGGAACATTTTCTGCTTTGCCAGCTGGACTATCTATTAATGCTGCAACTGGAGAAATTACAGTGTCAACAAGTACACCAGGGGCATATACAGTTACATATAATTTCCCAGCGTCTGCATGTGGATTAGCAGCTAGTAGCAACGCTAATATTACAATTACATTATTACCTACTGCAATGATTAGCTATACAGGTACGCCATTTTGTACAAGTTTAGTTGGTTCTCAGCCTGTTACTTTGTCAGGAACAGGAGCTTATACTGGAGGAACATTTAGTTCAGCAGTAGGATTAACTATCAATGCTACTACTGGAGCGATTACTCCAAGCTCAAGTACAGCAGGTACTTATACTGTTACTTATACAATCCCAGCAAGTGGAGGATGCCCAGCCGTTCCAGTTACTACCTCAGTAACAATAACAGCTGCACCAACCGCAATGATTAGTTATGCAGGTACACCATTTTGTACAAGTTTAGTCGGTTCTCAGGCTGTTACGTTATCAGGAACAGGGGCTTATACTGGAGGAACATTTAGTTCAACTGCAGGATTAACCATCAATGCTACAACAGGAGCAATTACACCAAGCTCAAGTACAGCAGGTACTTATACAGTTACGTATACAATTCCAGCAAGTGCAGGATGTTCAGCTGTTCCAGTTACTACCTCAGTAACAATAACAACAGCGCCTACAGCAATGATTAGTTATGCAGGTACACCATTTTGTACTACTGTTTCTACAGAAGAGCCAGTTACTTTATCAGGAACTGGAGCTTATACAGGCGGAACATTTAGTTCAACTGCTGGATTAACTATTAATTCAACAACTGGAGCAATTACTCCAAGTACAAGTACAGCAGGTATTTATACAGTTACGTATACAATTCCAGCAAGTGGAGGATGTTCAGCAGTACCCGTTACGACAAGTGTAACTATTACAGCTGCACCAACAGCAGCAATTAGTTATGTTGGTACGCCATTTTGTACAAGTGTTGCTACAGCTCAATCAGTTACTTTATCAGGAACTGGAGCTTACACAGGAGGAACTTACACAGTTACACCAGCTGGATTGAGTATCAATTCAGGAACAGGAGCAATTACACCAAGTACAAGTACAGCAGGTACTTATACAGTTACTTATACCATTCCAGCAAGTGGAGGAT